>NZ_CP047898.1:3721887-4962517 GCF_009911795.1 Pseudarthrobacter psychrotolerans | reverse complement strand
TTGGCGGACATCATCTCCTCCAGCTGCGCACGCTTGGCGGACATCATCTCCTCCAGCTGCGCACGCTGCCCGGGACTGAATCCGTCCTCCTGCCGTCCGGTGCCGTCCATGTTGAGAGTCATGCTCTCCCCGTTGCCTGTTGCCGGTGTTGTCACTGGTGGTTCGCTTCCGGACCCGCTCAAGCTGTCTCAACACTTCCAGGACGGTCCGGGCGACCTGCAGGAGCCAGTGCGCCTCGACCACGTACTGCCGGCAGGTGTTCAGCGAGTACCCGGTCACCTCCGCCATCGATGCGGCAGTGACCTTCCCGAACCCGCCGGCACGGACCACCGCGACGGACAACGCACGCGCCCACGAACCGTCCTCGTTGCCCTCCACCGGCAGACACCCAGCAGCGTCCCGACGGTCACGGGTCCCGGCGGACCGGGCTGCCACAGCCTTGCGGACGACGTGGGCGCACCGGACGACTTCCCGGCGGAATCCCGCAGCGCCTCCTGCGAGATGCCCAGCGCCGCAGAGGCTTTCGGCACGCTGCCCTGGTAGACCATCCACAACGCCGCGACCCGGCGGAACGAATCCGGATTAGCCACCAGCTTCTCCGTCAAAGCCAGGATCTGCCGGGACTCCGCACTGGCCGCCAACCGCTCGACAACCTCTTGGGCGAAGTCATCCTCCACGAGATTCAACGCCGGGTCAGGCCCGTCGGATTCACCCTCCAGCCGGCCCTGCAGCCGGCCTTGGCCCCGGCCCGTTTCGCGTGGTCATAGGCCCGGCGCTTGGCGATCCAGCACCCAGCCCTGCACATGCCCCAGCTCCGGATCAAACGAACCAGAGGCCTTCAACGCCGACTCCGCCGTGTCCGCCACGACGTCGTCCACATCCTGCCCCAGCCCGAAACCGGCCAGAATGTTCACACAGCGCCCCGCGTCTTCGGATGCATGACAGCCTCCGCGATTCGCGTCTCCATGCCAGTGATCCCCCTGCCCTGACCTGCCGACATCAGACCTGAACACCGCCGGAGACCGTGCGTGGACGCTCAAGAACCCGCGGCCCGCTGCGCTTCGCGGCCCTCTCGGCCCGCCACGCCGCCAGCTCATCCCCGCTCATCGGTGCCGGCTCCAAAGCCGTTTCGGCGACAAGGTTTTCCGTCCGGCACGCCGGGCAGTGATCCCGCGTACTGGCCATGATCCGGTTTCGTACACGGGGTATCGCCCGGTCCCAGCAAGGCCCTGGACCGCGTCACCACGGCAAACCCGGCAGCAGCCGTTGCGCCGCCGGCAGCGGGCGCCGCTGGTCCGGAACCGGCCGGTGCTGGTGCGAACCGGTCCGGGTCGTTGAGAACGCACTTGACGATGAACGCCGACGGATTTGAAACCTTCGCCGTCGCCCTGGACAGCGCCTCATCGATGACCCAGACCAGCTTCTCGGACCGGCACGGGCCAAGGACCGGCTCCAGCCGGTGCTTGAGCCCGGCCAAGTCCACTCCCCGATGCTTCGCAGGCTCATCATCAATCACCGTCACCGGAACGACCTCAGCGGCAGGTGCCGTTTCGCGCCCGGACTGATGATGATGACTTAAGTCATCATGAGTTCCTTAAAGGAGGCGTTTACACAATTTGCACTTAGGTCCGACGTATTTTGCACTTTGGTGGAGCCTAAGTGCAGATTCTGCACTACTGGTTTTCCGGAGTTTTTGCCCTGCCCCGTGGGCCTAAGTGCAGATTCTGCACTACTGGTTTCTTGCGGAACTTGCCCACTGGTTTCCTCCAAGGAAGGCTCACCTGCAGGCCCCTCATCGGGCCTAAGTGCAGATCTGCACTACTGGCTTCTTGCGGAACTTGCTCGGTCAGGTTCGCTAACGCTTCCTTGCGGAATCGCTCGGCTTGAGCCTTGCGTTCCTTTGTGGACACCGCACCCCGCCACACCGGCGACGCATGCTTCCTGTTCTCCAGAAGCAGGAAGAACAGGTTCGCCGCCCGCGAGCCGTCCTGGTGGTGGTTCCGCTCGCACACCACCAACCCCAGCTCGACCAGTTCCTTGATAGCGGCCACCAGGAGCGTTGAGACAAGCACGTCTTGTGGGCCAGATACTCGTACGAGGGGAAGAGATAGCCGTCGTCGTCGCCGCATCAGCCATTGTCACCAACACGTACTTTGCTCCGTGTCGCAGCTCCTTACTGAATGCCCATGTGAGGGCTTTCGAACTCACTGGATGCCTCCGATCTGTGCTCGTCGGCGGGCTCGGTCTGCGTTGATCTCATCAAGAAATTCCGGGGGGACGGCCTTTTCATGGGCGGAACTGCCGAGCTGCAGACGTAACGCCTGGTCGAAACGGGCGTCCTCCCCGGCAGCGTTGTCCGGCACGGATGTGCTTGTCGCCAACCCTTCCCTCTCAGCTCTGTCAGAGCGGCCTCGACCCGCCCGGGGGCTCGTCGGTCAGGTGCGAGAGGTACTCGCGACTGAAGACGACAAGACCGGTATCGTCTGCCTCGTGCGCAAGTGTCAGGAAAATGACCCAAACCTCCGCGGAGACCTCCTTCTCAAACGCCCATGCCATAGCTTTGGTGCTCACGGGTTGGTACCGTCCTTCAACACTTCACTGGCGAACAGGCCCGGCTTGTTGGCTTTCAGATCCTTCAGGCGGGTCCGCCCGGTCCGCTCGGACACCCCAAGGAACTCTGAGGCACCCTTGCCGTCGGCTGGGTGCCGGCGCTCAGCTGGACGCCCACCCATTCCTCCAGGTCCAGAGTCTTCGGCTGGCGCCCGACAACACTCAGCGAAGGACGAGCCGATACAGCAGGGGCAGGAACAGGGGTAACAATGACTTGGGGCTTCAGCTCATCGCTGGAGGTTTCAGCCGGTTCTGCGCGAACTGATTCCGTGGACGGGAAAGCGGCGGCACCAACCGGCACAGGCACGGCAGGCTGTTCCCGCGTAACCGGCAGGGAGTCCGGTGCTGCGTGACCAGCCGCGGCTTCGGTGACAAGCCATGCATCCGGCACAGCGGAGTGCTCAGGCCCAGGCAGTGGCTCACCACCGCTTCCAGGGTCGTCCCGGAACAGTGCCGATAGAGGCTGCGGCAGTGCGGCGCCTGACTCCCTGCGTCCGGCCTGCCGATCACCAAACGGCCCAGTTGCTCCGTCGCCGCGAATACGGCCACCGAGCCAACGAAGCAATCGCGCGCCAATGATCTGCTGGCTTGGTCTGGGTGCGGATCGACAGAGCATGGGCAGCATTGGCCACCATGGAAAACACAGTGAAGCCGCCCAATGAAATCCATGACGCCCATGTCCGCTCCCCGGGTGTCTGTGAATCAGCACAGCCAGCGTGTAGGCAAGGATTGCAACGTCGATGAACACCGGCACTGCCCAACGGAGCCAAATTGGCAATCCGGCCCACCGGCCACTTCGTGCAGGCCCGTGAACGAGACCATGAACGAGGCCACCGCCAGGAACCCGACAAGGCCCACTGTCAGCCACAACGTAGCCATGGAATCCGGGTTGATCCGGTCAGCCTTACGATCGGTCGTGCGCACAAGGACGCACCCCCTCTAAAGATTTAGCAGTGGACAGTGCCGGGAACCTGCTTGCTGGCTCAACCGCATGTACAGTGGTCTCGTTGGTGAAATCAACTGTTTTCTAAGTGATTGGTGAACAGCCCCGAGGCTCGAAATCCGGGGCTGTTTCCATTTAGGGCCGGCGCTTCCGTGAGTGCAGCGCATCCAGGAACCTCCCCAACTCATCCACCGCGTCCGTGACAACGGCCGTCAACGCACGCGAATCATCAATGTCACCCGACAGACTTTCACATCAATCGCTGTCAGCACATGGGACAAAGCCAGGACTCCGCGGGAAGCATCAGCAGCCAGCTCCGTCAACGTCTCGGCATCTAAAGCCTCATCAACCGTCAGCGTGGTGGGATCCAATGTGATCTCCCCGGCCAGGCGAATTACCAGCGGCAACGGCGAATCCAGCGACCCTGTCAACCGCCGTGCAACAGCCTTCCGCTCCCGCGCCGGCCGCGACGTAAACGCGGACGGAGACAAAGCCGCGATCCCCATCTCCGACGGCGACATATTCAACAACGCATCACTCAACGGAACATCCTCAAACAACGTCTGCGCAGGGCGTTGAGGACGCGGAGGTGCAGTTTGGCGATAGGTTTTTTCCGTCAGTACCGATCACTCGTGGCAACTCGCTTTCATTTTCAGGTGTCCCATTTGAGACACCTGAAAATGTTGGCGCCGCCTCGCTTAGTTCGCGTTCGACCGTCCCGCGTCCGATCCCGGTCCCCGAGCTGATCGCACGAATGCTCATCCCCGCCTCACGCATGGACATGATCACGTTCTGACGCTCTTCGCGAGGAGGTTGGAGTGCCAGATTTCCGAACTCACCTTGGCAGTACGCATCCCAGGAGCTATAGCCCATCGGCGACCACGCTCTCCCGCGGTATGCCGCAATGATCAATGTGTACGAATGCTCAAGAGCAACCCTGATCTGCCGGGTCAGCTCCCGCGCATCAGACGCTTCCAGAACATCTTCCTCGGTGTCCTCGACAATCCAACAGACGCACTCACGCTGATTCCACCCTCGAGCCAGGATCTTCGTCGAGTCCAGCGAGGAGAATTGCAACCGGGACTCTTAGGTAGGCGCCTAGACGAACCAGCTCCGAAACCTTGAATTCAGCCCTTCCACTCATCCGCGAAGAAAAGGCCGTCTGAGAGAGCCCGATGGCATTAGCGGCCCGTGACTGCGTCACATCATGTCGGCCAAGCTCTGCCGCAATGTTTGATCTCAACACTTTTCTAGAGTCCATACGTGAAATCTATTCGCGCAGCGAATAATTTGCAACAGGGTTCTTTCGTGTGTCGAATATTTTTCGCGTGTTGCTGGATTTACTGGCTCCGGGCGCATACATTAGAGGCATGACAACGACTCCACATACAGCACGATCGACCGCCGCGGTCAACAACGAGGTCGGTGCTGAAGTCCGCGCGTGGATGGGGCGTCTCGGTTTCCGTCAGAAGCACCTGGCCGAGGTGTTGGATGTCAGTCAGACTGCCATCTCCCAGCGGTTGAACGGCAAGGTCACGTTCGGCATCGATGAACTGCAAATAATCTCAACGTGGTTTGGCATTACACTCGGGGATTTGCTCGGTTCCGGTGTCCTGAATGCGAAAAATCCCCGCCCTCACGTGGAGGCGGGGATTCCGGTGCTGAGCTCCTCCTGCTGGACTTAACCAGCAACCCTTCGATTAACAGTCGAATGCTCTGCCAATTGAGCTAAGGAGGAATGAAGCGGGTACCAGCCTAGCAAACACCCTGCGGGGAAACGAAATCGGAGTGAAAACGGCATGGTTCAGGCGTCCGAGCGCAGGGCACGGCGTTCCATTTCGAGCAGCATCAGTTCCCGCTGTAGCTGCTGGATCCGTTCGCGCTCGGAGCCTGGGTCGAGGCGCTGCAGCTGGCTCATCTTGTCCGCCTTCACGCGCGTAATCTGGAGTTCAAACAGCGCTGTGAGAATGCCTTTGCCGTACTTCTGGACTCCCTCGGCGGTGCTCGCGGGCAGCGGCACCACGGACAGTTCGGACACCAACGGCCGCAGGGGTTCCGGGACTTCCTCCATCACCTGGCTCACCCAGCGTGCGGGGTCGCCGATCAGCTCGGGGCCGGAGGCGCGCATCGCATCGTGTATGGCCAGGAAGGCGGGCGTAATGAACCGGGCCCCGGAGAAGCGCTCCCAGATGCCGCCGCCCAGGAGTGCGGGCTCCTGCAACGCCACTTCCAGTGCCTGCCGTTCCATGGAGGCCACGGGGTCGCGGGGGTCGGGCCGCTGGTAGGAAGGGACAGCGCCCGACGTCGGTCCGGCAGCCACGCCGGGTCCGCCCGCCTGCGCGGACCCCGGCTGGGCGTACCCCAGCTGAGCCGCCGTACCGGCTCCTGAGGGCGTCCCTGGTGCAGCCGGCCCGCCCGCGGCGGCACGCTTCATGGCGACACCAACAGCCCGGCTGACATCTTCAACCGAGATGCCAAGCCAGCCGGCCAGTTCCCGGGCATACTCGGGCCTGATGGCTGCGTCGCGGATCTGGGCCACCACCGGAGCCGATTCCCGCAATGCGGCACCCGGCCCTCCACGGTGTCCAGGTTGTGTCGCCTGAGGGTGGCCTTGATGGCAAACTCGAACAGCGGCCGGCGGGTGGCGATCAGGTCCCGCACGGCGGCGTCGCCCCTGCTTTGGCGCAGGTCGCAGGGGTCGGCGCCGGTGGGCTCCACCGCCACGTAGGTCTGAGCGGTAAAACGCTGGTCTTCCTCGAACGCACGCAGGGCGGCCTTCTGCCCGGCGGCGTCACCGTCAAAGGTGAAGATGACCTCTCCCCGGTGCCGTCGTCGGACAGCAGGCGGCGGGCGATCTTGATGTGCTCGGTGCCGAATGCCGTGCCGCAGGTGGCCACCGCCGTCGGGATTCCCGCCAGGTGGCAGGCCATCACGTCCGTGTATCCCTCCACCACCACAATCTGGCGGTCTTTGGCGATACTGCGCTTGGCGAGGTCAATCCCGTAAAGCACCTGGGACTTCTTGTAGAGCGTGGTTTCGGGGTGTTGAGGTACTTGGGACCTTGGTCGTCCTCATACAGCCTGCGGGCGCCGAAGCCGATGGTGTCGCCGGCGATGTCGCGGATGGGCCAGATGAGCCTGCCGCGGAACCGGTCATAGATGCCCCGGTTGCCTTCGGAGAACATCCCCGTCAGCTTCAGCTCCTGGTCGGTGAAACCACGGCCGCGGAGGTGCTTCAGCAGCGCGTCCCAGCCCTGCGGCGCGTAGCCCACGCCGAACTGCTCCGAGGCGGCGCGGTCAAAGCCGCGGCCGAACAGGAAATTGCGGCCTTCGGCGGCGCCAGGCGTCAGCAACTGGGCGCGGAAGAACTCGTCGGCGATTTTGTGGGCATCCAGGAGGCGCTGGCGCTTGCCCACTTCTTCCCGGTTGGGGCCCGTCCCGCCGTCTTCGTAGCGCAGTTCGTACCCGATGCGCGCAGCCAGCTTTTCCACTGCCTCGTGGAAGGAGGTGTGGTCCTGTTTCTGCACAAAGGCGATGACGTCCCCGTCTTCGCCGCACCCGAAGCAGTGGTACCGGCCCACCTGGGGGCGCACGGTGAACGACGGCGACCGCTCGTCGTGGAAGGGACACAGACCCTTGTAGGTTCCCAGCCCGGCACCCTTGAGCGTGACGTAGCCGTCCACCACTTCCTTGATGTCCGTGCGCTGGCGTACTTCGTCTATGTCTTCACGTTTGATCAGGCCAGCCACAGAGCCATCCTAGTCCCGGGGCACGACAGTGAAGGCCGCCTATGGCGTCTGTCACCACAGCGACGGCAGGCTCCCCACGAGACGTTCGTACATTGCCAGCGCCGATCCGTCTGTCAGCGACGCCACCTGGTCGATGACCACCCTGAGCCGTGCGCCGTCGTCGGGCGCGTCCCGCCAGTCGGCCGCGAACATCGGCTCCAGGTGCCGGTCCCCGGTGGCGTTCACGGCGGTGACCAGCGCGTGCAGCACTTCGCGCTGGCGCTCGTAGATGGGCTGGCGGTGCTCGGTGGTCATCACAAACGTGGTGGCCAGGCCCTTCATCACCGCGATCTCCATAACCGTCTCGTCCGGGACCATCAGCTCGGCGCTGTACCGGGTGAGGTTTTCAGGGCCGTAGACGGCGCGGGTGGTCTCCAGGGCGCTCTGGCAGAACCGGCCGATGAGCTGGCTGGTCATGTTCTTCAGCGCGGCCATGGATTTGCGGCTGCCGTCGGCTTCGCGGACCCAGACGTCGGTGGCTTCCAACCGTGCCAGGGCGGCGTCGATCGCGGCGGGGTCGTTGTGCGGGAGGTACCACTGCTTGGCGTAGCCCACCACACGGGCCCGGTGGTCCGGGTTGTCCATCCAGCGCAGCTGGAAGTGCCCGGCCACGATCGCGTCCTCGACGTCGTGCACGGAATACGAAATGTCGTCGGCCAGGTCCATGACCTGGGCTTCCAGGCACGGGCGGCGCTCCGGCGCACCCTCCCTGATCCAGTTGAAGATGGGCAGATCGTCCTCGTAGGCGCCGAACTTGCTGGTGCGCTGGCCGTGGACCACCGGCGCGTTCAGCGCGGACCAAGGATATTTCGCCGCCGCGTCCAGGCTTGCCCTTGTGAGGTTCAGCCCGGCCGGGCGCCCGTCGGTGGCCAGGACCTTGGCTCCAGCCGGGTCAGGAGCCGGAGGGTCTGGGCATTTCCTTCGAAGCCGCCGATAGCATGTGCCATCTCGTTCAGGGCGGACTCGCCGTTGTGTCCGAACGGCGGGTGCCCCAGGTCATGGCTCAGGCAGGCGGTGTCCACCACATCCGGGTCACAGCCAGGGCGCGGCCCAGTTCCCGGCCCACCTGGGCAACCTCCAGGCTGTGGGTCAGGCGGGTGCGGACGAAGTCATCAGTGTCGGGGGCAACTACCTGTGTTTTCGCGCCGAGGCGGCGCAGGGCGGAAGAGTGCAGCACCCGAGCGCGGTCCCGCTCAAAGTCGGAGCGGTAGTTGTTTTTTGGCGGTTCCTCCACCCAGCGGGCGGAATCATGGGCCTCGTAGCCCGGCAGGGCCTGTGCCGTGGTGCGCGTCTCAGCCACCGGAAACATCCAGCTCCGCGGCGGAGATGTCCTGGGACTGCGCGGCGTTCAGGGCACGGGATTCCAGCCAGTCCTTGGGCAGGGCCGGCCTCTTGGGCGAGCCTGCCCGGCCGCGCGGGCCCTCGGCGTCAACGCCGGGGTACGGCGAGTCCAGGTCCAGCTGGTCCAGCGTGTCGCGCAGCACCTCCAGGCTGGTCACCATGGCCAGTTTGGTCCGCAGTTCACTGCCAACCACATAGCCCTTAAAATACCACGCCATGTGCTTGCGGATCTCCCGCAGGGCCTTGCCCTCATCGCCGAAGGTTTCCACCATCAGCTCAGCGTGCCGGTAGACGCTCTCGGCCACCTTGCCCAGGTCCGGCTTGTGGCGGACGTCGCTTCCCTCGAAGGCCGCCATCAGGTCACCGAACAACCACGGACGTCCCTGGCAGCCGCGGCCCACCACCACGCCGTCCACGCCGGTTTCCCGGACCATCCGGACGGCATCCTCCGCGGACCAGATGTCGCCGTTGCCCAGGACAGGGATGTCCGGCAGGGCTTCGCGCAGGCGGGCGATTGCTGACCAGTCGGCCTGGCCGGAGTAGAACTGCGCCGCGGTGCGGCCGTGAAGCGCGACGGCGGCCACCCCGGCATCGCGGGCGATCCGGCCGGCGTCGAGGTACGTCAGGTGGTCATCGTCGATGCCCTTGCGCATCTTGATGGTCAGCGGGACATTGCCCTTGGACGCTTCCTTGACCGCGGTCCGGACGATCGAGGTGAAGAGGTCGGTCTTCCAGGGCAGGGCGGACCCGCCGCCGCGCCGGGTCACCTTGGGAACGGGGCAGCCGAAGTTCAGGTCGATGTGGTCAGCGCGGTCCTCTTCGACCAGCATGCGCACTGCCTGGCCCACCGTAACGGGGTCCACGCCGTACAGCTGGACGGAGCGGACTTTTTCGTCGTCGTCGTGCGAGATGATGCGCAGCGATTCGGGGGTGCGTTCAACAAGGGCGCGCGAGGTGACCATCTCCGCCACGTACAGGCCGCCGCCGTATTCACGGCACAAACGACGAAAGGCGGAGTTGGTGATGCCGGCCATCGGAGCCAGGATCACGGGGGTGTCCACCGTGATGGGGCCCAGCTTCAGGGCGGGAGTTCCAGCTTGGGGGCGGGAGGCGTTGCGGTAACAGTCACCTGTCCATTGTCGCAAAGGCGGGCAAATCGGCGGGCCACGCCCCTTTGCACAGTCTGGAAGCTGGAACTGTCTGGCAGCGCCGGGCGGCCAGTTGCCGTTCAGGCGCGGTCTGCCCGGCGCCCCTCCGGGTGGTGGCAGGACCGGCGGAATCTTCCGTGGACTGCCGCGACCGCCGCTCGAAGGCGGCCGCTGCGAGCGCACCGGTATCGCCGACGTCGTCCGCGCTAATGGAGGTGGCGCCCGAGGTGCCGTCGGAGGTGCCGTTTGGGCGGCGGTCGTCGTCCGGGACGCCGACGGCGGGCTGACCCGCCGTCCGGACGCCGGTTGCCTTGACCACCAGCACCGCGATCAGGGTGGTCACCGGGATGGCGAGGACCAGGCCAATGGAGCCGACGAGTGTCCGGATGACTTCCTCGGAAAGCTCGGCGCTGGTCAGGGTGTCCCCCAGCGGCCGGTTGTACAGCATCACAATGATCAGGATGGGCAGCGCTGCGCCGGCGTAGGCGAACGCGATGGTGTAGACCGTGGAGGCGATGTGGTCCCGGCCGATCCGCATGGCGGAGGTGAAGAGCTTGCGGGCGCTGGTGCCGGGGCCAGCTCGTAGAGTTCCCAGACGGCGGATGCCTGCGTGATGGTGACGTCGTTCAGGACACCAAGCCCGGAGATGATCAGGCCGCAGAGGATCACCCCGGAAATGGAGATGTTGGCCGAGGTATTGATCAGGGTGGTGGCGTCGTGGCTGCCCACGCCGGCCAGGTTGGCGGCGTCGGTGGCCCACGCCGCCAACAGCGCCGTGATGGCCAGGCCAAACATGGTGCCCAGCAGCGCCGTGGACGTCCGTGCGGAGAAGCCGTGCGCAAAATACAGGACCCCGATCATGATCACCGTTGACCCCACGAGCGCCAGCAGCAGGGGAGGTTTTCCCTCCACCAGCCCGGGCAGCATAAAGCCGGCAAGGACGAAGTACGCGCCCACCAGCCCCAGGAGTGCCCGGAGTCCCCGCCAGCGCGCCACCGCAATGACCACGAGGGCGTAAAGGAGAGCCAGGATCACGATGGGTAGGGTCCGGACGAAGTCAACAAAGATGTAGGCCGGAGATCCCTGCGACGCCGCGGCGCCTGGGGCGTTGGAAAGGTTAAGGTACCTGATCTGGTCCCCCGGCTTCACGCCGTGGGATTGTGCCACCTCCGGGTTGATCACCACTTTGACGGGGCTGCCGCCCTGGTCCGGTTCGGTAAAAGCGAACATGCATTCAGAGCCGGCGGAGGCAGGCTGGCCGGTGCCGTCTGAGGACGGGCCTGCGGCCGTGGAGCCCTGCATGCAGCTTTCTTCGACGACCCTTTGGATCTTGCCGGTATCAAATGTAACGCCGGGCGCCGCCGAATAAGGGCTGGCGAGGGAGATCCCCTCCTGGGACCCGGACGGCCACAGCATGGCCATGCCCGCGAGGGTCAGAAGCGTCAGCGGCACCAGAACGGAAGCCAGGATGCGGTTTGCCTTCCGACGGGCAGCAATCGCCTGGGCCGTCGGCTCCGAATGATCTGTTGAAACGTGTGTGTGACCGGAGCCCATCAGCAGTTGAACCTCATACCTTGAACTCTACGTCCGGCGCCTTAGGGTTAGTAAATGGCAGGAACCGGGAGGGACCACGCGTGACGGACCGCAGGACTGAATTCCACACCAACGAGCCTGCAGCGAGGCGGGAGGCGGCACTCAGTGTGCTGGCGGCCACCGGAAAAACCCGGGGCGTGGCACTGATCCTGCACGGGGGCAAGGCATATAGCTATGAGCCCGTGGAGGGCCGCCACCTCAGCCCGCTGCGCATGGTCACGTTCGCCCGCCACCTGCACCGTGCCGGGAAAGACCACGGACTGGCGGTGTGGTCCCTTCGGAACAGCGTGCGTGGCTGGAACGGGCCGGACAGGTCCGCGCTGCAGGATGCCCGTTGGGCCCTTCAGCAAATCAGCGCGCAGCACCCTGGAGTTCCCGTGTATCTGGTGGGGCACTCCATGGGCGGCCTCACCGCTGTGAGCGCCGCGGACGATCCGCAGGTGGACGCCGTGGTGGCGCTCGCCCCGTGGCTCAGTCCTGAGACTCCCGCCAGCCCGCTCACCGGGCGCAAGGTCCTGATTGCCCACGGCACTGGAGACCATATGACCAGCCCGTCCCAGTCCTTGACGTTTGCGCGCCGTGCCACCGGTGTGGCTGCGTCCATGGAGTATGTTTCGCTGCGCGGTGCCGGGCATTTTATGGTCCGCCGCGGCCGGCTTTGGCACGCGTTGGCCACGGGTTTCGTGATGAAGGCTTTCGCCGAGCGCACCGGCCTCACGCACCCGGCCGCGCGCTCGCTGGCAGAGTTGCTGCCCGGGTCCTCCGCCGAGGTGACCCTGTGAGCCCGTTTCCCTGGCCGGAGTTCGTGGCGTCGCTGCCCTGGACAGCTCTGGCTGTCGTGGCGGTCCTGGCGCTGACGTTTGCTGTGGCCGTCCGGCAGGGCCGGCACTCGGTGATGGACGTTGCGTGGGGCCCCGGCTTCGTCGCGGTGGCCGTGGTGTCCTGGTTCCTGTCAGCCGGGCTGGGCGATGATACCCGCCGGTTACTGTTGCTTCTCCTGACGGCCGTGTGGGGGTTGCGGCTCGGGGTCCATATTGGCTGGCGGGCGAGCGACGGCCACGAAGACCCTCGCTACAAGGCCCTGCTGGACCCCGCACCCGGATCCAGGAACACCTATGCGCTCCGCCGCGTCTACCTGCCGCAGGGCGTGGTGATGTTCTTTGTGTCCCTGACGCTGCAGGTGGGGATGTTCGCCACCGGCGCTGTGGGATGGGTGGCCATACTCGGCATCCTGCTGTGGGTCACTGGGTTTGTGTTCGAGACCATGGGCGACTGGCAGTTGGCCCGGTTCAAAAAGGATCCGTCCCGCCGCGGCACGGTCCTGGATACCGGTTTGTGGCGGTACACCCGGCATCCCAACTATTTCGGCGATGCGGCCATCTGGACGGGGCTGTTCCTCATCGCCGCCGACTCCTGGCCGGGCATCCTGACCATCCTGTCGCCTGCACTGATGGTGTGGACGCTGGCCGGGAAAACCGGGAAGCCCCTGACAGAAAAAGCAATGTCCGGGCGACCCGGCTACCGGGAGTATGTCGAAGCGACGAGCGGATTTATCCCCTGGCCACCCAAACGCAGGTGAGCTCCCCCAGGGTTGAGGCGTCCTCTTATTCAGGCAGGCTTGATGTTCTGGTTGACGTGGAACAAGTTGCCCGGATCGTATTTTCCCTTCACTGCCACCAGCCGCTCGTAGTTGGTCCCGTAGTTCTCAGCCACGCGGCCCTGGTCCTCCGCATCCATGAAGTTGACGTAGCCGCCGGCCGCCGAATACGGTCGGAGCGCCTCGGCATAGCCGCGGGCCCAGGCAATGTTGGCTTCGTTGTCGGCCGGGTCCATCCATTGTGCGGCGATGACGGGCGAGTACTTCATGCCACGGTTCGCGAAGGCAGTCTCCGCCACTCCTACGCGGGCCACGGCGCCGTCAATCGGGTAGACGTGCACGGCAGTGTTGACGCTGGTGACCGTTGCGCCGAACTCGGCGTGCGCCCCGATGGCGCCATCGTTGAGCTCCCGCAGGAAGTTGGCCTTCCAATAGCCCTGCAAGCCTTTCGGATTAAGCCCATCGAAGGCCACGTTCAGGGCCGGATACGGCATCGGGGTGACGAGCGATCCTGCTACGGGCGCGATGTCCAGGAACGGCTGCCACCGTGACGCCCCCTCAGCCATGTCTCCTGTCCACATGCCCACCACTACGCATACGGGCTTGCCGTGCCATTCTTCCGGCAGGAACGGGACCGGCGGACCTTGGTGGAAACCGAGGAAGGCGCCGAATTCCTCCGGAGCAGAGTCCATGTAGTCGCGGTAAAACCTCGCCACCGTTTCCGTGTGCTCGGCGCCGAAAATGACGATGCCCACATGGACCATGTCCACTGGGTGAAGCTTGTATTCCAGCGAGGTCACCACGCCGAAGTTCCCGCCGCCTCCCCGCAAGGCCCAAAACAGGTCTTCGTTCCGGTCCTTGCTAGCTGTCAGGAACTTGCCGTCGGCCGTGACCACGTCGGCCGAGACCAGGTTGTCGCAGGAGAGCCCATACTTCCGGGCAAGGTAGCCGATGCCGCCCCCAAGGTGAGTCCGGCCACACCAGTGGAACCCACGATGCCGCCGGTGGTGGCCAGCCCGAATGCGTGCGTGGCGTGGTTGAAGTCGGCCCACGTGGCGCCGGCCTCCGCGCGGGCTGTCCGGGCGTCAGGGTCAACCCGCACGCCGGTGCGGTTGACGAAGTCGATCACCAAGGCGTCGTCCCAGGTGCCAAAGCCGGGCGCGCTGTGCCCGCCGCCCCGGATGGCCAGTGGCATGGAGTTGTCGCGGGCAAAATTGACGCTTGCGATGACGTCGGCCACTTGCGCAACCCGGACAATGCCGGCCGGGCGTTTGTCGATCATCCCGTTGAAGACGGCCCGGGCGTCGTCATAGTCCGGATCTTCCGGGGTGACAAGCTGTCCTCGCAGCTGTTCGCGCAGCCCATCGAGGGCGATTCCGTTCATTTGTTCTACCGCCGATTCTCTCGTCGAGACCGGTTACGGACAGCAGTGTTCAGCCCCAGCCGGCTTGGCTCGCCTGGCTCTTACCTTGTAAGGCCTACTCCTTGGCGTATGCGCCGTCAATGGCTGCCGGACGGGGCCGCCCAAACGCAGGTGACCTCCCCAACTGGGGTCGGGTCAGTCCGAGACGACCAGCGTTTCGGCGCCGGCCTGGCGCGCCTTGCCGGATTCCAGCAAGGGCTCGACGGCGGCGCGCAGCGCTGCCATCGAATCGTCCAGTTCCAGCATGACCGGGTGCTGGTACGCCAGGAGCGAGAGCAGGTCACGGACCGCGGCTGCGGCATCGTCCGCTTCCAGCGCAGGTTCGTGGCCCACAAAAACATCCGTGGCCTTCGCGCCCTGGGCCGATGCGTCCGCCGTCGGGTCCTGTGCCGCCTCCGCATAGCTGACTGCAAAGGCGCGGATCCGGCCCTTCTTGCTGGGGGAAACCCCGGCGCCAAAGGCTGATCCCGGCTCGGCGCGCAGCACAAGCGCACCGTGGGCGCCGCTGAGATCATCCAGGAACAGCTTCTGCACCTGCCCCACCGACAGCACGCCCGGCGAATCCCAGCCGTGGATGGACGTGTAGTACCGCCCGACGACGTCGGTCAGCTCGACTGAACCGGTAGCGAGGTCCATCACAACGTCGGAACCGGCGTTTTCGTCGTTGGCCAGCCCGCCGGCGTCGTTCTTCGCGGGGAACACGGGCAGCTTCAGGGCGCCCGGCTCCACCACCACCAGCCGGGAACGCTGGATGGGCGCGAGCCCGAACGCCTCGACGAACGCGGCCCCGGCAGTGCCCGGCTGCACCTTCGCGCGCAGCCTGGTAACGCCCGACGGCGCCTGCTCGGCTTCGCGGCGCAGCATGGTCAGGAGCGTGGCACCGATGCCGGCGCGGCGGTGATCGCGCGCCACCTCGAGGTAGGTCCACAGCCGTTCCGGGTGCAGCGAGGCTTCATAGACCACGCCCGCCGCCACCGGAATGCCGATGCCGTCAATGACGTCCTCGGCCACGATGCAGCGACGCCACGGCGTGCCGTCCGTGCCGGCCGAGGAGACGGCCAGGGCACCGCGGAACTGCCTGGCCTGTTCGGTCTCCGGGCCGCCCCAGACTTCCAGCAGAGTCAGGTCATCGCCCTCAAGCCATTCGCGGTATTCGATGGCCATGCTCAGGCGCCGATCAGGCGGGCGGCCAGGTAGCCTTCCACCTTGTCCAGCGAGACGCGTTCCTGGCTCATGGTGTCGCGTTCGCGGATGGTCACGGCCTGGTCCTCAAGGGTGTCGAAGTCCACGGTGATGCAGAACGGGGTGCCGATCTCATCCTGGCGGCGGTAGCGGCGGCCGATCGCGCCGGCGTCGTCGAAGTCGATGTTCCAGTTCTTGCGCAGCTGCGCGCCCAAGTCCTTGGCCTTCGGCGAGAGGTCCTCGTTGCGGCTCAGCGGCAGCACCGCGGCCTTGACGGGAGCCAGGCGCGGGTCAAGGCGGAGGACGGTACGGACATCGACGCCGCCCTTGGCGTTGGGTGCCTCGTCTTCGGTGTACGCGTCCACCAGGAACGCCATGAAGGAACGGGTCAGGCCCGCGGCCGGCTCGATCACGTACGGGGTGTAGCGCTCGTTGGTGGCCTGGTTGAAGTAGCTCAGGTCCTGGCCGGAAGCCTTGGAGTGCGTGGAGAGGTCGAAGTCCGTGCGGTTGGCGATGCCTTCGAGCTCCCCCCATTCCGAGCCCTGGAAGCCGAAACGGTATTCGATGTCGGTGGTGCCCTTGGAGTAGTGGCTCAGCTTTTCCAACGGGTGTTCGAAGAAGCGCAGGTTCTCTTCCCGGATGCCCAGGCCGGTGTACCAGGACATGCGCTCTTTCATCCAGTACTGGTGCCACTCTTCGTCCGTGCCGGGCTCAACGAAGAACTCCATTTCCATCTGCTCGAATTCACGGGTGCGGAAGATGAAGTTGCCGGGTGTGATCTCGTTGCGGAAGGACTTGCCGATCTGGCCGATGCCGAACGGCGGCTTCTTGCGGGACGTGGTGAGGACGTTGCTGAAGTTCACAAAAATGCCCTGGGCCGTTTCCGGGCGCAGGTAGTGCATGCCTTCCTCGCTGGCCACCGGGCCGAGGAAGGTCTTGAGCAGGCCGGAGAATTCCTGGGGTTCGGTCCATTCGCCGCGGGTGCCGCAGTTGACGCAGGCAATGTCCTTCAGGCCGTTCTCGGCGGGGCGGCCCTTCTTTTCCTCGTACTCTTCCTCGAGGTGGTCCGCACGGTAGCGCTTGTGGCAGGAAAGGCATTCAACGAGCGGGTCCGAGAAGACGTCAACGTGGCCGGAAGCTTCCCATACCTGGCGGGGCAGGATGACCGAGGAATCCAGGCCCACCACGTCCTCGCGGCCGCGGACCATGGACTGCCACCACTGGCGCTTGATGTTTTCCTTCAGCTCGGCACCCAGGGGTCCGTAGTCCCAGGCAGAACGGGAGCCTCCGTAGATTTCACCGGCCTGGAACACAAAACCCCTTCGCTTGGAAAGGGAAATGACCTGGTCGAGTACGGATTTTGCTGCCATGGTGGACTCCAATTTCTACAGGGCCGCTGGGTGCGGTCCGCGGGTATCTGGCCCCGCTGCACCTGGGTGCAGCACCGCTGGGTGCGGGCGGGGCGGGCGAAGGAACAAGACGCAGAGAACTGCGTGTCCTAGCCTACCGGCCGCTGCCTCCGGAAACTGCCTGCCTCCGAAAGACGCCCCGCGGCCACGGCAAGGTGGCCAGGATGATGGCGGCCAGCGTCAGCAGTGTGCCCAGGACGGTGGCCGGGGCCACGATGCTCCCCGGGGCCGGCACCAGAAGGTCCAGCCCCAGGGAGCCCAGGAGCTGTCCGGCGATCATGCCGAGTCCGGTCACCAGGACTCCCAGGCTGCGGACCAGCAGCGCACCCAGGCCGATGAACACGCAGCCCATGGGCCCGCCCAGGTAGTACCACCACTCGGCCGGCAGCGGATTGCCCGGCCCAAAAACAGCCACCTTGATGGCCAAGGCAATCCACAGGAACACCGCGCCGGCCACGAAGTTCACCAGCGTGGCGGCGATGGGCGAACCGTAGTGGACCGTCGCCGTCCCGTTCATGGCCTGCTGGAAACTCATCAGGAACCCGGCCAGGACAGGGAGGATCAACGGAAGAACCAAAGTTTCCAGCCCGCCGCCTCCGTCCGCAGGAGCGCCCGGGGAGCCCGGGGAGCCGGCCAGCCGCGGCGAAACTGCCCAGGCGACGGCGGCGACCGTCAGCAAGCAGCCGATGATCCGCATGGGAGTCACGGCCCTCTTTCCTGCTGGTCCGATGCCCAGCCGGTCCACCAGCAGCCCGCTCAGGGTCTGCCCGGTCACGGCGGCGACGGTAAACAGGGCCACGCCCAGGATGCCCACGGTGAAGGACTGCGAGAAGACAAAGAGGGCACCGATTCCGCCGGCCAGGACGTACGACGGCGGGAAGACCCGGGTCCGGACCGCCGGCAGGATCCTGGCGAGACCGGCGCGGCCGCTGGGCAGGATCAGGGAGATCAGGATCATCACCACCAGGCCGGTACTGAAACCCACCACGGCCGCGGCGATGCCGTCGTCGAGCCGGACGCCGAGGGCGCCGTTGATCCGGCCCTGGACGGGAATGGCCAGTCCCGCGCCGACGGCCAGCGGGAGCCCCGCGAACCGCGGCAGCCGGGGGGTGTGGGTCATTGGATTCACCTTACGTCAGGCATTATTACTTGTATGAGCAACCAGGACATTCAAGAGATCCCCATCCGCGACAGCATGATCCGTCTTGGCCAGCTCCTGAAGCTCGCCAGCCTGGTGGAGGACGGCGTAGAAGCCGCTGAGCTGATCAAAAACGGCCTCGTCAAGGTCAACGGCGCGATCGAGGACCGCCGCGGACGCCAGCTGCACAACGGCGACACGGTCAACGTCAACGCGCAGACCGTTAAGGTCGTGGCCCCGGAGGCCTGATTTAGCAGGCTGACTAAGCCTCGATCCACCGGTCGGGGTTTGATTGGGTGGGGTCGTTCTGATCTTGGTCCGGTTTGGTCGATGGGCATGAGGGGGTTGCCGGCCTTGCTGCCGGTGGTGTTCCGTGGTCCTGGTTGCGCCGGATCGGCTGGGTGGTCAGATGGTGGCAGTACGTGGTGGCCCGCAGGCCGCTTCGAAGAGGCGTGACCAGCTGGTTTCCCAGGGCCAGTGAGCGGGCAGGTGCAGGACGATTTTCCGTGCCGAGGTCGCGATCCTGGCGGGGACGGTGATGAGTTTTCGGCGGATGGTTCCGCTGCGTGCTTTGCCCAGGTCAGGGCCGGCAAGAGTGCCGATGGCGCGCGAGAGGTTGAATGCGATGCTCGCCAGGACCAGCCAGGCTGCGTTGGCGGTGAACTTTCCCGAGGGCAGGTGCGCCAGGGCACTGTCTTTGAGGTCCGCGTTAATCTGCTCGATGATGGCGTGCTGGCGGTGGGTTTTGTCTGCGGTGACGGTGTCCAGGGCGCTGGTGGTGAAGAAGGCGTGGAAGCGGTGGGTGTCGAACAGGGTCTGTTGCCCTGCGCCTGCTTTGGCGTTCAGTTCCGGGATCCGCCGCACGACCAGGCGCCCGTGGATGCGTTCGGCTTTCTTCCGGCCCACGAAGGCGGTGAAGGCGGTTTCGGCGACTTCCGCCGAGGAAATCCAGGCCCCGGTGGTTTCATCGCGGACCGCGTCGGTGTACTCGATGGTGGTCCAGGCGTGCTCGTTGATGGTGGCGATGGCGCGTTTGACGGCCGGGTCCATCCGGGCGGTAATGGACACTTTCGCGCCTGCGCGGTGGGCAGCGGCGACGACCGGGTGGCCGTAGAAGGCACTGTCGGCACGCAGCAGCACCAGCCCGGTGGCATCCTTGCCGCGCAGCCGTTTGACGGTGGCAAGGATGTCAGCGATGAACTTCCCCGCCCCGCGCGGGGAGCCGGAGCTTCCCTTGCGCAGCCTCGCGCCGATGATGACCGGCGCCGCGGTCGCGGTCGAGAGGATCCCGATCAGCGCGTTCAATCCCCGGACCCCGGAGTAACCGTAGCCGGAACCCTGTTTCCGGTAGCCGTGGACTTCCTTGATGGTGTCGTCGATATCGACCAGAGCGTAATCATCGATACCGGAGGTGATCGGGGCCACGGCGGCCACGTTCACCAGCCACCGTGCGGCGAGGGCGTCGAGCTGGCGGACATGGCCGAAGGTGAACGAGCGCAGGAACGATCCCAAAGTCGACGGGGCATATGCACCGGCGAAAAGTTTCTTCATCCCGCCGTGACGCAACAAGGCCATGTCATCGATGGAATCGGCCCCAGCGACCATGCCCGCGACCAGCGCGGTGACCTTCAACCCCGCATTCGCGCCGAAGTATCCGGGCAGCGTCAGCCACTGATCAGCGAGTTCGCCAAGGCAGGTTTTCACCGCCAGCGCCATCGCCGGGACCAGACCTGCGGCCGACACGAGGTTGGAATCATCGAACGCGGCTGACACGCGCGTGGATCTATGGAAAAGTTGCACTTACGAGATGCCTCTCGGATTGGCCAAACGGAGTTCTAGACAAACCCCATTTTTCCCGATCCGACAGGCATTCTCCGTTTAAACCGCCGCTACAACCTCAACCCGACCGGTGGATCGAGGCTAAGCCTGGGCCGGCGAGGACAGCGTAAGCGGCCGGCGGCACTGTGCCGCCGGCCGCCGTCGTGCGTTCTACTTGTACAGCACCTCGTGCGTAAGGAACTCGGAAACGTGGCCGATTTCCTGCTGGTTGATGCCATGCCACATGCCCGTGTAGAGCACCTTGGTGAGCTTGACGTGCCCACGCACCCAGCCCATGGTGTAGTCGATCTTGTCGGCGGTGATCACGGGGTCCTGCTGGTCCCGGCCCCAGAAGAGCGGCACTGTGCCGTCCAGTTCGCCATCCTTGAAGCTGGGGTCACCGTCCGCGTTGACCACAAAGCCGGAAAGCCCGACGACGGCGGCGTAGTCAGCGGGGCGCTGCCGGAGCAGCGTGGTGGCCATGGCCATTCCCATGGAAAAGCCGAGCAGCGTCACCGTCGGATGGTCGGCTTTGACGGTGTCGATCCAGTCCTCCACATAGACGGCTGCCGCCTTGACGGCGTCGAGCGTGTATTCGATGGAGGCCGTCAGGGGGAACCACATAAAACCGGGACCCGTGGCCAGGGGCGCCCGGAGTGAGGCAACCACAAAATCTTCGGGAAGCATGTCCGCAAGGCTCAGGAGGTCCTGCTCGTTGGCGCCGTAGCCGTGCAGCAGCACCAGCAGCGGCTTTCCGGCGCGCTGGTCGTCCGGCCGGGACCACAGAACAACAGGGGCGGGAAATACTTGGGCGTCAGTCATGGTTTCCATTCTTACAGTTACCCGGGGGTAACTACCTACGGTGGCGTAGCTTGTGAGGGAGGAGGCAGGATAGGACCGTGAATGACGCAAAAGCCATGCAGAGTCCGCCCACGGCCACGGCGGCTCACCCCTGGAGCCGTTATGTAGCGATGGGAGATTCGTTCACGGAGGGCATCGGCGACCCGGAACCAACGAGCCCCGGCGGCTTCCGCGGCTGGGCGGACCGGGTGGCCGAGGAACTGGGCCGGAGCCAGTCGGACTTCGCCTACGCGAACCTGGCCGTCCGCGGCCGGCTCCTGCAGCAGATCGTGGACCAGCAGCTTGCTCCGTGCCTGGCGCTGAAGCCGGACCTGGTAACACTCTCCGCCGGCGGCAACGATCTCATCAGGCCCGGCGGAGACCCCGACGCCCTCGCCGAAAAACTTGATTCTGTGGTCCAGATCCTGTCCATGGGCGGCGCCACGGTGGTGCTGTTCAACGGTCCGGATACCGGTTCCTCGGTCCTGGGACGGATCCGGAGCAAGGTGGCGATCTACAACGAGAACCTGCGCACCGTGGCCGCCCGCCATGATGCCATCATCGCCGACATGTGGTCGCTCAAGCAGCTGAACGATCCGCAGATGTGGGACGAGGACCGCCTGCATTTTTCGCCGCTGGGGCACCACACCATCGCGGCCATGGTGCTGGAATCGCTGAACGTGAACCACACGCTCGAGCCGCTCCGGCCCAAGCCTTTGCCCGCCCGCACGTGGCGCGCAGCCCGCTCCGAAGACCTGGTGTGGGCCCGCGAGTACTTTGTTCCGTGGGTGGTGCGGCGGGTGCGCCACCGCTCTTCCGGCGACGGAATCACCGCAAAACGTCCGACGCCGGGACCTGTGTTCGGCCCCGGCGTTCCGTTGGGTTCCGGCGAGGGTCCGCTGGGCACCACCGACGCCCGGCGCTAGAGACAGCCGGGTGCGGCGTGACGCGGGCGCACGGTGACGCAGGCGGCCATGAATCCGGCTGAGGTGGTGCGGCGGCGGCTTCACGCCCAACGACTGCGCGGGCCCGGCTTGGCGTCTGCCGAGGACGCTGTCCGGCACCTGCTGGCTGTCCAGGCCCAGGAGTTCCCCTACGCCCGCTGGAGCCTGGCGCAACGGACCGGCTTTTCCGGAGCTGCCTCCGGGGCGGCGTCTCATCGTGTTGCTGCCGCTGCTGAGGTGGCCACAGCCACGGAGGTTGAGCAGTCGGTGTCCGACGGGCACATCCTCCGCACGCATATCCTGAGGCCCACCTGGCATTTTGTGCACCGGGCGGATCTTCGCTGGCTGACGGCCTTGTCCGCGCCGCGGCTTCACCAGGGCAACGCGGGCATGTACCGGCGGACCGGGATTGATGCGGCCGCCGCCGGCCGGAGCGGGCAGGTCCTGGCCGAAGCCGTCCGGGGCGGGCACCACCTGACCCGGGAACAGCTGGCTGCGCGGCTTCGGGACGAAGGGTTCGCGGCCACCGGCTTCGGGCTGGCCTACGTGATCATGCACGCCGAGATCAGCGGGATCCTGGCCAGCGGGTCGCCGGTGCGCAGTCCTGGCAGTGCCCTGAAGCACACCTACGCCCTCTTTGACGAGCGGGTGCCTCCCGGCCCCGCACTGCCGCCGACCCGGGCCGAAGCCCTCAGTGAGCTGGTCCGGCGCTACTTCACCAGCCGCGGCCCGGCCACGGTCAAGGACTGCGCCGATTGGTCCGGGCTCACCATGGCCGACGTCCGGCTCGGCCTCCAACAGTGTCTGGCGGCAGCTCCCGAAACCCTGGCAACCTCGGTGATTGACGGCGT
The DNA here is from genome assembly GCF_009911795.1 of Pseudarthrobacter psychrotolerans. Lineage (NCBI taxonomy): Bacteria > Bacillati > Actinomycetota > Actinomycetes > Micrococcales > Micrococcaceae > Pseudarthrobacter > Pseudarthrobacter psychrotolerans. The sequence goes on along the minus strand of NZ_CP047898.1, from coordinate 4,939,893 downwards.
CGTGCATTATTTCGACGCCGGTGCGGACGGCAGCGGCGGGGCCGGACCGGCGTCCGGACCGCGGCTCGACCTGATCCAGTGCTACGACGAATACGTGATGGGATATTCAGCCACCCGGCACTATCTGGGTGGCAGCGCGCCGGCGTTCCCGGTTGCCGGGGCGCCCATGCATGTGGTGCTGCTGGACGGGCGGATGGCCGGCTCTTGGCGGCACACCATGTCCGCCGGCCGCTGTGAGCTGGACATCCGCTTGTTCGCTGCTGCGGGCCCGGCGCTGGACGACGCCGCGCAGGATGCCGTGGACCGGTATGGGGCCTACCTGGGGATCCCGGCCGCGCGTGTGGGCTCCGGGGCTAAGCTGGAAGGACACATATGAGAGGCGCTACACCGTGAACAGCATGTTTTTCTGGATCATCATTCTGTCGTTCGTGATACCGATGGCGATGCGGATGTACCGGAAGTCCGTCAACAAACGGAACCAGGAGCAGAGCTTTTCCGGACGCTACCCCGAGCAGTTCCCCGGCAGCGAACAGTACCCCGGACAGCAGAACAAACAGCCCCGTGACGGCTACACGCAGCAGGATTACATGAGTGGCGGCTTCCGCCAGGTCATGAGCCCACAGCCTCTGCCGCCGAGCCAGCCGTTGCCGCCCATGCAGCCGATTCCATCTGCAGACCAGCAGTTCCCGCCGTACGGCCAGCCGCAAGCCAATGGTCAGCCGGTGCCCGATCAGCGCGCGGAAGCACCGCAGCAGCCTGCCGCCCCCGCCATTCCCCTGCCGCCGTCGGGCCCGCAGGGATACCGTGCCCGGAAACTGGCCGAACTTGACCAGCAGTACAGCAACGGCGAGCTGGCCATGGAGGACTACATGAAGCGCCGCTCCGACATCATGAACGGCTAGCTTCCGGGCAGTTGGCTCGTCCAGCTACTTCCTAGTCCACCTGCGGGAAGCCGAGGTCGATGACGGACGTGGCAGGATCGGGCCAGCGCGTCGTCACCACCTTGCCCCGCGTGTAGAAGCGGATGCTGTCCGGTCCGTACATGTGCGTGTCGCCGAACAGGGAATTCTTCCAGCCGCCGAAGGAGAAGGTCCCCACCGGCACCGGGATCGGCACGTTGACACCCACCATCCCGGCCTCGACGTCGAACTCGAATTGCCGGGCGGCGCCGCCGTCGCGTGTGAAGATGGCAACACCATTGCCAAACTCGTTCTCATTGACCAACCGTACGGCGTCGCTATAGCTGGCTACCCGGACCACGGACAGGACCGGGCCGAAGATTTCGTCGTCGTAGACCTTCATGCCCGGTTTGACATGATCCACGAGGCTGACGCCGATGAAGAAGCCGTTCGAATCAAAGTCCAGGGTGCGTCCGTCGACGACGACGGTGGCGCCTTCGTTTTCGGCGCCGGCCACGTAGGAGGCAACTCTGTCGCGGTGTTCTGCCGTGATCAGCGGCCCCATCTGCGAGGACGGGTCGGTGCCGGGGCCGATCTTGAGCGTAGCCATCCGGCTGGTGATTGCCGCAACCAGGTCATCGGCGATGTTCCCCACGGCCACCAGCACGCTTACAGCCATGCAGCGTTCACCGGCCGAACCGTAGGCCGCGGAAATCGCCGCATCGGCTGCCATGTCCAAATCGGCGTCGGGCAGGACCACCATGTGGTTCTTCGCTCCGCCGAGGGCCTGGACGCGCTTGCCGTTATCGGCGGCGCGTTTGTAGATGGACTGCGCGATGGGCGTTGAACCGACGAAGCTGACAGCCTTGACGTCCGGATGTTCCAGCAGGACGTCCACCGCCTCCTTATCGCCATGGACCACGTTCAGGACGCCCGCCGGCAACCCTGCTTCGGCGAAGACCTCTGCGATGAACACAGCCGACGATGGGTCTTTTTCGCTGGGCTTGAGCAGCACCGTATTGCCGCAGGCGAGCGCGCTGCCGATCATCCACAGCGGCACCATCGCTGGAAAGTTGAAGGGCGTAATACACGCCACCACGCCGACGGGCTGCCGGACGGAGTGCACGTCCACGCCGTTGGAGACCTGCTCGGACCGTTCACCCTTGAGCATGTGAGACAGCCCGGTGGCGAATTCGATGTTCTCCAGGCCGCGCGAGATCTCTCCCTCTGCGTCGGAGAGTACCTTGCCATGCTCGCTCGTGAGAATGGCCGCTAGCTCGGGTTTGCGCTGCATCAGGATCTCACGCACCCGGAAGAAAATGTTGGTGCGCTTGGCCAAGCTGGTGGCCCGCCAGCCGGGAAGCGCAGCCTTGGCCGCGGCAACGGCTTCCTCCACCCGGGCGGCGGAGGCGAAGGCAACCTGTTTTTCCTGCTCTCCCGTTGCCGGGTTGAAGACGGGACCGAAGCGCTCAGCATCGCTGATGCGGCCGCCGTTGATGAAGTGCGGAATGGTTTGCATGGTGATCTCTTTCCTGGGGCAGTTCTTGGGGCAGTTCGGCGAGGTCCGGCGGATGCGTGCCGGCTGACTAAACGGTGGAGTCCAGCGACCCGTCCGCGAGTTTGATGATCATGGAGCAGTCCTTGCCGGACTGCCCGGCGTCGACGAGCCGCTGGAACAACTGCTGGACGTGCCTGCCGATTTCGAGCGGCGTTCCGGTGTCCTCGGCGGCGCTGATGGCCAAGCCGATGTCCTTGTTGGCCAGCTCCGTGGTGAAGGTGGGCGCGAAGTCATTGTCTGCAGCGGAAGTGGAAACAACCCCGGGAACGGGATACCAGGTGCGCAGGGCCCAGCTGTCGCCCGAGGAGACCGAGGCGATGTCCCAGAAAACCTGCTTGTCCAGGCCCAGCCGGTCCGCCAGGACGGCCCCTTCTGCCGTGGCGGCCAGGTTGATGAACAACATCAGGTTGTTGCAGATCTTGGCTGCCTGGCCGGTGGTGGCCGCACCCGTGGGAATGATATTGGAGGCCATCGGGCCGATGTAGCCGGTGGCGTCGGCCACCGCGCCTTCTTCGCCGCCCACCATAAACGTGAGAGTTCCGGCTTGGGCGCCGCTCATGCCACCGGAAACGGGAGCGTCCACGAAGCGGAAGCCGGCGGCAGCTGCGGCGTCGTGCAGTTCCTGCGCGGCGGCGACATCGATGGTGGAGGAATCCACCAGGAGGGTGCGACTGTCAGCGTGGGCGAGGACTCCGTCCCCGCCGAGGTACACGGCCTTGGCATGCTCGCCCTTGGGCAGCATGGTGAACACGACGTCCGCACCGTTAACGGCGTCGGCTATGCTCTGGGCCGGCTTCACTCCCCCGGCTTCAGCGGCTGCCACCGCAGCCGGATTGAGGTCAAAGCCACGGACGTCGTGCCCGCTCTTTGCAAGGTTTGCCGACATGGAGCCACCCATGTTTCCCAGACCGATCCAACCGATTACTGCCATGATTGCAAGCTCCTTTGCTTGGTGTCCGAGCCGATGGGGCCGGGCGCTCTGTGTCCACCATCACACCCTGCTACAGTGCAATCAAGGAGAAAAAGTACAGACACTATGTGCACTGATGCACATCAAGAGAAGGATCGCACGTGAGACGGCTGCCGAGCCCGGACGACCTGCTGATTTTGCTGACGGTGGCCCGCCTTGGCCGGTTCAACGCCGTCGCCGAGACATTAGGCACAACCCACACAACCATTTCCCGCCGCATCCTCGCCCTGGACAGACAACTGGGCGGCCGGACACTGGAACGCAGCCCCCACGGCTGGGAACTGACCGGGCTCGGGGCCTCGGCGGTAGCCGCCGCCGAGGCCATCGAGGAAACCCTGGGCTCGCTGTCCGGTCTCATCAGCGATGACCGGGGCGGCCTCTCGGGGCTGGTGCGGATCAGCACATCAGACGGCTTCGGTGCCGAGTTTGTGACGCCGGCCCTCGTCCGGCTTCAGCACCGGCACCCGCTGCTGAACGTGGAAATGCTCAGCGCAACACGAAAGGTTAGCCAGAACCGGTCCGGCGTGGACCTCGAGGTGGTGGTGGGCCGGACCGATGTCACCAATGCACAGACGATCTTCCTGACTAATTACTTCCTGCGGCTCTACGCCAGCCCCGGCTACGCCGCCGAGCGCGGGCTGCCCGAAACGCTCGACGGCGTGGGGCAGCACGGCTTTGTGTCATACGTGGAGTCGGCGCTCCAGGTGGCAGAGCTGGGACACCGGTCCTCGCAGCTGCCGATGCCGAAGTCCAGCTTCCAGGCCACCAGCATCTTTGCCCAGGTGGAGGCTGTGCGCAGAGGTGCGGGAATCGGCTTACTGCCGAATTTTATGGTGGCGGGAAAGCCCGAGTTTGTCCCTGTGCTCCCCGACGCCTTCCAGCGCCAGCTCCCCATCTGGGCCGTGGCACGCCCGGAATCACTGCGGTCGGGCCAGGTCCAGGCAGTCATCGCCGCACTGAAGGAAGAAGTGGACCAACGCCAGGAACTGCTGGCAGGCTGACAGGGCACCTTTCCCTGGCGGGCGCCGGCCGCTACGCCTGGAACAGCCGCCGGACCACCTGACCGTGGGCGAGGGCATCAAGGCCCTCATTGATTTCGGCCAACGGTTTGGTGTCCGTGTGCAGCAGCTCCACCGGCAGCTTTCCCTGCCTCCAGTAATTGAGGAAAAGCGGAATATCGCGTTCCGGCACGGCGTCGCCCATATAGGAACCCAGCAGGCGCTTGCCCGCCCCGGCGAACTGCAGGGCCGGGACGGTCAGCTCCGCGGACGGGTGCGGCAGGCCCACGGATACCACCGCACCCCCTCGTGTCACGTGCTCCAGGCACGAGGCAATCACCCGGGCTGAGCCCACGGCTTCGATGGCAACGTCCACACCGTCCCCCGTGGCCCGGGCAATCAGTGAGGCGGCGTCCTCGGGGGTGCCTGCGGCTGTGGCACCACAGTCGCGGGCCAGCTGGTGCTTGCCCGTATTGGGGTCAATGGCGATCACGGCCGACGCGCCGGCGACGGCCGCCGCCATCACCGCGGACAGCCCCACGGCTCCCAGCCCGAAGACTGCCACGGACTGCCCGGCCGTCACCGCAGCCGTGTTAAGCACGGCGCCCATTCCAGTGAGGACCGCGCACCCGAACATGGCCGCCACGGTGTCCGGGACGTCGTCGTCAATTGCCACCACGGACTCGCGCGCCACCACGGCATAGTCGGCGAAGGCCGAGACGCCCAGATGGTGGTTGATCCGCCCGCCGTCCGGGGTGCGGAGCAAGGCATCGCCGTGCAGCAGGTCGCCGGAGCTGTTGACTTCGGCGGCCCGGTGGCAGAGCGCGGGCCGGCCGGCGGAGCAGGCCCGGCACTTCCCACAGCTCGGCACGAAAACAAGCACCACGTGGTCCCCCGCTTTGATGTCCTTAACGCCCTCACCCACCGCGTCGACGCGGCCAACTGCCTCATGCCCCAGCGCCATGGGGAGGGGCCGGACCCGGGAGCCGTCCACGACGGACAGGTCGGAGTGGCAGAGGCTGGAGTACGTGATGGTGACGCCCAGTTCACCGGCGCGGGGTTCGGGACGGTCCAACTCCTGCACCACCAGGGGCTTTGCGTCGGAGTAGCTGGTGCCGGGCGGGACGGTGGAGTAAAGAACTGCTGCTCGCATGGAAGTTCCTGACCTTCGGGGTAAAGGGGCTGGCGTGCCGCTGCCCGGACCTGCGTGCGCGGGTCCGGGCAGCAGCTATGCGCTGGTGTTGCCGCGTCCTGGCGGGCCTACTTCCCGGCGGCCGCCAGGAGATCGGCGGTGCCCTGGGCGTCAGCGGCGTCGACGTCGTGCAATGAGATGCCGCGGGTTTCCTTAAGGAAGAACACGGAGACCGCAGTCACAATGCAGGCAGCCAGCAGGTAGAGAGCCACCGGAGTGGAGGATCCGAAGCTGGCCAGGAGCGAGCTGGCGATGATCGGTGCCAGCGAACCCGCCACAATCGACGTCACCTGGTAGCCGAGCGAAACGCCCGAATACCGCATCCGGGTGGGGAACATCTCCGCCATGATTGACGGCTGTCCTGCGTACATCAGTGCGTGAAAAAGCAGGCCGATGGTGATCGCGGCCAGGATGACGAGGTCGTTGGCGGTGTCCATCATCGGGAAAGCGAAGAAGCCCCAGGTTCCACCGAGGACCGCACCGGCCATATACACAGGCCGGCGGCCAAAGGCATCGGACATCTTGCCGACGAGCGGGACAGCGCAGAAGTGGATGAAGTGCGCCACGAGCAGAAGCAGCAGGATCCGGGACGTGTCCGTCTCGACCACAACTTTGAGGTAGGTGATGGAGAACGTGACCACCAGGTAATAGAGGATGTTCTCCGCGAACCGCAGGCCCATGGCCGTAAAGACGCCCCGGGGGTAGCGGCGGAAGACTTCCCCGACGCCGTAGCCCTTCTTCTCGACAGTGACTTCCTTACGCGCCTCCAGGAATATCGGTGCGTCCTGGACCTTGGTGCGGATGTAGTAGCCGATCACCACGATCACGGCAGAGAGCCAGAACGCCACCCGCCAGCCCCAGCCGAGGAAGTCAGCGGAAGAGAGGGTGGAGGACAACGTGAACAACACGCCCGTGGCAAGGAGGTTGCCCATCGGGACGGCAGACTGGGGCCAGCTTGACCAGAATCCGCGCGACTTGTTCGGGCTGTGTTCGGCCACGAGAAGAACCGCGCCTCCCCATTCACCGCCGACAGCGAAGCCCTGCACGAAGCGCAGGAACACGAGCAGCGCCGGCGCCCAGTAGCCGATCTGCGCGAAGCTGGGCAGGCAGCCCATCAGGAAAGTGGAGACGCCCACAAGGATGATGCTCAGCTGCAGGAGCTGCTTCCGGCCGAACTTGTCACCGAAGTGTCCGAAGATAATGCCGCCGATGGGCCGGGCGACGAATCCCACTGCATACGTGACAAACGCTGCGATGATGCCATCCAGTTCCGTTCCGGAATTGGGGAAGAACATTTTGCCAAAGACCAGGGTGGCTGCGGAGGCGTAGAGAAAGAACTCGTACCACTCAACCACGGTGCCGGCCATGGAGGCCGTGACGACTTTTTTCAGGCCTGAGGCCTTGACATCGGTTTCCACTGCTCGCCTTGCGGCGGAGTTATCCGTACTCATGTGTGAACTCCTTCGGCGTCTCCATCGACACCACTGGGACCGGACGTTGGCGGCCATGCATGACGTTCACCACGACGCGCCGGGTCCCACGAGTATGGGCTGGCGACGGGTCATGCTCAACGACGAAAAGCGCAGAACCTATCTGCATTTATGCACATGCACCCTATCCGGGCTGAGTTCCGGGCTCTGTCCCGGCTCTGTCCGGCTCAGTCGGCGAGATGCCGCCGGAGTTGGACGCCGAGCTGTCCGATCTCGGTCAGGAAGCCGTCGTGGCCGATCGGGGCCTCAATAACGTGGACGTCCACGTCGCCCGGAAGCGCGTCAGCCAGCTCACGGGACTGCGACGGGAAATACAGCCGGTCACTGTCCACGGCGGCCACGAAGAACCTGGCAGTGGCACGGCCCAAGGCCTCGTTCAGCGAGCCCCGTCCGCGGCAGACGTCGTGACTCATCAGGGCGTCCGTGATGGCGATATAGCTGTTGGCGTCAAAGCGCCGCACCAGTTTTTGGCCCTGGTGGTCCAGGTAGCTTTCCACCTGGTAGCGGCCCCGCTCCCCCAGCGCCGCCGCCTGGAACGGCGATTCCGGGTGCTGGGCCGACCGGCCGAAGCGGCCATCGAATTCCTCTGCGGAGCGGTAGGTGATGTGCGCAATGCGCCGGGCCAGGGCCAGGCCGTCCTCCGGCAGCGGACCGCCGTAGTAGTCGCCGTCGTTGAAATTGGCGTCCTGGCGGATGGCGAGTGTCTGCGCCTGGGCGAACGCGATCTGTTCGGCCGTGCTGGCGGCACCGATCGAGATGACGGCACACCGCTGTACACGTTCCGGGTAGGTGACCGCCCACTCCAGGGCCCGCGCGCCGCCCATTGAGCCGCCCAGCACGGCATACCAGCCCGGGATGCCCAGCTGGTCAGCCAGCCTGGCCTCAGCCGCTGTTGTATCCCGCAGTGTCACCAGAGGAAAACGGGACCCCCACGGCTTGCCGTCCGGGGCAACGGAGGACGGCCCGGTGGAGCCGTAGCAGCCGCCCACAATGTTGATGGAGACTACAAAGAACCGGTCCGTGTCCACCGGCGCCCCGGGTCCGGCCAGCTGTTCCCACCAGCCGGGCTCCTCGCTGTCGCCCCGTGTCACGTGCGTGCTGCCGGTCAGGGCATGCTCAATCAGGACTGCGTTGGAGCCGTCCGCGTTGAGGGTGCCCCACGTTTCATAGCCGAGGGTGACATCCGGGAGGTAACCGCCGGCTTCGAGCTCGAGGCCACCGATGCTGGCGTAACGGACCACACCGTTACCGGGGGCTGCAGTGCGGGAAATCGTAATCGTCATGGAAAGGACCTTTTCTAAGCGCTTGCCCGCCGTCAATTGACCGGCAGGCCAGGTCCTCACCCGGGGCACCCCGCCGCGAAAGAGGGTTGCCGGCCAGCAAGCCGGGGCTGTCGCTGGCACTCATGACCTGCTTCGAGTGTACGAACAGCCCCGGTCCATTGCTAAGCGTGTGACTGGTTGTGACTTTGCGGGGGGCCTTACTGCCCCTGGCCTGCGGCGTCTTTGTTAGGCTCCGCCGCGCCCTTGGCCGCCCGGAAGCCGGCTTCAAGGTCGGCCAGGATGTCATCGATGTGTTCGATGCCCACGGACAGGCGGACCAGTCCCGGAGTGACTCCGGCGATGGCCTGCTGCTCGGGCGAGAGCTGGCTGTGCGTGGTTGATGCCGGGTGGATCACCAGTGAACGGACGTCCCCGATGTTGGCCACATGGGAGTGCAGCTCCAGGGCATCCACGAAGCGCTTCCCGGCCTCTGCGCCCCCGGCCAGGTTGAACGCGACCACCGCACCGGTGCCTTTGGGGCCGTATTTGCGGCCGCGGTCATACCAGGGGCTGGAGGGCAGCCCCGCATAGGCGACGGATTCGACGTCGTCCCTTGCCTCAAGCCACTCTGCGACGGCAACGGCGTTGACCACGTGCCGCTCCACCCGAAGGCTCAGCGTCTCCAGGCCCTGGGCGATAAGGAAGGCGTTGAACGGCGACACTGCCGAGCCGAGGTCGCGCAGCAGCTGGACGCGGGCCTTGAGGATGTAGGACAGGTTGGCGCCAAGCGCACCGCCGGCCCCCAGGTCACGGGCGTAGACCAGCCCGTTGTACGTGGGGTCCGGGGTGTTGAAGCCCGGGAACCGTTCCGGATCCGCGCCGAAGTCGAAGTTACCCGAGTCCACGATCACCCCGGCAATGGCCGAGCCGTGCCCGCCGAGATACTTGGTGGCGGAGTGGACCACAACGTCCGCACCCCATTCGAGCGGGCGGATGAGGTACGGCGTGGAGAGGGTGTTGTCCACAACGAGGGGCACGCCGGCGTCGTGGGCGGTCCGGGACACACCTTCGATGTCCAGCACGTCCTGGCGGGGGTTGGAGACCACTTCGGCGAAGAAGAGCTTGGTATTGGGCTGGACGGCATCGCGCCAATGGTCCAGATTGTCCGGGTCAGCCACAAACGTGACGGAGATCCCGAACTTCTTAAGGGTGTGCGCCAGGAGGTTATACGTCCCGCCGTACAGGCTGGGGCTGGCCACGACGTGGTCACCGGCCTCGGCAATGTTCAGGATGGCAAAGGTTTCAGCGGCCTGTCCCGAACTCAGCAGCAGCGCAGCGAGTCCGCCCTCCAAGCTGGCAATCCGCTGTTCAACAGCGTCCTGGGTGGGGTTGCCGATCCGGGTGTAGATCGGAGCGAGCTCTGCGAGGGCGAACCGGTTGGCGGCGCTTTCAGCGCTCGGGAAGACGAACGACGTCGTCTGGTAAATGGGAAGCGCCCGGGCGCCGGTGGCGCTGTCCGGTTCCTGGCCAGCGTGGATCTGGCGGGTTTCGAAAGACCATCCGTTCGACATTCAATGCTCCTTGACGTGTTGTGGCACAGCTCGGTTGCGTTCAGTGTAGGAAGACTTCCCGGACGGGAACAGGATTGTGACGAACGTGGTCAGCCGGCGGCTTCTTCTCCTACATTCAGGGCGGAATGTCCACTCGTGACGCAACAGGAATCCGATAAGGCTACCCTTAGCTGAGAGCCGGATCACAAAGTGCCAAGATGATGGCATGCGCATGGATCACGTCTCTTACGCCTGTGAACAAGATGGCCTCGTTGCCACCACCGAACGTATTTCGTCCGCCCTCGGCGTTGAAGCCGTGAAGGGTGGAGTGCACCCCCGGTTTGGAACCCGGAATATGATTATTCCCCTCGCCGGCCACAAATACCTGGAAGTTGTCGAGGTCCTGAACCACCCGGCATCGGACAAGGCTCCCTTCGGGCAAGCTGTCCGGGCACGGTCCGAGGCCGGCGGCGGCTGGATGGGCTGGTGCGTCGAAGTGGACGACCTCGCTCCGTTCGAAGAACGCCTGGGCCGTGCTGCCGTGAACGGCAACCGCAAGTTCCCGGACGGCCGTGAGCTGGTCTGGAAGCAGATCGGCATCCTGGGCCTGATCGCGGACCCGCAGGTCCCGTACATGCTCAAGTGGGAGGGCGACCCCGCCCTGCACCCGTCCAACGCCTATGAGAGCAACGTCAAGATGAGCTGCCTGACCATAGCCGGTTCCGCCGCACGTGTGACGGAATGGCTGGGTGAACCCGTCGAGAAGCCCCTTGAGGATGTGGCCGTTGACTGGGTGGCTCCGCATGGAACCCCTGGCATCCTGTCAGTGACCTTCGAAACCGCTACGGGCGCAGTCACCATCTGATTGCACGTTCAATAGCTTCGGCCGCCATCAGCGGGTGCCAATGATGCCACCCACCGATGGCGGCCGAATCCCTTTAAGGCCGGCCCTTCAGCGGACCCGGCCGCACGGGAACCACCGCTGTCCTACCCCAGGCCCACCGCCCGGCCAAAGAGGCTGAAGCCGACGAAGGCCACGATGTCCAGCAGGGCATGCGCGATGACCAGCGGCATGACCCGCTTGGTCCTGGTGTAGAGCCAGGCGAACACCACTCCCATCACGGCGTTCCCGATAAAGGGTCCGAATCCCTGGTACAGGTGGTAGCTGCCGCGGAGCATCGAGCTGGCGAAGATGGCAAGCGGCATGCTCCAGCCGAACTTGCCGAAGCGGTCCAGGAGATAGCCCACCACGATAACCTCCTCCACCACGGCGTGCCGCAGCGCTGACAGGATCAGCACAGGAACGGTCCACCAGTACGAATCGAGTGCGCTGGGGATGATGGCGGTGGTGATCCCCAGGGCACGTCCCGCGGCGTAAAGGCCCAGCGATGGAATCCCGATCAGCGCCGCGAGGCCGAATCCCTGCAGCAGGTCGCGGCCCGGCCTCGCGAAATTGAAACCCAGCTTCCGGAAGGCCGAATTGCCCTGGCTGCCCATGCCGGCGCCGGGCTGCCGCTGGTCCGTGAGGAAGTAGATGACCAGCAGCACGGGTACCAGGGCGAAAATGATGTCCAGCAGCTGGTAGGTCAGGTCAAAGTATTCGCGCGGGCTCTGTGACCGGTTCAGCGTGGACGTGCCTTCGGCCAGCGGTGCACGGGTCATCTTGTCCAGCAGCTGCACCACCGAATAGACGGCGGACTGCCCCAGGGAAAGACCCAGCACAATCCAGACTTCAATCCGCAGCCGACGGCGGGAGGGAACCAACATGGTTCCATCTTGCCTGTAGTTTCTGGTTCTTCGCTGATTCCCGGCGGCCCGGCTCGCCGGAGCACACCAAGGTGAGAGAGCATCCGCCAAAAACCCACATTAAGTGAGAGAGCGTCGCCGGAAAACGTACATTAAGTGAGAGAGCGTCCGGGGTGGGGGCACCTATGCTTGGGGCTTATGAGCGCGCCAGGGAAAATCTTCATGATCCGGCACGGCCAGTCCGCGGCCAATGTCGATACGTCCATCTACAACAGGGTCCCTGACTACCGAATTCCGCTGACTCCCCAGGGCCTGGCACAGGCCACGGCGGCCGGGGAACGGATCCGCCGCGAGCTGGACGGCCGGCAGGTCTGCGTCTACGTTTCACCGTACCTGCGGGCGCACCAGACCCTGGAGGCCCTCAACCTTGGCAACCTCACGGAACGGGTCATCGAAGAACCGCGCCTCCGTGAGCAGGACTGGGCCAATTTCCAGATCACCGGCGACATCGAGGACCAGAAGGAACTCCGCAACGCCTACGGCCATTTCTTCTACCGGTTCCGGGAGGGCGAATCCGGCTCCGACGTCTACGACCGGATCTCATCCTTCATGGAGACGCTGTACCGCCACTGGTCCAAACCGGACTACGCCCCCAACACGTTGCTGGTGACGCACGGGCTCACCATGCGCCTGTTTTGCATGCGCTGGTTCCACTGGTCGGTGGAGTATTTCGAATCACTCAACAACCCGGACAACGCCGCGGTGCGGACGCTTCACCGCACCGACCTGGGCAAGTACGAACTCGATGTTCCGTTCAGCCAATGGGTGGACCGCCGGGTGGACGAGACGGTCCTGGATGCGCCGCCGGCGATCTTTTAGGGGTGGTTGCCGGCCTCTTAGTGCGGGGCAACGATCACTTCGGTGCCGTTGGCTTCGAACGCAGCCTTGTCCTCGGCGGAGATACCGGAGTCGGTGATCAGGCGGTTGAACGCGTAGCCGTCCATGGTGGCGAAGGCTCTGACCCCGACTTTGGAGGAGTCAGCCAGGACATAGGAAACCCGGGCCCGGCTGGCCAGGAGGGCATTCACGGACGCTTCGCCTTCCCCCGTGTTGGTTGGGCCCACCTCGGGGTCGATGCCGTTCACACCAATGAAGGCGATGTCCATGACCACCTTCTGCATGATGATGTCGGTGTACGGGCCCACCAGTTCGTAGGAGCGGGGGTTCAGGATGCCGCCGGTCACCATGACCTTGATGTTGGGGCGGACAGCCAACTGCGCTGCGATATTGATGGCGTTGGTGACCACGGTCAGGGTGGGCTGGTTGGCGGGAGCGTTGAGGTCCTCCCGCGTTGCCAGGATCTGCGCGAGGGCGGTGCTAGTGGTGCCGCCGCAGAGCCCGATCACCGCACCGGGTGAAATGAGTGCCGAAGCCGCCTGGGCGATCTGTTCCTTGGCTTCGGCGTGGTCGTCACGGTTATAGCGCCCGGGGAGGTCGTAAGACAGGGCGCCCGTGGTGGCTCCGCCCCGGGTGCGGGTCAGGAGCCGCCGTTTGGCCAGGCTGTCCAGGTCACGGCGCGCCGTGGCCGGCGATACGCCCAGCGTGCCCACGATTTCTTCGACCTCCACCTGGCCGGTTTTGGCGAGGATGTCCAGGATGGCCGTCAAGCGGTCGGTGCGGGTCATGGGTGCCTTTCAGCGTCAAACAGTCACCAGATTATGACGTTATCTGATCTTAACAGTCCGTAATGATCATTTTGCGTCATGAAATCGGAGGCTGGCTACCGTGCCCGCACACCGGCCCGCCACACAGCGTACGTGAGCGGCATGCCCGGGCGGTAGGCGAGATGCGTCGCTGAGGGGGCGTTGAGCATGTGCAGGTCCGCACGGTGCCCGACGGCGAGCGAACCCACCGCCCGTACGCCGTCGGCGTCGTGCCCTGCCTCCCGGTGCAGCGCCAGCGCGCCCCATACGTCGCGGCGCGCACCGCTTCATGGACGCTGAGCCGCATCTGCAGCACGGCAGTAGCCACGTTGAACGCCATGGAGCTGGTGTAGGACGTACCCGGATTGCAGTTGGAGGCCAGCGCTACCTGCACCCCGGCGTCCAACAGTTCACGCCCCGGGGCAAGCGGCTGCCGGGTGGACAGATCGCACGCGGGGAGGCAGGTTGCCACGGTGCCGCGGAACCCCGCGCCGGTTTCCGGGTTCCAGCCGGACCAGCTTTCCGCGAGCGCCGCCACGTCACGGGCCGACAGGCAGTTCACGTGGTCCACGCTAGCTGCCCCGAGTTCCACCGCCAGCTGCACACCGGGCCCCTCGCCAAGCTGGTTGCCGTGGACGCGGATCCCCAGTCCGGCGGCGCGGCACGCCTCCAGCACACGGCGGGACTGCTCGGCCGTGAAGGCGCCTTCCTCGCAGAACACGTCCGCCCAGCGGACGTAGGGCCGGACGGCGTCGAGCATGGGCCCGCAGACGAGGTCGGTGTACGCCTCCGCGTCGACGCCCGCGGGGACCAGGTGGGCGCCCAGGTAGGTGACTTCGTCCGCGACCGTGGAGGCGATCCGGGCACTCCGGGCCTCGTGCTCAACGTCCAGCCCGTACCCGGTCTTGGTTTCGAGGTAGGTGGTGCCCTGCGACACGGCCTCGGACACCCGCGCCATGGCCAGCCGGGTGAGGTCGAAATCGGACGCGCGCCGGGTGGCGTTCATGGTCACGGCGATGCCGCCTGCCGAATACGACTCCCCTGCCATCCGCGCCTCGAACTCCGCTGTGCGGTCGCCGGCGAAGACCAGGTGCGTGTGCGAATCCACCCAGCCCGGCAGCACGGCCCGGCCGCCGGCGTCCACGGCGACATCGGCCGCCGGCGCATCCGCGGCGGAACCGAGCCAGGCGATCCGTTCGCCCTCGACCACCACGGCGGCATTCTTCAGGACACGGTGGTCCAGATCCTGGGTCATCAGCTCGGCGATGTTGGTGATCAGGGTGCTCATGGGTTCCATTGTTCAGCGCCGGATGGACCAGCGCGTGGCGGCCAGCGCCTCCGCTGTCCGGGATGCCGGATGCTGGGCCGCACCGGGACGGTGACCTGCGCCCTGTCCCGCACTGTGCCCGGCGCCCGGCCCGGCCAGGATCTGCGCGGCGGCGAGCTCCGCCATGGCCGATGAGGTCTGGAAACCGTACCCGCCCTGACCCGCGAGCCAGTAGAACCCTGGTGCTTCGGCGTCGAACCCGGCTACCGGGACGCCGTCGGCTGCCTCGGTCCGGAGCCCCGTCCACGCGGTCCGGACTCCCCGGATTCCCAACGTGGTCAGCTGGTTGAGCTCCACGATCAGCCGCTCGATAACGCCGGGCCGCGGCCTGGCGTCCTCGGGTCCGCTGGGTACCGTTTCCGACGGCGAGATCAGCACCTCGGTGCCCTCCGGGCGGAAATAGAACGTGTGGTCCGCTGCCGCCACCATGGGGCTGTGCCCGGGCAGGGGATGTTCGACGTCGACAATCGCCGCTGTGCGCCGGTACGGCTGGAGCCCGAGTTTCTCCACGCCGCTGATCACGGCGAGTTCGTCGGCCCAGGCGCCGGCCGCGTTGACCAGCACACCGGCCTCAAAGGCTTCCTGCCCCGCCCCGATCTCCCAGCCCGAGCCCAGTCGCTGGGCGGAATGTACACGGGCGCCGGTGATGATGTCGGCGCCGGCGGCCTCAGCCCGCTGCCGGTGGTCTTCCAGCAGCAGCGGGGCGTTGCAGGCGAAGGATCCGGTGTCCAGGCCTGCGGCGGAGAAAGCCCCGGGCACCAGCGCAGGGCACAGCTCCAGTGCCCGGTCATGCGTGATGGGATTCATGTGGCCGCTGGCTTCGGCGCGGACGGATTCCTCGGTGCCGATGAGCATAAAACTCCGCGGCGTCAGGACCGATTCCGGCAGTTCCGCGTCCCGGGCAGCGATCAGTTCCAGGGTCCGGACCGTGAGCTCCCTGACCACGTCCGGGCCGTAACTCGGAATGAGCTGGCGGGCGGAGCGGGAGGACGTGTGGTACGCCAACTCCTGCTCCGCTTCCACCAGCGCCACGCTGCAGCTGCCCGCGAGCGCGGAGGCCAGGGACAGGCCGGCGATGCCGCCGCCCACAATCAGGACGTCGTAGTGTGCTGCCATGGCTCCATCCTTGCAGAGTTGCCCGGCGGCCGCGCCGGGCGCCCGCTGGGGGTTTAGCCCGGCTGGGTTAACCCGGCCGGGTTAACCTGCTACCGCCGCACGGCTGGCGACGAACGCACCCACGCACGCTTCGACGTCGTCCGCTGAGTGCGACGCCGAAAGCTGCACACGGATCCGGGCGGCGCCGCGCGGGACTACCGGGAAACTGAATGCGGTGACAAAGACGCCGTGCTGGAGCATCTGGTCCGCCACCTTGGCGGCCATCACCGCATCCCCGAACATCACGGGAACGATCGCGTGTTCGCCGTCCAGGAGTTCGAAGCCCTCCTCCGTCATCCGGCGGCGGAACAGCCGGGCATTCTCGAACAGCCGGGTCCGCAGGTCACCGGAGTTCTCCACCAGGTCAAGCGCCTTGATGGTGGCGGCGACGATCGCGGGGGCGAGGGAGTTGGAGAACAGGTACGGGCGAGCTTTCTGGCGGAGCATGGCCACAACTTCACTGCGGCCGGACACGTAGCCGCCGGACGCTCCGCCCAGGGCCTTGCCGAACGTTCCGGTGTAGATGTCCACGCGCGGGGACACGCCGGCGTGCTCAGGGGTTCCGGCGCCGGTGGCCCCCATAAAGCCGACGGCGTGGGAATCGTCCACCATCACCAGGGCGTCGTGCTTCTCGGCGAGGTCGCAGATGGCTTCCAGCGGTGCCAGGTAGCCGTCCATGGAGAACACGCCGTCGGTGACGATGATCTTGCGCCGGGCATCCTTGGCGTCAAGGAGCTTGGTCTCGAGGTCCGCCATGTCCTGGTTCGCGTAGCGGAACCGCTGGGCCTTGCAGAGCCGGATGCCGTCGATGATGGAGGCGTGGTTGAGGGCGTCGGAGATGATGGCGTCCTCGGGGCCGAAGAGGGATTCGAAGACGCCGCCGTTGGCATCAAAGCAGCTGGAGAAGAGGATGGTGTCCTCGGTCCCGAGGAACCTGGAGACCCTGGCTTCCAGCTCCAGGTGCAGGTCCTGGGTGCCGCAGATGAAGCGGACGCTGGCCATGCCGAAGCCGCGTGAGTCCATGGCCTCTTTGGCTGCGGTAATGATGTCCGGGTGGTCCGCGAGGCCCAGGTAGTTGTTGGCGCAGAAGTTGAGGACCGTTGCGCCCGGCTGGCCGATCTGCCCTGCCGTGACGTGGCTGGACTGCGGGGAGTTGATGCTGCGTTCGGTCTTGAACAGTCCGGCGGTGCGGATGTCGTCCAGTTCAGCCTGCAGCTGGTCCTTGATGGAGGTGTACATGGTGCTCCTTAGAGTTCGGTCCAGTCGAGGACAACTTTTCCGCCGACGCCGGCGCGGGCGGTGGCGAAGCCTTTTTCCCATTCTGCTGCGGGAAGCTTGTCCGTCACCACCGCTGAGATGCCGGCGTGCAGCACGGGGTTGGAGGAGAGCATGGCGCTCATGGCGTACCAGGTCTCATACATTTCCCGGCCGTAGATGCCCTTCAGGGTCAGCATGTGCGTGACGACTTTGCCCCAGTCGATGGTGATGTCCTGGCTGGGCAGGCCGAGCATGGCAATGCGGCCGCCGTGGTTCATGTTGTTGATCATCTCAGGCAGGGCGGTGGGGTGGCCGGACATTTCCATCCCGATGTCGAAGCCCTCCCGCATGCCGAGTTCACGCTGGGCATCCTTGACGCGCGTGGTGGAGACGTCGATGGCCAGGTCCACGCCGAGCCGGCGTGCCAGGTCGAGCCGGGGCTTGGAGACATCGGTGATGGCGATCTTGCGTGCCCCGGCGTGGCGGGCCACCGCAATGGCCATCAGGCCAATGGGACCGGCCCCGGTGATCAGCACGTCCTCGCCCACCAGGGGAAAACTGAGGGCGGTGTGTACGGCGTTGCCGAACGGATCGAAAATGGCGCCCAGTTCCGGCGTGATGGAGGGATCGTGGTGGACCCAGACGTTGGTCTCGGGGATGACCACGTACTCGGCGAAGGCGCCGTCCCGCTGCACGCCGACACTGACGGTGTGGATGCACATCTGGCGGCGGCCCGCGCGGCAGTTCCGGCAGATCCCGCAGACCACGTGGCCCTCGCCGGAAACCCGGTCCCCCACCTTGACGTCGCGGACGCCGTCGCCGATTTCCACTACTTCACCGTAGAACTCATGGCCGGCGATGAGTGGCGCCTCGATTATGCTTTGTGCCCAGGCATCCCAGGATTGGATGTGCAGGTCCGTGCCGCAGATCCCGGTGGTCATGACCCGGATCTTGACGTCGCTGGGGCCGGCCTCGGGCTCGGGGCGGTCAACCAGCTCGAACCCGGCGTGTGCACCGGACTTGTAGAGTGCCTTCATTGGCTTCCTGACTGTTGGCAGCGACCCGCGGCCTGCGGGTGTGGTCTCCCTTTATTAGAGCCATTTAGAAGCATTAGCACAAGCAGTATTCTCTCAATCGACGATGAAGTATTTGCTTATGCATAGACTGGGCGGATGGAAATTCATCAGCTGGAAATCCTCCGCGAACTGGGGGCCCTGGGCAGCGTGAAGGCGGTAGCGGAGACGCTCATGGTCACGCCCTCCGCGGTGTCCCAGCAACTGGCACTGCTGCAGCGCAACATTGACGTTCCGCTGACCAGGAAAGAGGGCCGCAACCTGGTGCTGACCGAGGCCGGCCAGGTCCTTGCCGACGCAGGTGCCGCCGTCGTCAGTGCCATGGCGGACGCCCGGACGGCAATCGGCGCCTATCACGGATCTCCGGTAGGTCCGGTGACCATCAGTGGGTTCCACAGTGCGGGCCAGGCGCTGTTCGCACCCCTGGCCCGCATGCTGGACGCGCCCGGCCAGCCGCGGATCCAGCTCTCCGACGAGGACGTGGCGCAGCAGGACTTCCCGGCGCTGACGGCGCGGTACGACCTGGTGCTGGCGCACCGGATGGACCACAGCCCGCGCTGGCCGGAGGAGCGTGTTGCGGTGATCCCGCTGGCGCACGAACCGCTCGATGTTGCCCTGCCTGCCGGGCATCCGTTGGCGGACCGGGACACCGTCACCGCGGCCGACGTCGTGGGCGAACCGTGGGTGACCAGCCACACCGGCTACTCCCCCGCGGACGTCCTCTCCGCCGTGGCGGCCGTCTCCAGTAGGGAACTGAACATCGTCCACAGGATCAACGACTACTCCACCGTGGCCGCGCTGGTCGCGGCAGGCGGCGTGGTGGGCCTGCTGCCACGGCATACGGCGCGGCCCGTGCTCAACCCGGGCATTGTGCTGCGGCCGCTTGAGGGCATCAGCACCCGGCGGCGGATAGACATCCTGGCCCGCCCGGAGAACCTGAAGCGCCGCTCGGTGATGATTGTGTGCGAGGCGCTGCAGGCGATCATGACCGGGCTGGTGGAACAGTGTTAGGCCCAACCGGGTCGCAGTTAACGTCGCCATTCCGCGTTTTGACGACGCTATACGCCAGCTACTTGGGGGCAAGCCGCTTGGCGTGGCCGAGGCCGTGGCCGTGTCCCTTGCCGAGGCCTTTCCCAAGTCCCGGGCCGTTGCCGGCGCCTTCCACGATCTGCCGGGCGGTGGCGTTGTCACCGTTCTTCACGCCCGAGACCCTGACGGCCTCGCCCGTGGCGATTTCCGCGATGGTGACGTCTGAGCGCTTAAGCCGTTTGCCGTCGTCGCCCTTTGCCGGCGAACCGTCCGCGGCCGGGGCCGGGAACTTGACGACCCGGGTGTCCGCGTTGACGGCGTAGGTCTGGGTGAATCCGTCCTCGCTCTTGACGGTGACCGAGGTTGCGCTGACGGCGTCCACGGTGCCCTGCTGGGTCAGCACGGTTTCGAAGGTGCCGTCGGCCTTCTTAACCACACTTTCACTGTGCAGGTGCTGCGGGCGCTGGGCCTTGGCGGGCTTATCCTGGCTGGGCGCCTGGTCCGACCTCCCCGGCGCGGAAGCGGACGGAGACGGAGACGGCGTGTCCGCGGACCAGGCGATGGCGACGCCGGTGCCGGTCAGCGCCAACGCCACAACGCCGGCCAGCAGGACCTTGCGGAATCTCAACGGTTCTTGGACCGACATGGCAATTCCTCCCACAGCACCGGCAGGGCTCCGGCGCCCTGGACCTTCAGTCTAGAACCGGTGAGCCCCGCTGACCACGCGTACTTTGCGGTGGGAAGTGAGTACTTAAAGCCCAACTGGGTCGCAGTACATGCCGTTATGAGCGCTTGTCATGAGCGCTCATAACGACATCTACTGCGACCCAGTTGGGTTAAATCAGGCGGCTTAGCCCGCGGCTAGCCTTCAACGCCGAGCTTCGCCAGGATCAGCTCCTTGACGCGGCCGGCGTCGGCCTGGCCGCGGGTGGCCTTCATAACGCCGCCCACGATCGCGCCGATCGCCTGGAGCTTGCCGGCGCGGATCTTGTCCGCGACGTCCGGCTGTGCGGCGAGTGCGGCGTCGATGGCTTCGAGCAGGGGGCCGTCGTCGGAAACGACGGCGAGGCCGCGCTTCGCCACGATCTCCGCCGGGGTGCCTTCGCCGGCGAGCACGCCGTCCAGGACCTCGGTGGCCATCTTGTTGTTGATCTTGCCGTTCTCCACCAGCTGGTTCAGCTCCACGATGGTGGCAGGCTGGACGCCCAACTGGCCGGGATCCATGTCGGCGTTCTTGGCCCGGCCCACGATCTCGCCCATCCACCACTTGCGGGACACGGAAGCCGAGGCGCCGGCGGCGATGGTTTCCTCGATCTCGTCCATAACGCCGGCGTTGACGACGTCGCGGAATTCCAGGTCCGAGTAGCCCCAGTCCGCCTGCAGTCGCTTGCGGCGGGCCGCCGGCGGCTCGGGCAGGGTGGCGCGGAGCTCCTCCACCCATTCGCGGGACGCAACGATCGGAACCAGGTCCGGCTCCGGGAAGTAGCGGTAGTCATCGGCATCGGACTTGGGCCGGCCCGACGTCGTCGTGCGTGTGTCCTCGTGCCAGTGGCGCGTTTCCTGGATGACCGGGTTGCCGGCGTCAAGGACGGCTGCGTGCCGCTGGATCTCGTAGCGGACGGCGTGTTCGACGGCGCGCAGCGAGTTGACGTTCTTCGTTTCGGAGCGGATGCCGAAGCGTTCGCGGCCGTGCGGGCGCAGCGACACGTTCGCGTCGCAGCGCACGTTGCCGCGTTCCATCTTCGCGTCCGAGACACCAAGGTTCTTGACGATCTCCCGGACGGCAGCCACGTAGGCCTTGGCCAGCTCCGGGGCGCGGGAACCTGCACCCTCGATGGGCTTGGTGACAATCTCCACCAGCGGAACGCCGGAACGGTTGTAGTCCACCAGCGAGAAATCCGCACCCTGGATCCGCCCGGAGGCCCCGCCCATGTGGGTCAGCTTGCCGGCGTCCTCCTCCATGTGGGCGCGCTCGATCTCCACGCGGAAGATGGTCCCGTCCGAGAGTTCAATGTCCAGGTAGCCGTCGTACGCGATCGGGTCCTCGTACTGTGACGTCTGGAAGTTTTTGGGAGTGTCGGGGTAGAAGTACTGCTTCCGTGCGAACGTGCAGGATTCGGCGATTTTGCAGTTCAGGGCAAGGCCGATCTTGATCGAGGACTCGATCGCGATCCTGTTCACCACCGGCAGCACGCCGGGCATGCCCAGGTCCACCTCGTTGACGTTGGTGTTCGGCTCGTCGCCGAAGACGTTCGGTGCCGAGGAGAACATCTTGGTCTTGGTGTTGAGTTCCACGTGGACCTCGAACCCCAGGACAGGATCGTACTTCTCCATGGCCTCTTCGAAGCTCAGGGTTGCGTCAGTGCTCATTATTTTGCCTCCTTGGCTTCGACAAGGGTCTCGACGGGCCCGGCAACCGAGGTTTCAGCGAGGGCCGGCGCCCGGTCCAGGAGCGGGCCGCCCCATTGTGCCTCCAGCAGGGATTCCAGGACTGCACCTACCCGGTAGAGACGGGCATCTTCGCGGGCCGGAGCCAGCAGCTGGATGCCGACCGGAAGGCCGTCCTCGTCAGCCAGGCCGCCGGGCAGGGTCAGCCCGGGCACGCCTGCCAGGTTGGCGGGGATGGTGGCGACGTCGTTGAGGTACATCGCCAGCGGATCGTTCAGTTTCTCCCCGAGCTTGAACGCCGTGGTGGGCGCCGTGGGAGAGATCAGGACGTCGGCCTGCGCGAACGCGGCCTCGAAGTCACGCTGGACCAGGGTGCGGACCTTCTGCGCCGAACCGTAGTACGCGTCGTAGTAGCCGGCGCTCAGGGCATAGGTGCCAAGGATGATGCGGCGCTTGACTTCGTCCCCGAAACCGGCGGCGCGGGTGGCGGCCATGACCCGTTCGATGGTCATGGGTCCGTCCTCGGGGAGGACGCGCAGTCCGTACCGGACGCCGTCGAACTTTGCCAGGTTGGAGGAGGCCTCCGACGGCATGATCAGGTAGTAGGCGCCGAGCGCGTACTGGAAGTTGGGGCAGGACACCTCAACGATTTCCGCGCCGGCCTGCTTCAGCAGTTCCAGGGATTCGTTGAAGCGGTTTTCGACGCCGGCCTGGTACCCCTCGCCGTGGAGTTCCTTGATGATGCCGATCCGCATGCCTTCGACGTTGCCCACTCGGGCAGCGGCGACGAGGTCCGCCAGGGGGTCGGGCAGGGATGTGGAGTCAAAGGGATCATGCCCGCCGATGACCTGGTGCAGCAGCGCCGAGTCCAGGACGGTGCGGGAAACCGGGCCGATCTGGTCCAGCGAGGAAGCCATGGCGATGGCACCGTAACGGGAAACACCGCCGTAGGTGGGCTTGACTCCCACGGTGCCGGTGA
Organism: Pseudarthrobacter psychrotolerans; assembly: GCF_009911795.1. Taxonomy (NCBI): domain Bacteria; kingdom Bacillati; phylum Actinomycetota; class Actinomycetes; order Micrococcales; family Micrococcaceae; genus Pseudarthrobacter; species Pseudarthrobacter psychrotolerans. The sequence continues at coordinate 4,917,317 of NZ_CP047898.1, read as the reverse complement.
CGGCGCCGGGCTGGCGGATGGATCCGCCGGTGTCCGTGCCAAGGGCCAGCGGTGCCTCGAAAGCAGCAACGGCCGCCGCCGAACCGCCGCCGGAACCGCCGGGGATCCGGTCCAGGTCCCACGGGTTGCGGGTGGGGCCGTACGCAGAGTGCTCGGTGGAGGAACCCATGGCGAATTCGTCCAGGTTGGTCTTGCCCAGGATGGGCATCTTGGCGGCACGGAGGCGTTTGACCACCGTGGCGTCGTAGGGGCTGTGCCAGCCCTCGAGGATCTTGGAGCCTGCCGTGGTGGGCTGGCCGATGGTGACGATGAGGTCCTTAACCGCGATGGGCACACCGGCGAGCACGTGCAGTTCCTCGGCCGCGGCACCGCCGGCGGCACGGATGGCGTCCACCTCAGCGGCGACGGCGAGCGCTTCCTCGGTGTTGACGTGCAGGAACGCGTTCACGCCGCGTTCGCCGCCGTCGACAGCTGCGATCCGGTCCAGGTAAGCCTGCGTGACCTCGACGGAGGTGACCTCGCGGGCGGCCAGCATGCCGGCGAGCTGCGCGGCGGACAGGCGGATGAGTTCGGTGGTGTCAGTCATGGTTATGCCTCATCCAGGATTGCCGGGACCTTGAAACGGTTCTCATCGGAATCCGGAGCTCCCGAGAGTGCCTGCTCCGCGGTGAAGGTGTGGCCCACAACGTCCTCGCGGAACACGTTGGTCAGCGGGATCGGGTGGGAGGTTGCCGGGACGTCGTCACCGGCGGCTTCACTCACGGACTTCACTGAATCAACGATGACGGCGAGTTCGCCGGCCATCCTGTCCAGCTCTTCAGCACTCATCTCGATGTGAGCGAGCCGCGCGAGGTGCGCGACGTCGTCACGGTTGATCGCAGCCATGGATCTCCCCTGCAGGTTCGGATTGTTTTCCGAACCAGTCTAGTGGGGAAACGTCGGTGCCCGTCTGACGACCCCCAGCGGGCGTCAGACGGGCACGTCGGTGCCGTGGTCCCGGTCACGAGGACCAGCCACAGGCAGCTACAGACTAACCGATCCCAATGGCTCCCGTCAGCATTCCCACACCCAGCATGACGAGGGAAACCACGGCGGTGCGCCACAGGACCTTTTTGTGGTGGTCGCCGAGCTCCACCTTGGCCAGCGAAACGAGCAGGAGGATAGCCGGAACCAGCGGGCTCTGCAGGTGGAACGGCTGGCCGGTAATGGAGGCACGCGCCATCTCAGCGGCACTGATTCCGTAGTGTGCGGCGGTCTCGCTGAGCACGGGCAGGACGCCGAAGTAGAACGCGTCGTTGCTCATGAAGAAGGTCATGGGGATGCTGAGGAGGCCGGTGATGACGGCCATGAACGGGCCCATGCTGGTGGGGATGATCTGCACAAGCCACGCGGACATGGCCTCGACCATGCCGGTGCCCTTCAGGACGCCGGTGAGGACGGCCGCGGCCATGACCATGCTGACCACGGCCACGATGGACGGTGCGTGGGCGATCAGCTGCTCGCCCTGCTCCTTGACCTTGGGGAAGTTCACCAGCAGTGCAATGGCGGAGCCCACCATGAAGACAAACGGCAGCGGCACGATGTTGGCCACGAGCACCACCATGACGGCGACCGTCAGTCCGAGGTTGAACCAGAACAGCTTGGGGCGCAACGTCTTGCGGTTCGGGTCCAGTGCGGTATCCGCCATGGCGGAATCCCTTTCATCCACCAGCGTTTCGGTGTGTTCCAGGACAGCTACTGACGAACCTTCCGGGGAGTAGCCGCCGACGGCGGGACTTCCGGTTCCGGGGGTAGGTGACCCATTGCGGCCGGTACCGGCGGAGGAAGCGGCCGTGCCGCCGTCGGACGTGTCGGCGTCGAACTTTTCAGCGGTGAAGGGTTCTGCCGTGTCCGGCGTTCCCCAGATTTCCGGTGCGGTGGCGCGGAGGCGGTTACGTTCCTGCAGGCCCAGCAGCCAGGCGAAGCCGAAGACCACTACCAGGCCGGCGATGAGGGACGGGATCATCGGGACAAAAACGTCGTTGACGTCGAGGTGGAGCGCGGTGGCGGCACGGGCGGTGGGGCCGCCCCACGGCAGGATGTTCATGGTGCCGTTGGCCAGGCCGGCCACGCAGGTGAGCACTACGGGGCTCATTTTCAGGCGAAGGTAGACCGGCAGCATGGCGGCGGTGGTGAGGATGAAGGTGGTGGAGCCGTCGCCGTCCAGGGAGACCGCGGCCGCCAGGATCGCGGTGCCGAGCACTACCTTGGCGGGGTCATTGCCGAGCTTGCGGAGGATGAACTTCACCAGCGGGTCGAACAGCCCGACGTCGATCATCAGTCCGAAGTAGATGATGGCGAACATCAGGAGGGCCGCCGTGGAAGTCATGGACTTCATTGACTCCAGGACCATGTCCCCGATGCCCAGTCCGGCACCTGCGAACAGGCCAAAAACGGTGGGGACGATGATCAGCGCCAGTACTGGCGTCAGCTTCTTCGTCATGATCAGCACCATGAATACCGCGATCATTGCGAATCCAAGTAATACCAGCACGGCCGGCTCCTTCTTGTGAACAACGCCACCGCAGTGTGACGCGTGCTACAGACATTAGGGTGGCGGAGGTCACGGCCGTGCCTTTGCCTCAATTGATTGGCATACTGCTCGTTCCGAGCGTTTTGCTCATTGTGCTCAGCGCCTAGGATGGCAGAAGCACTTTGATTCCAGCGCCCGGGCTGCCCCCGCACATACCGGCGCGTACGACGGCGGAAGGAGCCCGGATGCCACGGCTCGCCATGCGCTTCTCCACCCAGACGCTGCTCCTGCAGCTGGGCGTCGTGCTGCTCGTGGTGCTGCTCAGCGGCGCCGTCCATGCATGGCTGGTGTCCGGGCGGATCGGCAACGAGGCCGAGAACCAGGCTTTGACCCTCGCCCGGACCGTGGCCTCGGATCCGGGCATACGCTCCGCCGTCCAGGCCATCAGCAAGGAAGAGGGCACGCCGCCGGCTCCCGTGCTGGCCACCGGGCCCGTGCAGGCCGCCGCAGAGGCCGCCCGCCTCCGCACCGGCGCCTTCTTTGTGGCGATCACCGACGAAACCGGCCTCCGCCTGGCCCATCCGGACCCTGCCCTCCTCGGCGAGCACGTGAGCACTGATCCCTCGGTGGCGCTTGCCGGTCGGGAAGAGACCACGCGGAACACCGGGACCCTCGGCCCGTCAGCAGGTGCCAAGGTGCCCATCTATGCACCCGGGTCCTCCACAACCGTGGTGGGAATTGTCAGCGTTGGCTACTCAATGGAATCGCTGGGCCAAAGCCTGGCCCGCGACATCGTCCCGATCGTCCTCACCGCAGGCGGAGCTCTGCTCACGGGCGTGCTGGCTTCGTTCCTGCTGCGGCGCCGGCTCCAGCGCCTGACACTGGGCCTGGAGCCTGAGGAAATCAGCACGCTGGTCCACGACCAGGTGGCCGTTTTGCAGGGCGTGGACGACGGCGTCATCGGCGTTTCGGCCGACGGCAGGATCAGCGTGTTCAACGCAGCGGCGCAGCGCCTTCTGGAGCAGCCGGACCTTTCCGGGACGCCGTGGGCCGACGCTCCGGTGCCCGGGCAGCTCAAGGCGCTGACCCGGCCGGACGCCGCGGAGGCGGACGCCATCGAGCTGGTGGCCGGCGGCAGTGTCCTGGTGGCCAGCGCGCGCAAGGCCCTGCATCGAAGCGAGGACCTGGGCTGGGTGGTGATGCTACGGGACCGCACCGAACTCCAGCAGCTCACCCGGCAGCTCGACGCCGTGGGCACCATGTCCACAGCCCTGCGCGCCCAGCGCCACGAATTCGCCAACCAGCTGCACACCATCGCCGGCCTGATGAGCATCGGGCAGCACCAGCAGGCTCGCGATTACTTGGCCGGACTGGCCGCCACGGGGCCGCTGAAGTTCCCGGTGGACCAGGCGGAACTGTTGCAGGACCCGTACCTGCAGGCCTTCGTGGGTGCCAAGGGCGTGGAGGCCGATGAGCGCGGCGTCACGCTGCGGATCGGGCCCGAAACGCTGGTCCGCGGCCAGGTCACCGAGCCGCAGGACGTGACCACCGTGCTGGGCAACCTGATCGATAATGCGGTCAACGCAGCCGTCGTCGGCTCCTCCCCGGACCGCTGGGTGGAGCTGGAGGTGCTGGATGAAGCGCACGACGACGGCGGGACGCTGCACATCGTCGTCGCTGATTCCGGCAACGGGCTCGCCGCCGGGACGGATCCGGAAGCGGTCTTCGCAGAAGGATTTACGACGGCAGGTGGCCCTGGATTGGCGGCTCCGGCGGCTGCCGGCGCACGGACCAGCGGCGGGCAGGGGCTGGGCCTGGCTCTGGCCCGGAAGCTGGCCCGGCGGCGCGGCGGAGACGTCCGCTTGCTGGAGCCGGGGACACCGGGCGGACCCGGGGCCGTGTTTATGGCTTCCCTGCCACGCACAACCACCGGGACAACAGCGGGGACACCTGCGGGGACCACGGATTTGGCTGGAAAGGACAATGATGCCTGAGGATTTCAGGGTGCTGATTGTGGATGACGATTTCCACGTGGCCAAGCTGCACGCCGCCTATGTGGATTCGGTGGCAGGATTCCTGGCGCTGGCGCCGGTGGGGTCGGCGTCCCTGGCGCTGCAGGCGATCCACAGCCTTCGCCCCGACCTGGTGCTGCTCGATGTCTATCTGCCGGACGCATCGGGGCTCGACTTGCTGCAGCAACTCGACGTAGACACCATGATCCTCAGCGCAGCATCGGACGCCGAGTCGCTGCGGAAAGCATTCCGCCGCGGCGCCCTCGGGTACCTGCTGAAGCCCTTTACTGCCGAGTCTCTGTCGCAGCAGCTGCGTTCGTATGCCCGGTACCGCAGGCTGCTGGGCCAGCCCGGGGCCCTGGACCAGGGCTCCGTGGAGCGCGCCAAACGGGCACTGATCCCCGGGGACGTGGCGCCGTCGGCCAAGCCCCGCTCCGCCACCGAGGCCGCGGTGTTGGAATCGCTGGTGGCCGGCGAGCAGTATTCGGCGGTGGAAGTGGCCACCCGCGTGGGGGTTTCCCGGGCCACGGCGCAGAGGTACCTGTCCTCGCTGGCCGACGACGGCGCCGTCGACATCCAACTGCGCTACGGAACCACCGGACGCCCGGAACACCGCTACAGCCTCCCGGCCCAGTAATCCCTCGTACCCATGCGCGAACTGGCAGCTAATACCCGCAAAATGCGGATTTGAGGGTATTGGCTGCCAGTTCGCGCGGGGTGCGGGCGTGGGCTAGCTGGCGCTCTTCTGGGCCACGAGCTCGATTTCGACGAGCATCTTCGGGTCAAGGAACGGCAGGACGTGCACCAGGGCCAGCGTGGGGCGGATCTCGCCGAAGACTTCGCCGTGGGCGCGGCCGGCCTCTTCCCATTTGCTGATGTCGGTCAGGTACAGCTTGGACTGGACCACGTCTTCGAAGCTGAATCCGGCTTCGGCCAGGACCACGCCGAGCTTCTGCAGGATGTACTGGGTCTGCGTGTAGAAGTCCTCGCCCACAATGCCGTCCTCGCCGCTGGCGGCCGTTGCGGAAATGTAGAGCGTGTTGTCCACCCGGACAGCGCGGGAGTAGCCAAGGGTCTGCTCCCAGACGGAGCCGGTGCCGAATGTTTTGCGCATGGTGGGCCTTTCAGTGCCGAAAATGAGTCGGCACCACTTTAGGTTGGCTGGACGTCAAGCCGGTAAACCAGCAGTTTTATGTCCGTGCCCGGAATCAGCCAGTCACGTTCGGGGACGCGTTTGAAGCCGGTCTTCCGGTAGAGGCCGTGGGCGCTTTCCCAGGTCCCCCCGGTGGTGAGGGCCACGCCGGTGATGCCCTCCAGCGATTTTGCATGCTCAATGATGGCTTCCACCATGGCCTTGCCCGCGCCGCTGCGCTGCACCGCCGGATCCACCACCAGCATCCGGAACTCCAGTTCATCCGGGAGTGCGATGTCGGCAAACGGTTCACCTGCCAGCGCCAGGGTCACGGAACCCACCACCTGCCGGTCACGTTCGGCCACCCAGATGGTGGCCTTCGCCGCACGTGCGGCAACATCCTGGATCTGCTGCATGTAGGGATGGTCCGCGCTGTCGAAGTAGCCTGCTGCCAGGTACGAGTCCACGGTGATTCTGGCGATGGCCTGGAAGTCTGCCTCAGCGGCCGGTCGGATGGTTATTTGCGGTTGCACCTGACAATGCTAGTGGCGCAGCGGCGTCACAGTGGAAACTTGCCGGACAGCGCCAAGGTCCCGGCGCAGGTCCAGGCGGCGAGCCTGTCTGCGTCGGTGGGTCCGCCGTCCAGCGGACTGGCCAGCCGGGGACGCCGGACCCAGCAACCGGCTTCCTCGGCAATCAGCGCACCGGCGGAGAAATCGTGTTCGTTGAGCCCGCGTTCGCCGTAGGCGTCGTGGGTCCCGTCAGCCACCATGCAGAGGTCCAGCGCTGCGGAGCCCAGCCGCCGGACGTCGGCGAAGCCGTCCATCAGACTGCCCAGCAGTGCAGCCTGCTCGGAGCGGACGGCGGGGTCGTAACTGAAACCGGTGGCGAGGATCTGCCCGGCGCGGTCCGGCGCCGGGCCCTGGAGCCTGGTCACCCTGCCGCGTTCTTCCAGCCACGCACCCTGGCCCCGGGCAGCGTAGTAAACGCGGCCCAGCGCTGGGGCGTCGACGACGCCGGCCAGCCAGACGCCGTCGGAATCCGCCACTGCCACGGAGGTGGCGTAGTAGACGATATTCCGGATGAAGTTGGTAGTGCCGTCCAGCGGGTCGATGGACCAGCGGTAGCCGCTGGGGGCAACAGGCCGGGTGGTGCCGTGTTCCTCCCCCGTGATGGTGTCCTGCGGCCGGGCAGCCATGATGGCATCCCGAACCGCGTTCTCCGCGGCGACATCAAAGGCCGTGACCCAGTCGCCGGCGTCGCCTTTGTTGCTGATGTCCAGGGCCTCGCCATTGCGGGACGCCAGTACGGCGGCGCCTGCGGCGGCCGCTTGCCTGGCGACCCCCAGGAGTTCGGTGTTGAGTTCTGGGTGGCTCATTCGGCTGCCTCTTCTGGTTCTGTGGACGTAGGTGTGGGCGCAGCTTCGGCAGCGGGAGCCGGGCCGTTCGCAAGGAGCTCACGGAAGCCGTCCTCGTCCAGGACGGGGATTCCGAGCTGCTCGGCTTTGTCCAGTTTGGTGCCAGCGCTTTCGCCGGCGACCACGTAGCTGGTGTTTTTGGAGACCGAACCGGCCGCTTTGCCACCCCGCAGAAGGATGGCTTCCTTGGCCTCATCCCGGCTGAAGTTCGGCAGGGAGCCGGTAACCACAAGGGTCAACCCTTCCAGGGTCCGCGGCATGGAGTGGTCGCGCTCGTCCTCCATGCGGACTCCGGCCGCGGCCCAGCGGTCAATGATTTCCACGTGCCAGTCCTCGGCGAACCATTCCTTCAGTGCGGCCGCGATGGTTGGGCCGACGCCATCCACATGGGCCAGGTCTTCCTCAGAGGCATTCCGGATGCCGTCCATGGTGCCGAAAGCCGTGGCCAGGGCGCGTGAGGCGCGGGGACCAACATGCCGGATGGATAAAGCAACGAGCACCCGCCACAGCGGCTGGGTCTTGGCTTTGGTCAGTTCGTCGAAGAGCTTGTTCGTGGTTGCCGTGGGCTTGGACGGCGTCTTGGCGGTGCCCTTGCTGTAGAAATACGGGACCAGCTCGAACTCGCCGGTGGCCACTCCCTTGGAACGCTTTTCGCGCCGGATCCGCACGTCTGCCAGGTCCTCGGGCGTGAGATCAAACAGCGCTGCCTCAGAAACCAGCGGCGCCACTTCCGGCTCGGCAGGCTGCGTCAGCGCGATGGCTGCCTCCCAGCCCAGGGCCTCGATATCGAACCCGCCGCGACCGGCCAGATGGAAAACGCGCTCCCGAAGCTGCGCCGGGCAGGAGCGGGCGTTGGGACAGCGGATGTCCACGTCCCCTTCCTTGGCCGGAGCCAGCGGCGTGCCGCAGGCAGGGCATTCGGTGGGCATCACGAAGTCCCGCACCGGCGGTTTCTGCTGGTCGCGCAGGGCGAGCACAGGCCCCACAATCTCAGGAATAACATCCCCGGCCTTCCGTAGGACAACGATGTCGCCGATCTTCACACCTTTGGCCTTGACGACGTCCTGGTTGTGCAGCGTGGCCATCTCCACTGTGGACCCGGCCACTTTAACGGGGGTCATGATGCCGAACGGGGTGACACGTCCGGTGCGTCCGACGTTGACTGCAATGTCCAGCAGTTTCGTGTGGACTTCCTCCGGCGGGTACTTGTACGCCACGGCCCACCGCGGCACCCGGGTGGTGTACCCCAGGGCACGCTGGGTGGCGAGATCGTCCACTTTGACCACAATGCCGTCGATTTCGTGCATGAGGTTGTGCCGTTGCTCGCCGTAGCGCTTGATGAAGGCAAGGATCTCGGGCAGGCCCCCCAGGACCTCGAAGTACGGGCTGACGGGGAGTCCCCACTGTTCCAGCACGGCGTAGGTCTGGGACTGGCTCAGGGTATCCAGGCCTTCGCGCGCACCAATGCCGTGGACAAACATCCGCAACGGACGCTTGGCAGTTTCCGCAGGATCCTTCTGCCTGATCGAGCCGGCGGCGGCATTCCTGGGGTTGGCCAGCGGCGCCTTGCCGGCTTCGATCAGTGCCTCATTAAATTCCGCGAAGGCCTTGGACGGGATAAAGACCTCACCTCGGATTTCAACCTCTGCGGGAAAGCCGGTGCCCGTCAGTTCCGTCGGGATTTCCTTGATCGTCAGGACGTTATGGGTAATGTCTTCACCCGTGGTTCCGTCACCCCTGGTGGCCGCCCGGACCAGTTTCCCGTCGCGGTACAACAGGTTGACGGCGAGACCGTCAATCTTGAGTTCCGTGAGCCACGCGAGCCGGGCGGTGTCCCCCAGCTTGCTGATTCCGCCCTCGGCTTTGGTGATCCAGGCCTCCAGCTCCTCCAAGGAAAAGACGTCCTCGAGGCTGTACATCCGTTGCAGGTGTTCGACGGCGGCGAACGCGGCCGAGACTTCCCCGCCGACCTCCTGCGTGGGCGAGTCATTGGCTACCAGCTCGGGATGCAGTGCCTCGATCTCCTCAAGGCGCCGGAACAATTCGTCGAATTCGGCGTCGGAGACCAGGGGTTCGTCCTCCTGGTAATACGCAAACCGGTACTTCCTGACCAGATCCGTCAGGTTCTCGTATTCCTCGCGCACTGTCCCGGCGGGGACGGCGTCCGGCTCGGTAAGTTCCTCAGTGCTGTTTGCTGTTTCCTCTGCGGGGACCGGTGCTGTACTCACAGACCTATCTTGCCTTACCGCCCCGACAATGCGCCCAAACGCCCGCTGCGCCGCTGTGCCCCTGCTGTTAAATGCCGCGGGGCCCGGACACTGTGTTGTGTCCGGGCCCCGGTTTAGTGCGTCTGCGGTTAGCGTGAAGCCTGGTCCTGCTCGTTGGCGTTCTTGGTGGCCTTCTGGCCGGCATCCTTCAGCGCCTGGATGACCTGGTTCAGGGCCGCGGTGTGCGTGCCTGACCATTCGCCGCGGAAGTGGGTGGCGTCCGGGCCTTCCCAGTTGGTGCTGTCCAGCACGCGGGACAGGTTGGACCGCTGCTGCTCGATCTCGCCGGCACCGGCCTGCAGCTTGCTGCCAAGAGTCCTGAGCTGTTCTACATCTGCGCCCCAAATAGCCATCAGTTTCTCCTCGTTGTCTTGGATCCGATCCAGATCGGCATCCCCAGTGGCCCCCGGTTCATCCGGAAGATCCATTGCCTAGAACCTATCCCGGCCCCAAAACACTGTCGATGGGCACCGCTGCCCATGCACCACTCCCCAGGGGCACGGGGATCCGGGGTCAGTGCGAGGCGAGGCGGTTGCGGCTCCACCAGGCGAAGGCCAGGCCGGCGATTCCCACCAGCAGCACGCCCCCCAAGATGGCCAGCTGCCCGGGGCCGCCGAAGAGGCCTGAGCCGTCGTTCCGGGAAACAGCGGCGGCCTGCGTGGGCTTGGCCGATTTGGTGATGGGTTTGGTCCAGTTCGATTCCGTGGATGGAGTTGCGGACGACGACGGCGGGCTGGGGATGGTAGTGCTGGGCGCGGCCGACGGCGTCTCCTCAGCCGGAGAAACGCTCGGTTCCGGGGCAAGGGCGGGAAGCGGGGCCGGCGCTACGGGCGCGGGCTGCGGTGCCGGGGGCGCTATCACCGGGGCCGACGACGACGGCGGAGCCGGCGATGGCGTCGGAGGGTCCGTCGGCCCGGGCTTCTGATTGCCCGGCCCACAGTTAATGATGCACAACCCCGGTGCCGGTTCGCCGTCTTGGGCCTGCGCCGGGGCAGCCGCCGAGAAGCCAACCAGGAGCGCCAGCACCGCAGCCACCGCAGCAGCTGAAACGTCGCGGCGCACGGATGAGGATCGGATCATGGTTACCTTTTCGACAGCGCGCGGCACCCCCTCCGCAACGAAACAGTGTTTCCGGTAGTCTCCTACAACGCGCCACGGGCCCGCAAATCCAATGGATTTACGGGCCCGTGGGAAATAACAGCTCAGCCCCTGTTTTCCGGGGCAGGGCAATCTGCAGTTTGCGGGCCTTGCCGCGTCCCACGATGTAGCCTCGGCCAGGGATGAACTCCGGGCTGACCCGGCCCAGCGACGTGTTGAGCAGGCTGTCCCCTTCAATATCTCCCGGGTTGATGAGCAGGCCCCGGCGTCCGGACTTGAAGGGCTGGGCGAGGGACCATGCGGAGGACCAGGTTGACGTTTCCGATTCCCCGATGACCCACTGATCGGCCTTGATGGACACCGTCACGAGCTGCGACACGGCCGATTCTGCAACGGTGTCCGTGAACTCGGTCAGGCCTTCGATGAAGATGGCCAGCTTCCCGGGGTTCCCGGAGGAGTGCTCCGTGAGGTCTTCGATGACGTCAGACAGGTCATCGGCACCCACCACCGAACGGTTCCAGAGCGGCAGCGACGCTACTGCTGACCGGCGCGAGCCGATGTACACGAGCTCCGTGTCTGGATTGGAGCGGCGTAGCGCGTACGCCAGTGTCACCAGCGCCACCGTCCTGCCGGCGCCTGGCGGACCGGCCAGCAGCAGCGGCCCCTGGGCCATGATCTCGGCCGGCTGCAGGGTTTCGTCGTCGACGCCGATGACGGGCAGGTCCGGGCTGCCGGCAGGCAGCACATCCAGGTCCACGAGTTCGGGAAGCCGCTGGATTTTTGGTGCCGATTCCAGCCCCTGGCGCAGCATCGCCTGGCTGAGCTTGTGGACTTCGCGGGCCTGCAGCGCCAGGTTGGAGTTGCCGCCCAGGACGGCCAGCTGGACCTCGTAGCCGTCCAGCATGCCGCGCCCTGGCGGTGAGGAGCTGGTGAGGACGTCCTTGGCGACGTCCATGGACATGTAGTCGTCCTCGGACGTCAGCCTCAGCACCAGCCGGCGCTGGATGGAGGCCAGCAATGTCGCCGGTACGGCGTTGGGCCGGTCACCGGTGACCACGAGGTGGATCCCCAGGGGGCGGCCATCGGTGGCCAGCTGCAGGAAGATATCCCAGAGCGCGGACAGGCGGCTGAATTCGTACGTCTCGCGGAACGCCGAGATGCCGTCCAGCAGCACGAAGATCCGTTTCTCGTCCGGGCGGTTGGCCAGGGTCCGGTACTCCACGATGGTGGAGGCCCTGACCTCGGCGAACCGGGCGGACCTCTCGTCGGCGATGTCCCGAAGAAGGCGGAGCAGCCGGCCGACGCGTTCGACATCGTCACCGTTGATGATCTCACCGACGTGCGGCAGCTCTTCGAGCATCTTCAGTCCGGAGGAACCGCAATCAATTCCGTAGATGTGCACGGGCCCGCCGCGGGGTGTGACGGCGGCGGCAATCGCAATGCCGCGCAGGGCAGCGGACTTTCCGGAGCCGCCCGTGCCGTAGATGGCCATGTTGCCGTCCTGGTCCGGCTCGTAGAACACAGTGGGCTGTTCCTGGCGGGCAGGATCATCCGCCACGCCCAGCAGCAGCCGTTCATCCGTCCGCGGGTTCGGGAGCTTGGAAAAGTCGTAGGTCTTGGCCAGCTCGTCCAGCCACGGTTTGCGCGGCGGCCGGATGGCCAGCGATTCCGCGGCCCTGACGATGTTGGTGGTCATCCTGGCGATGTCGTTGGGGCCAGCCGGAGCTTCCTTGACGGGCTTCTCCGGGGCGGGAGCCTCCCAGCTGGGCCCTGACCCGAAAGCCATCTCCACAATATCGATCTGCGGACGCTGGGGCTTCTCCGTCGTCCAGCCGCCGGCATAACCGGTCTGGAACCCCTGGATCCGGCCGGGCCCGGTCTTGGCGGCGCCGCGGCCCGGAATGGACGGATCGAAATATGCCGCATCCGGCACGCCAAGGATGTCGGTCGCGTCATCCTCGTCCGCCATGCGCAGGGCAACCCGGAGGTTGGTGTTGGCGCGCAGGCTGTCCTTGATGACGCCGGCGGGACGCTGCGTGGCCAGGATCAGGTGCAGGCCCAGGGACCGGCCACGGGCGGCAACATCCACTACGCCGTCCACAAATTCGGGGACCTCGGTGGCCAGCGCCGCGAATTCGTCCACCACGATGACGAGGTACGGCGGCGCCTCCGGGTCGGCCTCGCGCTGCAGCCCCAGCAGGTCCTTGGCCTTCTTGCGGTTCAGCAGGTGCTCGCGGTAGTGCAGCTCCGCACGGAGGGAGGTCAGGGCGCGGCGGACCAGATGCTGGGACAGGTCGGTGACCAGGCCCACGGTGTGGGGCAGGCTGAGGCAATCGGCGAACGCCGCCCCGCCTTTGTAGTCCACAAACAGGAAGCTCACGCGGTCCGGGCTGTAGGCGGCAGCCATACCCATGACCCAGGACTGCAGGAACTCCGATTTGCCGGCGCCGGTGGTGCCGCCCACCAGCGCGTGCGGGCCCTCGTTCTTCAGGTCCAGGTAGAGCGGCTCGATGCCCTTGGAACCCACCAGCGCCCGGAGTGTCCCGTTGTCCTTGCGGTTGGGGACCGCGGAGGCGTGGACGGAATTGTTCTCGACCCAGCGTTCCGCCACGGCCTGCGGGTTGTCCAGGAAGTCCTTGCCGATCAGGGTGGCGTAGGACACCGCCCGCGGCAGGTCGGAGTCGTCGCTGACCGGCTTGCCAACGTCCACCACGGGCGCCAGCATCCGGGCCAGCTGGGCGGCCAGTTCGGCGTCGAGGCTTTCGCAGCTCACGGGATACGTGTGGCGTCCCAGCCGCACCTGCCCGCTGGTGGTGCCGTTTTCGCCGTCCACCACCATGAAGTCCCGGCACGCCGCCGGGAGTGCCTGGATGTCGGTGGCCACCCACATCACGTGGACGCCGGAATCCGGCCCGCGCTCGGCGAGGCGGGTCAGCCTGCCCCGGTCCACGGGCGCGTCATCCTCGACGATGACCAGGACCGCAGGCAGCACCGGCGCCGGGACCTCGTCCTTGGCAGGATCCACGGATCCCCGGTGTTCCGGGGCGGAGCGCTTGGCCAGGGCTTCCCGTACGTCGAGCAGGTCTTCGAGCCTGGCCACGAGGGAGGAGCCGCTGGCTGAACCGGCGGCGAGGTGGTCGCCGTTGAGGGGGCTGTGGCCGGAGCCCACGTGGGGCAGCCACTGCAGCCAGTCCCAGCGCTGCCGGGACTGCGCCGACGTAATGGCTGTCACCACGGCCTCCGCCGGCGAATGCAGCCCCACAAACTGCAGGACCATGCCGCGGGCGACGTCGTCCACCAGGCCCCGGGCTCCGGCCACGCCGAAGGACCCGGCGGTGCGCAGCTGGGAGACCACCGGGACACCCTCGATGTCCCTGAACTGCTTCAGGCAGTCCTGGATCTCGCGCATAAATTCAGCTTCGGTGTCGTTGCTGTTGGGTTCCTCGAACAGGATGCGTGATCTGCCGGTGCCGAGCCCGAACCGCAGGCCCAGGAAACCGGTGTGTTCGGGGCGGTGGGTCCACAGCAGCGGACCGAGTTTGTAGATGGAATCCACGGTGTCGCTGACCGACGGCGCTTCCTGCAGGCGGACCGCGCGTTCCACGTGCTGCAGTTCGGTGATGTCCTGCCGGAACGCCGCCATGGACTCCCGGAACTGCTTGAGCTGTTCCTTCTGCTGGCGCCGGGTCTGCATCTTGTGGTCCACGTAGTGACCCACAATGAACAGCGGCATCATCATCATGAACACCACCGACAGAATGTTCCGGGTTACCGCGAACATGATGCCGCCCATGAGCAGTGGCGCCATCAGCATAATGTACGGGAACGGCTGGTGGTCCGGACGTTTGGGTCCGGCGGGGGGCACACGCTTGGGCGCCTCAAAGCGCGGAACCACCCGCGGGGAGCGGTTGAAATCGACAAGGGGCGACGACGGCGCTGCCGCCTGGTTGCGGCCCAGCGGCACCACGGTGACGGTGGTCTCCCCCAGCGTCACCGTGTCCGAGGAGTTCAGGGTGGCCCGGGTGACCGGCAGGCCGTCCATCAGGAGGCCGTTGGCGGAGTTGGTATCCACGATCTCCACGCTCTCGCCCACGGTGATGCGGGCGTGGCGTTTGGAGGTCAGCGGGTCCGTGATCCGGATGTCCACGTCCCGGTCCCGGCCGATGTAGCTGGTGCCGGAAGGCAGCGAAAATTCCTGGCCGACGTCGGGCCCGGACAGGATCCGCAGGGTGGCGGCCGCGGGTCCTCGGTTGGCGCCGGGTGCGTTGAAGAGTTCGCTGACCTGGGTCAGGGACACCACTGAGCCCGGGCGCAGGCCTGATTCCAGGAGGTTGTCCGTGCGGGTCAGGACGCTGCCGCGTATGCCGCCGCCCACAAAGGCCTCGTCGATGCGGAGCGAAAGGTTTTCCGGTGCCGGAGATCCCTTCCGGTCGGGGTCCGCGACCCAAAGCTGGGTGGCGATAACCGCCACCGTGGCCAGGCCGTCAACGGTGACGGCCAGGTCCTTGGTTTCCGCCGGGTCCCGGCGGAGTGTCAGCCGGATCCTCATCCTTCGTCCACGCCCCTCATCTTTTCCAGTAAGTACAAATCATCGGGGGTGACCAGGTGGGACGTGACGGCGTGTTCGACGAGCCTCGCGCGCCGGTTGGTGGCCAGTTTCCCGCCGCCGCCGCGGAGGCCCACCACGCCCACGCGGTCGAGTTTGTCGCAGACGTTATCGAGCTTCCGGTTGAACCGGGTGAGTGCCCAGCCCAGGGTCGTGGCCGCTGCAGCCGAGGACGGGATGGCGCTGAATCCGGTCCCTTCCCGCCGCAGCATGGGTTCGGCCAGAGCCACGATGAGGGCGCGCTGGGAGTCGGTGAAGACCACGGGGCCGATGGTGGTGTCGCCGTTGCTGTCGTCCTCGCGTGATTCCTGGCGGAAGGACGGTGTCTTGAGGTGGACGGCGAACTCATACGTGGTGGGCCCGGCGGTGAAAATGACGTTTGTGTGGCTGAACACGAGCGGGATTCGCGCCCCCGGCGACAGCCAGGCCTGCATCCCGCCGGAACCGTCGGCGACCGTGGCGGACAGCATCCCGCCCACGTTGCTCAGCCACCAAATCCCGTCGTAGCGGGCCACCTGAAGGAACTGGCGGTGAAGGTAGGGGTTGTCGTCCACTTCAAGGTCGCCTTCGCGGCCGATATTGAAGATTTCCTCATCGGACGGTTCGTACCATTCACCACAGAAATCTATTGCTAGATCCCCCATTTTCCGTGCCTCCTCGTCGGGCGGTGCCCGCGTTCACTAACGGTTCCGGTCTGCTCTGCCGTCACTTGCGGATGCAGGCGATCGAGTCTTCTTCCAATGGTGAGAACGCGCCGTCGCTCCTAACGATCATCACCTGGATACAGGTGGGTTCCGTCGGATTCAACGCCACCTGCGCGGTTGGCTCGGCAGTGGACTGGTATTCGCCGTTGCTGCCCAACGCGTAGACCCGCCATTTGTAGGCGTCGCCCGACTTCGGCTGCGGATTGCTCCACGTGAAGGTCGCCTTGCCGGTGGCGTCCACCGTCCCCGCCAGGTCCGCGACGTCGGGAACTGTCCCGTTGTCCAGGGCATCCGCCGGGGGTTTGCTGATCTGGCCGGTCTCAACGACCTTCGGTGCCGGAGCGGAGGACGCCAGCACGATTCCGACAATGATGGCGAGGACCAGCAGCGTTCCGCCGGCGGCGGCGAGCCACACGTTGCGCTTGCCGTGGTGGGGCGCCGCCTCGGGCGCTGTTTCGGTGACCGGGGCCGGACGGCTGATCGTCGCGTCGATCCCGGGCTCGGTCCCTGCCGCCCGGTGGCCGGGCGCGCCGGTCCGGCCGGCCTGCTGGCCTGGCTGCCGCCCGGTTTGTTGGCCGGCCTGCTGGTCGGCCTGTGCAGGAAGGAGCCCGGGGCGCTGGACAGTTGCGTCCGGCGCGGAGCCATACTTGGCGGCCGGTGCACTGCCGCGGAGCATCGTGGCATGGGCCCACTCGCCCGCGGGGTTGTTACCGCCCTGGCTGCCGCCGTCCCGCTGGCCGTCCTGGCCGGCAAACAGGTTGCCCGGAACCTGCGGCCTGGGTCCTGCCGGGTCCGCAGCGGCCGGGGGGAATCCGCCGGCTGGAAAGCCCGACGGCGGCGCGCCGGTTCCGGGGCGTTGCGGCCGGGTGCGTGCCGGGAAGGTAGGGGCGCTGCCGGTGCGTTCCGGATCGATGGCTGCGATACTGCGGACGCGGGTTTCCTCGAAGCCGTCATCCGGGTGGTTCTCTTCCAGCTGCTGCTCTTCGAGTACCTCGAAGGGCGTGACCGAAAGGTTCAGTTCGGCCTGGATCCGCTGCAGGGCGAGGGCAAACGCGTGGGCTGAGGAGTAGCGGGACGCCGCGGATTTGGCCATTGCCGTGGACAGCGCCCGCTCCAGTGACTCCGGTACGTCGGCCCGGCCCAGGCGTGGCAGTGCCGCACTGGTGATCCGCGAGATCAGTTCGCGCTGGGAATTATCGGTGCCGGGCATCACAAAAGGCGACCTGCCGGCCAGCAGCGTGTACAGCGTGGCGCCGAGCGCCCAGACATCCACCATCACGCCGTCCACAGGGCCGTCCGCGAACTGTTCCGGCGGCGACCACGGAATGGACATCCCGGCGTCGTCGTCGGCGTCGCCGCCGAGGGTGCCCGAGATCCCGAAGTCCGTCAGGGCCGGCCGGTTGTAGTCGGTCACGAGGATGTTTGCGGGTTTGATGTCCCGGTGTGCGATGCCGGCCCGGTGGGCGGTTTCGACGGCGGACGCCACCTGGATGCCGACAGCCAGAACCTCATCAACACTGAACCGCTGGCGGCGGTACCGGACGTCCAGGCTGGGTCTGGAGCAGTACTCCATGGCCAGGTAGGAGTGACCTGCCTCGGTCACCTCGGCCTCGAAGATGGTCACGATGTAAGGGTGGGAGGAGAGCTGGGCCATCAGGTTGGCCTCGGATTCGAACCTGCGCCGGGCGCCCTCGGTCTTCAGGTCCGACAAAAGGACCTTGACCGCCACTCTCCGGCGCGGCCGGTCCTGTTCGTAGAGGTAGACGTCTGAGAACCCGCCGGAGCCGAGCAGGCTGATGTACGTAAACCCCGGGATGGGGGGCGGCGGCGCAACCGGCCGTTTGGAACTCAAAGAATCTCCTCAAAGCGCAGTGAGATGTCGTCACCCAGTTCGGCGATGTCGCCGTCGAGCAGGATGGCCATCTCGTTCTGGGCCAGGCGGCGGGGCGGCTGGCCCTCACGGACCAGGACGGTCCCGTTGGTGGCCTTGAGATCGCAGAGCATCACGTGCCAGCCTTCCAGCCTCACTTCGACGTGGGAGCGCGAGATGTCGCCGCTGGGGCTGGCTACCTGGACCAGCCGCGGCATGACACCACCCTGGACTCGGGAAACGGACGGCTGGCGGCCAATGACCAGCGACTGGTCAAGGTCAACCAATGCACCGGTCGAGACCCGCATCCGGCCCAGCCGTGGCCGGGCCACGTGGACGGCATCGGCGGGCAGCGGCGATCCGCAGGCAGCGCACTGCGCATGGGTGGGCGGGTTGGCGTGTCCCCGGTCGCAGACCCGGGCCAGCACCAGCGGGCCGGCGGCCGAATCCTGCTCCGGAACCGGAGCGGGATGCGCTGCCATTCCGGCGAGGTCGCTCTTCATGATCGTGTGGCCGTCGTGGTCACCGTCGAAGGCGTCCGGGTCTGGTGCCGGCACGTCTGCCGCGGGCTGATTCAGCAAGGGCAGACTCGCCGGCAACAGATTCGGCGACGGTACGGCCTGGGCAGCGGGTGCGTTCCCGCCTGTCCGCCACGGGACCGAGTCGATGAGTCCGCCGATGATCTGGGCTGCCGTTGCGGCCGAAGGCGGTGTGGGGGGTGGACCTGCCAGGTCGTTGGCAGGCGGTGTGGGGGGTGGAGCTGCCAGGTCGTGGGCAAGCGGTGTGGGAGCCATGCTGGCCGCCGCGTCCGGCTGCCCTGAAGCGTCCGCCTCTGCCGCATCGACCGGTGCCGGAGCAGCGTCGACACGTGCCGCAGGGGAACTGTGATCTTCTTCGGGTTCGTCGCGGACGGCTGCGTCCTCGATGCGGCGGACCACAGTCCTTTCCCAGAGGTGGTCGTAGCTGCCGGTCATTTCGTGGGCCGGGACCTGATCAGGATGAGCGGTGGGCTTCGGGTCAGGCTTGTGTTCCGGCTCTGCATGAGGCTCCGGCGCGTCGGCCGCAAAGTTGGAGTCATCGTCCATAACCCCCATCACCGTTTCGGCCGAGACCTCCCGGTCACGCCCCGGCTCCGGTTCCGCCTCCGGTTCGGATACAGGCTCCGATTCCGTTTCAGGAACCGGTTCAGCGTCCACCGGCGTTCCGGCGAGCGACACCGTCAGCGACTCCAGCAGGACCACGCCTTCGCTGAGCGGCATCACGGGTCCGGGCTGGCTGTCTCCGGCGACCGTCAGGCGGTACCACTCGGGTGTGTCCAGGCGGCGTTCCGTCCAGGTGGTGACGTCCCGTCCGTTCAGGTCCACGGGGCCGCCGGGCAGCTGCACGGTCAGGTCCAGGTCGCCGCGGAGGAAGATCCGGAGGGCGTCACCGGAATCCACAATCCCGAACGACGGTATCTGCGCCAGGGAGACGCCGAAGCTGC
The DNA here is from genome assembly GCF_009911795.1 of Pseudarthrobacter psychrotolerans. Taxonomy (NCBI): domain Bacteria; kingdom Bacillati; phylum Actinomycetota; class Actinomycetes; order Micrococcales; family Micrococcaceae; genus Pseudarthrobacter; species Pseudarthrobacter psychrotolerans. The sequence continues at coordinate 4,898,216 of NZ_CP047898.1, read as the reverse complement.
TCGTGACGGCGTGGAGCACCTCATGGACTTCCGGAGCATCCGCCAGCAGTTCCCACAGGGACTGGACCAGGGCGGGCGGGGTCCCGGGCCCCAGGAGGACCACAGTGTTGGCCCGGACAACGCCGAGCCAGGTGCCCGCGGTGTACGTTGCGGTGGGCATGTCAGCGTTCCCCTCTTTCGTCGTCCGGGCCGGCCGGCCGGCTGGCGTCAACAATCCGTGCCCGGGGCAGGGTGTCCTCCTCTGCCGCATCAGCGGCGCGGCGGGGGGCTGTGGTGGCCAGGCCGCCGTCGTTCATCACGTTCCTGGCGTCCACCACAATGACGGTGACGTTGTCCCTTCCGCCGTTGCGGAGCGCGGCCTGGATCAGGGCATCCACCGCGTCCTGCGGGTGGCCCACGGTGCTCAGGATCCGGGAGATGTGCTCGTCCGTGAGTTCGCCATTGAGTCCGTCGGAGCAGACCATGATCCGGTCGCCCTCCTCAACGGGTAGGAGCCAATAGTCAGCTTCGGTCTCGTCCCCGGTGCCCAGCGCCCTCGTAACCACGTGCCGGCGGGGATGGACGGTGGCCTGCTCAGGCGTGATCTCTCCGGCATCCACGAGTTCCTGGACCTCCGAATGGTCCACGCTGACCTGCTCGAAGTGCCCTTGGCTCAGCCGGTACGTGCGGGAATCCCCGATGTTCATGACCAGCCAGTACGGCATGCCCATCTGTTCCACCACAACGGCTCCGGTGAGCGTGGTCCCGGCGCGGGCACCGGTCACCTCCCGGATGGAACTGTCGGCGCGGAGCAGATATTGCTGGAGCACCGCTGCCGTGACGCTGCGCTCCCCGGTGGCGAGCTGTGGCATGGCAGCGAGGGCGCGGACACACATGCCGCTGGCAATCTCGCCGGCTTCATGTCCGCCCATGCCGTCCGCCACGGCGAAGACGGGGTCGGAGGCAATGAAGGAATCCTCGTTCAATTCCCGGCGCAGCCCGCGGTCCGTGCCGTAGCCGTAACTCAGGCTGAGGCCGGTTCCGTGGTCTGCGTCGGCTGGGTCACTGGCGGGCTGGGAGTTCATGCGTGTCCTAGGTGGAAGGAACGGTCACCAAAGTGGACAGTGGATCCCGGGCTGACAAAGGCGGGTACACCCGGCTGCAGCGGCGTGCGCCGGCCGTCCGGCGTGGTGACGGCGCTGCCGTTGGTGGAATTCCGGTCCGTTACCCAAATACCGGCGCCGTCGGTCAGCAGGTGAAGGTGCGTCTTGGAGATCGAGCGGCCGGGATCAGTGACCGCCAGCAGCTGGGCCTGCTGCTCCCCTGTCTGGCCCAGGGGGTTCCTGCCCAGCAGGACGTTGCGGTCGAGCTGGAAGTCCCGGCCGTCGTCGAGCTTTATCCGCAGCACGGCGACGGGCGCCGCATACGTTGCGCCGCCGCGCATCTGCGTGCGGTCGAAGTCGTCGTCGGGGTGGGACTGCGCGGCCGGCGCGGGAACCGCCGGGGCTGCGGCCTGCGCGTACGGCGTCTGAAAGGGAGCGGACGACGGCGGCGCGTACGGCTGGGGTGCGAACGACGGCTGGGCCGCGGGCTGCCACGGCTGCACTGGTGGCTGGGTCACGGGCGCCGGGGCGTTCACTACCGGCGCTTTCGCGGCCCCCGCCACTGGCGAGGCGACCTGCTGGACAGGCGGCAGGTCCAGGGGCGCGAAACTGTACGGTCCCTGGATGCCGCCGGACGTGATGGGGTTGCGCCCGTCCTTGACGTCGAACACCAGTGTTTTGGCCGCGGTGTCATGCCAGCCTCGGAGCCTGCCGTTGCGGTCCCAGGTGTTGGAAACCACCACCAGCACGGCCCACACCGCGCCGATCAACAGCAGCGGGCCGAGGATAAGGACGGCCACATCGAACCATTTGAAGATGGCGACGGCCACGGCGGCCAGAAGCGCCAGGATGATGCCGGCGCCTGTGATGAGGCCGCGCAGGAACACTCCTCCGGCGCCGGGGGCATAACCGTCCTTGTCGGCGCTGCGGATGCCCATGACATGGTTGCCGGGGGTCTTCCCGGAGCGGCTTTCCATGCCCAGCAGGACCACCAGATACACCAGCGTCAGCCCCAGGCCGATGCCGCCGAACAGGACCAGCGAACCGGTGTCATAGATGATGAAGCCGCCGCTTTGCGTCCGGGTGATTCCCGCGAACCCGATGGCGAAAGTCACCACCAGGACCGCGACGGGGGCCAGCCAGTCGAGCACTGCTGCGCCGAGCCGTTTCCCCGCCGTGGCTGGAACAAGCTCAAGATTGGCTGCCATTCCCGTCCCTCCCCCTGGAGCCGTTTGTACTACCGGGATAGTACCGGGATTCTGGCTGGCATGCGCCGCCGCACGCTCCATCACGGCCCGCTGCGCATAGTCCACATTGCGTCCGCTGCGCGCCGCCCTGTTGGGCAGCGGCGCGCCGCATGCCGGACAGAACGTGGCGCCGCCCCGGATCAGTTGCTGGCACCGCTGGCAGCGCTCGGCCTCGTTCATCATGATTCAGTGGGGTTCTTCCTGCCAGGGTTCCGCAGAACGGTGGACTCATCAGGCTCGGAAGCCGCCGCCGTCCCGGGTCCGCTTTCCTGAACTGCCGGATTCGGAGTTCCGGCAGCGTCCGGGCCGGTCTCCACCCTACCGGTGGAGGACCGCCATCCGGTGGAACCCTGGCCGGCCGGACGCACCAGCGAACCCAAGGCCAGCTTGGCGCCACGCAGCTTGAGGGCGTTGCGGCCATCAGCCAGCAGCGACCGGGGCGAGAAGCGGGCCTGCTGGCGGCGCCAGAACCCTACAGTCCCGGTCATCTCCTTCAGCGAGCCGTCCACGATGGTCCAGTATTCCCGGACCTCCTCCTCGCTGGGCTGGCCGGCGCCGAAGATGGAGGCATCCGCACGGTGCGCCAGCATGGTGGTGGTCTGCCCCGTCGCCGGGAACGAATCAGCGAGCACCACTGCGCTTTCGCGCCGGGTTGCACGGGTGTCGATGCCGGCGCCCATGTCCGTAGCGAGGCTCACCACCTCGTTCCAACCGCCTCCCACACGCTGGGCCGCGTGCCCTTCCGTGAGGCGGGCCTTCCGGCGTCGTGATTTCAGGAGCGCGATCAGCAGCAGCGGCAGCGCCAGGATGGACAGCGGGATCAGGGCAATGCCCAAGGCCCCGAGCAGGGCACCCCAGAAGAGCCACGGATTGTTTTTCTTGTCGTCGGCGTCCAGGGCGTCCGGCGAGGAGTCCGGCGGCAGGTCGGCCGGTTCCTGCGGCGGGGGCGGCGGTTGCAGCACCTGCGGCTTGGGTTTGGACTTGTTTTCGGGGTCCGGCGGGATGGGGACATTGTCCTTGGGCGGCGTGGGGTCGAAGCTGACCCAGCCCACCCGGTCGAACGCCACTTCAACCCAGGCGTGGACGTCCTTTCCCGTGACCTTTACCTCGCCGGCACCGTTCTCCGGGCTGGTCGGATCGGGATAGAAGCCCATGACCACGCGTGACGGGATGCCCAGGTGGCGGAGCATCAGCGACATGGACACGGCGTACTGCTCGTCGTCGCCGAGCATCTGCTTGGCGGTCAGGAGGTTTCTGATCCGCGACGAGCTGTGGCCGGACACGCTGGGCAGCTGGCCGTCAGCCACCAGGCCGTTGCTGAAGGCGCCCGTCTTTTGGAAATGCGCCTCAATCTGGCGGACCCGGTCAATGGGGGTCGGCGCATCGGCGGAAAGGTCGTTGGCCTGTGACCCCACTACCGGCGGGACCTCGACGACGTCCGGCAGCGTGATCTTCGCGAAGTCGTACTGCGTCAGCTGGCCATGTTCGAGCTTCACGGGATCGGACACCTGGACGCTGTAGGAATCGCCCTTCGATAGGCCCTGCGTGGTCACGGCGGTGTCGGTGCCTGCGTTGAAGTATAGGCCGGACGCCGCGGTGGATGCACTCTGGTCAAAGCTCAGCCCCGTGGTCTTCCGGCCGCCCGGGACAAAGTAACCCTGGTAGTCCTCGATGGTGATGTCTATGGAGTAGTCATTCGAGGGGACGATGCCCGACGTATCAGCCAGGGTGTTGATGGATTCGGTGTCCCCCACCTTGCTGAAGCTCCCGGAGCCGTTGGGGTCCATGTTGTAGTTGGTGCCGTTGAACGCGTCCAAAGCCCCAGCCGCACACGGCCGTCCCGGGGCAGTCCTTTGACCACAAACAGGGTGTCGTCCTTCTTGTCCTTGACGAACGTCCGGAAGCTTGCCAATGGCGTGACGTAGTCCTTGGGATCGAACGGCGGGACCACCACGTTGCGCAGGACCTTACGGTCACCGCCGGCCGTGACCAGGGGCGCCGCCACCGCGGTAATGGCGACGCTCGCGGCGATCACGGCAGCTGCGGTGCCAAGCCGTCGGAGCTTGGCCCGCTGCGCTGTGGCGGCATCGGTCTGCGGACGGTTGACCGACACTTTCCGAGTGTCGCTGCGCCGCAGCGCGTCGCGGCGGAAGGTGGCCCAGGCGATCGCTATGACGGTAAGCCCGATCCCCCGCTCCACCGTGAGGAAGGCAGCGTTCGTGCTGAAAGCGATGCCCGTGACAAACAGCACCAGCACGGGAAGCAGCGGCCAGTACGGGCTTTTCAGCCGCCAGGTGAGGATGCCGGCAACCAGCGCGGTGAGCAGCGAACTCAGGAACGGAACGATCAGGACGCCGCCGGCAGACCCCACGGGAACGCCCACCGTGAGCATGTCCTTCCAGGCGAACACAACGCCCAGGAGCAGCGTCCGCAAGGAGTCAAGGCTGGGAACGAAACCGGCAATCGCCGCGTCCGGGACTGCCAGGAGCGTGCCGAACACCAGGTACGCTCCCAGTGCGAGGGCTGTGGTGATCAGCAGACCCAGGCGCAGGTGCGCGTTGGCGGCGGCGATGCTGAGGCCCAGGAGGATGCCGCCGAAGCCCGAGATCAGGTAGTACGGGTCGCCACCGAAGCTGAGGCTGAAGCCCAGCAGTCCCAACCCCAGGAGGACGGTGAGGGCGCCGGCGTCGAGCACAAAATGCCAGACCGGCTGGCCGTCGGCGAACGATGATTCGTACTGCCGCTGCTGCGGGCGTGGCCGGAGGTCCGATGCGGAGCTCATGCGGCCGCCTTTCTGAGGACGATGGCGAGGTCAGCGAGGTCGCCGAGGGTCAGCACTGTCAGGTCCGCGATGTTGGCGCGGCCCGGTGCGGCACCGATTTGGAGGCGTACGGCCAGGCTCCTGACTCCGAGCGGCACGGAGGCCGCGGCGGAACGGAGCTGGGCGGGTGTCACGTTGCTGCCCACTACAAAAAAGACCACCGACGCATTGGGAACGGTGTCGGCCAGGGTCCGGGCGAGGTCGACGGCGGTCCGGCGCATGGGTGCCCCGGTGATCCGTGTCATGTCGTCCAGCATGTTCCGCCCGGTTTCGCAGCGCAGCGGCCCCTTTTGGGTCAGGACGTCCAGTTCACGCTGCTCACGGATGGCCTGCCGGCCGATCGAGGCAGCTGCGGAGATGGCCATTTCAAATTCCTGCTCTGATGCGTACTCGTCCGTGTTGATGGACAGCGAGATGGCCAGGAGGGCGCGCCGGGTTTCCTCGAACTGGCGCACCATCAGCTTGTTGGTCCGTGCGGTGGTCTTCCAGTGGATGTGCCGCCGGTCATCGCCCGGCACGTAGTCACGCAGGGCATGGAAGGACACGTCCGCGCTGGACAGGTCGGTGGTGGGCATTCCCTCGAGGTCGCGGATGAATCCGGCTGCGGAACCGGCCAGGGCCACCGTCTTCGGGTGCACAAACAGGTCCTCCGGTTCCGTCCACAGCACCTGGCGGCGGAGGAGGTGCAACGGGTCGGCCCGGACGGAGCGGACCGGGCCCACCACGATCACGGCGCGGCGGGCGGTCGGAATGGTGAACAGGTCCTCGTGCACTTGCGCGGGCTTCATCCTGGGCAGGTGGAAGACGGCGGTGGCGTTGCCCACCGGCAGTTCCAGGGCGGCCGGCAGCAGGGGCCGGGCCGAGGTGTTGGAGACGGCGATGCTTCCCACCGCGCTGTCCCCCACCGCCACGCGGGTCCGGGCAAGGTCCAGGATCACGCCGTAGGAGGACCGGCCCAGGATGAACCCGATGGCGATCAGGAAAAGCACAAATGCGGCGATGGCCGCGGCTTTGGCCTCCTGCCAGCCGAAGGCCTGGCCGGCAGTCCACAGCAGGACGGACGCGGCCAGAACCGACCAGCCCAGGACACTGACCACCGAGAGGACGGGCCACACGTAGCGCAGCCACAGGCCGCGGACCTTCCCCCACGAGGGTGTGAGCGCGAGGGCGGCAGTGCTGGTGGCCTCGGCCCAGACGGACGAGGGATGCAGCCTGGTGGGTCTGCCGTCCCGGTGGAAGGGTTGCCGGAGGCGTTCAGCAAGCCGGGTCAACGGAGAGCTGCTGGACATAAAGGTGCCTTTGTTCGCGCTGGTCAGTGGTGTTCTGGAACTCCGTCGGAGCGTCAGACGGCGGCGCGCTGCTGCGGTGCCGCGATGTCGGACAGCACCCGGGCCAGGACGGCCTCGGGGGTGGCGCCGGAGAACTCGGCCTCCGGGTCCATCACGAACCGGTGCGTCCACACAACGGCGGCCAGTTCCTTGATGTCGTCCGGCAGGACGAAGTTCCGGCCCTGCCCCGCGGCCCAGACCTTGGCGGCGCGGACCATGGCGATGGCGCCACGCACGGAAACGCCCAGCCGCGTCTCAGGCGCGCTGCGGGTCTCCTCGCAAAGCCGGGAAATGTATTCGAGGACAGCGGTGTCCACGTGCACTGTGGCAGCGAGATCGGCCATGTCCGCCACGGCCTGGGTGGTAATAACTGCGGAGATCGCCTTGGAGCGGTCCTTCAGATTGGAGCCACCGAGCAGTTGGACCGTGGAGGCGTGGTCCGGGTAGCCGATGGAGGTCTTGATCAGGAAGCGGTCCAGCTGCGCCTCGGGCAGGCGGTACGTACCGGCCTGCTCGATCGGGTTCTGCGTGGCCATCACCATAAACGGCCGGCCGGCCTCATAGGTGACGCCGTCCACGGTGACCCGGGATTCCTCCATGACCTCCAGCAGTGCCGACTGCGTCTTCGGCGACGCACGGTTGATCTCATCGGCCAGGACGATGTTGTTGAAGATCGGTCCCTTGTGGAATTCGAACTTCTGCGTCTTCTGGTCATAGATGGTCACGCCCGTGACGTCCGAGGGCAGGAGGTCGGGGGTGAACTGGATGCGGTTGTTGGACCCCTGGACAGTGGCGGCCATGGCCCGGGCCAGCATGGTCTTGCCGGTGCCGGGAGCATCCTCGAACAGCACATGGCCCTCCGCCAGCATCGCGGTGAACGTGAGCCGGATGACGTGGTCCTTGCCCAGGACCGCCTGTCCCACGTTGGCAACGAGCTTGTCGAAAGTGCCTGCAAACCATTCGGCCTGCTCGGTGGTCATGGTCATGAAGTGAGTCCTTTTCTTGTGGTGCTGGTCTGATGAAGCTGGAGTAGGCGGGATGTGTGGACTGTCAGCATCTACCGACGTCCGTGCCGCTGATATCGATGGTGGCGAGCTTGACGTACCAGCCTGAGTGGGGGCCGCCGTCCATGCGGTACCACTTGTAGTAGGACGCCGGGTTGGACAATTCGCTGGAGCCGTAAATGTTCATCCAGCAGGCGCTTGGGATCCAGCCGTCCGAGGTGGACACCCAGTTCGCATCGTTACCGCCGCAATCAGGGCTGCCGTTCACATAGCCGAAGCGGTCCGGGACATTTGGTTTGCCCGGGCAGCTGTTGTTGGTGGCGGGCTTGACGTGAACCTTGGTGACCGGAGGAGTGGGGTCGGCACCGGACGTAGAGGTCGCAGATCCAACAGCACCGTCCACCACAGTGACCGCTCTGACACGCAAGGTGTGGCTCTTGCTCCAGCCTCCAGCGCCGGCAGCGAAGCTGTTGGCCTGGCCAACGTTCTGCCAGCCGCCACCGTCCATGCTCACTTCGTAGCGGTTGAGCGGGCGGCCGTTGGTGTTGGGGTTGTTCCAGGTCCAGTGCACCTGGCCGTCGCCCTTGGCCGAAGTCACGCCGTCCACGTTGGGCGCATTCGGCGGCCCGTAGGGGTTCCCTGAGCCAATATTCCGGGCATCACCGGAGACGTTGTTCTTGGTGGACGTGGCAATGATGGTCACTGCGATGTCCCTGCCGTTGGTCATCCCGCTGATGATTCCGCCGCCAACCGGGATGCTTCCGGATTTGCCGTCCGCGTTGTAGGTGTACCGGATTTCCGTTTCTGTTGAGCCGTTGCGCTGGGCCTGGGTAAGCGGTGTAAATGTGACCTTGAGCTGTCCACTGTTACCGGTATCCGCCACCGTACCGCTGCTCACCTGGCCAGGCTTTCCCGCCGCCCTGATGGCAGCGGAGGGGGCACTCGTCCCGCTGGTGCCGGCCTTGTTGGTGGCCGAGACGGTGAAGGTGTAGTTCGACTCGGAGTTGTCCACCGTGACGTTCTGGGTGGTACCGGCCGGTACCGGCTGCGTGGCAACCACGGCCCCGCCCTGCAGGGTGTTGAGGGTATACGAGGAAACCGCGTCACCGTTGTTGTTCGGCGCGGTCCAGCTGACCCTGAGCTGGCTTTGGGTTCCTACGGAACCGGCCTCGGCAGCACTAGGCGGAGCGGGAGTGGCAGGTACGCCGGCGGGAACTTCCGCCGCCGAATACTGGCTCCATTCGGACGGATCCTTGGCATCATTGCGGGCCAGGACCCGGACCTTGTAGGAGACTCCGTTCTGGAGACCCTTCCAGACGTAGCTGACCGATGCCAGGTTCTGGATCTGGGCGTTCTGTCCTGGTGGGGCCGGCGAGATTTCCAGATCGTAGGTCTTGACGGGCGATCCCTTGCTGGCCGGTGCCACCCAGTTCACGGAAAGCTGCTTGTCACCGAACTTCAGGGTCGGCGCCAGCGGTGTGTCCGGCTTGACGTCCGGGCGGACCTCGGCGGAGGCCGGGGAACGTTCAGATTCGCCGAACTCGTTAGTAGCGGTGACCTCAAAGTGGTATTTCGTGTTGTTGACCAACCCTGTCAACGTGCACGTGTTCGCCGGACAGTCCTGCCTGAAGCCCGATTCGCCGTAGACCGTGTACTTGGTAATGGGCGCACCGCGGTCTGCCGGGGCAGACCAGTTGAGCAGGGCAGTCTTGTCGCCAACGCTCTGCGCCTGCGGAGTAGTCGGGGCCAGGGGCTTGTCCTTGACGGTAAGCCGGATTCGCGCCGTCGCATTGCGGGAATCGTCTCCTGTCTTGTCTGCCACGGTGTAGGCAACCACCATGGTCCCCGTGAAACCGGCCGACGGCGTCACTGTTACCGAGTCCCCGGACACTGTTGCGCCTCCCTGGCCCGTCTCGGTTGATGCAGAAATAATCTTCAACGCGGTCTCGGGGAAGGGGTTGGCGTCGTTGGCCAGAGCCTTCACCGTGACCGGTTTCCCTGCCGCCGCGTTCGGCTCCAGGTCGTCGTTCGCAACCGGTTTGGGCCGGTTGGAGGCCGTGACCGCCAACTGGTAAGCAGCCGTTGCCTCAAGTCCGCGCGAGTCCTTGGCCTTGATCTGGACCGAGCCTGCCGTGCCCGTGCCGCTGGAATCAGCGGCCGAGACCTTCAGGGCCCTGCCGTCGATGCTTGCATTGAAGCCGGACGGAGTGCCGCCCACCACTTCGTACTTCATGTTATCGAGGTCATCACGGTCCGGATCTGCGGTCAGTTTGCCCAGGTCAAGGGTGGCGCTGTCCCCTTTGGGCACCTCGACGTTCGCGCCCAGGAGTTCCGGCGAGTTGTTCCGGTTGGGGTCAGGCAGCACCTTCGTGCGGATGCTCAGGGTGGATTTCAGCCCTGCAGGATCGTCGACGGCGGTGCCGTCGGTAACCTCAAAGCTCAGCGAGCCCGGGCCTACGTAGTCAACGCCGGCCGTGTACTTCAGTGCCGTTCCGTCACCGGAAACCGGGTTGCTGCCATCCGAACCGATGAGTTTAATCCGGTCCGTCTGCGTCAACCGCGGCGTGCGGCCTTCCCGGACCTTGACCCATTCCTTGAGGTCAACGTTCACGGATTGTCCGGCGATGACCTCAATAACCTCGTCTTTGGCGAGGGTGGGAACCTGCTGTCCCAGCCCCGGCGCCCAGATGATGGCTGTGGACTTCTGGCCGTCCACGTCTTCGACGGTGTACGGGATCAGCTGCGGCTGTTCGGTCAGGTCTACGAGCATCGTGCCGTCAGGTCCCGGGCGTGCGGTGAGGGACTCGGTGCTGAGCTTGAGGTTCTCGCCGACGCCGTCGGGGTCTTCATCGTTCTTGAGGACCGGCACGTCCACGGCAGTCTTGCCCATCGCCTGGGCCGAGGTGACCCGGTCGTCGCGGGCAATGGGTGCCTTGAGCGGGACCTCGTTGTCCACCACCACGCGGATGGTCGCTTGGGCGGTGGCGTCGCGGTCGTCGGCGATGGTGTACCGGACGTTGACCGTCCCGGCAGCGCCGGGAGCGGTCAGGATGATGCGGCCGCTGGTCTTGCTGACGGGGGCCTGGAGGGCGTCGTCAGCTTCGATACCATCGGTGAGGATGCGGATGATGTCGCCGTCGGGATCGGTGTCGTTGCCGGTGGCGTCGATGGCGATCTGCCGTCCCGGCCGGACCTTGACGTCGTCGTCGACGGGGGTGGGGTTCTGGTTCGTTTCGCCACGCGGTGCGATGCCCACCGTCACGGTTCCGGTGTTGACGGCGCCCTGGCGGTCCACCACCTTGTAGCGGAACGTGTCGGTTCCGGCGCCGTCGCCGGCAGCGGTGAAGTCGATGAAGTTGCTGCCCACGGTGGCGGTACCCATGGCAGGGGTGCTGTCGATCCCGGTCAGCTGCACGGAGTCGCCGTCTGGATCGATGCCGTCCAGCGGGACGGGAATGCGCACCGTTCCGGAGGCCACCACTCGGGCGGTGAGGTTCTGAGGCTGCGGCCGGGAATTCTCGGCCCCCTCCAGCGGAAGGATATGGATGGTGACCGCGGCGGCGCTCTTCTGCCCCTGCGGGTCCACGGCGTTGTAGATGGCGCGCACCGTCTTGGGCTGGGGTCCGGCGATGAAGCGCAGGGTGTTTTCGGAGACGAAGCTCTTGCCATCCAGTGCATCCACGGCCTGCGGCAGGACCGGGTCAACGCTCAGTTGCTGGCCCTGCGGGTGGGTGTCGTTGTCCAGCACGGGAATGGTGACGACGTCGTTGACCCGGACGTTCACTTCGTCCGGTTTGGGCTGGGGTGCTTCGACGACGGCGGGGGCCGGGACGGGGACCACGGAGACACTGCCGGTGGCTGACTTCCTGCCATTGGACATGGTGTATTCAAAAAGGAACGGGTCCTTGGTGCCCAGGACGTCGGTGATGCGCAGGACGCTGTGGTCGATCACGCTGACCGAGGCCGTGGTGTTGTCCGGGAGTTTCACGGACTGCAGCACCAGCACGCCGCCGGAAGGATCCGAATCATTGGCCAGCGGGTCCAGCAGCACGCTGCCGCCGGTGGGCATCAGCGCGACGTCATGCACGGCCACGGGGTCACCGGCGTCCTTGCCGGACTCCACGTCAACGCGGATCAGGCCCTGGCTGCTTTGCGGGCCGTTGCTGGCGATGTAGGTCAGGTAGACGGGACCGGGAGTGGTGCTGCGGAAAGTAAACGTTCCGCCGTCGGTGACGGGACCAAGTTCGGCCGGGCCGTTGGCCTCCACCTGGGCCAGGCGGAGGGCACCGCCGTTGGGGTCCACATCGTTTTTCAGGGGCGCGACCACCAGGTCCTGGCCCACCACGGCAGTGACGTGATCGGCGTTGACCACCGGAGCCAGGGCACCCGGCGGCTGGACGTTGACCACAACTTTTCCGGTGACCGTTGCCCGGCCGTCCCAGATGGTGACTTCCACGTTTTTCTTGCCGGCGGTGGCCCCGGAATCCTGGAACGTCAGCAGGCCATCCCGGCGGACCTTGACCTGGTCCTGATCGTTGTCTGCCTTGGCGTCCAGCAGGACGAGGTCGTCGCCGTCCGGATCCACCCAGTCGGTGAGGATGTTCTGGCTGACGGTTTTGCCCTGTTCCACCAGCATGGTGGTGGAATCCCCGCCGCGCTTGAACGCGGGCGGCTTGTTGTCGTCCGGTGCCACCACGTTGAGCGTGACCTGTCCGCCGGCTGAGAGGCCCCGCCCGTCCGCGGCGTTGTAGCTGAACGTCTCGGTCCCGGGCCTGGCGTCCGCGGGAACGGAGATCTGGAACGCGGTGCCGCCGTAGATGTTTTCCAAAGTCCCGGCTTTCGGCCCTGAACTGCCGACGCCGGCGGTCAGGACGTCGCCGTCGGGATCTGAATCGTTGTCCAGGACGCTGAGGATGGTGGTCCGTCCCGGGCGAACGCCCAGGGTGTCCGGTTTGGTTTCCGGTGGCCGGTTGGGTTTGGTGCGGTCCGGCAGCACGTTGATGGTGTTGTTGTCCGCCGATTCCTGGTCCTGCTCATCGGATTCGTTCTTGGGAGGAACAACGTCGTCCCAGTTGTTCACCAGCTGCATGTTCTGGTTCACCAGCCACACGTTCCCGGAGTTCACATCGTTCAGGACCACCAGGTCCCGGTTCACCCGGAAAACGTACGACGGCGACGCACTCGCTTTAGGCACGGCAACGTTCTTGTCATCAGCATCATTGACACAGTCACGGACATACTTGTTCGCCCCGGACCACGCAGCATGCACACACCCGGCCAACTGCACCGGCGCCGCCGGCACACCCTCACCATCAAAGGTCACCGTCTTCGCCGTCGAACCATCCAACGGCTGCTTCAACAACGCCTTCCGCGTCGACACCGCCACAAAATCACTCGTCGGACCGCCCTGCTGCAGCTTCGCATCCCGCGCATTATCCAACTGCAGCCGCTTACCGCCCGGCAGGAACAGCTTCCCTGCAGCAGCATCCAACACCACCGGCTTATCCCCCACCACCGTGATTTGCAGATCACCGGCACCCTTCAACTCACCCCAGGTACTGGAATCGGAGGACACCACTTCGCCGTCCGCGTCGACTGTTGTGACGGTAACGACGCCCGATTTGGGATCGGCACTGTAGATCCTGTCATCCGTACCCACAGCGGAGACCAGGCCTTCGGAACCCACCATCACAGGCTCGGTCGCTTCCTGGTCAAAACCATTGACGGTGGACGGCGATACCGCCCAGACCTTGCCTGATGCGGCGTCGGTCACTGAGATCACGCTGGCACCGAAGCTCACCTCCGCCGACCCCGGCAGCTGCTTGTCCCCGCCCAGACGCATATTCGCCGGAGAAACCTGGTTCAACGTCGAACCCGTCTCATCATCCACAAGCACATCCCCGGCATTCTGGAGAATATCGAAAGTAGTACTCGCCGGCGTCACCGCACCATCCAAAACCCGCGACGGATAATTCAACCGACCCACCGCATTGTTCGACTTCGAGACCACCCACACACCGCCGTCGTTCAACTCCACCTCAGTGGTCTTGAACCCCGGATAGATGATGGCACCAGTCACGAGGACACCCACGGCAGCGGCAAGTGCCGTGCCCCCAACGCCACGCGAACGCAGGATTCCCCGTCGCGTGGTCCAGGCCGCTCCCCTTGCTGCGCGCGGATTTGTGGCACGCGGATTTGTGGCGCGCGCCGTTCGGCGAAGTTTCATGACCGGTATCCCCCAGATAAGACTCCGGCCGGGCCGATATACGGTCCGCTGCAGCCGGGCACAACCGACTATAGCGGTATCCACCATCAAGTGGATAAATACGAGGGGGCGGTCAGCCGCTAGTCGAGGACCAGGCCTTTTCCTTGTCCGCGCGCCAGGAGCACGGGATGGATTTCGCCGAATCCACGGACATTTTCTGCCTGCTGCGGAACGAGAACGAAGCGCTTGTCCTGGTCAAGCGCGGACGCGGTCATGGAGTCGATCAGGACCGTTCCCGGATCCGCCAAGGTGGTGAGCCGGGCGGCGAGGTTGACCGTGGGGCCGTAGATGTCCCCCAGCCGGGACAGGATCCTGCCCCAAACCATGGCCACCCGTGCCTCCGGCAGGATCTCGTCTTCGGTGAACGCCTGTGCCAACGCCAGCGAGATCTCGGCTCCGGCAGCCGGCGTTTCGGCGATGTACAGGACTTCGTCGCCTACTGTCTTGACCAGCCGCCCGCCGCCAACGGAAATGATCTCGGCGCATTTGTTCTCAAAGCGCTGGACCAGCCGGGCGAGCGTTTTTTCGTTCATCCGACGGGAGAGGCTCGTATACGAAACCAGGTCAGCAAAGCCGACGGCGCGGGCCAGCGGCAGCGGGGCATCGTCTTCATCGCCGTCGCGGCCTTCTTCGCTGGCCTGCAGGCCGGCCTCGGCGCGCACGGCCAGGCGTTGAACGCCGGCATTGAGTTGCCGCCGCCACGAATAGACCAGCATCTCCTCCAGCGCGTCCAGCAGGGAGGGCAGTTCCTTCACCAGGCGCTTGCGGGCCACAGCGTCCGTAACGCCCTGCTCGTGGACCATGTCCTCCACCAGCGCCTCGATCTGCCAGACCACCATGCGGTCTGTCATTTGTCCGATGGACCGGGTCACGGAGATGGCGGCCTCTTCGGTCAGCACCCCGGTTCGGACCAGGTCAACCACGGTGGACAGTGCAGCCTGATCACGTTCGGTGAAGGCGACGTCTTCGTCGCCGAAGTTCGGGAAGCCGAGGGCACGCCACAGCTTCCGGGCCGAAAGGAGGGACAGCCCTGCCCCGGCGGCCACCTCACGGCGCCGCAGCTTCCGTTCGCCACCCAGCAGCCGTGTCTCCAGGGCCTTGGCAGCCACGCGTTCAGGAGACAATGTGCCTGTTGCCGGGTGGGCGGTTTCGGGCACGGCGGGAGCCGGCAGATCCGCTTCTTCCCGCTGGTCCTCATCGTTCATCGTCTCCACCTTCTTTCAACTCCCACGGCAACGCTTCGTCTGTGTAATCCGATATCTCATCAGTCCCCGGGTCCCCGCCCGCAGGCAGTTCGTCAATCGCATCCAGCACGAAGTCCCGGAACCGTACTGCTTCCGGGACGTCCTGGATGTTCACCACACCCTGGTACCCGGTTTCCAAGGATATATTCCCGGAGCGCAATATGCGCTGC
Source organism: Pseudarthrobacter psychrotolerans (assembly GCF_009911795.1). NCBI lineage: Bacteria > Bacillati > Actinomycetota > Actinomycetes > Micrococcales > Micrococcaceae > Pseudarthrobacter > Pseudarthrobacter psychrotolerans. The sequence goes on along the minus strand of NZ_CP047898.1, from coordinate 4,883,055 downwards.
AGCACCGACTGGTGGACCGTTACGTGGCGGATCGACGCGAGGTTGACCTGCTCGTCCCGGCGCCGCACCATGCCGTAGCGGGCAACAATCCGCCGGCTCGTGAGGATGTACCGGGTTGCCTGCCACCGCAGAAGCCGAGGCAGGCAATATGCCAACCATATCCACGCAGCGGCCACGACGCATGCAAGGACGATCCACGGTGTCCAGTCAGCGGAAGCCACAGGCACCAACCGGGTTGCCTCGCCCCGGACGGTCCAGGCACTGGCAAAGGCTGCGGCGGCAGGCGCCGCAATGAACGCTGCGGCCGGGCCGGCCAGTTTCCTCGGCTGCGGGCGGGTGATCGTAATGACCTGCTCGCCCGGCACGAGGCCTTTACGCATAACCGCCTTCGGTGCCCTCGCCCGGCGGGGTCCACGGGCGCAGGTGGACCACATCGCCGGCGGTGACCACATGCTCCCGGCGGTCCTTGTCCACCACCAGGAGTGAGCCGTACTCGTCCAGCCTCGAAGCGTGCCCGATGATCTCGTGGTCACCGGGCAGTTGCGCGCGCACTTGCTTGCCGAGCGTCACCATCACGGACTCCGCCCGCTTGTGGAGCGACGGGCCGCCTGCAAGCCCGGCGGCGGCGTCGCCGTCGGCATTGCAAAAACTCCGGTAGAGCACTGTGAAATGGGCGAGGTAGCTCTTGAGCAGCAGGGTCCGATCAACCGTCAGCGGCTCTTCCAGGGCAACCGACGTCGCTGTGGGCACCGGGAGTTCTGACGCGCTCAAAGTCACGTTCAGGCCGGTCCCCAAAATGACCGGAGGAACAGAACCATCCCCCATGGGCCCCAGCTGGGCCAGGATCCCGGCGATCTTGCGGCCACGGACCAGGACGTCATTGGGCCACTTAAGATCGGCCGGAATACCCGCGGTCTCCCGCAGTGTCTCCCGGAGCGCCAGCGCGCCCAGCAGTGACAGCCACGAATACGTATGGGTGGGCAGCGGCCTGCCCTCCGCGTTGGCGGGCCTCAGGACCACGGACACCGACACCGAGCTCATCGGAGGCGCTTCCCACCGCCGGTCCAGGCGTCCCCGGGCAGCGGTCTGGTACTCGGCCGTCAGCACTGACAGGTCCGGCCACTCGTTGGGTTCAACAGTCACCGATCGCAGGAGGTCTGCGTTGGTGGAGCCGGTGGAGTCCACCACCACCAGCTTGGCGATGCCCGTGGCCGCAAGGAAATCCTGGTCCGCCAAGGCTCCGCGATTCAACGGATTTCCTGGGGTGTGTGAGTCATCCATGGTTGAATCCTATCGACTCAGGCGCCGCCGCTGGCCGTTCCCGCAGCCACATGACCGGAACCGCGGCTCAGAGGAATATGTCCGGAACCAGCCGATCCTCCGCTGCCCCGAGGCTGTACGGACGGAAGTCGGTGACACCCGCCGCGCGGAGCACCTCTTCGTCCGTGTAGAAGTTGCCGCTGGACGCACCCGCGCTGCCCCCGTGCGCGCCGGCCAGGTGGGTGCCGGTCAGGTTGCTGCCGGTCAGGACGGCGTGGGCTGCGTCTGCCATGATCTGCGGTCCGCGGGCGGCCTGGACGATTTCCTTGCCACCGGGCATGTTCCGGATGGCCGCGGTATCGATGAGGGTGCACGGCCAGAGAGAGTTGACGTTGACGCCGTCGGCCTTGAGTTCTTCGGCAAGGCCCAGCGTTGCGAGGCTCATCCCGTATTTGGCCATGGTGTATGCCAGGTGCTTGCCTGCCCAGTAGGGGTCCAGATTCAGGGGCGGCGACAGCGTCAGGATGTGTGCGTGGTCAGATTTGCGCAGGGCCGGCAGCGACAGCTTGGACAGCAGGAATGTCCCGCGGACATTGATGTCCTGCATCAGGTCGTAGCGTTTCATGTCCACGTCGTCGGTCGTGGAGAGATCGATCGCGGACGCGTTATTGAGTACGATGTCGATCCCGCCGAAGCGTTCGACGGCGGCCGCCACGGCTCCGGCAACGTCGTCGTCACGGCGCACGTCACCCACGATGGCCAGGGCCTGGCCCCCGGCGGCCTCCACCTGCTCGGCGGCGCTGAAGACAGTGCCTGCCAGCTTGGCATGGGGCTGGCCGGTCTTGGCCATCAGGACAATATTGGCACCGTCCTGCGCGGCCCGGGTGGCAATGGCCAGCCCGATCCCGCGGCTGCCGCCGGACATCAGAATGGTGCGGCCCCGAAGGGACCCGCCGGCCCGGTACGGAGTTGCGGAATCGTTGCTGGAAGTCATGGCTCCACTGTAGCCGAGGTATGTTACTGGTCGGTAACATACGGCTGGCCGCTGGAAAGTGCGGAAAATTGTAGGTTTTCTACAGTCGTCCCACGCAGATGCGTCATTAGACTAGCCAGCAGGGTTCGTCCTTTGTGTGGAAGCTACTTAAATCCCGCGCCTGACCTGCCCGCCACCACCGCACGCAGCACCACATTGTTACAGCACCAATCTGCTACAGAGCCGGAGACACTTGATGAGCCACGATCTGACAACGACAGCGGGAAAGATCGCCGATTTCCGCGACCGCCAGGCGCGTGCCGAACAACCCTCCGGCCCCGAAGCCATCGAGAAGCAGCACGCCCGCGGCAAGAACACCGCCCGCGAGCGCGTGGACCTCCTGCTGGACGAGGGCTCGTTTGTGGAGCTTGACGCTCTGGCCGTGCACCGCTCCACCGCCTTCGGCATGGAGAAGAAGAAGCCGCTCGGCGACGGGCTGGTCTCCGGCTACGGCACCGTGGACGGGCGCCCCGTTGCCGTCTACAGCCAGGACTTTTCGGTGTACGGCGGATCGCTGAGCCAGGTCAACGGCGAGAAGATCGTCAAGGTCCAGGAATTCGCCCTGCGCAACGGCTGCCCGGTAGTTGGCATCCTCGACGGCGGCGGTGCCCGCATCCAGGAAGGTGTGGCCTCGCTGGCCATGTTTGCCGACATCTTCCGCAACAACGTCCACGCATCCGGTGTCGTCCCGCAGATTTCGCTCATCATGGGACCGTCCGCCGGCGGCGCGGCGTACTCCCCCGCCCTCACGGACTACGTGGTGATGGTGGACAAAACCTCGCACATGTTCATCACGGGACCGGACGTCATCAAGACCGTCACGGGCGAAGACGTGGACATGGAAACCCTCGGCGGCGCCCGCCAGCACAATGCCAACACGGGCACGTCCACGTACCTCGCCTCCGACGAAGCCGATGCCATCGAATTCGTCCGCGAACTGCTGGACTTCCTGCCGTCCAACAACCTCGCCGAGGCCCCGGTGCTGGAGCACCAGCAGGAGCTGGAGCTCAACGACGACGACCTCGCCCTGGACACGCTCGTCCCGGACTCTGCCAACCAGCCGTACGACATGCGCACCGTCATCGAGCAGATCGTTGACGACGCACATTTCCTGGAGATGCAGTCCCTCTATGCCCCCAACGTCATCATCGGCTACGGCCGGGTTGAGGGACACGCCGTGGGCATCGTGGCCAACCAGCCGCTGCAGTTCGCCGGCACGCTGGACATTGCAGCCTCGGAAAAGGCCGCCCGCTTCGTCCGGAACTGCGACGCCTTCAACGTCCCCATCATCACCCTGGTGGATGTTCCCGGCTTCCTGCCCGGCAAGGACCAGGAGTTCCAGGGCATCATCCGCCGCGGCGCCAAGCTGCTGTACGCCTACGCCGAAGCCACCGTCCCCAAGCTGACGGTGATCACCCGCAAGGCCTACGGCGGAGCGTACATCGTGATGGGCTCCAAGAAGCTCGGCGCGGACCTGAACCTGGCGTGGCCCACGGCGCAAATCGGCGTGATGGGTGCCCAGGGCGCCGTCAATATCCTGTACCGCCGCCACCTGGCCGCAGTGGCCGAGGCCGGCGGGGACGTTGAGGCCCGGCGCGCCGAGGTCATCCGGCAGTATGAAGACGAGCTGCTGAATCCCTACCAGGCAGCGCAGCTGGGCTACGTGGACGCGGTCATCGCGCCGTCCGACACCCGGCTCCACATCATCAAGGGCCTCCGCGCCCTCCGCGACAAGCGGGCCAGCCTGCCCACCAAGAAGCACGGGAACATCCCGCTGTGATCCCCAACCGCCCCCTAACCTCGCAAGGCCCCACCGGCTCCCAGCCTTCGCAAGCTCAGGCCGGGCTCCTCGCCGGCGTGGGCCCACGGCCAGGGAACCCAGCGGTCGTGGCCCCTGACGAGTCGGTTGCTGAGCCCGCACTCCCCGTACTTTCTGTGGTCAAAGGGCAACCGTCGGCCGAGGAGCTCGCGGCGCTGACCGCCGTCGTGCTTTCCCTGGGCAGCGCGGACGCCGTGGCGGCAGGGAAGCCCACCGCCCGTGACTGGGTGCGCCGCCAGCAGCTGCGGCTCGCCCCGACGCCGGGACCCGGCGCCTGGAGGCGGAGCCGGGGTTAGGCTCGTGGGGTGACTATCGAAGCCGCCCCTTCCGCCCGTCCGCACTCCGCCATCGATGCCGTGGCGGATGACTACACCGACACACTCGTCCGGCTGAACCCGTCGCTCGCCACCACGCTGGGCCTGCCGGGGCACGAGACAGAGTACCCGGATTACTCCCCCGCCGGCATCGCCGGCTTTGCAACGGAAGCCCGAAAAGCCCTTGCTGCCCTGGAGGGCTTGGTGCCCCAGGACGACGTTGATGCCGTCACCCTGGACGCCATGCGGGAACGGCTGGGCCTCCAGCTGGAAATCCACGAATCGGGCTGGGATGTGGCCGAGCTGAACAACATCGCCTCCCCTGCCCAGGACATCCGGGCCATTTTCGACCTGATGCCCACCGAAACCGCTGAGCACTGGGAGCATATCTCCGGCCGCGCCCTGAACGTCCCCGGCGCTCTCCGCGGCTACATCGAATCCCTGCGCCAGGCCCGGGACGCGCGCAAAGTCGCGGCCGAACGCCAGGTTTCCATCGTCATCGAGCAGAGCACCAAATATGCCGCCGATGACGGCTTCTTCGCCAAGCTCGCTGCCGGTGCACGGACTGCCAACGGTCCCCTTCCGGGCGAAACGCAGGAAAGGCTCGACGCCGGTGCTGCCGCCGCCAGGGGTGCCTACCGGGACCTCGCGGAGTTCCTGCGCACGGAACTGCTGCCTGCCGCCCCGCAGCAGGACGCCGTCGGCCGGGAACGCTACGCACTGGCCTCACGTTCCTTCCTGGGCGCCGCCGTCGACCTCGAAGAGACCTACGCGTGGGGAGTCCAGGAACTGGCCGGCTCATCGCCGAGCAAGAGAAAGTCGCGTCCCGCATCAAGGCAGGGGCCAGCATCGAGGAGGCCAAGGACGTCCTCAACAATGACCCGGCCCGCCAGCTCAAGGGCACGGAGGCCCTCAAAGCGTGGATGCAGGAACTCTCGGACAAGGCAGTTGCCGAGCTTGCCGGGGTGCACTTCGATATTCCGGACGTCATGAAGAAGCTCGAATGCCTCATTGCCCCCACCGACGAGGGCGGCATTTACTACACCGGCCCCTCTGATGACTTTTCGCGCCCGGGCCGGATGTGGTGGTCGGTTCCCGCCGGCGAAGACACCTTCACCACGTGGGCCGAAACCACCACCGTCTTCCACGAGGGCGTTCCCGGCCACCACCTGCAGGTGGCCACCGCCACGTACCGGCGGGAACTGCTCAACAAGTGGAGGCGCAACATCTGCTGGACGTCCGGCCACGGCGAGGGCTGGGCACTGTACGCGGAAAAGCTTATGCAGGAACTCGGCTACCTGGCGGATCCCGGCGACCACATGGGCATGCTGGACATGCAGCGGATGCGGGCGGCACGGGTGGTGTTCGACATCGGCGTCCACCTGGAACTTGAGATCCCCGAACGCTGGGGCACCGGAACATGGACTCCGGAGGAGGGCTACGACTTCCTCAAGGGGAACCTGCCCATCAGTGAGGGCCAGCTCAAATTCGAGTTCACCCGCTACCTCGGCTGGCCCGGCCAGGCCCCGTCCTACAAAGTGGGACAGCGCCTCTGGGAACAGATCCGCGCCGACCTCGAAACCCGGCCCGGCTTTGATCTTAAGGCCTTCCACACGAAGGCCCTGAATGTCGGCTCCGTAGGGCTCGATACCCTGCGCCGAGCGCTGCTTTCGTAAGTTTCGTCGTCCGCCCGGGAGGGCAGACACCCTCGGCGTGCTGCTCCTTCGTCGCTTTGACGCACGCTGCCGGGTGCCTCCCCTCCCGGTCGTAAATGGCGAGACGTTTGCCACATCCGGACTGGGAATAACTTCACAATTGCCTTGTATGACGCCGGATTTACGGGGATTCTGCGCCTCCATGGCTCGGTCGGGCGGCGTAACATTTCTCAACATCTGTTCGCCGTGATAAGGAGCCCGGGCCTAGCGTGTTCTGGTGAGCACTCAACCCCGCACCCCCGAATCCGCAGGAAAGACCGGCTTCCAGCTGCCCAAGTGGGCTGGCTCGTTCGGCTTCCAGATCATCGCCGCCCTCATTGTCGGGCTGGGCCTCGGCCTGCTGGCCAAGTACACGGGCAGCACCAAGGAGGCCCCCAACGGCCTCGGCGCCACGCTGCAGACGATCGGCTCCAGCTACGTGTCGCTGCTGCAGACCGCGGTAGTTCCGCTGATCTTCACCGCAGTGGTGAGCTCCATCTCGAACCTGCGCCAGGTCTCCAACGCCGCCAAGCTGGCCTGGAACACCCTGCTCTGGTTCGCCATCACGTCCCTGATCGCCGTTGTGATCGGTATCGGCCTTGGCGTGCTCCTGCAGCCAGGCGCCAACACCGGCATCACCCAGGAGGCCAAGTATGCCGGCAAGTCCGGTGACTGGTGGTCCTTCCTGATCGGCCTGTTCCCCAAAAACTTCCTTGGCCTCGGCGCCAGTTCCACTGTGACTGAAAGCGCCACCGCAGCCACCACGGTCGCCACCTCTGTCAGCTTCAACGTGCTCCAGATCCTGGTAATTGCCATCGCCGTCGGCGTCGCCGCCCTCAAGGTGGGCAAGGCTGCCGAGCCGTTCCTGAACCTCAACGCTTCGGCGCTGGCCGTCATCCAGAAGGTCCTCTGGTGGATCATCCGCATCGCCCCGCTCGGCACAGTCGGCCTGATCGGCAACGCCGCAGCCGTCTACGGCTGGGACACCATCGGCGCGCTCGGCAAGTTCACCTTCGCCATCTACGTGGGCCTGGCCCTGGTGCTGTTTGTGGTTTACCCGACCCTCATCCGCTCGCACGGCCTGTCCGTGAAGCAGTACTTCTCCGGCGTCTGGCCTGCCGTGCAGCTGGCGTTTGTGTCCCGCTCCTCCATCGGAACACTGCCGCTGACCCAGCGCGTCACAGAGCGCAGCCTGGGTGTTCCCCGCGCCTACGCTTCCTTCGCCGTGCCCCTGGGCGCCACCACCAAGATGGACGGCTGCGCCGCGATCTACCCCGCGATCTCAGCCATCTTTGTGGCCCAGTTCTTCGGCGTCCAGCTGGACGCCAGCCACTACCTGCTCATCGCCCTCGTCTCCGTCCTCGGCTCCGCCGCAACGGCCGGCACCACCGGCGCCGTCGTAATGCTCACCCTGACGCTCTCCACGCTGGGACTGCCCCTGGCCGGCGTCGGACTCCTGCTGGCGATCGATCCCATCCTGGATATGGGCCGCACCGCGGTCAACGTCGCAGGCCAGGCCCTTGTGCCCACCATCGTGGCCAAGCGCCAGGGCATCCTTAACGAGGCGCTCTACTACGCGCCCCGCAACGGCACCCCGTTTGTGGACGACGACGCCGACTCCTCCGCCGCGGATCCCTCCGCCATCGCCGGAGGTACCGACGCGCCGGAAGCCGGACGCGAGCTGGCCGACGCGAAGGCCTGACGCACGGCTCGAACACCAAACAGGAGAAGTCCCCGGGAAGTGCTCCCGGGGACTTCTCCTGTTCTATGCCGGGTTTCGCTCAGCCCGGCCGTTGGCTAGCGGCCGCCACCTCCGATGACTCCGTTCTGGACAGCCTTGGTCACGGCGTCCGCCTCGGCCTGGGTCAGCTTGCCGTCGGTGACGGCCTGGTCCAGTCGGGTCTTCAGAGCCGCGGCATGTTCTGCCTGTTCAGCGGTGCGCAGCTCGTCCAGCGCCGCGCTGACCTTGGCCTCGTCAATACCCAGCGACGCCGCGAGCGACTTGGCGAGCTCCGCCTGCATGGCTGCCGGGTCCGGCCGGGTTCCCTCGGCGGGCGGGGTGGTGGGCTTGTTGGCCTGGCGGAAGGCCTTCAAGGCATCCGTCAGCTTGGTCTGGTCCACGCCCAGCTTCGTGGCCAGTTCAGTTGCATCGTCGCCGCCGAAACCAAAACCGCCGTGGCCATGGCCACCGCGCATGCCCTTCCCGTCAGCGGGGCCGGCGCTGGTGCTGCCGTCGGCGGAGGTGCTCGAGCTGGCGCTGGGAGTGGGCGTCGGCGTCGTGGTTGCGGACGCCATGCCGGCGACGCCGATCCCGGCGCCAAGGGCCAACGCGGTGGCCGTGAGGCCAAGGGCAATTCTCTTTGTGCGTACCATTCTTGTCTCCTGGATCTGCCGTCCGGTGACGGCTGGTCAAGATGCCCCAGACGGGACTCTTTCAGTCTCCGGCGACAGCCTCAGGCTTAGCTGTCGGGAACCTTTCATCTTCCTGTGAATCAACTTGCGCGGCGTGCAAACTTGCACGTAGTGTAATTTCATGCCCGAACTTCTCTCGCGCCGTGAGCTCAACAAAGCCGCCACGCGCCAGGCCATCACCGACGCCGCCTTGACCCTACTGCGCGCCCAGGGACCCGGGAATTTCACGGTGGAGGACATTGCCGAATCAGCCGGGATCTCGCGCCGCACCTTCTTCAACTACTTCAGCAGCACCGAGGCTGCGCTGGCTTCCATGACGCACGGGTTTCTGGACAACGCCCTTCAGCAGTTCCGCCAGCGGCCCGCCGACGAACCCATCCTCGAATCCGCGCGCGCGGCCCTGATGCAGCTGGCCGACCCCATGACGGTGGCGCCCCTTGCCGAACTCTTCACCCTCACCCAGGACAACGCGGTCCTGTCCCGGTCCGAACTTGAGGCGTGGGACCACTGCACCGAAGAGATCATCAGCGCGGCACGGGAGCGCTTCGCCCGAACCCCGGGCGCCGTCGTCGACGAACTGTACCTGCATGCCCTTGCTGGCTCCGTCATCTCCTGCGGGAAGGCGGCCATGGACGTGTGGTTCGCCCAATGCGGCGCCGATCTCTCCCCCGCTTCCCTCGCTGTCCTGCGGCAACTGCTTATTGACGCCATGGGCCACCTCGGCTCCGGCTTCGGCAGCCCCGTCCCTGCAGCCAATACCCCCGCAAGTGCCACCACCCCAATCAAAGAACGGCTCTGACATGGCCCTGCTGCTCTACCGCCTCGGCAAGTTCTCCTACCGCCACCGCTGGCTGGTCATTTCGCTCTGGCTCGTGGCGCTGGTGGCCGTGGGAGGCTCCGCAGCCGCGTTCCATGGCACGCTGTCCAACAATTTCCAGATTCCGGGCACCGAGACCCAGCGGATCGCGGACAAGCTGAGGCATGAACTGCCGGCTGCCTCCGGTGGCTCAGCCACCATCGTCTTCGAGGCTCCAGATGGCGGCTTCACCGACGGGAGCCGCGCTGCCGTCACGGCTGCCCTGTCCAACCTCCGCGAACTCCCGAACGTCAAGGCCACGGTGGATCCGTTCGCCACCCAGGCCCAGCTGGACCAGGCAGGCCAGGCCATCGCGGACGGCGAGCAGCAGCTTGCCGCCGGTCAGGCCCGCCTGGACGCCTCACGCGCCCAGCTCGACACCGGCGCAGCGCAGCTGAACGCCGCTGAGCAGCAGCTCACGGCAGCGGGTGCACCCGCTGCCGTGATCGAGGCCCAGCTCGGAGCGCAGAAGGCCACGTTGGCTCAAGGCCAGGCACAGCTCGACGCCGGCACCCAGGAACTGCAAGCCGCCAAGGCCAAGCTGGACCTGGGCAAGCGGCAGGCGGAAGCTTCCGCCGGGATCCGCTTCGTCTCGGCGGACGGCAATGCAGCCGTGGCCCAGGTGCAGTTCAACACCTCCATCAATGCCCTGACCCCCGCGGTGCGCCAGCAGGTCCAGGACATCGCGCATGAGACTTCGTCCGCGGGTGTGACGGCACTGGCCAGCAAGGAAATCACCGAAGACATCTCAGAACTCTTCGGCACCGCCGAAATCATCGGCATCGGAGTGGCGGCCCTGGTCCTGATCCTGATGCTCGGCACGCTCATCGCCGCGGGCCTGCCTCTGCTGATGGCCGTCATCGGCGTGAGTGTCGGGGTGGGCATCACGTTCGCCCTGTCCGGCGCCTTCGAGATGAGCTCCATCTCCCCCATGCTCGCGCTGATGCTGGGCCTCGCGGTTGGCATCGACTACTCCCTGTTCATCGTCAACCGGCACCGGACCCAGCTGCTGGCGGGCATGGATCCTGAGGAATCCGTGGCTCGCGCCACCGGAACCTCAGGGAACGCAGTTCTTTTTGCCGGCCTGACCGTCATCATTGCCCTCGCCGCCCTGGTGGTGCCCGGGCTGCCGTTCCTGAGCGTGATGGGCCTGGCAGCTGCCGGCACCGTCGCCGTGGCCGTCCTGGTTGCGCTCACCCTGACCCCGCCCTGCTGTCCCTGATCGGCCGGCGCATCATTTCCCGGCGGGCCTGGGCCAAGGCCGATGCCCACAACGCCGAGGCCGGCCACGAGGTTGCCGACCAGGCCAGGGATGAGGAAAAGAGCACCCGGGGCTGGGGCGGCCTGGTCACCCGCCACCCCGTCGTGGCGCTCGTCGCCGGCGTACTCCTGCTGGGGACGCTGGCCCTGCCTGCCGCACAGCTCCAGCTCGCACTGCCCGACGGCGGCTCCGAACCGGTGGACTCCGAGGCCTACCAGGCCTATGACGTCACCGCCCGCAGCTTCGGCGAAGGCGTCACCGGCCCCATTGTGGTGGTGGGCGAATTCCCGGCCGGCCTGGACGAAACCCAGGCCCAAAAACTGCAGTATGACGTCGCGGACCTGATCCGGGGCGTGGACAACGTGGTGGCAACAGTGCCGGTGGCGCTGAGCGAAGACCGCCGCACCGCCGTCTTCCAGGTCATCCCGGAAGAGGGGCCCGCCAAGGCCGGCACGGTGCAGGTGGTGAGCGAACTCCGCGAACGCGGCACGCAGATCCAGGCCGAAACGGGGGTTACCATCGGGCTGACCGGACAGACGGCCGGCAACATCGACGTCTCCACCAAACTCGGCGACGCCCTGCCCCCGTACCTGGCGATCGTCGTCGGGCTTTCCCTCCTCCTGCTGCTGCTGGTGTTCCGCTCCATTGTGGTTCCCCTCCTGGCAACCGGCGGTTTCCTGCTGTCCCTGGCCGCCGCATTCGGCCTGGTGGTGGCCGTCTACCAGTGGGGCTGGCTGGGCGGTGTGTTCGACGTCGCCAATCCCGGCGCGGTCCTGAGCTTCCTGCCGATCATCCTGATCGGTGTTCTGTTCGGCCTGGCAATGGACTACCAGGTGTTCATCGCGTCGGGCATGCGCGAGTCCTATATGCATGGCGCCCCGGCCAAGAAAGCCGTACGCATCGGCTTCAGCCATGCCGGTGCCGTGGTGACCGCTGCCGCGATCATCATGGTCAGTGTGTTCGCCGGCTTCATCTTCAGCCATCTGACCATGGTCCGGCCGCTGGGCTTTGCCATGGCGTTCGGTGTGCTGCTGGACGCGTTTGTGGTCCGCATGACCATCGTGCCCGCCGTGATGTACCTGCTGGGCGAAAAGACCTGGTGGCTGCCCAAGTGGCTGGACCGGATCCTCCCGGATGTGGACGTGGAGGGCGCACGGCTTGAACGACGCGAAAACGAGCCGCAGAAGCAGAGCGAGTCAGTCCACTAGGCTGAAACCGTGACCCGCCTGATCCTCGCCTCCCAGTCCCCCGCCCGCACCAAGCTCCTGGCCGACGCCGGCATCCGGCACTCCGTTCTCGTCTCCGACGTCGACGAGGACGCGGTCCAGGCCCGCTACGGCGTCACGGATCCGCACGATACCGCGCTGCTGCTGGCACGCGCCAAGGCCGAGGCGGTGGCCGCGTTGCCGGAAGCAGAGGGCGCGCTGGTCATCGGCTGCGACTCCGTCTTCGAGTTCGACGGCGAGGCGCACGGCAAGCCGTACACGGCCGCCGTCGCCCGCGAACGGATGCTGCGGATGAGCGGCAACAGCGGGGTCCTGCACACCGGGCACTGGCTGGTGGACTGCCGCGCGACGGCAGCCGATGACGAGCCGGCTGAGGCAGGCACCGACGAGGCGCCCGACGACGGCGAAACGGCACCGGGATCCGGCGCCACGCTCGGGGTGGTCGCCTCCGCCGAGGTCCATTTCACGGATATGGATCCGGAAGAGATCGACGCGTACATCGCCACAGGCGAACCGCTGCACTGCGCCGGCTCCTTCACCATCGACGGCCTGGGCGGCGCCTTCATCCGGAAGGTGGACGGGGACCCGCACGCCGTCGTTGGGCTGTCTGTCTCCACGCTGCGCAGTCTCCTGGGGCACGCCAACGTACGCATCACGGACTTGTGGTCCACCGAATAATTGCGGCGATTTTCCGGCCAGTTGTAGGTTCCCTACAAAGCTGCGCCCGTTTACACGCGGAAACCGCAAGTAGTATCGGCGGAACCCACAAAATCGCGCTAGGCTCCCTGAAGGAAAGAAGGAGACGCCTTGTCAGCAAATTTGGAGCAGTCCGCTAGTCCCGTGCAGTCGAACCTCACCAAGGTGCTGATCGCAAACCGAGGCGAAATCGCAGTGCGCATCATCCGCGCTGCATGCGACGAAGGCATTGCCTCCGTGGCTGTCTACGCCGATCCGGACCGCGACGCGCTCCATGTCAGGCTTGCCGACGAGGCTTACTCACTGGGTGGCAGCACCGCCGCGGAGTCCTACCTGGTGATGGACAAGATCATCGACGTTGCCCGCCAGTCCGGTGCCGACGGCATCCATCCCGGTTACGGCTTCCTCGCCGAAAACGCCGAGTTCGCTGCCAAGGTCATCGACGCCGGCATCACTTGGATCGGTCCTTCCCCTGCCGCGATTTCCGCCTTGGGCGACAAAGTGCAGGCCCGGCACATCGCCGAAAAGGTCGGCGCGCCCCAGGTTCCCGGCACCGCCGATCCTGTGGAGTCGGCCGAGGAGATCCTCGAGTTCGTGGACAAGTTCGGCCTGCCCGTGGCGATCAAGGCAGCCTTCGGCGGCGGCGGCCGCGGCATCAAGGTGGCCCGCACCCGCGAGGAAATCCCGGAGCTCTTCGAGTCTGCCGTGCGTGAGGCCGTGGCGGCATTCGGCCGCGGCGAGTGCTTCATCGAACGCTTCCTGGACGCCCCGCGCCACGTCGAAACGCAGTGCCTCGCGGACGCCCACGGCAACGTTGTTGTCATCTCCACGCGTGACTGCTCCCTGCAGCGCCGCAACCAGAAGCTCGTTGAAGAAGCACCGGCACCGTTCCTCACCGAAGAGCAGAACCGCCGCCTGTACGAATCCTCCAAGGCGATCCTGAAGGAGGCCGGATACCAGGGCGCCGGAACCTGCGAGTTCCTGGTGGGCCAGGACGGCACCATCTCCTTCCTCGAGGTCAACACCCGCCTGCAGGTGGAGCACTGCGTCTCCGAGGAAGTCACGGGCATCGACCTGGTCCGCGAACAGTTCCGGCTGGCGCGCGGCGAGGAACTTGGCTACGGCGACCCCGAGGTCCGCGGCCACTCCTTCGAATTCCGCATCACCGGCGAAGATCCGGGCCGCAATTTCATGCCTGCCCCCGGCACCATCACCACCTTGAAGAACCCCACCGGCCCCGGGGTCCGGATCGATTCCGGCGTGGAGCAGGGCGATGTCATCAGCGGCAACTTCGACTCGATGCTCTCCAAGCTGATCGTCACCGGCGCCACCCGCGCCCAGGCCCTGCAGCGTTCGCGGCGGGCCCTGGAGGAAATGGTGGTGGAAGGCATCCCCACCGTTATCCCCTTCGACCTCGCGGTTGTTTCGGACCCTGCTTTTGCGCCCGTGGAAGGGCCATTCAGCATCCACACCCGCTGGATTGAAACCGAATTCGTCAACAACATTCCCGCCTGGACGCCGGACGGAACCGCCGAAGCCGGCGGCGACGCCGGTGAACGCCAGCGTGTGGTGGTTGAAGTAGGAGGCAAGCGCCTCGAAGTTGTCCTGCCCGCCTCCCTGGGTTCGATCGGGGCGGGTTCCGCCGCCGGTTCCGGGGCCAAACCCGGCAAGTCCAAAAAACGCCTCCGTTCGGGCGGTGCGGCTGCGGCCGCCGCCGGCGACGCACTGACCTCCCCCATGCAGGGCACCATCGTCAAGGTTGCCGTGGCCAACGGCGACGTTGTGGCCGAGGGTGACCTGGTGGTGGTTCTCGAAGCGATGAAGATGGAACAGCCCCTGACCGCGCACCGTTCCGGAACCATCACCGGACTCACCGCGGCGGCCGGTGAGACGGTTTCGGCCGGCGCCGTCATCGCCACGATCGAAGACTAGACCCTGCCGGAGGCACCCCATGCTCGCACCCAGTTTTGAAGAAGAAGTACACCGCTACCACCTGGCGGTTCCGGAAATCACCCGCGGGAATCCCGGTGCCGTCAAGGACCTGTATTCCAGGCTCGACGACGTCACGCTGGCCAACCCGTTCGGCGGCATCGCACGCGGCTGGGCCCAGGTGGAGGCCCGGCTGGACCAGGCGTCCCGGCAGTTCCAGGACGGCGAGATGCTCGGGTTCGACACCATCACGTCCTACACTGCACGTGACACGGCCTACCTGGTGGAAACGGAACACTTCCGGGCCCGCCTGGAGAGCGCCGCAGCGCCGGAGGAATTCGCGCTCCGCGTGACCAGCATCTTCCGGCGCGAAGAAGGCTACTGGAAGCTGGTCCACCGCCATGCAGACCCGGCCGCGCAGCCGCAGTCCCGGCGTTCCCTCGCGCAGCCTGCCGGTGACACCGCCGGACGGTGAGCCGGCGGCACCCCGCTGGCATGGCGCCGGGGGTGCTCTGGCGCCGGGCCGGGGCCACAGGCAAACTTAGCGTGTGAAGCCTTTCCTGCTCCTGGCGTCCCGGGCCGAAGATGGCGCCGCTGAAGACGAGTACGCCGCGTACCTGAGGTATGGCAGGCTGGCGCCGGAGCAGCTCCGGCGTGTCCGGCTTGAGGCCGCTCCACTGCCGGACCTGGATCTGGCCGAATACTCCGGCGTGATTGTGGGCGGCAGTCCTTTCACCTCCAGCGACCCCGCAGAGAAGAAAAGCGTTACCCAGCACCGGGTGGAGCGTGAGCTTGCCGGGCTGCTGGACCGGATCGTGGAACAGGACTTTCCCTTTCTGGGCGCCTGCTACGGGGTTGGGACACTGGGAAGGCACCAGGGCGCCCTCATCGACAGGACCTTCGGCGAACAGTTGGGCGGGGTGGAAATCGAGCTGACGCAGGCAGGGCTCGCGGATCCGCTCCTGCGCGGGATGCCGCGCCGCTTCACCGCCTTCACCGGACACAAGGAGGCCTGCACTGAATTGCCTTCCCACGCCGTGCTGCTGGCATCCTCCCGGGCGTGCCCCGTCCACATGTTCCGGATCAAGCAGAACCTGTACGCCACGCAGTTCCACCCTGAGCTGGACGCGGAGGGCCTGGTCACCAGGATCGACATCTACCGGCATGCCGGCTACTTCCCGCCGGAGTCCGCCGAGGAACTCATGGCGGATGCGCGGCGGTACACGGCCACGGAGCCTATGAAGATCCTGACGAATTTCGTGGAGCGCTACGCCGACTGAGCTCGCGAACTGACGGTGAGCCCCGCCGTCGTACGTTCTGTACAGTACGTTCCTCCCCAGTTTGTCCCGTCCGGACACAGAAAGGCCCGGCGGGCTCCCCGGAATAGCGGGGAACACACCGGGCAGTTCTGTCAGCAACCGGGCTGGAACGCCCGACGCCGGAGCGTCAGGCTACGTTGTTCTCGTAGTCCAGGTCGCGGGTTTCCTTGCTCATGAAAAGGGCGAAAAGCGTCAGCACCGACATAACAGTGAGGTAGACACCCACCAGGACCGGGCTGCCCTTCGCCATTTCCCAGAGCCAGACGGCGATGAACGGAGCCACCGCAGCGCCCAGGATGCTGGACACGTTGTAGCTGATGGCGGAGCCGGTGTAACGCACGTTGGTGGGGAACAGTTCCGGCAACAGCGCACCCATGGGACCGAACGTGAGCCCCATCAGCGAGAAGCCGATGACCAGCAGGGCCATGGTGCCCACGAAGCCGCCACTGAACAGCGGAACGAACAGCAGGCCGAAGACGAAGATGCCACCGGTGACCGTCAACAGCATCTTGCGGCGGCCGTACTTCTCGGCCAGCGGTCCGGAGACCAGGGTGAAGATGCCGAAGAAGACGACGCCGGCAATCAGCATCCAGAGGAAGTCGTTGCGGGTGAAGCCCAACCCTGGAACGAATGCGGCCGCGGCGGCCTCGGACATCGGCTTGCCGGCCTTTTCGGCGGCAGCCTTCGCGGCATCCAGGCTGGAGGCGCGGGTGCCGTAGGTCAGCGTGAAAGTGGTCATCAGGTAGAAGAGCACGTACGTGGCGAGCATGATGAACGTGCCCAGGATGAGCGAGCGCCAGCTGCTCTTGAAGACCCGGGCCAGCGGCAGATTGGCCACCTCTTTGGATTCGAGCACCTTGGTGAAGGCCGGAGTTTCGATCAGCTTGAGGCGGACGTACAGGCCGATGATCACCATCACGGCGCTGAGCAGGAACGGCACGCGCCAGCCCCAGGCCAGGAAGTCGGCAGGCGTCAGCGCGTAGCTGGCCACAAGGAAGATCACGTTGGCGATGATAAAGCCGATGGGTGCACCGAGCTGCGGGAACGTGCCGTAGATGGCGCGCTTGTTGGCCGGAGCGTTCTCCGTGGCCAGCAGGGCCGCGCCGCTCCATTCGCCGCCAAGGGCCAGGCCCTGGGCGAAGCGCATGACCACCAGCAGTGCCGGGGCCCAGAATTGCCAGCCGGGGACAAGGGCCGTGGGCAGGCAGCCGATGAGGAAGGTGGCAATACCCATGGTCAGCAGCGAGGCCACCAGGGTCCCCTTGCGGCCGAACTTGTCGCCGAAGTGGCCAAAGACGATGGATCCCAGCGGGCGGGCAACGAAGGCCACACCGAACACAGCGAAGGAGCTGAGCAGCTGGGTGGTCTCGTTCTGGTTGGGGAAGAACAGCGACGGGAAGACCAGCACGGCGGCGGTCGCGTAGACGTAGAAATCGTAGAACTCAACGGTGGTGCCGATCAGGCTGGCCACAATCACGCGGCCGCGCGAGTTCACCGCCTTGGGGGATCCTGGCTCCGCGGTGGTTTGGGTAGATGACATATGAACACTTTCCTGAGAACCGGCCGGGCCCGGTAAGGTCCGGCGTGCAGTAGTTAGAGTTCAATATTAGTTCCGGCCGTCCAATCAATGGACAAAAGGTCCGCTATGTGGACCTGCGGCATGCGTCCCACTCTTCGGTCCGTTATCTCTCCTCACGCCGCGGGCCAGCTGCCGATAGGCAAATGTCACAGCACGTTAACAAACCGCGACCGTCCACGAAACGCACCTTCTCTACCGTGGAAGAACAACATCCCCCATGAGGAGGTCCACCGTGACTGTTGACCGCAGCGCAAATGCCGGCACCGGCAATTCCGTAGATATAGACATCGACCCGCTGCACGGAGGCGTGTCCTCATCCGCCAGCGCGCAGCCCGCCACGCGTACAACCGACGCCCCCGCCCTTGAATTCCGTCCTGGCCGCTGGATCGCCAACTGGAACGCCGAGAACAAAGAACAGTGGGAATCCGGTGGCCAGGCCATCGCCCGCCGCAACCTGAACTGGTCCATCTTCGCCGAGTTCCTCGGCTTTGTGGTCTGGCAGCTCTGGTCCATCGTGGTGGTCCAGCTGCCGGCGGCCGGCTTCACGTTCACCACCTCGGAAATTTTCTGGCTGATCTCGATGCCCAGCCTGGTAGGCGCCACGCTCCGGATCCCCTACACCTTTATGGTTCCCCGCTTCGGCGGCCGGAACTGGACCATCGTGTCCGCACTCCTCCTCCTGATCCCCGCGATCGGCCTGGGAGTGTGCGTCTCCAACCCGGAGACGCCGTTCAGCGCCATGCTCCTAGTGGCAGCCCTGGCCGGCTTCGGCGGCGGCAACTTCGCCAGCTCCATGGCCAACATCACCTTCTTCTACCCCGCCCGCGAAAAGGGCTGGGCCCTGGGTCTGAACGCCGCAGGCGGCAACATGGGTGCCGCCGTCGCACAGCTCGCCGTTCCGATTGTGATCACCCTGCTCGCCATCGGCGGCGTCAACAACCTGCCGATGGCCGGCTGGATGTGGATCCCCTTCATCCTGATCGCCGCCTTCGGTGCCTGGAAGTACATGGACAACCTCACCAGCGCCAAGGGTGACGTGGCCGGCTCGGTCGCAGCACTGAAGGAACCGCACCTGTGGATCATGGCGCTGCTGTACATCGGTACCTTCGGCTCCTTTATCGGTTTTGCCGGTGTCTTCCCCAAGCTCATCAAGGACTACTTCCCGGCCTTCTCCTCCATCGGAGTGGGCACCGTAGCACTGTCGCTGGCCTTCCTCGGTCCGCTGGTCGGTTCACTCACGCGCCCCTACGGCGGACGCATGGCTGACCGCATGGGCGGGGCCCGGATGACTGTCGCAGCGTTTGCCGCCATGGCCGTCATCACGCTCACGATGATCTGGACGCTGCCGCTGAAGAACTTCTGGCTCTTCCTGGTCCTGTTCCTGATGCTCTTCACCGCCAGCGGATTCGGCAACGGCGCAACCTACCGGATGATCCCCATCATCTTCGCCACGTCCAGCCGGGCGGCGAAGTCCGGCGCCAGCACGGTGCAAACCCAGCGGCTCGCGTCTTCGGCCCTCGGACTGATCTCGGCGATCGGCGCCTACGGCGGCTTCGTGATCCCGCAGGTGCTGAACGCCTCCAACACGGCCAGTGGCTCCTACACCCCGGCCTTCTACGGTTTCGTCGGGGCCTACGTCCTGATGCTGGCGGTCTGCTGGTTCTTCTACATCCGCAACGCCAACCGAAATGCGATGGGACACGTCTAACATGACCAAAAGCGCCGACACGCACTGCCCTTACTGCGCCCTGCAGTGCGCCATGACGCTCACGTCACCAGCGGGACTGACCCCGGCTTCCGAGCCGGGGTCAGTCCCCGTGCCGGCTGAATCCGCAGCACTGGCCGCTGCGGACGCCACACTGAAAGCCCCCCTCCTCGAAGTCAGCGGACGCGACTTCCCCACCAACCGGGGCGGCCTGTGCCGCAAGGGCTGGACCTCAGCCACGCTCCTCAACCACCCTGGACGGGTCACCGAACCCCTGCTCAAGGGGGCCGACGGCGTCCACCGCCCCATCGGCTGGGACCAGGCCCTGGCGCTGGTCACCACCGCCGTGAAGGACACACAGGCACGCTACGGTAAGGACGCCGTCGGGGTTTTCGGCGGCGGTGGCCTCACCAACGAGAAGGCCTACATGCTGGGCAAGTTCGCCCGCCTGGCCCTGGGCACTTCACGCATCGATTACAACGGCCGCTTCTGCATGTCCTCCGCCGCGGCCGCCGGGATGCGCGCCTTCGGCCTGGACCGCGGCCTCCCGTTCCCGCTGACCGACCTGGACTCGGCCAGCACCATCATGATGCTCGGCTCCAATGTGGCCGAAACCATGCCGCCGTTTGTGCAGCACCTCCAGGGCGCCCGCGACGCCGGCGGGCTGATCGTGGTGGATCCCCGCCGTTCAGCCACGGCGAAGTTCACGGCCGACGGCGGCGGCCTTCACCTCCAGCCCATGCCGGGCACCGACCTCACCCTCCTCCTGGGTCTCTCGCACGTGATCATCCACGAGGGCCTGGCAGACGAAGACTTCATCGCGGCACGCACCACCGGCTACGAGGCAGTGGTCCGCAGCGTCAACTCGTTCTGGCCCGAACGCGTCCAGTCCCTCACCGGCGTCCCGGCGGAGCTCATCCGGGAAACCGCCCGCAGGCTCGCCGACGGCGCTAGCAAGGGCGGAAGCTACATCCTCACCGGACGCGGCGTGGAACAGCACGTGGACGGCACGGACACCGCCACCGCCGCGATCAACCTCAGCCTCCTCCTCGGATTGCCCGGCTCACGACGCAGCGGCTACGGCACCCTCACCGGCCAGGGCAACGGCCAGGGCGGCCGCGAGCACGGCCAGAAGGCCGACCAGCTCCCCGGCTACCGCAAGATCACCGACCCCGCCGCGCGCGCCCACATGGCCGGCGTCTGGGGCGTCCCGGAGGAAACCATTCCCGGGCCGGGACTGCCTGCCGTCCAGTTACTGAAGTCCCTGGGACAGCCCGACGGCGTCCGGTGCCTTTTTGTGCACGCCTCCAACATCGCGGTGGCCTCCCCCGACGCGAACGCCGTCATCGCCGGGCTCCGCAGCCTGGACTTCCTGGTGGTCTGCGACTTCTTTATGTCCGAGACCGCCGCCGAGGCCGACCTCATCCTCCCGGTCCTGCAGTGGGCCGAAGAGGAAGGCACGCTCACCAACCTGGAGGGACGCGTCCTGCGCCGCCGCCGCGCCCTGCAGCCGCCCGCGGGCGCACGGAGCGAACTGTGGATCATGGCCCGGCTCGCCCAAGCGCTCGAGGCCCCGTCCACATACAGCGAAGATCCGGAAACGGTCTTTGAGGAGCTGCGCCTGGCCTCGGCCGGCGGGCACGCCGACTACTCCGGCATTGATTACGCCATGCTGGACCGCGGCGAGGCCGCCTACTGGCCCTACCCTGTGGGGAGCACCGGCACGCCCCGGCTGTTCCTTGATGCGTTTGCCCACGCCGGCGGCAAAGCGGTCATGACCCCGGTGACGCCCCGCCGTCGTCGTACGCCGGCCGCTAATCCGGACCCGGCCGCGAAAACCATGACCCTGATCACCGGCCGCCTCCTGGAGCACTACCAGTCCGGGGCGCAGACCCGGCGGGTGTCCGAGCTGCTGGCCAGCCAGCCCGAGGCGAAAATGCAGATCCACCCCGCGGCCGCGGCCGCCATAGGCATCACCGAGGGTGCCTTTGTCTCGGTGGCCAATGAACGCGGCGAGGTGGTCTGCCGGGCGGAACTCAGCACCGCGATCCGTCCCGAGACGGTCTTCCTGCCGTTCCATTTTCCGGAGCTTGAAAGCGCCAACCGCCTCACCGAGGCGGCAACGGATCCCATTTCCGGGATGCCCGAATTCAAGTTCAACAAGGTGTGGGTCCGTGCGGTCGCAACCGGACAACAGAGCAGTGTTCTTCAGACATCGGAGGCATCATGAGTGAGCAGATTGTCGTTGTTGGTTTCGGCCCGGTGGCTGCCCGCCTGATCGATGAGCTGCTGCCCGCGGTCCGCGAAGGGCACGTCAGCCTGACCGTGGTGGGTGAAGAGGCCGAGGCCGCGTACAACCGTGTGCTGGTGGCCGATCTGGGCGTCGGCCGCACCACTGCCGAGGCCCTGGCCCTGTCCGACGCGGCAGCCCTGGCCGCCGACGGGGTTGACGTCCGGCTTGGCGTGCGTGTCCGCCGCGTGGACCGCGCCCGCCAGCAGGTGATCCTCACCGACGGCACCTCCGCCCACTATGAGCGGCTGGTCTTCGCCACCGGTTCCCGGCCCGTCATCCCCAACCTGACCGGCATCAACCCGGACCCCGCCTCCCCCGTCCTTCCGGCCGGCGTGACCGCGCTCCGCGACCTCCGGGACGCTGAAGTGCTCAAGCGAGCAGTCGACAGCGGCAAACGTGTAGTGGTGCTGGGCGGCGGCGTCCTTGGCCTCGAAACCGCCCTCGCCGCTGCCGAGGAAGGCGCCACCGTCACGGTGGTGCACAACGGGCCGCACCCGCTGGGCCGCAACATCGACCGCGGCGGCGGAGCGGTCCTCGCGGCCAGCCTGCGCCGGTGCGGCGTCCGGATGGCCGGCAACGCCCGGTCCACGGGCGTGGAGCACAACGCGCCCGACGGCGGGTTCTCGGCGCTGCTGCTCAATGACGGTTCGGCGATCGACGGCGATCTGCTGGTCCTCTCCTGCGGCGTCCGTCCACGTACGGAGCTCGCCGAGGGCTGCGGCCTGTCGGTTGGTGCCGGCATCCTGGTGGACCACCGGCTGCGTGCCCACCACGAGCCGCACATCTTCGCGATCGGCGACTGCGCCGAAGTACGTTGCCCGGACCCCGCTTGCGGTGAATGCCGCACGGCGAAGGGCCCGTCCGGCCTGGTGGGTCCCGGGTGGCGGCAGGCCGAATGGCTGGCCGAATACCTGACGCTACTGGCCACCGGCACCCAGGAGGAGGCCGACGCGCTGCAGGAGCTGCCCCAGGAGCATGCCGGCGTAATTGTGTTGAAGGCCCGTGGCATGAACATGGCTGTGGCCGGCGACAACGGTGCCGAGCCGTGGGATGAAGAGGTGCTCACCGCGGGCGCGGTGGACGGCCGGCCGCGTCTGCAGATCGCCCAGTGGGCCGATCCGGAACACGGCCGCTACGTGAAGATGACCACCCGCGGCGGAGTGCTGGAAGGACTTGTGGCCGTGGGCATGCCGCGGACCGCCGCCGAGCTCGTGGGACTGTTCGAGCGCGGCGCGGAACTGCCGGCGGACCGCTCGCTGCTGCTGCGGCTGGATGGCCCTGACCAGCTGGCCACGTCCGGTCCCGCCGATCCGGAAGGCACCGTGTGCCGCTGCGCCGGTGTCAGCGGCGCCAAGATCCAGGGTGCCGTGGCGGATGGCTGCTCCACCGTGGCCGAGGTGTCCAAGTCGACCCGCGCCGGCACCGGCTGCGGCGGCTGCCACGAGGACATCAAGGGGCTCATCGAAAAACACTTCCAGGCGGCTCCCGCCGCCTGACTTGTCCTGAAGCCGGCAAGCCCGGATTTGTGGGCGTAACGCGAATCGGACGAGGGACCGACGACAGGTAGCATCGGGGCCATGAATGCCGACGAAGAAGACGACATCACCGAAGAGCTGCTGGCCGACGCGGGGAAACTCACGGGGCTGAGCCTGGAGCTGCTGGGCCTTGACCCGCACCCGGATGACATGACGCCGGAACAGCGGCTGCAGTTCGAGCCGGAAGACCTGGACGAAATGGCCGCGGTCTCGCCCGAAGACCGGAAAACGGCTGTGAACCAGACACTCCTGCTGGCAGGACTCCTATGGAACTCGTCGGGCATTCTCGTTGACCAGCTCTTCCGCGATCTGGGGACCCTGACCGCCCTGGATGCGGTTACTCAGGCTGACGTCGCCGGTTCCTCGGTGCTGTCTTCGCTGCCGCCTCAGTTCGCCGCCAGCTACGACGCCAAGTTCACCCGGAGGTTCATCGTCGTCGCTTCCGATGTGACGGCATCGCTGGTCCGCGGCTGGACAGCCCCCGGATGCCTCGCAGCCGAGCTCGCCGTCCGCTGCCTGCTCGATCAGGCGGAAATCACCGAGGACATCTATGAACTCGACCTCCCGGATGACTGGCGTGCGCAGGTCGAGGAAGTCCTGTTGGAGGAGGCGGATAGTCCAGCTCTCTACTCGGACGGCCCCGACCTTCCGGAAAACGACGCCGGGAAGCTGGGTTTCGAGGGCTGGTTCAACCCCTTTACTTCCGGGAGCACGGTCCCGCCCTACGCCCTGGCTTAGTCGTTGAGGCCGGGAATCCGGGCGGTCTCTAGGCCGGGGCCTTCGGGATCATGATCCACAGCGCGATGTAGACCAACTCGCCGATCCCCACGATGCCGAAGATCACAAAACCGAGCCTGACCAGGAACTTCGGGATCCCGAACCGGGCTGACAGGGCGGCGCAAACGCCACCGAGGATTTTTCCGCGGCGCGGCCGCTCCAGAGCTGTAGTCATGCCCGCCACGCTACCCGAGAATGCTCACGCTGGAGACTGCCGGGTCCCTCGGGTTTGGCTACATGTGGACGTGGAGGCGCCGCGCCGCTTCCGAGATGGACCCGCTCAGTGACGGGTAGACAGTAAAGGTGTTGGCTACGTCGTCGACGTGGAGCTTCTGGGTGACCGCAAGGGAGATGGCGAAGATCAGCTCGGACGCGTTCGGCCCCACCACAACACCGCCAATCACGGTGCCGGAGCCCTTACGGGCGAAGATCTTGACGAAGCCGTCCTTGTGATTGCGCATTTTGGCGCGGGCATTGCTCTTGAGCGAGAGCTTGACGATGTCGCCCTGGTATTTGCCGGACTGGATCTCGGCCTCGGAGACGCCCACGTTCGCGATCTCGGGTGAGGTGAAGATGTTGGACGCCACCTGGTGAAGCTTGAGCGGCATAACGCTGTCGCCCAGGAAATGGGCGATCGCGATCCGGCCCTGCATTGCGGCCACCGAGGCCAAAGCCAGTACGCCGGTGCAGTCGCCCGCGGCGTAGATGTTCGGCGCCGTGGTGCGGGAGACGCCGTCGACCTTTATATGGCCGCTCTCGGTGAGGGCCACGCCGGCCTCTTCAAGGCCGATGCCGGCTGTGTTGGGGATGGAGCCCACGCAGACCAGGCAGTGGCTGCCGGTGACTTTCGAACCGTCACCGAGGGTGACCACCACGCCGTCGTCGGTCCGCTCGACGGTTTCGGCACGGGCGCGGGACAGGACGCGCACACCACGGCGCTCGAAGACTTCCTCCAGCACCTCCGCGGCGTCGGTGTCCGAACCGGGCAGCACTCGGTCACGGCTGGAGATCAGGGTGACTTTGGAGCCCAGGCCGTTGTAGGCGGAGGCGAACTCGGCGCCGGTCACGCCGGACCCCACCACAATCAGTTCCTCGGGAAGCTCGTCGAGGTTGTAGATCTGTGCCCAGTTCAGGATGCGTTCGCCGTCCGGCCGCGCGGTGGGCAGCTCGCGGGGGTGCGCGCCGACGGCCAGCAGAATGGTGTCGGCTTCCACGGTTTCGGTGCCGTCAGCGGTCAGGACTTCGATGGTGTGGTTGTCCAGGAGCTTGCCCGAGCCGAGCAGGATGCGGACGTTCTGGTGTTCCAGCCCGGTGGAGATATCGGTGGACTGCTGGCGTGCCAGGCCCAGCAGGCGGTCGTTGATGTGCTTGAGGTCGGCGCGCATGGCCGGGACAAAGTCACCGCCGTCGACGTCGAACTTCACTCCCAGCTCGCCCGCCTCACCGACGCGGGTCATCAGATCCGCCGTCGCGATCAGGGTCTTGGAAGGCACAACGTCGGTCAGCACAGCCGAGCCGCCCATGCCCGCGCGTTCAATGATGGTGACCTGCGCCCCCAGCGAGGCAGCGACCATAGCGGCTTCGTATCCGCCGGGGCCACCTCCGAGGATTGCGATCCGGGGTGAGCTGAAATCAGGATGCGTAGTCACAATCAACTATTCTCGCGCATCTGCGCAGGTACCACCAATAAAAGAGTGGCCCGTCACGGTGCCGGCCGCGGCCGGGAGTGGCTCTGTTGCCACTGTGCACAGCGGCAACCGCACGATAACTTGTACCAGTGAGTAATACAGACTTCCAGAACACGGACCCTTTCGCCGCCGCGCGCGCCGCCGCCGACTACATCGCCAAGGAAACCGGGGTGGACAGCCACGACGTCGCCCTCGTCCTGGGCTCAGGCTGGGCCGAAGCCGCCGACCTCATCGGCGAGACCACCGCCACCCTGACCGCCGACGCCGTCCCGGGATTCCACGCCCCGGCCGTGGAAGGACATGTGGGCACCATCCGCTCCGTGCTGACCAAAGAAGGCAAACGCGCGCTGGTCCTGGGCGCCCGCACCCACTACTACGAGGGCAAAGGCGTCCGCGCCGTGGTCCACGGCATCCGCACCGCTGCGGCCGCCGGCTGCAAAACCCTGGTCCTCACCAACGGCTGCGGAGGGCTCAACGAAAGCTGGACGCCGGGCACCCCGGTGCTCATCAAAGATCACATCAACCTCACCGCCACATCTCCGCTGGAAGGCGCAACGTTCGTTGACCTGACAGATCTGTACAGCTCGCGCATCCGCGCCCTGGCCCGTGAAGTGGACGCCTCGCTGGAGGAAGGCGTCTACGCCCAGTTCAGCGGGCCGCATTACGAAACGCCGGCAGAGGTCCAATACGCCAAGCGGATCGGCGCCGATCTGGTGGGCATGTCCACTGCTTTGGAAGCGATCGCCGGCCGCCACGCAGGCATGGAAGTGTTCGGCATCTCTCTGGTCACCAACCTTGCGGCCGGCATCAGCGCCATGCCGCTGAGCCACCAGGAAGTCATCGAGTCCGGCCAAGCCGCCGGACCGCGCATCTCCAAACTGCTGGCCGGCATCATCGCCAAACTGTAGGACAACGCGGGGTCACTTAGCGCCCATCCGAGGCCTTCCAACGGGCCCTAAGTGACCCCGCGTTGCCTATCGGCTGTTCCGGACTTGGCGCCCATGAGTTGGCTGACCGCGTCCTCCCGGGCCTCGGGAAACCGGCGCTCGATGGACTGGGCGATCCCGGCGATGCTCTGCCGGGACAGCTCCGTCCGCCAGGTGACTTCGGCGTGGCGCATGGTCTGTGAGATAAGGCACGTGCGGGCGTAGTCGGCGTCCATACTCCCGCCCGGCGCGTCCTTGGTGATGCCTTCGCACCGGAAGGCATGGTCATTTCCTTCGATGGCGAGGACCACGTCAAGGACGGAAATCCGGTCCGGACGCCTGGCCAGCGAGAAGCCGCCCCGCGGGCCGGACACCGAGGTCAGGATGCCGGCCCGCACCAGTGCCTGGAGCTGCTTGTTCAGGTACGCGGCGGGAAGCTTGTAGAACTCGGCCAGCCGTGCGCTGCTGACGGCCTCCCCCGGCGCGGTCCAGGACATATTGACGCAGCTATGCAGCCCCCACTCAACACCCTGCCCAAGTTTCATATTCGCGACGTTACTTGTCCAGAAAATTTACTGCAAGGATTTCGCTGCTTTCCGCTGTCACAGGCGAGTGTTCAGGCACAGTTCCTGAAGCAATAACGATAGCGTTGACCGCATGACGTCCTCCGATGCCGTTTCCTTGTTCAGCCAGGCCCGCGAATGGGCGGCCAAAGATCCGGATCCCGCTACAGCCGCAGAGCTCACCGAGCTGCTGCAACTCGCGGAGGAGGGCTCTCCGGCAGCGTCACAGGAGCTGGCCGACAGCTTCAGCGGCTCGCTGCAGTTCGGGACCGCGGGCCTCCGCGCCGCCCTTGGCGCCGGGCCGAACCGGATGAACCGCGTGGTGGTGCGCCGCGCCGCCGCCGGCCTCGCCGACTTCCTGGTTGACGCGGTGGGTGAGGCGGCCCCCGGGACTCGGCCACGCGCCGTCGTCGGCTATGACGCCCGCTACAACTCGGACATCTTCGCCCAGGAAACGGCGGCCATCTTTGCGGCAGCCGGGATTGAAACCTTCCTGATGCCGTCCGCGCTGCCCACCCCGCTGCTCGCATTCGCCGTGCGGGCCCTCGATTGCGACGGCGGTGCGATGGTGACCGCCAGCCACAATCCCCCGCAGGACAACGGCTACAAGGTGTATTTGGGCCGTCATGCCGTGGAGGACAGCGGCCGCGGAGCACAGATCGTGGCGCCGTACGACGCGCGGATCGCCGCGCGGATCGATGCCGTAGGCGCCCTGGAATCCATCACCCTTGCCGCCGACGGCTGGACGGTCCTGGACCCGTCGGTTGCGGCGGATTATGAACGCGCGACGGCGGCACTCGCCGATGCGGCCCGCTTCCCGTCCCGTGACCTGCGGATTGTCCTGACCCCCATGCACGGCGTCGGCGGCGAAACGGCCGTGGCGGTGCTGCATGCTGCCGGCTTTGCCGATGTCACCCTGGTGGCCGAACAGGCCGAGCCGGATCCCGACTTTCCCACCGTGAACTTTCCCAATCCGGAAGAACCAGGCGCCTTGGACCTTGCCCTGGAGACTGCCGCCCGGGTGGACGCCGATATTGTCCTGGCCAACGATCCGGACGCAGACCGCGCTGCAGTGGCGGCCAAGGATCCTGACACCGGCGCCTGGCGGATGCTTCGCGGCGATGAGGTCGGGGCACTGCTGGGGGCACACATTGTGGCCCGGCTGGCGGCCGGTAAGGACGAAGCACCTGGCAGTGCGGACGAAGCAGGCAGCGCCGAAAAGGCCGGTGTGTTCGCCAATTCGATTGTGTCCTCGCGCCTGCTCTCCCGCATCGCCGCCGCGGCAGGATACGCGCATGAGGAAACGCTGACCGGGTTCAAGTGGATTTCCCGGGTGCCCGGGCTGGTCTACGGCTACGAGGAAGCCCTGGGCTATTGCGTTGCACCGGATCTGGTCCGGGACAAGGACGGGATCTCTGCCGCTGTCCTCATCGCGGAAATGGCTGCCGCCGCCAAGGCGGACGGAAAAACCATCTTCGACACCCTGGACGAGCTCTACCTTCAGCACGGGCTGCACGCCAGTGATCAACTGAGCATCCGGGTGGCGGATCTGGGCCTGCTGGACGCCATGATGAACCGGCTCCGGGTCAGCCCGCCCGACTCGTTCGGTTCGTCCGCTGTTGAGACTTTTGTGGACCTTGCCGAAGGGAGCGAGCACCTGCCCCCCACCGATGGCCTGCTGTATCTGACCCGGGACGAGACCCGGGTCATTATCCGGCCCAGCGGCACCGAGCCCAAGCTCAAGTGCTACCTGGAAGTCATCCTCCCGGTTGAGTCGGCGGCCGGACTGCCGGAAGCCCGGCAGGCAGCCCGGACCGCCCTGGACCATGTGCTCGGCGATGTCCGCGAGGCCCTCGGGCTCTGACGGGACGCTAAACCTCGACTTCGATGAAACCGTCGGAAATGCGGCTACTGAACGTTTCCAGGCGAACCGCTGCGGTTCCGAAGCATTCGCCGGTTTCCAGGTCGTAGACCTCTTTGTGCAGCGGCGAAGCGATGGTGGGACGGGTACCGCGTGAACCCAGAATGCCGCGGGCCATCACGTGGGCGCCGGTGGCCGGATCTTCGTGGGCTACCGCAAAAACCTCACTGGGGCCGGTCCGGAAGAGTGCCACCTGGCGGCCCGCAATAAGTGCCGCTTCCCCCCAGGAGAGCTCAAGCTCGTCCACGGCGCAGACCCGGTGCCAGGTAGCGGTGTCGGCGACGAGCGCCCCAAGTTCCAGTGTTGCCGTCATGTCCGGCTCCTCTCCCCGTGCTTGATTGGCCACCTATATGGCCGTACCAAACAACTTAGGCAACGGGTGTTTCAAAGGCGTGCAGTGAATGTGTCCGGCGCGTAAAAGAGACCTCACCCGATCGGAAACGCGTTCGTGATGCAGAAGTTAAGCCTACGAAACATAAGGGAAACTGAAGCGAAACTGCGACTACCTAGTCTGAATGGACACCTCGTCAGAGAAAGTCGCAGAACATCGTCTGCGGCACATGCGAAAGGCCCACAGTGACCGAACAGACTTCACCCCAGACGGCAACGCGCCGGATCGTCGTCGCCGGTGGCGGCCCTGCTGCCCACCGCTTCGCCGATGCCATGCACACCCGGGGCCTTGAGGGCTGGGACGTCACGGTCCTCACGGAAGAAGCCCACCTCCCCTACGACCGCGTTGCGCTCTCCAAGGCACTGACGGACAGCAGCGTGGATCTGACCCTCGGCTCCGCCTCGATGTGGGACCACGACTCCCTGACTCTGAAGACCGGCGAGCGCGTGGTCAAAATCAATGCCGAGGCAAAGACGGTTGAGACCGCTGCCGGCAGCATCTTCGAATACGACGACCTGGTGGTTGCCACCGGCTCGAATGCCGCACGCCTCCCCATCCCCGGTGCCGAGCACACGCACGTCTACCGCACGCTCGAAGACGTGTGGGCCATCAACGAGGCCATTACCGGGCTCACGGAGAAGCTCGGCCGCAAGGTCAACGCCGTCACTATCGGTGGAGGCCTCCTCGGGCTCGAATCGGCCGCCGGCACGGAGCAGCTGGGCGCCAACCCGATCGTCATCGACGGTTCGCAGTGGCTGATGGCCACACAGCTGGACGAAGGCGCCGGCCAGGCAATGGGCAGGCTCATCAAGGCCAAAGGCTTCGCAGTACACGGCGGCGTGTTCCCTTCGGAAGTATTGTCCGACGACGACGGCCAGGTCACCGGTGTCCTAATGGCAGACGGCCGCATTATCGACGCTGACCTCGTGATCGTCGCCATCGGCGTCCGGCCCCGCGATGAACTCTTCCGCGCAGCCGAAGGGGAAGAGCAGGTGTTCAGCCTGGGCCAGCGCGGCGGCGTTGTCATCAACGATTTCTGCGCCACCGAAGTGGACGGCATCTGGGCCATCGGTGAGGTCGCCAACTACGGTGGCATGTGCCTGGGCCTCGTTGCGCCGGCCAACACCATGGCCGAGATCGTGGCAGACCGTCTTCACGGCGGCCAGGCAACGTTCCCCGGCTTCGATACTGCCACCAAGCTCAAGCTCTCGGGCGTTGACGTTGCCAGCTTCGGTGACGGGTTCGCCAAGACCGAGCACTCCCTTGAGATCGTCTACGCCGACCCCGCCCGCGGCGTCTACCAGAAGATCGTCACCACCGACGACGCCAAGACCCTCCTGGGCGGCATCTTCGTGGGTGACGCTTCCCCATATATGAGCCTGCGTCCACTCCTGGGCCGCGAGCTCGCCGCTGAGCCCGGCGCCTACCTCACGGCGGCCGGCGGCGGCGACGCCCCGGAATCCGAACTCCCGGACGACGCCATCCTGTGTTCCTGCAACAACGTGGCCGCCGGCACCATCCGCGACACCATCAACGGCTGTGGTGCCTGTGACGGCAACGCGCCCGTCCAGGAACTTGGCGAGCTCAAGGGCTGCACCCGTGCCGGCACCAGCTGCGGTTCCTGCGTGCCGATGCTCAAGAAGCTGCTGGAAACCGAACTCACCAAGTCCGGCGTCGAGGTCTCGAAGGCACTCTGCGAGCACATCGAGCTGTCCCGCCAGGAGCTCTTTGACGCCATCCGCGTCCTGGAACTGACTTCCTTCGAAGAGATCATGGCCAAGTACGGCACCGGCGCCGGCTGCGACATCTGCAAGCCCACCATCGCCAACATCCTGGCCAGCCAGAACAGCGCCTACGTCCTGGACGCCGGCCGCGGCACCCTGCAGGACACCAACGACCGCGCCCTCGCGAACATGCAGAAGGACGGCACCTACTCGGTGGTCCCCCGCATCGCCGGCGGCGAAATCACCCCCAGGAAGCTCGGCGTCATCGCCGCCGTGGCCGAGAAGTACAACCTGTACACGAAGATCACCGGCGGCCAGCGGATCGACATGTTCGGTGCCCGGCTGGAAGAGCTCCCGGAAATCTGGAAGGAACTGGTGGACGCCGGCTTCGAATCCGGCCAGGCGTACGGCAAGAGCCTGCGCACCGTGAAGTCCTGCGTTGGTTCCACCTGGTGCCGCTTCGGGGTCCAGGATTCGGTGGCCATGGCCATCCAGCTGGAGCTCCGCTACCGCGGCCTCCGCAGCCCGCACAAGCTCAAGATGGGCGTCTCCGGCTGCGCCCGTGAATGCGCCGAGGCCCGCGGCAAGGACGTCGGCGTGATCGCCACCGCAGACGGCTGGAACCTTTACGTCGGCGGCAACGGCGGCGCCACCCCGGCCCACGCCCAGCTGCTGGCCAAGGACCTCGACGACGAAACCCTGATCAAGTACATCGACCGCTACTTCATGTACTACATCCGCACCGCGGACCGCCTGCAGCGCACCGCGCGCTGGCAGGAAGAGCTCGACGGCGGCATCAAGCACGTCGAGGACGTGGTGGTCAAGGACACCCTGGGCATCGCCGAGGAACTTGAAGCCGCCATGGCCAAGCACGTTGACACCTACGTGGACGAGTGGGCGGACACCCTGAAGGACCCCGAGCGCTTGCGCCGGTTCCGCTCCTTCGTGAACGCCCCCGACCAGAAGGATGACTCCATCACTTTCGTCTCCGACGAGCGTGGCCAGATGCGCCCTGCCACTCCGGAAGAAAAGACCCGTGCCAGCCAGCAACCTGTCCTGATCGGCGCCTCCATCCCCATGCGGCCCCGCGCCGAGAACGAGGTATAGCCATGCAGCTCAGCATTGATCTCACCGGCCGCGAAGTCCTGGTCACCGGCTCCGACCACGCCGCCCGCCAGGCGGTCCGCCGCTACGCCGCCGCGGGCGCCACCGTCTACCGCCTCAGCACCCCTGCGGGAGCAGCGCATGACGGCCCGCTCCCCGAGCGTCCATTCATGGTCGCGGCGGTCGACGACGGGCAGCCCGGCTGGGAGTCCCTGCTCGAGCGCTGCGCCGCCACCGGCATCCCGGTGGCGGCCGAGCCGGCCGCCGGACCGGTCGGCCACGTCACCCTGGTGGGTGGCGGACCCGGCACCACCGAACTGCTGACCGTCGCCGCCGTGAAGGCCCTCCGAGATGCGGACGTGGTCTTCTTCGACCGGCTGGCGCCCTGCCAAGACCTGCCGGACCTGACCTCCGCCGAACTGGTGGATGTGGGCAAGAAGCCCGGCTACCACAAGGTGGGGCAGGCCGACATCGAGAAGCTCATGGTAGAGAGCGCCCTCGCCGGCAACAACGTGGTCCGCCTCAAGGGAGGCGACCCCTACGTCTTCGGCCGCGGCGGCGAGGAAGTGGCCTCCTGCATGGCGGCGGGCGTGCCTGTCCGTGTCATCTCGGGTGTTACCAGCGCGATCTCCGTCCCGGCGGCCGCCGGCATCCCCGTCACGCACCGCGAGGTCAGCCACATGTTCACCGTGGTCTCCGGCCACGCGCCGCTGACCGAAAAGGAACACACCCACCTGGCCGGACTGGGCGGCACCATTGTGGTCCTGATGGGCATCGGCACCCTGCACCAGCTCGCGGCCGGACTCCGTAAGGCCGGCATGCGCCCCGACATGCCCATGGCCGTCGTCGAACGCGGTTACCGCCCCGGCCAGCGCACCACCATCGCGGACCTGGGCACCGTCACCTCGGCCGCTGCCGGGTGCAGCAATCCCGCTGTGCTGGTTATTGGCGAGGTGGTTCGCGTGGCGGAAGCCAACCGCGGGCATGCTGAGGCCGCCGCCGACCTCGACCGCCTGGCGGCCTCGCTGCTCGGTTCATGAAAGGATTGACCCCCATGAACGCACTGGCACCAGCTGAACCTGCCCAGCTTGAAGCGACGTCCGGGCCGGAGGCTGCGGACTCCCCGCTGGAGGGCTTCCGCATCGGAGTCACCTCGCACCGGCGCTCCCGGGACCTCATCGAGGCTCTGGAACGCCGCGGCGCGGAAGTCCTGCACGCGCCGGCCCTCAAGATCGCCCCGGTGCAGGAGGATATCCGCCTGATCGAGGACACCAAGGCCATCATCGCCGCACGCCCGGACCTGTGCATCGCCACCACGGCGTACGGCATGCGCCGCTGGTGCGAAGCCGCCGATTCCTTTGGGATCGGTGAGCAGCTGCTGGAAACCCTCGGGGCGTGCCGGATGTTCGTCCGTGGCCCCAAGGCCCGCGGCGCCGTCCGCGCGGCCGGACTCGCCGACGTCGGCATCAGCAGCGACGAAACCACCGCAACGCTGGTGGACATGCTGCTCGCCGAAGGCGTGCGCGGCAAGACCGTGGCCGTGCAGCTGCACGGCTACACGGACGTCCGGCAGCTGGAACGCCTGCGGATGTCCGGCGCCACAGTCCTGACCGTCACCCCCTACCGCTGGGTAAAGCCCGACGGCGAAGACCGGCTTCCGCGCCTCATCGAGGCTGTGTGCAGCGGCAACCTGGACGTCCTCACCTTCACCAGCGCGCCCGCCGTCGATGCCGTGTGGAGCACCGCCCACGAGATGGGTGTGTACAAGCAGCTCATCGAAAGCCTGAAAACCAATGTCACCACGGCAGTGGTGGGGCCCGTCACGGCCCAGCCGCTGATCGACGCCGGTATCTCGCCGCTCATTCCGGAGCGGTTCCGGATGGGCGCCCTCATCCGGCTGGTGTGCGAGCACCTGGCCCTGAACCACGTGCGTCGGCTGGACACCGCATCGGGCAACCTTGAGCTGCGCGGGCGCAGCCTGCGGATCGACGGAGTGCAGGTTGAGCTGGCGCCTGCGCCGCTGCTGCTGCTGCGTGCCCTGTTGGGGGCAGGCGGAGCCGTGCTTTCCCGGGAATCGCTGTCGGAGCTTCTCGAGCTCAAGGGCTCGGTCCACGCCCTGGACATGACCGTCAGCCGGCTGCGGTCCTCGCTGCCGGACGGCCGCCTGGTGGAGACAGTGGTCAAGAGGGGTTACCGGATCCGCGTCTAGGGACGCGGGCTCCGGCCGCGTTTGTGTCATTCCGGAGCGCACTGAGAGGTGCATCACGGGTTCTGTTACCGGCCGGTAAACGTTGGCGAACAAAGGGCGTTTTCCCAGCAACAGCGGGGAAACACGCCTGAAAAGCCCGCCGCCTACGCTGGGATTCATCACGAATTCCCGGCCGCTCCTGCGGCCGCCAGCGAAAGGGCCAGCACATGTCCGCTCCGGCACCGTCCACCTCAGTTTCCCCGGCTCCGCGCATTGTCATTGCCGGAGCAGGGCCCGCCGCACAGGCGCTGGTCCGCCAGCTGGACGGTGCACGCTTCCGCGGCACGGTCACCGTCCTCAGCAACCGGGACGACGCTCCCGCCGAACTCCTGAAGCTCGCAGAGCTGCCACAGGTATCAGTCCGCTTCGGCCAGCCAGCCAGCTTCATCGACGCGGAGAACCGTTCCGTCACCACCGCCGACGGCATGGAACTGAGCTACGACGAACTGGTCATCGCCACCGGATCAGCGCCCGTCGCGTCCCCCGTGGCGGGCGCCGGCCGCTGCCTGAGCTACTCCACGATCGACGACGCCGCCCGGATCGGCGACGCCGTGAAGGAAGTGACGCGGGAACTGGGCCGGCGGCCACTGGGGATCCTCGTGGGAACCGGCGCAGCAGCAGGCCAGGCCGAAGCGGTGCTGCGGGCCCGCGGAGTCAGGCCCATCCGCACAACAGTCCGGCCCGCCGCTGTGGTGCACTCCATCCACGGCGCAGGCCTGACCGCTTCCGGGGTTGTCTTCGAAGACGGCAGCAGCATGAACGGCGACCTGGTTGTCCTGGCCGAAGAGCGCGTTTCCCGCGACGGGCTCGCCGCCAGCGCCGGACTCGCCACCGCCCCGAACGGCGGAATCGCCATCAGCAAGGACTTCCGGACATCGGTCGCCGGTGTCTGGGCCATCGGCGACGCCGCCGCGTTCGACGGCGTGCGGCTGGGACTGCTGGTCGCGGCGGCCACTGCCGCTGGCGCCTGCGCCGCGCAGCTGATGACCGCTACATCAGCGGCGGACGCCCCGGCCCCGGGTGTGGCTGAAGGCGTGTCCGCGGGTGCGGCGGAGCGTGTGCCTGCGGCCGCTTGAGCGTCCGTCCGCCGTGACACCCGCTGTGACAAGATGGTCACCTGAACAGCCACGCACTGCGTGGCTCCGGCGGCCCACACGGCCACATGGAAAGGACCATCATGAGCAACGCAGCCACTCCTGCCCACCAGGCTGGAGCCGGTACTGACTCAGCGTCGGGCAACATCGCTTCCTATATCGACCACACGCTGCTCAAGCCCGAGGCCAGCGAAGCGGAGATCCTTAAAGTCTGTGCCGAAGCCGCTGAGTACCACTTCAAGTCAGTCTGCGTGAACCCGCTCTGGGTCAAGACGGTTAAGACCGCGCTCAAGGGGTCCGGGGTCCTGACCTGCTCGGTGATCGGCTTTCCCATGGGTGCCACGCCCAGCGATGTGAAGGCCTTTGAAGCCCGCGGCGCAGTGCTGGACGGTGCTGACGAAATCGACATGGTCATCAACATCGCGGCGGCCCGTGCCGGTGACAAGGGTGCGCTGGTGGACGATATCTCCGCCGTCGCAGAGGCGGTCCACGCGGGCGGAGCCATCCTGAAGGTCATCATCGAAACAGCGTTGCTCAGCGACGACCAGAAGGTCCTTGCCTGCCAGGCGTCCGTTGCCGCAGGGGCGGACTTCGTCAAGACGTCCACGGGGTTCAACGGCGGGGGTGCCACGGCCGAAGACATCGCCCTGATGCGCCGCACTGTAGGCCCCGATCTCGGCGTCAAGGCGTCCGGCGGCGTACGGTCCCTGGCCGACGCGCAGGCTATGATTGCTGCAGGTGCAACACGTATTGGTGCCAGCTCCGGCATTGCGATCGTCACGGGTGAACAGGGTTCATCCGGCTACTGAGGCCGGTCCGGAGCCGCCACTGTTTGAGCCCCGCGGGGCCGAGGAGGAAAGAATGTCCAGCAAGACCACCGAGTCCGGCAACGCCACGGTACAGACCCCCCAGAACGAGAACAGCCTTATGGGCAGCATCCTTCTGTTTGTCCCCATGATGGCGCTGTTCCTGGGCTCCATCTATTCCCTGTCCTTCCTCACGCTCGGCAACCCGTGGCCGATGGCCGTCTGCCTTGGCCTGTTTTTCCTGGCGTTCTGGATCCCGCAGACCGTCACGGGCCGCTCCGATTCAGCCGGCGGCAAGTAAGAACCGACTGTAACTTAAAGGTCTGCGGCCCCGGATATTCCGGGGCCGCAGCCTTTTAAGTCATGGACGCCTGGCAGCGCCCGCGTCAGCCCGCGCCAAGCAGGCGGCTGACCGTAGTCTTTCCGATCGCCATGGCGGCGGGGAAATGTGCCTTCGCCAACGACCAGGCCGCTACGCACATGCCCACCATCGCGTAAGCACTGACCGGGATCAGCACCAGCCACTCGCGCCGGGAACCTGCGCGGCCCAGCAGCGGCAGGGAAAAGGCGCCGTTGGCTTTCCAGACGTCGTTGAGCACCGGCAGCTTCCGGAGGAACTTCGGTGGCTTGATGACGATCGGCCAGAGCAGCGGCACGCCCCCGGTGGTGATCATGTCCCCACGATGTGGACCACCACACCGGTCAACATCGATACGGGGAGCCAGGTCCACTGTGCCGGCGCGAACCATGTCACCAGTCCGGCCATGGTCAGGGCAAAGATCCAGTTGCTGATAAAGCCGGACTTGGGAAACAGCTTCAGCGCCTTGGCCGCAATGTTGATCATGAACATGCACAGCAGGCCGGCGCCCACCGACAGCAGGCCCCAGTCCGTCTGCAGCTGGAACTGTCCGGCCATCATGGCCAGCAGCACAAAGCACGCCGCCCCGAGCACGGAGTGGGTACCTTGCCGGTGCCCGCCGCTGACGTTTTCAATCCCCACGGCAATCACATTGGACAGCGGCGGCAGTGAGTTGGCCACGGTGCTGTGGCGGTGGTCCCAGTCGCACACGAGCGCCGTCCCCGCCGTCGCCATCCCGCCAATGAGGATTCCTGTGGCGTCCAGCGGATACCAGCCCAGCGTGTACGGTCCCGTCGAGGCAATAGCTACCCACGCCGCGGCTCCCGACGCGGCGTGATGTCCTCCCATCAAGCTCTAACCTCTTACTGCCGGAGCGGCGAGCGGTGCGTCGGAGAAGATGTTGCGGATAACCCCGTTGGCCCACTCCAGGATTTCGGCGTCCTGCAGGTCGCGGCCGCCAATCCTGGCGGTCTTGGGCTTCGGAATCAGCACCGCGTCCAGGGCGGGCTTGGACTGGGAACCCGGGTACATCCGGGTCAGCCGCATCAGTTTCGACTCCGGCAGCTGCGCCGGCGAGAACTTGATGAAGTTCCCCTGCAGCGCGACGTCGGACAGGCCAGCTTCGCGGGCACCCACCCGGAAGCGGGCCACGGCGATGAGGTTCTGGACCGGCAGCGGCGGCTCGCCGTAGCGGTCCACAAGCTCGGCAAGGACCTCCTCGATGGCCTCATAGGTCACCGCGGAGGCCAGCTTCCGGTAGGCCTCCAGACGGAGCCGCTCCCCCGGCACATAATCATGCGGGAGGTGGGCGTTGACCGGCAGCTCGATCTTCATTTCGGCAGCCTTCTCCTCGGCGTCGCCGCGGAAGTCGGCCACCGCCTCACCCACCAGGCGGATGTAGAGG
Organism: Pseudarthrobacter psychrotolerans; assembly: GCF_009911795.1. Taxonomy (NCBI): domain Bacteria; kingdom Bacillati; phylum Actinomycetota; class Actinomycetes; order Micrococcales; family Micrococcaceae; genus Pseudarthrobacter; species Pseudarthrobacter psychrotolerans. The sequence continues at coordinate 4,845,119 of NZ_CP047898.1, read as the reverse complement.
TCGAAGCCCACGCCCTGGATGTGGCCTGACTGCTCGCCGCCCAGCAGGTTGCCGGCGCCGCGGATTTCGAGGTCCTTCATGGCCAGCTGCATGCCGGCGCCAAGCTCGTTGTGGGTGGCGACGGCCTTGAGCCGTTCCAGCGCCACCTCGCCCAGGGGCTTCTCGGACGGGTACAGGAAGTAGGCATAGGCGCGTTCACGGCCGCGGCCCACCCGGCCGCGGAGCTGGTGCAGCTGGGAGAGGCCGTACTTGTCCGCCCCGTCCACGATCAGGGTGTTGGCGTTGGAGATGTCCAGGCCGGTTTCGATGATGGTGGTGCACACCAGGACGTCGAAGCGCTTCTCCCAGAAGTCCACGATGATCTGCTCCAACCGGCTCTCGGACATCTGCCCGTGCGCCACCTCCACGCGCGCCTCCGGGACCAGTTCGCGGACTTTGGCGGCGGTCCGTTCGATCGTGGAAACCCTGTTGTGGACCAGGAACACCTGGCCTTCGCGCATCAGCTCGCGGCGGATGGCGGCCGAGGTCTGCCTGTCCGTGTACGGGCCCACGTAGGTGAGGACGGGGTGGCGTTCCTCCGGCGGGGTGGCCAGCGTGGACGTTTCCCGGATGCCGGTCAACGACATCTCCAGGGTCCGCGGAATCGGTGTGGCGCTCATGGCCAGCACGTCCACGTTGGTCCGCATTTTCTTCAGCGCTTCCTTGTGCTCCACACCGAAGCGCTGTTCCTCGTCCACGATCACCAGGCCCAGGTCCTTGAACGCGAAGTCTTTCGACAGCAGCCGGTGGGTTCCAATGACGACGTCTACGGAACCGCTCTTGACGCCCTCAACGGTCTCTTTGGTTTCCTTGGTCCCTTGGAACCGGGACAGGGCTTTGACCCGCAAGGGGAAGCCGGAGAAGCGTTCGGTGAACGTTTCGTAGTGCTGCTGGGCGAGCAGGGTGGTGGGCACCAGGATCGCCACCTGTTTCCCGTCCTGGACCGCCTTGAACGCGGCCCGGACGGCGATCTCGGTCTTGCCGTAGCCCACGTCGCCGGACACCAGGCGGTCCATGGGGATCTCCCGCTCCATGTCCGCCTTGACCTCGTTGATGGTGGTCAGCTGGTCCGGCGTCTCCACATACGGGAAGGCCTCCTCCAGCTCACGCTGCCACGGCGTGTCCGGCCCGAAGGCATGGCCCTTTGAGGCCATCCGCGCGGAGTACAGCCGGATGAGTTCGCCGGCGATCTCCTTGACGGCCTTGCGGGCTTTGGACTTGGTGCTGGCCCAGTCGGAGCCGCCCATCTTGCTGAGCACCGGGGTGTCACCGCCGACGTAGCGGGTCACCTGGTCCAGCTGGTCGGTGGGGACAAACAGGCGGTCGCCTGGGGCGCCGCGCTTGGACGGGGCGTATTCCAGGACCAGGTATTCGCGGACGCCGTCTCCGCCGCCGGCCACCTTGCGCTGGATGAGTTCGATGAAGCGGCCAATGCCGTGCTGTTCGTGCACCACGGAATCGCCGTTGACCAGCTGCAGCGGGTCCACGGCATTCCGCCGCTTGGACGGCATGCGCCGCATGTCCTTGGTGGAGCCCGCGGACGTCCTTCCCAGAAGGTCCGCTTCGGTGAGCAGCCCCAGCTTGAGGCTGTCCAGGACAAAACCGCGTCCGACGGCGGCAGTGGTCACCTCGATGATGCCCGCCTGCGGCTCCTTCTCAAGAGTGTCCACCCGGGCACAGGGGATGTCGGCATCGTGGAACAGTTCCGCCAGGCGCTGCGCCGGGCCGGGTCCCTCCGTGGCCACCACGATCCGCCACTGGTCCCGGACGTGGGAGCCGATGAAGTCCATCATCTCGGCCACATCGCCCTGGTACCCGCGCGGTTCCCGGGCGCGGAGGTTGAGGACGTCGATCTCCGGCAGCAGCTCCTCGTCAGTGGCCAGTGACGTGATGGACCACCAGGACACCTCGTGTTCCAGCGAGAAGCTCCGGGTTTCGGCCAGGGAACGGAAGCTGGCGGAGTGCAAAGCTGCCGACGCCTGCGAGCTGAGGTCCAGTGGAGCCGCGCCGCCGTCCGAGGCCGTGGACCAGGCTGCTTCCAGGAACTCCTCGTTAGTGGCCGCAAGATCATGTGCGCGCCTGCGTACCTTTTCCGGTTCAATGATCACCGAGATGGACCCGGCGGGCAGCTGCTCCACAAACGGGACCATGGCGTCCACCAGCACCGGGGCCAGGGATTCCATGCCTTCCACGGTGATGCCGCCGGCGATTTTCTCCAGCATGTCCGCCGCCGCGGGAAGCTGCGCCTTCAGGGTGGCCGCGCGGGACATCACCGACGGCGTGATCAGGATTTCGCGGCAGGGCGGGGCATGGAGTTCGGTGGGGTGATGCACGCCGGGCGCCGACAGCGAGCGCTGGTCGGCCACCGCGAACCAGCGCATCTGGTCCACCTCGTCGCCGAAGAACTCCACGCGGATGGGATGGTCCTCGGTGGGAGGGAAGACGTCGATGATGCCGCCACGGACGGCAAATTCGCCACGGTGGGTGACCATGTCCACGCGTGCGTAGGCGGCGTCGGCGAGGCTCCGCACCACGTTGGAGAACGGCATGTCCTGCCCCACCTTCAGCGTGACCGGGACCAGCTCACCCAGCCCGGCAACGATCGGCTGGACCACCGCGCGGACCGGTGCCACCACCACACGCAGCCGGCCCGCCGTCGAACTTTCCGGGTGCGCCAAACGGCGCAGGACGGACAGCCGGCGGCCCACCGTGTCCGAGCGGGGTGAGAGCCGTTCGTGCGGCAGGGTTTCCCAACTGGGGAACTCGGCCACCGAATCAGCCTGGAGGTAAGCACGCAGGGCCGCCGTCAGGTCCTCCGCTTCGCGTCCCGTCGCGGTGACTGCCAGCACCACAGGGCGGAGCCCGCCGTCGGCGGGACCTTCGTCGGCGCCGGCGGCCAGGCCGTCTGCCATTTCCGCCAGCAGGACGGCGCGGAGTCCGGCCGGCGCACTGATCTGGTAATCCTGGCCCCGGACGTCAAAACCCCTCGCCGCCTCCGCCTGGACCCGCGCGAACGTCGGGTCTTCGGCCAGGACACGGCGGAGTCCGGCCAGCGAGGGACGAGCGTTGGACGGGCCAGGATGGGACGGGCCAGTGGGGCTCATGGCGGAAACTCCTGTGGGTTCATGGGATCGCAGGCAACACGAAAACCCGAAATTCTCTTCGAATCCCGGGTCATCCCAGCCTACCCCTGCCCCGGGGCCCGCCGGGCACCGGCGTTGCTAAGCTTGCTGAGGAAGCGCGCCTGTTGGGCGCATCCGCCCGCCTGGCCTGAGGAGCTTTCCGTGAGCGATAGCAATAGTCCGAGCGACACTCCCAACACGGTGGCCGCGGGGACGGCGCGAACCGTCCTGGTGACCGGGGCCACCGGCTACATCGGCGGCCGCCTGGTCCCCGGCTGCTGGAGGCCGGTCACACCGTAAAGGTCCTGGTCAGGACGCCGGCAAAGATCGCCGGCGTGCCGTGGCTGGGCAAGGTTGAGGTGATCCAGAGCAGCCTCGACGACGGCGCCGCCCTGCACCAGGCACTGCCCGGCGTCGACGTGCTCTACTACCTCGTCCACTCCATGGCTTCCGGCGCCGGCTTCGAGTCCAAGGAAAAGGCCATGGCGGAAACGGCGGCCACAGCTGCGGCCGCCGCCGGCGTAGGCAGGATCGTCTACCTGGGCGGCCTTCACCCGGCCAACGTGGAGCTGTCCACGCACATGCGCTCCCGGGAGGCCGTGGGAAAGGTCTTCCTGGACAGCGCGGTGGACGCGGTGGTGTTCCAGGCCGGTGTGGTGATCGGTTCCGGGTCCGCGTCCTTCGAAATGATCCGCCATCTGTCCGAAACCCTTCCGCTGATGCCGGCCCCGAGCTGGGTGCGCAACAAGATCGAGGCGATCGCCGTCCGGGACGTGCTGCACTACCTTGTGGGCGCCGCGGCCATGGACGGGCCGGTCAACCGCACTTTCGACATCGGCTGCCGGCAGGTCCTGAGCTACGCGGGCATGATGAAGGAATACGCTGCCGAGGCCGGGCTGCCGTACCGCGTGGTCCTGGCGTTGCCCATTCCTGCCCCGAAGCTCGCCGGCGTGTGGGTGGCCCTGACCACGCCCATCCCGCTGTCCATGTCCCTGCCGCTCGTCGAGTCGCTGCAGCACGATGCTGTGTCCCGCGAGCACGATATCGACGCCCACATCCCTGTGCCGGCGGGCGGCCTGACGCCGTACCGGCGGGCCGTTGCCCTCGCCCTCGGCAAGGAGCGTGACGGCCAGGTGGAAACCACGTGGTCAAATGCCGGGGCCGACGCCGATCCGCTGCCCAGCGATCCGGACTGGGCAGGCCACACGGTCTACGTGGATGAGCGGACCTTCCACGGGGATGTTGATCCTGCCCACGTGTGGACCATTATCGAAGGGATCGGCGGCCGGAACGGCTGGTATTCGCTGCCGCTGGCATGGCGCGTGCGTGGCTGGCTGGACAAGCTCACCGGTGGCGCGGGCCTGCTGCGGGGACGCCGGCACCCCGGCACGCTGGCCCCAGGCGAAGTGGTGGACTGGTGGCGTGTGGAGCGGATAGAGCGCGGAAAACTGTTGCGCCTCCGCGCGGAGATGCGTGCCCCCGGACGTGCCTGGCTTGAGCTGTCCGTAGAACCTGACGGTACAGGCAGCCGCTACCGGCAGCGGGCCATTTTCTTCCCCAAGGGCCTCAGCGGAAAGCTCTACTGGCTGGCCGTTCTGCCGTTCCACAGCCTCATTTTTCCGGCGATGGCACGGAACATCACTACGGCGGCGCAGAAAATCGCCGGCGCCGACAGCACGGAAGCCGGTTCCAACAACACGCACGGCTCCCCGTAGGATGTGGGGAGCAAAAAGCATTCTGACCTACACATCACTGGAGGACCCATGGCACTCAGTGCAACCACTACCCTTCCGCATGCCGTCGGCAGCGTCGCTGCGGTATTTATCAACGAGGACTTCCAGCGGCATACCAGCCAGTTCGTTGGCGGCACCCTGGAGTCGTTTGAAGTGGCCGGAGACGTTGACGGAGCATTCAGCACCACCTCGGTCCGCACCCTGCCCACCACCCGGCTCCCGGAGATCGCCCGGAAGTTCGTGGGCGAAAAGCTCACCGTGACGCAGGTGGAAAAGTGGGAGGCCCCCGCGGCCGATGGTTCCCGCCAGAGCAACATCACGCTGAAGATCGCCGGCGCCCCCCTTGATGTGACCGCGGTCCAGCGGCTCGTCGCGGAAGGCGGCAGCACACGCATCGAACTCGAAGGCAACGTCACGTCCTCCGTCCCCTTCCTGGGCGGCAAGATCGCCGAGGCGGCCGAGCCCATGGTGTCCAAGGCCCTGAACATCCAGTCCCAGCAGGCCCAGGCCTGGCTCGAAAGCCACTAGCCCATGCAGCTCCCCTGTTTGCGGCCTGCCTGCTGATCATCGCCGGCGTCTGGTCCCTGGTGGTCTGGCCGCAGTTCCTGCGCCGGGTGATGAAGGACCCACGTGCGCGGGACGCCGCCGGCAAAGCCACAAAGTTCCTCACCGTCCACGTGGTGCTGGTCAGCATCTCCATGGTGCTGGGAGCTGCCACCGCCGTAATCGGGATTATGGGCCTGCTCGGGTAGGCTGGTCACAGGTGCGCCGGGAAGTCTGGTCGGCAATAGTTTTGTCGACCCCTTAATTCCAGGAGCCAACCATGGCCAAGCGCCCTTCCCGCCCAACCTTCGCTGCAAAGGTCCTCAGCCGCTCAAGCTACCCTGAATTCCTGCGGATCTCAGAGATCCTCAGGCTGGAAACAGCCGGCGGCGCCCTCCTGTTGTTGGCCACCGCTGCGGCACTCCTCTGGGCCAACTCGCCGGCGGCTGAGGGCTACTTCGCACTGCGGGACCTGAAAATCGGCTACGAGCCCTTGCACCTCCAGCTCTCCCTGGGGCATTGGGCGTCGGACGGCCTCCTGGCCATCTTTTTCTTTCTGGCCGGCCTGGAACTCAAGCGGGAGTTTGTCTCCGGCGAACTCCGCAAGGTGTCAAAGGCCGTGGTTCCGGTGGCGGCGGCCGTGGGAGGGGTTGCGGTTCCGGCCCTGATCTACACACTGCTGAACCTGGGCCAGGGCGCTGAGAGCCTGCGGGGCTGGGCAATTCCCACGGCCACCGATATTGCGTTTGCCCTGGCCGTCCTGGCCGTCATCAACACACACCTGCCTGCGGCGCTCCGGACGTTCCTGCTGACCTTGGCCGTAGTGGATGACCTGCTGGCCATCGGCATCATCGCCTTCTTCTACTCGTCCGGACTGCAGCCACTCTTCCTGCTGGCGGCAGTCGTCCCGCTGGGGCTGTTTACACTGCTGGCCCAAAGGAGGGTCCGTAGCTGGTACCTGTTGCTGCCGCTGGCCGCCGCCACCTGGGCGCTCGTGCACGCTTCCGGTATCCACGCCACGGTGGCCGGTGTGCTGCTCGCGTTTGCTGTGCCGGTCCTCGCATCGCGGAAACGCGGTGAGACTGGTACCGGCATGGCTGAGGCCCTGGAACACCGGCTCCGCCCGCTTTCGGCAGGCTTCGCGGTCCCGGTCTTCGCCTTCTTTTCCGCCGGAGTTGCCGTGGGCGGCCTCGACGGCTTCCGGTCGGCACTGGCGGATCCGGTGGCTGTGGGAATTGTGGTTGCTTTGGTGGCCGGCAAGACGATTGGCGTGTTCGGCGTTACGTACCTGATCACTAAGACCACCAGGGCAAAGCTCGACGACGGCCTCGCCTGGATCGATGTTGCGGGCCTGGCGCTGTTGGCCGGAGTGGGCTTCACGGTGTCGCTGCTGATCGCCGAGCTGAGCTTCGGTGCGGGCTCCGCCCACGATGACCACGCGAAGGTAGCCATCCTCACCGGATCACTGGTTGCCGCTCTGCTCGCCGCAGTGGTCCTCCGGCTACGGAACCGTCATTACCGCGCCGTGGAAGTGGCGGAACGGCGTGATGCTGACGGCGACGGCGTCCCTGATGCTTTCGAGCACCGGGGCTGACCTGAACCCGGAAAGACTCAGGCAGCCTGGTGCAGGGCGTCCTCGGCGGCCACCCAGGAAATCATGGCGCATTTGACGCGCGCGGCGTAGCGGGCCACGCCCTCGAAAGCCGCGGCGTCGCCCAGGATCTCGGGATCGGCGTGGATCTTCCCACGCGAACGGAGCACTTCGCGGAAGTTGCCAATGACGGCGTGGAGTTCGTCCACGGTCATTCCCTCCGCGAGCTCGCTGAGGACCGACGCCGATGCCATCGAGATGGAGCAACCTTCGCCGTCCCAGGAAATCTGGGCCACCTTGCCGTCTGCCACCGCCACCCGCAGCGTGACTTCGTCGCCGCAGACCGGGTTGAGCTGGTGGGACAGGCCAGTGGACGCCCCCGCCGGTGCCGCGACGCCCGCAAGTCCACTGCCGTGGCGGACCTTGGAATGGTCAAGGATGATCTGCTGATACAGCTGGTCAAGGCTCATGGTGGGTTACCTTCGATGATCCCGCTAGACGCGGAAGTAGGACCGGACTCCGGTGACGGCTTCCAGGAAGGCGTCGATGTCGTCGGTGGTGTTGTAGAGGTAGGCGCTTGCCCTGGTGGTTGCGGTCAGGCCCAGGCGGCGATGCAGCGGCTGGGCGCAATGGTGACCCACGCGGACGGCGATGCCCGGGAATCCAGGAACTGCCCGACGTCGTGCGCGTGCACGCCGTCGACGGCGAACGCGGCAAGGCCGATCCGTTCCTGTCCCGCGGCGGGCCCCAGGACGCGGATGCCGGGAATGGACTCCAGCCCGGCCACCATCCGCTGGCCGAGCTCGGATTCCCAGCGGTGCACGCGGTCCAGGCCCGTTTCCGTGAGGTAGTTGGCTGCAGCAGCCAAGGCAACGGCCTGCGAAATCCGCTGGGTGCCGGCCTCGAAGCGCTGCGGCGCGGGCAGGTACTCGGCCCGTTCCATGGTCACAGTGGTGATCATGGAGCCGCCGGTGAGGAACGGCGGCAGCACGTCCAGGATGTCCTGCTTGCCGTAGAGGACACCGATTCCGGTAGGCGCCAGCATCTTGTGGCCGGAGAAAACGGCGAAGTCGACGTCCAGCTCCTTGACATTCAACGGCAGGTGCGGCGCGGACTGGCAGGCGTCCAGGACCACCAGGGCGCCGGCCTGCCGGCCCAGCGCGACCAGTTCCTGCACAGGATTAATCGTGCCCAGCACGTTGGAGGCGTGCGTGAAGGCAAGGACCTTGGTTTTGCTGCCCAGGATCTCGGCCGCAATGTCCATCCGCAGGGCACCGGCGTCGTCGATGGGGATATAGCGCAACGTGGCGCCGGTGCGGAACGCCAGTTCCTGCCAGGGGATCAGGTTGGCGTGGTGCTCCATTTCGGTCACCACGATCTGGTCACCCAGGCCCACTGCGAGGTCTTTCAGCCGGGCGTCACCGCGCCCCTGCGCCGCCCACAGCGAGGCGTTGGACAGCGCGTAGCTGACCAGGTTCAGGCCTTCGGTGGCGTTGGAGGTCCACACCGTTTCCGCGTAGTCGGCACCGATGAAGTCCGCGATGGTCTGGCGGGCATCTTCGAAGACTTCTGTTGCTTCCACGGCGAGGTAGTGGGCACCGCGGTGCACGGCAGCGTTGCGCTGTTCGTAAAACTCCTGCTCAGCTTCGATGACGCTTAGCGGGTTTTGCGAGGTGGCGCCCGAATCGAGGTACACGAGGGGCTGGCCGTTGACCAGCTGGCCAAGTACGGGGAAGTCGTTTCGAATCCTGAGGACTTCGGCGTTATCCATGGCCGGCACTGCGCGTTCCAGCGTGGCAGGCGTTGATACTAGGGCCAAAGCTAACTCCTTGAGATGCCAATGGATTGACACTCAATTGTCCCACAACACCACTGTGGCGGCGGCCCGATGGGCAACCGCCACAGCAGCTCCGGGCTTCAGCCCGCGGAAGTGAGGGCCGGCGACGGCTGGGGGAGAGTCTCGGTCTCAGAAGACTCCGACGTCGCCGACCCCGTTTCGATCCGGCACCAAGGGCCGGAAGCTTGCGTCAAAAAGAGGCCTAAAAGTCTGTTGGCCGGTCCGCGGTTCCTGTGACTCCGTGTTTTCCTGCCGCACTAAGTCAACCGCACTCGGAAGCCCCGCACACGAGTAGGCAGTACTCTACTTTTTTGCGCCTGGGCTACGGGTTACGCTCCGCGGCTACGCGTATCTGAACGTCCGTGCGCAGGTCCCGGACGCACGGCGTCCGCACGTCACTGACGCAGGCGCTTCCGTAGCCAGGCCGCTGCCGTACGCAGGCGCTTCCTTACCCAGGCCGCTGCCGTACGCAGGCGCTTCGGCACGCAGGGCTAGTGAGGAAGGGCTGACGCCAGTTCGTCGCGGCTCCGCACGCCGAGTTTGACGTATGTGCGGTAAAGGTGGCCCTCCACCGTACGCACCGACACCATGAGCTTTTGTGCGATCTCCCTGTCGGTGAGACCCTTCACAGCGAGCTCTACAATGTCCTGTTCCCGGCGCGTGAGGTGCACGCTGGGTGCTGCGGCGATGAAGTGGCCTTCCCGGAACCGCTCTCCCAGTTCGTGGTCACACTTCTCCCGTAGGGCTACCGCCTGACGGGCCCGCCGGCGCTCACCGAAGCTCTCAAGGACGGTGCTCGACCGCGCGTAGGCTTCGCGTGCAAGGTTTACGAATCCCGCGCCTTCAAGCATGGCCGCCGTGTCCATGATGGCATCGGCGTCCCCGGACTCCCAATGCCCCGCAAGGGCGAGCATTGCCGCAGCCCAGCGGCCTTCAACGCTTCCCGCCAGGGAGTGGACCAACGGGATCACAGAATGGTCGCCCAGGTCCCAGCAGAGAGCCAAAAGTTCCAGAAGCGTCCCGGCCCGGGAGGTCACCTCTGGCGTGGTGGCCAGGGTGTGGAGTGACGCCAGCCCTTTTCCGTCATGCGCCACATACTCAGATGCTGCTGCGGCGTACGCCGTTGCAAGGATGCCGTAGCCGGTGGAGCCCTGTGGCGAATCCTTATAATCCAGCTCAAGCCGGCTGGCCTGCGCGGCGTCACCGAGCCTCGCCGCCACATAAAACGCCAGCCCGGAACCAAACCGGAACAGCTGCAGCGGATCGTTGAGCCTCAAAGTCTCAACAGCCGGCAATAGCGTTTGGTACGCGCGTTCCATCCGCCCCTGCCGCAGCAGCGAGTAGCCACGGAGTACCTCCAGGCTACCGCCGAAATATGCGACACCCCGCGGCTGGCCGGCGACGTAATTCGCCAATTCCCGTTCCGCCGAGTCCCACTCCCCCATGGCCAGGTAATCTGCCACGAGGCGGCCAAGGACAAATTCATTGAAGAAGAACACGCCACCCTGCAGTGAGGAAAGTTCCGAAGCGGCAAGCAATGCGGTATCCAGCCCTTGGACGGAACGTCCGGCCGAAGCGAGCGAATGGGCCAGCAGCGCGAGTCCCACAGCACACAGGGCGTCCTCCGTGGCATCGCCGGTGCGGCTGCTCCGAAGTTCCTGGACCTCGGCCTCCAGGGCCTGGTGGTTGCCGGCTTCGCCAAGTTCCAACAGGCGAAGCAAGCACTCTTGCCAGAGCCTGGCAGGATTACCGCGTGTCTCTTCGGAATCAGGCGGCACAGCATCCGGACCAGCCATGGCGCCTGCACTCTGGAGCGCTTCGCGGGAATCGGCTGCGAATGCTGCCAGCGGTGTCCCCAGGGCCTGGTGCGCCATGGCCCTGAGCAAAAGGACGGGAACAGCCCAGGCGCCGTTTCCCAGCTTCAGCCAACATCCGTCCAGGAGCTTGGCCGCACCCACGAAGTCGCCTTCATTGAATAAAGCCCTTGCCTGGATAGCCTGTGCCTGCGGCATCAGGGCCGGGTCCGCGACTTTTGCCGCCATCGTCCGGCTGCTCCGGTTCCGGGAGTGGACCAACGCGGTGCCGGCCGCTTCGAGCAGCTCGGGATCGGATACTTTCAGTCCACATTCGAGGGACCATTCCACGGCCCTCATCCTGCCTTCGGACCCTGCGGGAGCGGTTCCCAGCTGATCCTGGATCTTTTCAAGCAGCTGCAGGCTCCGGGAAACCGAGATACTGGTGCGGAGCGCCTCGCCGAACACGGAGTTCCAGATCCGGAGATCGGCTGGAATGCCGGAACCCTCGACCATCATCTGCTGGTCCAGCAGCGTTCGCACCAGTTCGGCGCCAAAGATATCCTCGATCACCTTCCGGCTCACGGGTCCGGCGAGGGCGACTAGTTTCAGTACTTCCTGCTCCTCCGGGCTGCGGCGGAGCATGTCCTTCACCACTACCTCGGTGAGCCTGGGCCCGTCGGCAGGCAGGGGGCCCAGCAACATCCAGATCCCGTTCCGCTTTGCGAGTTGGCCCCGTTCGGCGGCATCGTGCAGCAAGGCATCAAGAATCCGCGGATTTCCGCCGGAGGCGCTCCAGATAGTGTCAATGGTTCCGGACGGGACTGTTCCATCAAGTGCATGGGAGAGGACTTCCTCGATCTGCTCCCGGTTCATGGGACGCAGATCCACACGGTCAGCGAGACCGTCATACCAGAGCTGCGCGAGTGGCTGCGGCAGCCCGGGCCGCGGCCTGCCGGCAGCAAGCACGGTGGCCCAGCCGGCGGAGATCATGTCGGCCACAATGCCGGCCGTTGCCTCGTCCAGGTGATGGGCGTCATCCATCATCAGAAGCAACGGGGTATCCCTGCCGGCTTTCAGCTTCTCAAAGTACCTCCACACGGACCGCAGAACAGCCACCGGGGACACGGAGTCCTCTGCCGTCAGCTCCGCCGTGTAAGGCGCCAGGACTCCAAAGGGAACGCCGGATAGCGACGAACTTCCGTGGATCTGAACAATGATCATCTCTTGTGCAAGCCGCTCGGTGATGGCCTCTGTCAGCGTTGACTTCCCGATGCCCGGACCCGCCATGAGGAACACTGCCTGGCTCGTACGGCTGCGGATGATGTTGCAGATCCGCTCCAGCGGTTCACGCCGGCCCGTGAGCAATCGATACGGCGTTCCCGGTTTGGCTGCGTGGCCGTTAGACGAGTCCAGTCAGATCACCCCTGGACGTAACTCCGAGCTTGGTAAAGACCTGGTAAAGGTGGCCTTCCACAGTGCGAACGGACACGCCCATCTCCACGGCGATGTCACGGTTTGACGCGCCCCGGCCGGCCAGCCGCGCGATCTGCCTCTCCCTGGCGGTCAGGAGCGGGCTGCCGTTGCTCGGTATGATCGGCAGGCTTGCCACTGTGGCTGCCAGGATGTCCAGCCGGGCCTGTGCCGTCCTCGCTGAGACCGAGTCGCCGGCCTGCCGGGCGTAGTCAACGGCCAGCGCCATGCAGCGGGCCTCAACGGCATCCAGTTCCAGGGTAGCTGCCAGCTCACCGCCGGCAAGCAACGTTTTGGCGTCGTGCGTCCGGCTGCCCACGGCGATCAGCCGCGAAATTTCCGCCAAGGGGCCCTGTCTGTGCCCGGCCACTTGTTCCATCAGCCGGAAGTCAGCCTCCGTGCCGTTGACCGTGGCTCCGAGCAGGCTGATCCCGGCAAGGGTGAACCTGCCCGCCGCGATGTCGCGGCGGGCAGACTGCTTCAGTCGGGTTGCTGCGTCGCTGTCCCCCAGCCAACGGGCGGCCATATCAGCACAGAACTCAGTGCTGCTCCGGGTGGCGTGGTCGGCAGCACCCGCTGTCCGCTGCAGCCTGTCAAGATACTTCCGGGACTGGCCTGCATTGCCGATCTGAGCATATGCGAAAGCGATGGCAGCGTAGGCGGCACGGAGCATGCTCTGGACGGGCCGCAACTCCAGCTGTGCAGCCGCCGAGAGCAGCGAGTCAAGGGCCACGGCACCCCGGCCCGAGTACACGTACGCGATGCCGGCCGAGAGCTCCGCGGCGGCGCTCCGGTAAGGGAGCCGGTGGAAGTCGCGCGCGGAAGGCGGATCCAGGAGGTCAATGCACCGGCGCCACTGCCCTGCCATCAGGAGCACGTTGTACGCCCGGCCGGCGAACCTCTCACGCAGCCCCACGATCTCGGCGGCGTCCGAGATCTGCCCGCCCAGCTGCCTCATCAGGCTCAGGGCGTCCATTTCCCGCCCGGTCATGGACAGGGCGGGCATGAGGATCACCGCCGAGTTCATCCGGAACCAGGTGTCCGGATTCTGTTCGGGGTCCGCCGCAGCTTCCATTGCCGGTAAGGCGGAGGCGTAGTCTCCCACAAAGGCCTGGTACTCGAATTCGCTCAGGCTGATCCGGTTGGCCGCCGCAGCCAGCGGTTCCGGCCAGCCCTTCGCGATCCCTGGCCCCACGCCAAGCCGCTCCCGTGCCGTCTGCAGCATCTCCGGCACCCGGGCGGTGTGTTCGGGAAGCCAGACCATGACCCGTGACTTGGCCGCGATCACCCGGGCGAACTCCTCGACGTCCAGGGTGTCCAGCTGCGGCTGGGAAATATCGTCCAGTGCTGCCATGGCCTGCACCGGGAGGTCCATGAGCAGGTGCGCCGCAGCCTTCTGCCGCTGGGCAGGCACCCACTGGGGATCATTCCGCTTCAGTGTCTCGGCATATTTGAGGGCAGAATAAGGGTCAAAGAGCTGCACTGCGGCTTCGGCTGCGGCCAGCGCCATGGCCGGACTCAACTCGGCCTCGCATTCCTGGGTCCAGGCGCCGAACGCCATCAGCTCTTCCACCGTCATGGTGGCCGGGTCAGGTTCCGTGCGGCCCAGGAGCAGGCTCCGCAGCTCCCTTCGCCGAGTGATGCTGAGCCAGGAGCGGACGACGTCGCCGAGGTATTTTTCACGCAGTGAAACCCATCGGTTATCCGATGCGTCGATCTCCAGAAGGCCCGAATCCTCCATGTCGGCCACCACGCCGGCGCCGTAGACGGCGGTCAACCTGGACAGTTCCACGCTCCGGGCGCAGGAGAGCATTTCGATAACATCCCGCTCCTCCGGAGACTTCCGGGTCCACTGGGACCGCACGATGTCGTCAAGGCTGGCCGCGCCGTCAAGAACCACCTTGTCCCGGAGCGTCCAAACGGAGTCGGACAGAACCAGGTTCCCCGAATGCTGCTGCTCGGTGACAAGTGCTTTCAGGAGCAGTGGGTTGCCGCCCACCATGGTGTGGAAGGTACTGACCAGGGATGCCGAAACACGGTGGCCAAGCAGGGAAAGCAGCACCTGGCGGGTCTGCAGCTCATTGAGGTTGTCAAGCCTGACCTCGGTGAGCCTGCGGTCGTTCAGGAGCCAGTGGAAGTCGGCCGGAAGATCACTGATCATGGGTGCCACGGCGACCATGCGGGCTGTCCCGGTCAGGAGGATGTTGAGCAGGACACCGGCGCTCATATCATCAATGCTGCCGGCGGTGTCCAGCGTGATGACACACTGGCGCCCCGCGGCATCGCTTTTGATGAGGGAGGTAATGCCTCGAAGGATAGCTGTGGGCGAACCCATGTATGCCTGGGGCAGCCGGGCCAGCAGGAAAGCCAGGCAACCGTAGGGCGTTGTGCCGGACGAGGGGCCGCTGCGCAGCTGCAACGTCCAGATATCCGGGCCAAGTTCGGAGACGGCGGTCCTGGCCAAAGATGACTTGCCTACGCCGCGGCCGCCGGTGATGACGACTCCCAGGGAGTCGAGGCTGGTCAGGGCGGTACGGACCGCTTCGAGGTTGGCGCTGCGCGCAGGCACGGACCATCGCTGTGGCTCTATTACGCCCGCAGTGTCCGTGAGCAGCTCAACGTCGTTGAGCGGTGACCCACGTCCCCAGCTGAGTGGCTCGATTGACATGAACTTGTCCCCTACATCCCACTAAAGCGGGATTAGCCCCATCGCTCCCCCGCTTAGAAAGAAGACTACCCCTTGGCAAGCGCAGGTAAACAGGGACATGCGGTTTTAAGTTTTATTGCTAGACGTCTGACCTGGCCGGATGGAACTTCTGCTGGGCCGCAGTAAGTCCGTCCCTGACCAGCATCTCAACAGCATCGGCTGCCTCATCGAGCAAAAACGGAAGGTCCTTGCGCTCTGTAGTGCCAAAATCGCGCAGAACGTAGTCTGCAGTGTCCATCCGCCCTGGCGGGCGTCCCACGCCCACCCGTACCCGCAGGTAATCCTTGGTTGCCAGCGCCTTGGACATGTCCCTGAGGCCGTTGTGGCCACCTTCGCCGCCGCCGCATTTCAGCTTGACGGTGTTGAACGGGACATCAATCTCATCGTGCACGGCAACAACGTGGTCCGGATCAATGCCGTAAAAGTTTGCCAGGCCGGCCACGGGGCCGCCGGAAACGTTCATGTAGCTCATCGGCTTCGACAACACCACCCGGGGGCCGCCGATCCCCAGCCGTCCTTCGAGCACCTGGGCGCGGGCCTTGTGGGTTTTGAACTTGCCGCCCATCCGGCCCGCGAGTTCGTCCAGGACCATCTGGCCGACGTTGTGCCGGTTGCCCTTATATTCGGCCCCGGGGTTTCCGAGGCCAACGATCAGCCAGGTGTCAGTCATTGTTCAATCCTAAAGGTGGTCCGGACATGGCTGTGGCCGGACCCCGACAGGGCCCGGCCACATCAAACTGTGCCGTTATTACTCGGCTGAGACGGAAGCTGCAGAGTCAGCCTGTGCCTCTTCCTCAGAGACCTCAGTGGCCTCGGAGATGTGGACAACCAATGCGTCGGCGTCGGCCAGCAGGACCGAACCCTTGGGCAGGACCAGGTCGGAAGCGTGGATGTGCTGTCCGGCGGAGCGGCCTTCGATGTCGACCTCGATGGCGGTCGGCAGGTGGGTTGCCTCGGCCTCGAGGGAGATGACGGTGAGTTCCTGGTTGAAGACGCTGCCCGGAGCCAGTTCGCCAACGATGTGAACCGGGATGTCCACGGTGACCTTCTCGCCCTTGATGACGGTCAGCAGGTCGACGTGCTCGATGATCTGCTTGATGGGGTCGCGCTGGACGTCCTTGACCAGGGCCAGGTGCTCTTCGCCGTTGACGTCCAGGGTCAGCAGGGCATTGGCCTTGCGGACTGCCAGCGTGGTGGCCTTGGCCGGAAGCGTGATGTGGATCGGCTCGGCGCCGTGGCCGTAGATGACTGCCGGGATCAGGTTGGCCATGCGCGCGCGGCGGGCAAAGCCCTTGCCGAATTCGGTGCGTACTTCTGCTGCGAGCTTCTGCTCAGACATGTGTATCTCCTCGGAAGACTAAACGGTGTTCAGCAAGGGCGGAGGTCTGTTACGACCTTCAACGCCGGGCGGCCGTGAGGCGGCCCTTCCAGAAGGGAGATTCAGACCGAGTCGATAACGGAGACCTGCAGTCCGGTTGCCCGGATGCTCTCCCTCGCCAAGGTATCGTCAAAAAGTTTACCAGCGCCGGGCCCAATTACTGAAAACGGCGATGGTTGAGCATGATTGCGGTGGTTGAGCCTGCGGGTTTTCGCTCCCCACCAGAATCAGGCTCAACCACCAAAGGCTTCAAGAATCAGGCGTTGCCGTCGAACAGGCTGGTGACCGAACCGTCGTCGAACACTTCGCGGATGGCGCGGGCGATCAGCGGTGCGATGGACAGCACCGTCAGCTGCGGGAACTGCTGGTTCGCTGTGAGTGGCAACGTGTTGGTGACCACCACTTCGCGGGCGCCGGATTCGGAGAGCCGCTGTGCAGCGGGATCGGAGAAGACAGCGTGCGTCGCGGCGATGATGACGTCCTTCGCCCCTGCGTTCTTCAGGACCTGGACCGCTCCGGAAATGGTGCCGCCGGTGTCGATCATGTCATCGATCAGGACGCAGGTCCGGCCCTCGATCTGGCCCACGACGGTCTTGGACACGGCCTGGTTGGGAACGGTGAGGTCACGGCTCTTGTGCACAAACGCCAGCGGCGCTCCGCCCAGGCGTTCGGCCCACTGCTCGGCGACGCGCACCCGGCCGGTGTCCGGGGACACCACGGTGACATTGTCTGCGGCGACGCGGGTGCGGATGTAGTCGGCCAGGAGGGGGATGGCCATGAGGTGGTCCACCGGACCGTCGAAGAAGCCCTGGATCTGCGAGGTGTGCAGGTCAACGCTCATGATGCGGTCGGCACCGGCGGTCTTGTACAGGTCCGCGACCAGGCGGGCGGAAATGGGTTCGCGGCCGCGGCCCTTCTTGTCCTGCCGTGCGTACGGGTAGAACGGGGAAACCACGGTGATCCGCTTGGCGGAGGCCCGCTTCAGCGAATCGATCATGATCAGCTGTTCCATGAGGTGGTTGTTCAACGGTGCCGGGTGCGCCTGGATGACGAACGCGTCGGTTCCCCGGACGCTTTCGCCGGCGCGGACGTAAATCTCCCCGTTGGCGAAGTCATAGGCATCCACGGGCAGCAGCTCGGTCCCCAGCTCCTTGGCGATTTCCCGCGCCAGTTCGGGGTGCGCCCGCCCAGCGGCAAGCACCAGCTTCTTCTCGCCGCGTGCCGTAATTTCGCTCATTATCGCTGGTCCTCTTCTGTCGATGCTGGGGTATGTGAGGAATCTGAGGCGGCCGCCTGCGCCAGTTCAGCCGAGCGTGAGCCGGGGCGGTTGGCCACAACCCATCCCTCGGCGTTGCGCTGTGCCGCAACGGACAGGACGAGTGCCCCTGCCGGGACGTCCTTGCGGATCACCGCGCCGGCGCCGCTGTAGGCACCGTCCCCCACGGTGACCGGTGCAACAAAGACCGTGTTGGAACCTGTGCGGACGCCCGAGCCGATCACCGTGCGGTGCTTCTTCTCGCCGTCGTAATTGGCCGTGATGTTGCCGCAGCCAATGTTGGTGTCCTCGCCGATTTCGGCGTCGCCGGCGTAGCCGAGGTGGGAAAGTTTGGAGCCGCGGCCAATCGTGACGTTCTTGGTTTCGTAGAACGCACCGATCTTGCCGGTGTCGCCGAGCACGGTGCCGGGACGCAGGTACGTGAAGGGGCCGACGGCGGCGTCCGCACCGATCACGGCACCGGACCCGTGTGTGCGGGTCACCTTGGCGCCCTCGCCGATGCGGACATCGGTCAGGGTGGTGTCGGGGCCGACGACGGCGTCCCTCGCCACGGTGGTGGCTCCGTGCAGCTGCGTGTTCGGCAGGATGCGGACGTCCTCGTCCAGTATCACGGTGGAATCGATCCAGGTGGTGGCGGGGTCAACTACGGTGACCCCGGCGCGCATCCAGGCTTCAACGGTGCGGCGGTTCAGTTCCGCGCCGAGGGCGGAGAGCTGCACGCGGTCATTGGCGCCCTCCACCTGCCAACGGTCCTCGGTGACGACGGCGGCAACGCGGCCGCCCGACTGCCGCGCGAGGCCCAATACGTCGGTGAGGTACTTCTCGCCCTGCGAATTGTCAGTGGTGATGTGGACCAGCGCGTCACGGAGGACATCGGCGTCGAAGGCGTAGATCCCGGAATTGACCTCGCGGATCAGGCGTTCGGTTTCCGTTGCATCCTTGTGCTCGCGGATGCCGGTCACGGAGCTGTCATCACCGCGGAGAATACGTCCGTAGCCGGTGGCGTCAGCCAGCAGCGCGGTGAGCACGGTGACGGCATTGGCCTCCCGCTCATGCGTGGCCACCAGGTCCGCCAACAGGCTGCCGGTGAGGAGCGGAACATCGCCGTACGTGACCACTACGGTGCCTGCGAGTTTTTCCTGGGCGTCCAGTGCCTGCATGGCCACCTCAACGGCGCGCCCGGTGCCGGGGACGTCGTCCTGGTCCACGATCAGGGCTTCGGGGTCCAGCTCGTTCAGGTGACGGGCCACCAGATCCCGCTCGTGGCGGACCACCAGGGCCAGCCGTCCGGGATTAATGCTGCGGGCTGCCAGGAGGGCGTGGCCCACCATGGACCGGCCGCCGATTTCGTGCAGGATCTTCGGGGTACGGGATTTCATCCGGGTACCGGCGCCTGCTGCCAGAACAATGACGGCGGCTGGGCCGGTAGTCTCGGGGATCACGTACTGGTTCTCCTTGCTTGGTTGCGCTGGGCGCGGTGCCTGCCCGGCCAAATCGCTGGCGGGGCACCGAGTTCATCCTACTGGACGGTCATCGCACAGCAGTTCCGCCCATAGGATTCGAACCTATACTCCACGGCTCCAAAGGCCGGGGTGCTGCCATTACACCAGGGCGGACCATGCCACAGGCGCAAAGGCCAAGGCACAAGTATTTATTTTGCCATGGCTTCAGGGCAGCCCGCGACATTGGCAGGAATCACGGCAGCCAGGCCCCTGCACCGCCAGCGGTTCCAACTGTTTCAGCGGCGCTAGGGCATGATGGAAATGTGAGCAATAACCCACCCCGGACACGGATGACAGGCGTTCAGCGGCGCAGCCAGCTGGTCGACGTCGGCCGTGGCCTTTTTGCCGCGCGCGGGCTCGACGGGACCACCATTGAGGAAATCGCGGCCTGCGCCGGTGTTTCCAAGCCTGTGATCTACGAACATTTCGGCTCCAAGGAAGGCCTGTACACGCAGGTAGTGGACTTCGAGTTCCACATCCTGCTGGACTCGATCACCGCTGCCCTGACCGAAGAAGGCAAGCCACGGGTCCTGGTGGAACGCGCCGCGCTGGCCCTCCTCACGTACATCGAGGACCGGGCGGACGGCTTCCGGATCCTGATGCGGGACGCTCCGCCGTCGCAGCCCGAAGGCGCCTTCTCCACCCTGCTATCCCAGGTCACCGCCCGTGTGGAACACATCCTCTCCGATGAATTCCACCGCCGCGGCTTCAGCGCCCAGGACGGAGCCATGTACGCCCAGATGCTCGTGGGCATGGTGGCCATGACCGGCCAGTGGTGGCAGGACAGCCGGCAGCCCGACAAACACACCGTGGCCGCGCACCTGGTCAACCTCGCCTGGAACGGCCTCACAGGTCTCCAAAAGGACCCGGAGCTGAAGTCCGAGCCCTGAGTGGTTGCGTTCGCGCCCGCGTGGTTACCTCCGCGGCACAGGAGCCCTTCGCCGTCGCTTAGACACAGCGCATAGGGGCCCCTGCGGTCGCTGAGCGACCTCCGGAGCCCGATGCGCCGCGATGCGCGACTACGCGAAGGTCCACCGCCCCACTAGCGCCGACAGTTCCGTTCGGGGGTGGTAACTGTTCCACGGCGGTGAGGTGACGTTCCTCGCCGGAGGCGGTCCTTCGGAAAGGAGCGCATCGCGACGCGTCAGGGCATGGAGGTCGCCCCGCGACCGGAATGCCCTCTACGCGGCGTGTCTAAGCGACGCCGAAGGGCCGGCTGCGGCACCCAACCCAGCCGGCCCCAACGCGACAGTTTATTCGCCGAGGACTTCCAGGGCTTCCATCCATTCGAGTTCCAGGGCTTCGCGGTCGGTGGCGAGGTCCTTGAGTTTCTTGTTCTGGTCAGCGAGGGCGTCGAAGTCGGACTCCGCAGTGCTTTTGACCATCTGGTCGTGAATCTTCTTTTCCTGCTGCTCCAGTTTGCCCAGCTGGCGCTCGATCCGGTTCTTCGCCTTCCGGGCGTCGCGCTTTTCGGCTTCGGAGGAGCCGGAGGCCGCTGGTGCGGAGCTGCCGCTCGGACCGGTGACGGGGTTGCCGCCGCCGGTGATCGTGGAGCCGGCAAGAGCCCCTTCGCGGAGTTCCAGGTACTGGTCCACGCCGCGGGGCAGGGCACGGATCTTGCCGTCGCCCAGCAGCGCCATCTGGTGGTCCGTCACGCGCTCCAGCAGGTAGCGGTCGTGGCTGACCACAACGAGCGTGCCCGGCCAGCCGTCAAGGACGTCTTCGACGGCCGCGAGGGTGTCGGTGTCGAGGTCGTTGGTGGGCTCATCGAGCATCAGCACGTTCGGCTCCCCCACCAGCAGGCGCAGCAACTGGAGGCGCCGGCGCTCACCGCCGGACAGATCCCTGACCGGGGTCCACTGCTTCTCGTTGGTGAAGCCGAGCTGCTCTACCAGCTGGCCCGCCGTGAATTCCTTGCCGCCCACGTTGAAGGACCGCTTTTCGCGCTCGATGACTTCGATCACGCGCAGGTCCGAGACGTCGTCGAGCTCTTTGACCTCCTGGGTGAGTACGGCGGTGACCACGGTTTTGCCGCGCTTGACCTTGCCGGATGACGGCTCAATCTCGCCGTTGAGGAGTTTCAGCAGGGTGGTCTTGCCGGCGCCGTTGACGCCCACGAGGCCCAGCCGCTCACCGGGAGCAAGGCGCAAGGTGATGTTGTCGAAGAGTTTCTGGCCGGGGTCGCCGCCGAGGAAGTCCAGCGAAACGTTTTCGAGATCCAAGACGTCCTTGCCGA
Organism: Pseudarthrobacter psychrotolerans; assembly: GCF_009911795.1. NCBI lineage: Bacteria > Bacillati > Actinomycetota > Actinomycetes > Micrococcales > Micrococcaceae > Pseudarthrobacter > Pseudarthrobacter psychrotolerans. The sequence goes on along the minus strand of NZ_CP047898.1, from coordinate 4,823,889 downwards.
GCCGGGCGGTGGCCATCTTGCTCAGGGCGGTGGAGTCGCGCGGCTCGGGGACGTCGGCGATGAGGGCGTTGGCGGCCTCGATGCGGAATTTCGGCTTGGCCGTGCGGGCCGGGGCGCCGCGGCGCAGCCAGGCGAGCTCCTTCTTCACGAGCATCTGGCGCTTGCCTTCCATAACATTCGCCGCGCGGTCACGCTCGGCGCGGGCCAGGACGTAGGCCGCATAGCCGCCGTCGAACGGGTCCATGATGCCGTCGTGGATTTCCCAGGTCTTGGTGCAGACTTCGTCCAGGAACCAGCGGTCGTGGGTGACCACCAGGAAGGCGCCCTGGTTGGCCCGCCAGCGGGTCTTCAGGTGCCTGGACAGCCAGGCGACACCTTCGACGTCGAGGTGGTTGGTCGGTTCGTCGAGCATGATGACGTCGTGGTCCTCGATCAGCAGCTTGGCCAGCGCCACGCGGCGCTTCTGCCCGCCGGAGAGGGCGTGGACGTTGGCGTGCCAGTCGACGTCGGACACAAGGCCGCCCATGACTTCGCGGATCTGGGGGTTGCGGGCCCATTCGTAGTCGGCCTGGTCGCCGACGATCGCGGCGCCGACGGTGAGGTCGCCGTCGAGCACGTCGCTCTGGTCCAGGTAGCCGATGTTGACTTCGCTGCGCTTGGTCACCCGGCCGGAGTCCGGGGTTGAGCGCATGGCCAGGAGGCGCATCAGCGTGGATTTGCCGTCGCCGTTCCGGCCCACCATGCCGATCCTGTCACCTTCCTCGAGTCCGAGGGTGATGCCGTCCAGGACGGTGCGCGTTGCGTACGAAACCGTAAGGTTTTCGCCGCCAAGAAGGTGTGCCAAGGGGACTGCTTTCTGCTGCTCAGTAAGGAAGGGGGCTCTTAAAGGAGGGTATCGGAGATGATGCGCGCGCCGGGCACGGGCCCGTGGACAGCCAGTGCTGTCAGACCGTAGTGCCGCAGGTCCTCCGCCAGGCTTTCGGCGGCTGTCGGATTATGCGTCAACAGTGCCACGGTGGGTCCGGAACCGGAGACAATCCCGGCAAGGGCGCCGTGTGACTCCCCGATTCCCAGCGTATCGCGGAGTGCCGGGGCAAGTTCAATGGAGGCCCTCTGGAGATCGTTCACCAGGACCCGGCTCAGGGCATCGGCGTCGCCGCTCCGCAACGCCTGCAGGATCTTGGGATCCACGGCCGTGGGCTCCGCAATGTCCAGCCCTTCGGCCTCACGGAGGCGGTCCAGGGTGCGGTAGACCTCGGGGTGGGCAGTCCATAGTCCGCTGCCACGAGAACCCAGTCGGTTTGGGCTTTGGCCAGGGCCGGCGAAAGGTCGTCGCCAACGCCGAGCCCGACGGCGGTTCCGCCGAGTAGGGAGAACGGGACGTCGGCACCCAGTTCGGCGGCCAGATGTGCCAACTCGTCCCGCGACAGCCCGCTGTTCCACAGCGCATCGCAGGCCAGCAGGGTGGCGGCGGCATCGGCCGAGCCGCCACCCATGCCCCCGGCAACGGGGACCCTTTTGGTGATTTCAAGGTGCACTCCGGTGGAATGTTCGGAGACATCGGCCATGATGGCTGCGGCCTTGTAGGCCAGGTTCTCCTCATCCAGCGGAATATCCACGCTGTCCAGGTCCAGCGTGCTCTCAGGGCTGATGCTGACCGTAATCCCAGGCGCCTCCGTACTGGTGGCCGCCACTTCCTCATAAAGGGAAACGGCCAGGTAGACGCTGGCAACGGAGTGGTAGCCGTCCGCGCGCAACGGTCCCACGTCCAGGGAGACGTTGACCTTGCCGGGCGCCTTCACCCGGACCGTCCGTGCGAGAAACTTCCCGGCGGGTGCGTTCACGACCCGGCCTCGCGGGCTTCGGCAATCCGGGCGAAGGCGTGGATATCAAGGACTTCACCCCGGGCCGATGGAGCAACTCCGGCAGCGATGAGGCAGCGCTCGGCTTCGGGTGCGCCGCCGGCCCAGCCGGCCAGGGCGGCCCGCAGCGTTTTCCGGCGCTGGGCGAAGGCGGCGTCGATCACGGCGAATACCTGCTCACGGGTGGCAGTTGTTTCAGGCGGTTCCCGCCGGGTGAAGGCCACGAGTCCGGACTGGATCTTCGGCGCAGGCCAAAAGACGTTCATGCCGATCACTCCGGCCTTGCGCATGCTGCTGTACCAGGCGGCCTTGACGGAGGGCACGCCGTAGGTCTTTGATCCGGGACCCGCGGCCAGCCTGTCGGCGACCTCGTCCTGGACCATGACCAGTCCGTGCTGCAGGCTGGGGAAATGCTGGAGCAGGTGCAGTACCACCGGCACGGCCACGTTGTAGGGCAGGTTTGCCACAATGGCGGTGGGCTCAACAGGCAGGGACGTCACCCTCATGGCGTCGGCCTGGACGAGGTGGAAAGCGCCCGCGGCTTCAGGCCGCCAAGCCTTGACGGTTTCGGGCAGCTTCGCCGCCAGGACAGGATCGATTTCGACGGCGACCACTGCCTGCGCGGCGTCCAGCAGGCCCAGGGTGAGCGAACCAAGGCCGGGTCCAACTTCCAGCACCGTCTCGGTGGGCCCTATGTTGGCAACCGAGACGATCCGGCGGATGGTATTGCCATCGATGACAAAGTTCTGGCCCAGTGTCTTGGTGGGCCGGATACCGATTTCCTCCGCCAGCCGGCGTATGTCGGAAGCACCGAAGAGGGGTGCGGGCGCGGCGGCAGTCGGTTCAGTCACCTAGGTATCCTATCCCGGCCGCTGTGGCGGGCCATCCGTTTCCGGGCGGATCATGCGTGTTATGTGGTGTGCGTTTCCGCTTAACGGCGGCGGCCGGCCCCGGGACAATCCGGGACCGGCCGCTGCTTCATGCTTGCCTGGCGGCTGTGGTCAGCTGCCGCCAGCGCAGGTGCTCTTGGGTGCCTAGCTCGTAGCGGCCCAGCCACAGCCCCACGGCTGCAGGCCACGCTGTGCGTATATACGGTTTGCGATGTCGATCTGCTGCGCCTTGGTGGCGAGGCTGGCGTTGGGGGCGTAGGCACCGCCGCCGGAGCCGATCCAGGTCCGGATGTCGAACTGGAGGCCGCCGTAGTAGCCGTTGCCCGAGTTGATGGACCAGTTTCCGGTGGACTCACACTGGGCGATCTTGTCCCACATGGCCTCGTTCATCATGGCCGGGGCGGCGGCGCCGGTGTTTGTTCCGGCGGCGGCCGCTGGCTTTGCCTTGGTGCCAACCGTGACCTTTTCAGTCACGGGCTGGAGAGAAACAGTTTCGGCGACCAGGGTTCGCGAGGCTTCGCGGCCGTCAACCATCACCAGTTTGAAGCTCTTGTCCACCTTGCCGGCCACACCGGCCTGGGTGACCTCTTTCTCGCCCTTGAGAAGCTCAGCGCTCTCAGTGGTCATGCTGTCGAAGGCAACATCTTCAGTACTGGCTGCGGTCTGGCTGGTATCCACCCGGGAGACCTTGACCACCATGTTGTTGACCACGTGCGCGTTTCCGGGCTGGGAGCTGCGGTCGTCGACGCCGAGGGTGATGCCGGCGTCTTCCAGCACCTGGGCGACGGTCCCCGCGGTGGTGGTGGCCGTGGCGGCCTTGCCGTCGGCAACAATGCTGACGGTCTTGGGCGTGGAGATGGAGACAAAGGATCCGGCCACAGCGAGCTGGGCTTCCTTCGGGACGGAAACGGAAGAGGCGCTGGCCACTCCGAGTTCAGTGACGAGGCCGGCAACATCCGGCGCCGTTGTGTTGACGGTCTTTTCAGAGCCGTCCAGGCTGACCTTCACGGCTTTGGCCATGTTGACATTGATCACGGTGCCGTTCTCCACTTTGGCGTCCGCCGTGGGCGAGACACGGTCAGCCGGCTTCAGTTCTACGTTGGCGCTTTTTACGACCTGGCCCACGGTGCCGCCGAAGGACTGGACCGAAGTCACTTTTCCGTCGACGTTGAGGGTAACGGTTTTGTTATTTCCGACGAAGGCCACGAGGCCCAACACCAGTGCACACAGCACCACCAGTTGGGTGCCGACCTTGATAAAACTGAACTTGCCGTCCGTTGTGAAGAGCTTGACCACGATTGCCCGTAACTTTAGATCCATCCGGGCACGGGGAAAAACGCAGTGAAATAGCCGGCGCATGACCCTGGGGACAGCTCCGGGCACCGTTGCGCCGCCACACTCCGCGCGGCAGGCACGGGGCATCAAAGCCCTGCGTGGTCCTGCTGCGAATGAAGTGAAATTATCCGAAGGCCTTCCCCGACCCCGGCTAATAGTTCTCCACTGTAACCGTAGCGTTATAAAGCGGCCAAGAATTTTACATACGAGGTATGCGTAGCAAGTAATGCGACGAGGCCCGGATCAGTCCCACGATCCGTACGCCCGCACGGTATTTTCGCTGATCCGGGTACAGAGCCCGGCGAGGTCAGTTCCTGTCAATTCGGCCATGGCACGGACGGTGTACGGCACCATGTAGCTGGCGTTGGGACGGCCCCGGTGCGGATGCGGCGTCAGGAACGGAGCGTCTGTTTCCACCAGCACCAGGGCCGGGTCTGCCACCGCGAGCGCGGCGCGGAGGTTGGCAGCGTTCTTAAAGGTCAGTGTGCCGGCGAAGGACATGTTCCAGCCCGCGTCGTTGCAGATCCTGGCGAGCGCCTCATCACCCGAGAAGCAATGAAACACCACCCGCTCCGGAGCCCCCTCCTCGCGCAGGACCTGCACCACGTCGTCGTGCGCGTCGCGGTCGTGGATCTGCAGCGTCAGGTCCAGGCGCTTGGCGATATCGATATGCCGCCGGAACGAATAGCGCTGGTGGGCCAGGCCTTCCCCTTCGGTGCGGAAGAAATCAAGGCCGGTCTCGCCGATGGCCCGGATCCGGGGATGGGCTGCCAGCCGCTCAATCTCCGTCAGCGCATCCTCCAGCTCGCCGCGCCTGGCGTAGTCCGGGGCGTCGTTGGGGTGCAGTGCCACTGCCCCCAGCAGCCTGCTGTCCAGGTCAACGGCGCGGACCGTGAACCGGGAGGACTCCAGGTCGCAGCCCACCTGGACAGCCCCCTGTACTCCGACGGCCTGGGCCGCATCCATCGCCGCGGCGATGCCCACCGGGCTCTCGCCGTCCGGGAAATCCAGGTGCGTATGGTTGTCCATCACGGGGACCGGCAGCGGCTCCGGCGACGGCGGATAGTCCCGCCGGGCCTGCCGCCCGGCACCTGCTGCGGCGTCGGCGTCGGGCGCGGAGACGGCGGCATCGGCGGGGTCCGCCCCGGCAGCACGGTAGGCGGCGGGAATCAGCGAATTACACATCCCTCAAGCCTAGCGGCGGCGGATCCCCGCAGAATTCCCGGAACTCTCTGTCAGCCCGGGCAGTTGTGTTAGTAGGCTGGTACGAACAGATGCGAACGCCCACCGCCGGGCGAAGGCAGGCCTGCTGTCCCGTTCCGGCTGATCCCCGGGCTGAAAGGTTGCAGATGGACTCCCACCGCCGCACCGCAGTCAACGAGGTAACCCCTGCCAGCCGGAACTTTACCGCGGTGACGGAGCCGGTGGGCCACCTCAACGGCCACAAGGCAGCCGTCATGGACGCCGAATCATTCCATGCGGCAAGCCAGCGGATCCTGGCTTCGATCAACACCGTCATCGACGGAAAGTCGGATGCCGCCAGGCTCGCCCTGACGGTGTTGCTGGCCCAGGGCCATCTGCTCCTGGAGGACGTGCCAGGAGTGGGCAAGACCCTCCTGGCCAAAACCCTCGCCCGCACCATCGACTGCACGGTCAGCCGCATCCAGTTCACCCCCGATCTGCTGCCCTCGGACGTGACGGGCGTATCCATCTATAACCAGGCATCGCGGCTGTTCGAGTTCCGCCCGGGTGCCGTGTTCGCCAACATCGTCATTGGCGATGAAATCAACCGGGCGTCCGCCAAGACCCAATCAGCCCTCCTGGAATGCATGGAGGAACACCAGGTGACCGTGGACGGGGACTCGTACAAACTCGACGAACCGTTCATGGTGGTGGCCACCCAGAACCCGATCGAGATGGAAGGCACGTATCCCCTGCCCGAGGCCCAGCGGGACCGTTTTATGGCGCGGATTTCCATGGGTTACCCGGACAAGGATTCCGAGATCGAAATGCTGGAGACCCATCAGGCAACCTCCCCGTTGGCCAAGGTCTCCGCCGTGGTCACCGCGGCGGACGTCGCAGCGATGATTGCCGCGGTCCAGCAGGTATACGTATCCCAGGCTGTCAAGGAATACACCGTCTCAGTAGGCCGCGCAACGCGCGAAAGCCCCCTGCTCCGGCTGGGCGCCAGCCCCCGCTCCATGCTCCAGCTGCTCCGGGCCGCGAAGGCCACGGCGGCCCTGGACGGCCGTGATTTTGTGCTCCCCGACGACGTCGTCAGCGTGGCGGAATCCGTGCTGGCCCACCGGATCATCCTGGACCGCAAGGCGGCCGGCGCCGGCGAGACCCCGCACAGCGTGATCCGGGGCATCCTCTCCCGACTCCCGGTGAACCAGGAACCGGTGAACAGCCCGGCCCGGTCATCGGCCCCGCCGGCCGGATTGCGCCGGAACCACTAGGCAGGGCTGTCACATGGCGCTGCGTGACCGGCTGCCCCGACACCTGTTCAGCCCGCGTGGCTGGGGGCTTCTGGCTGCCGGCGCCGTCTGCCTGTTGTCTGCGCAGATCATGGGGCGGCGGGATCTGCTGAGCCTGAGTGTCCTGCTCATCGTCCTTCCCCTGATATCGCTCGCCGGAATCAGGCTCCTGAAGCCCCGGTTCCAGGTTTACCGCGAGTTCAACCCGTCGCCGGTGGAGACCTCCGCCGCCGCCACGGTGCGGCTCGCCGTGGCGCGGACCGGTTCCGGTGGTGGCCGGGCGATCATGGAGGAACGGCTGCCGCCGCGGTTCGGCGAGTCCCCGGCCTTCCATTTTCCCGCCCGCTCAGCCAAGGGCGGGACCAGCAGGTACGAATACCATCTGCGCTCCACCAAACGCGGACAGTACCTGATCGGCCCGGTAACGGCCGAGTTCACCGATCCGTTTGGGTTGTCCCTGCACCGGCGGGCAATTGACGAAGGCGACACGCTCACCGTGACTCCGGCCGCCGTCGAGCTTCCCGTGACGGGCCTAGCGGGGGCCCGCGGCAACGACGGCATCACAGCAACCCGTACCCGCGCCAACCCCAGCGACGATGACGTCATGACCCGCGAATACCGCCCGGGAGATCCGATGCGCAGGGTGCACTGGGCGGCGACCGCCCACCACGGCGCCCTGATGGTGCGCCAGGAGGAATCCGTCACGACGCCGGAGGCCACCATTATCCTGGACCAACGGTTCGCGGCGTTTTCCGGGGGTCACGGTTCCGGTTTCGGGGGCAATGCGGCCGTGGACGGCCACGAGATGATCACCAGCGACACGTTTGAGTGGGCCGTAGTGGCCGCGATCTCCATCTGCACGCACCTGGCGGAGCGGAACTACGCCCTGCGTCTCCTGGACCCCCGCGGCGAACCCGCGTTCCTCCGCTCCCTGTCCGCACCGGAACCGGAGGCGGAAGAGTTCAGCGGAGTGTCCGGGCTCCAGTCAATCGCCGAAAGCCTCGCTGCCATCCAGCTGTCCGGTCCGCACCACGCTGCCCGGGACCACGGTGGCCAGGATGCCGGGCCGGCTGTGTTCGACGATCACCTGATGGACAAACTCTCGGCCCACCGCATGCGGGGACCCCTTATTGCGGTGCTCGGCAGGATCTCTCCCAGCGAGGCCAGAGCCCTTGCTCCGGCGGCGGGTTACGGCGCGAATGCCTTCGCCATCATCGTTTCCGACCGGCCGGCGGATGCCGAGGACTCTTTGGAGGCCCTCCGCCGGGGCGGCTGGAGGGCAGTGGCGGTGCCTGTCTCGGTTTCCGTCCCGGATGCCTGGACCCACTTCGACCAGGGTGGTGCTGCGCCTGCCACGGCAGCGGCTGACGTGCGCCGCGGTGCGGGGGTGGGGCGGTGACGCTGGCACAGGAACGCAACGCGTCCCGCGAGCAGGCAGCCACGGGTACCCCGGGACGGGCCCCGGCACGGGCACGGGTCGGCGCGTACCCCTGGGCCATGGCCGGTGCCGTCGCCCTATCCGTGGCCGGCGCCGCCATTTCCCTCAACGGCGTCCTGCGCGGTTGGGCCTGGTACTTGCCCATCCTGACCACTGTGGTGGTGGTCTGCCTGTCCATCGCCGCGCTCCGCGCGTTGCGGGCCCAGCCACTCGTGGTGGCGGCCGGCGGCTTCGCGTCCCTGATCGCGATTCTCACGCTGACGTTCTTCCGGAGCACGGGCATCGCCGGTTTCATCCCGTCAGGGGCAACCCTGGCTGAAGTGGACAGGTTCATCCGCCGCGCGAGCGAGACGGTCCTGGCCGAAAGTGCCCCGGTGGCGCCAAACGCAGGAATCGTGATGGTCAGCTGCGCAGCCCTGGGCCTGACGGTCATCCTTATCGATGCGCTGGCCGTACCGCTTCGCATGCCGGCAACAACCGGGCTGGGCCTGCTGGCCATCCTGGTAGTCCCGGCGACCGTGAAGCCCCAGAGCGTGGGGGTTTGGGGCTTCGCGGCCACGGTAGCCGGGTACTTGCTGATACTCGCATGCAGCCAGTGGTTTGCGCCGGATTCCCGCACTCCAGCCGACAGCGGCCGGAACCCCGGCCAGCTCCGGCGGGCCGTGCTGATCGGAACCGTGGCACTGGTGGCAACCCTGGCGGTGCCGGCGGCCATCCCCGGTTTCGACCACGGAACGTTTCCGCAGGGCTCACGGCTGAATCCCTGGGGCTCCGGCACCGGCTTGAATCCCATGATTACCTTGGGAAACAGCCTCCGTGCACCGGCCGGAAGCGGTCGGATCACCTATGCCACCACCGCGGCCGGGCCGCTGTATCTGCGGTCCGTCACCGTTGATAATTTCGACGGCGAATCCTGGGGACCCGATGACCGCGACGCAGAGCGGCGCCCCGTGGCCGGACAGCTTGAAACGGGCTATGAAATCGTCGCCGAGGAGCAACTCCGCCAGGTGACTGCCGTGGATACGGGCACATTCACCAGCCCGTACCTGCCGTTGCCGTACGCCCCCGAAACAATCCGCGGGCTCAATGGCGCCTGGACATGGGACCCGTCCACCCTGGCCGTCAAGGGATCCAACACCAACACGCGGGCACAGCAATACGTTGTAGTGTCCTCCGCGCCTAAGCTCACGGCCACCCTGCTTCAACAGTCGTCGCAGGCCGTGCGGGGAATCCCTGCTGACTTCACCAGGGTTCCGGGCAACGTCCCGGACATCGTCCGCAGCACGGCGGACACGGTGACAGCTTCCAGTAACACGCCCTTCGCCAAGGCCATGGCCATCCAGAAATACCTTCGTTCAGGGGAGTTCACCTATTCCCTCCAGTCACCTGTCCAGGGCGGCTACGACGGTAACGGGCTCTCGGTGCTGGCCGATTTCCTGACCCAGAAGAGCGGGTACTGCATCCATTACTCGTCCGCGATGGCCGTGATGGCCCGCCTGGAGGGTATCCCCAGCCGTATCGCGGTTGGCTACGCGCCGGGCCGCTCCACCGGTTCCACGGTTTCTGTGGCCGGGCAAGGTGCACTGCCGGAGTACGAAGTGGACGCCCGGGACGCCCACGCCTGGCCCGAGCTTTATTTCCAGGGATTGGGGTGGGTGCCCTTCGAACCCACGCCGTCGCGTGGTGTTGTACCCGCGTACGCCACGGAAACCAGCACGCCGGGTAACCCCGCTTCGCTGGAAAACAACGACGAACTCCTTCCCGGCGCAACCGCTCTGACCCCCACGCCCAGCGCCACGGCCGTGCCCCTCCCAGGTGTCGGTGGCGCCACAGGAGACCTCGGACAGTGGATTCTGCCATGGCTGTTGGGGACGGCGTCCGTGCTGGGTCTGGTGCTCCTGGCGGCCTCGCCTCGGCTGGTGAGGATGGGGCGGCGTGCCCGGCGGCTCCGCACCGAGGACCGGGCGCGGGAGGACGCGATTCCGCTGGCGTGGGCTGAAATCCGTGATCTTGGCACCGACTACGGGCTGCCCCCGGAATCCAGCGAAACAGCCCGAACGTACTCCGCACGGCTCCGCGTTTCATCGCTGCTCGGCGCAAGCGGCGGCATGGATGACGCCGCGCACCAGGCCATCCGCAGCCTCACCTCAGACTTCGAACGCCGGCACTACGGCCCGCCTGTCTACGACACAGCCGGCCGCGGCAGGCCCGGGGCCATTGCCCCGCGCATCGCGGCGGTGCAGCAGTCCCTGCGTGCCAACGCTTCCTTCCCCCGACGCTTCCGTGCCGACTGGCTCCCGCCGTCGATTCTGGGACGGTGGGCCTGGCTCCTGACTGCCCCCTTCAAGGGGCTTAACTGGCTGGGGCGCGGGACGGCAAAAGCCGCCGCACGCTCCTGGTCGAGGGCGCGCGGCGGCTTGTTCCGGCCGCGAGGCAGCCAATAGCGGCTCGCCGAAGCGGCTACCTACGGGCGGTGGCGGAAGCGGCTGACCGGAGGATAATCCGATCAGCCGGAGGACGATCCGGTCAGCCGGCGTAGGGGTCGGCGATGCCGATGTACTGGGTGTAGAGGTATTCCTCGATGCCTTCGAGGCCGCCTTCACGTCCCAGCCCGGACTGCTTGACGCCGCCGAACGGCGCGGCGGCGTTGGAGATGACGCCGGCGTTCAGGCCGAGCATGCCGGTTTCGAGGCGTTCGCCCATCCGGATGCCGCGGTTCAGGTCGCGGGTGAAGACGTAGGCGACCAGCCCGTACTCGGTGTTGTTGGCCAGGCGGATCGCTTCGTCCTCGGTGCCGAACGTGATGATCGGGGCGACGGGGCCGAAGATTTCCTCGGACAGGATCCGGGTACCCTCGGTGACGCCGGTGAGGATGGTGGGCGGGTAGAAGTAGCCCGGGCCTTCGGCCGGGGCGCCGCCCAGGACGGCCTTGGCGCCGGAGGCCACGGCGTCGGACACCAGCTCATGGACCTTGTCCCGGCTCTTGGCATCGATCAGCGGACCCACCTTGGACTCGGGCTCCGTACCCCGGGCGGTAGTCATCTCAGCCATTTTCGCGGCGAACTTTTCGGCGAATTCGTCAGCAACGGACTCGTGGACGATGAACCGGTTCGCTGCGGTGCAGGCCTCGCCCATGTTCCGCAGCTTCGCCAGCATGGCACCGGCGACCGCGGCATCCAGGTCCGCGTCTTCGAACACCACAAACGGGGCGTTGCCGCCGAGTTCCATGGAAGTCCGCAGAACGGTTTCGGAGGCGTCCGAGAGCAGGCGGCGGCCCACTTCGGTGGAGCCGGTGAACGAGAGTTTGCGCAGGCGCTGGTCCTTGATCAGCGGCCCGGTGGTGGCGCCTGCCGTGGACGTGGGAATGACGTTCAGGACTCCGGCGGGCAGGCCCGCTTCCTGCATGACCGCGGCGAACAGCTGCGAGGTCAGCGGCGTGAGGTTGGCGGACTTCAGCACCATGGTGCAGCCGGCCGCGACGGCAGGGGCGATCTTGCGCGTGGCCATGGCCAGCGGGAAGTTCCACGGCGTGATCAGCAGGCAAGGGCCCACCGGCTTCTTGGTCACCAGGAGGCGGGATTTGCCGTCCGGTGAGACCGAGTAGCGGCCGAACGCGCGGACGGCTTCTTCGGAGAACCAGCGCAGGAACTCCGCGCCGTAGGTGACCTCGCCCCGGGCTTCGGCCAGCGGCTTGCCCATTTCCAGGGTCATCAGCAGCGCGAAGTCCTCGGCACGCGCCGTGACCATCTCGAAGGCACGGCGGAGGATCTCGCCCCGTTCACGCGCCGGGACCTTCGCCCACGACTCCTGCGCCGCGGCGGCCGCGTCCAAGGCAGCCTTGCCGTCCTCCGGGCCGGCGTCAGCGATGCTGAGGAGCACCTTGCCCGTGGCGGGGTCCTCGATGTCGAACGTCTTGCCTGAAGCCGCCGGGCGCCATTCGCCGTTGATCAGCAGTCCGGTGGGAACAGAGGCCAGCAGCGCGCTTTCGCGCTCCGCGGTAACAGCTGGCAGTGCGGTGACAGTCACGTTGACTCCCTCGTCAGTAAGGTTTGGTTCAGCCACTACGCAGGCCTGGTAGCCTGCCTTCCCGGCTGATTTACAGTTAGACTACTGCCGTGGCCGCCAGAGGGTCTACGCCTGGACGCACTACAGAGGCCAGACACCGTTGTGCAGCTGCACAGCTGAGATTTTCGCTCGCTCAGCGTGCAGCGAGGACCGCCGAGTACAGCTCCCGCTTGCTGACGCGGACGTCCTCAGCGACCGCGGCCACGGCTTCCTTCAGCCGGATTCCCTGGGCCACCAGCTCGTTGACGGCGGATACGTGGTCTTCCGGGGTGCCCGGCGCCTGCGGGGGGGCGCCGCCCAGCACCACCGCGATCTCGCCGCGGACCTCGTTGCCTTCGGCCCACAGCAGCAGTTCCCCCACCGTCCCGCGGATGACTTCCTCGTAGGTCTTGGTCAGTTCGCGGCAGACGGCGATCCGCCGCTCGGCACCGAAGCGCTCGCGCAGCGCCCGCAGCATCGATTCCAGGCGGTGCGGGGCCTCAAAAAACACCATGGTCCGGCGTTCCGCCGAAAGGTCGGCCAGCCGCGACGCCCGTTCGCCGGCTTTACGGGGCAGGAACCCCTCAAAACAGAAGCGGTCGGTGGGCAGGCCGGAGAGGGCCAGGGCGGTCAGTACCGCGGACGGGCCCGGGACGGCGGTCACGGTGAGTCCGGCTGCCACGGCGCCTTCCACCAGCCTGAACCCCGGGTCCGAGACCGAAGGCATACCGGCGTCTGTGACCATGACCAGGGTTTTGCCGGACCGGACGTGCTCCAGCAGTTCCGCGGTCTTGGTGGCCTCGTTGTGCTCGTGGTAGCTGATGACCCGCCCTGCGACGGTGACTCCGAGGTTCTGGACGAGGCGGTGCAGGCGCCTGGTGTCTTCGGCGGCCACGATGTCCGCCGAGCCCAGGAGTTCGATCAGGCGGGCTGACGCGTCGCCGGCATTGCCGATGGGCGTCGCCGCCAGCACAATCCGGCCAGGCCCCGTGGCGACCGGTGCCGCTGCGGCCGGGTCCGCTGTCACCTGCGCCTCCGTCACTGGCTCCTCCCCGGCGGCAACGGAAGGTTCTGCGGGGAGGGAATCGGCGAAGGTGCTGGGGTTAGGGTCCACTCCCCCAGCGTACTGCTGGCAGGCGGCCCAAGCTGCAAAAGGTAGCATGGTGCTCGTGACGCAGACCTCCATGCGGCCTGCCGAGGCCGGCCAATCCACCTTGCCGTCCCGAGGCCCCTGGATCGCCCGTCCGGCGGAGGCCTTTTCTGCGGCAGCCCTCCGCGAGCGCCTGATCGGAAGCACCCGCAGCTGGCGGGATTACCCGCCGTCGCTGCATCTCTGGTTCTGGCTGGTGCCTGCCCTGACCTCCGCGATCGGGGGCGTCCTCCGCTTTGTCCGGCTGGATACGCCGCACAGCCTGGTCTTCGACGAAACGTATTACGTCAAGGACGCCTACTCCTACCTGGTCAGCGGCTACGAACGGGGATGGCCGGACAAGGCCAACGACTCCTTCAACGCGGGCAACCCGGCCATCCTCCTGGACACTCCCGAGTACGTGGTCCATCCGCCCGTGGGCAAGTGGATGATCGCCGGCGGCATGTGGCTGTTCGGGGCCGATAATCCGTTCGGCTGGCGGTTCGCGGCCGCACTGACCGGAACCCTGTCCATCCTGCTGCTCACGCTGATTGCGCTGAAACTGTTCCGCTCACTGCCGCTGGCTGCCGCCGCGGGCCTGCTGCTCGCCGTCGACGGCCACCACTTGGTGATGTCACGGACATCACTCCTGGACATCTTCCTGATGTTCTGGATCCTGGCGGCCTTCGGAGCATTGCTGCTGGACCGCGATGACGGTCGACGACGGCTGGCCGCACGGCTCGGACGGCGGGCCGCCGCTTCCCTGAAGGGCCGGCCCTCGGCCAGTCAGCTGCTGGCGGGACCGTGGCTGGGGATCCGCTGGTGGCGGCTCGCCGCGGGCGTGTGCATGGGGCTGGCCATAGGCACCAAATGGTCAGGCCTGTTTTTCCTCGCCGGCTTCGGCGTGCTGACGGTCCTGTGGGACCTCAATGCACGGCGCGTCGCGGGAATCCGCGGTTGGGTGAGCGGCGGAATCATCAAGGACGGGCTGCCGGCCTTTGCCAGCATGGTTCCGGTGGCCGTAGCGGTCTACACCGCCACGTGGACGGGCTGGTTCCGTTCCGAGGGCGCCTACTTCCGCCGCTGGGCCCAGAGCAACCCCTCAGCGGAGTGGGGCTGGCTGCCGGACTCCCTGCGTTCGCTGGCGCACTACCACCTGGAGGCCTACAAGTTCCATCAGGGACTGAGCTCGGAACACCCCTACGAGGCAAGCGCCTGGAGCTGGCTGGTGATGGGCAGGCCGACGTCGTTCTTCTACCAGAAACCGGAGCAGGGCGTCCCGGGATGCGATGTGCCCAACTGCGCCTCAGCCATTCTCTCGGTGGGGAACCCGATGATCTGGTGGGGAGCGGCCATCTCGCTGGTGGTCCTGCTGTTCTGGTGGGCCGGGCGCCGGGACTGGCGCGCAGGGGCCATCCTTGCGGGCGTCGGCGCCGGCTACCTGCCGTGGTTCCTGTACCCGGAGCGGACCATGTTCTTCTTTTACGCCGTCTCCTTTGAGCCTTTCCTGGTGCTCGCGCTGGTGTATTGCCTGGGCCTTATCCTGGGCCGGGACACCGACCCGCTGTGGCGGCGGCGGTCCGGAGTTTATCTGGTGGCACTCTTCGTCGCCGGGGCAGTCCTGCTGTCCGCATTTTTCTACCCGGTGTGGACGGCAGAGACCATCCCCTACCAGGAATGGCGCTACCGGATGTGGATGCCGTCCTGGATCTAGGGCAGGATTGCATCAGACCCTGACCAGCCGCGAACTGCGTTGAGGCAGCGGAACGGAGACGCCCCCGTGCGAGAAGCAAGCACAAAACTCCTGGTGGAGCTGGAGCCCGGCAGCAACGTCACCGATCTCCTGCGCCGTCGGGAGGCCGCCAACCCGGCCCACGCCCTCTACTCGCGCAAAGGACCCAACGGCTGGACCGATGTTCCGGCGCAAAAATTCCTGCACGATGTCTGCGCCCTCGCCAAAGGGCTGATCGCCGGCGGCCTGGAAACGGGCGACACCGTGGCCGTTATGTCCGCCAGCCGCTATGAGTGGGCGCTGGTTGACTTCGCCATCTGGTTCGCGGGCGGCGTCAGCGTTCCCATCGATGAGACCTCGTCCCCGGGCCTGGTGGAGTGGATCCTGCACGACGCTGGCGCGCGGCGGGTGTTCGCGGAGGACCGCGGCAAGGTGGCGATGATTTCAGGCATCCTGGAGACGTCCGCCCTGCTCAAGGACCGGCTGGTCACCGTGGTGAGGATGGATGACGACGACGAGGCCCCGAACCTCGCCAGCCTTTCGGCTGCCGGAATGGGCGTCACGGACGCCGAGCTGGAACGACACCGCTCCGCCGCGGGCCTGGAGGATGTCGCGTCCCTGGTCTACACCTCCGGCACCACCGGACCTCCCAAAGGCTGCGAGATCACCCACGGCAACTTTGCGCTCGTTGCCGTCAACGTCGTCGCCTTTCTCCCGGAGATCCTCAAGGCGCAGAATGCACGCACCCTCATCTACCTTCCGCTGGCCGATGTGCTGGCCCGCGCCGCCCAGGTGGCGTGCCTCCACGCCGGCGCCACACTGGGCCACGTCACCCGTCCTGCTGACCTGCCGGCGGACCTGGGAACATTCAGACCGACGTTCCTCCTGGCGGCGCCCCGGACGTTCGAGAAAGTCCGGTCGGACGCCGCGCACCATGCGGCCGGGTCCGGGAACGCCAGGATGTTTGCGGCTGCGTCTAGCTCTGCCATCCGCTTCTCCACGGCGCAGGACAACGTGGCCCGCGGCGGGGCCAGCGGACCCGGACTGGCGTTAAGGGCGGGGCATGCCGTCTTTGACCGGCTGGTGTACCCGAAGCTCCGCAGGCTCCTGGGCGGGCGGGTCCGCTACGCCCTATCGGCGGCCAGCCCGCTGAAGCCCGAGGACGCGCACTTCTTCCGCGGCGCCGGGATCACGGTCCTTGAGGGCTACGGGCTGAGCGAGACAACGGCGCCCTGTACGGCCAACACGCCCGCCCGGACCAGGGTGGGCAGCGTGGGCGTCCCCCTGCCGGGTACCACCATCCGCGTGGCCGAGGACGGCGAAGTGCTGGTCAAAGGGATCGGCGTGTTCAAGGGTTACCACGCCAACGAAGCCGCCAACGCCCATGCCTTTGTGGACGGTTTCTTCCGCACCGGGGACCTCGGCGAGCTGGACCCTGAGGGCTTCCTGACCATCACCGGCCGCAAGAAACAGCCCGCCATACGAAACGGCTGAGCCCGGTCAACGGTTTAGGGCTGCACCTCAGCGGCGTCCTGGTCATCCTTGGCCAGGCCGCGACGGCGGCGGGTGGGCCAGGTGAGGATCAGCGTCACCAGAGCCGCAAGGAGGACCAGTGCGGCGATGACAATGCCGGCATCGATCCAGAACTGGCCCGGGAACAGCCTGATGAGCGTGTCTTCCAGGGCGAACGTCCAGGAACCGCCGGCGAAGAAGATCCGGTGGAATTCGGTGAAGAACTGCTGCCAGCCGAGCACGGCCAACGCGCCGAGGCCCAGGATGATCGCCAACGCAACGATGGATCCCGCAAACAGTCCGCGGCGCACTCCGCCGGTGCTGCGGCGGCGCAGGTACGCGATAGCGACGAGGCTGAGGACGATCAGGAGCGCTCCCCCGCCAAAGGCCGAGAGGATGACAACTTTCACGTCGGCCATATGGCTGACTTCGCCGTCCTTGAAAAGGTCCCCGCCGCTGCGGTTGACCAGATCACCCAGGTACCGCGGCCCGGCCCAGTTGCTGAGGTAGTCAACGGCGTAGGAACCGTATGTCATCCGGTCGTCGGTGCTGAACCCGTACCCGTCGCCGGGGAACCCGGCCCTGTTGTATTCAGCCCACAGGAACAGCGGGCTGCTCACCGCGCGGACGGCCAGCACCAGCAGGATCACGGGGTAGAAAAGGGCAAGCAGGACTTGCCAGATGCGGGGGCCACGGGCTTGGCGTTGGCTGCACTTTCGCGCTCCGCATTGCGGCGCTCCACTTCCTCCTGCGGCGGCCGCACCTGCAGCGCCGACGTAGGCAGCGGTTCGCTGAAATGGGCGCCGTTTCGGGTGGCGCCCGGCGCGGACGGTTCTTTGCGGAGTGACTCTTCTATGGACGGTACGACGGCGGGTTGTTCGACGGCGGCCTCCGCGGCTTTGCGGCCGGCACGGCTTTCGGGCTGGGTGACACCGCCCTGACCCGAAACGGCGCTACCGGCCGGGGACTCCTCGGAAGTGCTGGTGTCATTCAGCCAGGCAAAGGCCGGCTCGTCCGAGTCCGACGAAGTGTCCAGGTCCGGATCCGGCTGCGGCTCCGTGCGTTTGGCAGGGGTCGGCGAATTGTCGTTCACAGCAGCGTCACTTCCGTTGGGGTCCGCGCTGCCGGCTCTGATCCGGGCAGCGCCGTGTATCTGATATCGAGCCTACCGCCCGCTCCTCCACGAGGGCGAGGAGCCACCCCGGCGCTACCGGATTCATGCGGCAATTTCGCTGTATCCAGCGTCGCCGGCCACCAAATCACCGCGTTCGCCGGCGTCATAGGCCCGCCGCCCCCACACCAGGACGTAGCTCCAGTAGGCGGCCAGTACTGCCAGGCCGATGCCGATCTTGGCCCATACCGGAAGCGGGCTGGGCGTGACAAAACCCTCCACCAATCCGGAAACGAACAGCACCAGCACCAACCCCAGGGCCACGGTGATCAGCGACCTGCCTTCGTCCGCCACGGCCCGTCCCCGCGTCCGTGGTCCCGGGGACACCATGGCCCAAAAGATCCGCAAGCCTGCCGCGCAGGCAATAAAAACAGCCGTCAGCTCCATCAGGCCGTGCGGCAGGATGTAGCTGTAAAACACATCCTGCTGGCCCACCGCGGCGAAAACTCCGGCGGCGATCCCCACGCCCTGGGCGTTCGTGAACAGGATCATGGGCACCCAGATGCCGGTGATGCCCAGGGCCACTGCCTGCGCACTGATCCAGACGTTGTTGGTCCAGACGGCCCCCGCAAACGAGGCCGCAGGATTCTCCGAATAGTAATCAATGAAGTCCTCCTCGACGTACTGCCGGACAGCAGCCTCCGAGGCAACGGACCGCAGAGCCTCCGGGGACATCCCGATCCAGAGGGCGTATGCACCGGCGACCAGGACAAACGCGGCGCCGCAGGCCACGGTCAGCCACCGCAGGCGGTACAGGGCTGCCGGTAGGGCAGCCACGAAGAAGCGGGCCAGGTCCGCCATAATGTTGGACCGTGCGCCCGTGAAACGGGTCCGGGACTGGGCCAGCGTGGCGGACAGGGACGCGGACAGGCCGCTTTCGGGGGCAATCGACCGGATGAAGGAAAGGTGGGCCGACGTCGACTGGTAAAGGCGCAGCAGTTCATCGGCCTCTTCGCCACTGAGGCGCCGCTTATGGGCGAGCTGGTGCAGCCTTGACCACTTGTCCCCGTTGGCGGCGGAGAAGGCATCCATATCCACGGCAACAGCCTAGCCGCCATAGACTGTGAGCGTCTGCAGGATGGTTGACGAGGGATTGGGGATCCGCTTGAGTTCGATAATCACCGGCGAGGCCGTTGTCCTGGAACTGCGCCCCGCATCCTTCGCCGCCCGCGCCCTGGGCCTGCTGCTGGATGTCCTGTTCCACATCATCCTGCTGGTCCTGATCCTGCTGGGCGTCGCGGCCGCGGGCCAGGACCTTGACGAGGCGGCAATGCGGGCGCTGACGCTGGTGAGCGTGGTCTTCTGCTTTGTGATTGTCCCCGTGGCGGTCGAGACCCTCACCCGGGGGCTGTCTCTCGGAAAAATGGCGGCCGGCCTGCGGGTGGTCCGTGACGACGGCGGCGCCATCCGGTTCCGCCATGCACTGATCCGGGGGCTGACCGGATTCCTGGAAATCTACCTGACCCTGGGCGGCCTGGCCATCGGCGTCGCCCTCTTCAACAGCCGCTCCAAACGGCTGGGTGACATCCTCGCCGGCACCTATGCCCTGCGCCGGCGCGTCCCGCTGGAGGCACCGGTCCGCGTCTTTGTTCCCCCACAGCAGCAGGCCTGGGCCGCTGCCGCGGACATCGGACGGATACCGGATGCGACCGCACGCCAGGCCGCCCGGTTCATCCGGCAGGCCGGGCACATGTCACCGCTGTCCGCCGCCGGAATGGCCGCGTCGATCGCCACGGAACTGGCCGGGTATGTGGCCCCGCCGCCGCCCCGCGGAACCACCCCGGACCAGTATCTGGCGGCCGTCACCGCCGAGCGCCGTCACCGCGAGCTTGTGCGGCTGTACGAGGCCCGGCGCCGGAACTCGGCCACGGCAGAGCGCCTGAACCGTCTGCCGTTCGGCCCCTAGGACACCGCTGAACAAAGGGCGATCTGGCCGGTAGTGCTCGCTGGTGCCGGGTTGTTGGCGGTTCGGGCGTCCGGCTGGTGGGGGTTACCGGTTTATCTTGGCGGAGCCGGGAGGGTTTGCGGAACGGTTTTTTGGGGCTGCGGTGGCGGAGGTGTGCTGCGGACGCCAATGCCGGGCCGGCTCTCCGGGGGCTCTAGGTGATGGCCCAGGTCCCGTTGATGTTGGCAAGTCCGAGATTGACCATCCGGCGCAGGTTCAGTCCTGCCGTGCGCAGGGTGAGCCAGGTGTTGTTCCTGGCGACGCCGAGGTAGGGGACGCGCCGGTTACCGCGGGTGAGCCAGGCGATGGAGCGTTCGACCATGGGACGGTGGCGGCGGTAGGTTTCGGCGAAGTCGGGGTCCTGGGCTCGGGCCCGGTGTTCGCGCTGGAGCGCGTCATGGGGATGCAGAGTCAGGGATTTGCCGTCCCGGGCGGTGGTGCACCGGTCCCTGAAAGGGCAGCCGAGGCAGGCGGCACCGAAGGTGACGTTGCGTTTGGGGCTGATCTTCCGGGTGACGTTGTTTGGGCAGGTCACGGTGCCAGCGGCCTCGTCGACGCTGAAGTCATCGAGGGTGAACCCGCCGATCACGGCCGGGCGCAGCGGCCAGGGCTTGATCACCGGGGTGTGTCCGGCCGCGGCGACGGCAGCGAGCATCTCTCCGGTGCCGTAGGCGGAATCGGCGAGCACTTCCACCGGCGCCGGCCCGATGGTGGTGTCCTTGCCCAGCAGTTCCGCGCCGACGGCCGCGTCGCCGTTGCCCGGTCCGGAGGCCTTGGTCAGGGCGGACGCGGTGATGATCCCGGTATCGGGCTCGATCACGATATGGGCCTTGAACCCGTCCTGGCGTCTGGCCTGGGTCTTGTGGGCGTGCCGGGCCTCCGGGTCAACGGTGGAGATCACCCGGTCATAGGCGGTTTTCCGGGCGATCCGCCATCGTCCGTCGGTACCGTCAGAGCCTTCGGCGGGCTCGACGTCCTGGCCGGAAACCAGCGCCAGCAGGGCCACGGCATCCGCGGCTTTGCCTTCCAGATCGGCGGTATCGATGGCGGCCAGCAGCGCCAGAGCGTCCGTGACCAGGGCGGAGACCAGCTCGTCCCGGGCCGCGGGATCATCCCAGGCGATCCGGGGTTTGCCCGGCTGCGTGTAGTCGTAGCCGGTGCAGACCGCGGGGACCAGCATATCCGCGCCGGGCACCTCCCGGCCGACCCGGCGGATCGCGGCGACCAGCTGCGTGACGGTGTCCTGACGGGCCACCGCATCATCGAGGACGGTCGAATCCAGCGCCCGCCGCGTCCTGGATTTCAGCACGCCGGTCTCGGCGACCACGGCGGCGATGGCCTGGAAAATCCGGTCCGGGCGGCCGCTGGCGGCCAGGCGCTTGCGCCAGTACGTCAACGTCGTCGGATGAAACGCCTTCGTGGTCACGGCGAACCCGCAGGCCGCTTTCCAGCGCAGATCAAAAGTCACCGCTTCCGCGGCCTCGCGGTCCGAGAGCCCGTTCAACGCTTGCAGGACCAACACCGTGGCCACGACCTCGGCCGGAATCGAGGGCCGGCCCCTGCCCGACGGGAACAGGTCCTCAAACATCGACGACGGGAACAACCTCCCCCGGTTCCCAGCCAGAAACGCGAAGACGCTGCCTGGGTCCAAAAGGTCCCCGGCCAGCGCCTCAACATCCAAGATTTCCCGCTGCCCATCATCACGACCCTGCATAAATCAAGTCTTAACGATCCGCAGCCAGAGTCCCGCAGGCGCGCCTTAATGCGCAGGATTAAATCAGCAGTGTCCTAGGCCTGGTCCTGGACTGAACCTGTCCCTAGTTGTTGTACTCGGCCCAGGGGATGTTCCAGTCGCCGTAGCCGTCGTCGACGGCGGCGTAGTCGCCTTCGGTGTTGATAATCTGAACCACATCGCCGGTGGTCATGTTCTCAAATACCCAGGCGGCGCCGTCGGGAGCGAACCCGATGCAGCCGTGCGAAACGTTCGTGTTGCCGATATACGGGAAGGCCGACGCCAGCGCCTGGTGGATGTAGGCCCCGCTTAGGGTGAGGCGGATGGAATACTCCACGTCCACTTCACCGTAGTAGGCCGGATCGCCGGGCTTGAGTCCAATGCTGGCCGCCCGGAAGTGGTCATAGCGGTTCTTTTCCATCAGGACCGCGTAGCCACGCGCTGACGGGAAACGCTGATCGCCCATGCTCACCGGAAGGGTTTTCACCACCTGGTCATTGACGCTGAGCGTGAAGGTGTGTCCGGCGGCGTCGGCGATAGCCACCCGCTTGTCACCAAAATTGACGGTGACCTTTTTGTTGAAGTTGGCAATCTGGCCGTTGCCGAGGTCCACGCCGAAGAGCTGCATGTCCATGGTGACGGTGGAGTTCGCCGCCCAGAAGGCCTCGGGTCGGTACCGGAGCATGGTGTCGCTGAACCAGTGGAATGCTCCGGCCTGCCCCGCACTGGAGGTGACTTTGATGGCCTTCTCCACGGCATCCCGGTTGACCACCGGTTCGCTGAAGATGACTTGCAAGGGCTGGCCCACACCCACCTTCATCTTGTCCAGGGGGTATATGGCGGCATCCGCCTCGTGCGTGCTGGAAACCGTATTGAAGGACTGTGTGGTGCTGGTTTCCCGGCCCGCACCGTCAGTAACCACGTACGTGTAGCTGTACTCGGTGTTGAATTTCAGCGGGTCCGTAGCAGTCCAGCTGCTGCCATCCCCGGCGAAGGTGCCGTGGACTACTTCACCGGCGGTACTGGTCAGCGTGACGCTCTCGATCCGGCCATCGCCCACCTTGAGCGACACCGGCGTGGCCGGGTTCACCTGCTTTGCGGCGTTGGCCGGTGTGACGTCTACCTTGACCGGGGCCACCACGGGCGATGCGACTCCCGGCGCGGAGCGGACTGCCGAGCCAGCTTCGGACTCCAGGCCACCGCGCGCAAAGCCGGGCGCGACGGCGGCGAAAACGCCGCCCGTTGCGGCCAGGACACAGACGGCTGCCACCAAGAGAATCTTCTTGGCGGTCCCGCGCCGTCGTGGCTTAGCAACAGGTTCCATAGTCCGATCTTAATGCTTGGATGTAACAGCCCCGGACGCAGTCAGCACCCGGGGCGTCACACGTCAGTAACGATAGTGCTCGGGCTTGTACGGTCCGGCAATGTCCAGGTCCAGGTAGTCGGCCTGTTCCTTGGAGAGTTCCGTGAGCTCCACGTCGAGGGCGTCGAGGTGGAGGCGGGCAACTTTTTCGTCCAGGATCTTGGGCAGGACGTACACCTGGTTGTTGTATTCGCGTTCACCTTCGGGCTGGTCCCGCTTGGTCCACAGCTCGATCTGGGCGATGGTCTGGTTGGCGAACGAGTTGCTCATCACGAAGGACGGGTGGCCGGTGGCGTTGCCCAGGTTCAGCAGGCGGCCCTCGGACAGGACGATGATGGAGCGCTCTTCGGCGGTCCCGGCGTCGAGCACCCATTCGTGTACCTGGGGCTTGATCTCCACCTTCTTGATGCCGGGGATCCGCGCCAGGCCAGCCATGTCGATCTCGTTGTCGAAGTGGCCGATGTTGCCCACAATGGCTTTGTCGCGCATGCCCGCCATGTGTTCGGCCAGAATGACGTCCTTGTTGCCGGTGGTGGTGATGAAGATGTGGCCCTGGCTCAGCACTGACTCAAGCTTGGCCACCTGGTAGCCGTCCATGGCTGCCTGGAGGGCGCAGATGGGGTCGATCTCGGTGACGATGACGCGCGAACCCTGGCCGCGGAATGCCTCTGCGGCTCCCTTGCCGACGTCGCCATAACCGCAGACGACGGCCACCTTGCCGCCCATCAGGACGTCAGTGGCACGGTTGATGCCGTCAGGCAGCGAGTGGCGGATACCGTACTTGTTGTCGAACTTGCTCTTGGTGACCGAGTCGTTAACGTTGATGGCCGGGAACAGCAGCCTGCCCTGTTCAGCCAGCTGGTAGAGGCGGTGCACGCCGGTGGTGGTTTCCTCGGTGACGCCGCGCAGGCCGGCCCCGATCCGGGCCCACCGCTTCGGGTCTTCCTGCAGCGAGGCGCGAAGCACGTCCAGGAAGATCCGGCCTTCCTCTGACTCGTCGTCGCCTGTCGCCGGCACGGCGCCGGCGGCTTCGAACTCAACGCCCTTGTGGACCAGCATGGTGGCGTCGCCGCCGTCGTCGAGGATCATGTTCGGGCCAAGCTCCGGGTTGGTGTCCGCACCGGGCCAGGCCAGGATCTGCTGGGCAGTCCACCAGTATTCCTCCAGCGTTTCGCCCTTCCAGGCAAACACGGGGACACCCTGCGGGTCCTCGGCTGTTCCCTGGCCCACCACAACGGCCGCTGCGGCATCGTCCTGGGTGGAGAAGATGTTGCAGGAGGCCCAGCGGACCTCGGCACCGAGGGCTGTGAGGGTTTCGATCAGGACGGCGGTTTGCACCGTCATGTGCAGGGATCCTGCGATCCGGGCGCCCTTCAGCGGCTGGGTGGGTCCGAATTCCTTACGGAGCGACATCAGGCCTGGCATCTCGTGCTCGGCCAGGCGGATCTGGTGGCGGCCGGCTTCGGCCAGCGAGATGTCGGCTACTTTGTAGTCAAATGTCATGGGGTTCCTTTGCTTGTCCGATGGCGGCGACGGCGTTGAAGCGTCTGCGCGAAAGTCGACTGCTGGTGGTGGTGCGGGGTGTCCGGGCGTTGCCTAGGCAGTACCTGCCGGGCTGTGGTCCGTGGCTTCCCGGACAGCGGGATCGTGCTGGTCCGAGCCGGCAGCGGTAGCGGCCTGGAGAAGTTCCGGCGGCAGCAGCAGCGGGATACCGTCCTCGATCGGGTAGCGCAGCTTCACGCCCGATTCTCCGGCCGCCGTCGACACAAGCTCTTCGCCGTCCTGGACCAGGGGCGAACCGGTCACGGGACAGCGGAGGACGGACAACAGTTCAGGACTGATCTT
This sequence comes from Pseudarthrobacter psychrotolerans, assembly GCF_009911795.1. Classification (NCBI taxonomy): domain Bacteria; kingdom Bacillati; phylum Actinomycetota; class Actinomycetes; order Micrococcales; family Micrococcaceae; genus Pseudarthrobacter; species Pseudarthrobacter psychrotolerans. The sequence goes on along the minus strand of NZ_CP047898.1, from coordinate 4,799,414 downwards.
TGGCATGATTGGTGCTCCCGACAGGGCGCGTTGGCGCCGTTGGCTGACTGATTAGCAGGTTCCAGCCTACCGCCAGATCCGCCTCAGGAAGGTTCGCGCAGGACGCGCAGATGCCCCCGGCGGACGCCTTCTGTGCCGGCCGGGGCCTCCAGCGCTGAATGCGAGGCGCGCTGGCCCGGCGAGGTCTGCGACTTGGGCGGCAGGGCCGCAGCTTCGCGGACCGCATTGGCGAGAGCCAGGAGGTCGTCGGGTCCCGGCTGCTGTGGGCTTGTCGGCATCGCCAGCCGAAGCACTTCCCAGCCACGCGGTACGGTCAGGGACCCGGCGTGCTGCTCGCACAAATCGTAACAATGCGGCTCGGCATATGTGGCGAGCGGACCCAAGACGGCGGTGGAGTCGGCATAGACGTACGTCAAAGTTGCCACCGCCGACTGACGGCAGGCTGACCTTGAACATTGACGGATAGCTCCCACGACATCACAGACTACTCCGTATCCCGGCTTGTTCGGAGTATTTGCCGTAACGACCGCCGCGCCCTGGCCCGCGAACCGGGGTTATGTCGCGTAATTCTGCGCCCGGGTTTACAGTCAAGGTATGCAGTCATCGAACCAAGATTCAGCTTTTACGGTCCGTTTGGCTGGCCCGGATGTCCGCGCCGCAGAAACGGGTTCGGGTTCGCCCGGCCGCAGCTTCGCGATGCGCCGCCGGAACCGCCACGGCCGCGGCCTGCGTGGGGAACTGATGTTGCCCACACTCCCCGGTTATCGGACGCGCTCGGACCGCTTTGATGAGATGGTGCTCGATTCCGCGCAGCGGCTCCACGACATCTGGGGTAAAACGCTCGACGGCGTACGGTTTGCCGTTGACGAAATACCCCCGCAGCTGGAGCAGCTGGTGGCCGACACCGCGCAACCTCCCATGGGCTCGTACACTCCCGCCACAGCCGAGGAGGGCCCGGTGATCACCCTGTACCGCCGGGTGGTTGAGCAGGGTTGCGGCAGCCGGGAGGAACTCCAGGACCTGGTGCACGACGTTGTGGTGGAACACACCGCCGAAATGCTTGGCGTAGCGCCGGAAACCCTGGATCCGGTCTACCGCCGCCGGTACTGACCGGTCAGTATCCCAGCGAGACCGGCACCTTTTCCTGCCCTGAAGCGGCCGGCGTAAAGGCCACGGTTGAGACGTCGTCCCGGCCTTCCTGCTCCAGGAGCAGCGCGCCGTACGCGGCGTCGCCGGACGCGGAGACAACGTACGCCACCACCTCCGACTCCCCCACCTTCTCGGGGACCTTGATGGAGGTCGTGGTCCCGCCAGCGACGTCGGCAGTGGCGGCCGCGCGGACCTTGCCGTCCGCGGTTATGGCGGCGTAGGAGACTGTGGCCCTGTTCTCGAGGACGCCGAACACTAGAATTCGGTCACCGCCCTGAGGCACGGGCACCACATGCTGGCTTCCAAGCCGGACACCGGAGGCGGCCCAGGCGACATCCGAGGCCTTCTCGTTCGTGACGCCCCGGGTGACCCGGGTTGCAGCCACAAAGGACACGTCCGAACTGGTGGACACCGTGTAGTGGCCGGCGGGGACGCCAGCCAGCGAAATCTCGGTGACGGACCCAGCTTTTGCCGTGACCACGCCCCCGCCGGGGAGGGCTTTCTGGCCGTCCCGGCCGAAGAGCTTGATCTCCACTACCGCGTCCGACGGTCCCGGAACCGTGATGGCCAGCGCAGGGCCGGCGTCCTTGTAGCCGCTGTGTCCCGTGAGGGCGGAGATCGCACCGGCGTCCTGGATGTCTACGCCGGTCATGACCTGCCGTGCGGCAGGAGCAGTCCCCGGAGCAATGAAGTCGATGCCGCCGGGCGTCAATCCCCTCAGGACACTCTGCTGGATGGCCGCGGCCACGGGCCCGCCCGCGCTCCGGACGTGGACCGTGAGCTGGGCTTCACCAGGGGCCAGGCCGGCCAGGACTACAGAGCGGGTACCTCCCGGTGCGACCAGCAGACCCCTGCTGCCCGGGGCCTGGATCTGGCCCTTGCTGCCGAAGAGCTCCAGGCTGACGGTGGCAGGTGTGCTTGAGGCGTTGCTGAGGACAAGGACGGATGTGCGGCCCACGGTGGTGCTGGCGCCCGAGAGCCAGACGTCGTTGGCAGGCGGTTGGCAATTTGCGGCCGCCGAACCCTGCAGGTCACCGTCCGTGGCAGTGAATTTCATCACACCGGCGGCTGAGGGCTTCTGGCCTGCCTGGGCGTCGGCACTCAGGAGCGTGGCATCATCCACGCTGTGCCCGGCAAGGACACCGGCGGTCAGGTCCTGGGGACCCGACCCCGGGCCGGGCTGGCTGCCGTTCTTGGCGATCTCGACGGCGGGCGTCCCGTTAAGGGCGGCGAGCCGGCTACCGGGAAGGTTACCGCCGGGGGCGCTCAGGACGGCGCCCGTGACGGCGCTTTTGGCCGTGGCTGATTCGGGGCTGAACTGGGGATCGGTGCCCGCCTCAGTCCCTTCGAGCAGGCGGGCCGGGCCGGCACACACCCCTGCACTGGCGCCGGCGGGAACAGCAGCCAGCACGGCCGGGATGCTGCGGCTCCCCGCCGGCTGCGGAGCGACCGACGCGGCAGCGAGTACCGCTCCGGCCGCGGCCACAATCGCCACAGCCGAGACCAGGCCTGCCAGCATCTGCTTGCGCGGGGTCCTGCGGGCTGCGTCCTTATGCATTCTGGTGTTCCTTACGCAAAGATCCTTCGTCCCTCGACAGCCCGGTGTTGGGCCGGCGCGCGGGCATGGGAATGGCGAGCATTACAGTGAGTCCGATCACCGTGATCTGTGCGATTCCGGACCACAGGGCCCAGGGGGCGTCGTAGCGGATGGTCAGCTGCCCGGCGGAGGCCGGCAAGGTGAAGGCCTGGGCCGAGCCGGACGTCGTTGCCGTGAGCTTCCGCCCGTCGAACCAGGCGCTCCATCCCGGGTCCGCCCGCTCGGCGAGCACCACCAGCCGCCCTTCCGGTCCCTCGGCGACGGCGGTGTCGACGTCGTCGTACTTGGAGGGCACCAGCGCCACCGTGGCTCCGGCCCCGTCCACAATCCTGACGCGGTGGGCAACGTCGGCAGCCTGCAGCACAGGCTGGTTCAGCGGCGTGATCCGCCAGAGCCAGCCGACATCGGTCTGTCCGACGGCAACAAGCCCCGGCACGGCGTCCATCCTGCTGGCCGTGAGCTGGGCGGCGGTGTCTGCCGAGCGCAGCACCACGAACCCGGCACCGAGGCGCTCAAGCTCGGGCCTGGGATCCACACCCTGCCCGGCCACGAGCGTGGCCACCACGCTGCGGATCGACGCCGTGACGTCGTCGTCGTCCCTGACCGTCTCCCGCCCGGGCGCGCCCAGAATGTTCCGGGCGGAGGCAATCGACGACATGCTGTCCAGGGTGGTCCCGGCGCCGCGCATCAGGGCCGCGTCAAAGGCGCCGTTCTCCTGCGTGCTGATCAGCAGCGTGCGCGTCTGCTCCGGCCCGGTGCCGCGGTCGATGGCGGTGGCCGGGAGCGTCCGTGCACTGCCTGCCTCCACCTGCCGAGGCGTACCCAGTGCAGGACCAGCCGGCACCCCGGCGGGGAGGGCAGTGGCTGTGGACCGGAGCAGGTTCTGCGCGGACCAGACCGCCATGCCGGCCAGCGGACCTGCCAGCAGCACCGCCATGGCAAGAGCCGTTGCGGAGCGAAGGGCCACGTTGCGCCGGATGCTCGGCGAGGCCGCCCGGTCGGCGGCATCAAGCAACCGCTCGGCACCGATCAGGGCCGCCCCCAGCAGGGCGAACCCGGCGGCGGAGACGGCCGGTCCGGTGAACGGTGTCACCAGGATGTCGGCAGTCGCGCCGGTGGCGACGTGCCCGGCGAGCCAGCCACCAGCGAGAATTACCAGTGCCGACACCCACAGAACACGTGCCGTCCAGCTGCGCTTACCCGGCAGGAATAGGGCGGCAACGGCAAGCAGCAGAACGGGAACGGCCACCAGCAGCGCGAGCACGAGTGCCCACGGGATGACCTGGCCGCTGAAGAACGGAACGCCGGAAAGACCACCCTCGGCGGAGAACAGCAGCGGCTGCCCCAGGAACTGCTGCCACAGCGGGGCCGCCTCGAATCCGAGGGGAACACCTGGGTCTGCCAGCAATGCCCGTGGCCGGTCGATGACGGACAGGCCGAAAGGAAGAAAGAGCGCGGCGCTGGGCAGCAGGGCCCACCACACAGTGCGGCCACGACGGCCCAGCATCAGCCCGCACAGCACGATAACCACAACGGCCGGGACGAGCAGTGAAGGCGCCGACGCGGTCACAACGCCTAACGCCAACCCTGCGGCGGCGGCAGCGGTCCAGGACGGCATGCCGTTGATCCCGGGCCGTGCGGGCGGCTTTTCGGTGAAACGCCGGTCTCCGGGGGTCGGGACAATGAACCGCCCGTGGCCAGCAGCGGACCCGGTGGCGCGCAAGAGTGCCAGGACCAGCAGCGGAATCATGATGTGGGTCACCAAGGCACCCACCCGGCCTTGGTTCAGTGAGATCTGGAGGGCTGGCGCGGCCGCCCAGAAGAGTGCGGCAACGAGCCGGAAGCGGCGCCGGACAGTCAGGCCCCCTGCCGCAAACCATGCCGTCAGGCCGGACAGCGGAGCGGCGAGCAGCAGGAGCCAGGCCATGGCCGCGTTGGCGTCCCCTCCGCCGAGCAGGCCAAGGATCCACAGCACGTAGCCGAAGGGGTCTCCCCTGCCCGGAAGCCCTGCCCCCAGGCTGATCCACCAGCTGGAGGCGTGGTGCCAGATGTCACCCAGGGTGGAGGACACCGGAATGAGGGCTCCGCCGGAAACAGCATTGGCCCGGAACAGCCCGCTGAGCGCCGTGAGGGAAGCCACGGACGCGATGATGACGGCCGCGAGGGCGCCCGTCCCCACCCAACCCCGTTCGCTGGTGGTGAGGGCAGCGAAGTCATCTGATGAGTCCCCCGTGGGCTGGTCCGCCAGGGGGTCGTGGACCAGCCCATCGGCCGTGGACGTGTCCGCGCCCAGGGCCTCCATCAGGGAACGGCGGTGGTTCCAGACTTCACGCCGGGGCGTCTGCAGCTTCTTGATGACGGAACGCCGGATCCGCCGGCTGTTTGCCGCAGTCCGGCGGGCCTTTGCCACGGCACCGGGCCGGGCCAGGGCAGCGAAGGTAGCGACCAGCTGGGAGAAACCGTGCCCGGGATCCTTGACTGCAACACTGAGCACGAGTTTGAAGATACTGCCCAGCAGCGCACCGGCCGCATGGACGGGAACCTTCCAGAGCGGGGCGTGCTTGAGACGCAGATGCACCTGGGCTTTCCGCGCCGCGGTGGCATTTCCCTGGGCATGGGGCCGGTGGGCTACGTGGAACATCCGCGCAGTTGGCACCACCACCACACGGTGGCCGGCGAGGCGGTTGCGCCAGCAGAAGTCGACGTCGTCTCCGGTGCCCGGCAGCGCGGGGTCGAACCCCTGCAGGAGCTCCCAGATATCCCGGCGGACCAGCATGCCGGCCGAGTTCACCGCAAAAGTGTCAGTGCGGCCGTTGTACTGGCCCTGGTCCAGTTCGTCGGCATCGATCAGGGTAAGCCGCTCGGCCCAGCGGCTGGTGGAGAGTCCGACGTCGATCAGCCGGCGTTCGGTGTGCCAGTCCAGTTGCTTGCAGCCGGCCACGGTCACGGATGGTGCGCGTTCAACGGCGCTGAGGAGTTCGGCCAGGGCCTCCGGCGCCGGGGCCGCGTCGTCGTGCAGCAGCCAGATCCACTCTGTGGCGGCACGCTGGGACTGGCCTTCCCAGGGCGCGTGCGTGTTGAGCCCGGCGCGTACGGCGCCGCCCATGCCGCTCTTGCCGTGCGGGAAGGTGCTCACATTGGTTGCGCCGAAGGCCCGTTCCAGGAGGACCGCGGAGTCGTCGCGCGATCCGGTGTCCACTCCGATGAGGGAGTCCGCTGGCCGGGTCTGGTCCGCGAGGGCAGCCAGGGTTCTGGGGAGATAGGCACTGCCGTTGTGGGACACCACAACGGCAGTGACGTGTACTTCCTGAAGAATTAGATTGCTCGCTTCCTTAGCCGCCGGCGCTCACGCTCGGAAAGGCCACCCCAAATGCCGAACCGTTCGTCGTTTGCCAGCGCGTATTCCAGGCACTGCGACCGCACATTGCATGCACCGCAGACCTTCTTGGCGTCGCGCGTGGATCCGCCCTTCTCCGGGAAGAAGGCTTCCGGATCCGTTTGTGCGCACAATGCATCCGTCTGCCAGCCGAGTTCGCCTTCGTCGTCGAAGTCCTGCCGGAACGGCAGTCCGATCCACACCGGCTGGGTGCTTGTCCCCTGCGCAGGGGTGCGCAGTTCCATGGGCGGATCCAGGTCGTCATCGTCCTGGTCATGACCGCCGTCAAGGAGTGCTTCGTGCGCCGCCAGGAAGGCCGTGGCCTGGTCCTGGAGGTAGTCTTTGGCATTGCGGTTGTAACGGTCCGCGGCGTCGGGATCCGCGGGATCGACGTACCAGTCGCTCGGCACTCCCCTTGCGCGGTATTTTGCCGTTGCCTGTCCGGCGACGACGGCATCTTCATGGATACGCTCTGCTTGCCCCACGGCGACCTCCCCAAATGTTGCAGCCCTTGCCTGAATACCTGGACACTCGGTTGCGTGTCCGTATTTATGCAGCGACTTTCGATATCTAATTACACGTGTGTAACTAGTGGGTAGTCAAGCCGTGGACGGGATAATAATCAACTTTCCGGGCCAATCGCTGGCACGCCACGCCCGGGAGTTTTCCGAAGGCCCGGCGCGCCGCATGCCTGACGGTTGGCTTCAGCGGCCAAAACGCCCCGCTTCCGCTGAATAGCCGCCAAAAATACAGCCGCGGCCCGAATAAGACAAATAAGATGACAAACTCCTGTGAGTAACATCACAGGCCGGCCGGACCTGCCGGGCACATGCGGGACTCCCGGCAAGGCTTCCCGGCCAAGGATGCCCCACGGGGTCCGTGACAAGATAAAGCCATGAGTATCCCGGCGATAAATCTGATGACCACCCTGCGTTCCGGCCACGCTACGTCGCCCCGCCTGACCTGGTATGGCCCGGACTCCGAGCGCGTGGAACTCTCCGGTCGCGTGCTGGACAACTGGGTGGCAAAAACCAGCAATCTGCTGCAGGACGAACTCGACGCCGAGCCCGGCATGCGGCTGAACCTGGACCTGCCGGCCCACTGGAAGTCCATGATCTGGGCGTTGGCCGCCTGGCAGCTGGGCATGGAAACAGTCCTCGACGGCGGGGAGGCGGAGCTCCTCGTCACCGATAGGCCCGGAGCCGTTGAGGGAAAGTACGACGCCGTCATCGCCGTCGCGCTTCCGGCCCTGGCGATGCGGTGGCCGGGTGAGCTGCCACCCGGAGTCATCGACTACGCCGCCGAGGTGCGCTCCCATGGTGACGTCTTTATGGCCCACACTGACGCTTCGGCGGCCGGCTGTGCCATTCGGGCAGGAGCAGGCCAGCAGCACGTCCACGAAAACCTGATCACTGGTTTTGCGGCGTCGCATGAGGAAGGCGTCAGGCTTCTGGTCCCCGCTGCGGAAGGGCTGGAACCGGCACTGGCGAACTCGCTCGGCGCGTGGCACAACGGTGGCTCAGTCGTGCTGACGCACCCAGATGTGGAACTGACCGACAAGCTATTGGCCGCGGAACGCATCCACGGCAAATAGCCTTCCTGCGCAAAAGCCGTCCTGCGTTAGGGCTGCCGGCGGCTTTCCGTTGAGTCTGCCTCCGGCTGCTCCCCGTGCTGGGCGACGGCAGCAGCGGCAGCGGCATTCTCCCGATGGTGCCGCTCGATGAGCTCGTGGTCGTGGGAGAACTCGGGCTCCTGGTCCAGTTCTTGATTAAAGACAAGGAACCGATAGGCGAAGAAGCGGACCACCGTTGCCACTAGGATTCCCACAACTCCGGCGGCAAAGAGCATGTTCTTGTCGGTGACATTGAACGAATACTTGGCCAGCGCAGTGAAACCGGTAGAGATCCCGATCCCAATCCCGTTAATGAGGATAAACATCACGAACTCGCGGAACACGTTCGCCTGCCGCCGATGCCGGAAAGTCCACAGCCGGTTGGCGATCCAGGAAAAGACTGTTGCAATGCTGGCACCGACGAAGCGGGCCTTGGCTTCGCTGTCCGTCATCGGGCCGTGCATCAGGTAGTACGTCAGCCCGTTATCAATGACGAAGGCCACACCGCCCACGGCTCCGAACTTGGCCACTTCACGCCAGAATAGCGAGGCGAGCCCCCGGATACGATCTGCAAGTGCGCTAAACATGACCCTCCATGGCCGTCCGTTCAATGGGCCACACGGCCAGAGATCTATTTTAGACCCGAAATCGGTGAACCGGCCCACGCGGAGTGCAGAGAGTGGGCCTAAATACGCGAAAAGCGGGCCCCTCGGCGTCCCAAAGCCCGGATCCGGTGAGCTTTTCTGTAGGCTGGCACATGTGACTTTTCCAGTAATCGGCGTGGTTGGCGGCGGCCAACTCGCGCGCATGATGGCCCCGGCCGCTACCGCCCTTGGCTTTGAACTCCGCGTCCTGGCTGAGGCGGAGGACGTTTCGGCCGTATCGGCCGTATCCACCTCACCGGTGGGTGACTACAAGGACCTCCAGACACTCCTCGACTTCGCGGAAGGCCTGGATGTTATGACGTTCGACCACGAACACGTCCCTACGGACCACCTCCGCGCGCTTTTGGCCGCCGGCGTGAATGTCCAGCCGGGCCCGGACGCCCTGGTTAATGCCCAGGACAAACTGGTGATGAGGGCTGCCATCGATAGCCTGGGGCTCCCAAACCCCACCTGGGCCGCCGTCGCTGACGTCGCCGCGCTCGTGGCCTTCGGTGAAGAAACCGGCTGGCCCATTGTCCTCAAGATGCCCCGCGGCGGCTACGACGGCAAGGGCGTGCGGATGATCGACTCGGCCGACGCCGCCGAAGAGGCTGCTCCGTGGTTTGAGGCCATGAGCCCGCTCCTCGCCGAAGCCAAAGTTGAATTCAGCCGCGAACTGTCAGCGCTGGTGGCGCGGACGCCGGGCGGCGAAGCGAGGGCCTGGCCGGTGGTGCACACCATCCAGGTGGATGGCGTCTGCGACGAAGTCATTGCCCCTGCCCTGGACATCCCCCTCGAGGTCGCGGCCGCCGCGGAAGACGCGGCGCTGCGCGTCGCCACGGAACTGGGCGTCACCGGCGTGATGGCGGCGGAACTCTTCGAAACGCCGGGCTCCGGCGTCGGCTTCCTGATCAACGAACTCGCCATGCGGCCCCACAACACCGGCCACTGGACCCAGGACGGTTCGGTTACCAGCCAGTTTGAGCAGCACCTGCGGGCGGTCCTGGACCTGCCGCTGGGTGCCACCGACATTCTGGGCCCGGTAGTGGTCATGAAGAACTTCCTGGGCGGCGACAACCAGGACCTGTTTTCCGCCTACCCTGCCGCCCTTGCCAGCGAGCCGGCCGCCAAGGTCCACTGCTACGGCAAGTCAGTGCGTCCCGGACGCAAGATTGGCCATGTCAACCTGGTCGGGACCTCCACGGATGATGTGGACTCGGTCCGGCAACGCGCAACCCTGGTAGCGGCCATCATCCGCGACGGCCGGGTTCCCACCGAAGAATCAGCACGGACTTCCGAGGAGAACGCATGACCACCGACACCACCACCGGCAGCGCCGGCACCAGCCCCCGACCCATCGTTGGGCTGGTCATGGGCTCAGACTCGGATTGGCCGGTTATGGAAGCCGCCGCGGATGCACTGGCTGAGTTCGGCATCCCCTTCGAAGCCGATGTGGTCTCCGCTCACCGGATGCCCACCGAAATGATCCGGTACGGCAAGACCGCCCACGAGCGCGGGCTGCGGGTCATCATTGCGGGCGCCGGCGGAGCTGCCCACCTTCCCGGCATGCTCGCGAGCGTGACGCCCTTGCCCGTCATTGGCGTCCCGGTCCCGCTGAAAACCCTGGACGGCATGGATTCCCTCCTCTCCATCGTGCAAATGCCGGCCGGCGTTCCAGTAGCCACCGTGTCCATTGCCGGTGCCCGGAACGCAGGCCTGCTGGCAGTCCGGATCCTGGCGTCGGGTACGGACGAGCTGGCAGCCTCACTTCGCGCCGATCTCCTGGACTTCGCCCAGGAACTCAACGACGTCGCCACCCGCAAGGGAGCCAACCTCAGGCAGAAAGTCAGCGAAGTCTTCGCCGACGGCAATGGCGTTCTCCGGGGCAGCCGTTAAGGAACCTGACATGTCCAGAAGCGAACCGCAGCAGCCAGCCACCGGCACGGTCATGACTGATCCCGTCCGGTATCCGTCCAGTGCCTCCGTGCCCGTCCGGACCAAACGGGGCTTTGCCCTGGTCCTGATGACCCTTCTGGTGCCCGGCAGCGCCCAAATTGTGGCCGGCGACCGCAAGCTCGGGCGCATTGCCCTGCGCGTCACGCTCAGCGCCTGGGTTTTGCTCGCCGCCGCAGTGTTGCTGCTGGTCGTGAACAGGACGCTTCTGATCAACATCATCACCAATCAGTTTGCCTCGCTGGTGATCATCCTGGTCCTGGTGGCACTGGCGCTCGGATGGGCGTTCCTGTTCATCAACACACTCCGGCTGATCCGCCCCGTCCTGCTGGCACCCGCGGCGCGTCCCGCCGTCGGCATTGCCCTGGTCCTGGCCCTGGTCCTGAGCAGCGGCACCCTTGGGTATGCCGCGTACCTGCTGAACGTGGGCCGCAACGCCATCGGCAGCATCTTCGCGGCGGGACCATCGATCGATCCCGTGGACGGCCGCTACAACTTCCTGATGATGGGCGGCGACGCCGGCGACGACCGCACCGGCAGGCGCCCGGACAGCCTGTCCGTACTCAGCGTGGACGCCAAGACCGGCCAGACAGCCATCATATCCGTGCCCCGCAACCTGCAGAACGCCCAGTTCAGCGAAGGTTCGCCCATGCGCAAGATTTATCCGGACGGCTACGACTGCGGCGACGCATGCCTCATCAACGCCATCAACACCGAAGTGACCAACGAGCACGCGGACCTGTATCCGGGTGTCGCCGACCCCGGCGCCCAGGCCACCCTTGAGGCTGTGTCGGGAACGCTTGGGATCACCGTCCAGGCCTACGTGCTGGTAGACATGGATGGCTTCGCGAAACTGATCGATGCCATGGGTGGCATCCGGATCAAGGCCGGCGGCTGGGTGCCGATCAGCGGCCCCATGATCGATGAGGCCAACGGCATCCACGGCATGCCGGACGGCTGGATTCCCGCCGGTGACCAGCACCTCGATGGCTTTCACGCGCTCTGGTACGGACGCTCCCGCGAGTTCGTTGACGACTACGCCCGGATCCAACGGCAGCAGTGCGTCCAGCAGGCAATGCTCAAGCAACTGGACCCGGCAACCCTGCTCGCAAAGTTTGAGGACATCGCCAGTGCGGGCACCAAGGTTGTGGAATCAAACATCTCCTCCTCACAGCTGGGCAGTTTCGTGGATCTCGCCATGAAGGCCAAGGGTAAGGAGGCCAAACGGCTGACCATCGGGCCGCCCGATTTTGACGCGTCGTTCTCCACCGTGCCCGACTTTGACATCATCCACGACAAAGTGGACCAGCTGCTGGCCTCCGCATCGGCACCGCAGGGCGCCGCGCCCGTCGACGGCCTCGTTGAGCCCGCCACGGCCGGCGGACGGCTGCAGGCGTCCGCACAGGTGCCCCTGGCTGCGCTCCTGGCCGCCGGTGGAGCCCCCGCGCAGACTGCCCCGCCGTCGTCGGACTTCACACCGGTGACCACAACGCCCGACGGCGAGCCGATCACCGAGGCGATGTTGAACCAGCTTAAGAGCGAAGGCAACGAACAGGCGCTGCGCGAACTGGTGGCCACCAACGGCCTATGCGCGCCGCTCTAGACCCGCTGCGCCGTCGTCCGGATTACCCCGCCGCAGCACCTGACTGCAAGACCACGTTGACCTGAAGACCAAGAACGGATACCGGCTGTGTACGAAATTGAGAACGTCCTCCGCGACTACGCCTGGGGATCCACCACCGCCATCGCCGGGCTGCTGGGACGCCCCGAGTCCGGACGTCCGGAAGCCGAACTCTGGATCGGCGCCCACCCCGGCGCCCCGTCAATGGCCCGCCGGGCGGATGGCTCCGTGGCACCGCTGGATGCCTTGATTGCCGAAGATCCGGAGCATTTCCTGGGCAGCGAATCCGTGGCCGAGTTTGGCCCGCGGCTCCCGTTCCTGGCCAAGATCCTCGCCGCTGCCCTGCCCTTGTCGCTTCAGGTCCATCCCAGCATCGAACAGGCCAAAGCAGGATTCGCCCGGGAGAATGCTGACGGCATTGCGCCCGATGCCGCCCACCGCAACTACCGCGATGACAACCACAAGCCCGAAATGATCTTTGCGCTGACGCCGTTCGAAGCGTTGTGCGGGTTCCGGGCGCCGGCTGCAACCCGGAAGATCCTGCTCCACCTTGCCGCCTGCTTCGACCTGGTGGAAACCGGGATCCCGCCCCTGCTGGTGGAGCTGCTCGAGGTCCTGGAAAACCCGGACGAGGGCGCCGGCCTCAGGAGTGCCTTCGAGCGGCTGATCAAGGGCGGCGAAGACGTCTCGCACACCACAGCGATGGTGGCGGCCGCACTGATCTCCGGCGCTCCGCTGGCACCGTACCAGGCGGAATTGTCCACGGTCATCAGCCTCAATGAAAAGTACCCGGGCGATCCGGGCGTACTGATTTCGCTGCTGCTGAACAGGATTTCGATGGCCCCGGCGAGGCCGTCTACCTCCCGCCGGCAAAGTGCATGCTTACCTGCACGGCATGGGTGTTGAAGTCATGGCGTCCTCGGACAACGTGCTCCGTGGCGGGCTGACGCCGAAGTACGTCGACGTGCCCGAGCTGCTGCGGACCGTGGAATTCCAGTCGGTGGCCATCCCCAGGCTCACGCCGGAATTCTCCGGCCTTGGCCAGGAGCTCTATCAGCCGCCCTTCCGGGAGTTCCAGCTTCAGCGGATCGAACTGGCACCCGGCGCAGAGCCTGTCCCGCTGGCACAGGCAGGCGCCGTCGTCGTTATTGTTGTTGCCGGATCGGTGTATCTCGATTCGCCCAAGGGCGATCTGCAGCTGACCCGCGGCGGCAGCGCTTTCCTGCCTGCTGCGGAGGCACCGGTCAATGTCCACCCGGTGGCCGGGGCCGAATCACCGGCCATTGCCTTCGCCGTGACCACGTCCCTGCCGGCCTGAGCCGTGGACTACTTCCTGCAGACGCCCGCCTGGGCGGACGTCCAGGCGTCCTTGGGCCGCACTGTGCATCAGCAGTCCGGCCCGGGCTGGAGCTTCCTGGCCGTGGAGGAGAAAAACCCGGCGGGCAAGGTCCTCTACTCCCCCTATGGACCGGTGGCATCATCCACAGAGGCGTTGGACGCCGCCCTGGCCGCCCTGGTTGCCACGGCACGGTCGTGCGGGGCTGTGTTTGTCCGGATCGAGCCGGTGGCCGCCGGCCTGGCAATGCCGGCCGCCGCGGACCTCAGCCGGCGCGGCCTGCAGCCGGCGCCGGTGAACCAGCAGCCCGAACTCAGCTGGATCGTGGACCTCGACGGCGACTTCAAGGACGTCCTCGCCGCGATGAAACCCGTGAACCGGAACCTCTACCGGAACATCCACAAGAAGGGCGTGACCTTCCGGGCGTCGCAGGACCCGGAGGACATCAGTATCCTGCTGGACTTCCTGGTCATGACGGCCCGGCGGAACGGCTTCAAGCCGCAGAGCGACGAGTACCTGACCCAGGTGGCAGCTTCCCTTATGCCCGCGGGCGCAGCGACGATGTTCATCGCCGAATTGCACGGCGAGCCGATCGCGGCGGCCTTGGCCTACGATTCCGCGGACACCCGTACTTATGCCCACGCAGCCATGGATGATGAGCACCGCAAGCTCAGTGCGGGCATACCGCTCCTGGTGACCCTGATGGCGGACGCCAAGGACCGGGGCCTGAAACACGTGGACCTGTGGGGTGTTGCGCCCGCAGACCAGCCCGACCACAAATGGGCAGGTTTCACCGCGTTCAAGAAGTCCTTCGGCGGCCACGAGGTTGCATACCCTGGCACCTGGGACCTTCCCGTGAAAAAGCTCCGGTACAACGCTTACCAGCTGGCCCGCAAGCTGCGCGACAGGCTCCGCACCCTCCGCTCCCCCGCTGCCCTCCCCGCACGCACGGCGCGAACGGACACTTAAGCCCCCGCACCCCCGCGCGAACTGGCAGATATCACCCTCAAATTTGCTGTTTGGCGTCATCAGCTGCCAGTTCGTTCCCACCCGGTCCGGCACGACGAACCGCTCAGGACCGCCCGCACCTTTTCGACGACGAAGGGCCGGTCCCCCTCCAGGTCACTCTTCTTGACACGGATTTCCCTCCAGCCCAGACTTTCAGTCAGGCGCTGCCGCTTGATATCGCGGCGGTACTGGTCAGGATCGCCATGGTGCTCGCCGTCATATTGCTGCGCGATCCGATAGTCCGGATAGGCAGCGTCGGGCCAGACTACCGGGCCCAGCCCGTTGCGGAGCACAATATTCAAGGTCGGTTCGGGAAGTCCCGCCTCTACCAGGGCCAGCCGCATCAGGCTTTCGGGTGCCGAGTCCGCCCCAACCGTGATCAGATCCAAGGCTAACTGCGCCGTTTTCACCCCACGCATTCCCGGATGCTGACCCACCATGTGCCTCAGGTCGGCAACAGTTGCCAGCGGCTTCCCTGGCATCGGGAAGTCATCTCCATGGCTGACGACAATGGAGTCACCGGCCGCGACAAGGTCGTTGAGGTCCAGCAAGGTGGCCAGGTCGAGCCAGGTACGGGCAGGCGACGTGAGCCGGAGGCCGTCGAGGGATATGACCTCACCGGGCTTGAACGACAACTGGTGACCCACAACGTTCCTCCGGCGCGGCTTGCAGCCGTCTGCAGGACGGGCTATGTGGATCCTCCAGTCCTACTCCAGCCAAGCCGGCAGGCATACTCCACAAATTCGCGCGCTGGTGGAGTGCGTCAGGACGCAACTGGGGTCAAGGCGGCTGTAGGCGCGGATGTTTTCTGCGACGCTTCCCGTGCTCCCCAGCGGCAGCCTGATGCCCCGGGAGGGCGTGAATAAGCCCTCCCGGCTCAGCTGTCTCCGGGTGAGGCCCAGGGCCTCTGCATCGGCAAAAGGAATGATCCGTGCCGGAGCTGAGGAGGCATGGGCGTCCGGGACATGCTCCATTGTGGACCGAATTCGGCCTGCGGTTTTCGTTATCCACAGGCTGGGATACCTGCTGAAACGCGAACTGGCAGCTGATGACGTCAAATCAAGGATTTGAGGTCATTAGCTGCCAGTTCGCGCAGGGTACGCAGGGGTACGCGGGTGAAGAACCTGCTAGTTCTTGCGGGCGTAGCCTTCCCACTTGCTGGCCTGGTGCTCGCCGTCAACAAAGCGGATGGTGCCGGACTTGGAACGCATCACGATGGACTGGGTCAGGACTTTGTCCTTGGAGTAGCGGACGCCCCGAAGGAGGTCGCCGTCGGTGATGCCGGTGGCCGCGAAGTAGCAGTTGTCGCTGGACACGAGGTCGTTGGTGGACAGCACGCGGTCCAGGTCGTGGCCGGCGTCGATGGCCTTCTGCTTCTCGTCGTCGCTCGTGGGCCAGAGCCGGCCCTGGATGACGCCGCCGAGGGACTTGATGGCGCAGGCAGCAACGATGCCTTCCGGCGTGCCGCCGATACCCATGAGGGCGTCAACGCCGGTGCCGGAGCGGGCAGCGGCAATCGCGCCGGCAACGTCGCCGTCCATGATGAACTTGGTGCGTGCGCCGGCTTCGCGGATCTCTTCGACCAGGGGCGGTGGCGGTCGCGGTCAAGGATCATGACGTTGAGCTGATTGACCTTCACACCCTTCGCCTTGGCGATCAGGTGCAGGTTCTGCTTGACCGGCAGGCGGAGGTCCACCATGTCGGCGGCTTCCGGGCCCGTGACGAGCTTCTCCATGTAGAACACAGCGGACGGATCGAACATGGAGCCGCGCTCAGCCACGGCGAGGACTGCCAGGGCGTTGTTGATGCCGAGGGCAGCCAGGCGGGTGCCGTCGATCGGGTCCACGGCAACGTCGCACTCGGGGCCGGTGCCGTCGCCAACATGTTCGCCGTTGAACAGCATGGGGGCTTCGTCTTTTTCGCCTTCGCCGATGACCACAACGCCGTTGAAGTGGACCGTGTGGAGGAAGGAGCGCATGGCGTCAACGGCCGCGCCGTCGGCCTTGTTCTTGTCGCCGAAGCCAACCCAGTGGCCGCCGGCGATGGCCGCGGCCTCAGTGACGCGGACAAGCTCGAGGGCGAGGTTGCGGTCTGGCTCGTCGATGCCCACGGCCAGGGAGGGGGAAATCGTGGAGTACTGCTGGGTCATAGGCGCTGGTGACACGTGAACCTCTTCTTCGAGTGGCGATCATTGGACCCGCTCAGCCGGATTCAGCCGGTGCGGTGATTCCTCTGGTACTGATCATAGTCGTGGCGGCGCCTCGGGGGCGTGGCATGACGCAGTCCTGCAACATGGGCCTTGAGCCCCCGGCAATCCCCCGACTGTGAGTTGCGCCTGAACATGGGCGACTATAGAGGGGTGAGTGAAATGCAGGAAAAGACCAGCCCCGGGACCGACCCCTCCGACTCAGGAGCTAAAGGCAACGGCGACGGGACGGCTGAACAAGCCCCCGTCCGCCCAGTGATCCCGGCCGCAGCGGCGAAGCGCGCCAATGCCTCCGTGATCGGCATGATCGTTGCCCTGGTGGTCAGCATCGCCGCTTTCCTGCCCATCATCCTGATGAATCCCCTCCCCAAGAGTGACGGATTCCGCCCGGACATTGACGTCAGCGCCGTGGCCCGGAACGCCTCGGATGTGGCGGGATTCACACCCGCAACACCGGACACCGGCAACACGTTCACGTCCAACTACGCACGATGGGAGTCGGGCAGCGGCAGCGGCGTTCCCACCTGGGAAGTTGGCTACCTGACCCCGAACGAGTCCTTCATCGGCCTGGTCCAGACCCGCCAGCCCAACCCCACCTGGCTCGTCCAGCAGACCAAGAGCGCGCCCGTAACAGGAACGCGAACAGCCGGCGGACAGGAGTGGGTGCTCCGTGACACCGGCAAAGGCGAGAAGAGCATGGTGCTGAACTACCGCGGAACCACCGTTGTCCTGACCGGAAGCGCACAGCTGGACGAATTCGCCGAACTGGGCGCCGCCGTCGTGAAGTCCATGGAGGCCAATCCGGCCGTCACAGTTTCACCGTCAGCCAGCCCCGCCCGTAAAGTAAGCCCGTGGCTACCTACCTGACCCCCGCCCTTGCCTGGCGCCGCATGCGCGAAGGCAACGAACGCTTCGTTGCCGGCGAATCGTCGCACCCGAACCAGGATGCGTCCCGCCGGTCCTCGCTCGTGGAAAACCAGCACCCGTTCGCGGTGATCTTCGGTTGCTCGGACTCCAGGCTCGCCGCGGAGATTATCTTTGACCTCGGCCTCGGGGACGCCTTTGTGGTGCGCACCGCCGGCCAGGTGATTGACGACGCCGTGCTGGGCTCCCTCGAATACAGCATCAGCGTGCTGGGGGTGCCGCTGATCGTGGTGCTGGGGCATGACAGCTGCGGCGCCGTCAGTGCCACCAAATCCGCAGTGGACACGGGCAACATGCCGGTCGGCTTTATGCGGGACCTCGTGGAGCGCATCACGCCCTCGGTCCTGACGTCCATGCGGAACGGCGAGCACGAGATCAACGACATGGTGGTGGAGCACGTCAAGCAGACGTCCCAGCGCCTGGTGGACAGCTCCCGTGTGATTTCCACCGCAATCGAGAACGGCCGCGCCGCGGTGATCGGCCTCTCCTACAGCCTCGCCGAAGGCCGCGCCAACGTAGTTTCCGGGATCGGCGACGTCTAGGCGCTGCCCGAATCAATGCCCGTAGCATGCGGTTCACGGTTTTAGTCCGGGCCCCCGATCGCCCTAAGCTAGCCCCATGACTTCCACTGAAGAATTCCGCATTGAACACGACACGATGGGCGAAGTCCGCGTCCCCGTGAACGCCCTGTACCGTGCACAGACGCAGCGTGCAGTTGAAAACTTCCCCATCTCCGGCAAGACCCTCGAACGCGCGCACATCGAGGCGCTCGCCCGGGTCAAGAAGGCGGCCGCCCAGGCCAACGCAGAACTTGGGGTGCTCGACGGCGAGCTGGCCAAGGCGATTGCAGCGGCTGCCGATGAGGTAGCTGCCGGTGAGTACGACGGCGACTTCCCCATCGACGTTTTCCAGACCGGCTCCGGCACGTCCTCGAACATGAACATGAACGAGGTCATCGCCGAGCTGGCCACGCGCGCCCTCAAGGCCGCCGGCAGTGACAAAGTTGTCCACCCGAACGACCACGTCAACGCCTCGCAGTCCTCCAACGATGTTTTCCCCACCTCGGTCCACGTTGCCGCCACGTCGGCCCTGATCAACGACCTCATCCCGGCCCTCGGCTACCTGGCCGGGTCGCTGGAGCGCAAGGCCGTGGAGTTCAAGGACGTCGTCAAGTCCGGCCGCACCCACCTCATGGACGCCACCCCGGTGACGCTGGGCCAGGAGTTCGGCGGCTACGCAGCCCAGGTCCGCTACGGCATCGAGCGCATCAACGCCGCCCTCCCCCGCGTCGCCGAAGTTCCGCTCGGCGGCACCGCCGTGGGCACCGGCATCAACACCCCGGCTGGCTTCCCCGAGCGTGTCATCGAACTGCTCGCCACGGACACCGGCCTGCCGCTGACCGAAGCCCGCGACCACTTCGAGGCCCAGGCCAACCGCGACGGCCTCATCGAAGGCTCCAGCCAGCTGCGCAACATCGCGATCTCCTTTATGAAGATCAACAACGACCTCCGCTGGATGGGCTCCGGACCCAACACCGGCCTCGGCGAAATCGCCATCCCGGACCTGCAGCCCGGCTCATCGATCATGCCGGGCAAGGTCAACCCCGTCATCTGCGAAGCGTCCATCATGGTCTGCGCCCAGGTCATCGGCAACGACACCGCCATCGCCTGGTCCGGCACCAACGGCGCCTTCGAGCTCAACGTCGGCATCCCCGTAATGGCCGCCAACCTGCTCGAGTCCATCCGCCTGCTGGCCAACACCAGCCGGGTCATGGCGGACAAGATGATCGACGGCATCACCGCCAACGTGGAACGCGCCCGCTTCCTCGCCGAGGCCTCGCCCTCGATCGTGACGCCGCTGAACAAGTACATCGGTTACGAAAACGCGGCAAAGATCGCCAAGAAGGCCGTGGCCGAGGGCCTCACCATCCGTGAGACCGTCGTCGCCATGGGATTCCTGGAACGCGGCGAGGTCACCGAAGAGCAACTGGACACCGCGCTGGACGTTATGTCCATGACGCGCCCGCCGCACAAGGCCTAGCCCCAGCACCAAGGCACTCAGCGCCAACGTTCGACGGCGGCCGGCACCTTCCCCACGGAAGGCGCCGGCCGCCGTCGTTCGTTGCGACTGCATTCTTTTTGCACTATTGATGATTTAGTGCAAAACTTTACTCCGTGGATAATAGTGCAAATATTGACGGCGGCCTCCGTGGGCGTAAGCGCCAGCAGACGCGCCAGTCTGTCACCGCCGCCGCGCGCTCGTTGACCGCGGCCAAAGGACTCAACGGCTTCACGGTCGAGGAGGTCTGCGAAGAAGTGGGCATCTCCCGCCGGACGTTCTTCAACTACTTCCCCACCAAGGAAGACGCCATCCTCGGCCATCACGACGACGAGCACCCCGGCGAACTCATGGCCGGTTTCCTGGCCGGAGGCGGCGAACCGGGGACCATCTCCGAATCCCTGCTGGCCGATCTCATCCAGCTCACCCTGGACATCTGGGCGGCGAAGGTGGACTCGGAGTCAGAAACCGATGTCCGCCAGCTCATCGCCGCGATCAAGAAGGAACCCCAACTGGTCGCAAAGATCGTCGGCATCAGCGCCGAACGCGAGGCTGCGTCCCGCCAGCTCATCGCGCAGCGTGAAGGCGTCCCCGCCGATCACCCTGTGGTGGTCATGGCCGTCACTGCGATCACCGCAGTAGCCCACCACGCGCACGGAACCTACTTCTCGGCGTCGAACACCCGCAGTTTCCCCGAGCTGCTCCTCGAAGACGCCAGGGCCCTCAAAACCCTGTTCGCGCAGAACCTTCCCACAACCTCCAAAGGATCATCATGACCACTACCGTCGGCCCCAAAGCAGCAGCCGAACCGCTGCTGCTGACCCAGAAGCGCATCTGGATCATCTTCTCGGCGCTCATCGCCGGCATGCTGCTCTCCAGCCTCGACCAGACGATCGTCTCCACTGCCATGCCCACCATTGTGGGCAAACTCGGCGGCGTGGAACACCAGGCGTGGATCACCACGGCCTACCTGCTGGCCACCACTATCGTGATGCCTATCTACGGCAAGTTCGGCGATGTCCTGGGCCGCCGGAACCTCTTCCTCATTGCCATCGCCCTGTTTACCCTTGCGTCTGTGGGCTGCGCCCTGGCCACCGATTTCTGGGGCTTTGTCATCTTCCGCGCCATCCAGGGCCTGGGCGGCGGCGGTCTGATGATCCTCTCGCAAGCCATCATCGCGGACATCGTCCCTGCGAAGGACCGTGGCAAGTACATGGGTCCCCTGGGCGCCATCTTCGGCCTCTCCGCCGTAGCCGGCCCGCTGCTCGGGGATTCTTCGTAGACCACATGACCTGGGAATGGGCTTTCTACATCAACATCCCCATCGGCATTGCCGCCTTCGCCATCGCGTGGTTCACGCTGACGCTGCCGAACAAAAAGGCCGAAAAGCGGATCGATATCCTGGGCGTGCTCCTGTTGTCCGCTGCCACCACCTGCCTGATCTTCTTCACCGACTTCGGCGGCAAAAAGGATGAGGGCTGGGATTCGCCGCTCACCTGGGCCTTCGGCGCCGGAATGCTCATCTCCGCCGCAGCTTTCGTGATGGTGGAGCGCCGCGCGGAGGATCCCATCATTCCCCTGAGCCTGTTCAAGAACCGGATCTTCGTCAACGCAACGGCCATCGGTTTCACCTTGGGCCTGGGCATGTTCTCAGCCATCGCCTTTGTGCCCACTTTCCTGCAAATGTCATCCGGGACGTCAGCGGCTGAATCCGGGCTTCTGATGCTGCCCATGATGGTGGGCCTCATGGGCATGGCCATCTATTCGGGCATCCGGATCTCCAAGACCGGCAAGTACAAGATGTTCCCATCGTCGGGGCGGCCTTGACCATGGCCGCCATGCTCTGGATGACCACGCTCACGGCCGCCACACCCATCTGGGTCATCTGCGTCCAGCTGTTCGTGTTCGGCGCAGGACTGGGATCGATCATGCAAGTCATCGTCCTGGTGGTGCAGAATTCTGTCCCCGCCGATCAGATCGGCACAGCGACCAGCACCAACAACTACTTCCGCGAAGTCGGAGCCGCCATGGGCGTGGCTGTTTTTGGTGCGATTTTCACCAACCGGCTCTCAGAGTCACTGACCAATGCGTTCACCGGCGCCGGAGCATCCGCGGAACAGGCCTCACAGTCCACCAGCTCGCTGGATCCGCAGGCCCTGAGCCAGCTCCCGGAACAGCTGCGGGACGCGATCGTCAACGCCTACGCCGAATCCCTGGCACCGGTGTTCTGGTACCTCATCCCCTTCATCGCCGTCGCACTGTTGCTTGCCATCACCCTGAAGCAGATCCCGCTGTCAGACACCGCCGGCATGGTGGCCCGGGGCGAGGCCATCGGCGGCGCGGAGGCGGAGCTGCTGGAAGCGGAGCACCTGGCCCTGCTGAAGGACGGGGCTGAGAAGGAACCCGCCGGCGTCGCAGGTTCCTCGGACAGCCTGAAGAACGACGACGGCGAGCCGGCCTCCCAGCGCCGCTGACCGCCGTCGTGCGGCTGTCCGCCGCAGCGGCTCAAGCCGCAGCATAAGCCTGCAGGGGCGCCGCAATCTTGGGGGTTGCGGCGCCCCTGCTTTTTTGGTGGAACCCCTCAACCCGGGGACACAAGTGTCCTCTCGCGCTGGGCTAAGCCGGCAGCAGCATCGCGGCAGCGGCACCGGCGAGCATAAACGGGCCGAACGGGATGGAGGACTTCAGGGTGCCGCGGCGGGCCCCCAGCAGCGCCAAGGACCAGAGGCCACCCAGCAGGAAAGCCGCGAAGGTCCCCGCGAAGACGTGCCCCCAGCCGAGGTAGCCAAGGTACATCCCCAGGACACCGGCCAGCTTCACGTCGCCAAAGCCCATGCCGGGCGGGTAAACCATCCGCAGGACAAAATAGAAGGCCCACAGAACCGCTCCGCCGGCCAGGATACGCAGCGCCGGGATCCCCAGGAGCTCGGCAGCCCCGTCAGGTGACCCCAGGACCGCGGCAGGACCGGCAATCACGTGCACCAGGGCCGCCGCCAGCAACAGGACCCCGGCCACACCGTACGAGGGGAAGACAATCCGGTTGGGCAGCAGATGATGGCGTACATCAATGACCGTCAGGCGGACTGCCATCACAAAAAAGTACGCACATGCGGCCAGCACCAGCCAGAACGCCAGCGGGGTGGCATCCCACAGTCCATCGAGTCGTCGGATCACCCCTCGGATGCTACTGGATTCGTGCGCCGCTCCGCAGAGCCCACGCGTAAACTGTGGATATGTCGACATGGGACACCAGGCGCCGGCCGGATCCGGAGGGCAGCGCAGACGCTGCGGACCTGAGCACCATGTTCCGGAACCTTTGCCGGTCTTCCCCCTGGAAGTGGCAGTCATTGCGCTTTGAATACTGGGATGAACCGTTCACCGACGTACCGGACCCGTCCGCTCCCCTGGTGCGCGCCTGGCTGCGCCGGCCCGGTGCGCTCCGCCTGGAAACGGCTGACCGGCTTGTCCTCCACAGCACCACCGGAATCAACGATTCCAAGGACGGGTTGTACGTCAGCGCCACCCGGAAGTCCTGGCTGTTGCCGCCCCACCTGGTGGCGCCCGTTTACGACGACGGCGGCCTAGTCAGGCGCCGGCCGGAGGCAGCATACGGCGAGCCGGGCTTCGGGAACGGCCGCTTCTCGGCCGCCCTGGATCCGGTGGAACTCGCCGGGAGCGCCCCCGTCCCGATCGAGTTCCCGGGGACCAACGCCGTGGAGGTCAACGCCGTTAGCCGCGTGGACCACGATGGCCGGCCGGCGCTGGAAGCAACCGTGACGCCTTCGGCGTCCTACCGTCCCGCGGATCCTGCCGCTTCGCTCTGCCTGCCCGGCAGCAACCGCGTGCGGATCGACCTGGAAACCGGCGTCTGCGTGGCCAGCCAGTCACTGGAAGCGGCAACCCCGGATTATGGGCACTGGATCCGGATCCTCGCCGTGGACGAATACATGCTTGATGACCTGTTCCTGGCCGAGTCCATGAACCTTACGGACGTCCGCCGCCACATCAGCTGGGATATCCGCGCCTGATCGTAGTTCCTTCTCCGGCCATCACCGGCGGTTGACAGGCTTCCGCCGCCAGCCGTCGGCTAGGCTTCCCTGATGACCGCGCTGACTTCCATCTGGCCCCTCTTCGGCCTCACACTGACCACACCGCGCCTGGTGCTGCGCCCCATAACCGACACCGACATTCCCGCCGCGGTTGCAGCCGCCGCCAGCGGAGTCCACGAACCCGGCCGGAACCCCTTCAGCACCCCTGGACGGAACTGCCAGCGGAAACTCTGGGGCACAACATGGCGCAGTGGTACTGGCGCTGCCGTGGCCAGGCCACGCCCGAGGACTGGACCCTGCTCCTGGGCATCTGGTACCAAAACGAATTCATCGGCTGCCAGGACATCGGCGCCAGGGACTTCGCCACTCTTAAAACGGTCAGCACCGGCTCATGGCTCAAGCAGTCCCTCCACGGCCAGGGGCTCGGCAAGGAGATGCGCGCCGCCGTCGCGCTCTACGCGTTCGACTGGCTCGGCGCCGAAGTGGCCGAATCCGAAGCCGCCGCCTGGAACGCCGCCTCCCTGGGCGTGTCCCGCGCCCTCGGCTACGAACCCAATGGCGTCTACAGGCACTCCTGGGGCGGCAAGGCCGTGGAAGTCCAAAAAGTGCGCCTCACCCCCGCAACCTTCAAACGCCCCGACTGGACCCTCCACGTCGCGGGCCACGAAGCAGCGTCCAAGTTCCTCGGGGCGTAGTTCCTCAGGGTTGCGTTCGAGCGCCAAGTCACACTTCCTCTGCGTGCTGTCTCCTTCGTCGCCTCTGACGCACGCTGCCGGAAGGCTGACCCGGCGCTTCAGTCGGGCCGTGGTCCGACGAATCGGACCACGGCCCTCACGTACTTAACCTAGATTTCGGCGCCCTCCAGGAGTTCCGTTACCAGGGCTGCGATCGGTGACCTTTCGGAGCGGGTGAGGGTGATGTGGCCGAAGAGTGGGTGTCCTTTCAGGGTTTCGACGACGGCGGCGATACCGTCGTGGCGGCCGACGCGCAGGTTGTCGCGCTGGGCGATGTCGTGGGTGAGGACGATCTTGGAGTTCTGGCCGATCCGGCTCATCACGGTGAGGAGGACGTTCTTCTCCAGCGACTGGGCTTCGTCGACGATCACGAAGGCGTCATGCAGCGAGCGGCCGCGGATATGGGTCAGCGGCATGACCTCGAGCATGCCGCGGTCCATGACTTCTTCCACGACTTCCTGGCTGACCAGGGCGCCGAGGGTGTCAAAGACCGCCTGGGCCCAGGGGTTCATCTTTTCCGACTCGGAGCCGGGCAGGTAGCCGAGTTCCTGGCCGCCCACGGCGTAGAGCGGGCGGAAGACGATCACCTTGCGGTGCTCGCGGCGTTCCAGCACAGCTTCCAGGCCGGCGCAAAGGGCCAGCGCGGATTTGCCGGTGCCGGCCCGTCCGCCGACCGAAACAATTCCGACGGCCGGGTCCATCAACAAGTCGATGGCCAGCCGCTGTTCCGCGGAGCGTCCGTGGAGCCCGAACACGTCCCGGTCCCCCTTGACCAGCCGCACCTGCTTGTCGGCGCCCACCCGGCCCAGGGCTGAGCCCCGGTTGGAGAGGATCACCAGCCCGGTGTTGACCGGCATTTCCGCGGCTGCGGGGATGAAGACGGGCTCGTGGCCGTACAGGGTGGAGATTTCGTCCTCGCTGGCTTCCACTTCGGCGACGCCGGTCCAACCCGAATCCTTCACGAGCTCGTTGCGGTATTCGTCGGCCGTAAGTCCCATGGCGGAGGCCTTAACCCGCATGGGGAGATCCTTCGAAACCACGGTGACATTCCGGCCTTCATTGGCCAGGTTCTTGGCCACTGCAAGGATGCGGCTGTCGTTGTCGCCGCTGCGGAAACCCAGCGGAAGTACCTCGGCGGAAATGTGGTTCAGCTCCACCAGCAGGGTGCCGCCCTGGTTTCCGATGGGGATGGGCCGGCTCAGGCCACCGTGTTTCACCCGGAGGTCATCGAGCAGCCGGAGCGCCTTGCGGGCAAAGTAGCCCAGTTCGGGGTCGTGCCGTTTCCCCTCAAGTTCGGTGATGACAACGATGGGAACAATGACTTCGTGCTCGGCAAAGCGCAGCAGCGCCTGTGGGTCCGAGAGCAGGACGGAGGTGTCAATGACGAAGCTGCTGATGGTGGCGTCCCTTCCGGAGACAGCAAAACCGGCCGCAGAGTTCTCGTCTGCTGCACCGGTTCTTGAGGTAGCTCGCGTGGTGCGAGAGGTAGCTTTCTGTCCCTGGTCAAAAACGGCCTCGGGCAGTTGCTCAGAAATAGCCACATCGACTCCAGCCCCGGGCAAGCCCGGAATTGTTATTGGTGAGGCGGCTCGGCCTGGAGGCCGGGCACGGCCTCCCATACAACCGGTGCGAAACATCGCTCCATGTACTGGCCTCCCCGATCAGCCGGCGGTTTTGCCTGCTGATATCTACAACGTAAATCCAGGGCAACTAATTTCCGGCTTCATCCGTCGGCGATTCCTGTTGCGGCCGTGTGAATTCCACGTGAACGGCGCCGTTCACGTACCGAAGCGCCGCTGCCTGCCTGCGTAGTCACGCAGGGCGCGGAGGAAGTCCACTTTGCGGAAGGCGGGCCACAGGGCCTCGCAGAAGTAGAACTCGCTGTAGGCGCTCTGCCACATCAGGAACCCGGACAGGCGCTGCTCCCCGGAGGTCCTGATCACCAGGTCCGGATCCGGCTGGCCCCGCGTGTACAGGAAACGGGAAATGTCGTCGACGGACAGCGTGTCAGCGAGCGCCGAAATGTCAGACCCCTTGGCGACGGCGTCGTGGAGGAGCTCGCGAACGGCGTCGACGATCTCGCGGCGTCCGCCGTAGCCCACCGCAACGTTGACGTGGATCTTTTCGCGGACGGGCGTGCGGGCCGTGAGCTTGTTGAGCCGGTCCGCCAGATAGTCGGGCAGAAGCTCGGGAGCGCCCATGGCGTTGACCGAGATGTTGGCGTCATCGTCGAGGCGGTCCAGTGTGTTGGCAATGATCCCCATCAGGAGATCCAGCTCCTCGCTGGACCGGCTCATGTTGTCCGTGGACAGCATGTAGAGCGTGACTACCTTGACCCCAAGCTCCTGGCACCAGCCGAGGAATTCATGGATCTTGTCCGCGCCGGCCTGGTGTCCCTGGCTGGTGGGTGCGTTGAACTGTTTGGCCCAGCGACGGTTGCCGTCAACCATCACGCCGATGTGCTTGGGAATGCGGCCGCCGGCAAGCTCACTGAGCAGCCGTCTCTCGTAGAAGCCATATAGGAACCCGCGCAATTCCACGAGGAGACTCACCTGACTTCCGTTGCTGTTCGACGGCATTGCACATCCTAGGCTACCGTCCGGGACCGGGGCGGGTGTGCCGGGACGTTCCCGGAAAACCCTGCCATGATTGTTACCCATGAGTAACTTGCGCAAAGAGAGGATATTCTGAGGCCATGAACAGCCAGACTCCTGACGGCCCCCGCACCCCCTCCGCGGACCACGGTCACAGCCCCCTGGACGACGCCGCCGTCCGGCTGGCCGAACTCCTGATGATCAAGCCCAAGTGGCGCGGCTGGATCCACACCGTCACGGCGCCATTGGCGCTGGCCGCCGGCATCGTCCTGGTGGTCCTCGCCCCCACTACGGACCGCAAGATCACCTCGGCCATCTACGCCGCTACGGGCGTCCTGCTTTTTGGCATCAGCGCCATCTACCACCGGGGTAACTGGTCGCCCGGCGTGAAGATCGTCCTCAAGCGCCTGGACCACACCAACATCATGCTGGTCATCGCCGGCAGCTACACACCTCTGGCCTGGTCACTGCTGGAACAGCCCAAGGCGGTCCTGCTGCTCTGGGTCATCTGGTCCGGAGCCATCCTCGGCGTGCTGTTCCGGCTGCTGTGGACGGACGCCCCACGCTGGCTCTACGTGCCGATCTACATCGCACTTGGCTGCGGGTCGCTGTTTTACCTGCCCGAATTCTTCGCGGCCAGTATCCCGGCTGCGGTCCTGATCTGTGTGGGCGGGATTCTCTACATCACCGGCGCCGTGTTCTACGCGCTCAAGAAGCCCAACTTCAGCTACGAGCACTTCGGCTTCCACGAACTCTTCCACGCCCTGACGGTACTGGCCTTCGCGGTGCACTTTACGGCGATCGCGATCGCAGTCCTCAGTTGAACCGGCGGGACCTGGTAGGCCGGCGGGAGTTCCGCCCGTTTCAGTCGCGGGGCTGGGACTGGTCGGCCGCCCGGCCCTGCCCGTTGTCTTCGAGTCCTGCCGGCTGCCCGGCCGAACCGAGTCCGTCGTGGTCGTCGGCAGCTTCAATGTCCGCGGCTTCGGCCGCTGCCTGGCGCTCCTCTTCCACCTGCGCGCGGTAGCGGACGCGGCGGATGCGGCGGACCATGTCCACAATCAGCAGCGTGGTGGCCAGCACAAAGAAGGCCGTCATGATGAAGCCCCACAGGCCCGGGGTGATCTGGTCCTCGGAGATGCCCTCACGCAGGCCGGGCGTCGGCAGCGGTGAGGGCGTGGTGGTCAGGGCGAGGAGCAAGTGATGCACGGTTCAAACCTTCTGTGGAAACTGATGGGCAGCCGGCCGGGGATTCCGGACGCGGGTCCGCAG
Organism: Pseudarthrobacter psychrotolerans; assembly: GCF_009911795.1. NCBI lineage: Bacteria > Bacillati > Actinomycetota > Actinomycetes > Micrococcales > Micrococcaceae > Pseudarthrobacter > Pseudarthrobacter psychrotolerans. The sequence continues at coordinate 4,771,284 of NZ_CP047898.1, read as the reverse complement.
GACCCGGACCAGCCCACTGCTTTTCTACACGGCATAGAATATGCTGCAGCTTCTATCTTAGCCCGGCGAAAAGGTCCTTTTCAGGCAATTCTGCGGGGACCCTGGACTCGATCAGTGAGTAGTCTTCCCACGGCCACACGCGGCGCTGCATCTCGGCCGACACGGCAAAGAAGAACCCCAACGGATCCACCTGCGTGCGGTGCGCGCGGAGGGCGTCGTCGCGGGCCTCAAAATAGTCCCCGCAGTCGATCTGCGTGGTGGTGGCATGGGAACCCTGCGGCGGGGTATGGCCCTCCGCGTCCGTTTCCAGCCACGCGGCAAGCCGCTGGGCGTAGGGGGACTGCAGGCCTGATTCCTCCAGGGCAAAATGCAATGCGCGGAACCGGTCCGGGCTGAAGGCCCTGTCGTAGTAGAGCTTGCTGGGTTCCCAAGCCGCTCCGGCCTCCGGATACCTGTCCGGGTCACCCGCGGCGGCAAAGGCCTCCACTGCCACCCGGTGCGCCATGATGTGGTCCGGGTGCGGGTATCCTCCGTTTTCGTCATAGCTGACGATCACCTGCGGCTTGAAGTCCCGGACCAGCCGCACCAGCGGCGCCGCGGCGCGCGCCAGCGGCTGGACGGCAAAGGATCCTGCGGGCAGCGGCGGCAGCGGGTCACCCTCGGGCAGCCCGGAGTCCGTGAATCCGAGCCAGCGCTGCTGGATGCCAAGTACCTTGGCCGCCTGGTCCATCTCCAGCCGGCGCGCCCCTGCCATGTCCCGCTTGGGATGCGGCTCACCTTCCACGGCAGGGTTCTGGATATCGCCGCGGGATCCGTCCGTGCAGGTGGCCACCATGACTTCCACCCCGGCGGCGGCGTACATGGCCATGGTGGCCGCGCCCTTGCTGGACTCGTCGTCCGGGTGCGCATGAACGGCTAGCAGCCTCAGCGGTGCCGGGGTATGCGTGGACGCTGTCATCGAAGGACGGCTCCTTATTCTTCTGCGGCTGCTGTGGCCACTGGACTGACGGGACTGCATAACGGGACAGGCGGCATAGCTGCGCGGGAGAGGGGTGCGGATCCGGCCCGGACAGCCATGGACCGGAACCGAACTAAACTGGACTGGTGACTACCCAGGATCAGCCCGCCGTGTCCCCGCCTGCAGACACTAGCCTAGCCAATCGTTATGGCAGTAAAAAGCAGCCCCTCTCCCGCGCGGCCAAACGTGGCATCGCAATAGCTGCCCTGGCAGCCGGAGTGGGGTTTATGGCCTGGGTCTCCACGTCGAACGCTGTCTCGGACGTGACCTTCAAGGACATCGGCTTCAGCACCACCGACGCCACAGCGGCCGACGTTGATTTCCAGGTCACCAGGGAACCAGGAACGGCTGTCAAATGCGCCATCAAGGCCCTCGACTCCAAGTTCGCGGTGGTGGGCTGGAAAGTGGTGGACATCCCGCCGGGCGAAGCTGACGGAACGGCCGACGGCGGGAGGACAGTTTCGCAGCGCGTGACACTACGGACGGAGTCCCTGTCCGTTTCCGGTGTGGTGGACGACTGTTGGATTCCGGGCGCCGGGACGTAGCACCGTGTGATCTGTGCCCTATCCCGGTTGGGTATGTCCAGAGTATTGACTACAATGGGTCAATACCTTTACCCCGCTGAGCTGGTTGCTGAGTTCCACAAGTGGCCACCGTTGCGGGGTCTTTTGCATGTATGACCATTAGGAGAAGTCCGTGTCTACCACCAACAGCGCGCCTGCAGCCTGGCTCACCCAGGAAGCTTTTGACCGCCTGAAGGCAGAGCTGGACCAGCTTTCCGGCCCTGGCCGTGCGGAGATTGTCCAGAAGATTGAAGCTGCCCGGCAAGAGGGCGACCTGAAGGAAAACGGCGGCTACCATGCGGCCAAAGAAGAGCAGGGCAAGATCGAAGCCCGGATCCGCCAGCTGACCGCACTCCTGCGGGATGCCCACGTAGGCGAGTCCCCCGCTGACGACGGCATCGTCGAGCCCGGCATGCTCGTTGTTGCCCTGATCGCCGGCGACGAAGAGACATTCCTGCTGGGGTCCCGCGAAATCGCCGGCGATTCCGACCTGGACGTGTTCAGCGAGAAGTCACCCCTCGGCGCCGCAATCGTCGGCCACAAAGAGGGCGCGAAGCTCAGCTACACCGCTCCGAACGGCAAGGACATCACGGTGGAAATCATCTCCGCCAAGCCTTATGCAGGCTGACGCGTCAAACTGAACGCGCTCCAGGCCTAACAGGCCCAGCCAACGCCGGTCCCCGTCAGGGGGCCGGCGTTCTTGCGTGCTTGGGGCGCAGCAACAGGGCAGCCACAACCCCGCCTGCCGTCCCGCCGAGGTGCGCCTGCCATGAGATGTAGCTTCCCATGATCGGCAGCACCCCCAGCAGGATGCCGCCGTAGACCATAAACAGCACCACGGCGAGCAGGATCTGCCGCCAGCTGTGGTTAAAGAAGCCCCGCACCAGGAGGAAGGCGAACAACCCGAAAACCAGGCCGGAGGCACCGACTGTGATGCCGCCGTCGCCAATCAGCCATACGGTCAGTCCGGAGCCCAGCCAGCTGAACCCGAGGGCCGTCAGGAACACCCGCACGCCGGAGAGGAACACCAGGAAGCCGAAGACAACCAGCGGCAGTGCGTTGGACAGCAGATGATTCAGGTTGGCGTGCAGCAGCGGGAACGTCAGGATGTCCAGGAGCCCGTCAGCGGACCGCGGCCGCAGCCCGAACGTCCGGTTCAGTGCGTGCAGGGTGAGCATGTTGAACAGCTCGATCACAAACAGCAGCGCCACAAAGCCGCCGGCCACCAACAGTCCGCCCTTCGCCCGCGAGGCCGTGGTTTCCCGGCTCCGCGGCTTTCCGTCCCCCAACGCGTCAAGCATGGCTGCTCCTAATGCACCACAATGGGCTGGAAGCCCTCGGCACGGAGAGCGCCCAGGACCTGCTCGCAATGTTCGTGGCCCTTGGTTTCGAGGTTCACGGTGATGGAAACGTCGCCCATGCTGATGGAGCCGCCAACACGCGTATGGTCCAGGCCCGTGACGTTTGCATCATTTTCGGCGATAATGCGGGCGATGGTGGCCAGCGAACCCGGCCGGTCATCCAGCATCATCCGAACTGTCATGTAGCGCCCGGCGGCGGACAGGCCCCGCTGGATGACTTTGAGCATCAGCATCGGATCGATATTACCGCCGGACAGGATCACGGCCGTGGTGCCGGGGTTTTCGATCTTGCCGTCCATCAAGGCGGCAACTCCCACCGCCCCGGCGGGTTCCACCACCATCTTGGCCCGCTCAAGCAGGAAAATCAGGGCGCGCGCCAGGGAATCCTCACTGACGGTGACAACATCGTCCACGAGCTCACGGATGATGCTGAAGGGCAGCTGGCCGGGCCGGCCTACGGCGATGCCGTCAGCCATGGTGGACACTTTCTTCAGCGGTACCAGTGCGTCGGCGGCCAGGGACGGCGGATAGGCCGCGGCGTTTTCGGCCTGGACACCGATGATGCGGATTTCCCGCCCAAGTTCCCTGGCCCGGGCCTTGACGGCTACAGCGACGCCGGCCAGCAGCCCGCCGCCACCCACGCCCATAAGGATGGTGTCCACGTTGGGGATCTGCTCGAGTATTTCCAGGCCGATGGTTCCCTGGCCGGACACCACATCAACGTTGTCAAAGGGATGAACAAAGACCATGCCGGACTCGTCGGCGTAGCGCTGCGCCTCGGCGAGGGCCTCATCCACGTTGTGGCCATGAAGGATCACCTCTGCGCCGTGGCTGCGGGTGGCGGCCAGTTTGGGGAGGGCTACGCCCAGCGGCATGTAGATGCGGGCTTTGATGCCCAGGCTTTTGGCAGCCACGGCCACGCCCTGTGCGTGGTTTCCGGCTGACGCGGCCACAACACCGCGTTTCTTCTCTTCAGGCGAGAGCTTGGCCATGCGGACGTAGGCACCGCGGACCTTGAACGATCCGGCCCGCTGCAGGTTTTCGCACTTGAAGAAGACGTCGCCGCCCACCATCCCGCCCAGGGCCCGTGATGATTCCACCGGGGTCCGCATAATAATGCCCTCGAGCAGCTTCTGCGCCTCCAGGACATCGTCCAGCGTGACGGGAAGGGTTTCAAGGGTGTTCACGGACTTATTCTCCTTGGGTGGATACGGCTCCGGCGCCTTGGCTCAGGCCTGGGCGTCCGGATTGGCTGCTTCTGTGCTGGCTGCGGCGTCCTTGCCGCGCTTGGGCCTGCCACCCGGCAACCGGACGTCCCTGATGAAGTCATCATGGTCCGGGCCTGGCGTCAACGGCCCTCCGGGGGTTGCCAGCACCTGTTCATGTTCCCACGTTCTGGCCGCGATGTAGCGAATCGCGGAGTTTGCTACGGCGAGGATGGGCACCGAGAACAGGGCGCCGGGGATACCCGCAAGGTACGAACCCGCCGCCACGGAGAGGATCACCGCCACCGGGTGCAGCGACACGGCCTTGCCCATCACGAGTGGTTGCAGGATGTGGCTCTCCAGTTGCTGGACCAGCAGGACGATAGCCAGCATGATCAGGGCGTTGACCGGCCCGTTGGCCACCAGGGCCAGGAGGACGGCGACGGCCCCGGTCACCAGGGCACCGACCACCGGGATAAAGGAGCCAATGAACACCAGTACGCTTAGGGGGAGGGCCAGCGGCACGCCGATGATGGCCGCGCCGGCACCGATCCCTACCGCGTCAACAAACGCAACAAACATCTGGATCCGTGCGTAGCTGACCATGGAAGCCCAGCCCTTGCGTCCGGCACCGAACGTTGCCGCACGTGCTTTCTTCGGGAGAAGGCGGACCAGGAAGGCCCAGATCCTGTCTCCTTCGAGCAGGAAGAAGATCAGGATGAACAGGGCCAGCACCATTCCCGCGGCAAAGTGGCCCGCGGTGCTGCCGAAGGACAACGCGCCGCTGAGGATGCTGCTGCTGTTGTCCTGGAGTGCGGCGGTTGCTTCCTTGAAATACTGGTCGATCTGGTCAGCGGTGAGGTGCAGGGGTCCGGCGGCCAGCCAGTCCTGGATCTGTGTCACGCCCGCCAGCGCCTGGGACCACAATTCGCCAAAACCTGAAGCCAGCTGGCGGCCCACCAGGGCAAGGGCACCAACAATCACGCCGATGAACCCCACCACCGTGATGGCCACCGCGGCGCCGTTTGGCAGCCGCCTGCTCCGTAGCCAGCGCACCACGGGGCTCAGCAGCCCGGCCAGCAGTGCGGCCACCATAACGGGGATAATCAGGAAGCTGATCCGGCCGAGCAGCCAGACCAGGGCGCCGGTCATCAGCAGGATAAGGCCGAGCCGCCAGGCCCACGACGCAGCGATCCGGACACCGTACGGAATGTCCTGCTCAAGCTCCCGGTCCGCCCGTGCCGGTGCCGGTGCCGGGCGGACAGTTTCCCCTGGCCGGACCATGTCCGGTGCCGTGCCTGTGGGCGTTGAATCGGATGGGGCGGCGTCCTTGGCTGGCGTCATAGCCTAATACTTCCTCAGCACGGGCCCTTATGCGAACCGGCTACCCGGCCTCACCCAGGACGGCATCGATCCCCCAGGCCATGGTGAACGCTTCCCCGGCCGGGAGCCACCGCAGCCCGTCGCCCGAGTTGAAGGCGTTGGCCGGACCGGTCATGGGTTCGATGGCCACCGCCCTGGGCCTGCCGGGCAGCTCAGTTGTCACAAAGATGTGGACGTAGCCGCAGGATTCGTCCTGCCACAACGTGACGCTGCGGCCGTCGGGCGCGCTGAGCACGTGGCGGGCCGCACCGCCGTCGAACCTCAGGTCCGTCAGGGCGACATCAATCTCAAAGTCCCCCACTCTTTGGCCGTTTCGGAAGTCACTGTCGCCGCTGACGGGCTCCGAGCTGCGCGGGATCAGCCGGTCATCGGCCACAAGCCGGGTGCCAGCGGATACCGTCAGCAGCAGCTCGTCCACGTCCGCGTCGCCCAGCCGAAGGTAGGGGTGGGCGCCCAGGACGAACGGCGCCGGGGCGTTGGAATCATTGATCAATGTCTGGCGGACTTCAAGGCCAAGGTCCGCAGCGAGAAGGTACTGGACCTGGTGCCGCACCATGAAGGGGTAGCCATGCTGCGGGAAGACGGTCGCCTCGAGGGTCACGGAATACTGCGATTCATCAACCAGGCTGTAGGCGGAGTTGCGGAGCAGCCCATGGCTGGCGTTGTTCCGCGAAACCTCCGTGATGTCCAACTGCTGTTTCTTGCCGTCCAGGTACCAGACCCCGTCCTCAACCCTGTTCGCCCAGGGCGCGAGCGTAATCCCGGCGGCCCCGGGGGAAATCTCGGCGTCCCCATAGGTCTCGGTGAGCTGGACGCCGGCGCGGCTGTAAAGGCGCAGGCCTGCTGCCAGCTCCGTCACAACGGCCAACGCGTCACCCCTGCGGAGTTCGTACTGCCGGCCGGTGGCGTAAGTCTGGAATCCGGCGGGAATGCCCGCGTCCGGGGTTGCACTCGAAGTCATGAGAACCACCGTAACAGGGCGTACGGACAGCCTGCCATCGCCGCAAAATGTTATGTTTTGTGTGAATCTATTCCTTTTTGAGCGAAATATGGGATGATCGAACCAACGGACGCCCGCCATCTGCCGGCACCAGCACGCAAAGGACCCCCGCCATGACAGGTATCACCGCCACCACGCTCGCCGATGGCCGGGAGCTGATCTATTTCGACGACGGCGCAACCGCCAGGCCCCGCACGGCGGCCACCACCACAGATCACCGGCCTTTGCCCGAGCGCGGCGAGCCTGGCCAAGTCCGCTTCGATGCCCTCACCGACGAGTGGGTGGCCGTCGCGGCCCACCGGCAGGCCCGCACCCACCTCCCGCCTGCCGACCAGTGCCCCATCTGCCCCACCACACCGAACAACCCCTCCGAGATCCCCGCGCCCGACTACGACGTTGTGGTCTTCGAAAACCGCTTCCCGTCGCTGGGCCCGGCCGTGGGACACGTGCCGTCTACCCCGGCCTGGGGCACCACCGGCCCCGCGTACGGACGCTGCGAAGTAGTGGCCTTCACTCCCGAGCACACGGGATCCTTCAGTGGCCTGAGTGAGGCCCGCGCCCGGACTGTTGTTGAGGCGTGGGCGCACCGCACCGAAGCCCTCAGCAAACTGCCGGGAATCAGGCAGGTGTTCCCGTTCGAAAACCGGGGGGCCGACATCGGCGTCACGCTCCACCACCCGCACGGCCAGATCTACGCGTACCCCTACGTCACGCCCCGTGCAACGGCCATCGGAGCGGCAGCACGCAAGTTCTATGATGGGTCCGACGGGCGGCAGACGCTCACGGGCTCGCTGCTGCGGGCAGAACGGGAGGACGGGAGCCGAATGGTGATGGAGGGCGAGAATTTCAGCGCCTACGTGCCGTTCGCTGCCCGCTGGCCGCTCGAGATCCATCTTGTGCCGCACCGGCAGGTACCCGATCTGGCCGCACTGAGCGGTGAGGAAAGGGACGAACTGGCGCATGTTTACCTTGACCTGCTCAAACGGCTCGATGCGCTTTATCCCACGCCGACACCCTACATTTCAGCCTGGCACCAGGCCCCTCTCGATGACCTCCTGCGCCCCGCCAGCTACCTGCACCTCCAGCTGACGTCGCCCCGCCGGGCAGCGGACAAGCTCAAGTTCCTGGCCGGCTCCGAGGCGGCCATGGGCGCCTTTATCAACGACACCACCCCGGAAAGCGTCGCGGAGCGGCTCCGCGCCGTGGTGGTGCCGGCGTCGGCCCACTCCCCTGCCGCCACTTCCCCCGCCCCGCTGGGGGCACTGCCTGAAGGAGCACACGCGTGAGCGCCTCCCCTGACCCATTGACCGCCCCGCTGACCAGCCCGCCGGAAGCCGGCGCGGAGGACCCGGGCGCCGAGGGCCTGGGCTCGGCGGACCTGGCCGCCCGCTTCGAGCAGGAGTTCGGCAGGCTCCCCGACGGCGTCTGGCAGGCACCGGGACGCGTTAACCTGATCGGCGAGCACACGGACTACAACGAGGGTTTTGTGCTCCCGTTCGCGATCGATAAGACCGCCCGCGTGGCCGTCGGAGTCCGTCCCGACTCCACGGTCAGGCTCCTGTCCACCTACGGAGACCACGGCATGGTCACCGCCGACCTCGGCACGTTGGCCGCGGCTTCCGCCAAGGGTTGGACGAAGTATCCGCTCGGCGTGATGTGGGCGTTGCAGCAGCAGGGCATCACCGTTCCGGGCGTGGATCTGCTGCTCGATTCGAACGTTCCCCTGGGCGCCGGCCTGTCCTCATCCCACGCCATCGAATGCGCGGTCATCACGGCCCTGAATGATCTGACGGGAGCTGGACTTGAACCCGAGGAGATGGTCCTCGCCACGCAGCGTGCAGAGAACGACTTTGTCGGCGCTCCCACGGGCATCATGGACCAGTCAGCGTCGCTGCGCGGATCCAAGGGGCACGCCGTATTCCTGGACTGCCGTGACCAGAGCGTTCAGCTGGTCCGCTTTGAAGCGGAACCAGCGGGGCTGGTGATGCTGGTGATCGATACCAGGGTCTCCCATTCACACTCCGACGGCGGGTATGCCTCCCGCCGGGCATCCTGCGAACTCGGCGCTGAGGTCCTGGGCGTCAAGGCTCTGCGTGACGTCCGGCTGGAGGATCTGGACGAAGCGGCCGGCCTCCTGGACGAGGTCACCTACCGGCGCGTGCGCCACATCGTGACCGAAAACGACCGTGTGCTGCAAACCGTGGAGCTCCTGGCCAGCGCGGGCCCCGGTTCGATCGGTGCGCTGCTGGACGCCAGCCATGTATCGATGCGGGACGACTTTGAAATCTCCTGCCCGGAGCTGGATCTGGCGGTATCAACCTCACGGGCCAACGGGGCAATAGGTGCCCGGATGACCGGCGGCGGCTTCGGCGGGGCAGCCATTGCGCTCACTCCGGTGACGTCCGAGCAGCAGGTGCGCGCCGCCGTCGTACGTGCATTCGCAGACGCCGGCTATGCGGCGCCTGACATCTTCACGGTGACCCCGGCAGCAGGAGCCATGCGCATTTCGTAGCGCGGGTACCCGCAAAAAAAGGAGGGCCCCACCTGATGCGAACTGCATCAGTGGGGCCCTCTTCTTTTTGGTCAGAATTACGACGCCGGACGCCGGGTTCTGTTGTCAGTCCTCGCCGCGGAGGATGGCCAGGACGCGGATGATCTCCACGTAGAGCCAGACCAGGGTGACGGTCAGGCCGAAGGCTGCGGTCCACGAGAAGCGCTGCGGCGCACCGCTCTGCACACCTGCTTCGATGCTGGTGAAGTCCATCACCAGGGAGAACGCGGCCAGGCCGATAGCCAGGATGCCGATGACAACACCAATAATGCCGCTGCGCATTCCGAACATCCCCGTCTGCAGGCCCGTCATCATCATCACGAGGTTGACCACAGAGAACAGGCCGTAACCCACCATGGCGATCATAAAGAACTTCATGGCCTTGGGCGAGGCACGCACCTTGCCGCTCTTGAACAGGAGCAGCGTCACGGTGAACACAGACAGCGTACCGATAACAGCCTGCAGCCCGACCCCCGGGTACATGAGGTCGAGCACGCGGGTGAGTCCGCCGAGGAAGAGACCTTCGAGCCCGGCATAGGCCAGGATCAGAGCCGGTGAAGGCTGCTTCTTGAACGTGTTGACCAGTGCCAGGACGAAGCCGCCCAGTGCACCGACGATCATCAGTATGCTGGCCAGCCCCATGCTGACGAACATCGTCACTGCGGCACCTGCCAACAGGACCCCTAGGCAGGCCGCTGTCTTGACGATGACGTCGTCGTACGTCATTCGGCCGGTGTCCGCGGGACCCGCGGCCGGCTGGTTGTACATCTCGCGCAGCTGCTCATCGGTCATGTTCTGCTGCTGGCCCCAACCGTTCTGGGGATCCATGACCTGGCCGGGAGCACGCTGGCCGTAAGGCTGCTGGCCGTACTGGGCCTGTCCAAAGGGTGCCTGCGGGACACGCGGTGCCTGCGTTGCTCCACGGAAATTCTTTCCGTTGAAGATCGGGTTTCCGCCAAGTGCCATTGCTGGTGTCCTCCAAGTAAAGGGTTGAGTCGTGATTTACGAACCACGCTACCAATATCTACGCGCTCACGCCCCAATAAGTTCCCCGTCCACGGCGCCGAAACCCAACCGTGATGCATCCAGGTGCACGGTCGTGCGCACGTCCGGGACGTGCGTAGGACAGACCACCCGCTGAAGAATACCGCTGATCAACATAAGTTTCTTTCCGAACACTTTGCCAATGCGCCATGGCTGTAACGCAGTTGTTATGCGATCGCTACCAGACGGCCTCCCCCCGGCCTAAAATTTGCCCCTGACGAGCTGTAACATAAACCACACACGGTGACGGATATCACAATCAGGCCCCCAACCTGTAGAAAACACCACCATCCGTCCCGTGACGTTTGCAGTGGTTGCAAAGGCGCACCCCTGGCCACCCCACCCAAGTGGAGGATTTGAACTTGAGAAGTACACCCAAAGGCTTGCCGCACAGACGGCCGGGCAGATTGCTGAAGGTGATAGGGGCCGTCTTCGCCACTGTCGTAGCAATACTGCTCGTCGTCGCCCCGGCATCACAGGCCACTTCGCCGTCGCCGACACCATCCCCGTCGATCACGACCTTCCAGAACAACATCAGCGGCTTCCTGCGGGATGACGCTCGCGCCCCCATCGCCGACGTGACCATAACCGCCAGGAGCGGGGGCTTCGAAGGGACTGCCAAATCCGCGGCCAACGGGTCCTGGAGCATTGGGGTTCCGGTCCAGGGCACCTATGAGATCGAGCTGGACGAACAGACCCTGCCAGCGGGCATCAAGCTCGCGGACGGCCAGGAAAACCCCCGCAGCGTCACGTTCAGCCAGACCTCCAACCTCTCCGTGATTTTCGCCTTCGGCAAGGGCATCGTGGTCCAGCAGCAGGACTTCGGCCAGAATCTCCTCAACCGGCTCGTAGCGGGTCTGAGCTTTGGCCTCCTGCTGGCGCTGGCTTCCGTGGGACTTTCCCTGATCTTCGGAACCACGGGGCTGACTAACTTCGCCCACGGGGAAATGGTCACCCTGGGCGCTGTGCTGGTCTTCGCCTTTAACGCCATCGGCCTCCCCTTCTGGCTTGCGTTGATCCTCTCGCTCCTCGGCGGCGGCCTCTTCGGCTACGTCCAGGACGCCGGACTCTGGAAGCCACTTCGCCGCCGCGGAACGGGCCTGGTGCCCATGATGATCGTCAGCATCGGACTCGCCCTCGCCGTCCGGTACGTCATCCAGTTCTACTTTGGCGGCGCCACGCAGCAACTGCCGTTTGCCCAGAGCGCCGAAATCCAACTGGGTCCAGTGTCCATCTCTCCGAATAACCTCTGGTCCCTCGTCATCAGCGCTATCGTGATCGCCCTGATCGGAATCGTCCTGTTGAAAACCCGGCTGGGCAAGGCCACCCGCGCGGTGGCCGACAACCCGGCGTTGGCGGCCGCCTCCGGCATCGACGTCGACTCGGTCATCCGGATCGTCTGGGTCACCGGCGGCATGCTTGCCTCCCTCGGCGGAATCCTGTGGGCCTACTACCGGCCAGGCGTAACCTTCGACATGGGTTCGCAGATCCTGCTGCTCATCTTCGCCGGTGTGACCCTGGGCGGTCTCGGCACCGTCTTTGGCGCCCTCATCGGGTCCATCATCGTCGGCATCTTCGTAGAGCTGACCACCGTTTTCGGCCTCGCTGCCGACCTCAAGTATGTGGGAGCACTGTTCATCATGATTGTTGTCCTCTTGTTCCGGCCCCAGGGCATCCTGGGTCGTCGCGAGCGCGTGGGTTAGGAGACAGCCATGGACTTCGGATTCATTCTCTCCAGCGCTGCCGGCGAACTCTTCAGCCCGACCACCGCGGCCTATGCCCTTGCGGCCCTCGGGCTGGCAGTCCACTTCGGCTACTCAGGCCTGCTGAACTTTGGCCAGGCAGGCTTTATGGCGGTGGGCGCCTACGGCTTCGCCATCTCGACGCTCACCTTTGGCGTTCCCTTCTTTGTGGGACTGGTCATCGCCGTGATCTGCTCGGCCATCTTCGCGATGCTCCTCGGCATACCGACCCTGCGGCTGCGCGCGGACTACCTCGCTATCGTCACGATCGCGGCCGCGGAAATCGTCCGCTACATTGTCACGACCAACCAGCTGACTGCCGTGACCGGTTCGGCCAACGGCCTGGCCGCCTTCGAAGGCGGGTTCTACGCCATGAACCCGTTCCCCGCGGGCTCGTACATGGGCATGAACAACCGGGACTTCTTCATTCGCATCGTCGGCTGGGGCCTTGTCATCATCTGCTGCACCCTGGTGTGGCTGCTGATGAGGAGCCCATGGGGCCGCGTACTCAAGGGAATCCGCGAGGACGAAAACGCGGTCCGCTCCCTCGGCAAGAACGTATACGCCTACAAAATGCAGGCCCTCATCATCGGTGGCGTGCTCGGCGCCTTGGCGGGCGTGATCTTTACGCTCCCCCGCGGCGCAGTCCAGCCGGCCAACTACGGAACCGAACTGACGTTCTTCCTGTACACGTGCCTGCTGCTCGGCGGCCTGGGAACGGTGCTGGGTCCCGTGGTAGGCGCCATGATTTTCTGGGTGGTGCTCTCGCTCTCCCAGGGCATCCTCTATGGCCTGATCGAATCCGGTGCCGTGACCTGGCTGAACACGGTCCAGGCCGGCCAGCTGCGGTACATCCTTGTGGGTGTCGCGCTGATGCTGCTGATGATCTTCAGGCCCCAGGGCGTCTTCGGAAACAAGAAGGAGCTGGCGTTCGCATGAGCACGCATAGCGAAGAATCCCGTCCGTCCGAGGAAATTGACTACATGACGGACACGCGTCCGATCGCCGCCGGGGACACCGCTCCCGGCTGCAAGAAGCGCGATCCGATCGTCGTCGCCGAAAACGTGACCCGCAGCTTCGGTGGCATTAACGCCGTCGACGTGGAGTACCTGGAAATCCCCCGCCACAAAATCACGGCACTAATCGGTCCCAACGGTGCCGGGAAGACCACCCTGTTCAACCTCCTGACGGGATTCGACACGCCGAACTCGGGCAAGTGGCAGTTCGAAGGCAACAGCCTTGCCGGCGTCTCGCCGTACAAGGTGGCCCGCATGGGCATGGTCCGCACGTTCCAGCTGACCAAGGTCATGGGCAAACTGACCGTGATGGAAAACATGCGGCTGGGAGGCTCGGAGCAGCCCGGCGAACGGCTGTCGAAGGCACTGTTCAAGGGCATCTGGGGTGGCCGCGAAAAAGAGATCACGGCCCAGGCAAATGTCCTGCTGGAGAAGTTCAAACTGGATGCGAAGAAGGACGACTACGCGGCATCGTTGTCCGGCGGCCAGCGCAAGCTGCTCGAAATGGCGCGGTCCCTCATGGTCAGGCCCAAGCTGGTAATGCTGGATGAGCCCATGGCAGGCGTCAACCCGGCGCTGACCCAGTCTCTCCTGGACCACATCAAGAACCTCAAGGCGGAAGGCATGACCGTGCTGTTCGTGGAGCACGACATGAACATGGTGCGCCACATCGCCGACTGGGTAGTGGTGATGGCCGAAGGCAGGATCGTTGCTGAGGGCCCGCCGGGCGAAGTGATGAAGAACCCGGCAGTGATCGACGCCTACCTGGGCGCGCACCACGACGTCGATCTGGGTGACGCCGAAGGCATCAAGGAACTGGCAGCCGAACTGGTAGCGGACGAGGAGTCGATCGTGGGTACCGAGAACGCCGGCATCATTGCCATCGACGTTGTCGCTGCCGATTCCGACGAGCCCGAGCCAAGGAAGAAGGACAGCGAATGAGTGCCACGAGCGCGGCCGCAGCCGCCACAGCATCACCGGCAGAGGAATCGGTGGTCAAGGTCACCAATCTGGTGGCCGGCTACCTGCCGGGTGTGAACATCCTCAACGGTTGCAGCATCGAGGCCCGAAAAGGCGAACTGATCGGCATCATCGGACCCAACGGAGCCGGCAAGTCAACCCTGCTGAAGGCAATGTTCGGCCTGGTGAAGGTCCACTCAGGTTCAGTCGTGGTCCGTGGCCAGGACATCACCGGGCTCAAAGCCAACAAGTTGGTGACCAAGGGCGTCGGATTCGTCCCGCAGAACAACAACGTGTTCGCCGCGCTGACCATCGAAGAGAACATGCAGATGGGCATGTTCCAGCGCCCCAAAGACTTCGCCGAGCGGTTTGATTTTGTGACCAGCCTGTTTCCCGAGCTCGGCAAGCGCCGGGCCCAGCGGGCCGGCTCGCTGTCAGGCGGCGAACGTCAGATGGTCGCCATGGGGCGCGCCCTGATGATGGAACCGGACGTCCTGCTCCTCGACGAGCCCTCCGCGGGCCTCTCCCCCGTTAAACAGGACGAGACGTTCCTGCGGGTCCACGAGATCAACCGGGCCGGGGTGTCGGTGATCATGGTGGAGCAGAACGCCCGCCGCTGCCTGCAGATCTGCGACCGCGCCTACGTGCTGGACCAGGGCAAGGACGCATACACGGGCACCGGCCGGGAACTCATGAAGGACCCCAAGGTCATCCAGCTGTATCTCGGCACGTTGGCGGACGAGGTCTAAGTCCTTTCCGAAAGGCGCAGGAGGGCCGTCACCGTCCGGTGGCGGCCCCTTCTGCGGGAGCTGGGCCGTGAGGAGACCGCCAAGGGCTTGCGGAGGCGCCCGAAGCCGAGCCCCGGGCAACAGAAAGCCCCCGTCCGGCTGGACGGGGGCTTTCGTGTCTAGGTTCAGGCGGCTTTACAGCTTGCCGAATTCTGCCTTGACCGGCTGAGGCTTGTTGTCGTTGTCGTATTCATAGATACCGATGTACGCCTCAGTCGGGTCACCCGCGTCGGAGAACGTTATGGGTCCTGACTGGCCGTCGTAGTCGATGTCCTTACCGTTGCGGAGCAGCGTGACACAGGATGCGAAATTGTTGCACTTCTCGCCGCCCTCGGAAACATCCTTAAGGTGTGCGGCAATGTCCACACCCTTGGTGCTCTTGGCCTCCTCCGCAGCCAGTGCGATCAGGTTGACGGCGTCGTAGGATTCGCCGGCATAGTTGTATGTCTTCAGTGCCGGGTCAATAGCAAGTAGCGCCTTCTTGAAGTCTTCCTTGGCGAAGGTGCCCGGCTGGGTTCCCTGGGTCCCCTTCATCGTTCCTGCGGAGAGGTCCTTGCTGTAGTCGTAGAGGTTCCCGTCCACCATGAACATCTGGGTGGGCTTGACGCCCTTGCCCGTCAGCAGTGGATAGATGCTCTTGGCCTCATCGAAAGTGATCAGCACAATGGCGTCGGGCTTGGCCGCGACGACTGCGTCCACTTGGCTACTGAACTGGGAATCACCCGTGTTGTACAGCTGTTCAGCCACGACTTTACCGCCAGCGGCCTCAAAGGCAGCCTTGACGTTCTTCTGCAGGCCAGTGCCATATGCATCGTTGAGAACAATCATGCCGAGGGTCTGCGCGCCACAGGCAGCCATGTAGTTGCCTAGGACCTTGCCCTGCAGCACGTCCGAGGGAGCCGTGCGCCAGTAGAGGCCCTTGTCATCCCAGGCGGTGAAGTCCGGGGACGTGTTCGCCGGCGAGAACTGGATAACACCGGCACCGGTGATCTGGTTAATGACGGTCTTGGAAACACCCGATGAAGCGGCGCCGATGATCGCACTGACGCCGCTTCCCAGCAGCGCAGAGGTGGACTGCGTGGCGATGTCGGTCTTGGTGTCGCCGGAGTCGCGGTGGATCACTTCCACAGGCTTGCCCAGGACACCCCCCGCATCATTGACTTCCTTGATGCCAAGATTGACGCCCGCAATTTCGGGCGGCCCAAGGAAGGCCAGGGAACCGGTGGTGGGGAGCAGGGAACCCAGCTTAAGCGGCGTTTCCGTGATGGTGGTTGCAGGCGGAACAGCGCCTCCGGCGCCGGCCTGCGCTGTGCTTCCGGGAACCGCGCCGGGAGCGGGGCAGGAGATCCCAGTTGCTGACGTGGTGGTTTCTGTCGAGCTCGGAGTGGAGGTACCACCACAGGCTGTAACCAGAAAGGCGACGCCGACGCTAAGCGCTGTGAGCTTGGCAAGACGGGGTGCCGCCGGGGAAAGTGAAATCATTGACAATCTCCTGGATCGAAAGGTGCGAACGGCCTTTGACGCGGATGATCAGGTGTTCCTGATTTAACTTCAAGCTAATGCAAATCCGCGGAGGATATAAGTGACTGAGGTCACATCCTTATAACAGTCGTTGCATATGCGGAATCAACGGAGGCGATGCTCCGTTCGAGGTCATGAGGGACGTATGGCAGGCCGCAAGGGGGCGCCGTGGGAGAAAATATGTACCCCAGGTGGGACTCGAACCCACAACACGCGGATTTTAAGTCCGCTGCCTCTGCCAATTGGGCTACTGGGGCGCCCGGTCTATGCTATCCCGTCATTCGCCCGCAAGCGGTCCGGCGTACCGGAATGTCCCGTGGACCCCGCCGGGCCAGAGTGCCAGCGGGAGCAGCTGGAAGTGGTCGCCCCAGGATTCGTCGGGCGGCAGGATGCCGAAGGACGAAGCCGGGACGAAGCCGAAGCGCGGGTAGTATTCGGTGCTGCCCAGCAACGCAATCCCGCCTTCCCCCGCCGCGTTGGCCCGGGCGATGGTGTCATTCAGGAGGGCGCTGCCGATCCCATGGCGCTGCAGCCTGGGTGTCACCCCGATGGGCCCGAGCCCCAGCAGCCCGTAGTCGCCCACCCAGCCCCGCGTGCAGATCACATGGCCGACTATTTCGTCGTCCATCACCGCCACTACGCTGAACTCTGGCAGGTAGTCCTCGCATTCGAAGAGTTGGCGGAGCACTTCTACCTCTTCGGGTTCCCCGTCCACGGGCAGGCCTGTGACCGGGGAGACCGCGAACGCCTCGGCCGTCAACGCGAGGATCCTGCCCCGGTCAGCAGCCGTCTCGTTCCGGACCAGCAGCTCGGGCCGGGGCAGGTGCCGGCTTGCGGCTGACAGCTCAGCGAGGGCTTCAACGGCGCGTGGCGCGTCCGCCACCGGCACCAGCAGGTGGTCATGGTGGAAGCCGGCCAGCACGTTGCAGCTGATCCTGGCGTCGGTCAGGGCTTTCCCGACGGCGGCGGTCAGGCCAACAGCCTCCAGCGCAGAGTGCACCTCCAGGGTGATCCAGGCCGCCACAAAGTCATAGGGCAGCCCCAGGCTGTCTGCCCTTTCCCGTGGCAGGACCACCGTCAGGCCCTCGGCCTCACGCACGGCAGCCTCGATGCCGGGCTCGAGCGGCCTGCCATGCGGCCACAGGACGTAGACGTACTCTCCCTCGCGCAGTACCGGTTTCAGTGTTGCCAGCAGGGCCTGGAGGTTCTTTTCGCCAGTCATGGTGCCAGTCTAGAAGGGACACCCGGCGGGACACGCAAACGGCGGCCATCCCCCTTAAGGGGACAGCCGCCGTCGGGCAGTACAAATGCTGCGTCAGGATGCCAGTGTTACTTGGCGTCCGCGGTGACCGACTGCTTGGGGTCCACGCTGGTGGCCTCCGCGGAGCCGGGCTTTGCAGCTCCCGCGGATGCCTCCGGCGTGCTGGCCGCCGGGGCGGGAGCAGCCGCAGCCGGCTTGGGAGCCGGTGTGGCAGCCGCCACGAAGGCACCGCGCGGGTTGTCGAGGTCGATCAGCTGGGTGGTGTCGCGGCCCATAAAGAACGCGAGGATCCAACCCATGATGACGCGGACCTTGCGCTCCATGGTGGGCATGGCCATGCCGTGGTAGCCGCGGTGTGCCAGCCAGGCGAGCGGGCCCTTGAGGCCGATGCGGCCCACGAGGTTGATGTTCGCGACACCCTTCCACTCGCCGAAACCGGCCACAGCACCCAGGTTCTTGTGCTTGTAGTCCTTCATCGGCTTGTCCCAGCGCGAAGCCCACAGGTTCTTGGCGAGGCGCTTGGCCTGGCGAAGTGCGTGCTGGGCGTTCGGGACGCAGGTGCCGTCCGGCAGGCCGCTGCCCGTGAGGTCCGGCACGGCGGCGATGTCGCCGGCAGCCCACGCGTTGTCGATGATGCCTTCATCGCCGGCGATGCGCAGGTCCGGCAGAACGCGGACTCGGCCGCGCGGTTCCAGCGGGAAGTCGGAGGAACGGATCATCGGGTTGGCCTGCACGCCGGCAGTCCAGACGAGAGTGTCGGCTTCGAATTCCTGGGCGAAGGACTTGTCCGGGAGGTTGATGAGCTTCAGGGAGCCCTCAGCGCTGTCCAGGGAGGTGTTCAGCAGGACCTCGATGCCGCGGCTGCGGAGGTGCTCCACAACCCATTCGGCCTGCGGTGCCGTGACCTCGGGCATGATGCGGCCCATGGCTTCAACCAGGACGAAGCGCACTTCTTCCTGGCGGATGCGGGGGTTGTTCTTGACCGCGGCGCGGGCCAGGTCTTCCATTTCGGTGATGCACTCGATGCCGGCAAAGCCGCCACCGACAACCACGAAGGTCAGGGCCTTGGCGCGGGCAGCGGGGTCCGCGATGGTGGACGCGGCTTCGAGGCGCTCCAGCACCTTGTTGCGAAGGGCCACGGCCTCTTCGATGGTCTTCAGGCCGATGCCCTTGTCCGCCAGGCCCTTGATGGGGAAGGTGCGGGTGATGGCGCCTGCGGCCACCACGATGTCGAAGTAGGGGATCTCGATGTGCTCTCCGCCATCCGCGGGCGCCACGACGGCGGTGCGGTTGGCGTGGTCGATCGAGGTGACGCTGCCTTGGATGAGTTCAGTCTGCTTCAGGTGCTGGCGGTGCGAGACCACTGCGTGGCGGGCCTCGATGTTGCCGCCGGCCACTTCGGGCAGGAAGGGCTGGTAAGTCATGTAGGGCAGTGGATCCACGAGGGTGACGATGCCACCGGCATTCGCGATCTTCTTCTGCAGTTTGAGTGCTACGTACAGGCCGACGTATCCGCCGCCGACGACGAGTACCCTGGGACGGTCCTGGAGCTCTGGGGTGGTTGCCATGATTTAAGGATACAGCAGTTTGTGAAAATCTTCACTAACTACGTTTTGCCGCCTGAATCAACGGTTTGGAAGGCTCCGGTATCGGGTTCTTCGGGCGCGCTTCCCGGGTTTCGGGCCGCCCGGCGCAGCTGGAAGACAGCTGCGCCGATGATCACCAGAAAGAGTGCCACCGAGCCGATTACGACGGCGGCGCCAACGGCACTGTCACGCTGTGAGGGCGCCTTCGCCGCGGGCACGGTGGGCTCGGGCAGCGTGGGAACGGCACTTGCCACTTCGTCGGTGGGCACCGGTGCCGGCGCGCCAAGGTTGCCGCGGCGGTGTACGCGGATCCAGTCCGAGATGGAGCCGAGCGGGTTGGCGGCGGCGTCCGGGACGGAGTCCTTCAGGGCAGCCTCGGCGTTCAGCACGCCGAAGCCGTACAGCGGGTCTTTTCCTGCCGGACCGGCGTCCCTGGCGGTCGTGACGATCCGGTTGATGACCTGCTTGGCGCTCATCTCCGGCCACTTGGAACGGATGAGTGCGGCCACACCGGCAACGATCGGAGCAGCTCCGGACGTCCCCGCCCACTCTGCGTAGCCGCCGCCGGGCATCCCGCCCAGCAGGTTTTCAGCCGGGGCCGCCACGCCGATGCTGATCCCCTGCGAGGACGAGTCGACGCTCGCTACGCCCTTGCGATCCAGGCCTGCGACAGTGAGGACGCCGGGGATGGTGGCGGGCGCGCCGACCTGGAGGTTGCCGCCTATCCGGTTTCCGGCGGCGGCCACGATTACAACATCCTTCTGTTCGGCATACAGGAAGGCCGCGTCCCAGCTCTGGGGCCACTGCGGCGTGGCGCTGCCCAGCGAAATATTGATGACTTTGGCCCCGTTGTCCACGGCCCATCGGACCGCTTCCGGGATCTGGTCCTGATCGCTCTTGCCTGCGGGGTTGGCCGATCCGAGCCACGTTGATACGGACAGGATCTCGGCTTCAGGAGCCACCCCAATCATGCCGTCCGGTCCGGCAGCGGCGGGGCCCGGACTCGGCGAAGCGGTGGCGCCGGCCGGCTGGTGCCCGCGACCGGCCAGTACGGTCGCTACCAGGGTCCCGTGTTCCGGCTTGACGCCCAGGCTTTTCTGCCCGTTGGGGCTGCCGGCCCCGGACGCGTCGAAGCCTCCGGTGACGGCGCCCTTCAGGTCAGGGTGCTGGGCATCCACGCCGCTGTCGATCACCGCGACCTTGACACCGGCGCCCTTGGAAACCTCCCAGGCCTTCGTAATTCCGGATTCGCCAAGCCAGTACTCTTTGTCCCGGTCAGCGTCGGCCGTGGCCGCAGGCGCCAGGGTCAGACCGGCGGCCAGGCTGATGCCGGTAAGGGTCATCGCCAGGAGAGCTGACGCGGTCCGGCTGAACCGTGCGGTTGCTCTGGTCATGTGGGTTCCCATGCTTGGTTGGCTGATGGCCTGGTCAGTGGAGGCTCAGGGCAATTCCGTCAAGAATATCGTGTTCGCTGGCCGTGGCCGTCACGATCCGGCCCGCGGTGAGTTCGTTCAGCCGCTCCAGGATGCGCCGCCACACCAATCCGCCGGCGCCCATAACGTCGACGCGGCCGGGGTGCATGTACGCCAGTTCGGCACGTTCTCTCCTGGTCATGTGGAGGAGATCAGTTGCGGCTTCGGTGATGGTGCCGATGGACAATTCCGTCCCGTGGATGGCCGCCGGTGAATACTCCGGAAGCCGCAGGGCATGGGCGGTGATGGTGGTGATCGAGCCGGCCACCCCGACGACGGCGGTGGCGCGTTCCAGCGGAACGTCGAGTCCCGCCAGGGTGATGGCGGCGTCGACGTCGGCTTCCGCGGCGGCGATCTGTTTCGCCGTGGGCGGATCGTCCTGCAGGTGCCGTTCGGTCAGCCGGACGCAACCGACATCCACGGATTTCGCGGCCGTGACACCGCCGGCGGTACCGAGGACGAACTCGGTGCTTCCGCCGCCGAGATCTACTACCAGCACGTGCTCCCCGTCAAGGATGGGCAGGACGCTGCTGGCCCCGGCGAAGGACAGGGCAGCTTCCTCATCACCCGAGATGACCTCCGGCTCAACGCCCAGGAGGTCCCGGATGCCGTCGACAAAGACCTGGCGGTTGCGCGCGTCCCGGCTGGCCGACGTTGCGACAAAACGGATGGACTCCGCACCGTGTTCGCGGATCATTGCCGCGTAATCCGCGGTGGCAGCGAAGGTGCGCTCCAGGGCCTCCGGGGCAAGTTCGCCAGAGGCATCCACGCCCTGGCCCAGCCGGACAACCCGCATTTCCCGGACCACGTCGGTGAGCTTCGCTGTCCCGTTGCTGCGGTCGATGTCGGCGATAAGCAGGCGCAGGGAGTTCGTGCCGCAGTCGATGGCGGCGACGCGGGTCATGCCCCTGCCCCGTCAGTGCCTGCGGTCTTGCGGACCGGAGCGGGCCGGCCCACAATCTCCGGCAGGCCCTGGGGTCCGTGGCGGCTGAGGTCCTTCGACGGGGCTTCCCCCGCGGTGTCCCAGGCGCCGTCGCAATAGCAGCGGTCCGCGGTCCACCATTCGCTGATGCCGGCGATGGCCTCATCGCCCAGCGGATTCACGCCGGGCCCTGCCGCGAGGGAGTGGCCCACCAGGACGTGGAGGCATTTGACCCGGGTGGGCATGCCGCCGGCGGAGATGCCGTCAATTTCCGGGACGGCGCCGATGCCGGAACGTTCGCCGATGGCCGCGCGGGCCCGGAGATAGTCCTCGTGCGCTGCACGGTAGGCGGCCGCGAGCGGCTCATCGGCGCTCAGGCGTTCATTCATGTCGTTCATGAGCCCGGCGGCTTCCAGCCGGGAAACGGCGGAGGTGATGACGGGGTGCGTCAGGTAGAACGTGGTGGGAAAAGGTGTACCGTTGCTCAGCCGCGGCGCGGTGGCGGCGACGAGGGGGTTGCCGCAGACGCAGCGCGCCGGGATTTCCACTACATCGCGCACCGGTCGTCCCAGCTGCCTGCTGAGTACTTCAAGATCGTGTGCTGATGGCTGGCGGGATTTCTCCGGCGCAGTCGCCGTGTTTTTTTCCACTGGCGCGGGCCATCCTTCCTCTAGCTGTTCAGTCTGTGGCCGCACGCCTGATGGACTCCCACAGGGAATCCACCCACGGCAGATCGGCGGGTCTTGTGCTGCTGTGGCGGTCAGGCTACTGCTTGTTCCGGCCGGCAGATCGCTGCCGAAGACCCAGTAGCCGGATTCACCCGGCATAACCATGTTAATGCGGTCGCGGGCCTGCTGCTTCACATAGTTCGGATCCTGCCACCGCGAGATCTGCTGCCGCAGGCCGTCCTGCTCCGCCTGGCGGGCGGCAATATCGGCGCTGAGGGCAGCGAGTTCGGCGCGTTTGTCGAAGAAAATCTTCACGGTGGGTGCCAGCATGATCGTGATGGCAATCATGACGACGGCGAGTGCCAGCATGCGGCCGGAGAAGGCCTTGGCGGGGACCGGCTGGGTTTCATCGTGCGTGGTGTCCGGCTTCGGCGTCTTGCCCGCAGCGATACCGCTGTGGCCGTTCCCCGGTCCTTTGGCGGCGGGGAGCCTGGTGCCCGACGTGAGCGTTCCAGCGGTGGACACCGGACCGGCTTTGCATTTGGTCCCGCCTTTTGCGTTGCCGGCTGTGCCGCCAAAATCGGCGCGGATGACGCCGGCGGCTTCCTTGGCTGGGTCCGTGGTGGCTTGTTGCCGGGAAGCGGCCTTGGGAACTTTGGGACGGCGGGTAGCCATGACACTCCTGAAACGTGCGGCCTGCCTCTGGCCGCAACTCTGCGCTTGATGCCGGCTCAATCAATGCCGGCTAAAACAAAAACCGGTGGCTATGGTGTTTCAACCATAGCCACCGGTCAGAGGTTTCCGCGGATACTAGCCCTTGAAACGCGGGAAGGCGCTGCGGCCGGCGTAGCGTGCGGCGTCATCGAGTTCTTCTTCGATGCGAAGCAGCTGGTTGTACTTGGCAACGCGCTCGGAGCGTGCCGGGGCACCGGTCTTGATCTGGCCGGCGTTGGTGGCCACCGAGATGTCGGCGATGGTGGTGTCCTCGGTCTCGCCGGAGCGGTGCGAGGTGATGGTGGTGTAACCGGCGCGCTGGGCCAGGCTGACGGCGTCCAGCGTTTCGGTCAGTGAACCGATCTGGTTGACCTTGACCAGCAGCGAGTTGGCGGTCTTGGTATCGATGCCGCGCTGCAGGATGGCCGGGTTGGTGACGAAGAGGTCATCACCTACGAGCTGGACCTTGTCTCCGATGCTGTCGGTGAGGGTCTTCCAGCCCTCCCAGTCGTTCTCATCCAGGGGGTCCTCGATGGAAACCAGCGGGTAGTCAGCCACGAGCTCGGCGTAGTAGGCGCTCATCTCGGTGGCGGACAATGCCTTGCCTTCGAACTGGTAGGCGCCGTCCTTGAAGAACTCGGAGGAGGCGACGTCCAGTGCCAGGGCGATGTCCTTGCCCGGGGTGTAGCCGGCGTTTGTGATGGCTTCCTGGATCAGGTCCAGCGCGGCACGGTTGGAGGGCAGGTTCGGCGCGAAGCCACCTTCGTCGCCCAGGCCGGTGGACAGGCCCTTGGCCTGGAGGACGGACTTGAGGTTGTGGTAGACCTCAACACCCCAGCGGAGGCCTTCGGAGAAGGTCTCGGCGCCGAGCGGGACAATCATGAATTCCTGGATGTCCACGTCGGAGTCGGCGTGGGAGCCACCGTTAAGGATGTTCATCAGCGGGACCGGCAGGACGTGCGCGTTGGGGCCGCCCAGGTACTTGTAGAGCGGCAGGTCTGCGGAGGCTGCAGCCGCGTTGGCAACGGCCAGCGAAACGCCCAGGATCGCGTTGGCGCCGAGCTTGGCCTTGTTGGGGGTGCCGTCCAGGTCAATCATGGCCTGGTCGATGCTGCGCTGGTCGGTGGCGTCGAAGCCGGTCAGGGCTGGAGCGATCTGGTCGATGACAGCGTCAACGGCCTTCTGGACACCGTTGCCGAGGTAACGTCCCTTGTCTCCGTCACGGAGCTCAACAGCCTCGTGCTCACCGGTGGAGGCACCGGAGGGTACTGCCGCGCGGCCGATCTGGCCATCGGAAAGCAGTACTTCAACTTCTACGGTCGGGTTTCCGCGGGAATCGAGGATTTCGCGGGCGTGGATGGCATCGATAAGCGCCATGGATGTGCTCCTTATGGGCGATTTTGGGGAACGAACAGCTGGAAAAAGCGTTAAATCTGGGACGTCCTCGTCAGGACCAAGCCTAGTCGAGAGTGGTACAGGTTACGGAACCCTATCCATCACCCGGACGTCATGATGGCGACGCGAACTGCCGCCGGATGGCGCCCCGAAGGGCCCGTTCGGCGTCGAATCCCTTGGCACGTGCAGAGCCGACGACGGCGAGCAGCAGGTCCCCGAGCTCCTCCTCCGACGTTGCAGTTTCGGCTGCCGGGGGTTGAGCCTGTCGGGAGGTTTCGACAGGCTCAACCCCCGGTTGTCCCGGTGATTGAGCCTGTCGAAATCCTGACCTTTCGGCCCGGTCAAGGAACTTCTGCGCCTTCGCCAGGGCCGGCAGGGCGTCCGGGATTCCCTCAAAGGGCCCCGTACGCTCCGGACGTTCCGCAGTCTTCACGGCGTCCCACTTCCGGACAATCTCCGCGACCGTGGCAGGGAAGCTGTCCTGCAGCGTGCCGTCGGCCCGGAAAACATGCGGATTACGCCGGACCATTTTGGCACTCAGGCCGCGCGCGACGTCGTCGAACGTAAACGTGCCGCGCTCCTCGGCGAGCCGGGCGTGCAGCACCACCTGAAGCAGCACATCGCCGAGTTCGCCGCGGAGCTCGGCGTCATCCGCGCCGGTCTCAATGGTCTCTGCAACCTCGAAGGCCTCCTCCAGGAGGTACTCCACCAGCGAGGCATGGGTGAGGGCGCCCATCCACGGGCAGTGCTCCCGCAGCCGGGCTACGATCCCCAGCAGCTCCCCAGCTCGCTAGCTCGCCCGGGGACCCCTGCCGCTGTGGGCCCATCCAGCAGCCGATCGATGGGAGCCTGCTCAGCCAAGGTTGTCGTAGGCGTCGTTGATGTACTCCACCAACGCTTCCTTCTCTTCAAGGGGCAGGAAGGATGCCTCGGCAGCGTTGAGCGTAAGCTCCAGCAGATCGTCAAGGTCGTAGTCGAAGGTTTCCACGAGGAGCTCGAACTCGTCCGTCAGGGTGACGCCGCTCATCAGCCGGTTGTCGGTGTTGATGGTGACGTTGAAGCCCAGCTGGTACAGCATGTCCAACGGGTGGCTCTCGATGCCTTCGCCGAACCCGGCGATTGCTCCGGTCTGGAGGTTCGACGACGGGCAGATCTCCAGGGCGATACCGCGGTCGCGGATCCAGCTGGAGAGGTCGCCCAGGGTCACCAGGCCGATGCTGTCCTCGTCGCTCACCGTACTGTCGTCGTCTTCGTCATCGAACTCGACCATGATGTCCTCGGCGATCCGGACACCGTGGCCCAGGCGCAGTGCCCGGCCGTCAACGAGGGCGGACTGGATGCTTTCGAGTCCGGCGGCTTCGCCGGCGTGCACCGTCGCGGGGAAGTTGTGCTCGGCGAGGTAGGTGAAGGCGTCCTTGAACCGGGACGGGAGGAAGCCGTCTTCAGCTCCGGCGATGTCAAAGCCCACAGCGCCCTTGTTGCGGTGGCGGACAGCGAGTTCGGCGATTTCCTGGCCCCGGTCTGCGTGGCGCATGGCGGTGATCAGCTGACCGACCTGGATTTCGCGGCCGCTTTCGGTCACGGCGTCCACGCCGGCTTCGAGGCCTTCCTGGACGGCTTCAACGACCTCGTCCAGGGACAGGCCCTTCTGGAGGTGCTGCTCCGGCGCCCAGCGCACTTCGCCGTACACCACGCCGTCATCCGCGAGGTCCTCGACGAATTCCTTGGCGACGCGGATCAGGCCTTCCTTGGTCTGCATGACGGCGACTGTGTGGTCGAACGTCTCCAGGTAGCGGACCAGCGAGCCGGAGTCCGCGGACTCGCGGAACCACTCGCCCAGGGCCACCGCGTCGGTGGAGGGCAGCGTGTGGGCAACGGCCTCAGCCAGTTCGATGATGGTGGCCGGACGGAGACCACCGTCCAGGTGGTCGTGGAGCGAAACCTTGGGCAGGCTCTTCAGGTCGAAATCGATGGCAGGGGCAGCGTCAACAATAGGCTCAGTCACCTTCCAACCTTAGGGTCGGCAGGCGGCTTATGCCAGCCGCTACTTTCCGAGCTGCTCGGCTTCAGCCGGGGACGACGCCAGCAGCGGCAAAGCCGAACTGTGCGCAGCGGTGTGCGCGGGCAGGGCACCTTCCGGGCCGCCGTCGAGCCATTCATCCACAGTTTCGGCGTCGTTGCGGGCCAGGTGCTTGTGCCACCAGCGCAGCAGGTGGTCGATCAGGATGCCCAGCACAATGGCGAACACCACGGCAATGCCTGCGCTGAGCAGGGGTTGTCGTGGAGCCAGGGGAAGGAACTGGCCAGAATCCCGATGCCGATGGAGTACCCCACCCAGGTGAAGCAGGCGAAGGCGTCCAGCAGGAAGAAGCGGCGGTGCGCAAAGCCGGTACTCCCGGCCACATAGTTGACCGCCACCCGGCCCCAGGGAATGTAGCGCGCCGTGAAGATCAGGACGGCGCCGCGTTTTTCGAGTTCATACCGTGCCCAGCCGAAGGCCTTCTGCACTTTGGGACGGCGCATCCACTTCCAGCGGTCAAGGCCAATCCTGCGGCCGAGCATAAAAGCCATGTTGTCGCCGGCGATGGCCCCGATCAGTGCTGTCGCGCCCAGGATCCAGAGGTTCGGTGCACCGCTGTGCCGGGAAAACGCGGCCAGTGCCACGATGAGCGTCTCGCTGGGAAGCACCATGGCGAAGCCGTCAATGAAGAAGAACACAAGAAGGACTGGGTAGATCCACCATTGGCCCGCTGCATGGAGCACGGCCTCATTAATAAACTCCACGCGGGTCTTGCTCCTAGACGAAAATGATGCAGCCGGAAGTGACGTAAGTCGCTCTTCAGTGTCCCATGCCCGGGACCCCTCCCGCTACGCCCGGACGCCGCGAACCCTAGGCTTCCGGATCCGTCAGCCGCTCCACCACAGGAACCTTTCCCCGGATGCGGTTAATGACCAGATCCACCGCGATTCCAAGGCCCACGGCGCAGACGATTGCTATGGCCGCGCCGAGCAGGTGATTGTTTTCAAACCACTGGCCGAAGAACAGCCCGATACCCACGGAGTAGGAGGCCCAGAGCGTGGCGGAGAGCACCGTCAGGCCAACGAAACGCAGGTGCGGATAGTGGGTCACGCCCGCGGTGAGGTTGACGGCAACCCGGCCGATTGGAATGAACCGCGCCACGAGGATGAGCGACGCCGGCCGTTTCCTCAGCTCGTCTCCTGCCCAGCGGAAGGCACCTTGCATACGCGGTCCGCGCATCCAGTGCCAGCGATGGGTACCCACGCGGCGACCGATGAGGTAGGCGATGTTGTCGCCTGAGAAGGCGCCGAGGCCCGCGACGGCCATCAACAGCCAAGGATTGGGGACGTCCGCGGTGGCGGCCACCGCGGCCAGGCCCACCACCACGGATTCGCTGGGGATCGGCGGGAAAAACCCGTCGATCACGCAGCAGGCCAGCACAAGGAGGAGCACCCACGGCTGCCCGGCGGCAGCGAGGATGAAGTCGTTGATGGCCTGCATAGTCCCTATGCTATTCGGTCGATGATGAGCTGTTGCGCCGGGCGTGCCCCTTCCGCGGCGATCGTGACGGCGTGTTCAAGGGCTTCCTTGGCGCGTGCGAACTTCTCCGGCGTGTCCGTGAGCAGGGTCATGAGCGGCTCACCGGCACGGACCAGGGCACCTGGCTTTGCGTGCATGCGGATCCCGGCACCTGCCTGGACGGCGTCCTCCTTGCGGGCGCGCCCTGCCCCGAGGCGCCACGCCGCAACACCGACGGCCAGGGCATCAAGTTCAACCAGGACGCCGTCGGCCGGGGCGTAAATGACCTCGGATTCCTTGGCGACCGGCAGTTTGGCGCGCGGATCTCCGCCCTGCGCTTCGATCATCCGGTTCCAGAGGTCCATGGCGCGGCCGTCCTTCAACGCGGCGCGCGGATCGGCGTCGTGGACGCCCGCGCAGGCCAGCATCTCTTCGGCCAGCCGGACGGTGAGTTCGACGACGTCCTCCGGGCCGCCGCCGGCCAGGACCTCCACGGATTCCTCCACTTCGATCGCGTTGCCAGCGGTGAGGCCGAGCGGGGTGCGCATGTTGGTCAGCAGCGCCACGGTGTTAACGCCCGCATCCTTGCCGAGGGCCACCATGGTTTCGGCCAGTTCGCGTGCCCGGGCCTCGTCCTTCATGAAGGCTCCGCTGCCCACCTTGACGTCCAGGACCAGGGACGCCGTGCCTTCGGCGATCTTCTTGCTCATGATCGAGGAGGCGATCAGCGGGATCGCTTCCACCGTGCCGGTGACGTCACGCAGTGCGTAGAGCTTCTTGTCCGCCGGCGCCAGCCCCGCCCCGGCAGCGCAGATCACGGCGCCGATGTCCTGGAGCTGGGCCATCATTTCGTCGTTGCTCAGGTCCGCCCGCCAGCCGGGGATCGATTCCAGCTTGTCCAGGGTGCCCCCCGTGTGGCCAAGGCCGCGGCCGGACAGCTGCGGCACGGCCACACCGAACACTGCCACCAGGGGTGCCAGCGGCAGCGTGATCTTGTCTCCCACTCCCCCGGTGGAATGCTTGTCGCTGATAGCCTTCACGCCGCCGTCGGGCCGCCGGAGGCCGCTGAAGTCCATCCGTTCACCCGAGGCGATCATAGCGGCCGTCCAGCGCGAAATTTCGGCCCGGTCCATGCCGTTGAGCAGGATGGCCATGTTCAACGCGGCCATCTGTTCGTCCGCGATGACACCGCGGGTGTAGGCATCAATGGTCCAGTCGATCTGCTCTGGGCTGAGGACGCCCCGGTCCCGCTTGGTGCGGATGATGTCGACGGCGTCGAATGCCTCAGTTGCCTGTGTCACCTTGGATCCTCCAGGTTTTGGGGACCAAATGCGTCGGGTAGCACCTGGTCCATGGTTTTGATGCCTTGGGTGGTCATAAGCTCCATGTCAGGGGCTCGGAATTCATAGAGAAGCTGCCGGCAGCGGCCACACGGCATCAGCACGTTTCCGGCGGAGTCCACACAGTAAAAGGCGCGCAGCAACCCACCGCCGGTCATGTGCAGGTTTCCCACCAGGGCGCATTCAGCACACAGGGTGAGCCCGTAGCTGGCGTTTTCCACGTTGCAGCCGCTGACCAGCCGCCCGTCCTCGGTGAGGGCCGCGGCCCCCACCGGGAACTTCGAATACGGGACGTAGGCTTTTTTCATGGCCTCGACTGCCGCAGCTTCGAGGGCCCGCCAATCGACGTTGAGCAAAGCCCGATCCTGTTCCATGGCCGTCATCCCTTGACGTACGGGATGCCGCTGGCTGCCGGTGGCCTGGACCGGCCCACCAGCCCGGCCACAGCCAGTACCGTCACCAGATAGGGCAGCATGGCCATGAACTGGCTCGGCACCGGGGTCCCGATGATGGTCACGATGCTCTGCAGGTTGTCTGCGAAGCCGAACAGCAGGGCAGCGAAGAACGCCCCGATAGGGTTCCAGCGTCCGAAGATCAGGGCTGCGAGTGCGATAAAGCCTCGTCCGCCGGAGATCTCCTTCGTGAAGCTGTCGATGGCCACGAGGGTGAAGAACGATCCGCCGATGCCGGCGATGGCGCCGCCCAACGTGACGTTCCAGAAGCGTGTGGCGTTGACCTTGATGCCCATCGTGTCGGCGGCCTGCGGGTGTTCGCCCACAGCGCGGACCCGCAGGCCCCACTTGGTCTTGAAGAGTCCAACCCAGACAACGAGGACGGCAACGTACATCAGGTAGCCCACCACCGACTGCTTGAACAGGATGGGGCCTAGGATCGGGATTCCGGACAGGATGGGAATCTCGACGATGTCCAGGCCGGGCGGTGAGTTGAACTTGGCTTTGTCCGCCTGCATAACGGTGCTGAACAGGAAGCCCGTGACGCCGGAGACCAGGACGTTGAGCACCACGCCGACGATGATCTGGTTGACCAGGTACTTGATGCTGAATACGGCCAGCACCATGGACACCGCGGCGCCGGCCACAGCGGCCGCGAGCAGGCCCACAAAGGGGTTCTGCGTAATGCTGGCCACGATTGCGGCAGTGAAGGCGCCGCCCAGGAGTTGGCCTTCGATGGCGATGTTGACTACGCCGACCCGCTCACACAGCACGCCGGACAAAGAGCCGAATACCAACGGGACGGCCAGGGTGACCGAACCGGCGATCAGTCCGGCCAGCGAAATGCTGGGCGTCCGGGCACCGCCCACCACCCAGATGAGGAAGGCTGCCACGAACAGCACTGTAAACGTGATGGTCAGCCAGGCCGGGGCCGGCCGGTCCTTGGTTTTCAGATAAACGGCATAGGCTGCCAGCCCCAGCATCAGGACCGAGAGGACGATGCCGCCCGGCATCGCGGGGACTTCAAGCGCGGGCAGTTGGAAAAAATCCCCGCCGGTGGAAATTCCGAACCTTGCGGTCTGCGCCGAACCCATCACGCCAAAGAAAATGAAGGCGACGAGTCCCAGCGCCGAAAGCACGACGGGGGTCTTCCAGCGCACCGGTTTACCGGACGTGGCCTGGGCCTCGCCGGCCTTAGGCGCTGTTCCGGGCCGTCCGGGTCCCGGCAGGGGCGATGTTGCTGTTGCGCTCATGCTGCGCCTCCGGTGGTTGCGGCCTGCTGGGATTTTCCGGCCTTGGCCGGCTTCTTGCGGCGGGGGTTCAGTCCGAAGACTGCCCGCACCAGAGGCGGGGCCGCGATAAAGAGGACAATCAGGGACTGGACCACCAGGACAATGTCGATGGGGGTTCCGGTCTGGATCTGCATCTGCACGGCACCGGCGCGGAAGGCGCCGAACAGCAGGCCGGCAGCGAAGGTGCCCCACGGCGTCGAACGTCCCAGCAGCGCCACCGTGATGGCGTCAAACCCGTACGTTGCCGCGACGCCGTCGGTAAGGACCTTTTCCGTGCCCGCCACCTGGGCCACGCCGGACATTCCGGCGAGTGCGCCGGCTATTGCCATGACGAGGATGGTGGACCGCGAGACGTTGATTCCGGCGGTCAGCGCGGCCTTCGGGTTGGCCCCAACAGCCCGGAATTCAAAGCCAACGGTGGACCGGTTCAGCAGCCACCACACCAGGACGGTGGCCGCAATGGCCAGGACAAAGCCAAGGTGCAGGCGGTACTGGGAGCCGAAAATCTGGGGGTAGATGGCGGTGGGATCCAGGATGGGCGAGATCGGGTTGGTCTCCCCCGGGCGCTGGAACGCCGGCGTGTTCAGCAGATACCGCAGGAAGTAGAGCGCGATGTAGTTGAACATGATGGTCAGGATGACCTCGTGGGCACCGGTCCGGGCTTTAAGCAGCCCAACCAGCCCACCCCAGAGGGCACCGCCGACGATGCCGGCCGCCAGCACGAGCAAAAGGTGCAGGCCCAGGGGAAGATGCAGGGCAAAACCAACCCAGGCCGCCAGGATGCCGGCCATGATGATCTGTCCTTGGGCACCAATGTTGAACAGGCCTGCCCGGAACGCGAGGGCAACGCCCAGGCCAGCCGTGATGAGCGGTGTGGCGATGGTGAGGGTTTCCATTAGCGGTGCGAACCGGACGGCCAGGCTGGCACCTCTGGGGTTGAAAACGGACCCCTGGAACAACGCCACGTAGGACCGGGTGGCAGCGTCCCAGACCGCAGAAAGGAAATCGGTGGGCCGGGCGAAAAGGTACGCCGAGGTGGCGCTCACGCGTTCGTCCGTGGCGGCAATCAGCAGTCCGCCGATTACGAGGGCCAGCAGCACCGCCAGGACGGAGACCATGCCGCTACCGGTGAAAATCTTCCGGACCAGTGTGTCCGGCCCGCCGGGGAGCATTCCGCTGTGGGAGCCGGCGGGAACGGCCGAAGGGCTAATCGCGCCGCCGGCCGTGTCCACCGCCACCCGGGCGGCGGTTTCTTCGGCAGCCGGTCTCGGCTGGTGCGGTTTCGGGTGCTGGTCAGCATGCCTAGGGGGATGCTCTTCAGGCATGATCGCCTCCTTCGGCGCTGGTCGGGTCGGCGCTGGTCTTGTCCGCGCTGGTCTTGTCTGCGCTGGCGGCGTCTTCCGGTGAGATGCCGGCCATCATCAGGCCCAGGACGCCGCGGCCGGTTCCTGCGGGAACGATTCCCACCAGCTTGCCCTTGTAGAGCACGGCGATGCGGTCGGCGAGTTCCATCACCTCATCCAGTTCGGTGGAGATGATCATGACAGGCGTGCCCTGGTCGCGTTCCGCCACGATCCGCTTGTGCAGGAACTCGATGGAGCCCACATCCACACCACGGGTGGGCTGCGACGCGATAAAGAGGCGCAGTGGCCGGGACAGCTCCCGTGCCATGACCACCTTCTGCTGGTTGCCGCCGGACAACGTACCGGCCGCCAGCAGCCCCGACGTCGTCCGCACGTCGAACTCCTCGATCCGCGATTTCGCGTTCTCCAGGACCTTCGCCGGGCTCATGCTGATGCCCTTGGCAAACGGAACCTGGTCGTAGCGGTCAAGGATCAGGTTTTCGGCGATGGAAAAAGTTCCGATGAGGCCGTCAACAGAGCGGTCTTCCGGGACGAAACCGACGCCTGAGTTGAGTATGTCTTTTACACTGCGGCCCACGAGTTCCTCGCCGTCCAGGAGGATGGAGCCGTGAACGCGGTCCTGCAGGCCGAGGACAGCCTCGGTGAGCTCGGTCTGCCCGTTGCCCTGGACACCAGCGATGGCCAGGATCTCGCCACGGGCAATGTCGAAGGAAATGCCGTCCACGGTGTGCTGCCCGTTCGGGGCAATGACGGTGAGGTCTTTGACCTGGAAAGTCTTCTCTTTGGGACTGGCGGGGGCTTTGTCGAGCGTGAGGCTGACGGCGCGGCCAACCATCATCGAAGCCAACTCCGTGGCGGAGGCGGTGGGATCGGCGGACCCCACCACTTTGCCGCGCCGGATCACGGTGATGGTGTCCGATACGGCTTTCACTTCACGCAGCTTGTGCGAGATGAACACGATCGACGTGCCGTTGGACTTGAGCTGCCGCATGATGTCAAGGAGCTCATCGGTGTCCTGGGGGGTCAGCACAGCAGTGGGCTCGTCAAGGATGAGCACCTTGGCGTCGCGGACCAGCGCCTTGATGATTTCCACCCGCTGTTGGACGCCCACCGGGAGGTCCTCCACCAGCGCGTCAGGGTCGACGTCGAACCCGTAGCGGTCAGAAATCTCCTTGATCTTCCGGCGGGTATCATCCAGGTTGAGGAAGCCGCCCGCCGTGGTGGACTCGGCTCCAAGGGCCACGTTCTCGGCGACGGTAAAGACCGGGACCAGCATGAAGTGCTGGTGCACCATGCCGATGCCGGCCGCCATAGCGTCGCCGGGGCCGCGGAAGGAAACGGGTTTGTCGTCAACGAGGATTTCGCCCTCGGTGGGCTCGTAGAGCCCGTACAGCACATTCATCAGGGTGGATTTTCCGGCCCCGTTCTCACCCAGCAGACAGTGGATCTGTCCTGGTTCAACCACCACATCGATGTGGTCGTTGGCGAGCAGGGAGCCGAAGCGTTTGGTGATCCCTCTGAGTTCAAGTTTCAAAACTCTGACCAATCTCGAAGCGTCCGTAAACGAACCGGACGGGATATATGGCTGCAGCACCAGCCTAGTGCCTGCAGTCCCGGGCGGGCGGTCCCGCCGGGCAGCGGACTCCAACGAAAAGCGCCACCGCCCGGCCAGTCGATGACCATCCGGGGGTGGCGCTTAGCGGAGGTGACTAGACCTTGGGACTTGCCGCAGACTCGACCTTCAGTTTGCCGTCGACGATATCCTTCTTGAGCTGGTCCAGCTCGGACTTCAGGTCGGCAGGAACCTGGGAGTCGAAACTGTGGAACGGGGCAAGCTGGACGCCTTCGTTCGCCAGCGTGCCGACGTACGGGGTGTTGGTGAACTTGCCGTCCTTGTCTTCCTTCACCACGGTCTCAACAGCTTCGCCCATCTGCTTCATGACGGATGAAAGCATAAGGTCCTTGTAGTCGGGAGCCGTGAGGAAGCCATCGGAGTCAACCCAAATGAGCTTGACGTCCTTGCCGGCTGCCTTCGCTTCGTTCAGTGCCGCGCCGGCACCCTTGCCCACCGGACCGGCCACGGGCATCACGATGTCCGCGCCCTGGTCCAGGAAGTTCTGTGTAAGCTGCTTGCCCACATCCTGCTTTTCGAAGTCGCCGGTGAAGCTGCCGTCCTGTGCTGCCTTGTCCCAGCCGAGGACCTTGACGTTCTTGCCCTTTTCCTCGTTGTAGTACTTCACGCCGTCCGCGTAGCCGTCCATAAAAATGGTCACGGTAGGGATCTTGATACCACCGAAAGTGGCCACGGTACCGGTCTTGGTGGATCCGGCCGCGAGGTACCCTGCCAGGAAGGCAGCCTGGGCGGTGTCATAGATAATCGGCTTGACGTTGCTGATCGGCGTCGCGTAGCCGAAGTCGATGATCGCGAAGTGGCTGTCCGGGTTTGCGGTCGCCTGGGCCTTGGTGGCGTCACCGAGGAGGAAGCCAACCGTGATGGTGAGGTCACAGCCAGCAGTGACCATGGCCCGGAGGTTTGGCTCGAAGTCGTTGTTGGTCTTGGACTCCACCTGGTTGACCTTGATGCCCAGGTCCTTCTCGGTCTTTTTCAGTCCCTCATAGGAGGACTGGTTGAAGGACTGGTCATCGAATCCACCGGAGTCGGAGACGATGCAACCGGTGAAATCGCTGGCCTTGTTGGTGGCGGTGCCGCCCGCGTCGGGTGCCGCGCCGCAGCCTGTCAAAAGGAGTGCTGTGGCACCCACAGTGGCCACGCCTGCCATTGAACCGCGCTTGAACTTAGCGCGCAGTGTGTTCTTCAAATTTCCTCCAGGAGAGAGTGGCGCTACGACTCGAATTCAATGAGTGTCCGTTTCTGCACTGAAATTCTGTTTTCACTGACGGCTTCGCAGCACTGCGCCGAAGCGCACTGATAGAAGCTACATTAGTGGGCTGCAACACATCCGCTACCACATTGGAGCCGGATCCTGAAGATTGTTGAGAATTTGTTACCAACCAGTAGAAGTCGTCCGGGCCGCACCTCTCCCATTAAGTGCGAACGGACCCTTGAGGCCCCATTAGTCGGGGCCTCAAGTGTCCGTTCGCACCGGAGCGGAAGAAGTTAGAGGCGCACCAGCATCTTGCCGGTGTTCGCGCCGTCGAGCAGATCCATAAAGGCCTGGGGCGCGTGCTCCAGCCCATCCACCACGGTCTCGTCGTACCGCATTGAACCGTCCGCGAGCCAGGCTGACATCTTGGCGAAGAATTCAGCGCTGTGCTGGCGCTGTCCACTCACCAGGAACCCCCGCAGGGTGAGCTGCTTGCCGATGGCGAGCGCCAGGTTCCGAGGCGCCTGCGTGGGTTCGGTGGAGTTGTACTGGGCGATCGCACCGCACATGGCCACGCGGCCGCCCACATTCAGGACCGCCAGGGCGGCTTCCAGGTGATCGCCGCCCACGTTGTCGAAATACACGTCTATACCGGCGGGTCCTGCCGCCTGGACAAGCTGTTCCCGAACCGGACCGTCGTTGTAGTTGAACGCGGCGTCGAAGCCCAGTTCCAGGAGCCGCGCGACCTTCTCCGGCGTTCCCGCGCTGCCGATGACCCTGGAAGCGCCCATTGCCTTGGCGATCTG
This sequence comes from Pseudarthrobacter psychrotolerans, assembly GCF_009911795.1. Classification (NCBI taxonomy): domain Bacteria; kingdom Bacillati; phylum Actinomycetota; class Actinomycetes; order Micrococcales; family Micrococcaceae; genus Pseudarthrobacter; species Pseudarthrobacter psychrotolerans. Next base: position 4,735,497 of record NZ_CP047898.1, on the reverse strand, counting down.
GCCCACAAGCGAGCCCACGGCGCCCGCCGCACCGGACACAAACACGGCATCGCCCGGTTTGAACTCGGCTACTTTGAGCAGGCCGGCGTAGGCCGTCAGTCCGGTCATGCCAAGCGCGCCAAGGAACGCCGACGCCGGCGCAAGGTCCGTGCGGGCAACCGCGGTTGCGTCTGCGTCCAGTACGGCATAGTCACGCCAGCCCAGTTGATGGACGACGGCGTCCCCCACCTTCCGCGCCTCGGCCCTGGACGCGATGACCTCACCGATGGCGCCGCCGTCGAGCGCTGCATCCAGCGCGAAGGGCGCCGAGTACGACTTGACGTCGTTCATGCGGCCTCGCATGTAGGGGTCCACGGAGATGTAGAGGTTGCGGACCAGGATCTGGCCGTCCTGAAGCTCCGGCAGCTGTGACTCCGCCAGTAGGAAGTTTTCGCTGACGGGACGCCCTACCGGACGTGAGGCCAGGCGGATTTCCCGGGTGGATGTTGGAAGTGCCGTTGTCAGGCTCATGCTGCGAACTCCAGGATCTTGATGTCCACGGTGATGTTTCCGCGGGTGGCGTTGGAATACGGGCAGATCTGATGCGCTTTGGCCACCAGGGACTCGGCCGTGGCGAGATCCAGGGCCGGAACAGCGATCTCCAGTTCAGCAGCGAGGCCGTAGCCCACGCCGTCGGTCAGCGCGCCAAAGTGGATCTTGGCCGCCACGGCCGAATCCGTCAGGTCCGCACTCTCCTTGCGCCCCACGAGGCGGAGCGCCGAGTGGAAGCAGGCCGCATAACCGGCGGCAAAAAGCTGCTCCGGGTTGGTGCCCTGGCCGTCACCGCCCAGCTCCACGGGGCTGGCCAGGCTGACATCCAGCTTGCCGTCGTTGGTGCGTGCGTTGCCGTCCCGGCCTTCGCCGGAAGCCAGGGCCTCGGCAGTGTAGAGAGTCTTCATATGTGGTCCGTCCTGTTGGATGTGGATAACGGAAAATCGTGGGCGCTCTAGTGCGCGCTGTGACTTTAGTGCGCGCCGTGAAGGGCTGCGGTGAGCCGTTCCAGGGTGGTGCGAAGCTGTTCCAGCTCATCGGCTGACAACCCGGCTGCGCCCGCAAGGTGCCGTGGAATCCCGCTGGCCTTGCTGCTGAGCGAGCGCCCGGCCGGCGTCAGATGGACTGCCACCCGGCGCTCATCCTCCCCGGACCGGCGGCGCTCCACGAGCCCCATGGCCTCCAGGCGCTTGAGCATCGGCGACAGCGTGCCGGAGTCAAGGCCCAGCTCCTCGCCGAGCTCCTTGACTCCCTTCGGCTCCGATTCCCAGAGGACCAGCATCACCAGGTACTGCGGGTACGTCAGGCCGAGGTCTTCCAACACGGGACGGTAGACCGCTGTTGCCGCACGGGAGGCGGAGTACAGGGCAAAACATACCTGGCGGTCGAGGCGGGGCGCTTCAGTCATACCTAAGACAGTAGCCCACAATTCAATTGTGCACAACTTACCTATCCAAGGGACGCGCGAACAAGCAGATAACACCCTCAAAACCGGGGTTTGAGGGTATTAGCTGCCAGTTCGCGGGGGAGGCGTGGGGCATAAGTGGCCGTTCGCGCCGGAAGGTCAGGGGCGCGTGGGCACGGGGCAGAAACGCGGGAGCTAGCTAGAGGTCGCGGATGGTCCGGAGGGCTGCCGCCGTGAGGACCTGGATACCCAGGCCCAGGGCACGTTCGTCCAGGATGTAGTCACCGCGGTGCAGGTCATATTCTTCGCCGCCCGGGGTTTTGGTGCCCAGGCGCATCATCGCGCCGGGACGCTCCGCCAGGAACCATGCGAAGTCCTCGCCGCCCATGGACTGCGGCGTCAGTACAACGGCGCCCTCACCAATTTCGGCGCGGGCTGCGGCCTCTATGAGCGCGGTCTCGTGCTCCGAGTTGACCACCGGCGGCACTCCCCTGGTGTGCTCCAGGCGTACTTCCACACCGTAGGGCGCGGCCACCTGATGCACCACCTCGTCCAGGAGCTCGCCGGCGGCTTTCCAGGCATCGCGGTCCAGGCAGCGCATGGTCCCGGCCATGAAGCCGGTGCCGGGAATGGCGTTTGGCGCCGATCCGGCGGAGATATGGCCCCACACCACAGAGACACCGCTGCGCACGTCAACGCGGCGGGACAGCACAGCGGGAACATTCACGGCGATCTGTGCCAGGGCGAACACGAGGTCCTCCGTCAGGTGCGGACGGGAGGTATGGCCGCCGCGGCCGCTCAGCTCGATCCTGATGGTGTCCGAAGCGGAAGTGATGGCGCCGATGCGCGTACCGATGCGTCCGACGTCGATCCTTGGATCGCAGTGCAGCGCCAGGATGCGGGGCACACCGTCCAGGACGCCCTGCTCGATGCAGGAAAGCGCGCCGCCGGGCATGGTTTCCTCGGCCGGCTGGAAGATGATCCGGACGGAACCGCCCAGCGGCGACTCCTGGTGCATGGTCTGCAGGACCAGGGCAACGCCGAGCATGGTGGCGGTGTGGACATCGTGGCCGCACGCATGCGTGACGCCGTGGTTCTTGGAGGCAAACGGCAGGCCGGTTTCCTCGATGATGGGCAGGGCGTCAATATCGCCGCGGAGCGCAGTGGCGATCGGCCCCTCGCCGATGTCGACGGTGAGGCCGGTGCCTTCGAGACGCCGCGGGGCCAGTCCTGCGGCTTCGAGCCGCTCCACCAGCTTGTCCGTGGTGCGGAATTCCTTGAAGGAAAGTTCGGGATGCGCATGCAAATCCCGGCGGAAGTCGATCAGCTCCGGCAGGAGGGGTTCCAACCATGGCCGCACTAATGCGGTGGGCTCGGCTTCAGTAGTGTAATTACGCACTCATTTACTCTAGCGAGCGTCACCGGAATAGCGTCATCACGGCGGGCGCGTTACAGATTGTGCCGCGGCTGAACACTCCGGGCCGGGTTACAGGACGTCGGTGTCGCCGCTGGCCTTGAGCGCGTCAACGGCTCCCTTGACCCGCTGCGCATGCTCCTTGGTGGTCACGAGCAGGGCATCGCCCGTATCAACAATGACCACGTCCTTGATTCCGATCAGGGCGATAACGCGCTTTGTGTCCGAAACCACCACACCGCTGGCGTTTTCAGTGAAAACCCGGGCGCCTTCGCCGATAACGGTGACGTCATCGACTTCCCGCGCACTGTTGAGCCGGCCCACGGAAGCAAAGTCCCCGACGTCGTCCCATCCGAAGGTGCCCGGCACAACAGCCACATCGCCGGCGGCGGCGGCAGGCTCGGCAACGGCATAGTCAATGGCGATCTTGGGCAGCGTGGGCCAAACGCGGGCCGTGACGGCATCACGTTCGGGCGTGTCCCAGGCCTGGGCGATCTCCTGCAGGCCCTTGAACAGCTCCGGCTGGTTGGCCTCAAGGTGCCTCAGCATCAAGGCAACGGGAGCCACGAACATTCCTGCGTTCCAGACATACTCGCCGCTGTCCACATACTGCTGGGCAACTTCCTCGTCCGGCTTCTCCACAAACTCCACCACGGCCTGGGCGCTGGGGGCGCCGTCGATGTGGAGTTTCTCGCCGGCGCGGATGTAGCCGAAACCGGTGGACGGGTGCGTCGGCTTGATGCCGATGGTCACGATCTTGCCGGCGGCGGCCGTATGGATGGCCTCCCGGACCGCCTGCTGGAACAGGTGGTCGGGGCTGATGACCTGGTCAGCGGCGAAGGAACCCATGATGGTGTCCGGGTCGCGCTCGTACAGGATGGCGGCAGCCAGTCCGATGGCCGCGCCGGAATCCTTCGGCTCGCTTTCCAGCACCAGGTCAGACTCCTGGACTTCGGGCAACTGCCGGCAGACGGCGGCCCGGTGTGCAGTGCCGGTCACCACGAGGACGCGCCTGCCTGCCAGTGGCTCCAGGCGGTCGTAGGTGGCGCGCAGCAAAGTGCTGCCGGACCCCGTGAGGTCGTGCAGGAATTTGGGAGCTGCTGCGCGTGACAGGGGCCAGAGGCGGGTCCCCACTCCGCCTGCCGGAATCACCGCAATAAAGCGGTTCAGGGGTGAATCCGGGCTTGTCGCTTTGTCTGTACTCATCACGGCTACTTTAGCTGACAGGCCGCCAGTGACCCCTTTCACGACCCTCCGCTGCCCCCGCGGGCGCGCCATGGTGTGGTGTTCGTCTCATATGCGGGCAAAACGCGGGCGTTGCGGGTCACCAAGGAGTTCCTAAATTGAATAAGCTGTGAGCGAAGCCTAGATTTAGGCCTGAGCTACGAGTTGCTCTCGCAGCAGGCGTTCCCCCCGCGTGGATCTCATGCCAGCGCCGCTGTGTTGCAGGGAGGTTTATCAGTGCCGACAAAACCAGCTGGCACCTTGTACCGCGGCCGTGAAGGCATGTGGTCCTGGGTAGGACACCGTATTACCGGTGTAGTGATCTTTTTCTTCTTGTTGGTCCATGTGCTGGACACCTCATTGGTGCGTGTGTCCCCGGAGGCCTACACGGCCGTTATCGGTGCCTACAAGAACCCCCTTATGGCCCTGGGTGAAACGGGCCTGGTTGCCGCGATCGTTTTCCACGCCTTTAACGGGCTGCGGATCATCGCCGTCGACTTCTGGAAGAAGGGCGCCAAGTACCAGCGTCAGATGCTGTGGACCGTCCTGGCCCTGTGGGTAGTTGTTATGGTCGGCTTCTCCATCCGCCACCTTTCCCTCGCACTCGGAGGTCACTAAGCCATGACTGCAACGATCGAAAACCCGCGCAGCAGGAAAACCAGCAGTGGGAAGATCTCCCCCCAGTACCGACGCACAGGCGCAAGCCGGGGCAACTTCGAAATGCTGGCCTGGCTGTTCATGCGCCTGTCCGGCATAGTGCTGGTAGTTCTCATCTTCGGGCACCTCTTTGTAAACCTCCTGGTGGGCGAGGGCATCCACGCCATCGACTTCGGCTTCGTCGCCGGCAAGTGGGCTGACCCGTTCTGGCAGGTCTGGGACCTCGCCATGCTGTGGCTGGCCATGCTGCACGGCACCAACGGCGTACGCACCATCATCAACGACTACGCCGAGAAGGATTCCACCCGTCTCTGGCTCAAGATCGTTCTCTACGCGGCCACCACCGTGATCATCGTCCTTGGCACCCTGGTGATCTTCACCTTCAACCCGTGCCCAGTGGTTGACGGTGTTTCGCTGCCCGGTGGCTTCTGCCCCGCGTAGTCCGTTCATCCGCTGCCCGCGGTGAGCCGCAGGCTGTATTTTGCGGTGCAGGCAACGCCCGCCCGTTGTTTTATAGCGAATTTTGAGAGAAAGAGCGCCCAAGTATGCAGGTCCATAAGTACGACGTCGTCATCGTCGGTGCCGGTGGCGCTGGCATGCGCGCCGCGATCGAGTCCGGTCAGCGCGCGCGCACAGCAGTACTGACCAAGCTCTACCCCACCCGCTCGCACACCGGTGCGGCGCAGGGTGGCATGTGTGCGGCCCTTGCCAATGTCGAAGAAGACAACTGGGAATGGCACACCTTTGACACCATCAAGGGCGGCGACTACCTGGTTGACCAGGACGCCGCCGAGGTCATGGCCAAGGAAGCCATCGACGCCGTGCTGGATTTGGAAAAGATGGGCCTGCCGTTCAACCGCACACCCGAAGGCCGGATCGACCAGCGCCGCTTCGGTGGCCACACCCGCGACCACGGCAAGGCACCTGTCCGCCGCGCCTGCTACGCAGCAGACCGCACCGGCCACATGATCCTGCAGACGCTGTACCAGAACTGCGTCAAGCACAACGTGGAGTTCTACAACGAGTACTACGTCCTGGATCTCCTGACGGTCGAGGAAGACGCAGTCCGTGAGGACGGCACGCCGTACAAGCAGAAGCGCGTTGCCGGCGTCGTGTCCTACGACCTCGCCTCCGGTGAGCTGCACGTGTTCCAGGCCAAGTCCGTGATCTTCGCTACCGGCGGCGCCGGCAAGGTCTTCAAGACCACCTCGAACGCCCACACCCTGACCGGCGACGGCATGGGCATCGCGTTCCGCAAGGGCATTCCGCTGGAGGACATGGAGTTCTTCCAGTTCCACCCGACAGGCCTCGCCGGCCTGGGCATCCTGCTTTCCGAAGCCGCACGCGGCGAGGGCGCCATCCTGCGTAACTCCGAGGGTGAGCGATTCATGGAGCGCTACGCCCCCACCATCAAGGACCTGGCACCGCGTGACATCGTGGCCCGTTCGATGGCCAACGAAGTCCGTGAAGGCCGCGGCTGCGGCCCGAACAAGGACTACGTCCTCCTTGACCTGACCCACCTGGAGCCGGCACACATCGATGCCAAGCTCCCGGACATCACCGAGTTCGCCCGCACCTATCTGGGTGTGGAACCGTACACGGAGCCGGTTCCGGTGTTCCCCACGGCGCACTACGCCATGGGCGGCATCCCCACCAACATCACCACCGAGGTCCTGCAGGACAACGACACCGTCATCCCGGGCCTTTACGCCGCCGGTGAGGTTGCCTGCGTTTCGGTCCACGGCTCCAACCGCCTCGGCACCAACTCACTGCTGGACATCAACGTGTTCGGCAAGCGCGCCGGCATCGCCGCTGCGGAGTACGCCAAGACTGCTGACTTTGTGGACCTCCCGGAGGATCCGGAGGCCTACACCATCGAGCTGCTGGATATCGCCCGCAACGGCACCGGTGACGAGAAGGTGGCGGTAATCCGCAAGGAACTCCAGGACACCATGGACGCCAACATGCAGGTGTTCCGTACGGCTGACACGCTGAACCAGGTCCTCACGGACATCGAGTCCTTCGAGGCCCGCTACAAGAAGATCAGCGTCCAGGACAAGGGCAAGCGCTTCAACCTGGACCTGCTCGAAGCCGTTGAGCTGGGCTTCCTGCTGGAACTGGCCAAGGTCATGACCGTGGCGGCCCTGCACCGTGAGGAATCCCGCGGCGGACACTTCCGCGAGGACTTCCCGGAACGCGACGACGAAAAATTCATGAAGCACTCCATGGCGTACAAGGATGACCACGCCCCGGCCGACGGCACCGCGGGGTCCGCGGAAACAACAGCCGGCATCCGTTTGGGCACCAAACCGGTCGTCTTTACCCGCTACGAGCCGATGGTGAGGAAGTACTAAGATGACCGCTGAACTTGCTGAGCCAGCCTCCAAGATCGAACTGCCCGCACACATCGGAGGCGGCGGAGAGATCCCCACGTTCGAGGTCACCCTGCGCGTGCGCCGTTACAACCCTGAGGTGTCCGAGGACGCCACGTGGGAAGACTTCAAGGTGACCATGTACGGCACCGACCGCGTGCTGGATGCCCTGCACAAGGTCAAATGGGAAATTGACGGCAGCGTTTCGTTCCGCCGTTCCTGCGCCCACGGTGTCTGCGGTTCGGATGCCATGCGCATCAACGGCCGCAACCGCCTTGCCTGCAAGACCCTCCTGAAGGACCTGGACACCACCAAGCCCATCACCGTTGAGCCCATCAAGGGCCTGCCGGTGGAGAAGGACCTGATCGTGGACATGGAGCCGTTCTTCCAGTCCTTCCGCGAAGTCATGCCGTTCCTGATCAACAAGGGCCACGAGCCCACCAAGGAACGCCTGCAGTCCGCCGAGGACCGTGAGCGCTTCGACGACACCACCAAGTGCATCCTCTGCGCGGCGTGCACGTCCTCCTGCCCGGTGTTCTGGACCGATGGCCAGTACTTCGGCCCGGCCGCGATCGTCAACGCCCACCGCTTCATATTCGATTCCCGTGATGATGCCGGCGACATGCGCCTGGAAATCCTGAACGACAAAGAAGGCGTATGGCGTTGCCGCACCACCTTCAACTGCTCCGAAGCATGCCCCCGCGGCATCCAGGTGACCCAGGCAATTGCCGAGGTCAAGCAGGCAATTCTTTCCCGTAAGATCTAATTCAGGTTCTTGCTTACGACGGCGTCACCCACCTTAGGTGGGGTGGCGCCGTCGTTGTTTAACACCTGACGGCACCAACGAAAGCAGCCCGCGATGTCCCGTTCCGAAAAAGTCAGCTTCGAAGGATCCACCGGCGAGCTCCTGTCCGGCATCATCGACGTCCCGGAGGGGCCCATACGGGGCTGGGGTGTGTTCTCCCACGGTTTCACCCTGGGCAAGGACAGCCCCGCGGCGTCCCGGATGTGCAAGGCCCTGGCTGACACCGGCATCGGGATGCTCCGTTTCGATAACCTGGGGCTGGGCGAGAGCGCCGGCTATTGGTCGGAGGGCTCCTTCAGCCACAAGGTGGCGGACACCGTTGTGGCTGCCGGGTTCATGCGCAACCAGGGAAAGGCCATCTCCCTGCTTGTGGGCCATTCCTTCGGCGGTGCGGCGGTGCTCGCGGCTGCCCGCCAGATCCCGGAGCTCGACGCCGTCGCAACAGTGGGTGCCCCGTTCTCGCCCAAGCACGTGGCACACGTCTTTGACGCCGCCCTGGACAAGATCCTCAGCGAGGGAAGCGCGGAAGTGGACCTCGGCGGGAAACGCGTGGAGATCCGGAAACACTTTGTGGAGGACCTGGAGAACGCGGACCTCACGGACTGCATCCGGCAGCTGTATAAGCCGCTGATGGTGCTCCACTCCCCCACGGACAACACTGTGGGCATCGAAAACGCCAGCACCATCTTCCAGACGGCGCGCCATCCGCGGAACTTTGTCTCGCTCGAAGGCAGTGACCACCTGCTGACCGGCAAGGGCCAGGCAGCCCGGGCCGCCAGGATTATTTCTGCCTGGGCCGACCAGTACCTCGACGCCGGGAAGTAACTGCCGGGCCGCCTTGGTGCCCGGCGACGGGGCGCTTTCCGTCGCTGTGGCCCTCCACGGGTAGCTTGCCGGGCTGGACCTGCCGGGAGCCCCACAGGGCTTTGTCGTGGCCGGCTGGTGCGCTCCGGAGGTCTTCTTCGCGGATGGTGGACCAGCCGGCGGACACCAAGTAGACCTGGCTGACCAGGTTGAACCAGATCAGCAGGCCGATGATGATGGCAAACGGCGCCAGGATGGGGTTCCGTCCCGCACCGGCCAGCAGTTCGGTGCTGAATACCTGCAGGACCGTGGTGCCCACCGCGGCAAGGATGGTCCCCTCCAGGAGTGCGCGCCGGGAGAGCTTGAGGCCACCGGCCAGCCTGAACATGATGACGGCCGTGACCCAGCTCAGGACCAGCGGCACACCGATCTTGATCACGGTGGTCAGCGGACCTGCCACCACCGGATCCAGCCGCAGGAAGTCCGTGACCCAGCCAGCGGCTGTGCCGAACACGAGTGACGCCCCGGCGCTGATCACCAGGGCAACTCCCAGGAGCAGAAGGGTGCCGGCGTCGCGAAGTTTGAGGACAATCGGGTTAATTTTCAGGGGCGGCAACTGCACCACGCCGCGCAGGCCATCGCGGAGTCCGGCGATCCAGCCCAGGGACGTGATGACCGTAACCACTGCCGCAATCACGGCCGTCCAGCCCAGGCCATCGGGGTTCAGGAGGTCCTTCGGATCAACCAGCCCTTCTCCCCCGCCCACCTTCAGCAGGCCGGGCGCGCTCTGGGCCACGCTGCCGGTGATGGTGTCCAGCAGGGCAGGCTGGCCCCGCAGCACAAGGCCGGCAACGGAGAAACCCGTGGCCAACAGGCCTGTGATGGAGAAGAACATGTTGAAGCCGATGCCGGCGCTCATCAAGGGGCCGTGCTGGAGGTTGTAGTGCTGCCACGCGCGCATCGGGCGGAAGGCGTTAAGCCGGGCGAGCAGCCACTGGAGCATCGCCAGCGAGCTGGCCACCGGGCCGCCGTCGGACCTTCTGGCTTTGCCCCACTCCATCCGTTTTTGGATGACTGCGAGCTTCAGGGCCGCCTGTTCAGTGGGGAGCGGTGGCTCCGTTTGCGTCGGCGTCCGCGGCGAAGGACCCGCCGTCGTGGTCAGTTTCGGTCCCAAAGTCCAACTCTTCCCGTAGCTGCCAAATGCCGTCGGCATCATGCTCGTAGAGTCCCATGCTAACCACCGGGAAGGTTGCCCGGTAACTTTCAAGCACCGTTTCGGCTTCGTCCAGGCTTTCGGGCGCAACATCGTGGGCGATCGTGACATGCGGGTGGTACGAGAACGGCAACTCGCGTTGCAGCGGGCCCGTCTGGAGTTTTTCGTGGAGCTCCACGCAGGACTCGAACCCGTCTTCCACGTTGATGTAAACCACCGGGGATACCGGCCGGAACGTTCCGGTCCCGGCAATGGTGACCATGAACGGGACCTGCCGCTGCGCCACTTCGCGGACGTGCGCCTGGGTGGCTGCCCAGTCCTGCGTGGTTGTGGTGGTGACCAGCGTGATGTGTGCGGGCACCACCCCCGCCATGGGGTCCCCGAAGGAGGCACGCCACCGTTGAAGTTCCTCGGCGATGGCAGGGGGGAAGCCCAGAATGACGCCTACACTCATTCCTTCACTGACATTGCTGGCGGCCGACATCGAGCTAGCGGACGCCTGCGAGGCTGAGGGACGGCAGGAAGCCCATGCGCTCATAGACCTGGCCGAGGGTCACTGCGGCGATTTCCCTGGCCCGCTCGGCGCCCTGGGCCAACAGCCGGTCCAGCTCGGCCGGGTCCGCCATCAGTTCATTGGTGCGGTTCCGCAGCGGCGTGATGAAGTCCACCATGACCTCCGCAAGGTCCACTTTCAGGTGGCCGTACATCTTGCCCTCGTACTCCGCCTCCAGCTCAGCGACGGACTTCCCGGTGAGCGTGGAGTAGATGGTGAGGAGGTTGGAGATCCCGGGCTTGGCTTCGGCGTCGAAGCGGACTTCGGATCCGGTGTCCGTGACTGCGGATTTGATGCGCTTCGCGGCGAGCTTGGGGTCCTCCAGCAGCTGGATGGAACCGTTGGGGGACTCGCCCGTCTTGGACATCTTGGCGCTGGGGTTCTGCAGGTCGTAGATCTTGGCGCTGGCCTTGAGGATGGTAGCTTCCGGCACGGTGAAAGTGTGGCCGTAGCGGGTGTTGAAGCGCTGGGCCAGGTTCCGGGTGAGTTCCAGGTGCTGCCTCTGGTCCTCGCCCACCGGCACGAGGTCCGTCTGGTACAGCAGGATGTCCGCTGCCATCAGCGTGGGGTAGGCGAACAGGCCAAGCGTTGCCGCGTCCGCGCCCGACTTCTGCGTCTTGTCCTTGAACTGTGTCATCCGGGACGCCTCGCCGAAGCCGGTGATGCAGTTCAGGGCCCAGGCCAGCTGGGCGTGCTCGGGGACATGGGACTGCACAAAGAAGATGCTTTTGTCCGGGTCGATGCCGGCGGCTATGTACTGTGCGGCCACCACGCGGGTGCGCTTGGCGAGCTCGGCGGGATCGAAGTCCACCGTGATGGCGTGCAGGTCCGGGATGAAGAAGACGGCATCATATTCGGCCTGCATGTCCACCCAGTTGCGGACAGCGCCAATGTAGTTGCCCAGGTGCAGGGAGTCGGCCGTGGGCTTGGCACCTGAGAGGATGCGTTTCTTGGTCACCGGGGAAATCGGGCTAGTCATGGGGAGAAAAAACCTTCGGGGCTTAGAGCCGGTAGTCCACTACCAGCGGGGCATGGTCAGAGAAGCGGGTGTCCCACGAGGGTGCCCGGTCAACCACCGCTGAGAACGCGGCGGCGGCGAGGGCCGGGGTTGCCATGTGGTAGTCGATGCGCCAGCCGGTGTCGTTGTCGAACGCCTGGCCGCGCTGTGACCACCAGGTGTATGGGCCGTCGACGTCGCCCGCCAGGCCCCGGTGGACGTCCTTCCAGCCGATATCCTCGCCGAAGAAGCGGTCAAAATAGGCACGCTCGTCAGGCAGGAAGCCGGCCTTCTTGACGTTGCCTTTCCAGTTCCTGATGTCCCGCTCGGTGTGGCCCACGTTCAGGTCGCCCACCACCACTGCGTGGTCGCTGTGCTTGGACAGTTCCGGTAGGCGGGTGCTCATGACATCCAGGAACCGGTACTTGTCCACTTGCTTCTGCGTGCCCACTTCACCGGAGTGTACGTAGGCGCTGGCAACGGTCAGCTGCGCGGGGTTTCCCGCGGCGTCGGCCACCCGGAAATCAGCCTCCACCCAGCGTCCGGCGGTGGCGAAGTAGTCATCGCCGATGCCGCTGCGGGTTTCCAGCGGCTCTTCCCGGGATGCAATGGCGACGCCGGCGCGGCCTTTGGCCTCGGCTTCGGCGTGCAGGATGTGCCAGCCATCACCGAGCAGCTGGCGCACGATCGCGTCAGGCGCCCGGACTTCCTGGAGGCAGAGAATGTCCACCTCGCGGGGCTCCAGCCATGCCGCCATACCGTTCTTGTAGGCAGCCCGGAGGCCGTTGACGTTGACTGATGCGATGCGAAGGTGGTCCTTCTTCAATGCCGAGATCACCCGCACTACTCTAGTCGATGATGGTTCCGCTGACCGGGTCACCGGTTCCGCCGCCGGCACGGATCATGTCGCGGGCGTTCGTGGCGGTGATCTCGATGGTCTCCAGTGCGCGGCGGATCGTGTCCTGGTCCGCTGCCTCACCCTTGGCGCGCTCCTTCTCTACCACCTGGATCTGCACCTGGACGATCTTGAAGGAATGGTCCAGCTTGAGGTCGCGGACCTCGTCCGCCTCGGTGCGTTCGTACACCACCCGGGTGCCCCCGTGGTCAGCCGAGGACGACGACGGCGCGCGGCCGGCTGCAGTGTTGAAGGCATTGTGGGCTTCGGTCAGCTTGGCGCCGGCTTTTTTGGCGGCCTTCTGGATGCTGAACACCACAAAGGCTGCGAGGGCCAGCCAGAAGGCGGCGATGATCGCGACAACCCAGCCAACGACGTCGTTCTGGTTGGCCGCGAAGATCACAGCAACGAGGAAAGCGATGACAAAGACCATCATTCCCGGGCCGCTGATCCGCAGCATGGAGAAGCCGCTCTTGGACCGGCCGGACGGAGTTTCAGGATTACCCAGAGATCGCATGGGTCCATTGTCTCAAACGCCGCGGCGCACCAAGGCACCTTCTTCCCCCGGCGAACACCACGCCCTGCCGTTAAAGCCCGACGGCGGCCCCGCGCCTTCCATGAGAAGGTGCGGGCCGCCGTCGTCGTACTGTTCCTGCTGTTAGGCGAGCCCTGCCTGGCGTTCCGCGGTTTCCACCACGTTGGCCAGCAGCATGGCGCGGGTCATCGGCCCCACACCGCCCGGGTTCGGGGAGATCCACGCGGCGACGCCGGCAGCGGCGGGGTCCACGTCTCCGGTGACCACCGCCTTGCCGTTGCCATCGTCCACACGGCTCACGCCGACGTCGAGCACTATTGCGCCCGGCTTCAGGTCCGCCGCCTTGATCATGTGCGGGACTCCCGCAGCGGCGATCACGACGTCGGCCTGGCGGAGTTCGGCGGCCAGGTCCACGGTGCCGGTGTGCGCCAGGATGACCGTGGCGTTGACATCCTTGCGGGTCAGCAGCAGCCCGACGGGACGGCCGATGGTCACACCGCGGCCCACCACCAGCACGCGCTTGCCCTTGAGGCTGATGCCGTGCCGGGTGAGCAGCTCCACGCAGCCCTTGGGTGTGCACGGCAGCGGCGAAGTCATGGGTCCGCTGACGTTGGCCACCAGGCGGCCCAGGTTCATGGGGTGCAGGCCGTCGGCGTCCTTTTCCGGATCCATGGCCTCCAGGATGACGTCCTGGTTGATGTGCTTGGGCAAGGGAAGCTGCACGATGTAGCCGGTGCATTCCGAGTTCCCGTTCAGCTCACGGATCACGGCAAGGAGTTCGTCCTGGCTTGTGTCCTCGGGCAGGTCGCGGCGGATGGACGTGATGCCCACCTCGGTGCAGTCCTTGTGCTTGCCGCCCACGTACCAGGTGCTTCCGGGGTCGGAGCCCACCAGAATGGTGCCCAGTCCGGGAACGACGCCCTTGGCCTTGAGTACGGCCACGCGTTCGGTCAGCTCGGCCTTGATGGCAGCGGCGGTAGCCTTGCCGTCAAGAATCTGTGCGGTTCCCGTTTCAATGGTCATGGATTACCACTGCTCGTGCTGCGGGTACAGCGGGAAATCGGCGGCGAGCTTGTCCACGCGGGACTGCAGCGCCTCGACGTCCGTGGCGGTGCCGGCCTTCAGCGCGGTGGCGATGATCTCCGCCACCTCGGTGAACTCGGCAGCACCGAAGCCACGGGTGGCCAGGGCCGGGGTGCCGATACGCAGGCCCGAGGTGACCATCGGCGGCCGCGGGTCGAACGGGACCGCATTGCGGTTCACGGTGATGCCCACGGAGTGCAGGAGGTCCTCGGCCTGCTGGCCGTCCAGCTGGGAGTTGCGCAGGTCCACCAGGACCAGGTGCACGTCCGTGCCGCCGGTCAGGACGGAGACGCCGGCTTCGGCGACGTCGGCCTGGTTGAGGCGGTCGGCAATGATCTTGGCGCCTTCGAGGACACGCTCCTGGCGCTCCTTGAATTCCTCGGTGCCGGCGATCTTGAAGGCCACGGCCTTGGCCGCGATGACGTGCATGAGCGGGCCGCCCTGCTGGCCCGGGAAGACGTTGGAGTTGATCTTCTTGGCCCACTCCTGCTTGGCCAGGATCACACCGGAACGGGGGCCGGCGAGCGTCTTGTGCACGGTGGAGGTGACGACGTCGGAGTACGGCACCGGGCTCGGGTGCAGGCCCGCAGCAACCAGTCCGGCGAAGTGTGCCATGTCGGTCCAGAGCAGCGCGCCCACTTCATCGGCGATGGAGCGGAAAGCTGCGAAGTCCAGGTGGCGCGGGTAGGCGGACCAGCCGGCGATGATGACCTGGGGCTTCTCGGCGATGGCCTGCTCGCGCAGCTTGTCCATGTCCACGCGGAAGTTGTCCGGCTCCACCTGGTAGGCAGCGACGTTGTAGAGCTTGCCGGAGAAGTTGAGCTTCATGCCGTGGGTCAGGTGGCCGCCGTGGGACAGAGACAGGCCCAGGATCTTGTCGCCGGGGGTGATCATGGCGGACAGTGCTGCGGCGTTGGCCTGGGCACCGGAGTGCGGCTGGACGTTGGCGTATTCGGCACCGAACAGTGCCTTGACGCGGTCGATGGCCAACTGCTCCGCGATATCAACGTATTCGCAGCCACCGTAGTAGCGGCGGCCCGGGTAACCCTCGGCGTACTTGTTGGTCAGGACCGAGCCCTGGGCTTCCATCACGGCGCGCGGGGCGAAGTTTTCGGAGGCGATCATTTCCAGGGTGCCGCGCTGGCGGCCAAGTTCCTGGTTGAGGACTGCTGCGATTTCGGGGTCAAGCTCGGCCAGCGACTGGTTGCTGACGGCGGCTGTGGTGGTGGCGGTAGTGGTCACGAAAAACTCCTGGCTAGGGATACGGGCACTGCTAAGGTCAGGCTACCGGCTGGCGCACATCACCGCCCGTTGATGACAGGGCGTGAAAGTGAGCCGCATCCTGAAAGGGTGCAGCTCCGGTAAGACATGACCCTCGGCCCAGGCGTACGATCCGTGGTCTTCGTAAGTGCCGCTCCCTGGTGGTTAGCCACCCAACGCCAGTTGCGACCCCACCAGACTACCAAACGCGGGCGGGCCGCGCGGGTAGGCTTGTAGTCGTGACTGAAGAGCAGCTGAACCGAGCTTACGTATTGACACTGTCCTGCCCGGACCGCCCCGGAATTGTCCACGCCGTGGCCGGAGCGCTGCTGGTGGCGGGCTGTAATATTTTGGACTCGCAGCAGTACGGCAGCCCCGCGACCGGCAACTTCTTTATGCGCGTGGAAGCGACGACGACGGCCTCCCGGGCAGAGCTCCAGGCCTCCCTTGAGCCGGTGGTCCAATCCTTCGGCATGCAGTGGAGCCTCAACCCCGTGGGCCAGAAAGTGCGCACCCTGCTGATGGCCAGCACATCCGCGCACTGCCTCAACGACATCCTGTTCCAGCAGCGCTCAGGCACCCTGCCCATCGAGATCCCCGCCATCGTCTCCAACCACCGTGACCTTGCCGGACTGGCCGAGTTCTACGGCATCCCGTTCCACCACATCCCCGTCACCCCTGACACCAAGGCCCAGGCGGAGGACAAGCTGCGTGCACTCATGGCGGAGCACGATATCGAACTGACCGTCCTGGCCCGCTACATGCAGATCATTTCGGATGACCTGTGTGCGGACCTTACCGGCAAGGCCATCAACATCCACCACTCGTTCCTGCCGTCCTTCAAGGGCGCCAAGCCCTACCACCAGGCCCACGCCCGCGGCGTCAAGCTGATCGGCGCCACCGCCCACTACGTCACCGCCGCCCTGGACGAGGGCCCCATCATCGAGCAGGAAGTCATCCGCGTGGACCATGCCCGCACTCCGGAGCAGTTTGTGCAGATGGGCCGGGACGTGGAAGGCCGCACGTTGACGCAGGCCGTCCAATGGCATGCCGAACACCGTGTGCTGCTGGACGGCAACCGGACAGTGGTCTTCAACTAAGCGGTTTTTCATTTAGGGACGTGGGCCATGGACACAGCTGGAGCTGGGATAGAGGAACACGGCAGCGAGCAGCGTCTTGCCGAGTTCTACAACCGCCGCGCCGCGTCCCGCTGGGACCATCCGCTGGCACCCCGTCGCGTGGAACAGCGTGAGCGATTCATTGCGCTGCTTAAGTCCGAGGGCCGCCACAACGTACTGGAGATCGGCTCCGGCATGGGGCTCGATGGCCTGCAGTTTGTCCGGGCAGGCATCCATTACATCGGCGTGGACCTCTCCGAGGAGCACGTCCGTCACGCCAGCTCCAAGGGTCTGGACGTCTCCGTGGCCAGCGCCCGGCAACTGCCCTTCGCGGACGGAACCTTTCCGGCGGTCTGGACCATGAGTACGCTCCTGCACATCCCCGCCACTGATATCGACAGCGTCCTGCGCGAGCTGGTGCGCGTTACCGCACCTGGCGGGCCCATCGCCGTCGGCCTCTGGTCCGGTGAGGATGATGAGGTCCTGAACCCCGAGGACGACGTCGAACCCCGCCGGTTCTTCAGCCGGCGCAGCGACGCTACGGTGCGGCAGGTCTTTGGCCGGCATGGCGCCATCGAGGACTTTGTCACCTGGCCGGAAGGCGCCGGCGAGGAATCCGGTCCGGGCGCCGGGAACTGGACGCAGCACTACCAGTTCCTGATTCTCCGCACCCTTGCCTAAGGGCGGATGTCCTAGGCTTGGCCCATGGCTCCCCTTCATACTTTCGCCGGCAACACTCCGGCCGTCCACGAATCCGCCTTTGTCGCCCCGACGGCGTCGATCATCGGCAAGGCCACGCTCGCTGAGGATTCGAGCGCCTTCTATGGCGTGTCGGTCCGGGCGGACACGGCCGCCATCAGCGTCGGCGCCGGCAGCAACCTGCAGGACAACGTGGTGCTGCACGCCGATCCCGGCTTCCCCTGCACCGTCGGGGCAGGGGTCAGCGTGGGGCATGCCGCCGTCGTCCATGGCTGCACGGTGGAGGACGACTGCCTGATCGGCATGGGCGCCACCGTTCTGAACGGTGCGGTGATCGGCACCGGCTCCCTCGTGGCCGCCGGCGCTGTTGTCCTGGAAGGGACCGTTGTGCCGCCCCGCTCACTGGTGGCGGGTGTCCCCGCCAAGGTACGGCGGGAACTCACCGATGAGGAGTTCGACGGCGTGAAGCAGAACGCCGCCCGCTACGTCGAACTGGCCCGCGCGCACCGTGACCTGCACGGCTAGTCCCCACCCTTAATCCAGCGGGATGGGCCCGATAGCGTCCAGGAGTTCGCCCGGACCGGGGTTGCCCGGTGCCGATGAACCGCCCAGGTGGTTCACCACTCCCCACACGGCATTCAGGCCGGTGGTCACGGCGCCCTCGGCCCAGCCCGCGGTGAAGGACACATCATCACCTGCGAGGAAGATTCCGCGCTGGGTATCGGGCAACTTGTCCTGCTTGAAGTGCGTGAACAGCCGCTGCTGGTACCGGTAGTGCCCCGGCAGGTTCGCTTTGAAGGCACCCATGAAGTTGGGATCGGCTTCCCAGGAGACGGTGATGGGCTGGCCCACGATGTGGCTGGCGATGTCCACGCCCGGGTAGATCTGCTCCAGCGAGTGCAGCATCAGCTCAACGCGTTCGTCGGCGTCCAGCGCCAGCCATTTGAGCGCGTCATCGTTCCAGGTGTAGGACAGCAGGATCACGGCGGGCTTGTCCGGGCCGTCGTCCAGGAGGTAGGTGGCCCTGTTCAGCCGGTCCGTCAGGGTCATGGACAGGACTTCACGGCCGGTGTCCGGATCCACGTCCTTCCAGAACGGACGGTCCACCATCACAAACGTCTTGGACGACTGCATGTAGTGTGAGCGCTCGATCGCGGTCCACAGTTCTGCCGGGAACAGCGCCTCCTCAGTGTGGATGCGCGTGGACAGCAGCCAGGACTGGCACGTCGTCACCACGGCCGCGTAGCTGGCCTCGCGGCTCCAGCGCTCCCGGATCCGGAGGCCGCCGTCGGCATCGCGGCTGATGCTGCCCACGGCCCCGCGGGGCGAGCCGGAGTGGAGGGACGCCAGGGACGTTCCGTCCGGCCAGTGGGCCATGCCCGACGGCGCGTGCTGCCACAGTGCCTCGGGCAGCCGTTGCGCTCCCCCGCTGATGAGCCGGTGCTGGTCATCGGCGTCCGTGTAGACCACACGAAGGATTTCCAGGATGGAGTTGGGAAAGTCGGTGTCCCAGCCGCCGGTGCCGAAACCCACCTGGCCAAAGGCCTCACGGTGCGCAAAGCCGGCTTCCTTGAATGACTCGCTCCCGGCAATGAACCCGTAGAAGGTCTGCTCGTCCATGAGCGGCAGCAGCCCGTTCCAGAGCTCCTTGATCCGGCCCGTGTCGCGGGCCCGGATGGCCTCCTGCATTTCGACGAACTTCGCGCCGTCGTTCACCGCGGCCTTCCAGGCATCGGCCACCTCGCGGAAGAACGGCGGCAGGTCTTGGGCGGTCTCGGCGTAGTACTTCTGGCCCGCCAGTTCGATCACGGTGCTCGACGTAACGGGTGCCAGCGGGTTGGGGAAATCCTGGGTTTCCAGCCCCAGCAGGTCCACGTAGTGGTAGAACGCCCTGCCGGACACGGGGAACCGCATGCCGCCAAGATCGGCCACCACGCCGGGAGCGGACGGGAAACCGGCCGTCCGCAGGCGGCCGCCGATCTGGTCCGCTTCGTAGACGACAGGGCGCAGGCCCAGCTTCATCAGTTCGTACGCCGTGACGAGGCCCGAAAGGCCCGCCCCCACAACGGCCACCTCGGTGCCGTAAAGCTCCGGCGGAACGGAACCGAGCCCTGCCGGGTGGGCGAGGTAGTGGTCGTAGCTGAACGGAAAATCGGGGTTCAGCATGGTGATGGGGCCGGCCTGGGTGCTGGACGGGTCGGAAGCCGGGAGTTCGGTGGCGACGGTCATGAAAGCTCTGCCTTCGTTGGTTCGGGGGTGGACAGCGTTGAAGATTCCGGCCTGCTCAGCTCACGGTATTCCTCCAGGCTCAGCGCCGCCACCTTGGAGTTCCGGCGCCCGTAGCCGAAGTAGGCCGCCAGGCCCACCAGCATCCAGATTCCGAAGGTCACCCAGGTCT
Organism: Pseudarthrobacter psychrotolerans; assembly: GCF_009911795.1. NCBI lineage: Bacteria > Bacillati > Actinomycetota > Actinomycetes > Micrococcales > Micrococcaceae > Pseudarthrobacter > Pseudarthrobacter psychrotolerans. Next base: position 4,716,035 of record NZ_CP047898.1, on the reverse strand, counting down.
CGGCACCTAGGTTGGCCATGAGGTAGGCGCACATCAGCGCGCCGAGGATCGGGGTCAGGGGAAGAGCGGAACACGGAAGGTGCGCTCCAGTTCGGGCCGGGTGCGGCGCAGGTAGATGACGGCCACGTTGACCAGTGCGAAGGCGAACAGGGTTCCGATGCTGGTGGCGTCGGCCAGGGCACCGAGCGGGACCAGCCCGGCGGTGAGGGCGACGGCGGTGCCCACCAAGAGCGTGCCGGCCGCTGGGGTGCCGGTCCGGCGGGAGACGCGGCCGAAGATCTTCGGGATAAGGCCGTCGCGGGACATGGAGAGCAGGATGCGGGTCTGGCCGTAGAGGACAGTCAGCACAATGCTGGCGATGGCCAGGACTGCGCCGATGGCGAAGACGAGGGCGATCCACGGCTGGCCGGTGGTTTCCTCAAGGATCTTCACGAGGGCGGCTTCGGTACCGTCGAACCAGCCCCAGGGGCGGGCGCCGATGGCTGCGACGGCAACCAGGACGTAGATGGTGGTGACGATGACCATGGAGAGCATGATGGCGCGGGGCAGGTCGCGCTTGGGGTCGCGGGCTTCTTCGCCGGCGGTGGAGGCGGCGTCGAAGCCGATGTAGGAGAAGAAGACCCGGGACGCGGCTGCGGAGACTCCGGCGGCACCCATCGGCAGGAGCGGTTCGAAGTTGCCCGCGTTGAAGGCGGTGAAGGCCACGGCGCAGAAGAAGAGGAGGATACCCACCTTCACCACAACGATGGACGTGTTGATCCAGGCGCTTTCCTTGGCTCCGCGGACCAGCAGGATAGTTGCCAGCACCACGATGACCATGGCAGGGATGTTGACCAGGCCGCCGCCGCCCGGGGGCTGGGACACGGCGTCGGGCAGGACCTGCCCGAACACGGCCAGGGCCTCGTTCACGTACTGGCCCGCGCCTACGGCAACGGCCGCTACGGAGACGGCGTACTCGAGGACCAGGCACCAGCCGCAGATCCAGGCCATGCCTTCGCCCATCGTGGCGTAGGTGTAGGAATAGCTGGAACCTGCGACCGGGACCATGCCCGCCATTTCCGCATAGGACACTGCGGAAAGGAGCGCGGCCAACCCGGCGATGGCGAAGGAGATCCAGATGGCGGGCCCGGCCAGCGGAACGGATTCGCCGAGGATCACCAGGATGCCGGTCCCCAAGGTGGCGCCGACGCTGATCATGGTCAGCTGCAGGACTCCGAAGCTGCGGACCAGTTTCGGTCCGTCATGGCTGTTTTCCGCTTCGCTGACCATCTGTCCGATCGGCTTCCGGCGCAGTAGCTGCGCGCCAAGCCCGGGACGGCCGGCAGTCCGGCCCGTGGCAGGTTCGGAGAGTGTTGGCACAGTCATCGTTGACGTCCGTTCGTGAGTAGTTGTCGGTTTCCCCCACCCAGCGTAGGCGTGTGAGCCGCATCTCAGAGATGTGCAAAGTGACCTATAGTTTTCAATCATGAGACGTAATGCACCACGCGCGGGCAGTGCCGAAGACGCCGGTCGGGGGTCCCTCCGTGCAATCTGACACCGCGGAGCACCTCGATGCCGTAACCCTTGGCCAGTTTCTGGCAGCACTCCCCAAGGACCTCACCGTCCTGCACGACGCCGGCAACGCCGGCGCACCACTGCGCTGGGTGGAGCCCAGCGAACTGGAAGATCCCACGCCCTACCTGCTGGACGGGGAGTTCGTCCTCACGGCGGGACTGCCATTCCTGGACGACGGCGGAACGAAGGAGCGGGCAGAAGGCTACGTCCGGCGGCTGGTCGGCGCTGGCGTCGCGGCCTTGGGTTTCGGCCTGGAGCCCTACTTCGATGCTGTCCCCGACCACGTGCTGTCGGCCTGCCGGACGCATCAGCTCACTCTGGTCCAGATCCCCAGCAGCGTCCCCTTCGCCGCCATCGGCATGGAGTTCTCCCAGCTCCTGGAATCCGGCAACGCCCGGGTCTTCCGTCAACTGGCGGATACCAACCGGCAACTGATGCGGGCGGTGCTGTCGGCCAGGCCCGAGCACGAACTCCTGTCGGCGCTGGCACAGCGGGTTCCGGTATGGGCCCAGCTTTTCGGGGCGGACGGCCGGGTGCGTGCCCGAGCGGCAGCGGCCGGGACCGGCGGGGCCAGCCCTGCGGCCGCCGTCGAGCCTTCCGCCCTTCAGCCCATGCTGAAGCGGCTGCTGGCCGGCATCGGCCCGCGCGTGGAGACGGAGTCGTTTCCGGCGAACGGCCCGGCCCTGATGTTCGGCCATCCGCTCCGGAGCACCAAGGACGCCACCCTCGGGGCACTGATTTTGGGCACGGACAAGCCGCTGACCCCGGCTCAGAACAGCGTGGTGTCCTCGGTGGTGGGGCTGCTGGAACTGCTGGTGCGCCAGCGCACCAGCGGCTCGCTCGCCCCCAGCCAGCTGGCAACAGCCCTCCTGCTCCACCCGGAAAGCCTGGCCGCCGGCTCAACCCGGCAGCTGAACGTCCTCAGGGACCTCCTGGCACAAAGCGTTTCCGGGACCCGGTCCGGGGCCCTCCGGGCGGTTCTGGGCGTACGTGCCGACGCGTCGGCGCCCGCGTCGGCGGATGGCCCGGTCAGGGAGTTGCTGCAGTGGCGCAGGCTGTTCGACACGAAGATGGTGGAATTGACGGACTACGGGTTTGCCGCCGTCACCCGGTTCAAGGTGGACGACACGCTGTTGCATGAGGTGGAGGAACTGGGCTGGCGTCTGGTGGTGGGCGATCCCACCGAAATGGCCGGCCTTCCTGCCGCCTACCAGCGCGCGGCGTCGCTGCGGTCCCGCGTCCAGGCAAGCGGAGAAAGTGTGCGCGTGGACGACGTCACATGGTCAGTCGCGGGGCTGTTGGGCCGCAGCGCCGGCACCATGCTTGCCGCCCGGCTGCTGGAACCGGTCCTGGCGCAGGAGCCTGACCGCCGCAGCTCCCAGCTCGGTGTCCTGAAGTCCTGGCTGGGCGAAAACGGCAACTGGGATGCCACTGCCAAAGTCCTGGGGATGCACCGGAACAGCGTGCGGCGCCAGATCAATGCACTGGCCGAGCTGCTGGCCATGGACCTTGGTTCCGCCCAGGTGCGGGCTGAACTATGGATTGCACTGCAGTACGTGGACGGCCTGGAGGACGGGGTGCCTCAGATGCCCCAGGACCGGTAGAGCTCAGGTCGGCGTTCACGGAGATACGGCACCACGTCACGGGCATTTCGGGCGGCGTCCGAAGCCACCTCCGCATACAGGAGTTCGGCTCCCGGTCCCGCCGTCGCCAGCAGCGAACCATCCGGTCCGGCTATGACGCTGCCGCCGAGGAATTCGCAGCCGTCCTCGGTTCCGGAGTGGTTGGCATAGGCGATAGTCAGCTGGCTCTCCAGCGCGCGGGCCCGGAGCAGCACCTGGGGGACGGATTCGAAGCCGTGCGCCAGCGCGGTGGGCACCAGGAGCAGCTCTGCCCCAGCCAGCGCGGCCGCCCTGACCGTTTCCGGAAATTCTACGTCGTAGCAGATCACCATTGATGTCCGGAATCCGTTGAAGTCGACGACGGCGGGACCCGCCTCCGCGGGGCTGAACGCCGCGCGTTCGTCATCGCCAAAGAGGTGCACTTTTGCGTAGGTGAGAAGCTCACCCCCCGTGGCGTCCACGAGCGTTGAGGTGATGTGCCAGCTGCCCCCGTCCGTGACTGACGGCAAGCTGTAGGCCAGTCCGATCCCGTGGCGGCGCGCGATCCCCGACAGCGTTTCCCTGATGGCGGGAAGCACGGAAGGCTCCAGCTCCGAGCGGACCCTCACCGGGGCATAGCCCACGGCAAACAGTTCGGGCGTGACCAGGACTGCTGCGCCTGCCGCGGCGGCCGTCCGGGCCGCCGCATCCAATGCGGCGCAGTTTGCATCCACGTCGAGTACGCGGGCGTTTGCCTGCATCAGGGCCAGCAGCACCGTTACCACCTCATAGAATCGGGACGGCCACAGGAAGTATGCGTCCGGTTTTTCCAGCCTAGCCACCGGCCCTGAACGGCATCCCGGGCCAATTGCACCGGCCAAGCCTCAGGATGGACGGATCGTCCCATCATTTTGTCTCATCCGGCAGGCTTGTTGCGTTAACTTCTTGACTACAACAGTCAAAGTAGGGCAATCTTCTTTTCATGTCCGCCACACCGCGCCCGACGAAGAGTAAGCCAAAGAATCCGGGATCCCAGTCCGCCCTCCGGCAACTGAACCAACAACGGATCATCGAGACACTCATGAGCGGCCCGTCCACCCAGGCCGAGCTTGCGCGCCAGACCGGACTCTCCACCGCGACGGTGTCCAACATCGTCAAAATCATGCAGGACGCGGGCCTGGCGTCAACCGAACCGATCACCAGTTCCGGCCGCCGGGCGCTCAACGTGAGACTCAACAGCAACGGCGCGGTCGCCGTGGGTATCGACTTCGGCCGGCGGCATCTCCGTGTGGTCCTGGCGTCCCTGAGCTACCACGTGATCGCCGAGGAATCCGTCCTGCTCCCCTTGGGCCACCAAGCCGAGGAAGGCATCCAGGCGGCTGTTGCGCTGCTGGATAAACTGCTCCAGGAAGGCGGCGTGGACCGGAGCCTGGTGGTAGGTGCCGGCGTCGGAATCCCGGGACCCATCGACCGCCGGACCGGCACCGTCGCGCAGGGCGCCATCCTCCCGGAATGGGTGGGCATTAACATCCTCCAACACCTGGAGGACACCCTCAAAATCCCCATCTTTGTTGACAACGACGCCAATCTCGGCGCCTGGTCGGAGGTCACGTGGGGGCGACATACGGGGGTCAGTAACCTGATGTTCCTCAAGATCGGCTCTGGCATCGGCGCAGGCCTGATCCTCAACGGTGCCCCCTACTACGGCAACGTGGGCATTACCGGCGAAATCGGCCACGCCACCATCCATGAGCACGGGCTCGTCTGCCGCTGCGGCAACCGTGGCTGCCTGGAAACCATTGCCTCCACCACCACCATGATCGAACTGCTCGGCCGCGGGGAAGACCCGCCCCTGACACCTGCGGACATCGTGCGGAAAGCCCTCGCACGCGACTCCGCAACACTAAGGGTGGTGGACGACGCCGGCCTGGCGGTCGGACGCGCCCTGGGCAATGTGGCCAATCTGATCAACCCCGAAGTGATCGTGGTGGGCGGTCCCCTTGCGGGGCTGGGCAACCTGCTGCTCGATCCCATCAGGCGGGGGCTCATCAGGCATGCAGTGCCAGTGATCGGCGAGACCACTAAGCTGACGATGTCGTCCCTCGGAGACCGCGCAGAGGCCCTGGGGGCTGCCGCATTGGTGTTCCAACACGCCGGGATCCGGCGAACGTAGCCGTTTTGTTATCCGGCAATTGCGTTAAAGACTTGACGACAACGGGTGTGATCCAGTTTACTTTTTCATCAGACGCCCCTGCGCTTTGCGGGGCGGACAAAGAAGTCATGCATTGGAGGCGTAAGGGCAAATGACGTCCCAGACCACGCACACTGACCCGGTCATCCTGGAGATGCGTTCCATCACCAAGGAATTTCCCGGTGTCAAGGCATTGTCGGAAGTGAGCCTCCGGGTCAAAGCCGGTGAGATTCACGCGATCTGCGGCGAAAACGGCGCCGGCAAGTCCACGCTTATGAAGGTGCTCTCGGGCGTTTACCCGTATGGCAGCTACGACGGCGACATCATGTACCAGAACGAAGTCCAGCAGTTCAGGGACATCCGGGCCAGTGAGGCGGCCGGCATCGTGATCATCCACCAGGAGCTGGCCCTGATCCCGGAGCTCTCCATCATGGAGAACATCTTCCTGGGCAACGAACCCACCAAGCGCGGCATGATCAATTGGGCCGAGGCGCGCCTCCGATCCACCGAACTGCTGGCCCGGGTGGGACTCAGCGAAAACCCGGACACCCCCATCAAGGAGATCGGCGTCGGCAAGCAGCAGCTCGTGGAGATCGCCAAAGCACTGAACAAGTCGGTTAAGATCCTGATTCTGGACGAACCGACCGCGGCGTTGAACGAATCCGATTCCCAGCACCTCCTGGACCTGATGCTCGGCCTCAAGGGCAAGGGCATCACCTCCATCATCATTTCCCACAAGCTCAACGAGATCGAGCAGATCGCCGATTCCATCACCATCATCCGGGATGGCAAGGCGATCGAAACCCTCGATGTCAAGGCCGACGGCGTCGACGAGGACCGCATCATCAAAGGCATGGTGGGCCGTGCACTGGAGTCCCGCTTCCCCGACCACACCCCCAAGATCGGCGCCGTGTTCTTCGAGGTCAAGAACTGGAACGTGGCCCACCCGCAGATCCAGGACCGGATGGTCTGCAAGAACTCGAACTTCTTTGTGCGCCGCGGGGAGATTGTGGGATTCGCCGGACTGATGGGTGCCGGCCGGACCGAACTGGCCCGTTCCATCTTCGGCCGATCCTACGGCCACTTCGTCTCAGGCCAGGTCTACGTGGACGGCAAGGAAGTGGCACTCAAGAGTGTCCACCAGGCCATCGACGCCGGCCTCGGCTACGTGACGGAGGACCGGAAGTCGTTGGGACTGAACCTCCTCGACGACATCAAGACCACCACGGTCTCGGCCAACCTCGAGAAGATCAGCAAGCGCAGCGTGGTGGACACCAACAAGGAGTTCGAGGTGGCGGAGCAGTACCGAAAGTCCCTGCGGACCAAGGCACCGTCGGTTCAGGAAGGGGTCGCCAAGCTCTCCGGCGGCAACCAGCAGAAGGTGGTCCTGGCCAAATGGATGTTCACTGACCCGGAACTGCTGATCCTGGACGAACCCACCCGCGGTATCGACGTCGGAGCCAAGTACGAGATCTACGGCATCATCCAGCAACTCGCCAACCAAGGAAAGGGAGTCATTGTGATTTCCTCCGAGCTGCCTGAACTGCTGGGACTCTCGGACCGCATCTACACCATCTTCGAAGGCGCTATCACCGGCGTCCTCGACAAAGAGGAAGCCAGTCAGGAAAGCCTGATGAAGCTGATGACCTCTGCCCGAAAAGCCGCCTAATCCACTGGAGTCTTCCAGAACCTTCCAGATACAAGGACTGAAAAACAATGAACGCGCTCAAGAAACTCTTCGGTGGCGACACCCGCCAGTTCGGCATGATCTTTGCCTTGGTGGCTCTGATAGTTCTCTTCCAGTGGCTCACAGGCGGCATCACGCTCACCCCGGGCAATGTCATCAACCTCTTCAACGGCAACTCCTACATCCTCATCCTCGCCATCGGCATGGTCCTGGTCATCATCGCCGGACATATTGACCTGTCGGTGGGTTCCGTGGCCGCGTTCGTGGGCATGGTGGTGGCCATCACCATGCGGGACTGGCACCTCCCCTGGTTCGTTGCGATCCTGCTTGGGCTGGGCCTGGGTGCCCTGATCGGGGCCTGGCAAGGAATGTGGACCGCATACGTGGGTATCCCTGCCTTCATCGTGACCCTCGCCGGCATGCTGATCTTCCGCGGGGCCCAGCAGTTCGTTGGCCAGTCCAACTCGATTCCTGTCCCCCGGGAGTTCCAGTACATCGGTGCCGGGTACCTCCCCGAGGTCGGGCCTGCCACCGGGTACAACAACCTCACGTTGCTCCTGGGTCTTGCCGGCGTTGCGTTCGTGATCTACAGCGAAGTCCGACGGCGGCGCACCGCCAAGGCGCTCGGCGCTGAAATCTCGGAAACGTGGGTCAGTGTCCTTAGGCTTGTCCTGATCTGCGCGGCCATTCTCTACGCCACCTACCTCTTTGCCACCGGCCGCCCTGGCACGTCCTTCCCGGTCCCCGGCCTGATCCTCGCCGTGATGGTCCTGATCTACGGCTTCGTCTCTTCCAAGACGGTGGTCGGGCGCCACGTCTACGCCGTGGGCGGCAACCGCCACGCCGCCGAGCTGTCCGGTGTGAAGTCAAAAAAGATCAACTTCCTGGTCATGATGAACATGTCCATCATCGCCGGACTCGCTGGAATGATTTTCGTGGCCCGCTCAACCTCTGCCGGACCATCGGACGGTACGGGCTGGGAACTGGACGCCATCGCCGCTGTGTTCATCGGCGGCGCGGCCGTGACGGGCGGTGTGGGTACCGTGATCGGATCCATCGTCGGAGGCCTTGTTATGGCTGTCCTAAACAACGGCCTGCAGCTCCTCAGTGTCGGTGCCGACTGGCAGTCCATGATCAAGGGCCTGGTGCTGCTGGTGGCCGTGGCCATCGACGTCTACAACAAGTCGCAGGGCCGAGCATCGATCATCGGGCTGATGATGAAGAACTTCAACCGTCCGTCCGGCGGGCCCGGCACACCGCTGCAGCCGGATGAGGTCACATCCACCAGAGAAACCATTGCCCGCGAAGCCTGAGCGATTCAGGTGCCGGAATTAAACCCCAAAAAGAAAGTGGACTAAAAAATGCGAATGTTTGGTAAAGCAGGAAAGGCAGCAGCGATAGCTGCGATCGCAGCACTGGCGCTGACGGCCTGCGGACGGGCCGAACCCGGCACCTCCAGCGGCACCAGCGGCGCGGCCGGCGGCTTCGCACAGGACTCCGCCATCGGCGTCGCGCTTCCCAAGAAGACCAGCGAAAACTGGGTGCTGGCAGAGAAGCTGTTCAACGAGGGACTAAACAGCGCCGGTTTCAAACCGACCGTCCAGTTCGCCAACAACGGCGTGGCTGAGCAGCAGAACCAGATAAGCGCCATGATCGCCAAGGGCGCCAAGGTGATCATCGTGGGTGCCCTCGACGGCTCCCAGCTGGGTACGCAGCTTCAGCAGGCCAAGGATGCAGGCGCCACCATCATCGCCTACGACCGCCTCCTGCTGAACACGGCAAACGTGGACTACTACGTGGCTTACGACAACTTCAAGGTGGGCGAGCTCCAGGGGCAGGCCCTGCTGGACGGCATGAAGGCCAAGAAGCCTTCCGGTCCGTACAACATCGAACTGCTGGCGGGTTCACCGGATGACGCCAACGCGAAGGTCTTCTTCGACGGCGCCATGAAGGTCCTCAAGCCAAAGATCGACGACGGCACGCTGAAGGTGCTCTCCGGCCAGACGACCTTTGAAAAGGCCGTCACTCAGGACTGGAAGGCTGAGAACGCCCAGCGCCGGATGGATACGCTCCTGACCGGGTCCTACGGAACGGCGTCGCTGGACGGTGTCCTGTCGCCGAACGACACGCTGGCCCGTGCGGTCATCACCTCCGTCAAGGCGGCCGGCAAGCCGCTTCCGGTCATCACCGGCCAGGACTCCGAGGAGGAATCAGTCAAGTCCATCCTTGCCGGCGAGCAGTACTCCACCATCAATAAGGACACCCGCAAGCTCGTTGAGCACGCGATCGTCATGGTCAAGGATCTCCAGGCAGGCAAGACGCCTGAGGTCAACGACGATAAGTCCTACAACAACACGGTGAAGACCGTACCCGCCTTCCTGCTGCCGCCGGTCATCGTGACCGCCGCCAACGTGAAGACGGCCTACGTGGACGATCCGGTACTTGGCCCGCTGACCAAGTAACGCGGTCTACCGGTCACCACCGGTTTCCATAGAATGCCCCGGCTCCCCACAGGGAGCCGGGGCATTCCGCGTTCCCGCACCCTCTCTCACTTTCTGCGCTCTTTTCACCAACGCTCTCTCACTCCCTGCGCTCTTTTTACCAACGCTCTCTCACTTCGCGCCCGGTTTCACAGCCCAAACACAGCTTCGGCCGTCTTCCTCCACAGGCCCGGACGCGAGGGTAGGAGCAGACGCCGGCTTCCGCCGGCCCCAGATCCTAGGAGTACAGTGAGCGTCCTTGCCCGGAGTGTTGGCAATGCCTTCAGAAACAAGGTCCGAACGGCTGCGGTGGTGGCAGTCCTGGCCGTCGCGATCGGACTTGCACTGGCCATGCTGGTGGCCAACCAGGCCGTCGGGGCCAAAGTCCAGGAGCTGAACGCGTCCGTCGGGACCGTCCTGACCGTCAACCCCGCCGGCGGCCAGGGGTTCGAAGGCGGCGGCGAACCGCTGACTGCCGAGCAGGTCGCTACCGCAGCTGCCGTCCCCAACGTAAGGTCCGTCGTCGGAACCAGTTCGCTCCGGCTGCGGAACGCCGCCGAAGCAGCAGCGCAGACGGCGGCAGGCACCCAGGCTCGTCCAGGCGGCGGCCAGGGCGGTCCCGCCGGGCAGAACGCCAGCACGCTGACCACCAGCCTCACAGCGGCCATCGACGCCGGCACCCTCGGCGGACGGAACCAGGCCGCAAACGGCACCACCGGAACCACCACTGCACAGCCGGTACGCTCGCTTCCCATCACCGCAACCGGCATCGGCGGCGAGGTGGACAGCACGGGCAAGGCCCTGACCATTACTGAAGGAACCGGGCTGGGCGACTACACGGCTGAGTCCGCCAACGCCCTCCTGGGAAACACACTGGCCGGGAAGAACAACCTGACCATCGGCTCCACGTTCACCATCAACGACCAGACGTTCACTGTGGCTGGCCTCTTCGATTCCGGCAGCACGTTCGGCAACAACGCCCTGTACCTGACCCTGCCCACGGCGCAGACCGCCGCGGCGCTGCCGGGCGAGCTGTCATCGATGATCGTCACCGTCAACAGCCTTGAAAACGTCGACTCGACAAAGACGGCCCTCCAATCCGCCCTCGGCGCCGACAAGGCCGACGTCACCCAGGGCCAAAACCTGAAAACAGCGGTCGCCTCGCTGGACAGCGTCAAGAACATCTCGTTCATCGCCTTCGTAGCGGCCCTGGGCACTGCCGGGCTGATCATCCTGCTGATCATGGTCATGCTGGTCCGCGAGCGCCGGCGCGAAATCGGCGTGCTGAAGGCGATCGGAGCCCCCAACCGCACCATCGGCCTGCAGTTCGTGCTGGAGGCGCTGGTGCTGGTGGCCATGGGCAGCGCGGTGGGCGCCGCCGTCGCCTCCTTTGCCAGCGGCAGCATCGCTTCCGCGCTGATCAGCTCCAACACGACGACGTCGGCAACCACGGCCGGGCGCGCCGCAGGTCCCAGCGGGGCTGGTTTCCCCGGCGGCGCCGGATTCCCGGGCGGTCAAGGCGGCCCGTTCGGCGGCGCTTCCCAGCTACTGACATCCGTCACCGCCAGCGCCTCCCCCGGTGTCATCGCTGCTGGCATCGCCGCGGTGTTCGGCGTGGCCATCATCGGAGCCCTGGTCCCGGCGCTGCTTACGGCACGCATCCGTCCCATCGAAGTCCTGCGAGGAGAATAGCCATGATCGAAGTCAAAAACCTGGTCCGCACTTTCAACTCCGGTGACCGCACCATCAAGCCGGTCAACGACGTAAGTTTCGAGCTTGAGCAGGGCACGATCGCGTCCATCGTCGGCAAGAGCGGCAGCGGCAAGAGCACACTGTTGTCCCTCCTCGGTGCGCTGGATAAACCCACCAGCGGAGACGTCGTCGTCAACGGCGTGAGCCTGGCCGGCATGCCGGACGGCAAGCTGACCGAGTACCGGCGCCGGGACATCGGCTTCGTTTTCCAGCAGTTCAACCTCATCCCGAATCTTTCCGCTCTGGACAACGTCATGCTGCCCATGGAGTTCGCCGGTGTGCGCAAGGCGGAGCGGCGGCAGCGGGCCGCGGACCTCCTGGAGCAGGTGCAGCTGGACCCGGAGAAGCAGGTGCGGCGCATCAACCGGCTCTCCGGCGGCGAGCAGCAGCGCGTGGCGATCGCCCGGGCGCTGGCCAACGAGCCCAAGCTGATCCTCGCGGACGAGCCCACCGGCAACCTCGATGAGCAGACGGGTGATCACATCATCGAACTGCTCAGCGCCCTCAGCCGTGACCACAACACCACTATCCTCGTGGTCACGCATGACCGGGCGCTGGCCAACAAGACGGACCGCCGCTTCAGGCTCCAGCAGGGCAGGCTCACGGAGGAACCGGTGCGGGCCGTGGTCTGACGCCCGCACTGGTCTGAATGAGAGGATGGGCACCATGAGCGCGCACATTGCCACGCCGTGGCTGTCCAGTCAGTCCGATCAGGATCCCCGGTCCGCCACCGGAAAACACCTGCGGTGGGGCGTCATAGCTACCGGCGGGATCGCTCGATCGGTGTCGCAGGACCTGGCGCTGCTTCCCGACGCCGAGCTCCATGCCGTCAGTTCCCGCTCGCAGGGCACCGCGGAGACATTCGCGGCGGACTACGGTTTCGCCAAGGCGTACGGCGACGGGGACGACGACGGCGTGCCCGGCTACCAGCGGCTGCTCGCCGATGAGTCGGTGGACGTTGTCTACGTCGCCACACCGCACGCCCAGCACCACGAGATTGTGCTCGATGCGCTCAATGCAGGCAAGCACGTCCTGTGCGAAAAGGCGTTCACCATCAATTCGAGGGAAGCGAGCGAGCTCGTCGCGCTTGCCCGGGAACGGAAGCTCTTCCTCATGGAGGCAGTGTGGTCCCGCTTCCTCCCGGGCATGCAGCGGGCGTTCGAGATTGCCGCGTCCGGAGAGCTCGGGGACGTGCACTGGGTGACCGCTGACCTGGGTTTTCCCGCACCCTATTCCCCGACGTCCAGGCTGTGGGCCAGGCCGGACGGTGGCGGCGCCCTCCTGGACATCTCGGTCTACCCGCTGCTGTGGGCGGTGGGTACGCTGGGGTACCCGCAGACTGTCAGTGCCACAGGCTTTATCAATGACGACGGCGTGGACGCCCAGAACGCCCTGACGCTCGGCTACAACCATGGCGCCCAGGCCCAGCTGACGTCCTCCCTCCTGGCATACGGTCCAAGGACCGCAACGGTGGCGGGCAGCCTGGGCTATCTCCAGAGTGTGGGGTCCATCAACAACCCGCGGGAGCTCGTGATCGGCATCGGCCGGGAAGGGCTCCGCACGGAGACGTTCGACGTCGTGGGCATCGGCTACACGTACGAACTACGGGAGGTGACCCGCTGCATCCAGCAGGGTCTCACCGAGAGTCCCGTTATGCCGCTGGAGGATTCCATCAAGACCATGCGGCTCTTTGACGGAGTGCGCGGGCAGCTGGGCGTCAGCTACCCGAACGATGCCCACTGAATGACCGGATTCCCTCCCCCCACGGCTGTGACTTTTTTGTAAACATGTTTGACAGTTCTATCGCCGTTATCGATGATGGGGTGACAAATTAGTAAGTTTGCTGGATTTATTTTCCATTTCCCTAGACTTGCTAGACGCGGCAGTCTTACGCTGATGAAACCGTAGGTCTCAACGGTACTTGGGGGTGGTACGCATGGCTACAGTTCGATCGCCGTGGCGTGCGCTCCGGCCGCTTCTCCTCGCAGGTGCGGTGACCGCTACCTGGCTGACGCTTTCCGCTTCCGCCGCAACGGCAGACTCGTCAAGAGAGTCCGGATCCCTTCTGGGTGGCCTTACGTCATCCGTTTCATCCCAGACAGCACCGTCGACCGGTGCCGTCTCTCCCATACTTGATGCGGCGTCGCCGGCTACTTCACCTACCGGACTCCTGCAGCCCATAGTGGGCCGTGTGGCAGGCACTGCGGATCAACTGATCGCCGCGGTTCCTGTCGTGAAGACCGTTGTTCCAGCCGGCACCGTCACGGCCCTGGCTGTCCCGGTTGCCGCAGCGGTGGATACGGCCGCAGATGACCTTGTTGAGACCATTGCCCCTCCACTCACCGATGCCGCACCCGTTCTTGCGCCTGTGTTGCGGCCCGTAGTGGATCTCGTAGATACGACCGTTCCGTCCTCACCGGTCACGCTGCCTGCGCTGTTGCCGCTTGAAGAGATTGCCGTTACCGGCGATCTCTCGACCGTCACGGACGCGCCAGGTGCAGCAACAGCTGCTGCAGGCCACACAGCTGATGCCACCGCAGACTCCCCCGGCACTTCCGAGAACTCGCTTAAGGTCGATGGACTGTCGCCGCTTCCGGTCCCGGCCGGTACGGAAATGCACGCCGCCCACGCAGAAGGCCCCTGGACAGCCGACCCTTCCACGCCTCCGGCTCCGGCACCGGCCGGACCTGCTTCGGGAGCCGGGAGCGGCGCTTCGTCCTCCGGCCCATCAGGCTCGGCAGCGTGGCTGGAAGACTTCGATTTCAACCTGCCGCACAAGGGATCCTTCCCCATCAGCGGATCATCTGAGCACGCCCCTTCACCGGTGTCATTCGACCCCGGTTCCTCTCCTGACTAGTTGAGCCGTCCTGTCCTTCTTCATGGGCAGAACACGGCCTCAAGGCGCTGACCAGCGCCCCACATCAACTTCTCAGGAGACATCATCATGAATTGCAACCTTCGCAGGGGGCTGCTCAGCACCCTCTTTGCCGGCGGGCTATTGGCCTTCGGCGCCACCGCAGCCAGTGCCGCGGACACAACGAACGGGCCGGACCTTTCCGCATCCGCCCTGGTCTCAGCCGCGGCATCCGTTGACACGACGTCGTTGGGCCTGCTGGGTGGCCCAACGCAGTCGGACACTTCGGATGTCGCTGCTGTGCTCGACGTGAACCTTGGCCTCGGCAACGGCCTCCTCGGCAGCACTATCGGCAGCGGAACGGACACCACCACCGCTGACGTTGCCGCAGCCGCTGACATCAATCTCGGCCTCGGCGACGGCCTCCTCGGCAGCACAGGGGGTACCGGCACGGACGGCACCACTGCCGACGTTGCCGCAGTGGTCGACGTCAACCTCGGCCTCGGCGACGGCCTCCTCGGCAGCACAGGGGGTACCGGCACGGACGGCACCACCGCTGAGGTCGCCGCTGTGGCCGACTTAAACCTTGGCCTCGGCAATGGCCTCCTCGGCAGCACTAACGGCAGCGGAACGGACACCACCGCTGAGGTCGCCGCTGTGGTCGACGTTAACGTCGGCAGCGCGAACGGCAACGGCACCAGTGCCGACGTCGCCGCAGTGGTCGACGTCAACCTCGGCAACAACCTCCTCGGCAGCACGAACGGCAACGGCACCACGGCCGACGTCTTAGCCGACATTGACCTAGGCCTCGGACTCGGTGATGGCGTCCTCGGCGACAACCTCCTCGGCGGCCCCGACGCTGCGGTTGACGTAGATCTGGGCCTGGACACGTCCGGCGTCCTTAATGATGCAAATGTTGGTCTTGATGCATGCGTCATCATCGGCGGCGGAACCGACGGCTGTGGAACCCCGGGTACTGAAACCCCCGGTACGGAAACGCCCGGCACTGACACGACGGACCCAGGAACAGGCACAACAGGCGGCACTGACACCACCGATCCGGGAACCGGAACTACCGGCACCACGGGATCAGACACGACCGGTATCACCGTTGTTCCCGCCGGCACCACCACCGGTTCCGTAACGGCTGCGGTAAGCACCATCGGCACCACCACGGGCAACAGCACGGGCCAGGGCGGCACCACCACTCTGGCCAAGACGGGCATGGATGCTTCACTGATCCCCGTGGCCTTCGTCCTGCTGCTTGCCGGGCTGCTGATTCTCAAACGGCGCCGGAAGGCATAAGCGGACCCCGCACATAGCAGACCGCCACGCCTAGAACCGACAACGCACCGGCTCCGCCGTTCGCGGCCTAGCCAGCCTTTCCCTGAGGAGGTGGCCACCGGAGAACTCAATTACCAGCACTTGTCCTTGTGACCGGAGGTCCGGCTGGGAAAGTCCCCATGACTTCCCATCCGGGCCGTCGGCATGCCGGCAGACGGCTTCGTGGATGCCCTACCGGCCGGTATTATTGAGGAAGAATAGTGCCGCAGCGCACCGGGAGGAACTTGTCATGGTGGCGGATTCGCCTAGCTCCATCAGGAATGACGTGCTCGGCGGACGGTATCGGCTAGCAGAGGTGATCGGCCGCGGCGGCATGTCATCCGTCTACCGGGCCCGGGACGAAAACCTGGGCAGGGACGTCGCCCTCAAGCTCTTTGCTCCACAGGCACCGGATGCCAATGAGCTCAAGCGCCAGGAAGCCGAAATCCAACTGCTGGCAACGCTCAACCATCCCAGCCTGGTCACGCTGTTCGACGCAGGGATCGATACGCGCGTCCTGGACGAACCTCGCCCGTTCCTGACCATGGAACTTGTGGAGGGGCAGGACCTCCGCAGCCGGATCAGGCATAGTGCAGTTCCCTTGGACGAGCTTGCAGTCATCGGGGCAGGCGTTGCTGACGCACTGGCCTACGTGCACAGCCTGGGCATCATCCACCGTGACATCAAGCCCGGGAACATCCTGCTGGTGCAGATCCGTCCGGGCGAACCTTGGCGGCCCAAACTCACGGATTTTGGCATCGCCAGGATGGCGGATTCAGCCCGGCTGACCGCCACGGGAACCATGGTGGGCACGGCCGCGTATCTCAGTCCGGAGCAGGCCATGGGGTCCCCCTTGTCACCCGCCACTGATATCTACTCGCTGGGTCTGGTACTCCTGGAATGCGTCAAGCAAACTGTTGAGTTCCCGGGCAGCGCGGTTGAATCCGCAGTGGCGAGGTTGCACCGCCCACCGAAGATCCCGGCGGACCTGACTGCGGAGTGGGCTGATTTGATCCGCTCCATGACTGCCGTCGAACCACTGGAACGTCCTGCTGCGGCAGACGTTGAATCCGCTCTGCGTCAGGCCCTGGTGTCACCGGTGTCCGCGCCGGGTGAGCTCGCCCCGGAGACCACCCGAGTGCTACCGGCCATGCCGTTCAGGCCGCCGTCCATCGCCATCACCTCTGAATCAGATTTGCCCGTGCACCGGGCCGGCACAAGCCAACCGGACGTCACCCGCGGTTCCGGCGCACTCGGCGGGGTCCCGGACTGGTCCCGTCTCCGCCACGCCGGAAAGCGGTTCTGGACGGTCACCGCGTTGGGCTTGTTGGCCGCTGGAGCAGCCGCAACGGCGCTGACCTTCAGCCTGGCGCCTCAGCCAACGCCCGACGTCGTTCCTTACCCTGCCGTCACCGGCACCTTGGGTGACCACCTCAAGGAACTCCAGGAGAGCGTGGAACCATGAGCCGTCCGCAAAGCGACCGCTGGCGTGCCGCGGCTGCCAAAGGCCTGACGGCTGCAGCAGCACTTCTGCTCGCCGGTTCCGTGGCCGGGTGCGGTCCCGCAGGGACCGGCCTGCAACGTGATAGCGCCAGCCAACTCCAGGAAAGGGTCCTCGGCGTCAGCCAGGCTGCAGCCGTCAATGACCTGACCGGCGGACTGGCAGCCGTGGATAGCCTTGAGGCCGATCTTGCGTCCGCCGTGCGGAACGGACAGGTTTCGGAAGAACGCCGGCGCAGCATCACGGCGGCCGCCACTGCTGTCCGCGCAGACCTGACGGCGGCCAAGACCGTGGCCGACGCCGCAGCAGCGAAGGCCGCGCAGGACGCGGCCGCGGCACAAAAGCAGGCAGAGGCGGACGCCGCTGCAGCTCAGGCCGCGAAGGAGGCCCCCGCCCCGGCATCTCCGTCGTCTGATCAAGGCAAAGGAAACAAAGGCAAAGGCAACGACGGCGGCTGACGGGCAGACGCACTGCAAGGCCAGGTTTTAACCCACCCGCGCTTTATCCCGTGGGTCGACTGGACGAAAGAGGCGGCGCCCCGGTTTCCCGGGGCGCCGCCTCTTAGCGTTCGGTGCCGCTTAGTTCAGGGTCGCAATGACCTTGTTCAGCGTCGCGGACGGACGCATCACGGCCGAGGCTTTGGCCTCGTCCGGCCGGTAGTAACCGCCGACATCCACCGCTGAGCCCTGCACCGCGGCCAGTTCGCCGACGATGGTGTCCTCGTTGGAGGACAGCTCCTTGGCCACAGCCGCGAACGAGGCCGCCAGCTCCGCGTCCTCCGTCTGCTTGGCCAATTCCTCAGCCCAGTAGCGGGCGAGGAAGTAGTGGCTGCCACGGTTGTCCAGCTCGCCGACGCGGCGGCTCGGGGACTTGTTTTCCAGCAGGAAGGTTCCCGTGGCCTTGTCCAGGGTGTCTGCCAGGACCTGCGCGCGGGCGTTGTCCGTGGTGGTGGCCAGGTGCTCGAAGCTGACGGCGAGAGCCAGGAACTCGCCCAGGCTGTCCCAGCGCAGGTGGTTTTCCTTGAGCAGCTGCTGGACGTGCTTGGGGGCAGATCCGCCGGCGCCGGTCTCGAAGAGTCCGCCACCGTTCATCAGCGGAACAACCGAAAGCATCTTGGCGCTGGTGCCAAGTTCCAGGATGGGGAACAGGTCCGTGAGGTAGTCGCGGAGCACGTTCCCGGAGACGGAGATGGTGTCCTCGCCCTTGCGGATGCGCTCCAGGGTGAAGGCCGTGGCCTTCACCGGGGACATGATTTCGATCTGCAGGCCCTCGGTGTCGTGGTCCTTAAGGTATTCGTTGACCTTGGCGATGAGGTTGCGGTCGTGCGCGCGGGTCTCGTCCAGCCAGAACACTGCGGGCGTATTGGAGGCGCGGGCGCGGGTGACGGCCAGCTTGACCCAGTCGCGGATGGGGGCGTCCTTGGCCTGGCAGGCGCGCCAGATGTCACCGGCAGCAACTTCGTGTTCGATCAGTACGGCACCGGAACCGTCTACGATCTGCACGGCACCGGCTTCCTGGATCTCGAACGTCTTGTCATGGCTGCCGTATTCCTCGGCGGCCTGGGCCATCAGGCCTACGTTCGGGACGGTGCCCATGGTGGTGGGGTCGAAGGCGCCGTGGGCGCGGCAGTCGTCCAAAACAACCTGGTAGATCCCGGCGTAGGAGCTGTCCGGGAGGACCGCCAGGGTGTCGGCTTCCTTGCCGTCCGGGCCCCACATGTATCCGGAGGAGCGGATCATGGCGGGCATCGAGGCGTCAACGATGATATCGGAGGGGACGTTGAGGCTGGTGATGCCCTTGTCCGAGTCCACCATGGCCAGGGCGGGGCCGTCGTCGAGGCCCTTCTGGATGAGCGCCTTCACGCCTTCCCGGACGTCCTCCGGCAGCTCCTCGAGGCCGCTCAGGATGGCGGCCAGGCCGTTGTTGGGGCTCAGGCCCGCGGCGGTGAGCTGCTTGCCGTAGGTCTCGAACAGTTCGGAGAAGTAGGCCTTCACCACGTGGCCGAAGATGATGGGGTCCGAGACCTTCATCATGGTGGCCTTCAGATGGGCGGAGAACAGGACGCCCTCTTCCTTGGCGCGGACTACCTGGGCTGCCAGGAACTCGTCCAGCGCTGCGGCGCGCATAACAGTGCCGTCGATGACTTCACCGGCCAGCACGGGGAAGGCCTTCTTCAGGACCTTGACCGAACCGTCTTCGCGGACCAGCTGGATGGCGATGGTGCCGTCGGACCCGATGACCACGGACTTCTCGTTCGCGCGGAAGTCCTCAGAGGACATGGTGGCAACGTTGGTTTTCGAATCCGCGGACCAGGCACCCATGGAGTGCGGGTTCTGGCGGGCGTAGTTCTTGACGGACAGCGGCGCACGGCGGTCCGAGTTTCCCTCGCGCAGGACCGGATTCACGGCCGAACCCTTGATCTTGTCGTAGCGGGAGCGGACGGCCGTTTCCTCGTCCGAGGAGGGGTTGTCCGGGTAATCCGGCAGGTTGTAGCCCTGGCCCTGGAGCTCGGCGACTGCGGCCTTCAACTGCGGGATGGAAGCGCTGATGTTGGGCAGTTTGATAATGTTGGCATCCGGTGACTTTGCCAGTTCACCGAGTTCAGCAAGGGCGTCACCGATCTGCTGCTCCGGGGTGAGGTAGTCACCGAACACGGAGATGATGCGGCCTGCGAGCGAAATGTCACGGGTCTCCACCTCCACACCTGCGGTCGAAGCAAACGCCTCAATGATCGGCAAGAACGAATAAGTAGCCAGCATCGGCGCTTCGTCGGTGTGGGTATAGATAATCTTGGACATGCGCGGGCGTCTCCCTGGAGGTCGGCTGATTTTTTTGGAAATTTTGTTCTATTTCACCACCCCTAACTTACCCGAGGACAGGGCTTTGAACCGTACCGGGGCGGCCGGACGGCCCTGCATTACAGCGGATTGGGGCTCGCCAGAACGCCCGACGGCGGTGCGCACCCCGGGCGGCCAGCCGCCATCGCGCTTTACCTCCGGGAGCCAACGGCGCAGGTGAGGATCAGGTCAGCGCCGTTTGTGGGGAATGTCACTGGGCCAGAGCTGGACGTATTTGGGGTCCTGGCGGCGCAGCTCTTCGGTGGCTGTGAACGAATGGACAGGGTCGACGTCACGTAGCTGCAGGGCTGCGGCGTAGGCCTCGATGTCCGGGGAGGCACTGTGGCCGCCCCCATCAGCTGTAACATGCCTGCCGTTGACGGTGGACCTTTTGGCGGACTTCCAGAAAGCAATCACGATTGGACCCCAATTCGCTGAGAGTCCGGAGCCCAGATCGGACGTGTAACTGTATAGAGAAAAATACCCTTTGGCGGCCGCTAATGCCAGAGCGGCCGCCAAAGGGCCATCACGGACGGCCGCCGGGGCCCCTACCCGACACGTCACTCCTATTTACAAACTTGTCATACGTCGATAGGTTCTAGGGGTCACGCGGCGGGCCGTCCCGGGCCCCCTCCACCCGGTTTAGACAGGACAATAATGACGCGAACCAGCTCCCTGGCTGCCAGCTTCCTGAGCCTTTCGGCAGCTGCCATAATTGCGCTGGCTGGCGCCGGGGGCGCACATGCTGCCCCATCGACGTCGGATGAGAAAGCAGTACCGTCGGTTGCCCGCGCAACGGCGGACAGCACCGGCGCGGCAGACTACTGGACATCAGACCGCATGCGCGCCGCGATTCCCGGTGATGTCCTGGCCGGCAAGGCGCTCGAACGCGGTAAATCATCCAGCGCGGCGGACGTGCTCAAGGGGCCTAAAACCCAGGTGACAGGCACCACGGGCAAGCCCACGCTCGCGCAGCCTGCAGACCCGGTAGCCCACATCGGTAAGGTGTTCTTCACCCTTGGCGGCCAAAATTACGTCTGCTCCGGAAACGCCGTTGCGTCCGGGAATAAGAGAACCTCCGGGAATAAGAGCACCGTGGCCACGGCCGGGCACTGCCTCAACGAGGGTCCCGGCGCGTTCGCCACCAACTTCGTTTTTGTCCCCCAGTACAAGGACGGGGTGGCGCCCTACGGCGCCTGGAGCGCCGCCGAGTACTTCACGCCCACCCAGTGGAGCGTGGGTGGGGACATCAGCTACGACACCGGATTTGCGGTGCTTAATCCGCGGTCAGACGGCGCGCTGCTGGAGAACGTCGTCGGAGGCTCCGGCGTGGCATTCAATGAAGCCCGTGGCCTGCAGTACACCTCCTACGGCTACCCCGCCGCCAATCCCTTCAACGGCGAGCGGCTTTGGAGCTGCACCGGCACGGCCACCAAGGACAAGACCAACCCGCAGTTCGGCACGCAGGGAATCCCCTGCGACATGACCGGCGGCTCTTCAGGCGGTCCGTGGTTCATCGGCACCGGCTCCGACGGCTTCCAGAACTCCATCAACAGCTACGGCTACACACCGAAACCTGTGATGTACGGCCCGTACTGGGGAAGCGTCATCGAAGAGACCTACTACAGTGCCGCAGCAGCCTAGGAAAACCTCCCCTGACGAGGCATCCGGGAACGGATCCGTCAGCCACGGCAAATCGGGCCAGACCCACGAGGAGATCCTGGAATACTGGACCAAACAGCGAATGGCCGATGCCAAGCCCCGGGAGCTTCGGCTTCCGGAAGGGGGTCCGCGCCTCATGCAGCGGGGCGCGGACCCGGCACCACGCCCTTCCTAGCTGCCCCTTAAGGCCCGACGGCGCCTGTCCCCACAGCGGGGACAGGCGCCGTCGACGTTTAACCGCCTAGTGGAAGAAGTGGCGGGCACCCGTGAAGTACATCGTGATGCCGGCCGCGTTGGCCGCGGCGACGACTTCCTCGTCACGGACGGAACCGCCCGGCTGAACCACGGCGCGGACGCCGGCGTCGATCAGGATCTGCAGGCCGTCAGCGAACGGGAAGAACGCATCGGAGGCCGCCACGGCGCCGCGTGCGCGCTCAGGGGCGGCGGTCGCCTGTGTTGTCGACGGACCAGCTGCACCGCCGGCACCATCGACGTCGGACTCCACCGAAACGCCCAGCGTGTTGGCGCGCTCCACGGCGAGTTTGCAGGAGTCGAGGCGGTTGACCTGGCCCATGCCAATGCCCACCGCGGCACCGCGGTTGGCGAGCAGGATGGCGTTGGACTTTGCCGCGCGGCAGGCGGTCCAGGCGAAGGCGAGGTCCGCGAGGGTCTTTTCGTCAGCGGCTTCGCCGGCGGCGAGGGTCCAGTTGGCGGGGTTGTCACCGTCGGCGTCCACCTTGTCGCTCATCTGGACGAGTACACCGCCGGAAACCTGGCGCATTTCGGCCGGGTAG
Organism: Pseudarthrobacter psychrotolerans; assembly: GCF_009911795.1. NCBI lineage: Bacteria > Bacillati > Actinomycetota > Actinomycetes > Micrococcales > Micrococcaceae > Pseudarthrobacter > Pseudarthrobacter psychrotolerans. The sequence goes on along the minus strand of NZ_CP047898.1, from coordinate 4,693,799 downwards.
CGGCCGTAGCCTTCGGGCAGGGCCAGCAGGCGGATGTTCTTCTTCTTGGCGAGGATCTCCACGGCTGCCGGCTCGAAGTCCGGGGCGATGACAACCTCGGTGAAGATGCCGCCGACGGTCGCAGCCATGGCGGCGGTAACCGTGCGGTTGGCAGCGATGACGCCGCCGAAGGCGGAGACGGGGTCGCAGGCGTGGGCCTTGGCGTGGGCGTCTGCGATCGGGTCTGCAGCATCAGCGGAACCAACGGCGACACCGCACGGGTTGGCGTGCTTGATGATGGCGACGGCGGGCCCGGCGAAGTCGAACGCGGCGCGGAGGGCGGCGTCGGCGTCGACGAAGTTGTTGTAGCTCATGGCCTTGCCGTGCAGCTGGTCCGCCTGCGCGATGCCGGCCGGGGCTGCCTTGTCCACGTAGAGCGCGGCCTGCTGGTGCGGGTTTTCGCCGTAGCGGAGGACCTCGGAGCGCTCCAGCGACAGGCCGGCGTAGGCAGGCCAGTCGATGATGCCGTCGCCGTCTTCATCCAGGAACTGGCTGGCAGTCCAGGTGGCCACGGCGTTGTCGTAGGACGCGGTGTGCGCGAACGCTTTGGCGGCCAGCCGGCGTCGGGTCTTCAGGTCAAAGCCGCCCTCAGCGGCGGCAGTGACCACGGAGCCGTAGAACGTGGGGTCAACAACGACGGCGACGGCGGCGTGGTTCTTCGCTGCCGAGCGCACCATGGCGGGGCCGCCGATGTCGATCTGTTCAACGACGTCGTCCTGCGCGGCGCCGGACTTCACGGTCTCAACGAACGGGTAGAGGTTCACCACCACCAGGTCGAAGGTTTCGATCTCCATGCCGGCGAGGGTTTCCATGTGCGCGGGGACACGGCGGTCCGCAAGGATGCCGCCGTGCACGCGCGGGTGCAGCGTCTTGACGCGGCCGTCCAGCATTTCCGGGGAACCGGTGACTTCTTCGACTTCCTGGACCGGGATGCCCGCCGCGGCAATCTTCTTGGCCGTAGAACCGGTGGAGACGATCTTCACGCCGGCTGCGTGCAGGCCCTTAGCGAGATCCTCCAGACCGGTCTTGTCGTAAACCGAGATCAGCGCCCGGCGGATGGGAACACGGTCGATAGATACACGGTCAGGCTGCGTGGCGCTCACAAAAAGTCTCCGTCTGATCTCGCGGAACAGTGCCGCGGTTGGTGGGGATAGGCCCAGTTTATCGTGTTGCGCCGGTTGCCCCGCTTGCCGGCAGCAGTGTGAACGTCAGTGGGCACGGTTAGAGTTTTCACAGGAGGCTGCGATGAATACTTACACCACTGTGCCCAGCGGCGAACAGGTGGTCCAGGAACTGCCCTGGCGTTGGAATGTCCAGGGCAGGATCTTCGTGATCGGCGGCCTCGGCTTTATGTTCGATGCCTGGGACGTGACGCTTAACGGCATCCTCATCCCGCTGCTCTCCACGCACTGGGCGCTGGCTCCCGGCGAAGTGGCCTGGGTGGGTACGGCCAACCTGATCGGCATGGCCCTGGGCGCGTTTGTATGGGGAACCGTCGCGGACACGATCGGGCGGAAGAAGGCGTTTACGGCCACGCTGCTGATCTTCTCGCTCTTCACCGTCCTGGGCGCCTTCTCCCCCGACTTCATCTGGTTCTGCGTGTTCCGCTTTATGGCCGGCTTCGGCCTGGGCGGCTGCATTCCGGTGGACTACGCGCTGGTGGGTGAGTTCACACCACGAAAGCAGCGCGGGAAAGTCCTCACCGCAATGGACGGCTGGTGGCCGATGGGTGCGGCCCTTGCCGGCTTTGTGTCAGCCGGGCTTGTGGCCGTATTCGGCGACTGGCGGCTGACCATGCTGGTGATGGTACTTCCTGCGCTGCTCGTGTTCTGGGTTCGGCGCAGCGTTCCGGAGTCTCCGCTGTTCCTCATCCGCAAGGGCCGCCGCGACGAAGCGGCCAAGGTTATCGACGCCCTCGTGACAGCAACCGGCGCCGAACCACGCGCCTACAGCCTGCCCGACGCGCAGGAAGTCCCGCGGCTCTCCGCCGGCAGCACCTGGCATCAGCTGCGGCTGGTGTGGCAGTTCAACTGGAAGATCACGGCCACGGCCTGGTCCCTCTTCTTCAGCATCCTGCTGGTCTACTACCTGTCCCTGACGTGGATGCCGCGGATCCTGATCGGAGCGGGCTTCGCCGAGTACAAGGCGTTTGTCACCACGGCGTCCATGGCGGCTGTCGGGCTCCTGGGTGTGGTTGTGGCCGCGCTGCTGGTGGAGCGGGTGGGCCGCAAATGGATCCTTGCCATCACGGGCCCGCTGTCCGCGCTGACCCTGGTGATCGTGGCGATTGTGGTGGACATCCCCACCGCCGCGGTGTTCTGGCTGCTGGTGTTCGGGTTTGTGGTGCAGATAGCGATTCCCGTGCTCTACGCGTATGTGTCTGAGCTGTACCCGACCGAGCTCCGCGGCACCGGCTTCGGCTGGGCGTCGACGTTTTCGCGGTTGGGGGCTGGTTTTGGGCCTTTGATATTTGCGAACTACTTCTGGCCCGAGCTGGGCCTGGCCGCTTCCTTCGCCCTGGCCGGCGGGCTGGTGCTGGTAGCTGTCCTGTTCATGGCGTTCTTCTCCCCCGAGACCAAGCAGCGCCGCCTCGAGTAGCTCCCGGCGTCGTCCGAATGCTCTATCACTTGGGGTCGTTCTCAGCCCTCAGAACGACCGTAAGTGATAGAGCATTCGAGAAAATCAGGCGGCGGGGGCGAGGGCCAGTGCCGCCAGGGTGTTGACCAGGAGGCGGCGCTCCACCACCTTGATGCGTTCGTGCAGGCTTTCCTCGGTATCGCCCGGGTCAATCGCCACGGCTTCCTGGGCGATGATGGGCCCGGTGTCAACCCCCGCGTCGGCCCAGTGCACGGTGCAGCCGGTGACCTTCACGCCGTAGGCCATGGCATCGCGCACGCCGTGGGCGCCAGGGAATGCAGGCAGCAGGGCCGGGTGGGTGTTGAGGTATTTGCCCTTGAAAGCATCAATGAAGTCGGCGCTGACGATGCGCATAAAGCCTGAGGAAACCACCACATCCGGGGCGTAGGAAGCCACGCGGGCGGTCAGCGCGGCATCCCATTCGTCGCGGGTGGGGAAGGAATTGAAGTTGACCACAAACGTCTCCAGCCCGGCTTCCGAGGAGCGTTCGACGCCGTAGGTCCCCTCCCGGTCGGCACCCACCGCGGCGATTTCGACGTCCAGCTCCCCTGATGTAACGGCGTCAATGACTGCCTGGAGATTGGACCCGGTACCGGAAACGAGGACTACGATGCGCATGGGTCTAGCTTATGGGCACGCTCGCGTAGGCTGGAAAACATGAACAACATCCCGGACCCGGCTGGCCACCAGCGGACCAAAGAGCCGCTCAGCGAGGCCGCCAAGGACTCGCTCACCAAAACCCGCAACCTGTTCCGGATCTTCATTGTCACCGTGCTGGGCGCCTTCTTCGTCTACCAGCTCGACGTCAGCTACCTGTGGCTGACCGGCATCCTGACCGCCGCGAGCTTTGTGCTGGGCATCCTCCTGCTGGTCCGGTCGGCCAGGCTCAAAGAGTCCAAACTGGTCCTGTTCGGCACCATCTCGGGACTGGTGGTGTCGCTGATCCTGCTGCTGGTCATCCTGGCGACGGCACTGTTCTTCCGCCAGGTCCAGGACTTCCAGGCCTGCTCGCGGCAAGCCATTACGGACCAGGCGCTCTCCAACTGCCGGGTCCAGCTGGAAGGCTCACTGCCGGGTCTCCGGTAGCAGCCACACCACTGGCAGACACCCCCAAACAGCCACACAGGCACTCACGCCAGCCCCAGCAACAGCCACGAAAAACTAGCGGGCCAGTTCCGCTTCCTGCTCCACGTGCTGCTGGCGTTCCAGCCACGGTCCGGCTGCGTAACCGATCACGACGCCGATGCCCACCTCCGCGGCAATCCAAAGCCCCAGCCACAAGGGGTCGGGTCCTATGGACGTCAGGCGTCCGAGGCCGGCGGAGCCGCGGGCCAGCCAGCCCAGTCCGGCGGCCAGCAGCCCGGATACAACCCCGACCAGCGCGCCGAGGGCAAGTGTGGACACCATGGCCGTGAACCAGCGCACGTCCATCTTGATGGAGAGCCATTCATCGAAGTGGTTTTCGCCTTCGCGCAGGAACCACCAGCCGGCCAGGATCCCCGCCAGGACCGGCACCGCCAGGGCCACGAACCCGTAGTCCAGCGGGCCTGACGGGATGGCCGCGAAGACCGGAATGGACGGCAGCGGCCCGGTGGCGGTTCCCAGCGGACCCACCTGCGAGCCCACCCCCATGGCGAAGCCTGACCCGGAGACCCACGCCAGCACAAAAACCAGGAGGTTGGGCAGATACCCAAGCTGCGCGATGGTGAGCGCCGAACCCCCTACCGCGCCGGCGTCGAGCGCTTCATAGACAGCAATCACCAGGTTCCAGTGGATAAAGAGGTCCACCGCCAGGAGCACACCTGCGAGCGCAAGCGCCGCCAACAGTGCCACGCAGCCCGCCTTCGCCGCAGAGCCCAAATACGAGCCGGCCCAGCGCGAATGCTGGCTGGTGCGGGAGATCCAGTGGACCGCGTCGACGCCGATCAGCCGGCTCCACGAGCCTGCCTCACGGCGGGCGCCGATCACCATGCCGAGGGCAAAGGGGATGAGCGGGATCAGCATCGCGAACCAGATATTAATGACGACGTCGGCCGTGCGGCACACAAAGCCGGTGGCCGCGCCGAACGCGGCGTAGACCACCCAGGACCCGAGCAGCGCCTGCCACAGCTGGTCCGTATAGGAGGCTCGGGCCAGGCGCCGTCCCGCACGCCAGGCGAGCAGGAACGGAATCAGTGTCAGCCCGAGGGGCACCAAGGTCAGCAGGCCGGAGCCCGAGCGGCCGGCCGCGCCGGCCGCGCCGGACACCACGGCAAGCTGCAGCGGCACCCCGTGAATCAGCAGCCAGGCCTGGCCGGCGAGGCGGGCCAGGGCATCAAAGGCGGTGTTCTGGAATCCCGCAGTGGCCCACACAGCCACAATGGGAACCACCACCAGGAGCGCCGAGATGATGGCAGCCTGCGCCGTTTCGAGGCCTCCCTGCAGCCACAAGGGCATGGGAAGGCCACGGTCTCCGGTCTGATCAGCGCGCAGTTTCATCGTGTCCCATTTTGTCACGGCCAGGCCGCCCGACCGGGCTCCGACAGGCTCATTCTCCCCGCGAGAGCTGCCTCACCAGAGTTCGTAGGCCGCCACGCTGATCATGAATCCGTGACCGGTGCGGAGATGCGCGCAGACCATCGCGCCCGGCTCCCGCGAACACACCATGTTGCCGATCCGCACTGTCTGCCCGTCCTCGATCCACGGTCCGGGGAACGTGGGGCCGGCCACCGTCTCCGCTTCCATCGGCGAGAGTCCGTCCCCGCACAGGCCGTATTGCGCACCGCCGCCCACCGTGACCACCGCATAGCCGCCGAAGTACTGGCTCAGGCCGGCGCACTGGCCCTTGATATCGGCGGGCCGCGGCGCCACATCGCTGAGGAGGTGGCACGCCGCACCTTCGGCCCTGATGGAGCACTGCATGTCCTTGTTCGCCGACTGCACCACCACCGGCAGTGCGGCCCGCCACGGCTTCACGTTCACCTTGGGCAGGAGCTTCTCCGCGCGGTTCAGGGGCCGGCCGACAGGCGTTCCCGGCGACGCGGTAGCCGGCGTTCCCGGCGAAGCAGCGGACGACGACGGCGGGACAGCGGCGGAAGGTAAGGGCGCCGGCGTCGGGCGTTCAGCCTGTCCGGGCACCTCCTGGGGGTCGCTCACCAGCAGTGCGCCGACGGCCGGTGCCCGGCCCTCCGGGACCGTGACGCTGCAGGCGGTGGCGAGGAGCACAAGGGCTGCCGCAAGCACGGTACGGGCGAGGAATGGCAAGGATCGCATAAGGGTCCCAGTCCAGCAGAAGACCCCCGTTCTGTCGCTGGGCAGAAGTCCCCATCAGGGCTTGATCCGGCGCTTTTTTCACAGGTCCGCCGTAAAATTGGATTGTCCGCAATCATGGTTGGAGGCAGAAAAATGACTACCGCATCCCCACATGCACACGGCGTTCATTTCGGACGTGCAGACGTCCAGAATGCCGGCATGGGAGCAGGTATTGTCTTGTTGTTGGTGGGTGTCCTGGGCTTTATCCCCGGCGTCACCACTCAGTACAGCGAATTGATGTTCCTGGGACCTGATTCCCATGCGATGTTCCTTGGTCTGTTCCAGGTGTCCATGCTGCTCAATATTGTGCAGTTGGCCATCGGCGCCGCGGGCTGGGCGATGTCCCGGACCGACCCCGGCGCACGCAATTTCCTCATCGGTGCAGGCGCGCTGTACATCATCCTCAGCATTTTCGGGCTCAGTGTCGGCGTTGCCTCGGCGGCCAACTTCCTGTCGTTCAACATGGCTGACAACTGGACCCACCTGGTGCTGGGCGTAGTGATGGTTGCTGCTGGCTGGCTGTTCTCGCGGAACATGTCCGGCGAGAGGAAATAGCCCGGAAATGACAACCCGGGATACAGGAGCCGCGAATGAGAAATGATCCATAAGTTCTGAATTTTCGTCCTACTCGCCGGTGCAGTTGCCGCGTTCCGCGAACAGCTGCACCGGCTTCTTTGCGCCCGCCCCAACCCGCACTTCTGTAATTTTTTCACTTTACTTAGGAAGAATCGTTGACTCGCTAAAAATCTTCACTATAGTTATGTGAATCAGATCACCCAGTGAAAGATCCGCGATGACCACCGAGAGCGCAACCCAAGCCCCACCAGCCACCAGCGCCCTGCTGGCGACTGTCGGGAACAAGGTGCGCACCATGCGCAAGGAAAAGGGCATGACCCTCGCCAAGCTCTCGGAGATCACCGGCCTCAGCCAAGCGATCGTCAGCCAGATAGAACGCGGCATGGCGAACCCGTCTTTCACCACCCTGGCGCAACTGGCCCACGGACTGGATATCCCGATTGGGAGATTCTTCATCGGCCAGGAGCAAACGAAGTCCCCCCTGGTCCGTAGATCCGCACGGCGCAGCCTCAAGAACGTCACCCGCGAATCCGTGGGCGGAGCAGAGCATGAACTGCTCACCCCGGACCTCAACGGCGGCATCGAAGCCCAATGGATCAGCACACCCCCGGGGCACGACACCAGTTCAACACCTTTTACCCACAGCGGTGAGGAGTTCTGCTACATCATCTCGGGCCGCAAGGACGTCTATTTGGACGGCGTCTGCTACAGCCTGGACGAGGGTGACTCCATCACCTACTCCTCAGAGATCCCGCACTGGTACAAAAACAGCTACGAAGAGGTATGCGTAGCGATCTGGGTCAACGCGCCACACGCGTGGTAATCCTGCCGTCCCCAAGCGGCGTCAGCGTTTTCCCGTAACTGTCCGGACACGAATCGTGGCCGCCGACAGTCCTTGCCACTTTCGCATCAAGCGCCTCCTCCAACAGGCGTCGATGCGTCATACCCTCCCACGCCTCCGCAGGCGTAAGCGTAAGGACACTTCCATGCTCGATACACAAACGACGGACAACGCAGTCACGTCAGCATCTCCCACCCGCAAACACGAAAAGTTCACCCCCGAGGTCCGCAAGGGCCTGCTGGGGCTGGGCCTGGGCAACGCCCTGGAATGGTACGACTGGATGGTCTTTGGCCTCCTCTCGGCCTTCATCGGCCCGAACTTCTTCCCTAACACCGATCCGCTCTCCGCCACGCTGAACGCCCTGGCCGTCTTCGCCGTCGGCTTCGCCTTCCGTCCGCTCGGCGGCATCCTGCTCGGCACCCTCGCGGACCGGATCGGACGGCGCCGGGTGATGCTGACATCGATCGTGCTGATGGCCGGCACCACCCTGGTCATTGCCGTATGCCCCAGCTATGAACAGATCGGCGGCTGGGCCGGCATCATCCTCGTGGCCTGCCGCATCCTGCAGGGCATCTCCACCGGCATCGAAGCCCCGCTCTCCACCTCCCACGCAGTGGAACTGGTTCCGGAAGGCCGCGAAGGCTACGTCGCCGGCATCATGTCCTTCTACGTCAACATCGGCATCCTGCTCGCCTCGCTGGTCAGTTTCCTCTGCAGCCTCACCCTTGGCGGCGCCGTGATGGCTGACTGGGGCTGGCGCGTGCCGTTCATCATCGGCGCGGCCTTCGGCTTCGTGGTGGTCTACCTCCGCCGTGCGCTCCCCGAAACCATGCGTCCGGAAGAAATGGCCAACAACTCCTCCGGCACCGTCTGGACCGGGGTACGCAAGCACTGGCTCTCCGTCCTGGCCATCATCTTCGTCGTCGGCGCAGCCCAGGCCTACAACTACGCCTGGAACGTCGGACTCCCCAGCGCCGCCCGCAGCGGCTTCAAGGAAGACCCGACGGCGGTCTTCGCCCTCACCACCGCACTGGGCGTTGTGCTGGTGGTCGGCAGTTGGATCATCGGCAAGCTCGCGGACGGCCGGTCCATGTCCCGCTGGTTCCTGATCACCCGCATCCTGGCGATCCCGTCCGTATTCCTCATGCTGATGTACGTCCAGCCCGGCATCGGCGGTTTCGCAGCGGTCCTCCTCGGCGGCTCCCTGGTCCTGGTCCTGAACATGACTCTCTACAACGTGGTCAGCACGTCCCTGATGCCGAAAAACTGCCGCGGCACCGGCGTGGCCCTCGGCTACGGCATCGGTGTGGCTCTGTTCGGCGGCACCGCCTCCTACCTCCTGGTCTGGCTCCAGTCCATGAACCTCAGCTGGGTCTTCCCTGTCTACGTGGCCGTCCTGTCCATCCTCAGCATCGTCTTCTACCTCGCCGCCCGCCGCGCCAACGGCCTCTTCGTCGGAAACTAAGGATCCTCCCATGAACCCGCTTGAAACAACGTCCTCGCTGGAACTGTCAACTACGACGGCGGACCTCACCGCCCCTGTCATCTCCCGTTCCAACGTCCTCGTGGTGGGCGGTGGCCCCGCAGGTGTGGCCGCCGCCGTCACCGCGGCCCGCTCGGGTGCCAAGGTCACACTGCTGGAGCGCTACTCATCCCTCGGCGGCCTGGCCTCCGGCGGCATGGTCCTGGTGCTGGACGACATGATCAACGGCCAGGAAATCACTGTCACCGGCATCGTGTCCGAATACGTCGAGCGCCTCCAGAAGCTGGGCCTCGCCGTGGTCCCGCCTGCCGATGACCGCAAGACGTCCGAGGAACTCTGGAACAAATGGGGCCGCTACGGCACCTTCGACTTCCACTCCCACACCAACCCCAAGCCCATCTGCTACGCCGCGGCGTTTGATCCGGACGGCTGGAAACGCGTCTCCAACGACCTGGTCCGCGAGGCCGGCGTGGACCTGCGCCTGCACTCCTGGTTCTCCCGTCCCATCGTGGACAACGGCGTGATCAAGGGCGTCATCTGCGAGACCAAGCTGGGCCCGCAGGCCTTCATGGCGGACGTCGTCATCGACACCACCGGCGACATCGACGTCGCCTCCCGGGCCGGCGCCAGCTACGCCAAGGACAACTACCTCACCACCCTCGTCTTCCGCCTGGGCAACGTGAACACGGCCGCGGCGGAGGCCTTCGAACAGGCCAACCCGAAGGAAGCCCGCGCCATCAACCGCAAGATCAAGCGCCTCCTCGGCGGCGCCTGGGAACTGTGGTGGCTCAAGACCCCCATCGACGGCGTGGTCTGGTGCAACGCCCCGCACATGACCGGATTCGACGGCGTGGACCCGGCCGACATGACCGCCGCCGAGTTCGCCGCCCGCGACCGGATCTCCGAGGCCGTGGACTACGTCCGCGCCAACCTGCCCGGCTTCGAAAACTGCTACATGCTGGACGTCGCCTCCCAGATGGGCGTCCGCCAGACCCGCCTGCTGCAGGGCGAGTACGTCATGACCAAGGACGACGTCACGCAGCGCCGGCACTTCGCCGACACGGTGGCCCGCGGCCGCGACTACTACTACCCGTACCGCTCGCTGCTGCCCAAGGAAGTGGACCAGCTCCTGGTGGCCGGCCGCCACTACTCCGCCACCCCCGAGGCGCAGAAGATGTCCCGCGAAATCCCGCCCTGCATGGCCATGGGCCAGGCCGTCGGCGTCGCCGCGGCCCTCGCCGTCGAGAACGGCATCCTGGTCCGCGAGGTGTCCGCACTGGACATCCAGCAGGGCATGCGCCGGCACGGCGCCGACCCGGGCGACGTCCCGTCGTCGAACGCCACCGTTGACGCCGACGCGGCGGTGCCGGCATGAGCACCGTGATTGATGAACTGACGGTTGCCGCGGAACGCACCACCACTGAAAGTACGACGGCGGCACCTCCCGCCGCTGCTGCCGCACCGCAGACTGTTGCCCGGCCCGCCGCGACCCCGCCGCCGCTGGACGGCATCAAGATCGTGGACTTCACCCAGGTGTTTATGGGCCCGTCCTGCACCCAGCTCCTGGGCGACTACGGCGCGGACATCATCAAGGTGGAACGCCCCGGCGCCGGTGACATCTCGCGCAACTCCTTCCCGGACCAGGACGGCCAGGACAACCCGATCTTCCTGTCCATCAACAGGAACAAGCGCAGCATCTCCGTGGACACCCGGACCGAGGAAGGCCGGAACGTCCTGCACGTCCTGCTGGCGGACGCGGACGTGGTGGTGAGCAACTTCCGCTCCGGCGTGATGGAGCGGATGGGCTTCGGCTACGAGGAACTCAACGCGGAGAACCCGGGGATCATCTGGGCCTCCGGCACAGGCTTCGGACCGGTGGGCCCGTACTCGCACAAGGGCGGCCAGGACGCCATTGCGCAGGCCTACTCGGGTGTGATGTGGCGGCGGGAATCGGATGACCAGAAGCCCGCCATCTACCCCACCACGCTGTGCGACTACATCACCGGCATGCACCTGATGCAGGGCATCCTGCTGGCGCTGCGCACCCGGGAAACCTCCGGCGTCGGCCAGAAGGTGGAGGTGACCATGTACGACTCCATGCTGCACCTGCAGATGCAGGAGGCCTGCATGCAGCTCAACCGCGGCTACGAGGTCAACTGGGGCGCCATGCCGCTCAGCGGCGTGTTCGAAACCACCGACGGCGCCGTCTGCATGGTGGGCGGCTTCACCCCGGACCCGCTGGCCCGCATCTCCGAAGCCCTCGGCCTGGACGAGGACCTCACGCTCCGGCCCGAGTTCGCCAACCTGGAGCAGCAGTTCGCGCACAAGCCAGCGCTGCAGGCGATCTTCCGCGAGCGCATCGCCACCAACAGCACCGAATACTGGACCGGCAAGTTGGAGGACCAGGGCCTCCTCAACGCCCCGGTCCACACTCTGGAGCAGGCCCTGGCCGACGCCCAGACAGAGGCCAACGGCATGATCGTGGAGGCCGAACACCCCGGCGTTGGCACCGTCAAGATGCTCAACGCGCCCATCCGGCTCTCGGCCACGCCGCCCACCGTCCGGCGTGTGGCGCCGCGGCTAGGCGAGCACAACGTGGAGGTCCTGCTGGAAAACGGCTTCGATGAGGAAACCATCGCGCGCCTGCAGCAGCTGGGAGTGCTCCGGTGACCGCCGTTGCAGAGCAGACCATCGTTGACCAGGTCACCCTGACCATCAGAAACCACGTGGCCACGGTGGTGATCGACCGGCAGCACGTACTCAACGCCGTCGACGGAACCGCCCAGGCAAGGCTCAACGAAATCTGGGCGCAGCTGGAAGCCGATCCAAGCGTGCGCGCCGTCGTTATCACCGGCGCCGGCACCCGTGCCTTCTGCGTCGGGGCGGACATGTCGGCCTCCGCCGTGGACAAAACCGGCCTGGAGTACTGGGCCGGGCTGGATCCGAACGGGTTCGGCGGCCTGAGCCTGCGCACCAGCCTGAACATCCCGGTCATCGCCCGGGTCAACGGTTACGCGCTGGGCGGCGGCATGGAGATGGTGCTCGGCGCGGACATCGTGGTGGCGTCCGAGACCGCGAAATTCGGGCTGACGGAACCGCGGGTGGGGCGTTTGGCGCTCGACGGCGGCATCCACCAGCTGGTGCGGCGGATCCCCCACACCCAGGCGATGGGCATGCTGCTTACCGGCCGGAAAGCGGACGCCGCAGAGATGCAGTCCATGGGCCTGGTCAATGAGGTGGTGCCCGCCGAAGAGCTCGACGCCGCGGTGCAGCGCTGGGTGGACCAGATCCTGGCCTGCGCCCCCACCTCCGTCCGCGCCGTGAAGCAGATGGTCACGCAGACCGGCCACCTCACCGCCAAGGAAGCCCGCGGCCTCCGGCTGCCGGCCCTCATGGCCGCGCTGGACAGCGAAGACTCGGCCGAAGGCGTACGTGCCTTCCAGGAAAAGCGGCCGCCGGTCTGGCCCGGCCGCTGATGCCCAACAACTTCGAGGAGGATTCAATGAATGAATCACTGAACAACGGAACCGGGAACGGCACCCGCGGAACCTTGGCACCAGGCGTGTGGGGCGTTGTTGCCACACCGTTCCAGGGCAGCACGCTGGACGTGGACCTGGACAGCCTGTCCGGGCTGGTGGAGCACTACGAGGCCATCGGCACCACGGGCCTGACGGTCCTCGGTGTCTTCGGCGAAGCCGCAGCCCTCACCGCAGAGGAGCGCCGCCAGGTCCTGGAGATCGCGGTCGAGTGCACGGACCTCCCACTGGTGGTGGGCGTGACCGCCCTGGCCACCCGCCCGGCCATCGAGGAAATCCGCGCCGCGCAGGACGTGGCCGGCGGGCGCCTGGCGGCCGTTATGGTGCAGGCCAATTCGGCCCGGCCCGAAGTGGTGATCGCCCACCTGGACGCCATTCACCGGGCTACCGGCGCCAAGGTGGTGCTGCAGGACTATCCGATGGCCAGCGGCGTCAGCATCCCCACCAAGGCGCTCATTTCCGTGGTGAAGTCGTGCAGCTTCGTGGTTGCGGTGAAGGCGGAAGCCCCGCCCACCAGTGTGGCCATCGCGGAGCTGACTGCCGCGCTGGTTGGCAGGGTGTCCGTTTTCGGCGGCCTGGGCGGCCAGGGACTCCTGGACGAACTCATGGCCGGCGCCGCCGGCGCCATGACCGGTTTCTCCTACCCCGAGGCGCTGATCGCCTGTGTCCGGGCCTGGCAGGAGGACGGGTACCAGGCCGCGCGGAACCAGCTGCTGCCGTACCTGCCGCTGATCAATTTTGAGCAGCAGGCGAAGGTTGCCCTGGCCATCAGGAAGGAATGCCTGCGTGAACGCGGACTCATCCGGGACGCGGGCGTCCGTCCGCCGGCCGCCGGCTTCCCCGAGGACCTGAGGTCCAGCATGGGCATCCACTTGGGTGAGGCAGCCGCTGCCCTGGAAGGGCAGTCCGCCCCGAACGGCGCAGCCGCGCCGGCAGGGAGGAACTGATGGATCTGGGCATCGCCGGAAAAACAGCCCTGGTGGCCGCATCAACAGGTGGCCTGGGCCTGGCCATAGCCCGCGCCCTCGCAGCCGAGGGCGTGCGGGTGGCCATCATCGGACGCCGCCGCGACCGTGCGAAGGAGATCGTGGCGGAACTGCACGGCGTGCACGGACACAGCGCCTACGCAAGCAACGGCTTCGATGCCGTGGCCATCGAGGCGGACCTCACCACGCCGGAAGGCATCGAGTCCGCCGTTGAACAGACCGTGGCTGACCTGGGACCCATCGACATCCTGGTCCTCAACGGCCCCGGCCCGAAGCCCGGCGCCGCGGCCACCCTGAGCTCCGAGGACATGGCCGCCGCCTTCGACCTCCTGGTCAAGCCGCACCACGCGCTCATCTCCCATGTGCTTCCGGGCATGCGGGAACGCCGGTGGGGACGTATCCTCGCCGTCGGCTCCAGCGGAGTGGCCGCTCCCCTGCCCAACCTGGCCTTGTCCAACACCGGCCGCGCCGCCCTGGCCGGCTACCTCAAGACCCTCGCCGCCGAAGTGGCCCTGGACGCAGTGACCGTCAACATGCTCCTGCCCGGACGCATCGCCACGGACCGCGTAGCCGAACTGGACCAGGCCGCCGCCAAACGCCGTGGCACCACGCCCGAGGAAATCCAGCTCGAATCCCGCAAGACCATCCCCGCCCGCCGCTACGGCGAACCCGAGGAGTTCGGCGCCGCCGCCGCCTTCCTCTGCAGCGCTCCGGCGTCGTATATCACCGGCGTCGCGCTCAGGTGCGACGGCGGCCTGATCCGCAGCCTGTAGCTCCCCCTCCCTCTTCCGAAGGAACACCATGACTTCCACAGCGACCGATCCCTCAACCTCAACCGACCGCGAACTCATCACGGCCCGGCACCTCATTAACGGCGAATGGCTCGGTAAGGCCGGCACCGAGCGGACGAACCCGGCCCGCCCGGGCGAGCTTGCAGCCCTCTCCCCCAGCGGCACCGCCGTAGACGTGGACGCCGCCATCACCGCCGCCGAAGCAGCACAGCCCGGCTGGGCAGCCCTGCCCGCACCGTCCCGCGGCGCCATCCTCATCACCGCCGGCAACCTGCTGATCGAACGCCAGACCGCCATCGCCGAAGACCTGGTCCGGGAAGAAGGTAAAACGCTCGCCGAGGCCAAGGGCGAGGTCAAACGTGCCTCGGATGTGCTGCGCTTCTTCGGCTCGCTCGGCTGGGCCGCCACCGGCGAAGTCCTGCCCAGCGGCCTGCCGGACACCACCATCACCACGCGGCGCGAGCCGCTGGGCGTGGTCGGGCTCATCACGCCGTGGAACTTCCCCATCGCCATCCCTGCCTGGAAAGCAGCCCCCGCCCTGATCAGCGGCAACGCCGTGGTGATCAAGCCGGCGGAGCTCACCCCGCTCTCCGCCACGCACCTGGCCCGGGCGCTGCAGGACGCAGGGCTCCCTGCCGGCGTGTTCAACGTGGTGCACGGGAAGGGCCGCGTGGTGGGCGATGCCCTGGCCCGCGACCCGCGCATCGCCGGGCTTTCCTTCACCGGTTCCACCAGGGTGGGGCTCGGCCTGCAGGAAATACTCAACGCACGCCGCGCCCGCGTCCAGTTGGAAATGGGCGGCAAAAACGGCGTCCTGGTCCTAGACGACGCCGATCCCCGAAAGGCCGCCCAGGTGGTCGCCGCCGGAGCCTTCGGGCTCACGGGCCAGGCGTGCACGGCAACGTCGCGCGTCTACGTCACGCCCGGAGTCCGCACGGAATTCCTTGAGGCCCTCACGGCGGAAGCCGCTGCCTACACTGTCGGCGACGGCCTTGAGACTGGCGGACCGGAACCTGTCCGCATGGGAGCTGTGGTGAGCCGCCAGCAGTTCGAGCAGGACCAGGCGGCGGTGCGCACCGCCGTCGAACGCGGCGCCACCCTCCTGCACGGAACGTACGACGGCGACCCCGCCGGTGCGCTCTTCTTCCCGGCCGCCGTGCTCACCGACCTGCCGTTCGACGACGCCGCCGTGACCGAGGAGATCTTCGGGCCCGTAGTGACGGTGCTTGAAGTAGCCGACTACGAGGCAGGGCTCGCCGCCATCAACGACTCCCGCTACGGCCTGACCGCCGGCATCTGCACCGACTCCCTGGCACTCGCCACCGACTTCGCCGCCCGCGCCCAGGCGGGCGTGATCAAGGTCAACCGTCCGACGGCGGGCCTGGACCTGAACGTGCCGTTCGGCGGCGTCAAGGACTCCTCCACCAACACGTTCCGCGAGCAGGGCCGGTCCGCGCTGGACTTCTTCACGTGGGGCAAAACCGTTTACACGGGTGTGTAGCCAGCCGTGACGTACGTGATCGCGCAGCCGTGTGTGGATGTGAAGGACAAGGCGTGCATCGAGGAATGCCCGGTGGACTGCATCTACGAAGGCGAACGCTCGCTCTACATCCATCCGTCCGAGTGCGTGGACTGCGGGGCCTGCGATCCGGTGTGCCCGGTGGAGGCCATCTACTATTCGGACGACGTCCCGGATGAATGGGCCGACTACGTCCGGGCCAATGTGGAGTTCTTCGACGAGCTGGGATCCCCGCAGGGGCCGCCGGCCTCGGAAACCTGGGCCGGGACCACCCGGTGGTCGCGGCCGCACCCGTGGCCGAACGCGCCCCGAGCTAGGCGCGAACAGACACTTGAGGCCCACCCTCTGGCGCGAACCGGCAGGTAATACCCTCAAAACTCGGTTTTGAGGGTTTTACCTGCCGGTTCGCGCTTGGAAATCAGGGCCTCAAGTGTACGTTCGCGCCGACGGACCGTGCCGCTGGAACAATGGGCTCATGAGCGCCATCATCCTGGGCTGGGACCCGGCCCGCTGGAACCGCTGGAACTACGCGGCTGTTGTTGAACAGGTGGCGGTGACCGGCCTGCACCTGGAGCCCTGGAACCCGGGCCAGAGCGTTGCCGCCGGCACGGACGTGTGGTTGCTCTTGCTGGGGCCGCAGGGTCCCGGCCTGATCGGCCATGGCGTGGTCCTCTCCGAGCAGCCCGAGTCCCCGGACCAACCGGATCAGCCGCACCAGCCGGAGTCCACGTCCAACCCGGAGCAGCCTGAATTCATCGTGCAGGTGGCGTTCGATGCCCTCCTTCCCCTGGGCGATCAGGTGCCTGCCGCGGTCCTCGCCGAAGCGGTGCCCGGCGTCGCGTGGGACAGTGCCGATACCGAAGGCATGGCGCTTGAGTCCCGCGACGAAGCCTCGATCCGGGCACTCTGGGCCACTCACGGGCCGGAGCAAGGACCGGACCCAACCCAACCGGTGCCCGGCACGTACCCCGAGACCGCCGTCGTGCGCGTCACCGCCAACCGCTACGAGCACGACCCCGTGGCGCGGCGGGCCTGCATCGCGCACCGCGGCACCAACTGCGCGGCCTGCGGGTTCTCCTTCGAGCTGGCGTACGGGGAGCTCGGCAAAGACTTCATCGACGTCCACCATGTGGTGCCGGCGGCCCAACTCGGCGGCGGCTACCAGCTGGATCCGCTCACGGACCTGGTTCCGCTCTGCGCCAACTGCCACGCCATGGCCCACCACGGGGTGACCCCGCCGCGCACGGAAGCCGAGCTGCGGCAAATCATGGCCACCGCCGGTTTCCTCCGCGGAACCACCGTTGCCCCGAGGAGATCGAGGCCCAGCGGGTTGCCCGCGAAATCCTCGGAAAATAATCAAGCAGCCCGCGCTCTGGACTCTTGGGCAGGCGCCAACCAGACTGTCTACAACAGCTTCAGCTGGCCGGAATTGGAGTCACGCAATACCGGCAGGGCCTGAGCAGCTGCCATTATTGGGGCTTTCCTGAGAGGCCTGTTCCGCACGCGCGAAAGGACCCCGTCATGCCGGATCTATCAGCATTCTTCCCGCTTCTTGCCGCGATTATCGGGGCAATACTGGTGGTCGGCGTTGTGTGGGGGCCATCAAACTGATGTGGAAAGTGGCGGAGCCCAATGAGGCCCTGATCATCTCCGGCCTGACCCGTGGAACCCTGGAAACGCGGGCCGGTATGGACTTTAAGATTGTCACCGGAAAGGGCGCCCTGGTATTTCCGGGACTGCAGACCGTGCGCACGCTTTCCCTGACGCTGAATGAAACGGAGCTAAAGGTTTCCTGTGTGACCTCGCAGGGCATCCAGGTGATTGTGGAAGGCGTGGTAATTTACAAAATCGGTGACGCGCCGCCGTTTATCGCAAATGCTGCCAGGCGTTTCCTGGGGCAGCAGCCCAAAATGGAAAGCCAGGTTTACAACGTCTTTGAGGGCCACCTGCGGTCGATCATTGGCAGCATGACCATGGAAGAGATCATCCGCGAGCGGGACAAACTCGGCTCCCAGGTCCGCAGCGCCAGCGGAGTGGAAATGGAGAAGCTGGGGCTGGTGGTAGATTCGTTGCAGATCAAGGACCTGCAGGACCCCACGGGCTACATCGAGAACATCGCCAAGCCCCATATCGCCCAGGTCAAAATGGAGGCCCGCGTCGCCGAGGCCACGCGGAACCGTGAGGCGGCCGAGAAGGAAGCCGAGGCGGCCGCCCTGATCGCGGACGCACAGAGCATTTCGGCCATCCGGCAGTCGGTTGCGACGGCGAACGCCGAGCGGGCCAAAGCCGAGGCCGCCCAGGCCGGACCGCTGGCGGATGCGACGGCGCGGCAGCATGTGGTGGTCCAGGAAACGGAAGTGGCCAAGCTGGAGGCAGACCGGGAAGAGCAGAAGCTCCAGACCACGGTCCGGAAGCCGGCCGACGCCAAGGCATATGCCAAGCGCACTGACGCGGAAGGCCAGAAGGCGGCCGACATCAGCGCCGCCGAAGCGCTGGCCCGCCGCACCGAGCTCGAAGCCCAGGCCAACGCCCGCCGAACGGAACTGACGGCGCAGGCGAACGCCACGGCCGCGGCGGCCGCGGCCGGAGCCACGAAGGTCACCGGCGAAGCCGAAGCTGCTGCCACCAGGGCCCGCGGTGACGCCACGGCCTCCGCCATCAAGGCCAAGGCGCTGGCCGAGGCCGACGGCATCAAGGCGCGGGCCGAAGCACTCGGGACCAACCAGGACGCTGTCATTTCGCAGCAGCTGGCCGAAAACATGCCGGCCATCATCGCCGCAGCGGCCGAGCCTTTCTCCCACGTGGGCCAGTTGACCGTGCTGAACGGCGCCGAGGGCGTCAACAAGATGCTGGGCGGCATCCTGGCCCAGGTGGGCGACTACCTTCCTGCTTTGTCCTCGGCACTGAAGAACAGCCGGGAAGGTAAGCCCCCCGCGAAAGCCCCCGATGCATAAAGACGTTGACCGGAGCCTTACCGGCAGGATCGGCCGCGTGACCGGGCGCATTGGGCCCGGAACCCTCGGCGAGGTCATGCTGCCCTACCTGGGCGGCACCAACGCGTTCCACGCCCACCCCTTCGACAAGACGAGCGTCTTCGCAGTCGGTGACGAAGTGCTGGTCATCTATTTCGAGCCGCCGCAAACGGTCTATGTGGACGAACTCCCGGACGTGCTGCGGCACGGCGAAGACCGCTGACCCCAGGCCCTGATCTGTTCACCCAACCTTTCCCTCTACTCAACCCGGGCGACCCCGCGCCGACAGGCGCCGCGCCCACCGTGGAGGGGTGAGGATCGCAATTGTTGCCGAGTCATTCCTGCCGCTGATGAACGGGGTGACCCATTCCATCCTGAGGGTGCTTGAACACCTGGAGGACCAGGGCCACGACGTCCTGGTCATCGCCCCGTCCACCCATGCGGTCGCCGAGTTCGCGGGACCCGCCGAGGTGGTCCACGGCGCGACGGTGCACCGGCTTCCTGCCGTTCCGCTGGCAGGCTACACCAACGTGCGAGTGGCGATGGGCGGTGTGTACCGGGTCAAGCGAATCCTTGCCGACTACGCACCCGACGTCGTGCACCTGGCGTCACCGTTTGTCCTGGGCTGGCGGGCCGCGCAGGCCGCGCACCAGTTGCGGATCCCCACCATAGCCATCTACCAGACCGAGGTTCCCAGCTACGCCGCCCGCTACGGCGTGCCGTTCCTGGAGAACTGGGCGTGGAACCGGGTGGAGAACATCCACCTGCTGGCCACCCGGACCCTGGTACCGTCCACCTTCGCGCTGAACCAGTTGCGCGGCCGCGGGATTCCACGGGTGGGCATGTGGCGGCGCGGTGTGGATACCGCGCGGTTCTCACCGGAAAAGCGCGACGCCGGGTGGCGGGCAACGGTTGCCCCCGGCAGTGAGCGGATCATCGGCTACGTCGGCCGGCTCGCCATCGAAAAACAGGTGGAGGACCTCGCTGCCCTCGCCAACGTCCCGAACACCAGGCTGGTGATCGTGGGCGACGGACCCCAAAAGTCCGCCCTGCAGGAAGCCCTGCCGGACGCCGTTTTCACCGGGTTCCTCGGCGGTGAGGAGCTGGCGAAAGCGGTGGCGTCCTTCGACCTTTTTGTCCATCCCGGCGAGTTTGAGACGTTCTGCCAGACCATCCAGGAGGCCATGGCATCGGGGGTGCCGGTGGTGGCCACCGGCCGCGGCGGGCCCCTGGACCTGGTGGAAAACTCCCGCACGGGCTGGCTGTACAGGCCCGGCGACCTGGCCGGGCTGCGTGCGCATGTCATGGACCTGATGGGCGACGACGCCAAGCGCCGCGCGTTCGCCACGGCAGCGCACGCCTCGGTCCAGGACCGGACGTGGCCTGTGCTCAGCGCCGAACTGGTGCGTCACTACCGGTCCGTAATCACCGGCGAACCGGTGCTTGAGCTGGGCCCACGCCCGCCGGGTTTCCTGGCCGAGCCTGCGAGGTTAGGGCGCGGGTGGGGAGAAACCAAGAGCCCCCGCCGCCCGGTGGTTGAGCGTAGCGAAACCAAGAGTGGAGTGTCCCTGTGAAAATTTCGGTGATCGGCTGCGGCTACCTCGGCGCGGTGCACGCCGCCACGCTCGCGTCCATGGGCCACACCGTGGTGGGCATCGATGTGGACGCCGCGAAGGTGGACCAGCTGGGCCGCGGATTGGCCCCCTTCTTCGAACCCGGCCTGGACGAACTGCTCCGGGACGGACGCAGCACCGGCCGCCTCACGTTCTCCACCGACGTCGCCGCTGCCGCCGGCGCCCAGGTCCACTTCCTGTGCGTCGGGACGCCGCAGTCCAAGACGTCCGACGGCGCCGACCTCACCTTCCTCGTCGCCGCCACCGGGGCGCTGCTCCCGCACCTGGCGAGGGGCGCCGTCGTCGTCGGTAAATCAACGGTGCCCGTGGGCACGGTTGACATGCTCCATGGTGTTCTCGCGGCGCGGCAGGATGTGCAGCTGGGCTGGAACCCGGAATTCCTGCGCCAGGGCACCGCGGTGAAGGACTCGCTGGTGCCGGACCGGCTGGTGTACGGCGTGGCGGGCGGGCGGGCCGCGGCCTTCAACCCCAAAACGGGCGCGCCGCGTGCGGTGACGGCTGCGCTGGATGCCGTTTATGAGCCGCTGCTGAACGCCGGCATTCCACGCCTGGTGTGCTCCTTTGCCACGGCGGAGCTGATTAAGTCGGCCGCCAACGCGTTCCTGGCCACCAAGGTCAGCTTCATCAACGCCATCTCCGAACTGTGCGACGCGTCCGGCGCGGACGTGGCCGAACTCAGCGAGGCCATGGGCATGGACCCGAGGATCGGCAACCGCTATATGCATGCGGGCTGGGCTTCGGCGGCGGGTGCCTGCCCAAGGACATCCGCAGCCTCCGCAGTCAGGCTGCCGCGCTGGGCGTGGACCCGGTCAACGACTGGATGGGCGTGGTGGATGCGATCAACGTCCGCCAACGGACCCGGACAGTGGCCCTGGCCGCGGAACTGTGCGGCGGCGGGCTCGCCGGACGCGCGATCACCATCCTCGGAGCTTCCTTCAAACCGGAGACCGATGACATCCGCGACTCCCCCGCCCTGGACGTCGCAGCCCGGCTGGCAGCCGCCGGCGCGCACGTGACCGTGACTGATCCGAAGGCCGTGAACCACGCATGGCTGCGGTATCCGCAACTGCGGTTTGAGGCCTCCACGTCGAGGGCTTTGGAGGGCGCGGAGCTGGTCCTCCTACTGACCGAGTGGGACGAGTACCAGCGCCTGAGCCCTGCCGTTACCGGAGATTTGGTCCGGCGGCGCGTGATCCTGGACGCCAGGAACGTGCTCGACGCCGCTGCCTGGCAGGCGGAGGGCTGGGTGGTCCGCGGGCTGGGCACCGCTGCCTCTGCGGGTCAGGTTGCCGGGGCCGGCCTGACGGGAATGCGTAACTCTTAGCCCGTTTCCACCGCCGCGTTTCAGCAGAAGCGCGAATTTCCGGGCCTCCCTTCCCAGGGGCCGCCCAAAAGTCACACATTTTCGTACCGCGATCACAACCTGCACTTTATGATGTGCGTGGGGGTGGTAGCTCATGGGGGGTTCCAGGCGGCAGAGCAAGGCTTTGAGCGCGTCGAATTTCGGCGCGTTTCTTGATGCAAGCCCGGACGCGCTCTTGGCGGTCAACGCAGACGGCACCATAAAAATGGCCAACGCGGCCTGCATCAGGCTGTTCGGGTACACCCGCGCTGAGCTGATCGGCAGCGACCACTGGCTGCTCCTGTCGGAGGGGTTCCGGAACGAAACGCGGCTGCTCCAGGAGCACCTGCAGGCGCAGCCCGATGAACCGTTGGCGCCGCAGGAAGTCTACGGACTGCACCGGGACGGCACGGAGTTCGCGGCAGAAGTGGCAGTCTCACTGCTGGACCACGGCGGCTCGCAGGTTTTGCTGGTTTCGGTCAGGAACACGGAACATCGCAAGAGTGCTGACGCCGACCTTCGCGAGGCCATGTCCCTGCTGACGGCCACGCTGGAATCCACCGCGGACGGCATCCTGGTGATCAGCTCCGACGGCAGTGTTGCCGGGTTCAATGACCAGTTCCTGAAAATGTGGGCCATCCCGCCCGAGTTTCTGGACGGCGACAGCGAAGAACCGGTCATGCGGCTGATCATCTCCCAGGTCGCGAATCCGGAGGCGTTTATGGCCCGGCTCACTGAAGTTGCGGAGAACCCGGGGGCCGAAAGCCACGACGTGCTGGACTTCAGGGACGGCCGGACCTTCGAACGGTATTCCCGGCCCCAACGCGTGGGCGAGAGGATCGCGGGCCGGGTGTGGAGCTTCCGGGACGTCACCCCGCGCCGGCAGGCGCAGGAGCAGACCGAGCAGGCCCTGACTGACCTGGCGGCCCAGGCCGAACAGCTGAGAGCCCTTGCGTTCCAGGATCCGCTGACCGGACTGGCCAACCGGGCAGTATTCAACCAGTCGCTCAATGCGGCGCTCACCGAACCACACCTCAAGACCGTCGATGTCCTGCTCATTGACCTGGACGATTTCAAGGAAGTCAACGACATCCTGGGGCACCTGGCAGGCGATGACATGCTGGTGGAAGTGGCACGCCGGCTGCGCGGCTGCGTCCCCAACGCGGACGTGGTGGCCCGCCTCGGGGGCGACGAGTTTGTGGTGCTGTTGACGGCCTGCCCCGACGCCGACGCCATAGCGGCGTGCATCGTGCGCTGCCTGCATGTGCCCGTGACCATCAACGGCACCGTGCTGCGGCCGAGCCTGAGCCTGGGTCTCGCCTCCATCGCTAAGGAGGCGATGGTCGCTTCCGAATTGCTCCGTGAGGCGGACATCGCCATGTACGCGGCCAAGGCTGCCGGCAAGAACCGCTTCCTGCGCTTCCATCCGGACATGATGACTGCCCTGGTGCAGCGCACGGAGATGGAAGCGGGACTGCAGCTCGCCGTCACCCGCGGCGAGATCAGCGTGGCCTTCCAGCCGATTGTCTCCCCGCGGATCGGGCAAACGGTCCAGTTCGAGGCGCTGGCGCGGTGGGACCACAACGGCGAGCGCATCCCGCCGTCGGTCTTTATCCCGATGGCGGAGCGCAGCGGCCTGATCAGCGAAATCGGCAACGAGGTGATGGGGCTCAGCCTGGTGCAGCTGGCGCCGTGGCTGCGCGAGGACCCGTCGCGGTCGCTCGCGGTCAACGTGTCCGGCGTGCAGCTGCAGGAACCGGCCTTTGCCGACGGCGTCCTCCGCCTGGCCGCCGCCTGCGGTGTGGGCGCCTACCAGCTGGTCCTGGAAGTCACAGAGAGTGTCTTTTTCGATCCTGGCTGCGGGCTGATCCGGCAGCTCAGCAGCCTGCGCGAGGCCGGCGTTCGGGTGGCGCTGGATGACTTCGGCACGGGTTATTCCTCGCTGGGCCGGCTGCAGGACCTGCCGGTGGACATAGTGAAAATCGACCGGACGTTTGTGTCCATGGTGCGGACGGGACAGGAACGCCTGCCCATCCTCAGCTCCATGATCAACATGGCCCACAGCCTGGGCCTGACCGTCACCGCCGAAGGTGTCGAAACGGCCGTGCAGGCGGACTACCTGACCGCACTGGATTGCGATTCGCTGCAGGGGTACCTGTTCTCGCTGCCGGAGTCCGGCCACCGGCTGGAGCGGGCCGGCCGGCAGGCGGAAGACGCCCTGGCAGCCTTGGCGGCCCGGCGGCCAAGGACCGGCTGACCGCGCCAACATCGGGCTGCGCGAGGACAATGAAACTATGGATGTTGTTGTCATCGAAACGAGGCCGCTCGGGGACCGCAGCTACGTGGTCCACGACGGCGAGGTGGCGCTGGTCATCGATCCGCAGCGGGACACGGACCGGGTAGAAGCCGCTGCGGCGGAAGCCGGCGTCCGCATCACCCACGTTGCCGAAACGCACCTGCACAACGACTACCTCACCGGCGGGCTCATCCTCGCCCGCGCGCACGGTGCCACGTATCTCGTCAGCGCACACGACGACGTCGAATTTGAGCGCACACCAATAGCCGACGGCGGCACGGTCCAGGTGGGCCGGCTCACCGTGATGGCCGTGGCCACGCCGGGCCACACGCACCACCACCTGAGCTATGTGGTCAGCGACGGCGGGGAGCAGGCGGTGTTCTCGGGCGGCAGCCTGCTTTACGGGTCGGTGGGCCGGACTGATCTGGTCAGCGGCGAGGACACCGAACGGCTCACCCGTGCCCAGTACTCCTCGGTCCGGCGCCTGGCCGCCCAGGCCAGGCCGGATGCTGCCCTCTACCCCACGCACGGGTTCGGCTCGTTCTGTTCATCCGGGCCTGCGTCGGGCGCCCACTCGTCCACCCTCGCCGAGCAGCAGGAAACCAACCACGCGTTCACGGACACCGATGAGGACCACTTTGTGCGGGAGCTCATCAGCAACCTGACGGCCTATCCGTACTACTACGCCCACATGGCCCCGGCGAATCGGCAGGGTCCAGGCCAGGCGGACCTCACCGTGCCGGAGTCCGTGGATCCGGAGGAACTCAGCCGCCGGCTCGCGGACGGCGAATGGGTGGTGGACCTGCGCCACCGGGTGGCCTTTGCCCGTAGCCACCTGCAGGGCTCGGTGAGCTTCGAATACGGCCGCGGCTCCAGCTTCACCGCCTACCTGGGCTGGGTCCTGCCGTGGAACCAAAAACTGACGTTGGTGGGATCAGAGGACGACGTCGCAAAGGCCATCCGGGACCTCTCCCGCATCGGCATTGACTCCCCCGACGCCGCCCTCGGAACGGACCCGTCGGCACTCGCCCCGGGCACCGCCGTCGTGCATTATCCGCGTGTGGGCTGGGACGAAATGCTGCACGGGCGCGGACCCGTGGACGTGGTGCTCGATGTCCGCCGGACGGATGAGTACGACGCCGGCCACCTCGCCGGGGCGGTGAACATCCCGCTGCATGACCTGCTGGCGCGGATGGCCGAGATTCCGGCGGGCACGGTGTGGGTGCACTGCGCCACGGGATACCGATCCGGGGTAGCGGCGAGCCTGCTGCAGCGTGCGGGCCGGCAGGTGGTTCATGTGGACGCGAAGTACGGTCCTTCTTGAGTTGTGAGGGATATCATAAGGATGCGTCTTCGCCCAGGTCTCGGGCGGGCCCCGGTCTCGGTTTTTTGTGGGTGACGGGCGCATCTATGGGGAGGGCTCCGCATGTCTCAGTCAGGTCTCCTGAAGCAACGTCCCGCCACCGGTAGGAGCACGGCCACACTGGGTTGGCTGATAGTGCTTTCTGCCGTGGTGCTGGGCGTGCTCGGACTGTATTTTGCCGCCAACAGCGGCACCCCGGCGGCCATGGTGGCCGGCGACTTCTCCATCCTTGTGGCTGCCCTGCTGGCCGGTTTCAGCTGCGGCCGGGCGGCGCTGCGCGGCGGCGTGAACGCACGCGCCTGGACCCTGATGTCGGTGGCTGCCTATGTCTGGGCCGCCGGCCAGGCCATCTGGACGTACTTCGGGCTCACAAACGACCACGCATACCCCTTCCCGTCGCTGGCCGACGCCCTGTTCATCAGCTACTCGGTGCCGGCCGTCGTCGCACTCTTCAGCTTCAAACGGCCGGGCGGCACCACCCGCGTGGGACTGCTCCGGTCGGTGCTGGACGCGGCGGTGATTGCGGGATCGGTCCTGGCTATCAGCTGGTACATGGCGCTGGGCCCGGCCATCAGCTCCGCGGGCGACCTCCTGACCCGGCTCACCACCATGGCCTACCCCGTGGTGGATGTGATCATCACGTCCCTGGTGCTGGCCCTGGGGATGCGCCGGCAGCCCGGCGAACGGCTGCCGTGGCTATGCTTCGGCGGCGGCCTGCTGGTCCTCACTGTCACGGACAGCATCTACGTGCGGTTGACGTCCGACGGCGTCACGGGAGTCACCGGTTCACCGCTCGCCTTGGGCTGGATCATCGCCTTCCTCCTGATTGCGCTGGCACCGCTGCTCCCCTATGCGGAAAACCCGCGGCAGGACCGCAGGGCGTTTGCGCTGGCCCTGGAGCTGCTCCCCTACGCGCCGATCCTGGTGGCCGTCATGATGATCGCCCAGGAGCACGTCAGCGAGATGAGCGCCTTCCTGCTGACGGTGGCCAGGATCACCGTTGCCCTCATCCTGGTCCGCCAGGTGCTGATCATCATCGAGAACCTCACCCTAACCACCGGGTTGGAGCAGGAAGTCGCGGCCCGGACGGCTGAGCTGGAGGGCATGGGCGCGATCGTGAACTCCTCAACGGACGCCATCCTGAGCACGACGCCCGACGGCATCGTCACCAGCTGGAACCCGGGCGCCGAGCGGCAGTACGGCTACTCGGCCGAGGAGACGATCGGCCGCGACGCGCGGTTCCTGCTGCCGCCGGGCGGTACCGCCGGTGCCGCCGAGGTGTTCGACCAGCTCCGCGCCAGCGGCAAAGCCATGAGCTTCGAGATGGAGCACCTGACCAAGGACGGCGCCGTCATTCCCGTATCGATGACCGTCTCCCCCATCCGGGACGAGACCGGCCGGCTCAGCGGGTTGGCCACCATCGCCAGGGACATCACGCTGCGCCGCGCCGCCGAACAGGAACTACAGGCGGCGCGTGAAGCTGCGCTGGAATCCAGCCGGCTCAAGTCCGAGTTCCTGGCCACCATGAGCCATGAAATCCGCACGCCCATGAACGGCGTGGTGGGGCTGACCGCGTTGCTGCTGGAGACGCCGCTGGACCAGACGCAGAAGCAGTACGCCCAGGGCGTCAAAGGCGCCGGCGAGGCACTGCTTTCGCTCATCAACGACATCCTGGACTTCTCCAAGCTGGAAGCCGGCAAGGTTGACCTCGATATCCGCGCCTTCGATCCCCGCGTCCTCGTGGAGGAAGTGGCGGGCCTGCTGACCGAGCCCGCGCAGGCCAAAAACCTGGAGCTGATCGCCTACTGCGACCCGGACGTTCCGGCCAGGCTGCACGGTGATTCCGGCCGGATCCGCCAGATCCTGCTGAACCTCGCCTCCAACGCCGTGAAGTTCACAGCGTCCGGGGAGGTGTCCATCCGCGTGAAGACGGAGACGCCGGACGCGAAACCCGGGGCCACCGCCACGGTCTGTTTCGAGGTCCGTGATACCGGCATCGGCATCGACCCTTCGCACCACGCGCGGCTGTTCGAATCGTTCTCGCAGGCTGACGCTTCCACCACCCGGCGCTACGGCGGCACCGGGCTGGGCCTGGCCATTTGCAGCCGGCTCACTGACGCAATGGACGGCGAGATCGGCTTGGAAAGCGCTCCGGGCGAGGGCAGCATGTTCTGGTTCCGTATCCCCGTGCCCGTCGCGCTACCGTCGACGGATCCCGTGCCGGCCGCCGGTTTCCTCACGGGGCTGCGCGTCCTGGTGGTGGACGACAACGCCACCAACCGCCTGGTCCTGGAATCCCAGCTGCGCGGTTGGAAGCTGCAGCCGGAGGCGGTGCCGGATGCCCGCGCCGCGTTGGCCCGCGCCCACGAAGCCGCAGCCGACGGCGTGCCTTTCCACCTGGCCGTCCTGGACCTCTGCATGCCTGATACCGACGGCCTGGAGCTGGCCCGCGAACTCAAGGCCGACGCCGCACTGGCGGATATCGAGCTGATCATGCTCACGTCCACCATGCAGGTCAACGCGGCCGAGATCGCCGGCGCCGGAGTCCGCGAATGGCTCATGAAACCGGTCCGCAGCTCCGAGTTCTATAACCGCCTGGTCCGGCTGATGTCCACGAGTGAACACCATGCCCCGGCGCTGTCGCACACCGGTACGCCGTCCGACCGGGCTTCCGGCGCTGACTCGTCGGCGCCGTCGTCCGGGCCGTCCGCCGATTCGCTTACTGAGTCCTCCCTTCGCGGGCCATCACGGGGCCACATCCTGGTGGTGGAGGACAACGAGGTGAACCAGCTGGTGGCCCGCGCCACGGTGACCAAGTTCGGCTACACGGTGGACGTGGTTGCCGATGGCGCCGAGGCCGTGGCCGCCACCGCCGGCACCCGGTACGCCGCCGTCCTGATGGACTGCCACATGCCCGTGATGGACGGGTTCGAGGCCACGCGCGTGATCCGTCGGCGTGACGGCGGGGCCAGCCACCTTCCCATCATCGCCATGACCGCCGGTGCCCTGGACGGGGACCGGGAACGCTGCCTCGCCGCCGGCATGGACGATTATCTCTCCAAGCCGGTGGACGCCGCCGAGCTTGAAGCCGCCCTGGCCCGCTGGGTCCCCGAGCGGGCAGCGGAGCTTTCTGCGCCGCAGGAGCTGGAGGCTCCTCAGCTGGACAACATTCCCCAGCACCACGCTCCCGGGCTGCTGGCCGTCACCGGTGGAGATACTCCGGCACTGGATCCGGACCGGCTCGCAATGCTGCGCGGCCTCGGCCCGGAAGATGGCCTGGGCTTGCTGCCGGCAACGACGGCGGCGTTCCGCAAGGACGTTCCGGCGCGGCTCGCGGCCCTGCATGAGGCCGTGGCCAACGGCGGCGGCCGGGCTTTGGCGCAGGCGGCCCATGCCCTGAAGGGTGCGGCGGCCAACATCGGAGCCCGCGCCGTCGCAAGCCTGTGCGGCGAGCTGGAGGACATGGGCCGCAGCGGAACGCACGACGGCGGCCCGCAGCTGGTCAGCCGGCTGGAAGTTGAGCTTGCGCGCGTGGACTTTGAACTCAATCTGGCGCTGGAGGTGGCGCAGTGAAAGTCCTGGTGGCAGATGACGATCCGGGCTCACTCCTGGTGGCCCGCGCCGCCGTCGAACGCTCCGGGCATGACTGCCTGACGGCGGCGGACGGTGACGAGGCGTGGGCCCTGTACCTGGAACACCAGCCCGATGTTGTGGTCACGGACTGGATGATGCCGGGGATGGACGGGCTGGCGCTGTGCCGGGCCATCCGGGGGCGCAAAGCGGACCTGTACACATACATTGTGATGCTGACGTCGCAGGGGTCCCGGGACGACGTGCTCGCCGGGCTTGAGGCCGGCGCGGATGACTACGTCACCAAGCCGCTGGACCCGTTTGTCCTGCAAGCGCGTCTGCTCGTGGCGCTGCGGGTGACCACGCTGCACGCGGATCTGGCGCATTACCGGAAGGTGCTCGCGCAGCAGGCGCGGACCGATCCGCTGACCGGCCTGCACAACCGGCTCAAGCTCGCCGAGGACCTCGAGCAGCTGCATGCGCGCAGCCAGCGGTACACGGAAGGATACTGCGTGGCCATGTGCGATGTGGACAACTTCAAGAGCTACAACGACATCTACGGGCACCAGGCGGGCGATCTCGCGCTGCGGGCCGTGGCGGGGGCGCTGGTGGGCGCCGCGCGGAAGAGCGACGGCGTGTACCGGTACGGGGGCGAGGAGTTCCTGCTGGTCCTGCCGAACCAGTCGCAGCTGGGCGCCAAGGCCTTTATGGAGCGGGCGCTGAATACTGTGCGCGATCTGGAGATTGTCCATTCCGGGGACCCGCTGGGCCAGCTGACGCTGAGCGCCGGGATTTCCGCGTTCACCGCCGAGCACCGGGCCGACGCCGACACACTTCTGGGCGAGGCCGACGCAGCGCTCTACGCGGCCAAGGCCGCCGGCCGGAACCGGGTGGAGCTGGCGCTGCAGTAGCGGCTACGCGGCTTTTTTGCGCTGCTTCGTCTGGGCCGGCTGGTTCTTTGCGGTCTGCGGCTTGGCAGGCTGCTGTTTGGCAGGCTGCTGCTGCTGCACCGGATGGTGGTTGACCGGATGCTGCTGGGTTACCGGGCGGTGCTGTGCTGGCTGTTTCGGGGCGGACTGTTTGGGGGCTTCCGGCTCGGCGGGCTGCGCCTGGGCCGGCGACTCAGCCTGCAATGCGGGCTCCTGAACCTGCCCGTCCGCTGGTACCACGTCCCGCAGTGCTTCGTCCTGCACCACAACGTCCTGCACGGCCTCGTACCCGGCGGTTCCGTCCTGTTCCATCTCTACCAACGCGTACATACGGTTGCGGCGCCAGCGGCGGACCAGGTCCACACCGGCCAGGATGCCTGCCAGCGGCGTCAGGACAGCCGCAGCATAGACGAACAGCATCCACGTCAGGGTGGCCATGGGCGGCTGGTTGTTGTTCAGCAGCGAGAGTCCGCCGAACATGGCGATGATCCAGAACATCACCACGGCCGTCAGCACCGCGGCCGCGGGGAAGTACTGGTTGGTGACGATTTTCTTCAGGGTTTCCATGCAATTTCCTCCTGCCTGGCCGGGGTGCGGCGAGAGGCCGCATGAACACCAGTATGCGGCTGCCGGGCCGTGGATTTGCGCAACACGCAGGCGGTGGTGATGAACCTAACGGCGGCCCGGCTGAGACCGGTGATCGCGCCCCTCGAAATCCAGGTTTAGATAGGCTCAACCACCGGCGGACTGAGGCTCAACCACCGGCCGGGGCTTCCCTGCTGCAGGCACAGCCAATAGCGTGGATGCCAACTGCCCCTGATCTTGGAGGTCCCCATGCGCAAAGTCACATCCGGCCTGTTCCATTCCGTTGACGGCGTGGTCTCAGACCCGTTCCGCTGGCAGTTCGACAGCTTCGACGACGACCTGAGTAAGGGCCTGACCGGCATGATGGAACGTGTGGACACCGTGGTGCTGGGCAGGGTGAGCTACCAGGAGTGGGCCGGCTACTGGCCAACAGCGCCCGCGGACGAGGACTTCGCCGCTTTCATCAACCCGGTGGAGAAGTTCGTGGCCTCCCGGACACTGACGGAGCCGTTCGAGTGGCAGAACTCGCACCTGATCGAGGGACCGCTGGAGGAATTCGTCGCGGCCCTGAAAGAGCGCGACGGCGGCGAAATCGCCGTGACCGGCAGCATTTCCGTGGTGCGCCAATTGCTGTTCGCCGGGCTGCTGGATGAGCTGACCCTGATCACCCACCCCGTGGTGGCCGGAAGCGGCCGGAAGCTGTTCGAAGACGGCGACCCCGTGACGCGGCTGGGCCTGAAGGATCAGTACCGGACCACGAAGGGCAACGTCGTCAGCACCTACGGACTGCTGGGCGAATAGGGACAGACATTCCTCCGTCAATCCCCGTTGCGCTCTATGGCCTGGCCGATGATCCGTGCGCCCTCCGGGAAGGCGCCCGGATTCGTCCCGGAGTAGTTGAGCCGGATAAACGGGCCGGCAGGTTCGGCCGGGAACCATTCGTTGCCGCCGGCGATGATCACGCCGGCGGTTTCACAGTCGCGGGTCAGCCGTTCGAGGTCGGTCCCGTCGGGCAGCCGCGCCCACAGGTTCAGGCCGCCCTTGGGCACCTGCTCGATGTGCGCCTGCGGAGCGTGCCGGCGCAGGCTGGTGACGAGCAGGTCCCGCCGGGACTCGAGCTGGTGGCGGAGGCTGCGAAGGTGCGTCTGCCACCCGGGCTGCGTCACGACGTCGAGCGCTGCCGCCTGGAGCAGCCCGCTGACGTACATCGATTCCGCCGCCCGGTCCGCCAGAATGCGTTCCCGCGCCGGACCGCGGGCGATGACCGCGGCGACGCGGATGGACGGTGAGACGCTCTTGGTCAGCGAGCGCAGGTAGACCACGTGGCCGGAGTCGTCGCGGGAGGCGACGGGCACGGGGTTGGAGGTGATGCCGAAGTCGTGCGCCCAGTCGTCCTCCACAAGGAACGCACCCTTCGCACGCACCACGTCCAGGACCTGTTCACGCCGCTCAGCAGACCACTGCGCGCCGGTGGGGTTCGCATAGTTGGGCTGCGCGTAGAAGAGCCGCGCACCGGACTCCTCGAAGGCTCGGGCCAGTTCCGCCGGGTCCGGTCCGTCCGGTCCGCTGGGCACCGGGACAACACGCACGCCGCCCTGCGCGGCCGCCAGGATGGCGCCCCAGTAGGACGGCGATTCCATGAGCAGCGGCTGCCCGCGGCCCGCGAGCGCGGTGAAGATGGAGCTGAGCCCGCTTTGGCTTCCGGGGAGAACGACGACGTCGCTCGGGTTCGGCGGGGTGGTCCCGGCCGGTGTGGACGCACCGAGTTCGTGCGCGAACCACGATTGCAGTTCCGGCAGGCCGGCCGCGGGCGGACGGGACAAGGCGGCGTCGCCGCGGGCCGCCCGGGCCAGGGCGGCCCGCACCAGCCGCTCGGGCAGGAGTTCACGGTCCGGGTAGCCGGAGTGGAAGGAGATGGCATCGTTGGCCACGTTGCGCATGGTGCTGGAGGCCGGGGGCGGCGGTGCCAGCGGGGAACGGAGGGCCGCCGTCTGCCAGCCGTAGTCGGACGGACGGGCGCTCCGGACTGCGCGCACGAAGGTCCCGACGCCGGGCCGGCTCTCGATCAGCCCCTGTGCCGTCAGGGTCTGCAGGGCCTTCTGCACCGTGACGGGGCTGGCCTGGTACTCGGCCACCAGCGAGCGGGTGGACGGCAGCTTCGCACCGGGCGCGGCCGAAGAAATCCATTTCTTCAGGTGCGCCACAATCCGAGAACTGCTATCGTTATTCATGAGAGACAATAGTAGCGCTACTACACTTTTAGCGCCAGTGATACCGCCCCGCCAGCGCACTGGACTCTGGTGGGGTCTCGCCGGAGTAGCGGCGTTCTCCTTCACGGTTCCGTTCACGAAGGTGGCCGTCGAGTCCCTGTCCCCGCTGCTCATCGGGTCCGGCCGTGCGGTAGTAGCCGCCATCCTCGCCACCTTCGCCCTCGCCCTCACCCGGCAGCGGCTCCCCCACGGCACGCAGTGGGCGCGTCTCGCCGTAGTGGCCGCCGGCGTCGTCGTCGGGTTTCCCCTGCTCACATCCTTCGCGCTCACCAGCACCCCGGCCAGTCACGGCGCCGTGGTGATCGCCCTGTTGCCCGCCGCGACGGCCACCGCGGCTGTTATCCGGGGGCGTGAGCATCCCCCGCTGGCGTTCTGGCTCATCACCGGCGTAGGGGGGCTGGCCGCCATAGCGTTCGGCTCCCTGCAGTCCGGCGGGTTCGGGCAGCTGCACTGGGCCGACCTGCTGCTCCTCGGCGCGGTGGTGGCCGCGGCCATCGGCTATGCGGAAGGTGGCCTGCTGGCCCGCGAGCTGGGCGCCTGGCAGACCGTGTCCTGGGCGCTGGTGCTGGCATCGCCGCTGATGGTGTTCCTGGTGGCGGTGTCCGTGACGCAGCAGCCGCCGTCGGGCACACCGGCCCAGTGGCTGGCCTTTGCGTACCTCGGCGTCGTCAGCATGTTCCTCGGGTTCTTCGCCTGGTACCGCGGCCTGGCCATCGGCCCCATGGCCCAGGTCAGCCAGATCCAGCTTGTCCAGCCCGTGCTGAGCATCTGCTGGGCGGGCCTCCTGCTCGGTGAGACCCTGACGTGGAGCACCATCGTGGGCGGCCTGGCCGTCATCCTCTGTGCCGGCGCCGCGGTCCGGGTCCGGCTCAAACCGATGCCCCCTCAGCCCGCCGCCCCGCCCGCCGCTGTCCCTGACACCGCTGTCCCTGTCACCACAAAACACCTCGAGCCGGCGAAGGACTAGCACCATGTACACGCCAGCACATTTTGAAGCCGGCCCCGAGGCCATCCGGGAGCTACTCACGAGGCCCGGCGCAGCCAACCTGGTCACCATGACGTCAGCGGGCCTGCTCGCCACGCTGCTGCCGTTTGTCTACGATCCCTCGGTGGGCGAGCACGGCGCGGTGCACACGCACGTCGCCAGGAACAACCCCCAGTGGTCCGAACCGGCCTTCGGGGAATCCATGATGATCATTCAGGGCGCGGACGCCTACATTTCGCCGTCCTGGTATGCGTCGAAGGCGGAGCACGGACGCGTGGTGCCCACGTGGAACTACTCCACGGCGCATGTGTACGGCCACCTCGTGATCCATGACGACGCGGCCTGGCTCGCCGGCCAGGTCAGGAGGCTGACGACGGTCAACGAGACGGCCTTCGAGCACCCGTGGAGCGTGGACGACGCGCCGGAGCGCTACATCGCCGGCCAGCTGCGCGCCATTGTGGGCATCGAACTGGTCATCACCAGGATCGAGGCGAAGACCAAGCTGAGCCAGAACCGGTCCGCCGCGGACGTCGACGGCGTCATCGGGGGGCTCAGCGCCCGCGGGCACGCGGACAGTGCCGCCGACGTCGAACGGGCCCGGCCGGGCGCGCTCCCTGAGACGGCTCAGCGCCCGACGAGCGCCTCGCTGGCCTCCCACAGACCCTGCGCCAGCTCGGCGTCGTACGCCTGGGCGTTGGCCTTGGCCAGGGCGCGCTTGGCGTAGTAGGCGCCGGAGATCCAGTCGGTGCCGGCGGTGCCGTTGATGAGCCAGAGGAGGGTGTCGGCGCCCTGGTCCGGGGTGAGCATAAAGCGGTTCAGCAGCGTCTTGTAGGCGTGCCGCATGGGGCTTGTGGACTCCGCCGCGAAGTTGGTGCGGACCACGCCCGGGTGGAACGCCGCCGTCGTGATTCCCTGCTCGCCGAAGCGGCGGTGCAGCTCGGACGTGAAGAGGATGTTGGCGAGTTTGGCCGTGCCGTAGGCGCGGTTGGTGGAGTAGCTGTGCTCCGATTTGAGGTCGAAGAGGTCCATTTTGCCGAAGCCGTTGGCCGCGCTGGCGGTGTTGATGACCTTGGCGTTGCTGGCGGTGAGGACGTCCATCAGCTCGGTGGTGAGCAGGAACGGCGCCAGGTGGTTGATCTGGAAGGTGGACTCGTTGCCGTCCACCGTGAGCAGGTGCTTGCCCATAATGCCGCCGGCGTTGTTGGCCAGGACGTCGATGCGCGGGTAGTCGGACTTCAGCTGGGTGGCGAGCGTGCGGACCTGCTCCAGATCGGCGAAGTCGCTGACGAAGTAGTCGGCGTTGAGCTCCTTCGCGACGGCCTGCGTCTTCTCCTCGGAACGGCCGACGACGACCACCCGGTCGCCTGCCTGCGTCAGGGTCCGCGCGGCTGCCGCGCCGATGCCGTCGCTGGCGCCGGTGATCACGATGGTGCGTTGGGTCAAGGGGTGTCCTTTGGTTGGGTGGAACCGGTGAGGTGCGTGCGGACTCCTGCCAGCCTAGCGGTACGGCAGTTCTGTCCCCCGGCGCCCGGGCGGGCATAAGCTGCACAGGGAATCACACCACGACCCTGGGAGAAAGCGATATGGAGATGGCCAATGCGTCCGACGAAGCCAAGGAGCGCTTCCGCTCAGTAGTGCCGGACAACCCCGGGGTGGTGGTCAAGCCGATGTTCGGCAACCTGGGCGCCTTCGTCAACGGCAACATGTTCGCCGGACTCTTCGGCTCCACGATCGGGCTGAAACTCTCCGACGCCGACAGGCAGGTGCTCGAAAGCACCGAGCGAACCGTCCCGTTCGGCCCTGCGGAGCGGCCCATGGGCGGCTACACCGGGCTTCCGGAGGTCTGGAATACCGAAGGAGAGGGCGGCCGCGGAGGCGACGACGCGCAGGCAAGCGCCTGGGCGGAGAAGGCCTTCGAGTACGTCGCCGGGCTCCCGCCGAAAGCGCCCAAGGCAGCCAAATCCCGCAAGTAGGCGCCGGTGGTTGAGCACGACAGCGGGGCGCCCAGAATTTCCCTGGACGCCCCGCCGTCGTACTTCAGTCAGCCGTGGCTGGAGATGAAGCGCTACCCCGCCACGCCGGCGAGCAGGAAGAGGACCGCCGCGATGGCGAAGCCCATAACGCCGATCAGGGTTTCCATAACGGTCCAGGTCCGCAGGGTGGTCTTGACGTCCATGCCGAAGAAGCGGCCCACCAGCCAGAAGCCGGAGTCGTTGACGTGGGAGACCACCACGGAGCCGGCTGCAACGGCGATAACCAGGGCGGCGACCTGCATGCCGGTCAGGCCGGCGGTGGCCACGGCCGGGGCGATGAGGCCGGCGGTGGTGGTCAGGGCCACGGTGGCGGAACCCTGGGCGATGCGCAGGATGGCGGCGATCAGGAAGCCGGCCAGGATCAGCGGGATGCCCAGGTTGCCCAGGACATCGGCCAGTGCGACGCCAATGCCGGAAGCACGCAGGACGCCGCCGAACATGCCGCCGGCGCCGGTGATGAGGATGACGGAGCAGACCGGGCCCAGCGAGGATTCGAGCAGCTTCTCTATGGCGCCGGCGTCCTTGCCGCGGCGGGCGCCCAGGACAAACACGGCTACCAGGACGGCGATCAGCAGGGCCACCGGGGTTTCACCGATGGTGCGCAGGACCTGGAACCACTGCTCTTTCTTGACGGCTTCAGAGAGCGCTCCGGAGGAGGCAAGTGTATTCAGGCCGGTGTTGATGAAGATCAGGACGAGCGGCAGGAGCAGCAGGCCGATGATGGTGCGGAAGCGCGGCGGGTGGGCTTCCGCCTCGGCACTGGCGTGGCCCAGGATTTCCGGTACCGGAAGGACCAGCTTCTTGCCGGTCCACAGGCCGAACAGGTAGGCGGTGACGTACCAGGTGGGGATGGCGGTGATGAGGCCGGCGATCAGGACCAGCCCGATGTTGGCATCAAAGAAGGCAGCGGCCGAGACCGGGCCCGGGTGCGGCGGCAGGAAGATGTGCATGACGGAGAACGCTCCGGCGGCGGGGAGGCCGTAGCGCAGCACTCCCCCGCCCAGGCGGTGGGCCACCGCGAAGACGACGGGCAGCATAACCACCAGGCCGGCGTCGAAGAAGATGGGGAAGCCGAAGATCAGGGAAGCCAGGCCCAGGGCGAACGGGGCGCGCTTTTCCCCAAAGACGCCGATCAGGTAGTCGGCCAGCACCTTGGCGCCGCCGCTGGTCTCAACGATGCGGCCGAGCATGGCGCCCAGTCCCACGAGGAGCGCCACGGTGCCCAGGGTAGTCCCGAAGCCGTTGATCAGCACAGGAACCACCTGGTTGGCGGGGATTCCGGTGGCGAACGCGGTTGCGAGGCTGATCACGATCAGGGCCACGAGGGCGTGCATCCGCAGCTTGATGATCAGGAACAGCAGCGCGACGATCGATGCCGCGGCGATGAGCAGCAGGGGGCCTGCGCCCAGCGTCTGGGTCCATCCTTCGATGACCATGGTTCTCCTTTGAAACAGAAAATGAAATGTGGGGGAAAAGTGGCCCGGCTCAGCAGGCGGGATCAGCCGGCGCTGGGCGCCATGCGGGCGCTGGGCGCCAGACCCGCGGGAAGCGTGAGGCCAGCCAGCACGGCGGCGACGATCTGCTCCGGGGAGTTGGAGATGTCCAGGCGGAGGCTGCCGGCGGCGAGTTCGTTGCCGGTCAACGGTTCCAGGGTGGCCAGCTGGCTGGGCAGGAGCGTGGGCGGCATAAAGTGGCCTTCGCGGCCCTGCATGCGCTGGCCGATCAGGTCGGCGCCGCCGTCGAGGTGGATGAACAGCACCCGGCCCTGCGCATCAGAGAGCAGCTGACGGTAGCTCTGCTTGAGCGCGGAGCAGGTCAGGACCGTGCTCTTCCCGGCAGCGGCATTTGCGGTCATCCAGTCCTGGATTTCCTGCAGCCAGGGCCAGCGGTCCTCGTCCTGCAGCGGAATGCCCTGGCTCATCTTGTCGATGTTGGACCGGGGGTGGAACTCGTCCGCTTCGGCACAGGCCCAGCCAAGCTGCCGGGAAAGCGCTGCCGCAATGGTGGACTTGCCGGAACCGGCAACGCCCATCACCACCAGGTGCGTGGCTGGATACTGCATGTTTTACCTCCGAAGAAGACGCCGTTGGCTAAATGAAGAAAGCTAATAGCGCATCCCACGGGGAACTGCGCCGGGAAATAAGGTATCACCATTCCGAGCCACAGATACTATCTTTTGGTGTCACAAGTCATACCTTTGGGACTTTGTGGGTACGATTGGAGGGCGCACAGGCGCAGACGAAAGCAGGAAAGATGTCGACGGCGACACCACCGAACGCGGATGACGCGCACGACGGCGGGGCCTCCCCCGCCATGCATGAACGCGTTCTCGAGGCGGTTGGCTCTGCCATCGCTGCAGGGAGCCTTCCGCCGGGCAGCCGGCTGACCCTTGAGGGCCTCCAGCAGGAGTACGGCATCTCCCGCACCGTTGCGCGGGACAGCATGAAGGTCCTGGAGTCCATGAACCTGGTGTATTCGCGCCGGCGAGTGGGCATTGTGGTCCAGGAGCGCCGGCTGTGGAACGTCTTCGATCCCAAGCTGGTGCGCTGGCGCCTGGGCTCTGTCCGGCGCGATATCCAGTACAGCAGCCTCACCGAACTGCGCATCGCCGTCGAGCCCATTGCGGCTGCCGGTGCTGCCCGCCGGGCTAGCGCCACGGAACGGGCCAGGCTGGTTTACCTGGCCGCAGAGCTGCGGCGGCTGGGCGAAGCGGGCGAACTCGAAGCGTTCCTGGCCGTCGACATCGAGTTCCACTGCTTGCTGCTCGAAAGCTGCGGCAATGAGATGTTCACGGCGCTCGAAGGCATGGTGGCCGAGGTGCTCACCAGCCGGACCAAGCAGGGGCTGATGCCCTTCAAACCGCGGGCCGAAGCGTTGCAGGCCCACGAGGATGCTGCGGCGGCAGTGGCCCGCGGGGACGCCGTGGGCGCGGAAACCGCCGTCCACCACATCCTGGACGAGGTCCGGAATGCGATGGGCCTGCACTGACTCTTCCCGGACACCCCGGGAGTGAGTAGCCTGCAAGTAGGGGCTCATGCAAAGGGTCCAACATACCGTGCAGTCGAATCTGTGAGGTGAAAAATGGCCATCACCGGACATTCACGAATTGGGACCGCGTCAACCGCCGCTCCCCCGGTAGTGCCTCGGCGCAAAGGCTCCATGGTGGTCGGCTGGCTCACCTCCACCGACCATAAAGTCATCGGCTACATGTACCTGATCGCCTCGTTTGTGTTCTTCATGCTGGCTGGAGTTATGGCCCTGCTGATCCGGGCCGAGCTCTTCGAGCCCGGTATGCAGATCCTGCAGACCAAGGAGCAGTACAACCAGCTGTTCACGATGCACGGCACCATGATGCTGCTGATGTTCGCCACCCCGCTGTTCGCCGGCTTCACCAACTTCATCATGCCGCTGCAGATCGGCGCCCCCGATGTCGCGTTCCCGCGGCTGAACGCCCTGGCCTTCTGGTTCTTCCTCTTCGGATCCACCATCGCCGTCGCGGGCTTCATCACCCCGCAGGGTGCGGCGGCGTTCGGCTGGTTCGCCTACGCGCCGTTGAATAACACCACGTTCACCCCCGGCGTGGGCGGTGACCTGTGGGTCTTCGGCTTGGCGCTGTCCGGCTTCGGCACCATCCTCGGTGCGGTCAACTTCATCACCACCATCATCTGCATGCGCGCCCCGGGCCTGACCATGTGGCGGATGCCGATCTTCACCTGGAACGCCCTGGTGACGTCCATCCTGGTGATCATGGCCTTCCCGCCGCTCGCGGCCGCCCTGTTTGCCCTGGGGGCCGACCGCAAGTTCGGTGCCCACATCTACGATCCGGAAAACGGCGGCGCCATACTCTGGCAGCACCTGTTCTGGTTCTTCGGCCACCCCGAGGTCTACATCATCGCGCTGCCGTTCTTCGGCATTGTGTCCGAGATCTTCCCGGTCTTCAGCCGCAAGCCGATCTTCGGCTACAAGGGCCTTGTGTACGCGACCATCGCCATCGCAGCCCTGTCCATGACCGTATGGGCACACCACATGTACGTGACCGGTTCGGTGCTGCTGCCGTTCTTCTCCTTCATGACCATGCTGATCGCAGTCCCTACCGGGGTGAAGTTCTTCAACTGGATCGGCACCATGTGGCGGGGGTCCCTGACGTTCGAGACTCCCATGCTGTGGAGCCTCGGCTTCCTCATCACGTTCCTCTTCGGCGGACTCACCGGCATCATCCTGGCGTCCCCGCCGCTGGACTTCCACGTCTCCGATTCCTACTTCGTGGTGGCGCACTTCCACTACGTGGTGTTCGGCACGGTGGTGTTCGCGATGTTCGCAGGCTTCTACTTCTGGTGGCCAAAATTCACCGGCAAGATGCTCAACGAGCGCCTCGGAAAGATCCACTTCTGGATGCTGTTCCTGGGATTCCACGGCACGTTCCTGATCCAGCACTGGCTCGGGGTCATGGGCATGCCCCGCCGCTACGCGGATTACCTCGTGGAGGACAACTTCACCTGGATGAACCAGTTCTCCACGTTCGGCTCCTTCCTTCTGGGCGCCTCAATGCTCCCGTTCTTCTGGAACGTCTACATCACGTCGCGCAACTCCACACACGTTGAGGTGGACGACCCGTGGGGCTTCGGAGCGTCGCTTGAGTGGGTCACGTCCTGCCCGCCGCCGCGGCACAACTTCACCTCGCTGCCCCGGATCCGTTCAGAGCGTCCCGCCCTGGACCTCCACCACCCGGAGCTCAGCATCCGCGCGCACGAAACCACGCACAGCCCTGCCGCGGCCGCCCTGGGTGCTGCCGATATCGGCGAACGGGATGTGCGGGACCCAAACCCGGACCAGTGACCGGGTCGGGGAGCCGGACAACCCCGGTGGTTGAGCCCAGGGCCCACGCCTGCCGGGTTCCCTAGCGGAGCTTGCGAGGCAAGGGGGCGGGTGGGGAGCGAAACCTAACCCGACTTGCCCGCAGCCCGGACGGCCAGGAGGAACTTCACGCCGCCGTCGGTCAGCAGGGACCGGCCGCGATGGTCCACTTTGGGCGCCATCAGGTGCAGGCATTTGAGGTTTCGCCGCACCACCTGGTTGATGTCGCTGACCCATTCGTCGGGGATGGGATGGCCGGACCGGGTGACAAACCCGGCGGCCAGCATGGCGCCACGGATCGCCTCCACCCTGCGGCCCGACGCCGGCGCGATGCCGCTGAGGTGCCAGTCCGTGTGGATACGCGTGGCCAGCCGGACGGCGTCGTGCTCCTGACGGCCAACGGCGTCCCCGAGGTAATCCCACAGCTCCGCGGGCCGTTCCAGGCAGCGTTTTCCACGCGGTGTGAGCACCAGCCTGCCCTTGACCTTCCGCAGCAGCTTCCAGTCGATGAGGTGCAGCCGGAGTTCGAGGACCGGCCGTGCGTGCGTCTCGCGGTTTCCCTTGCCCATGACGGGATCGCTCCAGCCGAGCTCGTCCATGGCCCGCTTGACCATGGCGGGCTTCAGGTAGCCGTCCTTGGTGAGTTCCAGGCCGTCCGGTGCGGCATTTTCCAACAGCCAGCGGACCGGCAGCAACACGGCGTCGCGTTCCTCGTCGCTGAGGGGCTGCGGCCACCACTGGAGGCTAAGCAGCCGGAGTTTGCCGTTCGCGGCCTGGCGGTCGAATGTTGCCGGTGCGAAGTGGCTGCCATACTCGCCCGTCACGCCGGAGATCCAGTACTTCGTGTCCGAGTGTTCCGGATGCTCCGGGTCCGCGACGATCTGGAGCAGCCGCCGGTAGCCGTGCGGCCCACCAGAGTCCTCCACCGGACCGCGGTTGGCACCATCCACGCACATAAGTTCCCCGGCCGGAAGGTCCGCAGCACCAAGCACCTCCACATGGTGCGTCCAGCTGTCGCCAAAGTCGTACTCGTATTCCAGTGCGGTGCCCGGCGTTTGAACATCGAGCAGTTCAGAAAGTACGACGCCGGACGCCGGCTCTGCGTCCAGATCCTCCGTTGCGTCGTCGGGACCCGCGATCTCCCGCGCCTTTCCGGCGCGGTCCACACCCCGGACGGCGTAGAGGTGGGAGTTTT
This sequence comes from Pseudarthrobacter psychrotolerans, assembly GCF_009911795.1. Taxonomy (NCBI): domain Bacteria; kingdom Bacillati; phylum Actinomycetota; class Actinomycetes; order Micrococcales; family Micrococcaceae; genus Pseudarthrobacter; species Pseudarthrobacter psychrotolerans. Next base: position 4,652,072 of record NZ_CP047898.1, on the reverse strand, counting down.
CCCAGCCGAAGGCGGCCTGTACAGCGAGGTGAAACTCGGGAACCGTGAGCGTCATGGGGACGTGCAGCCTTCGCCAGATCAACGGTTCGGTGTCCGTGATGCTGATCCGGAGGTCGAAGGCGGGGACGGTTCCGGAACGTTGCATGGGTGACATCTTGCCAGAGTGCGGCTGCGGATCCCTCATGGTGCGGGTTGAACGAACTCAACTGACTCAACGGCATAGGGTTTGGTGGCCGACCGCCGCAGCGGATGACGCAGGCGCACCTGGTACGGACCGTTCCGGAACGTGGCGCGCGGGTCCAACTGGACAAGCAGGAGTGGTTCGTCGCTGGCGGAGTCCAGCCGAACCACCAGGCCGTCACGCCGCCCGTCCACGTACAGCGGGGTAGCCGGCTCCACAGCAGTTTCCTTAAGGCGTTCGCGATATTCCTGCCCTGCCGCCAGGAAGAGGATTCCATGGGCCATCCCCATGACTTTCAGCGGGACCACGGCGTCAGGCGGTGCGGGTTCAGGGGTGAGCCGGGGTTGCTGGTGGTATTCCTGCGCAGCTGACACCCTGGCTGCCTTCGCTTGCCGATCGCATTCCGTGCAACGGGTCCTCTCACCCACGGTTGCCAACAGGGTCACGAACAGTCTTCTGGGGGCGCACTCCCAGGTGTCGGCCACCACCTGACACCACGTCGTGTGATAGTCCGTCCCGTATTTCAACACATAGACCTGGTCATCGCCCAGTACGGGCAGCCCCTCCCTGCGGGCGGCGGGCTCCACCGGTTTGAGCTCGCCGAGGCGTCTGGCCTCTGTCTGGGCGGAGCGGCTGACGTTAAGGTACTTGCGGATCAGCGGACTGCGTTGGCGTTTTGGTATTGGCACGGAAGTGCGGGGCCTCTCTGTGCGGCGGGAACGATGCGATCACGCCCTGCTTACCCCCTGACTATCTTGCGGGCTTTTCTCGCAAGTCGCCAGTCGGGACAGTGTCCTGTGTGCTTAACCCCGCTTTGAAGCACATTCGGGTTAACAAAAGCAGGGCCGGTCAAGTGACCGGCCCTGCTTTGAAAATGAAACCCTAAGGCCCCAGAATCTCTAATGAATTAGAGTGCCTGGATGTTGACGGCCTGGGGACCCTTGGGGCCCTGCTCGGTTTCGAAGGAAACCTTCTGGTTCTCTTCGAGTGAGCGGAAGCCGGAAGAGGCGATCGCGGAGTAGTGAGCGAAAACGTCCTGTGAGGAGTCATCGGGGGAAATGAAGCCGAAGCCCTTTTCAGCGTTAAACCATTTGACGGTACCAGTAGCCATTATTTTTGTCCTTCGTGAAGGTGGAGGAAATGTCCCGACTTTCGGGTCCTCCGGTGTGGGGTGTTCAAAACCGCTACTTCAGAAAGACGCGGACTTTCGACCGCGCGTACTGCCTGAACTACCAACCGCATAAACACAACAACAGGATCAACAGTACAGGAGATTTGCGCCGCCGCTTACCACTCGGTGCGGAGGAGTGCCCTTCCCCGCCCGTAGCGCCTTACCAGGATGGCAACGGAGGTACCCATGGCGGCTACCGTCCCCCCTCGATCTTGCGGCTGCGCTGCTCCTGCGCCATTGGCCCATACGGATAGACCCCGACTTGAGGCTGGCTGGCCTGAGTCAGCTGTTTGGTTTCGTCCGGGCTGAGTTGCAGGTCTGCCGCAGCAAGGTTGTCGGCGAGCTGCTCTTTGGTCCGGGCACCCAGGATCACGGACGTGACCGCCGGCCGGTCGGCCAGCCATGCCAAGGCCACCTGGGAGGGGCTCGCATCGTGGGCCGCGGCAATGTCTTCCACGGCTGCGATGACCGCCCAGGTGCGGGGATTGTCATTGCGTGCCTTCCAGGCCTCCATGCCGCGTTCGGGGTTCTCGCCGAGCCGCGTGGCACCTGTAGGAGGTTGGTCCCGTTTGTACTTGCCCGATAACCAGCCCCCGCCCAGCGGGGACCACGGCAGCAAACCAATCCCGGCGTCGAGCGCAGCCGGGACAATCTCCGATTCAATTTCCCGGACCAGCAGGCTGCACTGGGGCTGCAGGGTCACCGGCGGGCTCCAGCCGTGGGCGCGGGCAACGTGGACGGCCTTGGTCAGCTGCCACCCGAGGAAGTTGGAGAAGCCGTAATAGGCGATCTTGCCGCGGCTGACGGAGTCGTCCAGGAAGCGGAGCGTCTCCTCCAACGGAGTGATCGGGTCCCACGCGTGCAGCTGGTAAAGGTCGATCTGGTCCACGCCCAGACGGCGGAGGGAATCATCCAGGGCGCGGGTCAGGCGGCGGCGGGACGTTCCGACGTCGTTCGGTGCCGTTCCCATCGGAAAGCGGCCCTTGGTGGCGAGCACCGCCTTGTCCCTTACTTCCGGGCGCCGCGCCAGCCAGCGGCCCACAATCTCCTCCGATGCGCCCGCGCTGTATACGTCCGCGGTGTCGATGAAGTTCCCGCCGGCGTCGAAGTAGCTGTCCAGCACTGCGTGCGAAGCCTCTTCCGTGGCCTCGGCACCGAATGTCATGGTTCCCAGCGCATAGGCGGAAACGACTGCGCCGCTGTGGCCCAGGGTTCGATATTGCATGGTGCTCCTCGGTGATCAGTTTTCGGTGGTCGTGCTGCGGTTCGAGTGGTACGTCCGCCAGGTGTGTTCGGGCTCGAAGCCCAGCAGGCGCCGGGCCTTGTCGATGGACAGCATGGTCTCGTGTTCGCCCAGTTCCTTGGTCACGGTGACGTTGGGGAACACCTCCGCGGCGAGGCTGGCGCTGGAACGGGTCATGACGGTGTCGGCGTTGGCGATGATGAAAGCCTGGAATCCGGGCTGGCCGTTTTCCAGCGCACGGGCCACGGCCTGCGCGCCGTCGCGCCCGTCGATATAGCCCCAGAGGTTCCACTTGCGCGCCGTGGCGTCGGCATCGAACGACGGGAACCGTTCGTAATCCTCAGGGTCCATCACGTTGGAGAACCGCAGGCCCGTGATGCTCAGCTCCGGATCCCAGCGCGTCAACTGGATCGCCATCTGCTCCTCAAGGTGCTTCACCAGGGAGTAGGTGCTTTCCGGCCGGGCGGGGTACTCCTCGTCGACCGGGATGTAGGGCGGGTCGACGTCGAACGGCAGTCCCAGCACGGTCTCGCTCGAGGCGTACACCACCTTCTTGATCCCGGCCCGCCGGGCCCCCTGGAAGACGTTGTAGGTGGAGAGCATGTTGTTCTCGAACGTGGCGGCGTCCGGGATGATGCCTGGCGCCGGAATGGCTCCGAGGTGGACGATCGCGTCGAAGCCGTCATGCCGGTCGTCGAGACCCAGGAATACGTCTAGGACCTGGCCGTAGTTGCGCAGGTCCACGATGGCCAGCCCGGGGCTCCTGTCCCCGGCACGGTCCAGGTTCAGCACCTGGTGGCCGTCGTTGGTCAGCCTGCCGACCACGTGCCGTCCGAGTTTTCCGCTTCCGCCGGTCACTGCAATTCTCATGGGGCTACTCCTTCAGATGGTATTACTCGGTAGGTCGGATCTGACCTGTTGCCAGCGTGCTAAGTCCCAGCGCATCGGGACAACCCTGCTGCCTGCGTGCAGGGCAGAGACTTACCCCTCGCCGGTGGAGTGGCGTAGCCTGCCCCTTCATCCGGGCGGGGACCGCGATGTCGATTCCCGGTCAGAGTCGGCGGCTGAGGTTCGATGGCCCATGCGGCCTGGTGCAGACCGCTCGCGAGCCAACCGTTCAGGGCAGCCAGCCTTGTGCGTGCGCGGCCGGTGCGCCGCGCTGGCACTACCGGCGCATCCGGCAAAGCACTGCGACTCTCCTGATTTATGTCATTAATGAGGGTGTAAGCAAGCAGCGAGTAATCCATAGTCCTCTTCCTGTCATCTAAGGGCCCTAAACCAGGCCGCAATGCCCTGTCCGGGGGCCGAAACCCCCCTCGCGGCAGCTCATCCGCAGCGGACCAAATGGCAACCTGCGGCATTACCCGCCCCTCCCATCCGCTGAAGGATTCCAGCCCGGGACCCGCTGTCGTGAGGTGTATGAGCACGACGCTACGCACGTTATGGGTTCATGTCAGCACGTTAGCCCCGCCCTGCTTTTCCTAGGACTGACAGACCTACTTTGGTTATAGGAGGCAGCGGGGCGACACCGGAGAATGGATGACATGGGCTGGGAATGCTTTGGTGGCTTGGCCTCGTCGTTGTGCTGCTGGTCAAATCCCGCCCCAACCGCGAGCAGAGACCTGTCAATTCGTCACAGTGAGCTACGCCGAGTAGATGCGTAGTGAACCTGGCTGGAACTCCCCCGGCGGGGACACCCGCCTCACCCAACCCTGACGTAGGGCTCGGCCAGAAGTTCCAGTGCGCCGATGAGCGACGGCATGTTTCACCTGGTCGGCAGGGCCCATCAACGATGGCGTCGAGGTTCAGTGGGCGGGCGATACTTCGCTCTCCTGGCTGGGCTCAGGGCTTCGACCTGAGGATTAGGCCTCGAACGTTCTCTATACGCAAGAAGTTGAATGTGCAGTCAAACGGAATTTTTCAAGCTGAACGGTACCAACGGGAGTTAGGCGGCTGACTGTTCGGTGATTTCCTTGGGTTGGTTGATCCACGCTGGTCCTGGGAGCGCGAGAATTTTGGGATCAGTGGTTGTCGTGAATCGTTCGGGGTGTTTCGTGCGGGCTGCAGCGAGGGTTGCCGAGCGTTCCCTGGCGACGCCGGCGGCGTGGCCGTAGTGGACGTTCGCGGGGGTGTGGAAGCCGATGCCGGAGTGCTGGTGATGATGGTTGTACCAGTCCACGAAACTGCTGATAAATGCTCCGGCGTCGTGGACTGAGGCGAAGCGTTCCGGGAATTCCGGACCGTATTTCAGGGTCTTGAAAATCGACTCACTGTAGGGATTATCATTGCTCACGCGGGGCCTGGAGTGGGACCGGGTGACCTCCAGATCCGAGAGCAGCGCCGCGACGGTTTTGGAGGTCATGGATGTTCCCCGGTCCGCGTGCACGACCTGGGGGATGCCGTGGATTCCGAAGATTCCCTTCATCATTTCCACGGCCAATGCCCCCGATTCGGTGGCGTGGACGTGCGCGCCGACGATGAACCTGGAATGGATATCCACCATCATGTAGCAGTCAAAATACTTCCCCTTGACCGGGCCCGCGAGCTTTGTAATATCCCACGTGTAGACCTGTCCCGGGGCGGTGGCGACCAGTTCAGGAACTGCCCGGGGCGGGTGCTTGGCCAGCCGGCGGCGCTCCTTGACCATCCGGTTTTCCTCCAGCACCCGGTAAAAAGTCGACAGGGACCCCAGATAGATCCCCTGATCCAGCAGCTTCGCATAGACCTGCATGGGGGCCAGGTCCACGAACTCCGGCGAGTTCAGCGCCGCCAGAATCCCGGCCCGCTCAGCGGCGCTGAGTTTGTTCTGCGGCACCACCGCCATCTGGTCCCGCGGCGGGGCCGGTTTCCGGTTCGCGGTCGTCCGGGAAACACCGGTCAATGATGCTGCCCGGCGCGTAGGGATCCTTAGGTCCAGCATCGACCGGTACGTGGCCATCAGCGTTTCTTGGACCGGGGCCCGTCCGGCATATCCTCTGAGGCGCTCTCTAAGAACGCCTGTAGTTTTCCCATCAGCTCCAAGGCTGCCTCGGTCTGCTTCAACCGGCCCTCACTCACCTCTAACTGGCGGCGCAAACGCGCGTTCTCAGCCTGCTCCGCCGACAGTTTCCCGATCGAATCCCCAGCCTTCTTCCCGGCCAGGACACCGGCGTCACGCAGCCGCCGCCACTCGGTCATCTGCGACGAATACAGGCCCTCCGTGCGCAGGAAAGCGCCGCCGGCATTGGTCTCACACGCGTTCTCGTAGGCGGCGAGGAACTCGAGCTTCTGGACCGGAGTGAACGACCGGCGCGGCCGCGGACCACCGGCCCGCGGCCCGGAAGAATTACTACTATTCACAGCACTATCTTCGCGTACTGCACTCAAAACTGGACTGGACATGATTGCTGGATTCCTGGCTCTCGCCCCACGCGATTAAACGGACTTGCTATGAGCCCCTGGTACCGTTCCAGCCTGACACGTAGGGAAACGAGCCCACAGTCCAGTTAGGTGCAAGTGGCGATCTGAGGGTCAGTGCGTCTGCGCAAGCGCTTCGACGACGAGGTCGGCAACCAGCGCAGGTTCCTCGTTGGCAGTCAAGAAGCTTGGGCCAGGGATCGTGATCACCCTGATGCGCGGGCATCCTTGGAATGTGCGCCGCTCCTCTCTGGTGATCCCGCCGTCGCCGCTTTCACCGTGAACGACCCAGGCCGGCACCATGGCCTCGCACAACCGTGACGCGACCGAGCCGTAGCGGTCCAGGTATTGCAGATAGCTGCGGAATGCCTTGCGCATGAATCACGGATCGTTCTTTTGAAGTTCAACGACGAGCACATCACGGCGGTCCGGGGACAGCGGTCTCGCTTTCACCTCGCCGGGTATGAGTTTCAGCATCGCGACGTATGGCAGGTGCGCCAGTACGCGGCTGAGTCGATCGAGGGCGCGGAAGAATTTCGCCTCGCCCTCGCGCGAGAAACTGGGCGCCAACAGCACGAGCGGCCCAGAGAACCCGCCCGAAGCCGCCATCTCGAGCGCAACAGTGGCGCCAAAACTGTGACCGACCACCGCGTCGCAGCCGACGTCGGCGGCGAGCTCGCACGTGAGCCGCGCATAGTTCTCAATGCTGACGTCGTCGGGAGCGGGACTGCCTCCGTGCCCTGGCAATGTCGCTGCGACCAGCCGCACGCCTGCCAGCTTTGGCTCGGCCATCAGCTCCTCGTAGAACACTGCAGTGCACAGACCGGCGGGCAGCAGGAGCACTGTGTGACCGGCCCCTGCCGGTCCAGACTCGAGGAGATCCCACTTCCAGCGTTCGAGGTTCACCGCTGCTCCGTTCACCGGTATCCGTGCCTTGCGTGTCACGCTAGCAGGGCATTCGTGAATGCAGAAGGCATTCACGAGTGGCGCGCCATCCCGGTCGGGGAACTTCTAGAGGACCGAGATCGGTCTCGCCACCGCGTTGTTGCCGATGTTCCCAGTGAAGTCAGTCGGGGTCGCCCGGGAGTACAACGCTTCCTGCGCGCCGAGCTGTCCCAATGTCATCGACCAGGCGCCCGTTGTCGCGTTGACGCTCGGATTCGATGTCGCGGCCGTGTTGCCCACTTCGAGGTTCAGCGGGCGGGCGAGATACCGCGCCGTCGGCAGATTCAGCCATTCGTGCGCGCGTAGAGGGTTCCGCATCTGACACCATCCAAGCCTGCGACGTGGGCAACAATGCCGCCATTTACTTCTGAAGAAATGCCGCCATCTAAATCGGAAAGCCACAGCCATCGGGCCTTCCATGCCGCCGAATTATGTCCGCGAATGTGCGGCTGTCGGTCGAGAATGGTGGTTAGACGCATCACGGGCTGGCGGTTCTGATCCATTGGGAACCCTGAGCGGTCACCGCTTCCAGGAAGTCGATAGGATCCGGGCAGTTCCATGACTCGGCATGGGCGCCAATGTGTCAGCCGGTGTGGGGGCCGAGGCAAGGGTCGTCGGGGTCGATCGCGCGCATGATGCGCTGGCCGATGCCGGTCAGCTGTCGTACTTGGGCCTTTGTCAGGGGATCGAAGACGAGGGCGCGGACGGTCTCGACGTGCCCTGGCGCCGTCTTCACTACCTTTTCCCAGCCCTCTTCGGTGAGGGTGGCCAGGGTGTACCGGCCATCGGTTGGATCCGGTGAGCGGGAGACCCATCCCGACTTCTCCAGACGGCCGACGACTTGAGACAATCGCGGCAAGGAGCCTTCGGTGAGCACCGCTAGATCGCTCATCCGCATGGTGCGGTCCGGAACTTCGGACAGCCCGGCCATCAGTTGATATTCAAAGTGTCTGATGCCGGCGTCGCGCTGCAGTTGTGCGTCCATTTCCGCCGGGAGTCGGATCAGGATGCTGGCGAGCCTGAGCCAGGCGTCCCTCTCCTCGCCGCTCAGCCAGCGCGGCTCCCCTGAAGTGCCCTTGGAATCAGCAGTGGAAGTGTCCATGGAACCAGCATATCGCTTCAAGCGTAAAGTTAATTACGCACTAATCACTTGCATGTTTAAGTCAATAGGCCTACGGTTCACTTAAAGATTGAAGTCAATCGAGAGGTTCGTAACGTCATGAATATTGTCCTGTGGATCACCGCGAGTGTACTGGCCGCCGCCTTCCTGGCTGCTGGCGCCATGAAGCTCCTTCAGCCGAAAGAGAAGCTGGCAGCCTCGGGAATGGGCTGGACGGAGGACTACAACCCAGGGGCGGTCAAGGCAATTGGCCTGCTGGAAATCCTCGCCGCGGTCGGTTTGATCCTTCCGGCGCTCCTGGGGATCGTCCCCGTGCTGGTCCCGACGGCCGCCCTCGGCCTCGCAATCATTATGGTCGGCGCCATCGTCACGCACGCCCGGCGCAAGGAAATGCCGGCGATCGTGGCCAACGTCGTCCTGCTCGTTCTCGCGGCCGCAATCGTCTGGGGCAGGTTCGGCCCGTACACCTTCGTGTCCTAGAGGACGCGACTTTCCACAATAATCCTCTGCGAAGGATAACCATTCATGCTTGCACTTCACGTGCCCGCCGCCGGCCAGCAGCCGCAACTGTCCGACGTGCCCGTCCCCGACGTCACAGAAGGCACCGTCCTCATCCGCGTGAAGGCAGCCGGCCTGAACCCGATCGACAATGGCATCCCGCCGGGCTGCTCGCCTCGGTGATGCCGCACAACTACCCGGTAATTCTCGGTCGCGATGTCGCCGGTATAGTCGCGGCAGTCGGTAAGGGAGTCGACCACGTACAGATCGGCGATGAGGTGTTCGGCCACGTCTTGCTTGCACCTCAGCGGCCGGTGCGCATCCGATCACGTGCGCAACTCACAACGGCGGACAAGTCGAGCCCGTAGGTCGGCCCTTCGCCGGAACCGTACTCCTCGAGTCGGGCCGCACCGCGCTCGAAGAGCCGGTGCGCGCCAACGCTGTTCCCCGAGCAGCGTGGGTGAGCCCGACGCAGATCTGGGCGAGACCTTGCCAAAGGTTGCGTTCTTCGGCCGGCCCAGCCTTCCAGCGGGCCTCGAGTACCTCATGGGCGGCGAAGGGCCGGCCAGCGTCCACCAGACTCCGGGCCGAGACCAACGTCTGCGCCGGTGGCAGCGGCTCCTCCGAGACCGGCTCGACGCCAGCGCTTCCGTACGGCAGCGGCCGCCCAAGAGCGTCACGTGGCCGGGCCTGCCGCGGGCGCCTTGAAGCATCCCGATCCCTGTCACCGGTCACGACAGTTTCCACCCTGAGCGTCCGTGGACCTTACCAACCTTCATACGTCCCTTCATACGTCCAATGCTAAGACCCGGCCGTTCGAACATCCGCACAACCGCCAGCGGAAGTGTTGTTCGGCCTGGCACCCCCGTCAGTGCAGGTGCTGCCGCCAGTCAGCCGCGACGCGTGAGGCCGGGCCCGGAACGCTTTGATCGAGGGGGTGATGCGCCGGCGGCTCAAGCTCCGGTCCGGCGAAAAACTTGGAGCTGGGATAGTCGAAGAACCAGTCTTCGCCTGGTTCGAAGCTGCGGATGACCGGGTGGCCTGTTGAATGTGCATGTGCTGTGGCGTGTTGCGCCGGCGAGTTGTCGCAACAGCCGATGTGCCCGCACTGGGCGCACCGGCGCAGATGCAGCCACCAGCCTCCGCTGGCCTCGCATTCAACGCAACCAGTCCCGCTGGGTGGAATCGAAATGTCGATTCCGGGTGTGGTATTCATTGTGACTTCCCCTCGGATCGGAGTGCCCTTCGGCCACCCGCTACTTTACGCAGACACGTATTGCGCGCCGAAGGAATGGTTGCTGAGCGGCGCCATTCGGTGATCACGGCTGTTGCGCCCTCATCTCCTCCCCCGGGCCAAAACCCGCAGCTGCTGAGCTCGTGGGAGTAGCCCTCCACCATCACCCAGTCGGCGCAGTTGGGGACCCCTCCGGGGCGGGCGGGCGCGCTCCGGCCGGAGAACCGTGTGTACGCCAGGTCCATGGATCTGCAGAAGAAGTGGACCGGACTCGCCTTGCCTCTGAAGTAAGGCCTGAGTTCGTTCAGTACACGGTCCGCCTGGATTTAATTGGTGCCAGAACAGCCGGATGGCCCCCGGGTCGTAGGAGGCATGCTGATCGTCCTCGGCAAAGGGTATGGCCGGTTCCACCTCATTCGGAGCCGCCCGGATGGTCGTCTCGACGCCGAGCCTGCCTAGGGTCTCGAATACCTCGGCATGGAATTCGGCGACCGACTTGGCTCTGAGGACGACGCTTCCGGCCGCTGCGTTGCTGGTGCGTAGTTGCAACCGGTGGTCACAGAAGTCAAATTCGATGTCGAAGGCCCCGCGCCCATAGGGGATCTTTGATGTCGTCAGTCCGCGCGGCGTGACGTACAGCGTCACCTGCCACCAGTGGTTCAGCATCGGGGCGTGCGCCATGCGGATGGCCTGGCACGACGGCGACTCAGGCTGGAGTTGATGGACCTGTCCGCTGCAGTCACCTAAGCCATCATGTCGCGTGCCAGCGGGGCCACTTGAGACCCGAAGAGCTCGATGCTGGTCATGATTTTGGTCTGGGGTACTCCGGGCATGCCGTACTTCAGGTCGAAGCGGCTGGCCCCGAGTGTCCTGAGCGTCGATGTGATCTTACGGGCCACCGATTCCGGCGAGCCCACGTAGAGTGCCCCACCCGGGCCGACGTCCCGGAGGAAGTTTTGCATCGTCGGTGGCCTGAATCCTCGCACTTTGGCGGCTTCCGCGAACGCAGTTTCGTAGTGGGGCCAGAACTCCTCGATCGCCTGTTCATCGGTGGCGGCGATGTGCCCGGGTGAGTGCACGCCGACGGGGCGCCCGGGCTGCCCGAAGTCAGCCAGGGCTCTATGGAACAGTCCCGCGAAAGGTGCAAAGCGTGCGGTTTCGCCGCCGATGATGGCAATCATGAGGGCGAAGCCGTACCGTGCGGCGCGCACGACTGACTCCGGGCTGCCGCCGACGCCGATCCAGGTCGAGAGATGGCCCGATTCCGTGCGCGGATAAATAGTCAGTCCGTGCAGGGCAGCCCGGGTATTGCCGCTCCAAGTGACGGGCCTTTCCTTGAGAAGCTCGGCGAACAGATTGACCTTCTCTTCAAAGAGCTCCTCATAGTTTCGGAGGTCGTACCCGAACAGTGGGAAGGACTCTGTGCTTGATCCTCGTCCGAGGATGACTTCGGCGCGGCCGTTGGACAACGAGTCCAAGGTTGAATAGCGCTGGAACACCCGAACGGGGTCATCGGAACTGATGACCGTCACTGCCGAGCCAAGGTGAATGCGTGACGTGCGGGCTGCGATGGCAGCGAGAACGACGTCGCCGGCCGACAGGGGAAAGTTCTCTGTATGGTGTTCCCCTATCCCGAAGTAGTCCACACCGGTTTCCTCGGCGAGCACACCTTCGTCGACGAGATTCCGGATGGTCTGGGAGTCCGAAAGCCGCTTCCCGGAGTTGTCGGTGTGGACATCACCAAAGGTGTCGAGCCCGAAGGTGATGGCCGGATTGAGTGCCCCTTGGTTCACCGGGTATTCAGTCATTTCCGCCGCTTTCCTTCCAGGATGGTCGCAGGTTGCTGGGTTGCATCTCCAGGCTTGGGCTTGCGGTCCAGCACGAGGGCCGCGGCGATGCCGAGCATCCAGATGTCCTTTGCCAGCCCGATCCCCTGCGGGCTGGGGCGGATGCCATCCTCAAGCGTCATGCCGGGCGTCCTCAGGTACATGGCGAGAAGGGACCCGGAGAAGATCCCGAGACCGATCCCGGCCACGCGGCTGGGCAGGAAAGGTATCAGCAGTGCCGCACCCAGAGTCATTTCCGCGTAGCTAAGCATCGTGCCGAACTTCGCGGCATCGATTCTGTTGACCGGCGGAAAAACCCTGGCTGCCAAGGCCTGAAGTCCGGCCGCACTGTCTTTGTCCAGGTCGCGTTTGCCCCAACCTGCATTCAGGATGAATGCTCCTGTGCTCAGGCGGAGAGGGATGTGGTTGAGTCTCATGGTCGACTCCTTTCATGAAATCTCGTCAGAATTCGGCTCGGCTCGGCGAAACGAGTCGCTGCTTTCACGTGTTCCCCTGATGCCGCGGACCTCTCGATCGCGGCAATGAGATCGTGGCGTGCGACGGCGTCGGCGAAGTCCGGCACGGTGTGAGTCCCGTTGTCGATGTCTGCCGCGAACGCCGCGTAGGCACGCCCGACGTTTTCGGCGGGTGTGCCTTCCAGGCTGGTGAGCGCGGGCCATGTCTGCCTCGGCGCCGCCGGGATGAGAAGTGCGGCGGGCTCGTTCGGCCCGTGGGCTCCCCAGACGGTCAAGGGGTAGATTTCGGGGTACGCGGCGTCCGCGGTGATCCGGAGGGTTCCGTCGGTGCCGTTGATTTCCCACAGAAAACCGGTGCCGCCGGCCACGGCCTCACGGACGTGGACACTGGCGGTCGCTCCGGAGGTGAGCGTGCCGATCACCGCGATTTGGTCAGCCGCCGTTTTCACGATCTGCTCTCCGGTCTCTTTGATGGTGATGAGCGGCCTGCGAAGATCCGACACGGCCGACAGATCGGCGAATTCGCCCAGTACGTGGTTGAGGGTGTCCAGGCTGTGGCCGACTGCGATCGTGAGCACGTTGGCCCCGTTTGTCTGCTCGAGCATGTAGGCGTTGGCCTGGACCACGACGTTGCCCGGGACCGACAGCCCCACCATGGTCGTTGACAGGACCTCCCCGACGTATCCGTCGCTGAGCAGCTCCTGGACGAACCGGATCGCGGGGGCCTGGCGGGCCTGCAACCCGACGACCGTAGGCGTTCCGTGCCCGGCGGCGAGTGCGGCCATCGCCCGGGCGTCGTCGAGGTCGCGGCCAAGTGGCCACTCGCAGTAGACGGCCTTGCCGGCGGCAAGTGCGGCGGAGACGAGCTCTCGATGGTGCGGGACCTTGACCGTCACAGCGACCACGTCGATGTCTGGTTGGGCAAGTAGTTGCTCGTGGTCTGAGAACACCGCGCTTATCCCGAACGCTTCGCCTGCTGCGCGCGCGGATTCCGCGCGGTGGGCGCTGAGTGCCCGGATCTCGTAATTCGGCAGTGCCCGCAGTGCCGGGATGTGCGCGGTGGCGGCCCAACCCCGGACGGGGCTGACCCCGATGATCCCGACTCCCAGCGTCGATTCAGGCATTGCTAGAACCCCAGAGGCTCGTCGCAGAGGACGACGGTGATCCGGCCCGGTGTCCACTCGCGATTGATGATGAGAACTTTGTTCACGCCGCTGTGCACACCGTACGCAGCCTGGGCGCGCGCGTCCTCGAGCGGGAAGGCGTATTCGTTGATGCGCCGGAGTGCGTCCTCGAGGTCGGGCACGATCTTCTGCGTCCCAACCACCAGGATCACCTTCCCGGCACCGGATACGTACGCGCCGAGTTGGCTGCCACTCGCGGACGCAGCAACCAGCGACCCCGTCTCGGTAACGGCGTGGACACTGCCGAGCATGACGTCGGGCGAGGCAGTGAGGCGGCGGATCTCGTTGGCCTGCGTCGCGCGGTCCATGCCCAAGACCCGTGGCCGGAGGGACTCGTACCGACCAGACCTGCCTATCTCCTCGGCGATACCGGAAGCCTCCAGGGACTGCGATGCGCTGTGGTGCACCTGCGACCCCGCCGGGATGAGATCCAGGACGATCCGTTTCGCTTCAGCGGCGCTTCGGGCGCGAAGGACGGTGATCCCGTTCGCTTCCAGCGCCGCCGCAGTTCGCGCCACGCGGGCTTCCTCCGCCGGAACCGCGAATCGACGGTTGAGTGTGCTGTTGAGGGGCTGGACTTCACTCATGAGACGGTTCTCCTCACCGCACCGAGGTACTTGCGATTGCAAATACCTATGGAGTTAACTGGTGGGTATGCACAGAAATTCCTCACCGGGTGATGTAGCAGCGCTCTTCGGCCGGCTTGTCGATGAGTCGCTGCCGGGTCGGCGCGGAGAGCCGGCGTGGCGTGCGTTGCTGCAGGCCCACGCCACGCTCATACGCCAACTCGACACCGACCTCAGGCAAGACACGGGCCTGCGCCTCGCCGACTTCGACGTATTGGCTCAGCTCGCCAGCGCGGGCGGCCAGCTACGGATGACAGAGCTCGCCGCACGAACCCTCCTCTCCCGCTCGGGGCTGACCCGCCGCGTCGCGCGGTTAGTCGATGATGGCCTGGTACGTCGCGCGAACACCGCCGCGGACGGGCGCGGCGTGGTTGTCGCCCTGACCGACGCCGGTATCGCCCGTTTGACCGAAACAGTGCCGGTCCATCTCCAGGGTGTGTCGAAACGGTTCGTCGAGCGGCTCGACGAACAGGAACTCGCCATCCTCGAGACCGCCCTGAGAAAAGTCATCGTCGACTGCACGTTCGGCTGAGGATAGGCGGGGGAGAGCCTTCCTCGGATGCTTGCGTTGGAACGGCGAGACCATCGACGTCACGAACGACGGCGAAATAGCCGCCACCTTGATCCCGCCCACCAGCTCACCTTTTGAGCGGCTATTGCTGGCGGGCAAGGAACCGGTCGATTTCCGGACGTTTCCGCGCGCTGCCTCCGGAACCAGAACAGCCCGCATTCGGCAGACCCGCGCCCGTAGCCCCCCGGTGGTTGAGCCTGGGGCCACGACCGCAGGCTTCCCTGGCCGAGTTTGCGAGGTTAGTTATTCAGGGGCGCTTCGCTCCGCCGTGGGGATGGAAAATAGTGCCGCATCGCCTCTGTCCAGGGTGTCTGGTGCTGACTGGGGGTGGGGGACACACTTGATGTGTGTGTTTCGGTCGACCCCGGTCTCCCTATGGTGCCCGTGAGCCTGCAGGTTAGTTTGGTGGTGAAGGGCACAGCTTTGTTGTCCGCGGGACCTGGATTGTCGCCTTTGAGCACGAATGTCAGATTTGTTGTTTTATCCGCCCTCCCCGGAACGCATGCACCTGATTCCAACTGGAATGACTGGAAAGGGTGATCCACTATGGAAGTGATCCACCCGCGGTGCGCGGGTATTGATATTTCGAAGAAGGACGCGAAGGTCTGCATCCGGGTCCAGGGCCGGGGGTCCAGGTCGACCGCGTCGACGGTCACGAGAGGGGTGCGATGACCGGACAGATCCTGGATCTGAAGGAGCACCTGCTTAAGGAGCGGGTGAGCTTGGTGGTGATGGAAGCGACCAGTGATTACTGGCGTCCCTTCTATTATCTGCTCGAGGACGAGGGCCTGAATGTCATTCTGGTCAACGCCCGTGATGCCAGGAACGTCCCGGGCCGCAAAACCGATGTCTCCGACGCCGCGTGGCTCGCCGATCTGGGCGCCCACGGGTCCGTGCCTCGTTTGTGCCCCCGCCGCCGATCCGTGAACTGCGTGACCTGACCCGGGCCAGGACCGTCATCACCCGGGAACGGACCCGGGAGATCCAGCGGCTGGAGACGCTCCTCGAGGACGCCTGCATCAAGCTCTCCTCGGTGGCCCCGGACATCACCGGGGTCTCCGGCCGGCTGATGCTGAAGGCACTGATCGAGGGGCAAGAGGACGCGGCGGTCCTTGCAGACCTCGCCCAGCGCAGGATGCGTGCAAAGATCCCCGAGCTCACCGACGCGCTCACCGGCAGGTTCAGCAGCCACCACCGCTACATGGCCGAACTTTACCTGCACCGGACTGGCCATCGGGACCGGTGGTTGAGCTTGTCGAAACCCCGGCGTAGCGTTCTTCCATGGGACCAATTCGGGCCATTCTCCTACCGGGTTCAGCACTGCCCGCCCAGGCTGCTTACGGCGGACTCATCGCAGCCCTCGGGCGGGATGTCCAGGCAATCGCCAAGGATCTCGAGCTCTACGCGGACGATGAGCCGCCGCCGGCCTGGAGCCTGGACACGGAGATCGACGGAGTGCTGCGCGATGCCGATACCCGGGAGTGGGAGACGTTCCATTTGGTGGGCTATTCAGGTGGCGGCGCGGCGGCGCTGGCGTTCGCTGCCAAGCACCCTGACAGGCTGCTGAGCCTGGCGCTGCTGGAGGCTGCCTGGGCCGGGAACTGGGACTGGAGCCCTGCCCACACGAAGCTCTGGAAGAAGTACGAGCAGCTGGAAACACTCCCGCCGGAGCAGTTCATGGCCGCCTTCATGAGGCTGGGAGTTAAGCCCGGCGTCGTCCTTCCACCGCCGCCGGATCCCCCGCCGCCCTGGATGGCCAAACGGCCCGCGGGCATCAGGGCGTTCCTGAGGACCTTCAAGAACTATGACCTGGACAGGGAGCGTTTGGCCGCCTTTCGCCAGCCCGTCTTCTTCGCCCTCGGCGGCCTGAGCAATCCCGATGACTACGGCGAGATAGCAACCCGGCTGTCCAGGGTCTTCTTCCCGGACTTCCACCTGGAGGTGTTCCCCAAGCGCCACCATTTCGACCCGCCACACCGGATCGAGCCCGAGCGGCTGGCTGAAATGCTCCGGCGGCACTGGCAGCGGGCGGAAGCCGCCACCGTGGTTGAGCCTGTCGAAACTCACGGTGGTTGAGCTTATCAGACCAGGTTGCTACGATTGCTACGGAGGTAATCATGACAACCATTCCACATCGGGAACTGCGCAACCAGAGCAGCAAAATCCTGGAGCGCGTGAAGAACGGCGAAACCATCGACGTCACGAACAACGGCGAAATAGCCGCTATATTGATCCCGCCGTCGGCATCACCTTTTGAGCGGCTGCTGCTGGCAGGCCAGGTGCGTCCTGCCGGCCAGAGTCCGGTCGACTTCCAGGCAATGCCGCGCTTCACGTCCGACGCCGGAACGGTTGAGATTCTGGCCGACCTCCGCGGGGACCGTTGATCGTCTACCTGGACACGTCGGCTGTCCTCAAGCTTGTCGTGGAAGAACCGGAATCATCCGCAGCCGCCCAATACCTCTCATCAGCCGCGGCCCAGGGCCACCAGTTGGTGGCCTCGATGCTCCTCTATACGGAACTTCATTGCGCGGCCCATCGCCGCGGATTTCCAGGCGAGCCCGTCAACACGGTCCTGGGAGCCATCAACCTGGTGGATGTTGCGCGCTCGGACCTGATGTACGCAGCAGCTCTGCCCGGCAGGCTCCGAAGCGCCGACGCCATTCATCTGGCCGTAGCCATCCGGCTGCAGTCCGACGTCATGGTGGCGTACGACGCCGAGCTACTGGCCGCCGCCATTGAGGCAGGCCTGAACGTCCTCTCCCCCGGCGGTTGAGCCTGGGCCACTACCGCAGGGTTCCCTGGCCTGGCTTGCGAGGTTAGGGGGCGGGTGGGGAGCGAAACCGAACCTGTCGAACCCAGGCCCGCCGACCCCCACGGAAATTGTCGCTGTCCCCGTGTAGTTTTGGAACAACCGCACCCCTGCCTGAGGACGCCATGGATTTCTACGCCATTAACGCACTGCGTGAGAACCACGCGGGCTGGTCCCTGCTCCGCGCTCAGAACGCCCCGCTGGCCGTCAGTTTCTTTATGAAGGCCTTCACCGGCCCCAACGAACGGGACATCGGCCGGCAGGAACTGATCGACCACCTCGATGATGTCCTGTTCGGCCTCCGCGAAGTCTTCGGGCCGGACAAGTTTCCCCGGCCGGCCGGGGAGTACCTGGACGAGTGGGCCGCCCCGGAGCGCGCGTGGCTGCGGAAATACTACGTGCCCGGCCAGGACGAGCCGCGCTACGATCTCACCGCGGCCTCCGAGGACGTGGTCCGCTGGGTGGAGAGCCTGAGCGGGCGGGACTTCGTGGCCACGCAGTCCCGGCTGACGAGCATTTTCGCCGTACTTAAGGCCCTGGTCCAGCAGTCCGAAACCGACCCGGAGGTCAGGCTCGCCGAGCTCCAGCGCCAGCGGGACGGGATCGACGCCGAGATGCAGCGGATCAAAGACGGCAACATCCGCGTGATGACCGCACCGGAAGCCCTGGACCACTTCCAGCAACTGACCACCCTGGCCAAAGACCTCCTCTCCGATTTCCGCGAGGTGGAGCAGAACTTCAGGAAGCTGGACCGCCAGGTCCGCGAACAGATCGCCACCTGGGACGGCACCCAGGGCGAGCTGCTGGCCTCCATCTTCGCCAACCAGCAGGACATCAGCGGCTCCCTCCAGGGCCGCACGTTCCAGGGCTTCTGGGACTACCTGATGTCCCCGCAGCTGCGCACCGAACTGCGGGACCTGCTGCAGCGGGCTACCCAGATCGATGCCCTCGCCAACCTGGATAACCTGCACTCTGTGACCAACTTGCACCAGGACTGGCTGCCCGCCGTCGAGCAGACCCAGGCCACAGTCCGCCAGCTCTCGCAGCAGATGCGCCGGCTCCTGGACGACAAAGTGTTCCTGGAGAACAAACGCATCATGCAGCTCGTCCGGAGCATCGAATCCGGTGCGCTGGGCACCCGGGAGGCGCCGCCGTCGGGCGTCTTTATGGAGATCGCCGCCCAGTCCGTGGACGTCGCGCTCCCCTTTGAACGGCCGCTGTATGAGCCGAGCCGGCGGATCATGGTGGACGACGTCGTGGTGGCGGCCAACGATACAGAAGTGGACGCCGGCGCCCTCTTCAGCCAGTTCCACGTGGACACCGAACGGCTGAAGTCCAATATCGACGACGTCCTGGCAGGCGCCGAACAGGCCACCCTCGGCGAAGTCGCAAACGCCCATCCGCTGTCCCAAGGGCTCGCAGAAATTGTGGCTTATTACCAGCTGGCCACCGAATCGGACTGGGCCTCCATCAACCCGGACGAGTCACAGCAGTTGTCCTGGCAGCTCCCGGATGGCAGTATCCGGGAAGCCACCGTCGAACAGATCATCTTCGTGAGGCGAGCATGACCACCACAAACGCACCGGAAACACACACGCCCGAGGAACTTCCCGGCGTGGTCACCAAGCTCTTCAAAGGCGTGGTGTACGCCGAGTCCGACGAGAAGATCTGGCAGTCGCTGCTGGGCCTGTCCTCCCATGTCCGCGACTACGTGGCCGTGCTGGGCCTTGACCTGATCCTGGACGAGTCCGAGGGCTACGCGTTCCTGAAATCGCGCGAGGATCCGGACAGTACACTGCCGCGGCTGATCCCCCGCCGCCCGCTGACCTTCAACGTCAGCCTCCTCTTGGCGCTGCTCCGCGGCCGCATGCTCGAATTCGACACCAACAGCAGCGAACTGCGCCTGATCATGACCGAGCAGGACATCGCGGACATGGTGGCCGTCTTCCTGCCCGAATCCAGCAACGAGGCGCGGATCCTGGACCAGCTCGGCACCAACATCAAGAAAGTGGTGGAGCTGGGCTTCCTGCGGAAACTGCGCGGCCAGGCCGGCACGTACGAGGTGGCCCGGATCCTGAAGGCCTACGTGGACGCCCAGTGGCTGGAGGAATTCGACGCGCGGCTGGCCGACTACCGCGCCTCGCTCGCCGGAACCGCAACTGGAGCCGGAACCGGCACCGGCAGCAAGGAAGGGGACCGCGCATGAGCACCGAGACGGCAGCGGCTATTAAGGGCGGCGCTGACCCGCAGGAGATGCTGTTCAGCCTGGATGAAAAAGCGGACGACGCCGGCACTCCCCCGGGCTTCCGGCTGCACCGCCTGGAGCTGCTCAACTGGGGCACTTTCCATCAGGAGGTGCGCACCTTCCGGCTGGACGGTTCCAACAGCCTGCTCACCGGCGACATCGGCTCCGGGAAGTCGACAGTCGTGGACGCCATCACCACCCTGCTGCTGCCGGCCAACAGGATCGAGTACAACAAGGCAGCGGGCGCGCAGAAGAAGGAACGCACGCTGATGAGCTACGTGCGAGGCTTCCACAAGAGCACCCGCAGCGCCGGCGGCGAATACTCCAAGCCCGTGGCGCTGCGCGGCACCGGGAAGCTCACGGTGGTCCTGGGCGTCTTCCACAACGCCGTCCTGGGCAAATCCATCACCCTGGCCATCACCCTCTGGGCCACTCAGGAAGCCGGCCAGCCCAACCGCTTCTACTCGCTGACCGAAGGCGAGCAGTCTATCGCCGGGGATTTCGCCAACTTCGGCCAGGACCCCGCGAAACTGAAGAAGCAACTCCGGGCCGCGGGCGCGTCCACCCATGAAACCTTCGAGCCCTACGCGGCGGCGTTCAAGCGGCAGTTCGGCATCAGCGGCAACCAGGCCATGGAGCTGTTCCACCGCACGGTGTCCATGAAGCAGGTGGAGAACATCACCAACTTTGTGCGCACCAACATGCTTGAGGAAGACGACGTCGAGGCCCGGATCGGCAATCTCATCCACCACTTCGACGACCTGAAGAAAGCCCACGACGCCGTCCTCCGCGCCAAGGACCAGATCGCCCTGCTCACCCCCATCACCGAGGGCGCGGCCCAGCACGCGGCCCTGAGCCGGGACGATGAATTCGCCCGCCAACAGCGGGACCAGCTGCACCCGTGGTTCACGGACCAGAAGCTGCAGCTGAGCATCGAGCACCAGAGCGAACTGCAGAACACCGGCTTGCGCCTGCAGGAGGACAGCGGCAAGCTGGCCACGGAAATCACCCAGCTCCGCCTGGACCTGGCCGCCGTCAAGGAGGACATCCGCAGCAACGGCGGCGGCCGGCTGGCCGCCATCGAGGCCGAGGCTGCGCGGCTGGGCGAGGAGTCCCGGTCGCAGCGGGTCCGCTTCGAAAAGTACGCCGAAGCTGCGGCGGACCTGGGACTTCAGGCCCCGGCGGACCGCGTCCAGTTCGACGCCAACCGGGTCCGGCTCGCCGACGTCGAACAGGAACTCGC
The DNA here is from genome assembly GCF_009911795.1 of Pseudarthrobacter psychrotolerans. NCBI lineage: Bacteria > Bacillati > Actinomycetota > Actinomycetes > Micrococcales > Micrococcaceae > Pseudarthrobacter > Pseudarthrobacter psychrotolerans. Next base: position 4,631,304 of record NZ_CP047898.1, on the reverse strand, counting down.
CGCCAGCGCCAACGAGGTGCAGGACAGCCGTACCGAACTGACCATGACGCGCACCGTGCTCACCGGCCGCGCCACCGACATCGCCGCGGAGCTGACCAGCCTGCAGGCGCGCCCCAACCTGCTGCCGCGCCCCCAGGTGGAGCTCCGCCGTCGGCTGTGCGACGGGACCGGCATCCAGGAATCCGACCTGCCGTACGCCGGCGAGCTGCTGCGGGTCCGCGACGGCGAAGCGGCCTGGGAAGGGGCCGCCGAACGCACCCTGCGCGGCTTTGCGTTGTCGCTGCTGGTGCCGTCGGAGCACTACGCGGCGGTGAGCGGCTGGGTGGACGGCAACAACCTGCGCGGCCGGCTGGTGTACCTGAAGATCGGCGAATCGTACGCCCCGAAGCCGGCCGAGGCGGGCACGCTGGCGGCGAAGATCGCCATCAATCAGGGCACGCCGTTCCGCAATTTCCTGCTGGACGAGCTCAGCAGCCGCTTCGACTACTTCTGCTGTGACACGCTGGAGGACTTCCGCCGCCGCTCCAAGGCCCTCACCGCCAACGGCCAACTCAAAGGCGGCCGCGGCCGGCACGAGAAGGATGACCGGCAGGACCTTGCGGACCGCCGGAACTACGTCCTGGGCTGGGACAACCTGGACAAGATCAGCCGCTTCCGCGCCGAACAGGACGAGGTCCAGGGCCAGCTCAGCGTGGTGGCCGGCCAGCTGTCCCGGGTCAACGAATCCCTGGGCGCCATCGGCCGGCAGAACCAGCAGCTGGGCATCATCGGGGCGGTGTCCGACTTCGCCGAGCTCAGCTGGCAGCTCACCGCACGGCGCATCGAGGAGCTCAAGGCGGAGAAGGCCCAGCTGGAGTCCACCAGCGATGTGCTGCGGCAGCTGACGGCAAAGGAAGCCGAGCTCGCCGGAAAGCTGGAACGCCTGCAGGTGCGGGCCGATGACGTCCAGCGCCGGATCGGCTCCAACGAGGGCGCCGCCAAGGACATCGTGGAGGCGATCGCGGACTGCCGCGAGGTCCTGCGGGAAACCCCGTTGACGGACGACGGCGGAGTGCTGGCCGCCGTCGCCCGGCTCGCCGCCACCGAACTCGCCGGCAAACCGCTCACCTACAAGAACACCGGCACCGTGGAAAGTGCCGTCCGGTCCGGGCTGACCGACACCATCGACGCGTTGTCCAAGCAGATCGCCAGGGCCGCCGAGAAGACGGTCAGGCTCATGGCCGAGTTCCGGAACAAGTACCCCAACGAGACCACGGACATCGACGCCGCTCTGGAGTCCGCGGCGGACTTCGGCAAACTGCTGGAACAGCTGGTCAGCAACGATCTCCCGCGTTTCGAGGCCCATTTCAAGGAGTCCTTGAACCAGAACACCATCCATGAGGTGGTGGCGTTCAACGCGTTCCTGGACAGCCGGCGGCAGGACATCGTGAACCGGATCGGCGAAATCAACCTCTCCTTGGCCGGGATCGAATACAACTCCGGCCGCCACATCCAGCTGGAGCACCAGAACAGCACCGACCTGGACGTGCGGCAGTTCGGGATGGACCTGCGGGCCTGTTCCGAGGGGACCATCGGCGACGACGACCAGTACTCCGAGCAGAAGTACCTGCAGGTGGCGCGGCTGATTGAACGGTTCCGGGGCCGGGACGGCTACACCACCCTCGACGAGCGCTGGACCGCCAAGGTCACGGACGTCCGGAACTGGTTCACGTTTTCCGCCTCGGAGAAATGGACCGAAACCGGCGAGGAGTTTGAACACTTCACGGACTCGGGCGGCAAGTCCGGTGGCCAGAAGGAGAAGCTCGCCTACACGATTCTCGCGGCCGCCCTGGCGTTCCAGTTCGGGCTGGCGTCCGGCAAAAGTGCGGGCAAGAACGCCGGCAGCGGGCGGAGCTTCCGGTTTGTGGTGATCGATGAGGCGTTCGGCCGCGGCTCCGACGAATCGGCCCGGTACGGGCTGGAGCTGTTCCAGCGGATGAAGCTGCAGCTGCTGATCGTCACTCCCCTGCAGAAGATCCACGTGATCGAGCCTTTTGTGTCCCATGTGGGGTTCGTAGCCAACACCAACGGCGACGATTCGCAGCTGCGGAACATGACCATCCAGGAGTACCGGGACGAGCGGGCCCGGCGTGCCCGCTGAGCGGCCTGCACGCGGCGCTCAGGCGGGGCGGGCGCAGGGCTGGACCACGCTGGCTGACCTGCGGGCGCAGTCACTGAAGGCCTGGGGCAGCGGTTCCCTGCTCCGCGAGGTGCTGGAACCCGGAGGACTGTACCCCCGCCGTCGTCCGTTGAAACGTCCGACGGCGGCGACGCTCCGGAGTGACTACGCTGCGGCGAGTGCGTGGGCAGCTGAGTTGTTCGGCGCCGTCGGTCCGTTCAGCCTGGAAACCGCCGAGGTGGGACGCACCACGGTAGGGGCCAACCGGCTGCCCGCGGCGGCGGTCTTCACGTCCGCCGAGGCCGAGATCGCGTTTGTGGGCAACGCCAAGGAGGCGGCACGGTTCGTGGAGCTCGCCGGGGGTCTGGCCGCGCTGCACCCGTCCTTTCGTGTGTGGGCGCTGAAGCGGCCGCTCAAGCTGCTGGAGCTCGGGACCGATGCGCTGACGGCCGCCCGCGTGGCCCTGTGGCTGCAGGACAATCCCGAGCCCGGCATCTACGTGCGGCAACTGAGCCTGACCGGCGTGCACACCAAGTTCATCGAGAACCACCGGGCGGTGATCAGCGAACTGGCCATAGGGCTGCGGGCGGAGTTCGTGCGCGCCGAGATTGAGCCAGTCGATGACTCCCTTCCGGACTCTCCGGCTGAGCCCGGTTCGCTGCTGGGGCTAACGCCGGCCCGGACGCCGGCAGCGCGCTTTGCCGCAGGCCACGGATTCCTGCATCCGCCGGAGCTGGTCAGGTTCCGAATGCTGGATCCTGCCGTGCAACTGCTGGGCCAGGCCCGCGATCTGACATTGACCGCCCAAGCCTTCAGTACCCTGCGCCTGCCCGTCACCAAAGTGCTGATCACGGAGAACCTCGTCAACTTCCTGGCCCTCCCCGAGAGCCCGGGCACGCTGGCGATTTATGGCGGCGGTTATGGGTTCTCGTCGCTGCGGGACGCCGGGTGGCTGAGTGACTGTGAGGTCCTCTACTGGGGCGATCTGGACACGCACGGGTTCCGGATCCTGGACCAGCTCCGCGCGGTCCACCCGCATGTGGTGAGCGTGCTGATGGACGAGTCCACGCTGCTGGCCCACCGCGATGCATGGGTTACCGAGCCGTCGCCGTCGAAGGCTGTGTTGGGCCGGCTAACCGCTGACGAGTCGGCGCTCTACAACGGACTCCGCAATGATGCTTTCGGGACGGCGGTCCGGCTGGAGCAGGAGCTGATCGGCTGGGACTGGGCCACTCAGTGGCTGAGCCCAACGAAGGCGAGACGACAGTGCGACTGAAACAAAACTCAAACGTTTGCGAGCCATACTGGGAGCGCCAGCATCATTCGTCAGGCGACGACCAGTATTCTTCCGTGCTGGTGTTGACTCGTGGAGGGATCCGTACCCAGTGACGCAAAGACGGCACCAATGGTAGACGACGCATCGAGACCCAGGTCAGATAGCCGGCGCCCGCGAGAATCACTTGTCACGCTGAGCATGCCAATGTAGTGGACAGAACCGTCTGCAGTCCTCATTCCGATCGTGAGCGGCGCGTTATCATCGGCACCTTCCATGACGTCGTGAATGCGGTCGCTGGGCAAAGTTGCAACGACAACGGCGTCGTCAAAGCGATCAGCGTCTACATAGGCCTGCAGCCCTGGATCATGAGCAAGTTCCTGGCCGATCTGGGCGGCGAGCTTTCCACGTTCATCTTGGCGGTGATCGTGCCGAGCACGAACAAAAAACTGCTTGCCGGCAAATTCCATCGCCTGCTGAACGTGGACGTCGATGCTCCCGTCAGGGCTAAGTCCGGCATCCACAGCTAATGTAAAGAGCTCCATGGCATCCGGATGCTCGTCGTAAGCGGCCACGATTCCAGGCAGTTGTGGGCTAGCGACGGAACATGCAAAATCGTCGCCCCAATTGGTGATGATCATTTGAGCGTTATTAACCACGTAGCACCTCCAATGCCCGTTCCTTACTGAGGCCTACTTGCTTCATCAGTATCTGCTTAACGAGTCCACCCGATATTTCCTTCCCGGCATGAAAGCTCCACGTCAGTGTGGGACGCCCGGGACACACAAGTCTCTCATGGCTTCCCTTGCCGTTTCCAGAGGGGGCGTAGCCCAGCCGCTCAAGTACGCGGCGAAGCTTCTCCGGGTCCATAGAGGGAAAGTCGCTACTTCCCACTTGCATCTCCAAGTGAATGCCTACGCCGCTAACCAAGATCCTCTCCCCATGAAAGTCTTCACCCTACGCGCACGCAAGCGTCTCAAGGCCGGACAACACAGATCCGAAAGCCCCGAGCCCGGGCGTGATTGGTTCTCCGTGTGGCAGTCGGGCAGATGTGCGCGCGTCACTTCATTTGGCCTAGTGAACACCGGCCGCATTTTCTCTGTTATCGGCTTTGGCCGCACGGAGCGCACTTAGGACGTGCTGTACCAGCATCACTGCAGCCACAGAGAAGGCTGCCACGGACACAACCACCGCAAATGGAACGGAGCCGGGGAAGGACCCTTTCATGCTTTCCTCCCCAACGCCAGCAGTGTCTTCCAATCTGTCGTCGCTTGAACTGCAAGCTCCACGGGGTCTTTGGGTAAGACAACGGACTTTCGGATGAGTGCCAAGGCATAGTCGGCATTGGCTGCCGGGTTGATGCCCGCTAGCGAAGCACCTGTTGTGAAGGCGGAGATTGTCAAGACCGGCAGACTCAACGCAGCTAAGCGATTCTTCATGGTGGCTGTACAGGCGAAGATGACACCGAAGTGAGCTGCGATGAAGCCGCCTACAGCACCAGCCAATGACAAGTCCGCGAGAATTGACAGTGAAATCGGTTCTTGCTCCACGCCACTTTTCGCCATGAACCGCAGAGGTAGAAACGAAAGCGCCCCCGTCAGCAGGCCGATAACACCGCCGATAGAAACCCAGTTGGCCACGATCAACAGCGATGACCGCAAGGTGATTCTGCATTGGATCGCTCCAGTCGCGGAAGCATGCTTCAAAGCTAGCCACGCGAGCGTGAACGACGGGGTCAGGGAAACAGCGAACATGAGAACCCAAAAAACTGACCAGGTTCGGACAATCTGGGTCAGAGCACTTTCGCCCGTTCCGATGAGCGTGAACAGACTCGTGGCGCTTAGAACTCCCAGGGCAAGGTAGAGCACCCCGAACGCCGTGTATTCGTTCCTAAATGGAAGGCTTCCCAGTTTCCGTGGCCGAAGATCTCGGAAACCATCCGGCAGGAGTCTCTGTTTGAGCAGCTCCATCGCCTGCTTGAAGTCGGACAATCCCGAAGACAGCGCGCGTGCCAAAAGACTCTTGAGCGGAAGGCCGATCAGCTCCGGACGATCATAGGGCTCCAAGAACTTCGCGGCTCCCTCTCCGGCGATGTGGATGACAAGAAACGCAAGGAATATGGCTGCCAAGCAAATGATGGTCCAGTCATGTTCCGGAAGAATCTCTTCAGGAAGTGTCGTCCAGGATAGTGGGCCCAGGAAAAGTGAGCAGATCGCGATCCCTAGAAACGCACGGCTTATTCCTCGGAGTCTGTTCGTCCACAACTCTGATCGATGCCGAACATTGCGCGCAACTCCTCGAATACAAAACATGAAGAAAACCAAAAGACCGAGGAAAACGATCGCCGTTCCGAGTCGGACCTCAAGGTTGGCAGCAATTGCAGGTGTCGTCATAGTGACATGCATATGTGGTGGCACTGACAATTTTGGAGTCAGACCACTTGGGAGCTCCCGCCCGCAGGCTACACGCAACGAATGCGATCAGGGCGGACGAAGGACGACCACGCCGCAGGCGTACGGATCCCAGCCAGCTTGATCAGCGGCGGACGGTGGCGCCGGAGGTGACTGCCGCAGGTGCCGGGGCGATGTGAAGACGTGTGGAGAACGCGGCGATGAGGGTGAAGAGGAAGGCTGCTGCCGCGATGGCCACAGCCATGGCGGCGACAGTTCCGTAGCCGCTGACCCGGGGGTCCAGGAACGGGTAGGGGTACCAGTCGACGATGGGACCGCGGATCAGGCTGTAGACCAGGTAGAGCAGGGGGAACCCGAGCCAGATCAGCGAGGTGCGGACCGGGACCCTGGTTTTAGGCAGGTCAACCAACCAGTCGATCACCATGATCGTCGGGATCGTGTAGTGCAGGACGACGTTGATCCAGGGGATGGGCGTGTTAACGTCGATATTGCTCAGCAGGAGGTTGTACACGATCCCCGTGATGGTCATGTAAATGGTCGCAGCGCCGCGCAGAAGTTCAAGCCAGCGGGGGCTTTCGCCTTTCCACGCGTACCAGCCGGCGATCGCCAGGCTGATGACGGCGATGATGTTTGATTCGATGGTGAAGTAGCTGAAGAAGTTTCCCGCGGAGGCTCCGGGAACGTTCTGGAGCAGGTGTGTCAGCTGGAAGAATATGGCCAGGAATCCGAGCAGGGCAAACCAGGACCTGAAGAGTGCGAGCCCTCGATTAGGTGTCATATGGAAATCCTATGGGTCCCGGAAACGCCAAGTCCCCAGCTGGATGCTGTTTCAGCGTGTCGTATCCCGGTGGTTGAGCCCGTCGAAACCGAGCCTGTCGAAACCAGAATTCAGGAAGCGCCGTGTAACTTAGGCATAATAGCCCCGGTCCGAGGACGCCCATGCATAAAACCCCCACCGCGCCGCGCTCCTTTAGCCTGCAGCGTGAATGGTCCGGGGCATTCACGCTGATGCTGCTGGCCCTGTTCATCGGCGCTGCAGTCACCGTTGTCGGAGTCCGGTTCGTGGTGAACGAGATGGAAGCTGCGACCGGCAGGCTCCAGGACGAGTACGGCAGCGTCGAGGAGCTGACCGCGGCCCTCGATACGCATGAGCAGCTGGGGCACCAGTTGCTCGCCGCGGCGCCCGTAAACAGGGAGGCGTTTGTCCTGGAACAGCAGGACATTGAGGCACTCTTCGGTGCGGCCGCCGCGGTCCGGGCCGCGGACGAAGGCCGGCCCGGGGCCCTGTCCGCGGCCCACCAGGACTGGCAGACCGGCCTGGAGCACGCCGGCCTGTGGGGTGACCAGCTACGGAACCTCTCGGGAATCAACGTGACTGATGCTCCAGCCTTCGCGGCTGCAAGCTCGACCGTGCGGACGCAGCTGGCCGCCGTCCAGCAGTCCTCCCTCCAGGCGCTGAACAGGGGGCTCGTGGACACGCGCGAGCTGGAGGGTCTCCTGGTGATTGGCCGGTTCGGGCTGTTCGTCGCGGCCATCGGCGCCACCCTGTACTTCCGCCGCCGGATGGTCAAGGACCTGATGCGGCCCGTCAACAGCCTCCGCCGGGGCGTCCTGAAGCTGCAGTCCGGCGACTACAGCCACCGCCTGGACGTGGCCCGGCGTGACGAACTGGGCGAGGTTGCCGTGGCGTTCAACGGAATGGCCGCTGCGCTCCAGGACAGCCACAAGGCCCTGACGTACCGGGCAACACACGATGACCTCACCGGTCTCGCCAACCGTGCGGCTCTCGCGGAGCGGCTACTGGCATCCTTCGAACCGGACAGCGACCGCCGGACCCGGCATGAGGGCCTGCTGTTCATCGACATCGACGATTTCAAAGACGTCAACGATTCCCTCGGCCACCAGGGCGGCGACGCGCTGCTGGCCCAGCTGGCCGAGCGGCTGCGGGCCAGCGTCCGCAGCCACGATCTGGTGGCCCGGCTGGGAGGCGACGAGTTCGCCGTCGTCGTTTTGGATAACGACGACGGCACGCCAGCCACGGGGCCCGTCGCCGAGCGGATTTATGAGGCTCTCAGCGAGCCGTTCATGATCGGTAACCGGTCGCTGCGGGTATCGCTGAGCATGGGCGTAGCGCAGCGCACCGCCGAAACGGCGGACGTGACGGAGCTGCTGCGGCAGGCGGATTCGGCCATGTACCGGGCCAAGCTGGGCGGTAAGGCCCGGTACGAAATCCACGGTGGGGCAGCCGCGGTGGTTGAGCCTGTCGAAACCGGGCGTGTTCGTTTTATCGAACAATAGGCATCCAGATAAAAATGTTCGAGTTATCGAACATTCTGCCAAGAAGGCCATACGATCGGTATATGGAACATTCCGATGTGACCAGTTTCTACCGGGCAGTCGATGCCGCATCCCTTGGCCGGTCGATCGCCGACGCCCGCAAGGAGACCGGACTGACCCAGCAGGCCGTCGCCGAGAAGTTGGGCGTCACCCGGGGAACCATCGTCAGGCTTGAACACGGCGAGCCCGTGTCCAGCGTCATCGCCATGAACGCCATCCGGGCGGTAGGCCGTGACGTTGCCCTCGTCCCCCGTTTCGCGAAGCTGCAGGTGAAGCCGTGAAGCGTCAAGGCCTTGAGGTCTACCTGCACGGACGCCACATAGGTGTGCTGTCCGGGTCGTCCCTGCGACTGGCCTGACGGATACGGAGGTAGTTAACGTCGTCGAAGCGTTGCCCACCTGGGACCTGCCGGATGACTTTGCGGTCACGGCTTCCCTGGGCGGCATCCAGTCCAAGGTCCTGCTGAGTCGCCACGGCGAGGGCTGGACCCACGACGGCGGCCGCCTGCACCAGGAGGACTTCACCCAGGCGCTGGCACTGGCCAGCAGCGCCAAGTACGAGGGCACCACGGCGCCGCCGTCCAGGCTCACCACGCTCGTAGCGGCGGCAGCACCGCATACCCGCGACGACGACGCGTTCCGGCGCGATCTGCTTCGGGCCGTGACCTTCAACCTCGTCATCGGCAATGGCGACGCGCACTCAAAGGACTATTCTCTACTCGTCCGCGACGGCGGCGAGGTACTTCTTGCACCCCTGTATGACGTGGCACCCACCCGACTGCTCTACGCGCCCAGCGTCAATGCCGGCCACACGCTGGACGGTCAGGCAAGGCTGAATCATCTGACACTGGACCATGTCGTCCGCGAAGGCGCCGCCTGGGGCATGGATACCGACGACGCCCGGATCACCGGGGTGCCTTCACCTTGACCGGCGCGCTGAAGCGGGAGGCGCGGCGCGCGATGTGGTGGGTTTCGTGGCGACGGCGGACGGGCACGGGTCCGGCGGGCAGCTGCTGCGCAGCGCGGGAGAAGAACCAGGCCTTGGCGAACTCCACCAGGAACATATACACCACAATCATGCCCAGCAGGGCCAGGAAGAACGGGACCGGGAGCGGATCGAAGCCCAGCAGTCCGGCCAGCGGCGAGAGCGGCAGGAAGATGCCCACGGACACCACACCCAGCGAAGCCACGATCAGCCCCACAGAAGGACGGCTGCGCAGGAACGGCACGCGCCGGGTCCTGATGGCGAAGATGATAAGGGTCTGCGTGGCGATGGATTCGATGAACCAGCCGGCCCGGAACTCCCCGGGCACAGCATGGAAGGCGAACAGCATCAGGGCGAACGTGGCGAAGTCGAAGAGCGAGCTGATGGGCCCGAACAGGAACATGAACCGCCTAATAAACGCGATGTTCCAGTGCGACGGCGCCCGGAGCTGTTCCTTGTCGACCCGGTCGCCCGGGATGGCCAGCTGGCCCGAGTCGTAGAGCAGGTTGTTCAGCAGGATCTGTCCCGGCAGCATAGGCAGGAAGCTCAGCACCACGGATGCCGTGGCGGCACTGAACATGTTGCCGAAGTTGCTGGACGTGCCCATCAGCACGTACTTGATGGTGTTGGCGAAGATCCGCCGGCCCTCCCGCACGCCTTCGGCCAGGACAGCCAGGTCCTTGTCCATCAGGACGACGTCGGCGGCGTCCTTGGCAACGTCCGTGGCGCTGTCCACGGAGATGCCGATGTCAGCCTTGTGCAGGGCCAGGGCGTCGTTGACCCCGTCGCCCATAAAACCCACGGCGCCGCCGCTGCTGCGCAGCAGGGCGATGATGCGCGCCTTCTGTTCGGGCGAGACGCGCGCGAAGATGGTGGCCGTCCGTGCGGCGGCGGTGAGCTCGGCGTCGGACAGCTTCTCGATCTCCGCCCCGGTCAGCGTTCCGCCGGAGAGTACGCCTAGGTCCGCGCAGACTTTTTCGGCCACTTTGGCGTTGTCCCCGGTGGCGATCTTCACCGAGATCCCCAGGGCCGCCAGTTCATCCAGGGACGCTTTGGCGTTGGCTTTGGGCCGGTCCAGGAAGATAAGGAACCCCGCCAAAACCAGGTCGCGCTCGTCAGCCACCGTGAGCTTGGCCAGCCCCGCGGCGGGACGGGTGGCCACCGCCACCACGCGGGAGCCGGCGTCGAACTGTTCATCCAGCATTGCCTGCACAGCCGGCGGGGTCGGACCGCAAAGGGCCAGGACGTCCTCCGGGGCACCCTTGGTGACCAGGTGTGCGGGGCCGCCCGCCTCCCGCACCAGCACGGTGGTGCGGCGGCGCTGGTGGTCGAAGTCGATCAGGTCAAGGCGCTCAAACCGGGCGGGATCAAAGCCGGCCGCGGCGGGGCTGTCCCAAAGGGCCGCGTCCAGCGGGTTCTGCCCGGCGGAGGAGAGCCTGGCCTCGGCATAGTCGGCCTCGGTGGCGAGCAGCCCAAAGGTGAGCAGGCCGTCGTCGGACGTCTCCGGGGTAACCGGAAGCGCTCCGGTGAAGCTGATCCGCCCCTCGGTCAGGGTGCCGGTCTTGTCCGTGACCAGGATGTCCATGTCCCCCAGGTCCTCGATGCAGACCAGGCGTTTGACCAGCACTTTCCGCTTGGCCAGCTGGCGGGTGCCGGTGGCCAGGCTGGTGCTGACGACGGCGGGGAGCAGCTGCGGCGTGATGCCCACGGCGATGGCCAGGGAGAACAGCAGCGATTCGATGAGCGGGCGCTGCAGCAGCAGGTTGGCGATGAAGATCAGCGAGGTAAGCACCACGGCCACCTGCAGCAGCAGGAACGAGAACCGCTTGAGCCCGAGCTGGAACTCGGTCTGCGGCTGCCGCTCCCCAGGCCCAGCGCGATCCGGCCGAATTCGGCGCGGCCGCCGGTGGCCACCACCACGCCGGTGCAGCCGCCGGACTGGATGACGGTGCCCATAAAAACGCAGGATGCCAGGTCGCCCAGGGCCGAAGCCTCGGCCACGGGCGAGGAGTCCTTTTCGGCGGGCTGGGACTCCCCCGTCAGGATGCTTTCGTCGCAGAGGAGGTTCTTGGTGCTTAGGAGCCGGATGTCCGCCGGGATGATGGCACCCAGGGAGAGATGGACGACGTCGCCGGGCACCAGGGCGGTGACGTCCACTTCCTGGGTGGTACCGCCGCGGAGCACCACGGCGCGGTGGGTGACCCGGGAGTGCAGGGCCTCGGACGCGCGCTCCGCGCGGAACTCGTTGGTGAAGCCCAGCCCCACGCTGACCAGCAGGATCACGCCGATCACAATCGAGTTGGTGGCGTCGCCCAGGAACAGGGACAGGCCGGCGGTGATCAGCAGCAGGATGAGGATGGGACTGGCGAATTGCCGCCCCAGCACCGCCCAGCCGTTGGCCCGGTGGGTGCGGACGGCGTTCGGCCCCAGGTCGGCGAGCCTCGCGGCGGCCTCCTGATCGGACAGCCCTGCCGGCCCCGAAGCCAGGCGTTCCAGCACCTGGTCCGCGGCAAGGCTGGCGGCCTCGGTGATGGGCAGCTGGAGCGAGCTCCGCTCCTTGACGTTGATCTCTGCCATGCGGATCCGTTCGGACGCGTCAATGTTCGGATAGTCGGTTTACGGCTAAGCGTACGGCGCGAAGCTGGGTGGTTGCGCGGCGGTTCCGGGTTTACGGAGACCGTCAGCGTCCGAGACCGAGCAAGACGGCCAGCGACTGCTCAACCGCCACCATGGTGGCTGATTCGATTCTGCCGATCCGTTGCCCAAGATTGGCGCGGCGCACGGTTGTGAGCTTGTCCACCATGATCTGACTGACGCGCTCCAGCCCGGTCAGCTGTCCGGGCTCAACAGTCAGCCTCAATAAGGGAGCATCCGTCAGATGGGACGTCAGCGGGAGAAGAGTGATGGAGTCCGATTCTGCAAACAGATCGTCCTGGATGATGAGAGCATGTCTGGGCTTTTGCGCATATGTTCCACCTGACACAGTCCACAGCTCGCCTCGATTCACTCCGGCCAGTCTTCCGAAATCTGTTCGATGAAGTCCTGGTCGTCTCCGGCACGGTCCGAAGTGGCAACGGCCAGCGACTGGCGCCTCGCCTCACGCTGAAACTCTTCCGTGCGCGCGTCCGGCACCCACATCTGAATCTGTCTGAATCCTCGCTCGCGCATGGCAGCCCGGTGGCGGGCGACACGATCCTTTACGCTCATAGATCAATGTTACATGTAACGCGCTGTATGCCGAGATCCCCGGTGGTTGAGCCCGTCGAAACCCCTGTAAGGCACCCCCGAGCAGGCGAATGGTTCCACTTTGGATACGCGCCTGGCCATGGCGCACAGCTGCCCGGCATCACATCCGCTGTCTGGGCCACCGGCTACAAACTCGACGTCAGCATTCTGGACGTCCCCGTGCTGGACGAGTGGAACTACCCCCGCCACAGCCGCGGCGTCACCGAACACCCGGGCCTCTACGCCGCGGGCCTGCTCTGGCTGACCGGGCAGGCCGCGGCCCTGGTGGCCGGCAATGCGCGAAGCTGAAGAAGAAGCTCAGGGCCCTGCTGACCTCGTCTTCCCCCAGGTCCGGCAGTGCAACAGCCTGATCTTCCCGCAGCCCGTGTATGGGGGTAGGATACACGCATGTCAACAACGTTGACGGATGAGCTCATCCGCAAAGCCAAGGATGCTGCCGTGGCAGCTGAAGAGTCCCGAATTGAGATGCTTGCGGCCTCAGGCCGGCGAGCCGAAGCGGTGTTCGCGCTTTGGGCTGAGGGGATGTCTGTCCGTAAGATCGCGGAGGTCATCGGCGTAAGTCCCTCGGTGAGCCAGCGCCTGCTCGAAAAAGCCAGGGAAAGCCGGCCGCACCTAACCCGGCGTGAAGAACGAGTGTCATACGAGCTGCACCGTGCCGTGGCCGAAAAAGTTAGCGAGGATCCCCAGTGGGTGCTCAGCAAGGCAAGAACCAATCTGCAGAAGATGGCGTCTCGCGCCCGCGAGGCTCACGCCCGAGGCTGGGTGGCAGAGTGGACCGCGCTCGTCAACGGCACTGATCTCAACCGACTCGTGGATGCCATGCTGCGCGCGGACGAACGCGGAATCGACCTTCGTCAGATGACGCCGTTCGCTGGCGTACTCTCCCAAGAGGAGCGGCTGGTCGCCATCCATAAGGCAGCGCGTGCGGCGTAGCGAACTCGAGCACGCCATCCGCGCGGCCACAGAAATCATCCGGCAGGATGCCGTCTTCATCATCGGCAGCCAAGCCATTCTTGGGTCCTTCACGGAGGACGAGTTGCCTGCCGAGGCCACGCGGTCCGAAGAAGTCGACATCGCTCCAATGCAGGATGACGACGCCCAGTCGCTGGCCACGCAACTGGACGCCGCCATCGGTGAAATGTCCCACTTCCATGAGACTCACGGCTTCTACGTCCAGGGCGTCGACCTTGACCAAGCGGTGCTCCCAGCGGGCTGGGAGCACCGCTTGGTCAAGGTCAACAACGCCAACACCCTCGGCCGAACCGGGTTATGTCTGGAGCCCCACGATCTTTGCGTCGCCAAACTCATCGCTTGCAGGGCGAAGGACCATCTGTTTGTCGGTGCACTCCTCGAACACGGCCTTGTTAACCGGGAGATCCTTGCCGAACGGCTGCTGACCGTCTCCAACGACGACGTCCGTCGGGACCGTGCGCTTTCGTTAGTCCGGAGCGCATCCCAGATCTGACCTGGCAGGCCCCTTGACCTACGGATGCACCAGCACCTTCACGGCCGTTTCCTTATGGTTGATGAGGGTGTCGAAGCCCTCCTCCACGAGGTCCTCCAGCGCGATGGTGCCGCGGAGGTCGATTTCCTTGAGCACCAGCTTCTGCATGTCCACCGTGGCCGGCGCGCCCCAGATGGACACGTTGACCACCACGCCGCCGGGCCGGACGCCGTCGTGTATGTGCTGGCGGACTCGTCCAAGCTCGGCCTGCGCCCGTTCCACGCCTGGGCGCGGCTCGCGCTCCCCTGGACCTTGGTGACGGACGACGGCGCCGACCTTGAGCAGGTGCAGAAGTTCCGCGACGCCGGGGTTGAGGTTGAGGTGGCGAACCCTAACCATTGGAGATCGCTGCAATGTTGGGCGGTGTGGACTTTAGCGCTTGGTAGCCGCAGAACCCTACGAAGGCGGGGTACGTTGTAAAAAAGGAGAATTCAATGAGCGAGAAATTGCGTTGGGGCGTCCTGGGCACCGCCCGCATCGTCCGCAAGACAATTCCGGCGTTGCAGGAAACAAAAAATGGCGAGGTCGTAGGTATCGCTTCCCGCACCGAGGAAAAGGCTAAGGAGTACGCCGACAAGCACGGCGTCCCACAGGCGTTTGGCTCTTATGAGGCGCTGCTCGCTTCCCCGGACATAGACGCTGTCTACATTGCGCTGCCTAACGCACTGCACCTCGAGTGGATTCTTAAATCCTTGGACGCAGGCAAGCATGTCCTCTGTGAAAAGCCTTTGGCGATGAGCGCCGCCGAGTGCGAGGAGATCACGCGCAAGGCGGACCAGACCGGGCTCAAAGTCCTAGAGGGCTTCATGTACCGTTTTCACGCGCGTTTCGAGAAGCTGCAAGAGCTGCTCGCGGCCAATGCGGTGGGCAAATTGACATTTGTCCACGTCGGTCACTCCTTCGATGCGGGCGGAGACGACAACATCCGCTGGTATGCCGGGCTCGGCGGCGGCTCACTTTTCGATACGGGGTGCTACTGCGTCAACGTGAGCCGGATGGTCACAGCGCAGGAGCCGGCTCACGTCGCCGCCTTTGGCAACTACCGCGATGCCAACGACGAAGGTCGAATCGACACCAGCATTGCGGGCATGCTGCGCTTTCCCGGCAGCGCAACCGCGCTTTTTGATACGGGAGTGAACCTCGAGCGCCGCAACTTTTTGGAACTCACCGGCACCGGGGCCGGCTCTACCTCGAGAATCCTTTTGGGCTCTTGGAAGAGGATTCGGTCCTGGAGGAGCATCACTTCGGGCAGGACACGATCTATCACACGTTCAAGGGCGGAAACCACTTCGTACGGATGGGCGAACACTTCGCCGGCAGCGTCCTCAACGGCACGCCGCTCCGCTACGATCTCACGGACGCAACAAACAACGCGCGGGTGTTGGAAGCGATCGACGCGGCAGCACGGAAACAAGACGGGGCGTCTGCACCGAGCCCACATTGAGCCCTGGCCGGGGCTCGCGCTGCCGTGGACTTTGGTAACGGACGACGGCGTCGGCGGGTCAGGTGCCGAAGTTCCGGGCCGCAGGGGTTGAGGTTGAGGTCGCGGCTGTTTCGCCCGGCGGAAGAGACACGCCCTAAACGCCGGCTTTGATCAGGAGTGCATCGATCATCATGAAGAACTGGGCGCTGTGATCGGGAGCCTTCGGGTCGGTCATGTATTGAATGGCCGCACCGTCGTAAATCATCAGAAAGAGCCTCACCAGCGTGGCAAAGCCCATGAGGCACTGATCACCGCTGCTCCCGGCGGCGGAAGAAAATATGTTTCCCAACTCCACTTCATAGGCGGGATAAATTTTCGCGGCCAGCGGGCTGACGGCGGCATTGCGTGTTGCCCACAGAATGAGTTCGATCTCAGAAAGTATGCTTGCCGGTTCTTCCTCCAATGCGCGCCAGTAGCCTTCGGCCACTTGTTCCACAGCCTTACGCAAACCCAGGTGGACCGGGGCGTCACGGGAAAAGCGGCTCAGGTTCTTGAACCACGCCTCGGCGGCCGCGTCCATGAGCTCTTCTTTATCGCTAAAGCAATAATGAGCCGTCGCCAACGGAGCATTGGCCTCCTTGGCAATAGCCCGCATAGTCACCGACTGAACACCCTCACGGCGCATCAGTTCAACCGTCGCTGAAATCAGCTGTTCTTTTCGTTCCGAAGCGGATACCCGCATAGAGCACTCTCCACTCTCCACGGTTGGCGTTAACAGTTACCCCCACAGGGACGCCTACTAGAGACTTTTGCTCGGGCAACCCGAGATGAATCAACATCTTCATGGCCAGGGCTGGATTTTGTTACCACCGAAGACCGTATCCTGGCCGTCTATGCAACAGCCAGGATACGGTCCGGCGCGGGAAGCCCTCCAAATGGTCAGGACAGCCTGCCGGAATCCAGAACCTTTCCAGATTGGCCCACGGGGATGCCTGTAGTTACCTCGCGGCCAGGATGTCGGCCACAGCGGCAGGCGAGCCGGTGTCCACATCCTGCGACTGGCCGTCCAAGTACCGCTCCATGGAGTCGTCCATCGCGTTGATCCAGCGAGTGTGGTGTTTGGTCGCCATTGTGCCGGTGACCACGGAGCGGTGGAGCATGTCCCGGTATCCCAGAATGTCCGTCTCCTTGTGGTGCATCCAGTCCTTGAACAACTGGCAAACAGCGTCCAGGTCGAAGGACGGGTAATCCGTCGCATCGATGAGCTCCCGCAGGTAGTCCGTCTGGAAATCGGCCTCGGCATCGTGATTTGGCAGCACGGCCTGGCGCTCAAGCCAGGCCGCGATGTCCTTTTGGCGCTCAGCAAGGGGCGGCAGCTCAATCACGCCGGTCATGACGTCGCGGGCAAACCAGGCCTGCGCGTCGAACATGTTGAATGTGTAGTACTGGTCCTGCGCACCCAGGTAGAACAGGTTGGTGTTCTGCTGCCACACCACGCCCTTGTAGAGGTTGCCCGGGTACAGCACGTTCGACGACTTCAGTGACAGCTCGCTGGGCAGGTACGGATACTTGTGCTGGTATCCGGTGCAAAGCACGACGGCGTCGAAGTCATCTTGGGTGCCGTCGCTAAAGTGTGCGGTGCGGCCTTGGAAGTGGGCGACGAGCGGGCGCTCCACAGTGTTTTCCGGCCAGTCATAGCCCATTGAGGCCGTGCGGTAGCTCAGAGTGATGGACGCCGCACCCATTTTGTGGGCCTGCATGCCAATGTCCTCTGCGGAGTAACTGCTGCCGATCATCAGCAACTTCTTGCCATAAAACCGCTCGGCTCCGCGGAAATCATGGGCGTGCAGGACTTCACCCGGGAAAGTCTTTATGCCCTTGAACTCAGGGGCTGAAGGGACGGAGAAGTGTCCGGTCGCAATCACGAGCTTGTCGAACACGTGGGTTTCGGTGAGGTTGGTTTTGAGGTCCTCCACTGTCAGCGTGAATTCCTGGGTGGCCTCGTTGTAGCTGGTGTGCCGCGCGACGCTATTGAAGCGGACATACTTGCGGACGTCGGACTTCTCCACGCGGCCCTTGATGTAGTCGAAGAGAACCTCGCGTGGAGGGAAGGAAGAAATGGGACGGCCAAAGTGCTCGTCAAAGGAGTAGTCCGAGAACTCCAGGCACTCCTTGGGCCCATTGGACCAGAGGTGGCGGTACATGCTGGAGTGAACCGGCTCGCCGTGAGCATCCAGCCCAATACGCCAGCTGTTGTTCCACTGCCCGCCCCATTCGTCCTGTTTTTCAAAGCACATGATTGCGGGGATGTCAGCCCCTTTTTGACGTGCTGATTCGAATGCCCGCAGTTGTGCCAAGCCGCTGGGGCCAGCACCGATGATTCCGACTCGAAGTGTCATGCTGCTTTCCTCTTCCAAATTTTCAGGGGCCGCTGGTGTGCGACGTTGTGAGTTGGGTTGCGTATTAAGCCAGCAACTAAGTGAACGCGCTGGATGCTCCTAGGGTGCGAAGGTGCGGTCGCCGGCGAAGAACCCCAGGCCATACTCAGGGGTCTCGAACTTGACCGTTGTGCCCTTGGGGAAGAACAGCACATCGCGTTCCTTCGCGTGCGTCACTTCTCCCGTCGTCTGGTCCGTGAGGATGAACTCACCCTTGATGACCACCTTCATTTCGTCATAGGTGTACGTGTACACCAAGGGTTCGGAGGCCTCCAGCTCGAAGAAGCCGGCGCACAAGACAGACCCGGCGGGGTTGTGGAGGGAGTCACCGATCGCAGCGACCGTCCCAGGCTCGTTCATCGACGGCAGTCCGGTGAAGCCGTTTTCTACCTTGTGGATGGAGCCGGCCTTGCTCAGTGTTCCTACGAGGGTGGTTTCCATGGTCTCTCCTGTGAATTGGGTGAAGAGTTCTTCAGAACTGTTCATTTAGGGCATAAATAGCCATAGGGGATGGCGCTTTTGGCGCATAAGGGACTGCATTGAAGGTCACCTCTGAAACCGGGTTATGGCTCCGGGAGGAATGGTTGCAAATCCGACATTCTTGATTCTCAACTGACCGGTTGAGCTCCTCCTCGAGCCGTGCCGATGTGAAGTGAATCACGTTTCGTCGTCCACCGACTTTCACATGAACGGCCGTGCAAGTCAACCGTTCAGGAAAAATTTCTACGAGATTTTTTTTGAGAACTGACACTCGGATCCGCGGCCGAGAAGCGTCCATCTTCCTTCTCATGGACTATTGACTAGGACGGTTGTCAATGTCACAGTATTGAAAGTCCGTGATCCAGATCACGTTAATTCAAACTGATTTAGATTCACCGATATGTTCCCAAAATCAGATTTCCAACTGAAGAACGGTGAAAGATTATGGCCACAGCCACCCAGCCCCCGTCGCTGACGACGGACGAAACGATCGACTTCTGGTCAGCGAAGTCCATGAAGGTCATGAAGGACGAATGGCCGCGATTGCGCTGCAGGTTTATAAACGCCAATCCCGTAGGCCCATGGGATGACTTCCGGCTCTCGGAATGGGAACTGGAAGCCTGCGGCTGGGAGGACTTCCACCCCCACTCCGAAACGAACTTCGTCCTGGAAGGCGAGCTCTACATCGAGAGCGAAGGCAAGACTGTCGTCCTGAGACCCGGTGACTCAGCGCGCGTAAATCCCGGACAACTTGGCCGATACTGGGCACCCACCTACGCCCGTATGGTTACCGTCTATGGCCCCAACCCCGAGGGTGCGGAGTCGCACTCCTTCCGATACTACGAAATCTAAGGTCTGGCTTCCTACCCAGCCGCTCCGGGCGCGACGCCGGCACAAATTCTTCAGGGCCGTCCCCTCGCGTCTAGAGGGAAGTAAACCGGTGAAGGCGTCCCGCCTCTGCCTGACGCGCAGGGACACTCACCTGGATGCCTGGGCGCCGACTTCGGCCAAGTTCGTCGTACCAGTTCGCCCGAACTGACCGCCCTGGACGGCACTATCGTCTACGAGACGATGTAGTCGTTCAAAAAATTCGACTAGGACCCTGCAGGACTAACCTCAAGCACAACAACAAGTGCTTCTGCATTTCTGCGAATCATGCGCGGACATTCACGCGCCGGAATTCATACGCGTCGACGGTAATACCTGCAACTGCAGATCGCGGTTGCAGGGTTAGTCGAGCCTCAAAACATTTGAAGATACCAATGTACGGCCTGCCCATATGCGCGCGCATGCCTCGGGTTTCCGCATCCTTTCACGGCGGTATATACCGCGCGGAATGGCATGCATCTCGCAGCCACTTCAGACTCACGAATCTAGTTATTCAACCTAAAAGACCAGACGCTTTGTCGTCTAAGGAGACTGTTATGAGTAAAAATCTTTCGGATGGCGTTGGCCACCTGGAAAGGTCCATCAACTGGAAGCAAGGTTTGGCCATTGCTTTGGGCGTGCCCTTGTTGATTCTGCCATCGTTGGGCTACCTGCCGATGTACATGGCAGCCGCAGCAATCCTCGTCTGGGGGTTGTCGGTCATCCAGGGTTTCATACAGAACGCTGCCTATGCGGAAATGGCCACAACCTTTCCCAAGGCCTCTGGTCTGCCAGGTTTCGCGCAGCATGTATTTCGCACCGAAAACTTCAAAGGCAAGTACGACAAGGGCAAACTGATCGGCGGCTTCTCCGCCTGGAGCTACTGGTTTGCCTGGAACCCGGTCCTGGCGATCTTCTCAATCCTGGTTGGCGGTTACCTTCATGGGCTGTTTCCAGTGCTGGCCGAGACCTTCACCGAGTTTCAGCTCTCATTGATCTCAGGTCTGCTGATCTTCACCGGACTGTTCGTAGTCAACTGGTTCGGCCTCAAGGATGGCGCCATCCTGGGTTACATCCTCGCGGCTGTTTCTTTGATACCGCTGGTTATCCTTACCGTGGCGCCTTTTGCTACCGGACACGTTGACCTGGCCAATATCACCGGCAACTGGTGGCCTGCTGACTGGGCCTGGGACATGCACCACATCCTGATTCTCTTTGGCATCTTTGCAATCGCGCAGTGGAGTGCCTGCGGCTGGGAAACGGCGGCCATCTACGCCCCTGAATACAAAAACCCCTCCAAAGATGTCCCCAAAGCATTGTTTGCCTGCGGCATCATCTGCTTCCTCTCGTACGTACTGGTGCAAACCGCAGTCATCGGTGTGCTTGGTGTTGAAGGTGTGATGGCGGAGCCTGTATCGCCCCTGATTCCAGTGGCCCGGGCTGTCTTTGGCGAAGCTGGCTCAATAATCACCATCATCATGCTGATCGCCGCCATGATCCTCATCATCCAAACGGCTTACCTGGGTTCGTCCCGGGCCTTGCACTCCATGACAACGGAAGGCAACCTTCCCAAGGTCTTCGGCAAAACCAATCGCCACGGAACTCCCTTTATCGCCTTGCTCGTCACCGCGGCGTTTAACATGGTCCTGATTTCCATGGGATCCCTCGCTGCAATTCTTGCGGCCGCCGCCATTGGCTACACCTGTGCCAACGGCATCAGCCTGTTCGCCTATGTCAGAGCCAAAAAGCACCCGGCCTTTGCCACCCTTGAAAGGCCTTTCAAAGCCCCCAGGGGTTGGAAGAATGTGGCCATGATCTTTGGCCTGTTCAATCTGCCTCTGTGCCTGATCGGTGTGGTCTACCTGAACAGCCAGGAAATCGGCTGGACGTCAACCTGGCTCGGCTTCCTCGTATTGTCGCTGTACATACCCATCTGGTTCTATTCACAGCGCGAATCGAGGCCCTCGAACAACGAGGCAGCCACTCCCGACTCTTTGGACAACGATTCAGATAACGATGTCGAAGACCTGGAAAAGGTTCCAGCTTCCAGGTGATATCGACAGTGCAGGACGGGTCGCCGTCGTCGTAGTGGATTACGACGACGGCACTCCCGCGCCGAAACCCGTCGCCGGCGGCGGTGGTTGAACCAGCCCAAAGCCCACACCGGGGACGGCTCTACGTCTCCGCAGAAAGCCCGTCCACACCGGCGCCCGCGGTGATGCCGTCCAACACCTTGCGCAGTCCCCATAAGTTATTGGTCTGTGGAGATGTAGCCGGCCATCACTTCAGCGGCCGCCGCGGACAGCGGGTGGGTTTCGGCCGGGATTGCGGAAATCCCGCACCACGCGACGTCGGTCTTCACCGTTCCGGCCCGGGCCCATGGGGCTGGCGGGCCGCACTCGACCATCCTCCCGCCGGGTCCACAACTTCGGAACCCGGTGGCAGCGCCGGTCGAAATCGAGCCGACCGGTCTAAACTTCCAAACCCTGCGGCGGGTTGTCGAGCAGCGGCGCAAAAAGCTCCACTTGGGCTCGAGCTATTCGGCAGGCAGCTGCTGCCTCCCGCCACGCGCCCAGTGCCTTGCGCACTGAGGCGAGGATCGCGTCCCGCTGGCCGGGTTGAACGAAGTACTCCGCCGCAGCAAGGAGTGCCGTCATGGCATCATCCCGGGTCGACGCTCCATCAACGGCAGTGCTGCGCTCAGCACCGGTGTCCGGATTCGGGTTTACGTCGAACGCCGGTGAAAACCGCCAGCCGCTGCGTCCGCGGACGAAGCCGTGGTTCCGCAGATGGTCGTCCGTATTGTTCACTGCGATGTTGAAGGCCATCCTCCTGAACAGCTCTTCGCGGTCGGCTTTGGGGTCTTCTGACACCAGGGGCCGGGCACGACGAGAACCTGTCTGGGCCGGGTGCGCGGCACGGACGCAGCAACTGATCCGTCCGTTTGAGAGTCCGGTGTCATGCGCGTACGTTGGTTAAGGCCTCTCCGTAGTCCCCCAATTTATGGAGGGTCATCCCAGAACAGAAACCCCCGCCGGTCCTTGCGACTGGCGGGGTTTCTGTTGTGGTTCCTGTCCCAATTGTTGGTCGCTAACGAACCCGGGGGTTGAGTAGTATCTGCGTCGCCAGTAACGCCAAGCAGCGAAAGTCCTTGTCGTTCTGGGGATTCAGGGTATGGCCGGGCCGGGGGTCGGGACTGGTAATGACCGTTGATTGAGTAGTCGGTATTCTTCGGATTTTCTAAGGAGTCTGTCGCTGGGGTGGCTGACTTTGTCGCGGCTGGGAATGGCTCGGTGTTGCGGGAGTTGTTATCGGCTGTGGTCGCCGGGAGCGTATCCGCTCCAGGGTGATCCGGCTTCTGCTGCGATCCTGGTGGTGCTGTTGTGGTGGTAACCGAGGGCCTGGGCCACCACCGGCGGCGGCATCTGGAGGACGAGTTGTCGGATCGCTGCGGTTCTGCCGGACTGGGCCGGGATACCGATTTTCTGCAGCAGATCGCGGAGGGTCCCCGGGTCCATGGCTTGCCCGGCCCGGCGGCCGGGGAAGAGCCATCGGGAAGCCGGGTTGGCGGCGGTGGTCATGTTGGGCCTGTCTTCGAGGTATGCCCGCAGTAGCCCGGCCAGCGGTTCTGGAACCGGAGTCGGCGGTTCACCGAGGCGCAGCAGGGTGTGGTCCCCGTCGTGGAGGATGTCGTCTATGGTGAGCCGGACGATCCGGCTTACCGGTTGGGCATAGAGCAGAATCAATGAGCCAGCGATGCGGGAGCGTAGGGGCACGGTCTCGTCGGTGACCAGGTGCCGGAGAGCGGCGATCCGGTGAGGCTGCCCCATCGGGGCCGGGTTTCCCGTGGACCGGACAGGAACGGTCAGGACGGGCATCCGTCCGGTCTTCATACACCAGTTCAGAAAGGTCTTGCCGGGTCGGCGGGCGGCGTATTTCTCGCTGTGCCAGGCGTCGAGGTCGGGTTGCCGGCAGTGTTCGAGGAGAGCGCCACGGACGGTGAGCCAGGTCAGGAAGGAACCGGCTTGGATAAGCTGCTGCCGGGCCGCGTATGCCGGAGAGTTGCCCAGCGGTCCTTTGCCGGCTTTGGCCCGTAGTTTGCGGAGTTGGTGCCAGGTGGCGAAGCGGTGGAGCACCCGGGTGTGTTCGGGGTCGGCGACGGCGGCCAGGTGCCCGGTGAGCCATCTCTCGAAGAGCAGGAGTTGCCGGTCGACGGCGGGCAGGACCCCGCACTGCATGAGTATGTCGCGCAGGTGGGCGGCGGTCCGCCAGTTCGGTAGTTGCTGGAACGCTTCGTGGGTCAGGGCGAGCCGGCCTTTTGCGAGGTCCTGCAGCAGGGCCCGTGGCTGAGCGCGGGTCAGCCAGGCAAGCCCGCTTTTGGTCCGTTGCATCGTAAGCATTCGGTCGAACAGTGGTGCCAGGGGTGGGTGGATGCGGCCGGTGCCGTCATCCAGGAGCGCGCTGAGCCGGTCTGTGAGGGTGCATCTGTGGCAGAGCCGTCCGGCGAGCAGGGGTCCTTCAACGCGGCAGCGGTCGCAGGAGAAGTCGCGGGTGATCCCTGCGCAGTCCCGGCAGACCGGCATCCCTGAGGCGTCGCGGCCCGGCAGCAGCCGTTCGCTCCGGCAGCCGGGGCAGGATCCATGTGTGCGTGTGGCCTTGTCGAAGCAGGTCCGGCAGATCGGGCCGTCCGACCAGTTCGCCGCTTTCGCGGCCTGTCGGCCGCAGCGGGCACAGATGCGTATATGCCAGCGCTCATACTTCTCGCGGGTGTCGTAGGCGGGGCTCACCGCTCGGGGGTGATCCTGGCCCGCTTGGGCCGGATGGTGGCGGCAAGGTCCACGACCTCGGCACCCGCGCCGGCCGTGCGGCGCGGTGTCACGGCCTCCGCTCTGGTGGCGATAAGCTCCGCGGGGGTCACCTCCAGGATGTCGCAGAGCGCGGCGAGGACCGGCAGCGAGAGCCGCTCGGGGATCTGGGTGACCAGCCGCCAGACCTGCACCGAGGACAGCTCGATGCCGCGCTGGGCCAGCAGGGGGGACAGATCCGAGGCAGTGAAGATCCCGCGGGTGGCCATCACCTCGCGCAGCCGCCACTGGTAACTGACATGACGTTTCATCAGGGTTTCCTTACTGGCCGCAGGGCGGCCTCCATCGTGGCGTCCAGGGTCCTGCGGAGAGTTCGGGTGCGGAAGTCAGAGGAGACGCAGGTGTAGATCGAGGTGGTGGACGCGTGCTCGTGGCCGACCTGTTCCTGGACGAACCGGGCGTCCCAGCCGTCCTCGATCAGGTGCGTGACGTAGGAGCGCCGAAACGAATGAAAATCCAGACCCTGATCCAGGCCAAGGCTGTCCCGGTAGGTGCAGAAGCGGCTGTTCATCTGGGTGAAGCCCACCCGTGAGGAGCGTTCCGAGGGCCATAAGGCTCCGGGACCGGCGGTGGGGAACAGCGGACGGGCCTCCTCGGCCCATTGCTGCAGGATCTCCGCCGACCAGTCGAAGACCGTCAGCACGCTGCGGCGCTTGGGCGGGGAGCCCTTCTTCGCCTTGCCGTGGCGGACGTAGAGGACGCCGTACTCCCCGAACTCCGGGCCCCGGGGGTTGCGGCCGAAGTCCACCACATCGAGCATCCGCGCCTCGTTGCGGCGCAGACCGAAGGCGTACGCGGTCTTGAAGAGCATCGCGTCACGAAAGGCCGGCAGCCAGCCCTTTCGTCCGCGCCCCCGCACCCGGCCGACCTGTTCGTCCGCGTGGTCGAAGAATGCCTGCAGCTCATCTCGGGTGAAGGCACGCTTGGCCGGGTCCGCCTCCGCTTCCTCGACATGCACGGCGGCGTTCCACTCGTGGATCACCTGCACAGGGTGGGTTCCGAACCGTTCCTGGCATGTCTCGGCCCAGCCGTAGACGGGGTCGGTTACGAAGTCACAGAAGGAGCGGATGCTCCCCTGGTAGTTGCGCAGCGTGGAGCGGCGCAGGTTCCGGACCGAGCGCAGATCACCCAGCCACTCGTCAACCATCTGTGGTGACCAGGCCCATGGGAAGGCATCCGCATGGCGGGTGAACGCCCGCACCGCCTTCTCGCGGCCCTCGATCGTGGAGAACGCCAGGTTCCGGGCGAGCTGCTGGTTGCGCCACCCGTTCAGCATGGCCGTGAAGACCTGCTCGTCCGGCCGCAGCAAGGGCAGGCCTCCGACCAGATGCAGACCCACGGCCCCCGGCGCGGGGCTGTTCCCGACCATATAAATGCCGCCCTCCATCGCTTACATCAGATGAATACATCCTTCATCAGATGAAATCTGATTGCAAACGTGCAGGTCAGAAGCGTTTCAATGAACACGCGAGGCGTGAGTTCAGAGGCTCACTCGAAGGCAATCCCTGATGCGTTGAGGCTCTGACCTGCGCCGATGGTGACAGATCTCAAAATGTTCAAACCAACCGCAGTAGTACACCTAATGAAATTGCGGCCATTTGGACCAATGCGCGGGAAAGTAGCGCTAAGGCACCTTGGGAGAGTCGGGTCATGCCCCGTGGAATGCTTTGATCCCCGACCCCCTTTACCTACACAGCAGCCTCGACGAGCTTCTTCTCGCTTGAACGAGCGCTGCGCTTACCATTGGCAGCCGGTGCGGCGCCGGCTTGGCTTTCCACGGACTCGGCGGCAATGTAGAGACCCTCACGATTCAGGTGGCGCGAGTAGGAGGAATCCAGGTACAGAGTCGGGAACGCGTCCACCGAGTTCATCTCGGTGGCCTTAGCCAGAAGTGCCGGATACAGATGTGCCTTCACCGGACCTGCCCCGCCGCCGAAGACATACGCGACCTCTGTGGTCGCACCAACGACGGCCAGAACGCGGCCGAACCGCTCGGCAACTTCCTTGGCAAAGAACCGCATCTCTTCATCCACGAACTGAGCGACCTTGTCGTAGAAGTTTCGCTTCAACGGCGACGCTCCGGCCTGCAAGTACTCGGCCAACTGCTTGCGGGAGGTGAAGCCAGGCGAGAAGCTCTGGTCCTCCATCGCCTTCAGCGCGTCAGTAAGAACCGAACCGTAACCCCGGTTGTGCGTGGTCGAGGCGTCGGTGTTGAACTCTCCGGCGGTGAACACCGGAAAGTTGACTGTCCCTTCGCCGATATCAATGCCGACAGTGTGCTGGGCTGCAAGCACGTCACCAGAAGTGATGCCCACCAGTGACAGGCCCCGGCGGCGGACATCGGCGAGCATAGCGTCCATCAACGGCTCACCCTTGGCAGTGATCGCATACTGGGCCGACGCACCCTCGGGATCACCTGTACATCCACGAATTTAAGCTTCACGGTGACCGGAGTCTCGAAGTTATGCACGGTAACCGTATGCGTGCCGCTCATGAACTCGGCTGCGTAGCTAGTGCGGTGTGAGAGGTACTCGTTGATCGGCAGCGCAAGTGCTACCCGGGCCTCCACACTTAAGGTTTCGATAGCCGGCGGCAATCCACCGTGCTGACGCACGTAGTCACGCAGGGCCTTGGCGGCGAAAGTACCCATGACCAGAACCTTGCTCAGCTCCTGCTGGGCCTTGCTGCGACGGCCGACCACGTCGAACTCATCAAAGGCGCCCTGGGCGCTCAGGGCACGCATGCCGAAGAGCCTGCGGTGATAATTGCTTACCAGAGGGGAGACGAAGCTGACGTCCAGCTCATTATAGAAATTGCCTTCCAACTTCGCCGGGGCTTCACCGTCAGGGGTCGGCACAGAGTTCGGGCGCGTGATCGTTGACACGCCGCTTGGTAGGTCGATCTCGTCGACGTTGGTTTTACTTGATGCACCGGAGCCGCGGATGAGGCCCTTGACGTAGCCGTTGCCAACGTCGATGCCACCGGTGAGATTGATCGAAATGGTCATGAATGTGATCCCTTCGTGGAAAGTGTTTGGTCTAGTTGCTGAGTTGCCATACAAGAGAAAGTGCCGGGAGTTGTTACGGGAGTTAGCGCAGCATCGAGAAAATGTCGTTGACTTCAAGCTGTCCGACAGAAGGCTGCTCCGGTTCAGGAGTGATCGAGGAGGAAGCGTGGATGTCGTCCTGTTTTGATGCAGGATTCTGAACCAGTGTCGGGGCTTCCAGGGCGATGCCCAGGATCTCGGGTTCGGTGTTTGACTCCTGGTTCAGATCCAGATCCGTTGACGCAGCAGGCGTCCCCACCTGCTGAACCAACGCAACCGGAGCCGCAGCCGTTTCTGCATTCCGCTCTGTCTCTGTTGATTCCTCTTCAGGACCAACAGGACGCCCGCGCGTGGGAAGCTGAGCAACTGGTCGGTTGAAGACATCGACGTAGCCAAGGCGCTCGATGCTCTCACGGATCAGCATCCGAACAGACAGTGATGGGTTGTCCTGCAAATTCATCCACACCAACACAGCCTCATCGGCTGCGGGGACGCTCACGCGGAAGCGGTGCGGCTGCGGCTTCACAGTTGTTACAGCAGAAGTTTTTGCCTTTTTCACAGCAGCGGCCTTCTCCTTTGGTGCTGCCACCTTGCTCTGAAGATTGGCCATGGACCCCTCCCCCCTCTCTCTGATTAATAAAAGTTCATGATGAGACTCAGACTAAACCCATCGCTCGCGTAGCTCTCAACCCACATATGACCCGTCTCCGGTCAGTTCTGGTCAGGAACAACCCAACCTTAGCCCGCAATTTATCGGAAACTTTGGAGCAACTTACGCACCACCACAACTAATCCCTGCGCCTCGGCCCAGCGGATTCTTTTTGTTGGTATCTGCCCGTACAACTAATGTTGTCCACATGAGTGCAGAACGAAAAGCCAGCCGCCACGCCCAAGAATTCCGTTGGCACCAGGTCAACCTCCAGTTGCCCGAGACCGAAGCTGCTCTTCGTGACCTCACGACCCTCAGCGAGGCGGTTGACCAGCTCCTCATCGAAGCTGTCATTCGAGCCCACGACGAAGGAATGAGCTCGGCAAGCATCGCTGAGGCGCTCGGATTCACCAAACGGGTCGTGGCGGAGCGACCTTCCCCCGAAATCCTGAGCCCTTCACCAGCACGACCTTCTGGTCGCCGTGGCATTCATTTTGAGCCAATGACCTAATTAAGAAGTAAGCCCCATCCGGGTCATCCGGGTGGGGTTTTTTCAGCCAGAGCTCAGGCCGTAGTAGCTTGCTTGGGCGCGTGCCCATTGGCCTTCTTTTGGTACTTCGTTCATCTGTCCACTGCTCGGACTGCAGATGAAATTCACCTTCGCGTTTCGCTCTCAATAACGATCCTGTATCAAGACCGGAGGGCGTTAACAGGCGGCCCGGCGTCAGCTGGTCAAAGCCGGGATTCCCGGAGTCTTGTGAATCGCAGCGGTAAATGGCGGCGTTTTCGGGCCGCTATTTGGCGCGGCACTGCCCGTGCGCCGGTCAAAGCATTGTGGTCAGTACTCCGCCGTCGGCGCGCATGGCAGCTCCGTTCGTCGCGGAGGAAAGCGGGCTTGAGAGATAAACGGCGAGGTTCGCGATTTCGTCAGGCTCGATGAAGCGCTCGAGGAGGGACGTCTGGTTCTCGCCGATGATCATCGCTTTCAAATCTTCCGTCGAGAGTCTCTGCGCCTCGGCGATATTGCGGACGGTACTGGCCACGCCGTCTGAGTAGGTCGGGCCGCCGAGGATCGTGTTGACCGTCACGCCGGTTCCGCGGGTTAGCTTGGCGAGGCCGTTACTCAAAGCGAGCATCCCCGCTTTGGTCACGCCGTAGTGCGTCATGTCAGCAGGTATGTTTACACCTGATTCGCTCCCCAGAAAGATTATCCGGCCCCATCCTGCGTCGATCATCCCGGGCAGCAGCTCTCGCGACAGCCGGACTCCGCTCATCACGTTGACGTCAAAATAGCGCGACCAGTCCTCGTCGGGTATTTCTGTGAACGGCTTTAGCTCGAAGAGGCCGACGTTGTTGACAAGGATGTCTACGCCGCCGAGCGAAGCGAGCAGGCGCTGCACCTGGGCGGCGTCCGCGAAGTCCGCCGCAATACCCGCCACGCTCCCACCAGGCACTTCGGATTCGAGGTTCTTCACCGCTTGCTGGACCCGGCTGTCGTCACGGCCGTTGATAACCACCGCGACGCCCTCCGCGAGAAGAGCCCTCGCGATCGAATACCCGATCCCCTGCGTTGAGCCGCTTATGAAGGCGCGTTTGTTTGCCAACTGCATATCCATGGTCGTATCACCCTTAGTTTTACTTGCTCAGTCAAGTAAAACTAACCGCATATTGCTTGCTCGGTCAAGCAACCTTGTAGCCTGTATGGATGAATGGTGCCAGCGCCCCAAACCGTCTCACCGGAGATGACCTCACGACATGGGCGGCCCTTGCGACGGTACTGGAGTGGTTACCGCCCGCCCTCGATGCCCCTCTGGTTCGTGGTTTCGATCTCACACACTTCGAGTACGGAATCCTGTTCGCATTGGCTGACGCGCCGGATCGCGCGCTAAGGATGACCGTCCTGGCTAGTTATGCAAACAGCTCGCTCTCACGGCTTTCCCGAGCCATTTCGCGGATTGAGGGCCGAGGCTGGGTACAGCGCACTCGAGA
The DNA here is from genome assembly GCF_009911795.1 of Pseudarthrobacter psychrotolerans. Lineage (NCBI taxonomy): Bacteria > Bacillati > Actinomycetota > Actinomycetes > Micrococcales > Micrococcaceae > Pseudarthrobacter > Pseudarthrobacter psychrotolerans. The sequence goes on along the minus strand of NZ_CP047898.1, from coordinate 4,601,634 downwards.
CCCCTTGGACGGGCGGTCGACCCTGGCCACCCTGACCACGGCCGGGCTGGAGATGCTCGAAAAGGCCACTCCCGTACAAGCTCAGACGGTCACCGAATTAGTCCTCGAACCTCTCACAAACGCCCAACGGGGGCAGCTGCGCGAAATCAGTCTGCGGATCCAGCGAGCCATCCGGGAACAGGAGGGATGGCAGCCTCCACGACCCTTCTCGTCCGAGGCTGATTAGCGGGCTGAGCGAGACCCAGACCAGGACGGTGAGTGGTTGAGCTTTCTCGTGTCCGGAAAAACGTCTCGAAACCCAATCTTTAGTAAGACGACGCTACGACTAGATGTGGATGTCGATCTGGCTCATGTGTGTGGCTCTACGGTTCGGCTCGAAGTGGCGGTTGCGGTACCAGGATTTGTTGGATGGCCGGGGCCAAGACGGTGACCAGTTCCTCGGTTCCTGCCGTGAGGAGTGTAGGTACGCCGATGATTTGCCGGCCTGTGACGACGCCGACGAGCATGGATGAGGCGATGCCTGCTCGCAGCGCGGCGTCGGTATCCGTGCGTTCGCGGGTGCCCTCGAGGAGTCGGGACTGGATGAAGCTGCGCAGCTGCTCGGCCGCGCTTTCGTTGACGATTGCGCCGCGCAGCATTGCCATGAGGGGCTCCGACACTTCGTGCGCGCCCTCCCATGCGCCCAGGTAGGCGCGGACGACCCGTTCGCCCAGGTCGTCGTCGGGTCCTTCGAATGCCGTATTGAACCGCTCAAGAGCCTCGGGTGGAATGGCCATGACGGCGGCGAAGAGCTCGTCTTTGGAGCGGTAGAACTGCATCACCTGAGAGGCATCGACAGAGGCGTCGGCGGCGACGAGTCGAATGGTAGTGGCGGCGAACCCGTCGTTCGCAAAACGTGCCCGTGCGGCCTCGAGTATGGCCTGGCGCGTGTTCGACGTTCCAGGCCGCCGCCCCCGGCGCGCCTTGGGTGCCGTGCTGTCCGTCATCGTCATACCTCAAATCTAGTCCGACCCGACAGTTTTCTCAACAGCTGTTGATTTATTGGGCTAATCGGGCGTACGCTCGCTTCGAACTGAGAGTCGTCCCAGGGCCACGAGACAAAAGGAGTCCGTCATGAGCGAAGACCAGAAGATTTTCGTCCCATCCCATCCGTTGCCGGCAGCCCGCACCGGTCTGTTGACCGATTTCGATCCGGGCACCCGAACCCTGGAGGCGGGCTTTCAGATAGCGCCTCAGTTCCGGCCTCTGCCGGTCGATGTTGTGTTCGAGAAGGATGTCGCCGTCGAATTGCGGGACGGCGTGACGATCCACGTTGACGTATTCCGTCCCGTCGGTGTTGAGAAAGTCCCGGTCATCGTGGCGTGGAGCCCGTACGGCAAGGGCCAGGGGACCTCCGCCAGCGTAATCGGCGTTTTTGGCCTTGTAGGCCTGGACAACAGCGTCGTTTCAGGTCTGGAAAAGTTCGAGGCCCCGGACCCGGCCTACTGGTGCGCGCAAGGGTACGCGGTATGCAACCCGGACATCCGCGGCGTGGTCGACTCCGAGGGCGACAGCGTGCTCTGGGACCGGCAGGAGGGCCGCGACTGCTACGACCTGATCGAGTGGCTGGCGGAACAGTCCTGGTGCTCCGGAAAGGTGGGCATGAGCGGCACCTCCTACCTGGCCGTCTCGCAGTGGTTCACAGCGGCCGAGCAGCCACCACACTTGGCAGCGATCAACCCGTGGGAGGGCGTGAGCGATGTCTACCGAGACCTTGTGATGCGCGGCGGCATGCCCGACACCGGCTTCGCTCAGCAACTGCAGGACGGCAGCTTCTTCGGCAAGAACAAGAAAGAAGACATCCTCGCCGAAGCTGCGCGTTACCCGCTGATGAACGAGCTGTGGGAGAACAAGATTCCCGCCTTTGACCGCATCACCGTACCGGCGTACATCGTGGCCAGCTACTCGAACACACTGCACACGGCGGGAACGTTCCGCGCCTGGCGCCGAATCGCTTCAGAGGAGAAATGGCTGCGGATCCACAACGGACAGGAATGGCCGGACTACTACGACGAAGCCAACGTAGAGGACCTGCGCCGATTCTTCGACCGCTACCTGAAAGATGAGAACAACAGTTGGGAAACCACGCCACGTGTGCGCTATTCAGTCCTCGACCTCGAAGGCGGCGACCAGGTCGGGGTACCCGCGGACGCATTCCCGCCGAAGGACGTCGTGTCCACGAAGTTCTACCTCGACGCCCGCTCGCGCACCTTGACCACCGACGTGCCGGCCGGGGAGTCCAAGGCCGGCTACGACGTTGCAGCTAACCCGAACGCGGTCTCATTCCTGACCCGGTTCGATCAGGAGACAGTGATGGTCGGCTACCCCAAAGCGCACCTCTGGGTCGAAGCCGAAGGCGCCGACGACATGGACCTGTTCGTCCTGGTGCAGAAGCTCGACGCCTACGGAACCCCTCTGCAGGCCTTCACCGTTCCCAACCAGAGCGCAATGGCGCACGACTTCACCGATCACGGAGCGACAATCCTGCGGTACAAGGGATCCGATGGGCGGCTTCGGGCGTCGGCGCGCCACCTGGACGAGACACTGACGACCGATGACGTGCCCGCGCACAGCTTCGACCGGGTCCAGAAGCTCTCGCCCGGCGAGATCGTCGAGATCGAGATTGACCTGTTCCCAATCGGTCTCGCGTTCCACCCCGGCGAGCAACTCCGCTTCATCATCAGCTCCCGCAACCTGCTCGGAACCCTAATGCCGGCTATCCGCGAGTACGTCGGCGCCAACACCGGCAAGCACGTCATCCACACCGGGGGCCAGCACGCCTCGTACCTGCAGCTGCCCATCCAGGACCTCGAACGCAGCGGAAGCGCTCGGAGGACGGACGGACCACGATGAACATCGACACGAACGCGCCGGTGGAATCCGTGCCGGAACACTGGGTGCGCCTGGTCGGTGAGGACACCGACGAGAGCATCGACGGCTTCGAACTGTTCTCCGCCCGCCGAGCACTGGGACTGCTGAAGGGGAAGCTCGGACGCGAACGTCTCCTGGAACTCCTGCGCGGCGAGATCGGGGCCGGCGACGCCTTCCTCCGGACCAACGTCGAACGTTCCGGCGGTCAGGAGATGACCGGTACCACGAGGCTCCGCGCACACGGCATCACGGCAGCGCAGTTCACCGGTTGGCTCGCACGCGCCTTCGGCCGCGAGGACGTCATGCTGGCTGGACATCCGGAGCACTACTCGATCCACGCGGAGCCAGGACGCACCGTGAACATCGTCGAGACGCTCGGGGAGTACGTCTGCTCGTTCTTCATGCGCGAGTGGGATGACAGCGTCGTAGTCGAGCAGACGCTGCGGTCCGGCACCACCGCGAAGCCGGCCGGCCGCCGATCCCAGATGCTCCTCGAGGACGGAACCGTCGTCGGCTCGATCGCGAACGCGTTCGATGAGGAACCCGACGGGTTCACCGCGACGCTTTCGGTCACCTTGCCGGCCACCTGCGGGCCGGATGTGATCCAGCAGCACCTGGAGCACTTCGCGGTGGAGTTTCGCACGTGGATCCTCAGGGCGGCCGCCGCCCGGACCGGTCTCGAGTCGGCGGTGTCGTAAGCCTAAGGCGCCGGGTCGGCGGACCACTCAACGTTCAGCGCCCCGCGTCGATCCACAGCTGAAGAGCCATTCATGACCGCGATCATCACGCTGACGGACCACCCGGAAGGTACCGAATACGTGGCCAACGTGAGGCACCGCAACAACGCAGATCGAAATATGCATGAAGAGATGGGCTTCTATGACGGGTGGGGCACCGTCGCGAGGCAACTCGCCCAACTCGCAGAGCAGCAGGCGCTGTAGGACGCCGGTGGTTGAGCCTGTCGCACCCGGCGGCCGGGCCTGCAGCACCCGGTGGTTGACCCTTTCGAAACCAATCGACAGGTCTTGTCACGCAGTTAACCACCCATTCACACCACTCTCACAACATGTCCAACCGGCCGCAATAGCGTCGAACCCATGGACAACATTTCGCGCAGATCCCTCCTTTCCGCCGGCCTCGGGGCCGGGCTCGTCGTCGCCTGGCCGGGTGCCGCCGTCGCCGTTTCAACAGCGGACGACGCCGGTCTCCGCACCGATCCGTTCCTGCTGGGTATCGCCTCCGGCGAGCCGTGGCCGGACGGCTTCGTGATCTGGACCCGGCTCGCCCTGGACCCCATCGCCGAAGACGGCCTGGGCGGCATGCCCTCCCGCAACGTCGCCGTGGCCTGGGAAGTGGCCGAAGACGCCAGCATGCGCAAGGTAGTAGCCCGCGGCGTCGAGCATGCCCGGATCGAAACCGCCCACTCGGTGCACGTGGAACTCAAGGGCCTGCGCCCGGGGCGCGAATACTTCTACCGCTTCCGCACGGGCAAGCACGTCAGTGCGGTGGGCCGCACGCTCACCAGCCCGGCTCCGCACGAGACGCCGGCGGCGCTGGCCATGGCGTTCGCCAGCTGCGCGCAGTACGAGCACGGCTACTTCACCGCCTACTCGCGGCTGGCCCAGGACCACCCGGACCTGGTCCTGCACCTGGGCGACTACATGTACGAGTACAAGAAGGACAGCTACGTGATCGGCGGCGGCAACCCGCGCGACCACCAGGGCCCCGAAACCACCACCCTGCAGGGCTACCGGCAGCGGCACGCCCAGTACAAGTCCGACGCCGACCTCCAGGCCGCGCACGCGATCGCGCCGTGGCTGGTGGTGTGGGATGACCACGAGGTGGACAACAACTGGGCGGACGAGGTCCCCGAGAACACGGACGCCAACCAGCTCAACGACACCACCGAGCGGTTCCGGCAGCGCCGTTCCGCCGCGTTCCAGGCTTACTACGAGAACATGCCTCTGCGGGCCTCATCCGTGCCGGCCGGGTTCGACATGAAGATCTACCGCACCATCCAGTGGGGCCAGCTGGCAAACTTCCACATGATGGACACCCGGCAGTACCGGGACGACCAGCTCGCCGGCGACGGCTGGCAGAAGAACGTCACCGAACGCCTGGCCGAGGACCGCACCATCACCGGCGCCGAGCAGGAGACGTGGCTGCTGGACGGCTTCAAGAACTCCACCCAGCGCTGGGACATCCTGGGCCAGCAGGTGTTCTTCGCCGAAAGGGACAGGGATAAGGCGCCCGAGATCGACGACGTCTCCATGGACGGGTGGGACGGCTACGCTGCGTCGCGCCGCCGCATCACCCAGGGCTGGGTGGACGCCAACGTCCGCAACGCCGTGGTCCTCACCGGCGACGTCCACCGCAACTGGGCCAACGACCTCAAGGTCGACTACAAGGACCCCGCCTCCCCGGTGGTGGGCTCCGAACTCGTCTGCACGGCCATCACTTCCACCGGCAACGGCACCGGCTCCACCACGGACCCGACCATGGCCTGGAACCCGCACCTGAAGTTCTACAACGACAACCGCGGGTACGTGAACACCCGCATCACTCGCGATGCGATGACCGCGGACTTCCGGGTGCTGGACTACGTCACGACGCCGGGCTCCCCCGTCAGCACGAAAGCCTCCTTCGCGATCCAGGACGGCGTGCCGGGACTGCACCGGGGGTAGGCGCCTGCCTCCCTGCCGGTGCATTCCCCCGGTCCTGATTTGGGCCATGCATGCACCCTCTTGGGGGATGGGGGCACGGACGTTGGTGTAGGTGGTAGCCCGTTTGGCCGCCCGGGCGTAGCATCCTGCCATGGGTCCAATTCGGGTCATCCTTCTCCCCGGGAGCGTGCTCCCCGCCCAGCCCGCCTATGGGGCGCTCATTGAGGCGTTGGGACCGGATGTCCAAGCCATCGCCAAGGACCTGGAACTCTACGCCGGCGACGAGCCCCCGCCCGGCTGGAGCCTGGACAACGAGATCGACGGCGTCCTCCGTGAAGCGGGCGCCCGCGGCTGGGAGACGTTCCACCTGGTCGGCTACTCGGGCGGCGGCGCTGCGGCACTGGCATTCACCACCAAGCACCCCGGGCGCCTGCTGAGCCTGACGCTCCTAGAGCCTGCCTGGGCCGGGAACTGGGACTGGAGCCCGGCACATGCGGAGCTGTGGAAGGCCTATGACCCGCTGGATTCCCTTCCGCCCGAGCAGTTCATGGCTGCGTTCGCCCGGCTGGGAGTCAAGCCCGACGTCGTCCTTCCGCCGCCGGCGCCCGGCTCCCCGCCGCCGTGGATGGCCAAGCGGCCCGCGGGCATCCGGGCGTTCCTGCGGAACTTCAAGAGCTATGACCTGGACCGCGGGCGGCTCGCCGCCTTCGGCGAGCCGGTGCTCTACGTCCTCGGCGGCCTCAGCAACCCTGACGAGTACGGCGAGATTGCCGACAGGCTCGCTGCGGTCTTCCCTGACTTCCGCCTCGAGGTGTTCGAAGGACGCCACCATTTCGATCCCCCGCACCGGATCGAGCCCGAACGGCTGGCCGGCATGCTTCGCGGGCACTGGGAGCGGGCCGAAAGCGCACAGGAGGCAGCTGGATGAGGGTGAAACCACCCCCCGTCGCTTGAAGCGGGACTGAATTTTCGAATTACTTCTTCCACTAAACCCATCCGAAATGCGATATCGGCCGAATAGCTGACATAACCCGTTGGATCGGCAGGAAATAGAAACCCGCTGATTCAAGAACCCATATCGCATTCAGGAGATCACCATGGCTACCCACACCCACACCGGCACAACAGCCCGCACCAACGTCCAGAAGGCATCGATGCTTGTCGGCGCCGTGTTCCTGCTGGTCGGCATCCTAGGCTTCGTCCCGGGCATCACCGGCAACTTCGATCAGCTGCACTTCGCCGGCCACGAATCCGAAGCCATGCTGCTGGGCCTCTTCCAGGTCTCGGTACTCCACAACATCGTCCACCTGCTCTTCGGCGCAGCAGGAATCGCCCTGGCCAAGACCGCCACCGGCGCCAAATCCTTCCTCCTCTACGGCGGCATCATCTACCTGGTCCTGTTCGTCTACGGACTGATCGTCCCCCAGGAAACAGCCGGCAACTTCGTACCCCTGAACGGCTTCGACAACGGCCTGCACCTCCTCCTCGGCGTCGGCATGATCGCCCTGGCCCTCATCCTCACCAAAGGCCACACCAAGGCACACGCCTAACCCATCCCACGGCGATAACCCGCACGTATGACAATGGCCCCGGCCGCAGCTTTCCGCTGCTGCCGGGGCCCTTGGCGTTTCCGGCATCATGACCTCGAACCCCCACGGTTGAGCCTGCCGAACGGCTGCGGCGGCTGCCCGTCCGCACACACCCTTTCGGGGGTAAGGCGGGCCTGTCTGAGCAATAGATCCCCCCTCAGGCTCCGGATGCGCTCAGTTCTCCGGGGAGTTCTTCCAGGGAAGCGACGGTGTAATCGGGTGCGGTGAAATAGCCAGGGTAGCTTCCGCCGGTCCGGTTGATCCATGCAGTGCCGAGGCCGGCCTGGGCTGCGCCGTGGATGTCCCAGGGGTGCACGGCCACGAGCAGCATCTGCTCGGGAGCCACCGCGCAGACCCCGGCGGCGTAGTCGTAGGCGGCCCGGGCAGGCTTCCATCCCGGGGCATCCTCCACGGAAAGCAGCCGTTCGAACTGGTCCCGTATCCCTGCCGGGCCGAAGAGTTTTTCCGCGACCTGGGCGGAGCCGTTGGTCAGGGTCACCAGCCGGTATCCCGCTGTCCGCAGTGCCCGGACGCCTTCCGGAACGTCTGGGTGCAGGCCGAGTCCGGCCATTCCTGCCATGACATGTTCCACCGCCGTGTCCAGGTCCGTCTCGATGCCCGCATTGGCGAGCAGCCCGCGCAGAGCCTTTGCACCGATCTCGGCGAAGGCGCCGTTGCCGCCGGCGGCAGTGAGGGCGAACCCGTCGCGAAGCAGCGTGGCGAACCAAAGTTTCGCCAATGGGGCAGGGGCTCCGACTTCGGCAAAGCGGTCCCCCATCGGTGACATGTCTGAGAGCGTTTCATTTACGTCGAAAACGATGACTGACGGTGCGCTGTTCATGAGTTCTCCTTCATCTTCATGGTCTTGTGGTTTACGAGGCGCAGCAGGAGAGCCGCGAGATGTCCGTAGCGTAGGTCTGCGCGGCAATTTTCAGGCCTTCTGCCATGGTCAGGTACGGCGCCCACAGGTGGGCGACCTGGTCCACGCTCAGGCCGCCTTCCAGGATATAGACGCCCGCAGCGGCCAGGTCTCCTGCTTCCTTGGCCACCGCCGTGATTCCCACGATCCTGCCGGTCGCTTTCTCGGCGACGATCTTGATGAAGCCGCGGGTGTCTCTGTTGACCAGGGCGCGCGGGACGTATTCCAGCGGCAGCACCCTGCACTCGCACGCGATTCCGGCCTGGTTGGCCTGCCGGTCGGTCATGCCCACCGCGGCCAGGGCGGGACTGGTGAAGGCGACCCTAGGCAGATGCCGGTAGTCGATTTTCCGGGCGCCGGCGGTGAAAGCGTTCTCGACTGCCAGGGCCCCGTGGGCAGCGGCAACATAGACGAATTCCGGGTGGCCTGTGACGTCCCCCGCGGCCCAGATGCGGGGATTACCGGTTGCCAAAGTGTCATCAACCGGGATCTCGCCATTCGCTCCAAGTACGACGCCGACATCCGGCAGGTGCAGACCTGCCGTGACAGGGCGCCGGCCGGTGGCCACGAGCAGATGAGTGCCTTTGAACTCCCTGGCGCCCCCTGCAACGGTGGCCGTGACGCTCACCGTACCTCCGGCGTCGCGCGTCACCTTTTCCGGCACGGCACGCCGGACCACCCGGATGCCTTCATCCGCGAAAACCTCAGCGAGGGCCTGCCCGGCTTCGGGTTCCTCGGTGGACGCCAGGCGTGAGCGGACCAGCATGGTCACCTTCGAGCCGAGCCGGGCGAACAGCTGCGCCTGTTCCAGCGCCACGAATCCTCCGCCGATCACCAGCAGGGACTCAGGGACCTCGGTGAGTTCCATCGCCGTGGTTGAGTTCAGGTATCCCGTTTCTTCCAGCCCTTCCACCGCTGGCGACCACGGCGAGGATCCGGTGGCCACCACGTAGTGGGCGGCGCGGATCCGTTTCGGCAGCCCGTCGGGAAGGGCGATGTCCAGCAACGGATCGTCCGCGCTGCCGGTGAACGAGGCATGGCCCTGGTGCAGATTCCAGCCGTAGTCCGCGATCAGGTCCAGATACTTCTCTGCGCGCATCCCCTCCACCAGGTCCTGTTTTCCGGCCACCAGCGCTGGCATGTCCACGGGCATGTCCGCGGCGCCCAGGCCGGGGAAGCGCCCCGCGTCCAATGCCACGTGGCGGGCCTCTGCCGCGGCAAGCAGGGCCTTGGAAGGAACGCAGCCGGTGTTCACGCACGTCCCGCCGATAGTGCCGCGTTCCACCATGGCCACGCGCTTGCCCAGCCCGCTGGCCCGTATCGCGGCAGCAAATGCCGCGCCGCCGGAACCGATCACAGCCAGGTCGTACTCATTTTCGGCAGTTTCAGTCATGGGGGCCTCCGAGGGTGGGATGCATTGGGTCGGTGCTGCGTCGGTTACTGTAATGACCCACTCTTGACCCTTCCCGTGGGGGAAAGTCAAGAGCGCGGCCTCCTGCCCGACGTCGGCCGTACGGGCAGTGGATACCGCGAGTACACCGCCGAGACGGTCCCACCAACTGCGCACGCTCGATGCCCGGCCTCCTCGAGGGGCCAGTGTGAAATGGAGTCAGGGTTCCGGCGCCGTTGTTCCCGGCCCGCTGAGCACGGTGACCATTTCTACCCATGGTCGAAGGGCGGATCCACCAGCCTGCAGAACTTCGTCGCCGCCTCTGCCAGGTGCAATCGTACGAAGGGCGCCAGAATCCCTTCGCCAGGCCAACAGGGTCGCATAGAACCACGACGGCGGGGGTACGTCACGCCCTATGGTTCCGTCAGCATCGGCGAACGGTAGCCGCTCCCCTAACCCCGGCGGGAACGCAGCAGGTGCCACTTGTCCAACAAACGCGTCACACCGGTAGGCTGGGAATCCCCACACCTACGAAGCGAGGCATAACGTGCACGAGGACGCCGTCCGGTTCCTGTCCCAGCCGGTGCAGGCCCAGCCCGGCTCGCCGCTCCGGGTTGCGGTGTACTCCCGGATCGCCGAGGCCATCCGCAACAGCCTGCTGACGCCCGGCTCGATGCTCCCCACTGAAACGGAGCTCGGCGCGGACATGAAGGTCAGCCGCACCGTGGTCCGCGAAGCGCTGATGCTGCTCGAGGAGGACGGGCTCATCCGGGCCCGCCGTGGCGTCGGCCGGTTTGTCGCCGACACCCTTCCCCGCATCGGCATCGAGCGGATCCGCCCCTTCGAGGAAGTCCTCGGCGGCCCCGGCCAGCACCTCGAGATCAAGCGCATCCAACGCGAGCGGCAGCCCGCCTCGGAGTTCGTCGCCCCCGGCGCGGGCGTGGAGCCCGGCGCCGATTGCTGGCTCTGGGAGTCGGTCCTGATCCGCGACGGCGAGGCCATCGCCCACCTGCAGGAAAACATCTCGGCCCTGCCGGTGGCCTTGGGCGGCAGTTCCGCCGCCGCCGCGCCGTTGGAGATCGACGACGGCGGCGGCACCCTGCTTGCCGCCCTGAACACCCGCTTCGGCAAGGTCCTCGGGCCCGGCGAGTGCCAGATCAGCCTCAGCCAAGTGGGGCCCAGCCGGGCCAGGCTGCTGGACCTCAGGGCCGCGGATCCGGTCCTCGTGCTGACGCAGTACGTCAGGCACGGGAACCGGCCCTTCTACCTGGCCAAGTGCCTCATCGCCGCCCGCGCCGGGCACCTGTCCGTGATGCAGTCCCTCCAGTCCTGACTCAAACCGCGTCCAAGGCTATGGGCAACCGCCGACAGCTTTGCAGGCGTTCACACGGCCATATGCCCAGTAGGAGTCCTGGCCGGTAATTTTCTCGGCGGTTGTTTCGACGTTTGCCCGGACTGAGGCGTTTGTGGCACCAGTGTGGGAACTCCAGGCCAGCGCGGCAACTGCAGCGACGATCGGCGAAGCCATCGAGGTTCCGCTGCCGACGTCGTACCCCTGGGAGCGGTTGTACTGGCTCGCAATAGCAAACCTGTGGTTCGGGAAGGTCGAGTAAACGTTGACACCGGGTGCTGCCACGTCCACCCAGCTGGCCCCGTAGGTTGAGAACGATGCTTTCGCGTCGTTGTTGTCGGTGGCGCCGACGGCAATGACATTGGGGTATGCGCCGGGGTAGAACTTGTCCTGGTTACCGCCGTTTCCTGCGGCTGCAACAAGCACCACACCAGCGTTCCAAGCGTTGTTTACAGCGGTTTCGAGAGTGGCTGACGCCCCCACTGCGAGGCTCATGTTGATCACCTTGGCGTTTTTGCTGACCGCCCAGTTAATACCATTTGCAAGGCCTGAGCTGGATCCCATCCCGTTGTCGCTGAGCACTTTGCCAGCCAGGATTGTGCAGCCGGGGCATACGCCAGCCACGCCGATGGTGTTGTCAGCGGCAGCGGCAACAATACCTGCCACGTGCGTGCCGTGGCCGTAATAGTCCTCGGCCACCGGGTCCTTGCCCCGCGTGGCGGAACTGCTGAAGTTTGCCCTGTCCACGACTTTCGGGTTGATGTCAGGGTTGTCGCTTGCCACACCTGAGTCGAGGACAGCAACCCGGACATTGGTACCCATCGTGACGTTCCAGGCTTCGACGGCATCCACGTCAGCGTCCGGCGTGCCGACAGCCATGACCAGCTTGTCGGCGGTGTTGTAAATAGCCTGACCCGTATTTTGCAGGGCGTATTGGCTCGGGAAGTACTGGTCGTTTGTTGCGGCAGTAACCACCAGGTCCGGCTCGGCATACTCAACGTTCGGGTTCCGCCTCAGTGCCTCGACGAGTTGGAGTTCCTTACCGTCCGGAACCTTGATCAGGTGGGCACCGGTACTGCCAATCCCCGGGCCGTCGCTGAGGCCATGCCGGCGCAGTACCCCGGCAGCCGCCCCATCGTCACGGAACTTGACCATTATCTGCCCCGCGATGTGCGACGGCTCGGGCGCTGCGTTGCCCGGACCGGCGAAGGTGATGGCGCCGAGCCCCATCATGAGCGCCGCGAAACCGGCGATAACTGTTTTTTTCATGGGGTTATCTTGCGCCTGCCCGGACCGGCTGAGTAGAGCGGCGCGGCAAATCGCCCTACCTAATCACGCAGGTGCGGGCACCGCCGCACCCGCGGCGAGTGCCGCCGTCGAACTTTCTGCAAAGGTAAGCAGCGTCTCCACCAGGTGCGGCGCGAAATCCCCTTCCAGCGAGAGCACCACCCGGCACCGTGCGCCGGGCTGCTCCGGGTAGCCCAAGTAGGAGCCGCGGAGGTCGCAGACGGTCTGCCCGCGGCCCGGACCGTCGGTGGTGTCGACGGCGGCATGCACCACCGGGGCCACCGCGGCTTTGACGCCGCCCACCGCGAGTGCCGCAGCCAGGGGGTCGTGCATGGCGGAGCAGGGCCGGCCGAAGATGCCCTCGTAGAACCGGAAGTAGTAGCCCAGCATCTCCCCCAGCGCCCGCGGCACCGGGCCGGCAGCGGCCAGGAGCTCCTGCCGGTGGCATTCCTCCAGGACGTTGGCCATGGTGACGTCCAGCGGGACCAGGGTAACGTCCCAGCCGGCGGCCAGGACCTCGGCGGCCGCCTCGGGGTCGTTGTGGATGTTGGCCTCGGCCACCGGCGAGATGTTGCCCGGGGCCAGGGCGGCGCCGCCCATGATGGTGATCTCCTCCACCAGAGCGGGCAGCGAGGGTTCCAGCCGGAGGGCTTCGGCGACGTTGGTCAGCGGGCCGATGGCCAGCACCCGCAGCGTGCCGGGGTGTTCGTGGGCCAGCCGGACCAGCATCTCGGCCGCGGACTCGGACGCAAGTCCGGCAGACGCCGTCGTCAGCTGCACCTCCCCGATGCCGTTGGCCCCGTGCACCCACGGCGCCCCGCCGCCGAACTCCCCGGCCAAAGGATCGTGGGCGCCGAGCGCCACGGGAATGTGCGCGTGGCCGGCGAGCTGGAGCAGGTCCAGGGTGTTGCGGGCGCCGACGGCGGCACTGACGTTGCCGCTCACGGTCCCGATCCCCCGCACGTCCGCCTGCGGCGAGGCTAGCAGGTAGGCCAAGGCGAGGGCGTCGTCGATCCCGGTGTCGCAGTCGAGGTAGAACGGGTGGCTGATGGGCGTGGTCATGGCGGTGTTGTCCTTTTCGTTGAGGGCGGTTAAAGGGTCTCGCCCTTGGGGGCGGCGACGAAGAGGCTGACGAGGAAGGCGGCAGCGGTGATGGCGACCGAAATCCAGAGGGCGGTGGTGTAGCCGGCGGACGTCGCCTGGGCGGCGAAGGGTGCCACGAGGACGACGCCGAGGCTCGCGCCGATGCCGAAGGAGGCGCCGTTGATGCCGGGCAGGGCCGCGGGTGCTTCCTTGGGTGAGAGCAGGACGGAGAGTCCGTTGATGGCGGTGAGGAACAAACCGTTGTAGAAGATGCCGAGGGCTGCGACGGCGATCAGGACGGCGATCTGGTTGTCGGAGAACGTGGCCGCGGCGATGGCACAGGCCAGGCTCAGCCCGGTTCCGGCCCGGAGGGTTTTGATCCAGCCGCGCCGGTCGGCGAGCGAGCCGGCGAGGGGTGCGGCGAAGACGCCGATCAGCGCGGCGGGGGTCAGGAACAGCAGCGCCGACAGGGAGGCACTGAGCCCGAAGCCGCGGTGGATGTCCTGGCTGAGCAGCACCACCGTGAAGTTGATGATGGCGAAGATGCCGGCGAGGGTCAGGACGGTGGTGGCGATGACGGGCCAGACCTGGCGGGAGCGCAGGTGGTGGACGGCGATGAGCGGGTGGCTGCGCTTCTTCTCGATCATCCAGAAGGCGGCGAAGGACGCAACCGTGCCGGCCAGGAGGGCCAGGGTGCTTGGCGCGGTCCAGCCGGCGGCTGAGCCGCCGGAGACGAAGTAGGTGATGAAGACCAGGAAGACGGACAGCGATCCCGCGCCCCACCAGTCCATGGCGCCGCGTACTCCTCGCGGACGCCCACTCGGGACGGTTTTGATGATGCAGGCGGCGGCGATGGCCGTCAGGACGAGGACGACGACGAAGGTGGACCGGAAGCCGAGCGTTTCGGCCATGAGGCCGCCGACGTAGCCGTCCGCGCCGCCGACGCCTCCGTTGATGGCGGCGATGATGCCCACGGAGGTACCGAAGACGCGGGCCTGCAGGTTTTCGCTGAGGACGATGTAGGCGAGGGCGAAGACCGCGCTGGAGACTCCCTGGAGGAACCTGCCGGCGATGAGGAGCGGCAGGGTGGGGGCGGCGATGCAGAGAATCGTGCCCACGCCCATGATCCCGAGGACCAGGAGCAGTGCGGCGCGGCGGCCGATGAAGTCGCTCCAGCGTCCGATGACGGGCCCGGCGATGGCGCCGGCGAGGAAGAACATGGACTGGACGGGGCGGCGCTCTCGGCACTAAGGCCAAAGGAGGCGGCGATCTGCGGAAGGGCCGGGGTGACCATGCTGGCGTTGAGCTGGAAGGACAGCACGCCGAGCAGCAGCGTGGAGATCAGCAGGGCGGCGCGGCGGCCGGCGAAGGCGGGCTGTTCCGCGCTGGCCGGCGGGGAGGCGGTGACCGGGGTGGGGGTGTTCACATCAAACTCCTTTGTTCGAGCTGGATCGTCCGGAATGGCGATTCGAGTTGTTATACAACCATGTATGACGCACAAGTACAACCATGACGTACACTATTTCCTAATCCGGCCGCTTCCGGCTCCCCCTCCTCGAGAGAGACTTCCCATGAGCAATCGACTTCCTGCCGTCACTGTCGTCGGCAGCATCAACCTGGACCTGATCGCCACCGCCGAAAGGCTCCCGACGGCGGGCGAAACCATCGGCGGCGCCGTGCTGTCCGAGCAGCCAGGCGGCAAGGGAGCCAACCAGGCCGCGGCCGCCGCGCGGCTGGGAGGCAGCGCCCGCATAGTGGGCGCCGTGGGCAGCGACGCCCAGGGCCGGCGGATGCTGGACGCACTGGCGGCTGCCGGCGTCGACATGGCTGACGTTGCGCTGCTTCCCGGGGCCACCGGAACCGCGCTGATCGTGGTGGACCGCGACGGCGAGAACCAGATCGTGGTCTGTCCGGGCGCCAACTCCAGCCTCTCCCTCGAGGGCGTGGAGTTCGGCCCCGAGGAGACGGTGCTGTGCCAGCTGGAGGTGGGCCTGCCCGTGGTGCTGGAGGCCGCCAGGCGGTCTGCAGGGTACTTTGTGCTGAACGCCGCCCCGGCGATGGACCTGCCGGCGGAGCTGCTGGAGCGCTGCGACCTGGTGATCGTCAACGAGACCGAGTACGAGCTGATTCCGGCGCTGGCAGAGGCAAAGCTTGTCGCTGTGACGTACGGGAAGGACGGGTCGGCGATGTTCGAGCACGGGCGACGGGTGGCAGAGGCTCCCGCTTCGGCCGTGACAGTGGCGAACACCATCGGCGCCGGCGACGCGTTCTGCGCGGCCCTGGTGCTCGCACTTGGCGCCGGGCTTTCCTACGCCGAGGCGCTGGCGGTGGCCAATGCCGTGGGCGCGGATGCCGTGGGTGACCCCTCCTCCCAGCCGGATTTGGCACGCCTGGGCCATTACGTCGGGCGGACCACCGCAACCGACAGCGCACGGTGAGCGTCGCGCTGCGGCGGGCGGCGCCGTCGGACTTTCCGGAGGTCCGCCGGATCACGCGCGACGCATACCTCCGCGCCGACCATTTCACGGCGGACCATCCCTACATGAGCGTCCTGGAGGACGTGGACCACCGGGCGGAGCATGCCGAGGTGTGGGTGGCGGAGGCCGCCGGTTCGGTGGTGGCGGCGGTGACGCTGACGTTCGCCGGCCAGCCGTACAGCGAGATAGCCACCGACGGCGAGCTGGAGTTCCGGATGCTCGCCGTTGATCCTGCAGTCCAGGGCAGCGGGGTGGGGCGGGCCGTTGTCCGGGGGATCATCGACCACGCGCAGTCGCTGCCGGGGATAGGGGCAATCAGCATCACCAGTGCAACGTTCATGGAGCGGGCGCATGTTCTGTACGAGTCGCTCGGCTTCGAGCGGGTTCCGGCCAGGGACTGGCACGTACCCGGCGAGGACGTGCTGCTGTGGGTGTTCCGGCTGGAGGTATTTGGGGCCCTCGCCGCTTCCCAGGCCCGGGCGTAAACTGCGGATATCGGTCCGCAAACGGCCCATCCCCCCGGTCTCTAGACCCCATCCGGCGCTTGCCCTATCGTTGGGGAACCGATCACCGTCGACCGGAAGCTCCGCACTGGAGGTGCATGATGGGAATCATTTCGTCCGGTTTTCATGGAAAACGGCAGGCCGACAATCCTGCGTTACCGCCAGGCCAATATGAGACGGGGAGTTTTCCGGTCCTGAGTGCCGGTCCGGCGCCCCACATCCCCACGGAAGACTGGGAATTCTTCATCACCACTGAAGCCGGTCGACGCCATGCCTGGTCGTGGGAGACGTTCATGGACCTTCCGCAGGTTGATATCCCCACCGACATCCATTGCGTGACCAGCTGGTCCAAGCTGGGCACCTCGTGGCGGGGAGTATCCCTGGACACTTTGTTCGAGGATGTGGAAACGCGCTGCGAGTACGCGACCGCCCACTCCTATGGCGGCTACACCACCAACGTCCCGCTGCCGGATCTGCTGGGCGGCCGGTCGTGGGTGGCCTGGGAATTCGGCGGTGAGCCGTTGGAACGCGCCCATGGCGGGCCCGCCCGGCTGCTCGTGCCGCACCTGTACTTTTGGAAGAGCGCTAAGTGGGTCAACGGCCTTGAACTGACGCAGAACGATGTCCCGGGCTTCTGGGAATCGAACGGTTACCACATCCACGGCGACCCGTGGCGTGAAGAGCGGTACTCATGAGGCACGCTTCATGAGCAGCCTGTGGCGTGTCGCCGACGTCGTCAGCAGTTCTTTGGAAACCGAAACGTCCAGGACCATCGGGCTGCGCGTGGACGGCCTGACGGGGAACCTCGCTGGCCAGCACATCGATATCCGCCTCACGGCAGACGACGGTTACACGGCCGTGCGCTCCTATTCCGTGGCGACGGCCGGAATGGACGAAATCATGGAGATCACCGTGGACGAGCTGGCCAACGGGGAAGTCTCCCCCTATCTGGTCAGGGACCTGGCACTTGGCGACCAGCTGGAGATCCGCGGGCCCGTAGGCGGCTGGTTCGTCTGGCGGCCGACCAACATGAACCCGGTGCAGCTGATCGCTGGCGGATCCGGCATTGTGCCGCTCATGTCCATGATCCGGGCACATGAGGCCTCGGAAAACCCGTCACCGTTCCGGCTGCTGTACTCGCTCAAGTCACCTGAGGCGGGGTTCTACCGCGAGGAACTGCTTATGTTGAGTCGGGAATCCCCCAAACTCACCGTCGACTACGTCTACACGCGCAAAGCGCCGCCGGACTGGAAGACGGCTCCGAAACGGCTCACGGCGGAGGTCCTCCTGGCGAGTATCCTGTCGGCGGATCCTGCACCCGATACCTTCATTTGTGGTCAGACGGTCTTCGTCGAAACAGTCGCGGAATGGCTGGTCCAGGCGGGCTATCCCGCCGCCTCGATCAAGACCGAACGCTTCGGCGGAACGGGAGGAACCCAGTGACTGGCAAACACGCTTCCCCGGGAGCTGACAACACGCGCCCTGAGGACCAGGACATCGCCGGAATTGAGCGCAACCCGATACCTCATCTCGACGGAAACGCAGTGGCAGGACCGCTGTGGGAAGTGTTCCGCATCGATATCATCGCGGCGATCGGACGGTGCAAGCACTGCGGCGCGGTCCGGGCCCTCGGCGAGGCAAAGGTCTATGCTGACGCCCCGGGCATTGTTGTGCGCTGCGGTTCCTGCGAGGGCGTCCTGCTGCGCCTGGTGGAGACTCCCACCCAGTACTGGCTCGACGTCAGCGGACTCAGCTACCTGCAGATCGACCGCGAGTGATAGGGCATGTCTAAGATGGAAGCCGCTCAGGTGGTCGACTGTTCTATCGGCAGCCCTTCCGCCTTCCACTCGGGGAAGCCCTCCTCGAGCCGGGCGGCCCGGCGCCCTTCGTCCGTGAGCAACTGCACGGCGTCGTCCGCGTAAAGGCAGTATGGTCCGCGGCAGTAGGCGACGATTTCGCTCCCTTGGGGAACCTCACTCAGTCGCGACTTCAGGTCCGAGACGGGGAGGGAAAGCGCACCCGGGATGTGCCCGGCGTCGTACTCCGGCTGCGGCCGCACATCCAGCACAACGACGTCGCCCTGCAGCAGCCGCCGCCGCAGCTCGTCGCGCGTGATCATGCTCAGGTCGGCGCGGTCGCCGACGTAGGCACGGACGAGTTCGCCCAGCTCCCCCATGTGCGCTTCGGCCGTCTCCCGAAGTGCCCGCCATAGCCGCTCCACTGCCGGGCTTGCAAGTGAGTAGTAGATCCGCGTCCCCGAGCGTCGGGAGCAGACGAGTCCGGCGCGCAGCAAGCGCTGCAGGTGCTGGGATGTGTTCGCCATACTCTGGTGGATCTCGGCGGCCAGCTCGTCAACCGACCGCTCGCCCTGGGCAAGGACATCGATCAGCTCCGCCCTTCTCCCGTTCCCCAACGCCCTGGCGGCTTCTACCAGGCCGTCGAAGAGCGCCTCCTTTTCCTGATGGTCTCCCACTCACGCCTCCTATTCAAGAGTTCTCTTGACAAGCCTACCGTCTTGGGGCTCTTATTCAAGTATCCACTTGAACAAGAAAGGGGGTGGTGGCCATGTCCACCATCCAAACTCCCAAGAGTCAACAGTCCCGCCTCCGGACAGGAGCCGCTCTCATGGCACTGGCCGGTCTGGCGTTCGTGGGATACGCCGTAATTTTCCTGGTCCTTAACTTCACGGACGCCTTCCTCGAACTGGGTATCGGCCCCGATCAAGTGGACAAGGGAAAAGCGGAGATCGAGGCCTTCAGCCCGCAGCTGTACCACTACATCAGCCATCTGCACATCGCCGTCAGCGGCTTCATTGCTGCGACCGGGCTGGCCGTCGCGGGCCTGTCCTGGTATGGGGTGCGCCGCGGAGAACGCTGGGCCTTCGCCACAGCCGTCATCGTCCCCGTCGTCGGCCTCGCCGTGGCACTCCCCGCGCACTATCCATGGGGTCTGGCAACACTGGGACACCTCGGCCTGATCTACCTCGCCGTCCTCATTTTCCTCGTCGGAGTCGTGACAGCCTTCAGTGGAATGCGAAGCCCCGCGATGACACACCACTGACATTCCACTCGACGCGCCTAAAAAGCCAACTGCGATGGTGCTTGGAGCGCGAGAAAGCAGCGGAGCCGGAAGTCTTCCGTAGGCTCGACAGCGCCGTCAGGAGCGGACGTAGCTTGTGAGGCCGAGATGATTGGCGGAGCATTTTCTCTAAAGACAGGCCACGCGTCATGCAGCATTGGGGATATTTCCCTGGGGCTGTACGGGTAATGGGAGTGTTTTGCTTTCCAAAACCGGGGTGTCGAGGAGAAAATACGATGTTCCTTTGGGGTTCCCTCAGCCGGCTCCAGCGCCCCAGAAGGCCTTCGTTGCTGCATTTTCCTTCCGCCAACAAGGCGGCGCACCGCCCTGGGGCGCTTCTGATGGCCAGGTCATCGATTGTCACGGACTGCATAGGCTGATCGGGTACGAGCCCGCGGCCTGAGCGACGCGCCGCTGCCGGTGCGGTCAGGGCCTCAGGCACAGAATTGGACCTGACCCAATCGAGGATTAGGAAGCTAAAATGGACCATGTTGGTCTTCCCAGCCATCGGACTCCTGCTTTGGATTACCTTCCTTTTTGCCGTTCTGGTCCTCAGCGGCATCGTCTGGGCCTTTTGCCAGCTGGTGCTCGGGATCCTGAGTGTCATAGAGGGGCCAAGACGGAAGAAAGTTGCCAGCGTCAGGCGGAACCCACCCCACGTCCAAAGCCGCATCCCCGACCGGGCTCCGCCCCGGTCAACACTCCGGGCTGCACCGCCCGTTCGCAACGTAGCACCGCGACCGGAGCAAACCCCGGCCCCGTCAGACATCTGGCCCAAGTGGACTCCGGCCCACCGGCGCTACGTGGACGAGGAACTGGCCCTCTGGCAGGAGCAGTTCGACGCCCTGAGCTCCCGCAGGTAGAGACAACCAAACTGTTCTTGTCACACAGTTAACGGTCCCTTCACGCCGCGCTCACAACCCGCCCAACCGGCCTCCATAGGGTCGAACCCATGGACAACATTTCGCGCAGATCCCTCCTTTCCGCCGGCCTCGGGGCCGGGCTCGGGGCCGGGCTCGTCGCCGCCTGGCCGGGTGCCGCCGTCGCCGTTTCAACAGCGGACGACGCCGGGATCCCCCATCAGCACGAAGGCCTCCTTCGCGATCCAGGACGGGGTGCCGGGTCTTATCGGTGATTGAGCCTGTCAGTAAACCGCCGAACCCCGGGTGGTTAGGCCTGTCGAAACCCACCGGGGGTTCCATCTCCCGCCACGAGCGAGGATTCGGTAACACGCGTGCTGTGCCAGCCCTCCGGCCACTTTCCCGACGAGTTGTTATGCCCATGGCCAGGCGCGGGTCAGGTGTGACAGCATGAGTTCACTATCCATCCGCGCCGTGGAAAGGCAGCAATGGGCGGCAATTCCAAGAGCAGTACTGACTACGAATTCTTGACCGTCTGGCGCCTTGCGGGGACCCCTCGTGAAGTCATGGATGTTTTGGGCGATGCCGGGACGTTGGCCCGCTGGTGGCCCTCGGTGTATTTGACCGTCCTACCATTGGATCCGGGGCACCCGGACGGCACGGGAAAGGCATTTTCCCTACACACCAAGGGTTGGCTGCCGTACACCCTGCGCTGGAGGTTCACGGTCACCGAGCCCATTACGGAGCAAGGCTTCGCAATCTCAGCGCACGGTGACTTGAACGGTACGGGGCGCTGGACTTTCGAACAGGACGGGCCGGAAACCGTGATCACGTACGACTGGCGGGTCAGCCCGTCGAAGCCGCTGGTCCGGCGGCTGAGCTGGCTGCTCAAGCCCGCCTTTTCCGCGAACCACCGTTGGGCGATGGCCCGCGGTCAGGAAGCTCTCGCCCTTGAATTACGACGACGGCGCCCTGGTGCGGACCTCTCCAAGATCCCCCGGCCGGCGCCGCCCACGTTTGCAGGCCGCTACCGCTGGCCAAGGAGTACGACACATGCCTGACGAAAACAGGGGCGAGGTCCGCTGGTTGCCGCAGCCGGAGGAGCAAGATTATCCGGGCGCGGCGGACTATCTGTCTTTACTTGAATCCGACGACGTCGTTGCCACCGTTGTTGCGTCTCTCACGGTCGCCCCCATCCAACATCGCAAGGCAAAGGACATTCTGCGGGCCGCGGGGCTGGTGCTGCTACCTGAGGACAACGCCCACGTGGCATCGGACCTGAAGAAGATCAAGGAAGGCAAGAAGCTCTCACCCATCCTGATGGTCAGGGGTGACTTGGCCAGGGGGATTCCCGCGCAGGTGGCCGATGGCTACCACCGGGTGTGCGCAAGCTACTACACGGACGAAAACACCGACATTCCACTCAAACTGGCTGACGCGCCCCGCTAACCACCGCAAACGAACCGCAACGCCGGTAGAAGGAGGGGCGTGTCGTTCTTTCAGCTTTCGATGATCGCCGCGGTCGCGCTCCTCGGTCCGCTGCTGGCGCTACCCCGGAAATGGCATCTTCCCGTGGTGCTGGGGCAGTTACTGGCCGGTATCGCCATCGGGCGCACGGGTTTGGGTCTGGTGGACTCCTCGGACCCCACGTTCACCTTTGTGGCCGACGTCGGGTTCGCCCTCGTCATGTTCGTGGCCGGGACGCATGTCCCCGTGCGGGACGAAGCCATCCGCCCCGCACTGGGTGGTGGCGCCCTGCGTGCCGGCATCGCCGCAGTGCTGGCGGCCGCCGTCGGAATCGGCATTGCCTTTGCCTTTGGCACCGGTCACGCTCCCCTTTACATCGTTCTGCTCGCTTCCTCTTCGGCAGCCTTGGTCCTGCCGATCGTCGATTCGCTGCGGCTGAGGGGACCAAAGGTCCTGACGACGACGGCGCAAGTGGCGGTAGCAGACATCGCCTGTATTGTGGCGCTTCCGCTTGCTGTCGACCCACCCAATGCGCCGAGGGCAGCCGTCGGGGCAGCCGTCGTCGCGGCTTGCGCTGCGGTCCTGTTCTTTGTCCTTCGCTGGCTGGAGCGCAGCGGCACGCGCAGACGGATGCATGACGTGTCCGAGGACCGGAAGTTCGCCCTGGAGCTGAGGATCCAGCTTGCCTTGCTCTTCGGGCTCTCCGGGCTTGCCGTCGCCGGCCACGTGTCCATCATGCTGGCCGGGTTCTCCTTCGGCCTGGTGGTCGCAGCGGTGGGAGAACCCCGGCGACTGGCTCATCAACTCTTCGCCGTCAGCGATGGCTTTCTAGGGCCGGTGTTCTTCGTCTGGCTGGGCGCATCGCTTGACTTGCGCACCCTTGCGGGAAGCCCCAGCATGATTCTCCTCGGGATTTGCCTAGGGTTTGGAACGCTGCTGGTCCATGGAAGCCTGCGGCTACTCGGCCAGCCTCTGCCGCTCGCGGTGCTTGCAGCATCCCAGCTGGGAGTGCCGGTTGCCGCCGCCACTATCGGCTCCCAATTGCATTTGCTGGAACCGGGAGAAGCCGCGGCCATTATCTTCGGGGCCCTCATCAGCATCGGGGCGAGCACCATCGCGGGCTCACGGGCCGCCCGCACCTTTACGCAGCCCGCGCCAGCGCCGGCAGACAAGCCATCCGAGGGCGGCCCGACCGTGGCTGCGTAGCCAATGCCGGTGCGCACGGACCCTAGGGAACCGGTCGGCGCGGGCTTTGGAGCGGACGGTGGGCAAAGAAGACAATGGCAGCGTAGCCGGTAGCAAGGACGACCAGGCTGCCCAGCCAACCGGCTGACAGGAACAGCAGGACCATCCGGTCCCGGTCCTCAAAGGGCGTCAATGATTGTCCGGCGACCACGACTTTGCCCGCCGCCGGGCGTGCGACGACCGCCATCCGCAGGCCCGGCTCCGGCTGCCATGTCACAGCGTCGGATCCGGAAGTTCTTGCCGCCCGAAGCACCCCGGCGGGAAGAACTGGAAGTGACCCGTGGAGGGTAACCGTCCCGGATGTGGGCTTGTCGTCCTCCCCATAGACGATAATGAAGACTCCGCTGTCGGGGCCTAGTTCCAGCCGCGGCGCCCCCGGCGGCTCCGAACCAATCAGCTGGACCTGTGCCGCAGCGGCAGCCGCCGGTGCAGCATCCGCTGAGCGGCGGCCGAGCTGCTGGAGGGAGGCATAGACACTGCCGAAGATGAGCGTGGTGATAACCGCTGCCGTCAGCCAACCGATGACCCTTTGCATGCCTCCATCATCCGCCGCCGCGCCCATTTGGAGTATGACAGGCCTGAAAGCCGCCCGCAGCGCCGCGAAGGCATGGCCCGAGCTGCCGGCCTGTGTGAAATGGAGGCAGGATTCCGGCGCCGTTGCTCCCGGCCCGCCGAGCACGGCGACCATTTCTACCCCTGGTCCAAGGGCGGATCCACCAGCCTGCAGAACTTCGTCGCCGCCTGCATCAGGTGCAACCGGGCAAAGGGCGCGAGGATTCCTTCCCCAGGCCCACAGGAACGGATCGAACGACGACGGCGGGACTACGTTGCGCCCGACGGTTCGGTCAGTGTCGGCGAACGGCAGCCGCTCCCCTAGCCGCTCCCGGTGGTTGAGCTTTGTCGAAACCTCGGGTTTCGACAAGCTCAACCACTCGGGGCGTACGGGTTGTTACCAGGTTGATGCGACGGTGCGGGTGATGACCCAGCCGTCTCCGCGGGGCTCGAACCAGGAGCGCAATGTCAGGCGCCAGGCGGCCCTGGATCCCCAGATCGTGGCGTCGGTGAGGGTTCGGGCGGTCAACGCGGGCACGGTGCCCTCCGTGCTAAGGGTGGCCTCGACCGTTTCCATCCGGTGGTCCTGCATCTGGCCGATTTTGATGGCGTCCAGCCATTCCGCCTTGGCCTGCACGGATCCGGTCGCCGTGAATTGGGCCCGCTCGGTCATTGAGAGCCGTGATACCACCGCACCGGACCGGCACGTGGAACTAGCCAGGCAGGCAGGCGTGCTGGCAGGCGTTGTACATTCCGGCTGTTCACCCCGGCCCACCCCCTTCGGCGGGGCGTGGGACGATGCCCATCTCCCGCTGGCACTGGGCCGGACGTCTACCGAGGGCTGAAAATATCGGCACCACGAGGGTCCAGCGTAGAACAGCGACTTTCGCTCCTCGCTACATCCGTCGACGCTGTTCGAGGGGCCGGCTTCTGAGGCTGTTGCCGGTTTCGGACTAACCACCAGCCGGGGCGGACAAAGGCTAAAACACCTTCACCGCGCAAGCGGTCAGCGTGCCAGGCCGAGAAAGACGGCGAGCGATTGCTCCACCGCAACCATGGTCTCGGAGTCTATCCGGCCTATCCGCTGCCCGAGGTTGGCACGACGGACTGTCGTGAGCTTGTCCACCATGATCTGGCTGATGCTTTGCAAGCCGATCAGCGGTCCCGGGTCTACCGTCAGCCTCAGCAATGGGGCGTCCGTCAAGTGAGTCGTCAGCGGCAGAAGAGTGACCGAGTGCGACTCGGCAAACAGGTCATCCTGGATGATGAGTGCCGGGCGGGGTTTTTGAGCACATGTTCCGCCGTATACCGTCCACAGGTCGCCCCGGTTCACTCCGGCCAGTCTTCCGAAACCTGATCGACGAAATCCTGGTCATCGCCTGGGCGGTCAGCGGCGGCAACCGCCAGCGCTTGGCGTTGCGCCTCACGCCTGAACTCCTCGGTGCGCGCATCGGGCACCCACATCTGAATCTGACGTAACTCACGCTCGCGCAGGGCAACCCGGTGCCGTGCAACACGATCCCTAACGCTAATAGTCAACGTTACATGTAACGCTTTGGCTGTCACGCCCCCGGTCGATTGGCTGGTCCTACGGATGCAACAAACTCGGATAGAACGACGACGGCGGGCTATGTAACGCCCGAAAGTTCCGTCAGTGTCGGCGAACGGCAGCCGCTCCGCTGACCTGCAGTCACCAACGTTGAGAACTACAGCAGCTGGCCGTAACGCATTATGTTCGTCAGCACCGTGGCGAGGTCGGCTGTCTCTTCGGACACTAGTTTTTCAGGCCCGTTTCAACTGGCAACCCGCCGTCGTCCGTAATTTTGGATGACGTCCGCGGTGACCGTTGACCACGGCCCGCAACCGGCGGAGCATTGGCTTCCTTTGGACTCGCACACTGCATGCAGGCTGAAGCAAGCGACATTCCGGTTCGTGGTGATTGACGAGGCGTTCGGCCGCGGTTCGGACGAGTCCGCCCGGTATGGGCTGGAGCTGTTCCAGCGGATGAAGCTGCAGCTGCTGATCGTCACTCCCCTGCAGAAGATCCACGTGATCGAGCCGTTCGTCTCGCATGTGGGGTTCGTGGCGAACACCAACGGCGATGATTCGCAGCTGCGCAACATGACCATCCAGGAGTACCGCGAGGAGAGTATGCCCGCTGACTCCTGGACCACGCTGGCGGACCTGAGGGCCCTGTCGCTGAAGGCCTGGAGCAGCGGTGCGCTCCTCCGGGAGCTGCTGGAACCCACCGGACTGTACCCGCGGCGTCGTCCGTTGAAGCGTCCGACGGCGGCGGCCCTCCTCCGCGACTACGCTGCCGCCGGTGCGTGGGCAGCTGAGCTGTTTGCCGCCGCCGGTCCGTTCAGCCTGGAGACAGCGGAGGTGGGCCGGAGCACCGTCGGTTCCAACCGGCTGCCCGCCGCCGCGCTGTTTGCGGCGGCCGGGGATGAGATTGGGTTCGTCGGAAAGTCGAAGGACGCTGCCCGGTTCGTGGAGCTTGCCGGGGACATGACTGCCCTGGATCCGTCGTTTCGTCAGTGGGTGCTGCGGCGGCCGCTCAGGCTGCTGGACCTCGGGGCCGATGCACTGACGGTTGGCCGCGTGGCGCTGTGGCTGCAGGACAATCCTGATCCGGGGGTTTACGTCCGGCAGCTCAGCCTGTCCGGAGTGCACACCAAGTTCATCGAGAACCACCGGAGGGTGATCGATGAGCTGGCTGAGGCTCTGCGTTCTGTGGCGCTCCCGGAGGAACCACCCGTTGGCGAGGCCCTGCCGGACGTCCCGGCGGAACCGGATGCCCTGCTGGGGCAGTTGGCTGCGCGGACGCCCGCCGCCCGGTTCGCCGCGCGGCACGGGTTCCTGCATCCGCCGGAGCTGGTCCGGTTCCGGTCGCTGGACCCGGCCCTGCCGTTGCTGGGCGACGCGCGGGATCTGACCGTCACGGCAGAGGCGTTCAGCACCCTGTCTTTGCCGGTCGGAACGGTTCTTGCCACGGAGAACCTGGTGAATTTCCTCGCCCTGCCCGAGCTGCCCGGCACCCTGGCCGTCTACGGCGGCGGGTACGGTTTCTCGTCGCTGCGGGATGCAGGGTGGCTGCGTGAGTGTGAGGTCCTGTACTGGGGCGATCTGGACACGCACGGATTCCGGATCCTGGACCAACTCCGCGCGGTACACCCGCATGTGGTGAGCGTGCTGATGGACGAGGCCACGCTACTGGCCCACCGCGATGTCTGGGGCAGCGAACCTGCTCCGTCCCGGGCCGCGCTGACCCGGCTGACCGCTGAGGAATCCGCGCTTTACGAAGCGCTGGGTGCTGACCGTTTCGGCACGTCTGTCAGGTTAGAACAGGAGCTGATCCGCTGGGACCGGGCGATGGAGCGGCTGGCCCGCGGAACCTGACGATCCGGGGGGAATTCTGTCCCCTTGCCGGGTAGATCCCAGAATCCGGATGAGCTCTCTTCCCGCGCCCGACTTTCGGGTTGCCTGTTGCGATGGAATGCGGGAAGAGGCGCCACGATGGCCCCAGCGAAAACATTTATCAACCTTGTCGAACCGCCACCCATCCGCGGCGGGATGTGATACGAATCACTCAAGACCAGCGGGATCTCCTCACTGGCCCAGACCCGAGGAGCAAATTGTGAATCGTAAATCAGTGATAACCCTTGGGGCTCAGCGGTTGTCTTACTTGCCGCCGCCACCCTGGCAGCAGTTCCGGCCCATGCGCACAATGACCAAAGCGACAGCAAAGACAACGACAAGAACGTCACCCTGACCGCCACGCTCACCCAGCTAAACGGCTCCGGAGCCTCCGGCACTGCCACGGCCGTCGTCGGCAACAAAATGATCAAGCGCCTGGAGGTGCATGCCAATGGCCTTACCCCCGATGCACCGCACGCCCAGCACATCCACTACGGCCAGCAGGCCCTAAATGAGTGCCCCACCCTGGCCCTCGACACCAACCACGATGGACGGCTCACCACGGTGGAGGGCATTCCCGCCTATGGTCCGGTGGTCGTGTCCCTGACCACCACCGGCGACACCACCCCGGCAAGCCTGCTGGCGGTGGACCGCTTCCCGGTTGCCAAGGACGGCAGCTATGACTACAAGCGCAAGAACATCAAGTTCACGGACGTCGCCGGGATCGGTGACCCCGACAACGGCGGCATCGGAACGGCCAAGGACATTGCCCAGGCCATCCGCGACGGCGAAGGTGTTGTGGTGATCCACGGCCTCGACTACAACGACAACGGCAAGTACGACCTCGGCACGATCGGCGCCAGCGAACTCGATCCGAAGTTCCCGGCCGAGGCCACCGACCCCGCAGCCTGCGGCGTCCTGGAGCGCCACTAGGTCTTCCTTGGACGACGACGGGGCAACGGGGCCGGTCACCGGAAGGTGGCCGGCCCCGCTTGTCGTGTCGCGGTATTTTGATCCGCCAACTCGGTCAGATCCTCGAGTCCCACCCCCTGATCCTTTCCCGGTCTGGGCCGAACAGGCCTTCCAGCAGGACGCCGATATCGCCACCATCATCGAAGCCGTCTAGGCCTACTCGACGATCTCCTCCGCGATGTCCTCCGCCCAGAGCTCCGGGTTGTCGGACTGGAATGTGCGCATCATGTCGACGGAACGCTGATCATCCAGGACCACCACCTCAACTCCGCGTGTCCGCAGGAGCTCCAGCTCGCCGTCGAAGGTGCGGGCTTCACCCACCACCACGCGGGGAATCTTGAACTGGACGATGGTTCCGGCGCACATGGCACACGGGGCGAGGGTGGTGTAGAGCGTGGTGTCCCGGTAACTGTTCTGCCGGCCGGCGGCGCGGAGCGCCGACATTTCTCCATGGGCAATCGGATCGGCGTTCTGGACCCGTTCGTTGTGCCCGCTGGCAATGACCACACCGTCCCGGGCGAGCGCAGCTCCGATGGGGATGCCGCCCTCAGCCAGGCTTTTCCGGGCGGCCTGATAGGCGGCCTCGAATGCCGGGTGGGCGGTGCGGTCCAGTTCCGGCGCGGCGGATGCGTGCAGCTCGTGGGTCATGGCGCCATTCTCGCACGGACTGCTTCCAGCACCTTGTCGATCGGCACCAAACGTGCTCATGGTTACCCGCGCCCGGATCCGTCTCCCGGCCAGCAGCAGCGGATGGAACGACGACGACGGGACTACCTGTCGCCGTCGTCCTCCGTCAGCGGGGGCGAACGGCAGCCGCTGCCGTGAGGCAGTGCGTTAAGCGGGCGTGCGATCAGCCGGCTTCTGCTGCGTCGATTTGCCGGGTGCGGCCCCGTTCTCCTCAACCTTGGTGAGCGTGAAGATCCCGTAGCGCATCGCACCGGTGCGGTAGGCGAGGATCAGGCGGGGAATGCCCAGAAACGAGTTGAGGTTGCGTGCGCCGAGGGCCAGACGGCGTGTCTCGCGGTCGACGAGCAGGGCCTTCACGAGCCGGCGAGCGCAGATCGGCCAGGTGCGGGCGACGCGGCGGCTGACATCCTCATAGCCGGTGACCGTAAAGCCCGCCGCCATGGCCATCGCCTCGTACTCCTCTCGCGTGCCCATCGAGGGCAGGCGCCCCTCGCGGCAGATCGGCTCGAGCAGGTGGCGGACCTTCCAGCCTCGAGCACCGGTCTCGGCGAGCCACGCACAGATGACGAAGCGGCCGCCGGGCGCCAGCACGCGGTGCGCCTCGGCGAAGAACCTGGGCTTATCCACCATGTGCTCGCTCGACTCGATCGCCCAGGCGGCATCGGCCGAGGCGTCGGACAGCCCGTTGCCGAGCCAGTCGCGGACCTGGACATCGACGCCGGGAACTGGAGGCACGGCGGCGTAGCGGGCCTGCTCAGCGGACCGCGTGAAGCCGGTGACGCGGACCCCACGTGTCACCGCAAGGCGCCGTGCTGTGGAGCCGTAACCGCAGCCGATGTCGACGCACGCCTGGCCGGGCCTGAGGCCCAACCGATCGCCGACGGTGTCCACCAGCGCCTCGACAGCCTCACCGGGCGTCTCTCGGCCCGTCACCCAGAGCCCGTGATGGACATGATCCCCCACACCCGGCGATAGATGGGATCGAGCTCGTCGTAGTGATCCGCGACCGACACGGCGTTCTGGGAAATATCGGGGACGATCACGCCCTGACACTACAACGGCCCTCCACGCCGCCGGAAGGGTCAAAGAGCTAAGGGCGGACGGCGTTGTAAGCGTTCACCCTCCCATGAGCCCAGTCAGTGCCGATGGCGCCAACTGCGTCGGTAGTGGATTCCACCTTGGCGCGGATGTCCGAGTTGGTGCCGCCGGGGTTGGCGCTGCGGGCGAGCGCAGCGACTGCGGCAACAATCGGTGAGGCCATCGAGGTGCCGCTGCCGATGTCATACCCCTGGGAACGGTTGTACTCCCTGGCAAGGGTGAACCTGTGGTTGGGGAAGGTGGAGTAAACGCTGACCCCCGGCGCTGCCACGTCCACCCACGCGCCATAGGTGGAGAACGACGCTTTCTTGTCGTTGTTGTCCGTTGCCCCCACGGAAATGACATTGGGGTATGCGGCCGGGTAATTCATGCTGGTGTTCCCCCCGTTGCCGGCTGCAGCAACCAGCACCACGCCCGCGTTCCAAGCGTTGTTGACCGCGGTTTCCAGGGTGGTTGAAGCGCCAACGACCAGGCTCATGTTGATGACTTGCGCACCATTCTTGACTGCCCAGTTGATGCCGTTCGCAAGGCCTGAGCTGGACCCCGCTCCTGTGTCGCTGAGGATTTTTCCAGCCAGGATGGTGCATCCCGGGCACACGCCGGCGACGCCAATTCCATTGTTGGCGGTCGCGGCGACGATCCCGGCGACGTGTGTGCCGTGGCCGTAGTTATCGTCGTTGCTTCTCGACGTGGTGTAGTTGACCCGTGCCACGACCTTCGGGGTGATGTCGGGGTTGTCGGTCGCGACGCCGGAGTCGAGGACAGCCACTCTGATCCCGGTACCGGTGGTGACGGTCCAGGCTTCGACGGCGTCCACATCGGCGTCCGTGGTCCCCGTGGGAACCGTCACCGTACCGTCGGTGTTCGTGAATGACTGGCCATCATTTTGCAGCGCGTACTGCCGGGGAAAGTAGGTGTCGTCTGAGGCCGGGGTGACCACGTAGTCAGGTTCGGCATATTCCACCACCGGGTTCCGGCCCAGCGCTTCGACCAGCTGCAGCTCCTTTCCTGCGGGCACCGTGATCAGGTGCGCGCCGGTGCTGCCGACGCCGGGCCCGTCGGTAAGCCCGTACGAGCGGAGGACGCCCGCCGCCGCGGCGTTGTCGCGGAACTTGACCAAGATCTGCCCTGCCGTGATGGGCGGAGTGGGCGCGGCGTTGCCTGGGACCACCGCGCCCAGCAGGGTGCCAATGACCAGGAGCAGTGCGGCGAGACTGGCGAGCACGAGTTTTCTCATGGGGTAATCATCCGCGCCCGTAGCACGGCTGGATAGGGGGCAAGTCCCTTGATATGTTTCCGGCGATCCGGACAGTGGCCAGCAGGCAGGCAGGAGGAACGACGGCGAAACCGTCTCCCGCCGTCGTCGTTCCTTCCATGTCGGGCGGCCGCCCGGCAGCCTTACGGGTGCACCAGCACCTTCACGGCCGTGTCTTTGTGGTTGATGAGGGTGTCGAAGCCCTGCTCCACCAGGTCCTCCAGCGCGATCCGGCCGGTGATGAAGGGCTTGAGGTCTACCTTGCCGTCCTGCACCATCTTGATGACGGCGGGGTGGTCCCGGACGTAGGCGATGGTGCCGCGGAGGTCGATCTCCTTGAGCACCAGATTCTGCATGTCCACGGTTGCCGGCGCACCCCAGATGGATACGTTGACCACCACGGCTCCCGGCCGGACGGCGTCGAGCATGGTGTCCAGCACCGCGTTCACCCCGGCGCACTCGAACGCGACGTCCGCCCCCGTTCCCCCGGTCAGTTCCCGCACCCGCGCCGGAACGTCCTCCCGGCTGGGGTCCAGCACATGGACCGCGACGCCGCTGGAGACGGCCTTTTCCTTGCGGGCCTGGGTCAGTTCGCTGATGATCGTGGTCACGCCCATGCCTTTGAGGACGGCCGCGGTCAGCAGCCCGATGGGGCCCGACCCGCCCACCAGGGCCACGTCGCCGGCCTTGGCGCCGCTGCGCGCCACCGCGTGGTGGGCCACGGACAGCGGCTCGATCAGGGCCGCCTCGTCCAGGGGAATGCTGCCGATGGGGTGCACCCACCGTTTCTCCACCACGATCTTTTCGCTCAGGCCCCCGCCGCCGCCGGAGAGCCCGATGAAGCCCATCTGCCGGCACAGGTGGTAGCTGCCCGCCGTGCACATGTCGCAGTCGTCGTCCACAAAATAGGGTTCGACGACGACGTTGTCACCCACTTCCAGCCCCTCCACCCCTTCGCCGACTTCGGACACAGTCCCGGAAAATTCGTGCCCCAGGGTCACCGGTGCTTCCTCGTGGGAGAGCGGGTGCGGATGCCCCGGTGCGGGGACGAAGATGGGGCCTTCCAGGTATTCGTGCAGGTCGGTTCCGCAGATGCCGCACCAGGCGACGTCGATCTTCACCGTTCCTGCCCGCAGTTCCGGCTCCGGAATGTCCTCGATGCGGATGTCCTTGCGGCCGTGGAAACGTGCAGCCTTCATGATGGTTCCTTCCATGCTTAGCGGGTACAGCCCAACGGTTTCGGTTCAGCGACTGTGGTGACTGGGCTGCAGTTCGTACACCGGGGTTTCCAGCCCTTCCATCCGGGCCTTGAGCTGCAGGGCCAGGTACGAGGAGTAGTGCCGGCTCTGGTGCAGGTTGCCGCCGTGGATCCAGAGGTTGGGCACGTTGGTGGGCTTCCACATGTTGCGCAGCTCCCCTTCCCAGGGGCCCGGGTCCTTCGGAGTGTCCGAGCCGTACCCCCAACATTTTCCTACTTTGTCCGCGATTTCGGGAGAGACCAGGTCCGCCAGCCAGCCGTTCATGGAGCCGTAGCCGGTGGCGTACACAATCAGGTCCGCTTCCAGCTCGGATCCGTCGTTCAGGACCACGGCGTTGCCGGTGATCTTGGAGACCTCCCCGGACTTCAGCTGCACCCGGCCGTCGATAATCAGCTGGGAGGCGCCGACGTCGATGTAGTAGCCGGAGCCGCGCCGCAGGTACTTCACGAACAGCCCGGACCCGTCCACGCCGAAGTCCAGATCGAACCCGGCGGCCTCCAGCTGGGAGTAGAAGTCAGCATCCCGGGCAGCCATCTCCTGGTACACCGGCACCTGCGCCTCTGGCAGGATTCGCAGCGGCAGCGACGCGAACAGCAGGTCGGCCTTCTCGGTGGTCACCCCGGCCGCCAAAGCCTTCTCGGAGTACAGGTCTCCGAGCGCGAGGTCCATCAGCGACTCGCTCCGGGCGATGTGCGTGGAGGACCGCTGCACCATGGTGACGTCGGCGCCGTGCTCCCAAAGGTCCGCGCAGATATCGTGCGCGGAGTTGTTGGAGCCGATCACCACGGCCTTCTTCCCGGTCCAGTCTCCGCCGCCAGGGTGCTGCGACGAATGGCGCTGTTCCCCAGGAAGGAGCCCGCGCCGTCGAACGCGGGAATGTTCGGGTAGCCCGAGACGCCCAGGGCGAACACCAGCTGCTTGGGCCGCAGCGTCACCGGTTCCCCGTCACGAACTACGCTGACCACCCATTCCTGCGTGCCGTCGTCGAACTCGGCACCCACACACTCGGTGCCGCCCCAGTAGTTCAGCTCCATGATCCGGGTGTAGTGCTCCAGCCAGTCGCCGATCTTGTCCTTGGCGGCGAAGACGGGCCAGTCGTCGGGGAACTTCAGGTACGGCATGTGGTCATACCAGACGGGGTCGTGCAGGTGCAGGGACTTGTAGCGGTTCCGCCAGGAGTCGCCCGGCTTCTGGTTCTTCTCGATGACGAGGGTGGGGACGCCCAGGCGCCGCAGCCGGGCCGCGAGGCCGATGCCGCCCTGCCCGCCGCCGATGATGACCGTGTAGGGCTGCTCCTCGTAGCCGAGCCGCGCCTCGCGCTCCTCCTTCTGTTCCAGCCAGGAGCGCCGGCCCTTGATGATCTCGTGCGCCACGCTCTTCTCGCGGCGGGTGCCCTTCTTCTCCTCGAAGCCCTTCAGCTCCTGCATGGTGGTGAGCAGCGTCCAGCATTTGCCGTTCCGCAGCCGGAGGTGGCCGTAGCCGCGGGCGGCGCCGGTTTCGAACGTGATCCAGGCTTCTGTGGTGCCGGCGCTGCCCGTGGCGTCCTCGGCCAGAGTCCAGTTGGCGGGCTGCACGTGGTCCAGCGTGGCCTCGAGCATCTGCCGGATGTCCGATTTGCCTTCCATCGTTTTCAGGTTCCAGGTGAACGCCACGAAGTCGCGCCAGTAGCTGTCGTCCTCGAATAGCTCCAGCGCGGCGTCCACGTCGCGCTGCTGCAGGGCGGTATCCAGTTCCGTCAGCCAGGCCTGCGCGGCTGCGGTGGGTGTTTCGGTCATTTCCACTCCCTTGTGTGTCATGGTCCGTGTCTCTGTTGGTCCCGGCGGCCCCGTCCCGCCGGAATCCCCTGCGCTATGCTGGGACGGGCGTGAGCTGCATCACTATTGGAACGCAGTGGGGGTAACAGCCGCGTTACACGGGCACTGCCGGCAAGGACGCCGCCGGTGAGGAGGACACTGCTTTGGACTACGGCCTGAGGTTTTCGGATCCGGCGAAGTACTCGCGCGCCCTGCGCCGCGCCCACGAACTGGTCATCTCCGGCGTCCCGCGCCCGGAGATCCCCAACAACCTGGCGGATTCATGGCGCCGCTCCATGGCCCTGGGCATCAGCCCGGACCAGCACAGCCCGCGGCACCTGCACGACGCCGCCGACGTCCTGGAGCTGCGGCGGGAGCACCGGCTCCAGCAGGTCATGCCGGCGCTCAGCGACCTGCTGGCCGACGACTCCAGTTCCGGCCGGCACCTGCTGGTGCTGACCGACGCCCGCGGCGAGATCCTGTGGCGGGTGGGCAGCCCGGAGGTGCTGCGGCGGGCGGACCGGCTTGAGTTCTCCGAAGGGGCCGACTGGTCCGAGGCCGGTATCGGCACCAACGCCATCAGCGAGGCGCTGGTCACCGGCCGGCCTGTGCAGCTGTTCTCCGCCGAGCACCTGGTCCGCACCCACCACGAGTGGGCGTGCACGGCGGCGCCCATCACGGACCCTTTGACGGGTGCGTTGTTGGGAGTACTCGATGTCTCCGGACCGCTGGACACTCTCAGCGCGGACACGCTGCGGATGGTGCGGTGCGCGGTCCGGGTGGCGGAGGCGCTGTTGGGAACGCCCGACGGCGGGACGTCCTTGAGTGCCTCATCTCCCCGGGGTGCGTCCCGGCAGTCAATCCGCCGGCCGGTTGCGGCCGTTGAGTCGCTGGAGCTTCTCGGGGACAAGCCTGCCGCGGTGTTTCGGGACGGCAGCCGGATGCCGCTGACGCTGCGCCGGGCGGAAATCCTGGCGCTGCTGGATTCACGCGCCCAGGGCTGGACGGCCGAGGAACTGGCCTATGAGCTCTATGGGGACGCGGGCACGCCGCAGGCCATCCGCACAGAGATGTTCCGGGTCCGCTCCATGCTGGGCGATGCCGTGGAGTCGAACCCCTACCGGTTCGTCGCCGGCCTGGCCGGTCGTTCGGATTCGGGGCGGGTCCTGCGGCTGCTGCACGAGGGACGGGTGGCTGACGCGCTGGAGGCGTACCGGGCTCCCCTGCTCAGCCGCTCGGGGCCCTTGCCGTCCAGCTGCTCCGGGATCAACTGGACCTGGCCCTCGGCTCGGCCGTGCGGTCCAGCGGCGACGCGGGGCTTCTGATCCGCTGGCTGTGCACGGACATGGGTGCCGCGGATTTTGAGGCTGTCGAGGCGCTGGGACAGCTGGTGGGTCGCGGGGATGCGCGGTATCTGTCGTTCCGGGCTTCATCCGGTGGTTGAGCCGTCTTCGCGAAAGGTCGTGCCTCGGTAAGTGCAGTTATTCTCTAGGACGCCGCCCACCACACGCGCGCCGTCCAATGGGCCGGTACCGCGCCAAAGAACGTTGTTCGTCCCGCCTTAGGAAAGTCTCGATCGTTGGAGATACATAGTTGGGACGCAATGATTGCCAGCAGCGTTTTGCTGGTCTGCGGACAACACCCAGAGTCGAGGCGTCGAGCTGAAACGTCCGCACCGCAGTAGCGAAGGGAGGAAGGTCCTATTCCGTGCTCGTGTCAGTCCCGCAGCCCTCCTGCCTCAGGACTCCAAGATATTGGGATGGAGGCTGGAGACGATGCTGAAGTCTCTTCTGGCGCTCTTGAGCTTCGACGGCGTCACCTGCAACTTAGTTGCTGCAGCATCAAAGCTCAGAATCGTCACAGAAGGATCCCTCGAGGTTCGAACCAAGTACAGGCGTTCTACGTCGGTCCATGGGTCAGCATAGAATTTTGCGTCTTTGAGCATGGCCTTGACCGTTTCAAACGAACACTCCATTTTGGCCGCAATCTCATTTCGCGTATAGCCGCCCTCTTGAAGCCGTAGTGCGCGCTGAGCTCGCACCAAGCGCTCGTCCTTCGAAGCGTGGTTCTGCTGAGGTATACGGTCCACCCCGTTCAGCTCTAGAACACGTTTGATCCGGGAGTCTGAACATCCAAGTTCACGCCGCATTGCACTGATTGTCGCGCCAGCCTTGTGGAGGACCAATACGTGTGCAGCGAAGGTCTCTTCGGCCGCCGCTTTTGCAGCACGTTTGTCAATGGCCAATAGTTTGTGCCCATGGACGGCCAGCAGAAATGCCCGCTGGTGGCCATGAAAACTGCCCATTCATGGCCACCAGATCTGCCCA
Source organism: Pseudarthrobacter psychrotolerans (assembly GCF_009911795.1). Classification (NCBI taxonomy): domain Bacteria; kingdom Bacillati; phylum Actinomycetota; class Actinomycetes; order Micrococcales; family Micrococcaceae; genus Pseudarthrobacter; species Pseudarthrobacter psychrotolerans. The sequence continues at coordinate 4,565,452 of NZ_CP047898.1, read as the reverse complement.
CCAGGTGTTTGGTGGCGTTGGCCATGTTGGGTTGTGGTTTTAGTTCATTGGTGTGACTCCTTTTCCGGCCAGGGCCTGGCTGAGGCGGATTGAATCCCCTGAGGTCTGGCAGAGGTGGGCGTGGTGCAGCAGCCGGTCCACGGTTGCCGTGGCGAGGGTTTTGGGCATGAGCTCGTCAAAGCCGGCGGGATGCAAGTTTGAGGACACCGCGATGGAGCGCTTCTCGTAGGCGGCGTCGACGAGGCGGTAGAGGCCCTCGGCCGCGTCGGTGCCCACCGGCAAAAGTCCTATGTCATCGACCACCACTAAATCTGCGCGCAGGATCCGGGCGACGACTTTGGTGACGCTGTCATCGGAGCGGTGGGCGCGCATAAGGGCACCGAGGTCCTCGAGGCGGAACCATGCGACCCGCATCCCGGCCTCGACGGCCTGCTGCCCGAGGGCCTCGAGGAAGAATGTCTTGCCTGTGCCGGAGGGGCCGCAGATCACGACGTTCTCCTTGCGTCCGATCCATTCCAGCGTCCGCAGTGCCTGCTGTGTCGGGGCGGGGATCGAGGAGGCGGCGGGGTCCCAGGTGTCGAAGGTTTTCCCGGTCGGGAAGCCCGCGGCTTTGCGCCGGGTGGCGAGCATGGACCGGGCCCGTCCGGCGGTTTCCTCGGTGAAGAGGGCTTTGATGACCTCGGCCGGTTCCCAGCGCTGGGCGCGGGCGGTCGCGATCAGTTCCGGGGCCAGAGCCCTCGCATGGGGCATCTTCAGCTGCCGCATCAGCGCCTCCAGCTCCGGCGCCAGCGCGGGTGCGGTGTCCGGGACGGGGCTCATGCGCTCTCCTCCAGAACGCCGGCGGCGCCGCCGGTTGCGGGTGGGCGGCCGATAGCGGCCCACCCGGCCGTGCCTTGGGTGAGGGACCGGGTTTCCCCGGCGGCATGGGTGGTGGTGCGGGTCAGGGCGGCGTTGAGGATCGAGGCGAGGTCCTTGTTCGCGAAGCGGCCATGGATGGCCGCGGTTCCCAGTGCGTGGTCGACGTCTGCCTGGCCTGCGATCTTGGCCAGGGCGACCGCTTCGGCCATCTTCACGTTCATCCGGGCCGTGCCCGCCGCGGCGGCTTCGAGCAGCCAGGTCCGGGCGCCGTCCCCGATCGCGAGGAACTCGACCTCCGCGGCCGTCCTGGCTTTCGCCGTGTAATCGCCCGGGATCCTGGGCCGGTGGTCCGGGAAGTGCGCGTCGTTGATCGCCGGGCTGCCGGGCCGGGCGCGCGGGTGCCGGGCGACTTCCACCGGGCCCTTGCTGCCGTGGTGGACCACGATGACCTGCTCGTCGCCTCCGGCGCCGTGGGATCGGACGAACACCTTCGCGCCGAGCAGATAGGCCGGGACGGAGTATTGGCCGTTCTCGAACGTGACCATCGGTGTGTTCTCCGGGACGCTGCGGGAGAGGCCGAACGCGACCGTGTGCGCGGTGTCCGGGATGCGGTGCAACCGTGGCGCTTCCTCGGCCAGCATCGCGGCGGGTTTGCGTCGGGTCGCACGGTGCTCACGGTTGTTGACCTCGTCCATGAACGCCTGGCAGGCCGCTTCGATCTCGGCGAAGGAAGCATAATCGGCGCGCAGGTTGGTGTCCTTGGGCACGATGTCGGCTTTGGCGATCTTCACCGAGGCCTCCACCCCGCCCTTGGACGCGGGATCCGCCGGCTGGCAGGTCAGCACCGTGACACCGTAATGGCGGGCGAAGTCGACCGTCTGCTGGTTACGGACCGGGACCCCGGCGACATGGGAAACGGTGACCGTCTTCTCGTTATCCGTCAGGACGTAGGTCGGGGCGCCGCCCATGACACGGAACGTGCGGTCCAGCGCCGCGAACACACTCGGCGCCGTCCGATCCCGCAGGGCGATCACGACCCGGAACCTCGACCAGGCCAGCCACGCCACGAACAGCACGGTCTTCTTCCCCTCGATCAGGGGACCGTCGCCGAAATCGTATTGGATCCACTGCCCAGGCTCGGTCACCCAGGGGCGGTGCACCCGGACATGGCCCAGCCGCCAGGCCGCGCGGACCTGCGCGACTGCCCGGCGGGTCGAGCGTTCCGAACCCCTGTAGCCGAGGGCCTGGAGTTTCTCGTGGGCCTTGTCGGCGCGGATCTTGCCCTTGGAGGCCTCGATCCACTCTTCGATCTTGGGCAGGAACGCATCGGTGACCCGGCCCCGGTAGACCGGCTCGGCGATCGGTTGGCCCGCGTCCCGGGCAGCGACGTGCCGGGCGACCGTGTGGTGCGAGCAGCCGGTGAGCTCCGCGGCCGCACGCAACGATCCGGTCAGGTCATACGCAGCAAGTATTTCCATGATTTCTCCGTCAAACTTCATTAGGGCCTCTTCCCGAGCGACTTTGGTGCGTCTAGACACCGTCATCAAACCCCGGGGAGAGGCTCCTGCCGCTTAAGCAGCAGGGCTAACTAAAAGAAGTGGGCAGATCTCATGGCCACCGGCGGGCAGTTTTCGTGGCCGTCAGTGGGCAGTTCCGTGGCCGCCTATGGGCAGTTTTTCATGGCCGCTAACACACGTTTCTCTTCTTCAACCCGCTCACGTTCCTTTTTTGCCTCTTGGCGCGCCGCCTGTTCTTCCTCCCAGATCCGCGCACGCTCGATCTGATCACGATCAATGAGCCGCCGATAAAGAGCAGTTGGGTATCTGTCCTCCAGGCGTGATCCTCGGCTCGCGTGCCAATTCAAGCTTGGGGCCAGATTCTTCTTGGATCTCAGGAGCTTCACATCTGCGGCACTCAAGCCAAAGCGTTCAGACTCTAATATTCGATCCCGGGCTTCCTCGGGCAGGGCATCAATTACAGCATCACATTCTCGGAAAAGCCCCAGTTCTAACATCAATTGCTCAGCATCGTGAAACCCCGGTAGAAGAACTGTCAGTCCGGTCTTACCTTCGTCGTACGTATGGACAAAGGCGTCAGCATAAACTGCCGATCCGGTGCGGTTATAGGCGAAAACCACGTCGTGCCACAGACCTGAGTCCTCCGCGGAAACGTAACCTACTCGTCGGCCTTGGAGGTGGAGCGCCACCGCCCACCGGTCGTAGGGATTGCCAGGTTCGGGGACCAGTTCAAGCGCAATTTCATCGCCTGCCTTAAGACCGGCGAAATTTTCCGCGTGAAAACTCGCTCCGCGAACGTAGTGATTGTCGACCCACGTCTTAGGCTTCAACTCGGCCCTTCCGCCCGGACGAACGTATTCGTCCGCTGGCGGCGTATAGCTTCCCATCAGGAGCGCTCCCCTATCCCTACAAATACTCGACTCCCGAAGAGATTATCCGAACGAACGCTAACAAAGAGGATGCCCGACCGAAAGACTCCAGCCGAATCTATTCCAAGGGGCTGTGATCACGGGCAGCGAGCTACGCCAGAACCATGGCGCAGACGGCCGACCTCGTTCCCTTGCTGATTCCCGTAGCTACCGGTCTATTGGCCTCTCCGGAAGCCGGTGACCACGGCACGGCGGTCGAATACCGCAACTTTGGACGCCCTCAACGACACCCGGAGTCTGCGGCCGATGACCGGGCAGGGACTAAATATTTCACCATCTGCACCGTAACCGCCTGAGACCTGCCCACACAGGGCCCATCTCTCGTCATGCAAGTGCTTTCCTTTCACGCCGTTGCCGATGCGGTCTGGTCGAGGCTTGCCGTAATCCGTCCTGCTGCGCCAGGCGCCGAACGGTCAGCTAGCATTGATCGACTTCGATTGAAAGAGGACTGGTGCTCGGATTCCTATCCAACCTAAGGGACGTCAAGACTTCCTTGGCTTCGGGGATGATCTTGTTATTCACCCTCTGGCTGATCTTTGGCAATGAGATTGCGAACGTCTCTAACGACGACTCTGTAGCGGGAAACCTCCGAAGGCTAGTGGAGTACATTGGCCCTGCGGGAACGCTCGGCCTTGTGGTCTTTGTGGCCTACGTGGCGGGAATGGTCTTGACTAGCCACGCCTGGATAGATGTCGTCATACAGCGGATTGACGGGCTCTTTCCAGGAGGCGCCCGCTGGCCGCGCTCTCAAGCGGTCTCTGAGCAAACCCGGCTGCGTTTCGACATATTTTTACGAAGCACCTTTTGGGAAGCGTCAAGAAAATCCACCGCCGAGGAGGTCCTCAAGGTTCTCAACCTTCCTGCCACTTCGGAGCTGGGCAAACTTATCGATGAGGCCGAAACAGGGTTCGATCGGCGTGAAGAGATGACACGTCAAGCTGTTAGCTTCCTTCAGTACCACGTTCTTCATTCCCTTGACATCCTCGCGGTACAACTCCATTCAAAGAAAGAGCGATCCTGGGACCGATACGACAAATCTTTGGCAGAATCAGAGTTTCGAGCGGGGATAGCTGGACCGATTAGCTTCCTTGGCTTGGTCCTGACCTGGCGGAGTGCGACCGAGCAACATTGGGTCCTTGCGGCGGTGATTCTAGTGGTCTCTTCGGCCGTCTCTTCATCTCTTGCACTGAAGGCGAGACGCAAGCGACAGGAAGCATCGGAAGAAGTCATAAACGCCGTCATCGTGGGTGACCTCGAAGTTGCTCCGATTGCCAAACTCGCTCAGATACGAAGCGAAGCGAACGTTTCCGAGCGCAATTCACGTCGCGGTAGCTTCGTTCGCCGAGTGCTTGAGCGCTTGCCTTAGCCCGACGACTTTCTAAGCGACGCGGCACCCGCCGAACCGTCCACGGTTACGTTGGCCCAACCCAAGCGCCCCATTCAGGACCTAGGGCTGACCCAAAGGGTTTGGGATACCTTACCGACAAGCTACTGAACTCTGCACAGAACCCCTTTCGGCAACGATGATCGCATGACCTTGGCTCAAAATAATGAGCACGGAAATTTACCATCTCAGTCCAACTTAGGTATATATACATATCTTGCTAACTGCCCGAGCACCATCAGTTGGCGGATAACCAATATAAGTTCGTCCCGGAGCAGCATTCCTCGAAGTGTCGCAGGCGACTCCGAGACCAGCCCCCTGCAGGACGAACGGCAGCGGCACGCCCAGTACAAGTCCGACGTGCACCGCAACTGGGCCAACGACCTCAAGGTGGACTACAAGGACCAGGCCTCCCCCGTGGTCGGCTCCGAACTGGTCTGCACGTCCATCACCTCCACCGGCAACGGCACCGGCTCCACGGCGGATCCGGTGATGGCCTGGAACCCGCACCTGAAGTTCTACAACGACAACCGCGGCTACGTGAACACCAAGATCACCAAGGACGCCCTCACCGCCGACTTCCGGGTCCTGGACTACGTCACGACGCCGGGATCCCCCGTCAACACGAAGGCCTCCTTCGCCATCCAGGACGGAGTTCCGGGGCTGCTGGCGCGGTAAAAGGGAGCCGGTGGTTGAGCCTGCCGAAGTCCCCCGGGGGGCTCCGGTGGCGTTACCCATCGAACAAGCCCACTCAGTCATCGAAGGGTCTCCCCTTGAAGGCCGTGGTCTTACGGCTCAAAGCGTCTCGGAAACTACCGTCGAACCGCATAACTGTCGCACAATCGGCAGCAGAAGTTCTGCTCTCGCCACGAGAAATTCGTCGTAGTCGCTAATCAGTCGTTCTCCATCGCCCTCGGCGTAAGGTCCCGCCCCGGCGAGCTCGTCAAACGGCACGACGTGCGATGCTAGTCGTTGGCGAATAGCATCGGCTCCAAGATCTGCCCGGCTGGTCCGGTCCTCCAAATACTGCAGCGGGGACTTGTTTGAGATATTTCGATTCGTACTCCACGTAATCAGCGCACAGTTGAGAGCACGCATGGACCTGCTGGGGTCCAATTTCGCGATGTTGACGAGGAGCGAGTCCGGAAATAGATGGTGATATTCACGTTTCTCCAAATTCAACGCTGTGGCTGGTTCGTCGTCAGCGATGTCTCTAGCTCCGTACCGCAGCGAAATGGCCAAAATTCCTCGCGCTAGGACCTCGCGTCCCCGAGGCCACGACGCCCCCGCTAGATCGGCCGCCAGAGGTAACGGCGTGGCATCGTCATCGAAAATCGGTGCCGTGATAAGAATTGGCTCAGACGCAAGGATGGAGCGCAGCCCCCGGTAGTCTTGCAGCGCCCTCGTGGGGGCCGACTGGTCATATCGCCTCGTCAGGAACGACCGCCACATGTAGGCCTTCACAAGGCGACGGGCATTACCAGCGGCGTCCAGTGACTTCGGAACAAATTGGTGAAGAGCGGCAATGACCGGCAAGGACGTCACCGAGGGCAGTCGCTGGGCATCGAAGATTCTCTCTTCCTCCAGAATCTCGATAGCCCACTTTATGCCCGCCACGACTTCCTCCCATTCCTCAGCGACTTGCGCCAAGTCCATGCGCTGGTAGCTTCGCTGATTCGCTGGTCGGTTTGACCGCAGGGCGGCAACATCCAATGCAAGCGTTCCGACATCCACGTATCGATGTGCAGTTGGGACCGCCGTCGATAGTTCCTCTACAAGGTCGTGGAGCGATTGACCAGTGGCTTCTTCCAGTTGCGCGACGACGATGTCGAAAGAAGTGAGACGAACTGACGACGTATTCATCTTGATGAACACGTCCAGTGCGACATCCTTGGGCGTAGTCTGGCTCAAACTGAGATACGGGACGTTGTAGGCGGCGATTTTGGCAGCAAGCTGATGAATGCGATTATTTTCGGCCCATGCCCGCTCGTAGTCTCCCCCGGTCGCCTGGAGAGCCCAAGCATCGCGTTCTGCAGTTCCAAGAGGGTTCAACAATCGAAGAGGAAGGTAACCTCGATTTAGGACTTCAGCTGCATCGTCACACCACAGCGGATAGGTTGCTCCCCGGCGATCCCAGCGGTATTGACCCAAGACGCGCGGAACTTCTGCCCCGTCTTCGTCCTGGTCGAAGCGCACGTAATAAGTCCGATTGGGATAGTTATCGTGGAGGGCTCGCCACAGCGCGGTCAGCCGCTGTTGCCCATCCAGAAGGTGTTCGGTAACTCTGTCCCCGGCTTGTAGAACAGGAGCAGATTCGAGCTCTCTGCTTGCGAAGAGCTCTTTCGCTCCGACCTCAAGTGTCAGCACGGCACCCGCTGGTAGCCCACGCAAGACGGTCTCGATTAGGCTAGCCACTTCGTTGTGACTCCAGGCTTCGAACCGCTGAAAGCGAGGCAACCGCAATCGTCGGCCGTGTATGGCTTCGAACCACGTCTTGAGTGGGCGGTTTAGGGCTTCCAACATAGCCTCCAGTAGATGGTCAATTGGATCTCGAAATGCGTCAAGGTCAGTATTGCCGATCCCCCGCGCTGCCAAGGCGTCGGCGCGTTGTTCAAGCGGCAACGTCCGACAATGTTCACGCGGCAGGGTCATGGCCCCCAATTCAGCCGGGTCCGACAACTTCGCCGTCCCAGCGGGTGCAACTGTCAGTTGAAGCAATCGGGTTCTTCCCCTAACTGGGGAGGACGCGAAGTCCTGATTCAGTGGTGGGTGTTCTTGTGCCAAAGCTGGGAAGAACCTGCGGAGGCCTTGATGCAGCGCGGTCAGACTTGCCTCCATCGCCCTGCCTTTTTGCTGCAGGCCACGGGGTTACGCTCGGCGAGCAATTTCGCATCATCAATATGGGGGCAATAAATGAATACACTTTTTCGACGCCATGAAGCGCGTAAGCAGGTCAACATTGAAGTTGGCCATGTGGTCCGGACTTCGCCGGGGTCATGCATTTCCCGACGGCAAGTGGCTGGTGGAGCTCTCGCGGTCGCCATAGTCATTTCAGCGACGGCCTGCGGAGGTCAATCGGCGGCCTCTATCAGTACTTCCCTTGCCAGCGAGTCCGCATCCGCGACGGCAACGCCCACTCCAACCGCGCCGGCTTCTTCCGCCTGCCTCACCGAGAATTCGACTGAAAAGTACCTGCCGAAGATCTTCATCTGCACCAAGACCGACGCCGGAAAACTGCTGTGGTTAGAGCAGTCGGAATCGAAACGGGTAACGGACGCGCGAGCGGCAGCGGCGGCGAAGGTCGCGGCAGAGAAGGCCGCTGCAGACAAAGCAGCGCAAGACGCTGCGGCAACGGCAGCCGCAGAGCAGGCCGCTGCGGAGGCGGCCCGTCAGGAAGCCGTTGCCGCAGAAGCGGCCCGCCAGCAGCAAGCCGCTGCTGCAGCCGCCGCCGCCGCGGCAGCTGCACAAGTCCCGGCGCCCGTACGGCCTGCCGCCCCGCAGCGCCGTCCGGATGCGACTCGAACTACGCGGGAGCGTGTGTGCCCATTGCATCTGACGTCGATTGCGCCGGAGGGAGCGGCAACGGTCCTGCATATGTGAGGGGACCTGTCACCATCGTGGGATCTGACATCTATGGTCTCGACAACGATCGAGACGGTGTGGGTTGCGAAGGGTAACCAGCGAGGCTGGGGACAACTCGACGGTGGAACTGAAACGCGTCTACTGGAGCCGTAAGGCTTTGCGCTTGGCATATACGGCCGTAATGATGTGGCTAGGAATCTCAGTCTTCCTGGCCCTTATGCCAAAGCCGAAAGTAGTTTCCGGGACTGGTCTTTCCTCGGTGACCGAGGTCCTCCGCGGAATGGTGGACAGCGTTCTGGCTGCGGCTGCCCCGCCCGGCGCATTTCTTGTGGGCCTAGTCATCGTTGCTGCCGTCGTCCACGGCCAAGACGTCCGACGCCGGGACCCGATAAGACGTTTCACGCGCCAGCAGCGCCGCGAAGGCATGGCACGAGCCGCCAATCTGTGTGAAATGGAGGCAGGATTCCGGCGCCGTTGCTCCCGGCCCGCTGAGCACGGCGACCATTTCTACCCCTGGTCCAAGGGCGGATCCACCAGCCTGCAAAACTTCGTCGCCGCCTGCGCCAGGTGCAACCGAACGAAGGGCGCCAGGATTCCTTCCCCAGGCCAACAGGAACGAATAGAACAACGACGGCGGGACTACGTTGCGCCCGACGGTCCCGTAAGCGTCGGCGAACGCCAGCCGCTTCCTTAGAACAAGCCGGTGGTTGAGCTTGTCGAAACCTCGGGTTTCGACAAGCTCAACCACCGGGAGCACAGGCTCAACCACCGCGAAGGGCCCCTATGGGTGCCTGAGGAATGAAATGACGCAGATATTCGCGGAGTGCTTCGTCATGCACGTAAACGTAGGTCCCATGCATACCCCTTGTCATGAGTACGGCATATATATTCGTGATGTATCTAAGCAAGTCATTGTCGGTGTACACCAGCCCAAGCTTGGGGTTGTTTTCTTTGCCTTTCTTATCGAAGTAGCTAGCTCGATCGACAACGATAGATTGAGTCTCCAGATCAAAGCGGAGATCAGGTCCGATAATGACACCTGCATAGTTTAGATCGTATCCCTGGACTGTATGAATAGAGCCAACCTCATCTATTGAATTCCTTGAATTGATCCAGTCAGTTTGGGTCTGGTTCCAGCGAAGACGATGTCCATCAATGTCGATGTCAAAAGCATTAGGATCGGTTTTTGTTTTCCAGGGCCAAGCGAAGCCTGCGACAAGTCGCGCAAGTTGTACCTCTGACTCTCGCCTACGGATGGCCTCGTGCATATCCCTGACATCATCAAAGAATCGAAAATCGTAATTCTCGATCGGTGTATGAACGGGAGGTTCTGACGAAAAAATTTTGCGAATATATTTGATGTAGTCCGTCCCACCCTGGACGCGCATCTGTGAATGCAAACGGTAGAATTTTTTCTCAACTTGCGAACGAAGTATGAGGGATCGGACTAAGTCCTTCGGCAAGTCCGCGGGCCTAACGCTCTGCTCAGCGTCCAATAGCAGAATCTGGTGCTTGCTGCTCTCGCGAACCCAGTCCAGCTGGGTGATCGACAGGTCATCTACGCCAAATAGGGCTTCGGTAATCTCACGATATTTCTTGTTTTGAGGACCGGACGGCTGGTTCGCGCGTTGGCTGAGCCTATGCGCTTCGTCCACTATCAGCAAATCGTAGGGCTCTCCGGAGGGTGAGAGGTCAAATGGGCTCAGGACCATGCCGGGCTGAAGAGAAGGCGTCTTGTTGAAAACCTTTTTGATGGTTGAACGTAGTGACTGCTGCGGGACCACTAGGCCAACCTTGAGATTGGCAATGAGATCACGGTTGCCTTCTACAAAGTAATCCGAAAAGATTGAGTCACTATCGAAACTTTCACCTTCTTGAGAAATCTGAATGTCGCGGAGCAGCTTCATTAGATATATTGCAATTATTGTTTTTCCTGTGCCCGGATCTCCCTGAATGACGCTGGTACTTGGCTGTCCACGCTCTAAATCGCTGAGAAGGCCATCCAAGATCTCTCCGACGGCACCCGCCTGATCGTGGTTAAGAGCCTTAAACGGCGAAAACTTGAAGAGATCGCTGTTCTCAATCTCAGGTATTGAGCGCTCAAACATTCCTTCTGCGCGCAGTTCTTCGAATATTTGCTCAAAAGACGTTGTATACTTTGCGCGATCATAGTAGTCCGAGTCGCTGACCCCAGCATTTCCATTCAGTACCTGATAGCGCCCTTCGCCAGCGAAAAGTCTAATTAGGAACGACTCTAGATCAAGGCAGGCGGACTTATGAAAAGTATCATCAATGACAAGATGCATCTTTTGTAAGCCACTCTTTTCGCGCGTCTTCAAATGCTGCCGCATGCGAGAAGCTACACTTCTCGACTCGCCGACGTAAACGTCTCTTGAGTCATTCAAGGTGTAGACAACTGGCCAGTTGGTGAATTGGTCGCCGCTGCGGCTCAACAACTCAATCTCGTGAAGCGAAAAATTTCGTCGTTCAATCCTAAAGCTCGTCATACTTCGAACTCCGCCCCGAGCCTTCTCAACTGGGTATTTAGTCCGAGTCTCTTCCAGTTTTTCGGCCACAATCGTGTCAGGATCAAGGCCTAGACGATCAGCCAATAAATAGGCATATGTCAATACATCAGCAAGTTCTGACTGAACTCGCTTCGGTTCAGCGTCTTCGCCCCACTGGAAGCATTCCAAGAGCTCGCCCGCCTCAATTGAGATCGATTTCGCCAAATTCGAGCTGCTGTGGAACTGACTCCACTCACGCTCCGCAACGAACGCTCGGAGCAACCGAACTATAGAATTATCAGACATGATTTCACCGTAACATGCACCCCATGAAGCAGCCCGAGCGTCCGTATTTTTGTTCAGTCGCCGGCACTAGTTCCCCAGGGTCGTGCGAAGCTCCTCGACAACTTCGACTATCGGGCAACCGCGCGGACGCGGTTCAAGGCGAGTAGGTCCCTAAGCACGAATTATCCATCCACAGACCGTCAACTCTTCCCTAAAGTTCGAGAAATTGTGACCATCTATGGCCGCCCAGAAAAAAGTCACGAGCTGACCTACTGCGCCACTGCAGCAGCCGTCGCATACACATCCGCGGGCATGGTGCGGTGCAGCTTCCACGTGATGGCAATGGGCCTCTCTCCTGAGTGCTGCACGTAGTCCACCTCCCCCAGGCACGTGTAGGGAACTGTCAGGCCAGTCTCGTCGTCCGCCGTGTCCCTCGTGAAGATCAGAACTTTCGTACCCTGCGCAGCTCGGTCGAGGTATCGGCGTCCTGTGGGGCTGGTGGGTGAGGTGGCGTTCTGCGATTCCCAATGGAACAGCTCAGGGCTGATGGCATAGTCCTTATACATCGTTGTGGCCGAGTGTTTCTTGTCATCCTTATTCAAGGTGACAAAGAAGGCGTCCGTCAAAGTCGCCGGACACCAAGCGACCCCCTCGCGGTGCTGGACGTTCTTGCCCTGCTCCAGCGAACCGTACTGCAATGCTGCCAGTATCTCCTCTCGCCTGTAGGTAGCGTGCGAGAGCAGCGGAACGTGCTGCAGCCCGGCACCGAGACTCTTCGCTGCGTGTTTGGAAGCGGCCGCTCCAAGCGTCACGACCTGACGAATCTCGCTGCACACAAACTGGTACCCGCGCAGGTAATCCAGTCCGGCGTCGTACTCTTGAAAACCGCCGCCGTCGTCCCACAACGTGTAGAACAGCATCCGGGCGAAAGTCTGCTCGCGCATCCCAAGCTCCGCGTAGCGGGGCGCATCGGGGCCCACCAGCATCGAGTACGCCTCGGCGCGTTCCGGATCATCGACATGGATTAGCGCAGCCATCCGGCCCAGGAGCTTCTTCTCATTGGCATCCTTCAGATCCTCGATCTTGCCGCGGAGCGCCGTCTCCAACAGCGAGAACCCTTCGATCAACCCGGCCTGGCGAAGGTAACCGGTCCACGAATCCTTGGTCGACCGGTAGATCGACTTCACATCGTTTCCAGACCGCTCCAGATAGGCCTCCAGCTCAGTCTCCGCATATGAGGCAATGTCTCGGACGAGTTGCGCCCGGTTGAACCGTAGCTGTGCCTTGATGTTGTCCAGCACCACCTGCTGCGCCACCCTGTCCAACACAATCTGGGAGCCCGATGGCAGATAGGGGAAGTCGTCCTCGACGGCCTTCTCCAGCTCCTTGCGTCCGTAGCCGGTGAGCGCCCGGTACCGCAGATCGAAGCGGAACTCGCGCCGTTGCTGGCCAATGAAGTCCATGACCGTCAGCACCGCCTTGCCCTCGGCACGGCGCAGCCCCCGCCCCAGCTGCTGGAGGAAGATTGTGGCGCTCTGAGTGGGCCGGAGCAGCAGGATGGTGTCCACATGCGGCAGGTCCAAGCCTTCGTTGAAAAGGTCGACGGCGAAGATGCAGTTGATCTCTCGCCGGCGGAGGCGCTCCAGCGCGGCTGCGCGGTCGGCGTCGTTGGTGCTGCCATCGACTGCGACGGAAGCAATGCCGGCACGGTTGAACACTTCGGCCATGTATTGGGCGTGCTGGACCGAGACGCAGAAGCCGATGGCCCGCATCAGGTCCGTGCTGGTGACCTTGTCACGGAGCTCGCGGATCACTTTGGCAGCTCGGGCATCGTTACCGGTGTAGAGGTTACTGAGCTGGGCTGCGTCGTAGTTGCCGCGCTTCCATTCCAGCTGGCTCAGATCGACGTCGTCCGAGACGCCGAAGTAGTGGAACGGCACCAGCAGGTCAGCGTCCAGGGCGTCCCACAGCCTGAGCTCACTGGCGGTGCGCCCGTCGAAGAACTGCTTGGCGACGTCGACCCCGTCGCCGCGTTCCGGTGTCGCAGTGAGTCCAAGAAGTTGCTGTGGCTGCAAGTGGTCCAGCAGGCGCCGGTAGGTGGGTGCCATGGCGTGGTGGAATTCATCTATGACGACGACGTCGAAGAAGTCCGGTTCCAGCTGTTCGATGCCTAGCGAGGACAGCGACTGGACGGAGGCGAAGATGTGCTTCCACTCTCTCGGCTTGTTGTCCCCCACGTAGAGTTCGCCGAAGGCACCGGCCTGCATGACGTCACGGTAGGTACGCATGGCCTGTTTGAGGATTTCTTGCCGGTGGGCGACGAAGAGCAGCTTCAAATCGCGGCCGGCCGACTCACAGAGGCGCTTGTAGTCCAGAGCAGCAATAACTGTCTTCCCCGTACCCGTGGCGGCGACCAGGAGGTTGTGGTTGAAGCCTTTGAGCCGCTCGGCTTCCAGTTCTTCTAGCATCTCCTCCTGGTGGAGGTACGGCTGGACTTCGAGCCCGGTGGCTGCGTCCGGCACTGCGGTGCGCCGGCCGCCGTTGCGTTCGAGTGCCGCGTCCAGCTTTTCGCCGTCGCGTTCCGGATCGTAGCTCTGGAATGCGCGCTGCTCCCAGTAGCTTTCGAACGTGACCTCGAACTTCTGCAAGAGAGTGGGCGTTGCGACCGAGCTGAGCCGAACGTTCCACTCAAGCCCATCCAGTAGTGCAGCGTGGCTGAGGTTGGAGCTCCCGACGTAGGCGGTGTCGAAGCCGGAGTTGCGGCGGAACAGCCAGGCTTTGGCGTGGAGGCGTGTGGCCTGGGTTTCGTAGTTGATCTTCACCTCGGCACCGTAGCGGTTGACGAGCTCGTCGATGGCGCGGCGTTCCGTGGCGCCCATGTAGGTGGTGGTGACGACTCTGAGGCGGGCTCCCCGCTCCTTTAGCTGCTCGAGGGCTGGCTCGAGCAGGCGAAGGCCCGTCCACCGGACGAAGGCGCAGAGCAGGTCGACAGTGTTGGCGGACTCGATCTCGGCCCGGAGCTCCGCGGCGAGATTCGGCTCGTCTTTGTTGTTAGTGTGGAGCGCCGAATCACTCAGCTTGGTCGTGGGTCGACGAAGTTGTCTGCGTTTGAGTGCGTCCGGGCGGTGAAGGGACTGAAGCTGGGTAGGGCCCGGAGCAATGCGGTCGTGGTTCTGTAGCTCTTGGAGCAAGCGGTTCGCCAAACCGACTCTGTCTGCTGGCCTGGCGATCTTCAGTGCCTCGAGGACAGCATCTGCAACATGACGGGACAGTATCTCCGGGGTGTCTTCGTCATCTAAAGCAGTGAAGATCGACTTGATATTCGCTATCTGGTTCAGGCGCGCGCCGAGTGCATCAGTGTTTAGTAGTTCGTACAAGCCATCGGGCAGCGGTCCTGCCGCCGCTCCCCCATTGAAGTCGGTCACTGCGCAAGGCTAAGGGATGGCTGCCTGTTTCGACGAGAGGCGCTCCGAGACCTTACTCCGTGCACGGGGCTCTCTCTGGGCCATACGACCGATGGCAGCTTGACCGCCTTTCCACGACGAGACTCACCTATTAGTGCTCGCGAAACGGCCCCTGCTGAGGGCCCAAAGTCTGCAATTGACTAGAGTTGCCACATGCTCAAGATTCCGTCGGTCTCAACCTGGCTTGCTCAGTTCCCCGATCAAGAGCGGTCCTTAGCTGTTCTCACTCTGGAGCATCTACATTTCGTAACCACCGATGAAGTCAAACAAGATCTCTCCGGCGCACTGTCCGACGCAGTAGACGCATCCATCAGAACGAAATCCAAAATACTGATTGAATCGGTTCTTTCAAAAGAGGACTTAGAACGTTTCCTGGGTGAGTCCGCCAGCGACCAGCCAGCCTGCGTAGTGCCTCTCAAAGTTACCGGTTTGTCGTCAGCGCTAGCAGCCTCTGAAGAGATCCAGCGACAAATACAATCTCTCATCGGCCCCATTACTCGCAGGAACAGGCCGACCCGCAGTCTGTATGGGCACTTTCATCCCTCAGAAGTTAGAGATGAAGAATCAGGTTCAGAAAAGTACTTGGATCTAGTCATAAGGAATGAATACGCGCGAATTAAGGCAATATCTGAGAATTCTAAGCTGGCGTCGCCAATCGTAAAAGGCAGAGACAATATAGCGGCCTTAAGCAGTTCAAATGATCCCCTCGACCTAATACTGCTGACCGATAATATAGGTTCTGGTCAACAAATCATAGATTTTCTAGGTTCCGTGCTTCTGTCTCGCATTACGGGACCACTGCTTTCTACCCGAATAAAGGTCAAAGTTATCGCATGGACTGCCACCGCACAAGGCATTTCCGCTCTCCAGGACTGGGCGGCATCAACGCGGTTGTTTGACAAAGACATTGCAGCCGATGTTGAAGGGTTACGATCAATCCACTTGCACATAGACTATCTTAGAAACACAAAGTCATTCTTTGAGATTGAAGATGAGAATATTCGAGGGGCACTCCTCGACCTTTTCGCGCGATATGGAGATCCACAAAGAAAGAAGCAAAGCGGCGGACTAGGATTCGGCCAAACCGCTTCGCGAACAGTCCTACTCGGATCATCGTGTCAAAATAATGTCCCGGACTTTTTATACATACCGGCGAAATCCATTAGTTACCGCCCTCTCTTTGCGTCAAAGATAGTCCCGAATGATCTTGCGGATTACATTCTCGACCATGTTCCACGCGCCAGAATATCGGATCCGATAAATTCCGATTTTCTCAACGCACTAAGAAAACATAAATTAGTTCAGGCTGCCAACCGATCAAGTGTAAAAGGGGACATAGAGTGGCGAGTCCTATTGTTCGCCATGGCGGGTTTCAGTAAAAGCCATGCCTTACGTTGCATGGAAATCTCTTATTTCAAATTCCATAAGGCCCTATCGATGCTAATAGAACTTGACTGGCTCACCGCCGACTTCATTCCAACCAGTAAGGGCAGCAGTATAGTCAAGCGGTTTGGCTCGAAGGGAACCTACTCAGATTTCGCTTCCGCCAAACGCTATTTGAAGCGTCATGTTGACGGACGAGATGTCGTCTACTATCCTCAGTCCTTGCGTGGGGTGCGGTAAACCTAGTTTGTCATCCAATTTGGATGACGCGATCTGAAGATGGGGTGCCACAACGGCCCCGTTCTCGGGGTTCAGCTGTATGAATCATCAAAACGTGCGTCAATTTGACTTGCGTTCGTGTATAGGCGCTTCATGCCGGCGCTGAATAACCAGATATAGCAGCAGACACAGATCAAAGCCGACGAAATTCAATTGGAATTTCGCCGACATGAGGGAAACCAATGGTAGGAAATGTCTCACCCCACGCCTATGCTCGAGAACTTACATCCAGAGCTGGATCTGCCAACCTTCTGAAGGAAATTAAGAAGGTGGATCACGCATGCGTGACTCACAACGTGGTTCCCGTCTATACGCTGGCCCACTTGTGTGTCATAGCAAAGGTGCCTTATGAGGCGGCTCGGGATGTGATCTTTAACCATCGTGCTCACTACACGTCGCGGAAACTGGTCAAGCGGTCAGGCCTAGGCTTCCGAACGATCCATGAGCCTTCTCCACAATTGAAGTCATTGCAGCGCGCAATCCTCCAAAACTGCCTGCCCAGGGATGCTAGCTCCGCGTTATCGTTTGCCTTTGAGGCGGGCCGTAACACGTCCCAGGCCGCTCGTCATCACATTGGCGCCAGGGCTATGATCCATGTCGACATTCAGGACTTCTTTGGATCTATTGGATCCCGACGCGTCTATTCAATTTTCGCAAAACTGGGGTATCCGGAGCTTCTGGCCCTCGAAATGGCTTTTATAACTTCCGTGGGGCATGAGGTCACTCTTCGAGGACCGGATGACCGTGGCGTCCCTTACGAATTCCTCAAAGAGGGACGACTTCCGCAGGGCGCCTCAACGAGTGGCAAGATTTCCAACCTCTTGTGTCGGGAATTAGATAACCTCCTATCTGAAATTGCCGTAAAGCGGGGAGGTGTTGTGACACGTTATGCTGACGATATTTCTTTTTCATGGCCGAATCCCTTGATTCGAAGCGAAAGCGGGACCATCCTTGCGGAAATCGATCGGGCCGTCAGCGAAGCCGGCTTCAGTCTCAATCGCAAGAAGACGCGCGTTATCCCAAAGTCGCACGAGTTTCGCATGCTCGGCTTGTGTGTAGGTCAAGAAGGTATCTGGTTGAATCGAAACTATAAAAGCCATATCAGAGCGCACTTGTACGGTGTTGAAGAATTTGGACTTTCCGAACACGCGATATCAAGGGGATTTCATTCCGATCTCGAATTCATAAGTTTTATTTGGGGTCATTACGCTTACTCCGCTTACATAGATCCTTCGTTCGCCTCTGAAGTACGTGCTCGGCTGGAAATGGCAGGTGTTCCTGACGTCTGATCGACTTGCGGAACACGACTCCCGCGACTGCCTTCTAGTGAGTGGCAGGCCAGGCCCGCCACGATGGTCGCGCCAGAACAGCATCGGCCGACGTAAGAAAGAAGGCGGGATCCACAAACTGCTATCTATGTCGCAAAAGCTTGAACAACTAGGTCCTCGCCGATGCTAAATCCCCCCGCACCCGGCCCGCTGGCCAAGGAGCCAACTGCCTTACTGTTCCGTAGCCCGTTAGGACGGCGTCTTCCTTCCGGCTTCGTCGATGTCCTCCACAGTCAGGGGCGACCTCAGGCGGACGGTGACGTTCCCCGTCGAGTTGATCAGCAGCGACCGTTCTGCAGCAATTGCATCGTCCGGCACCTCAAAAACGCCAAGGACGTCGGTGTAACCAACAGCGTAGTAGAAGCTCTCCAGCGATTCTCCTCTGGAACCGAGGCCTCCGTCAGAGCCTCACGCCGTGTGGTGCCGCCTTCCAGCACGAAACGCCTTGATTCCCTGACCCACGCATTTTGCTTTAGAGCCACATTCGATCCCAGTTACCCGTCGGTCCTCTTCTCCGAAACCCGGAGCGGGTCCTCGGCCACGCGTGGACATGAACCACCGCGGAATCCTCCAACCGGTTGCCTCGAAAGCCGGCTTTGGCCCAGCAACATCGCCAGCCCGGCATTCATCGCGGAGGGCGCACCCGGTCAGACCGGACGCGCCCTCCGTGCACGGAACCCTCGACGTGGTTAACAGCGCCTGATTCAGTCCATGAGCACCGGCTCCTTGGCACCATCCGAAGTCTCGACAACGGACGCAACCTTGCCGGAACGGTGGTGGAGCCAGTTCGCCACCGCCAGGAGCGCTACGAGTGCGAAGGTGCTCAGGAGCTGGGGACGGGAGTCCTCGCCGATGAAGCCCACGGTGAAGATCGCCGCGAGGATAAGCAGGCCGAAGCCTGTGAGCCACGGGAAGCCGGGCATCCGCAGGGGAAGCGCCGTTCGCTCGCGGTCGGCGCGGAGGCGCAGTGCCAGCTGGGCGAGGAGCGCGGACGTCCACACCAGCAGGCACGTCGAACCCACAATGTTGAGCAGGACGGGCAGGACCTTCTCGGGGAAAGCCAACTCCAGCACAACCGTGACAACGCCGAAGGCGACGCTGGCCAGGACTGCGATAACCGGGACCCGGGCCTTGGACACGGAAGCAAGCAGGCGTGGCGCTTCACCCCGCTCAGCAAGGGAGAACGCCATCCGCGAGGCGCCGTAGAGGTTGGCGTTGAGGGCAGAGAGCAGGGCGGCGACGGCCACTAGGGTAATAGCGGTGGCTGCGCCGGGCATGCCGGCGGCCTCCAACACCGCGGCGAAGGGGCTCTTCAGCCCCGCCGAACCCACGGGAACCACCGCCGCGATAACGAAGATCGCACCGATGTAGAAGACCAGGATGCGCCACAGCACCGTCCGGACTGCTGTCCGTACGCTGCGGGCAGGCTCGGCGGTCTCAGCTGCCGCCACGGACACGATCTCGGTGCCGCCGAACGCAAATGCCACCACGAAGAGTGCCGTGGCAATCCCGGCGAAACCGTCGGGCGCGAAGCCGTCTCCGGTGAAGTTGGTCAGGCCCGGCGACTGCACGCCCGGCAGCCAGCCGAAGAGCAGGGCAGCGCCCACCACGAGGAAGCCGACGATTGCCGCCACCTTGAGCAGCGCGAACCAGAACTCGAACTCACCGAAGTTCTTCACACTGGTGAGGTTCACAGCGGTGAGCACCACGATGAACACGAAGGCCATCAGCCACACCGGCAGGGCCGGGAAGATGGTGGCCAGCAGACCTGCCGCACCCAGCGCCTCCGCCGCGATGACCACCACGAGCTGCAGCCACCAGAGCCAGCCCACCGTGGCACCGGCCACCGGCCCGTAGGCCTTGGCGGTATAGACGGAGAAGGCGCCGCTGTCCGGGTTGGCGGCCGCCATCTCGCCGAGGGCCCACATCACCAGGATGATGAGTGTGCCGGCCACAAGGTAGGAGATCAGCACAGCCGGTCCGGCAGCCTGGATGCCGGCGCCGGAGCCGATGAAGAGGCCCGCACCGATGGCGCTTCCGAGCCCCATCATGGTGAGCTGGCGGGGTTTGAGTGCCGCGCCCAGTGCGCGGCCAGACGCCATTGTCTGTTGTTCCATGGGAAGTCCTCTGGTTGTAGGTGGAAACGGATTGGGGATTCAGGTCAGTCGGTTTTTCAGGCTGCGTGGGCTTCCAGAAGCCGGAGCACACGATCATTGGAGGCGGGGTTGGCAACGGTGATCCGCACGCCGTCGCCCTGGTACGCCCGGACCAGGATGCCCGCGCGATCGAACGCGTCCACCAGCCGCGCGCAGAGATCGTCATCCGCACGGATCCACAGGAAGTTGCCCTGGCTCGCCTGTAGTTTCCAGCCCTGGGCTTCCAACTGCGCGGCCATCCGGGCGCGCTCCTGCCTGACGGCGGAGACCCGCGCTTCCATCTCCTCCCCGGCGTCCAGCGACGCGACGGCCGCCTTCTGGGCCAGCGCGCTCACCGAGAAGGGAAGGGCTGTCCGGCGCAGTCCCTCAGCGATGCCCGGCGCCGCCACGGCGTATCCCACGCGCAGGCCGGCGAGTCCGTAGGCCTTCGAGAAAGTGCGCAGGATGCAGACGTTCGGGTACTGGCGGTAGAGCGCCAGGGAATCGGGGCCGCTGCCCGCTTCGGCGTATTCCACGTAGGCCTCGTCGATGGCCACGAGGATGTCGGAGCGGACGGATTGCAGGAAAGCCTCGATACTTTCATGGCTGATCGGCACGCCGGTGGGATTGTTGGGAGTACAGAGCAGGATGACCTTCGTGCGCCCGGTGACTGCAGCGGCCATGGCCTCGAGGTCGTGGCCCTCGGCGTCGTCCAGTGGAATGCGGACCGGCCGGGCGCCTGCCAGCTCAACCAGGATGGGGTAGGCCTCGAAGGAGCGCCACGCGAAGATCACCTCATCCCCGGCGTCGCACAGTCCGGTGATGATCTGCTGCAGGACGCCAACACTGCCGGGCCCCACCGCGACCTCCCCGGCGGTGACGCCCAGGTGCCGGGCAAGCCGTTCGCGGAGTTCGACGGCGGCACTGTCCGGGTAGCGATTCATGGTAACGGCCGCTTCGGCCACCGCAGCCGCGGCAGCAGGCAGCGGAGGGTAGTGGCTTTCGTTGCTGGCGAGGGCTGCGATGTCCGCTCCGGCGCCGCGGCGGCCGGGGACGTAGGACGGCAGTCCGGCCACGGCGCCACGAAGGGTGGGAAGCACGGTGTCCGGTGCGGTCAGAAGCTGATCACGGGTCATGATGACCGATCATGTTGTGACCCGGCCCACAATGCAAGATACGCTCAACCCATTGGGACTTCTGCTCAACTTCTACTGTCTGTGGTGAAAATATGACCATCCCGAACCCTCGCACCGTGGATTCCCTCGACGGCAGGATCATCCTGGCCCTCGACAAGGATCCGGAAGCCAGCGCCCTGGCACTCTCACGGACGCTCGGCGTCGCACGGAACACGGTCCACGCCCGGCTGGCACGGCTCGAGCGCAGCGGCGCCCTCCGCTCCTTCAGCCGGAGACTGGATCCCGCCGCGCTTGGCTATGACCTGATGGCCTTCCTCTCACTGTCCATCAGCCAGACGCGGACAGGTGCGGTGGAAGACGGGCTCGCCGCGATCCCGGAGGTCATCGAGGTGCACGCCACCACCGGGGACGCGGACCTCATGGCCAAGGTGGTGGCCCGCAGTACGGCCGATCTGTACCGCATCACCAACCAGATCCTGGAAATCGAGGGGATCCAACGGACCAGCACGGCCATTTCCGTGCTGGAACTCATGCCGCCCCGCTACGACGGCCTTCTGAGCCGGCTCTCGGAGCAGGAATCCCGACCCTCCAACTAAGTGCGGGTGATGCACGCCACGCGTGGGCATATTTTCACTAATGACTGCATGATCCTGCCAAATATCCCAATCAAATTCACCTCTCTTGCCTATCTGTGAACCAGCCCACAAGATTCCTGCATGACTACTCTTACCGTCTCCGGCCGCGTGGCGGAGGTTCTCAGCAGCTATCTCAGCGATGTCTTCGGCGTCATGGGCAACGGAAACGTCTACTTCCTGGACGCCGCGGAAAAGCTGGGCCTCCGCTTCTCCCCCGTCCGCCATGAAGGCGCCGCCATCGCCGCGGCCGACGCCTACTACCGGGCCTCAGGACGTCTCGCCGCGGGCACCACCACCTACGGCCCCGGCTACACCAATGCCCTCACCGCCCTCGCGGAGGCGGTCCAGGCGCAGATCCCGGTCGTCCTGGTCACCGGGGACGCTCCCACCAGCGGCGCCCGGCCGCAGGACGTGGACCAGACGGCCATCGCCGCGGGCCTGGGCGCGGCGACCTTCACCGTCACCCGCGACGCCGCGGGCTCCATCACCCAGCAGGCGGTGGAGTACGCACTTACCAGGCGCACCGCAGTCGTCCTCGCCATTCCCTACGACCTCGCGGCGCTCGAGGCTGCGGACGAAGAGCTTCCCCTGCCGCCGGCACCGGCGGTGAGTGACGACGTCGACGGCGGCCTTGGTCAGGTAGCCCGCCTGCTCGCCGGGGCCAGGCGGCCGCTGATCCTGGCCGGCCGCGGTGCGCACCTCGCCGGCGCCGGCCCGGAGCTCCGGGACCTCGCCGACCGCCTGGGCGCGCTGACCGCCGGAACCGCCCTCGCGCTCAACCTCCTCCAGGGCGAGGGGTACCTCGGCGTCGCGGGCGGCTTCGGCACGGACACCGCGGCCGGCCTCATGGGCGAGGCCGATGTGGTCCTGGTGGCCGGGGCGAGCCTGAGCCCCTTCACCATGCGGTTCGGGCACCTGCTCGGCCCGGACAGCACGGTCATCCAGATCGACACCGCCCTGCAGCCCACGCACCCCCGGGTGGACCTGTTCGTCAGCGCGGACGCGAAGTCGGCGGCGGGGCGGCTCCTAGGGTTGCTTGAGGGCGAGGTTGCGGCGGAGGCGTGGCGGGCTGAAGCCCGAAACCGTCTGGCCGACGGACCTGGCCATGAGCCAGGATCCACGGAGACCGAGGACGGCCGGCTGGATCCGCGCGCCCTGGCCACGGCGCTGGATGCCTTGCTGCCGGAGCGCCGCACGGTGGTCCAGGACGGCGGGCACTTCATCGGCTGGGCACCCATGTACTGGAACATCCCGCGGCCGCAGGACCTGGTGATGGTGGGCACCGCCTTCCAGTCCATCGGGCTGGGCCTGGCCAGCGCCGTCGGGGCAGCCCGTGCGGCGGAGGACGGCCGCACGCTGGTGCTGGCCTCCGGCGACGGCGGTTTCCTGATGGGGCTGTCCGACCTCGAATCGCTCATTGGTGCGGCAAAGAGCGCGGTCGTCGTGATCTACAACGACGCCGCCTACGGAGCCGAAATCCACCAGTACGGCTCCCAGGGCCTGACCCAAAAGCCCATGCTGATCCCCGAGGTGGACTTCAGCGGCATCGCCCGCGCGCTCGGTGCCGAGTCGGCGATCATCCGCTCCCTGGCGGACCTTTCCACGCTCACCGACTGGATCGACGCCGGCGCGAACGGAACCTTCGTGGCCGACTGCCGGATCACGTCCAGCGTCCGGGCCCCATGGATGAGCGAGTGGATGGCAGCCAAGCAGGAGGCGAAGGCGGCGGTGACGGGTTAACTGCCTACTGGCACGACAAAGGAGGCCGACAACGACACCCAGTGTCGCCGTCGGCCTCCTTTTAAGCCCGCGGTGGTGCTATCCCAGGCAGGGCGCCGGGGCTCTAGGCCGCCGTTGGAAGCGATACGTAGCTGCCCTCGATGACGCTGGCGGCGACAACGGGAGTGCCGTCTACTGTGACATAGCTGCCACGGGTGACGGGGGGCAGGTTTCGGCCGCCGGCGACGGTGACATAGCTGCCCTCGACGCCGGCGGGGACGCTGCCGGCGGGGAGAGTCACGTAGCTGCCGCCGCGCACTGCGGCGTCAGCGACAGTGATCCCGGTAGCGGTCTTGAGGGTGGTTTCGGTGGTGGATGAGGATGTTACGGGGCGTTGGGTCAGCAAAGTCATGGGTTCTCCTTGGAGTTTCAGGATGAGGGCCATTCGGGTTCTTGTGCCGCTCAAGCAGGAGGGCGGTTGCGCGTCGTGTCGCTTGCCCCGCTGGCCCGGGTATGTTCACCGGTGCGGTACTCAAGGGCTACGGTGGCCTGCATCTAACTCTACAGGCTTATCGTGAGCTACTCAAAATAAGGTGGGAACGCTCACGTTTACGCAATGCACCTGTTCGCCATCCGATGCGGGGACTAGTCTGATCCGCATCAACGTCCACCGCCGTCAAGGAGCCGTCATGGCCGGGTTTGTGCAGATCATCGAATTCAAGACCTCCCGTATCAAGGAGATTGAAGAACTGGGCCGTCCCTCAAGAACCGAAGGGAGCGCTCCGGCCACGTTCCGCCGGATTGTTGCCACGGCGGACAGGGACCACCCGGGCACCTACTTCACCATCGTCGACTTCGAATCCTTTGAGTCGGCGATGGAGAACTCCGGCCGGCCGGAAACGTCGGAGTTCGCTGCCAAAATGGCGGAACTGTGCGACGGACCCGTGATCTTCCACAATCTGGATGTCATGTGGGAGGACACCGGAGACGGCGCGGGCAACGGCTAGCCAGCTTCAGCAGGCCGCCTGACGGGGCGCCGACGCAACCTTCCCGGAACCGTGGCGAACCCAGTTCGCCACGGGTGTAAGGGTCCTGCTGAAACAACCTAGCCTTGGAACATCGGATACAAAGCCTCATCTGCTGTTCCCAGGCTCTTGTGTCCGGTTAATCCTTGAAAACCACCCCGGAAAGGCATGCACCCATGCGGATACTCGTCGTCGGAGCCGGAGCCACAGGCGGGGCGTTCGGCACGCTCCTGCAGGAAGCAGGACGGGATGTCACCTATTTGGTGCGTCCGCGCAAGCAGGAGGTCCTTCGCCGCGACGGGTTACGCTTCATCTCCCCCACCGCTGACCGGACGCACCCGGTAAAAACCATCACCGCCCCGGACGGGTCAGAGGCCTTCGATCTGATCCTCGTCACGGTCAAAGCCACCGCGTTCGAGGGCGTACTCGGCGAGATTGGGGCTTTCGTCGGGCCTGGAACGAGCATCATTCCCATCCTCAACGGCATGGCCCATGTGGACCGGCTTGAGCAGTTGTACCCGGGCCAGGTGCTCGGCGGCCTGGCCCGGATCGTCGCCACTCTTGAGGGCGATGTGGTCCGCCAGCAGATGCCCCTCACTTCCCTCACGGTGGGCGGGCTCAACGGAAACCCTGTCCCTACGGATGTTTCCGAGGCTCTGGACGTGCCCGGCGTCGACTTCTCGGTAGTGGACGACGTAGCCGGCGCCCTGTGGGAGAAATGGGTATTCATCGCGGCCGCAGGAATCGTCAACTGCCTGTTCCGGGCGCCGGTTGGACGGATCATCGACGCCGGCGGGCGGTCCAGGATCCTGGAGGCCATCAGTGAAACCGAAGCGGTGGCGGCGGCGGCAGGACATCCCGTTTCCGACGCCGGTCATGCACAAGCAGTCGGCATACTGACTGAACCGGGATCGGCGTTCACTTCCTCCCTGTACCGGGACCTCAGCGCAGGGCTCCCATCGGAGGCCGAGCACATCCTTGGCGACCTTGCCGGCAGAGCCCGCAGCCTCAACGTCCCTACGCCTCTGTTGGACCTCACCCTCATCCAGATCAGGGCCGGCCTTCCAACCTGAACCACTCCGGCGCGGCCTGCACGCGGCGGAGCCAGCGACCGGAGCGGGCGAGCTGATCAACCGGCGACGCCGTGCTCTTCCCGGTGCACCGAAGGACCGGACAAGACTGCCGCATCACATCGAGCGTCCAGGCCCCGTGGCTGAGCGAGTGGATGGAGGCCTCGCAGGCGGCGAAGGCGGCGGTGGCGGGCTAGCAGCAATTCACAGGTCTACCGCCTAACATGTCCACATGAAGGCTGCCCGGGACGCACGCTCTGCCGCCGTTGTTATCAACGCCGGATCACGCCGAGGGGCGGCACCCGAACTTGCCGTGGACACGATGCGCGAGGCAGGCGTGCCCATTTCCTCGGTGCACCGCGTGCTGTCCGGGGCAGACCTGGCCGGAACGTTTGACCGGGTGCTTGCGGACGGGCACGACCTGGTCGTAGTTGGTGGCGGCGACGGGACTGTGTCCTACGCCGCCGGTCGGGTTGCCGGCACCAAGGTTGTGCTCGGCGTTCTTCCGCTGGGCACGGCCAATGACTTCGCCCGCACGCTGGAGATTCCGAACAATCTTGCGGAGGCGTGCGCTGCCATCGGCGAAGGGAAGGTCGTGGACATCGACCTCGGCCGGGCCAACGGCGAGCCATTCCTCAACGTCGCCTCCGTTGGCCTGTCGGTGGCTGTTACCGAAGCGCTCAGCCCCCGCCTGAAGCGGTACATCGGGCCATTGGCGTACAGCATCGCCACGCTAACGGCTTATGCCCGGCACAAGGCGTTCCGGGCCCGTCTCGAGTTCCCCGACGGGGACCACGAGCCGATGGAACTCGACAGCCTGCTTCAGGTGGCCGTCGGCAACGGCCGGCATTACGGCGGCGGCAACACGGTCTCCCCCACGGCAGGGATCGACGACCACACCCTCGACATCTACGCGATCCTGGCGGGGCCACTCCGGGAGCATGTGAGTATCGCGCGGTTGCTCAAGGACGGAAGCTTCATCAAACACGACCGTGTGTACCACCTGACCAGCCGACGTGTCCGGCTGGTCACCGAGCGGCCGCTGCCGGTGAACCTCGACGGCGAGATCGCGACAACCACGCCCACCGACTTCACCGTCCAGCGCAACGCCGTCCACGTGGTGGTACCCCAGAGCAGCACCAGCGCGTTGTTCGACGGACCGGGCGCCGCGAACTGGCCGCCGGTTTGAAAGCCGAAGAGGCCCGGAGAGGACAGGGCAGCCCTCATGGTTCCAGATGGCCCGGGAGTTTGTTCTTTAAGCGGAACAACATCCAGTGCCTGGCTTCATAGAGGGCACTGTGCAGGGAGGAAATGCGGCGTTGTGTTAACGTCGGGTGCATAGCCCCACGCTCCTCGGCCCCTATCAGCCCAAACCCGCCGGATCGCTGAGGTAAGATCCAGTTCGACGTGAGCGGCAGCAGTCGCTGATGAAACGAATACTGGGGTTTTAGCATGGGCAAGTTCGGGGCGTTGTGGTGCTCGTTTTTCGTTGCGTTTATATTGACAGCAACTAGTGTCATTCATGTCGGGGCGGCTGAATCTGTGGCCGCAGAAGCAGGTGTTCCGTGGCTTGTTAGCATGTCAAGGACATCGCCTGCCACCATCGGTCCCGGCGATGCAATCTCTATCGACTGGGAAGTTAAGGACCTCGCGATCCGCGAGGCACAATTCATCTTCGAAGGACCAAACGGAACGTCGACCAGTGCCTCCTGGCGAGGCTCCGACAGCCTATCGGGCACCGCAACAGGGACCCTGGATGAATGGCAAAAATCGAGCGAATTCAAATTCAAGAGCGCAAGTTTCAGCAGCCCGCGCGGATACATCGACTTCTGGGCCACCGGCGAGGTCTGGTCAAACTACGCTCCAGACACATCTGTCCAGCAACTTCCAGACGTTTCCGCTATGCAATTCACATTCTTGAATCCAGGAACATACTCCAGCATTCCTTGGCTTGTAAGTATGTCCAGGACATCGCCTGCCACCATCGGTCCCGGCGATGCAATCTCTATCGACTGGGAAGTCAAGGACCTCGCGATCCGCGAGGCACAATTCATCTTCGAAGGACCAAACGGAACGTCGACCAGTGCCTCCTGGCGAGGCTCCGACAGCCTATCGGGCACCGCAACAGGGACCCTGGATGAATGGCAAAAATCGAGCGAATTCAAATTCAAGAGCGCAAGTTTCAGCAGCCCGCGCGGATACATCGACTTCTGGGCCACCGGCGAGGTCTGGTCAAACTACGCTCCAGACCCATCTGGCCAGCAACTTCCAGACGTTTCCGCTATGCAATTCACATTCTTGAATCCAGGAACATACTCCAGCATTCCTTGGCTTGTAAGTATGTCCAGGACATCGCCTGCCACCATCGGTCCCGGCGATGCAATCTCTATCGACTGGGAAGTCAAGGACCTCGCGATCCGCGAGGCACAATTCATCTTCGAAGGACCAAACGGAACGTCGACCAGTGCCTCCTGGCGAGGCTCCGACAGCCTATCGGGCACCGCAACAGGGACCCTGGATGAATGGCAAAAATCGAGCGAATTCAAATTCAAGAGCGCAAGTTTCAGCAGCCCGCGCGGATACATCGACTTCTGGGCCACCGGCGAGGTCTGGTCAAACTACGCTCCAGACACATCTGGCCAGCAACTTCCAGACGTTTCCGCTATGCAATTCACATTCCGCAACCCCGCAGTGCCGTCTGCCCCATTTTTGGCTACCCCAGCCCCGGCGGAGTTTGCAGATAACGACGGTATAGCCGAGGACACCTACACTATCCTCGACAGGGAGGGCGTGGAATACCAGGTGAATGGCCAGACCGTTGCGGCTGGCACCTATCCAGGCACCGGCACGATAACGGTCACCGCGACCGCGAAAGCTGGCTTCATCTTCACTTCTGGCACAGCCATTCAATGGCAGTTCGCATTCAGCAGCGACAGGAACACCCTGGATCTGTCGCTGCCTCCGTCACTGGTCAGCTTCAAGCGCACCTCGCCGGACATCGTTCGCGACGGAGACACAATCAGTTTCGACTGGCAAGTAAAAAACATCCCCGTAACGTACGTTCTCTTCTACCTCCGCGACCGGCTTGGAAATGACATTCAAGTCCGTTGGGACGGTGAAAAGGCCTTCAACGGCACCGCCACGCTCACCGTCGACGAGACCAAGATTGCATCGGGAGACCTCACCCTCTGGGGCGTAGCCATAGGGACGGGCACCACCGGCCTCAGCTACAGGGACGACGGCACTATCTACAAAAACCCCAGCGGATTGCAAAACCCAGAACCGGTTTCCCTGGACTTCAAAGCCGCTGCAGTACACCTTTCGCCCGCCACTCCGTACCAGGTCACCCCGGCCCCGGTGGTCTTCACCGACAAAGACGGCACCGCCGAGGACACCTACACGATCCCCGCCGCCGACGGCGTGGACTACCTGATCAACAACACCGTCGTTACTGCCGGGACCCACCCGGGCACCGGCACGCTCACCGTCACCGCGAAGGCAAAGACGGACTACACCCTCACCGGCACGACCGAGTGGACCACCACCTTCAAAACCACCCCGCACCAGGTCACCCCGGCCCCGGTGGTCTTCACCGACAACAACGGCACCGCCGAGGACACCTACACCATCCCGGCCACCGACGGCGTGGACTACCTGATCAACAACACCGTCGTTACTGCCGGGACCCACCCGGGCACCGGCACGCTCACCGTCACCGCGAAGGCCCGCACCGACTACACCCTCACCGGCACCACCGAGTGGAACACCACCTTCAAAACCACCCCGCACCAGGTCACCCCGGCCCCGGTGGTCTTCACCGACAAAGACGGCACCGCCGAGGACACCTACACGATCCCCGCCGCCGACGGCGTGGACTACCTGATCAACAACACCGTCGTTACTGCCGGGACCCACCCGGGCACCGGCACGCTCACCGTCACCGCGAAGGCAAAGACGGACTACACCCTCACCGGCACGACCGAGTGGACCACCACCTTCAAAACCACCCCGCACCAGGTCACCCCGGCCCCGGTGGTCTTCACCGACAACAACGGCACCGCCGAGGACACCTACACCATCCCGGCCACCGACGGCGTGGACTACCTGATCAACAACACCGTCGTTACTGCCGGGACCCACCCGGGCACCGGCACGCTCACCGTCACCGCGAAGGCCCGCACCGACTACACCCTCACCGGCACCACCGAGTGGAACACCACCTTCAAAACCACCCCGCACCAGGTCACCCCGGCCCCGGTGGTCTTCACCGACAAAGACGGCACCGCCGAGGACACCTACACGATCCCCGCCGCCGACGGCGTGGACTACCTGATCAACAACACCGTCGTTACTGCCGGGACCCACCCGGGCACCGGCACGCTCACCGTCACCGCGAAGGCAAAGACGGACTACACCCTCACCGGCACGACCGAGTGGACCACCACCTTCAAAACCACCCCGCACCAGGTCACCCCGGCCCCGGTGGTCTTCACCGACAACAACGGCACCGCCGAGGACACCTACACCATCCCGGCCACCGACGGCGTGGACTACCTGATCAACAACACCGTCGTTACTGCCGGGACCCACCCGGGCACCGGCACGCTCACCGTCACCGCGAAGGCCCGCACCGACTACACCCTCACCGGCACCACCGAGTGGAACACCACCTTCAAAACCACCCCGCACCAGGCGACCCCGGCCCCGGTGACGTTCACCGACAACGACGGGACCGCCGAGGACACCTACACCATCCCGGCCACCGAAGGCGTGGACTACCTGATCAACAACGCCGTCGTGGCTGCCGGGACCCACCCCGGGACCGGCACGCTCACCGTCACCGCGAAGGCCCGCACCGACTACACCCTCACCGGCACCACCGAGTGGACCACCACCTTCAAAACCACCCCGCACCAGGCGACCCCGGCCCCGGTGACATTCACCGACAACGACGGGACCGCCGAGGACACCTACACCATCCCGGCCACCGAAGGCGTGGACTACCTGATCAACAACGCCGTCGTGGCTGCCGGGACCCACCCCGGGACCGGCACGATCACGGTCACCGCGAAGGCCCGCACCGACTACGACCTCACCGGCACCACCGAGTGGACCACCACCTTCAAAACCACCCCGCACCAGGTCACCCCGGCACCGGTGACATTCACCGACAAGGACGGCACCGCCGAAGACACCTACATGATCCCCGCCACCGACGGCGTGGACTACCTCGTAGGCGGGACGATTGTTCCCGCCGGAACGTATCCGGTCGCCGGCACGATCACCGTGACCGCGAAGGCGAAGACGGACTACGCCTTGGCTGATAGCGCGACGGCTTCGTGGACCGCAACGTTCGACACGACCCACGACACCGCAAAACGGTTGAATGACTTTACCGGGGACGGCAAAACAGACCTGATCGCCCGCGACGCATCCGGGCAGCTGTGGCTGTACCCCGGGACGGGGACGGGCGACTGGTCCAAGCGGATCGACCTCGGCGGCGGCTGGAACGTGATGTCCACAATCGTCAGCGCAGGTGACTTCAACGGCGACGGCAAAGCAGATGTCATCGCCCGGGACACCAACGGTGAGTTGTGGCTCTACCCAGGCACCGGCACCGGCGACTGGTCCAGACGCCAGAACATGGGCGGCGGCTGGAATGTCATGACCTCCATCGTTACCCCCGGGGACTTCAATGCAGACGGTTTGCCGGACCTAATTGCCCGGGACAGCAGCGGCGAATTGTGGCTGTATCGCAACAACGGAGCCGGCGACTGGCTCAAGCGCGTTGATCTTGGCGCAGGCTGGAACATCATGAGCTCCATCGTCGCTCCAGGGGACTTCAACGCAGATGGCATGGTCGACCTCGTCGCCCGCGACACCAGCGGCCGCCTGTGGCTCTACCCAGGCAACGGGCAGAACGAATGGTTCAAACGCGTAGACCTGGGGGCGGGCTGGAACACCATGACCGCGATCACTGCACCCGGTGACATGAACGGTGACGGCAGACCCGACGTCATAGCCCGCGACACTAGCGGCGAGCTCTGGCTCTATCCAAACAACGGCAACGGTGACTGGTACAAGCGGATCGACCTCGGTCCGGGGTGGACGCCCATGACCGCGATCCTCTAAAGCACCGAACCAAGGAAGGCCCTCCGCATCCCACCCGGGAAGCGGAGGGCTTTCCCTTTCGCACTGATCGCACCACCCTGCAGCCCTTCGACTGGTCCTCGCGGAGCCTCACCAAGGAGATCGCGCCCGAACTTCCTCTCGCCCACTCTCCAGCGGCGACGCCTGGATGGGCGTGGGCCAGTGCGCGGGCAGCAGCAGGATGATTTTCCGTGCCAGGGTCGCGATCCTGGCACGGACGATGATGAGTTTTCGACGGAGGGTGCGGCTGCGTGCTTTACCCAGGTCGGCGCTAGCGAGATTGCCAATGGCGCGCGAGAGGTTGAAGGCGATGCTCGCGAGGACCAGCCAGGCCGCGGAGGAGGTGAACTTTCCCGAGGGCACTGGACGCGGTGCTGCCGGAGCGCCGCACGGTGGTCCGGGACGGCGGGCACTTCGTCGGCTGGGCACCCATGTACTGGCGCATCCCGAGGCCCCAGGACCTGGTCATGGTAGGGACCGCCTACCAGGCCATCGGGCTGGGCCTTGCCAGCGCCGTCGGGGCAGCCCGCGCAGTGGAGGACGGCCGAACCCTGGTGCTGGCCTCCGGCGACGGCGGTTTCCTGATGGGCCTGTCCGACCTCGAATCGCTGATTGGTGCGGCCAGCAGCGCCGTCGTCGTGATCTACAACGACGCCGCCTACGGAGCCGAAATCCACCAGTACGGCTCCCAGGGCCTGACCCAAAAGCCCATGCTGATCCCCGAGGTGGACTTCAGCGGCATCGCCCGCGCACTCGGCGCCGAGTCGGCGATCATCCGCTCACTGGCGGACCTTTCCGCGCTCACGGACTGGATCGACGCCGGCGCCAAGGGAACCTTCGTGGCCGACTGCCGCATCACGTCGAGCGTCCGGGCCCCGTGGCTGAGCGAATGGATGGAGGCCTCGCAGGCCGCGAAGGCGGCGGTGGGTAGCTGGAATTCACAGGTCGACGACCTAACATGTCCCACATGAAGGCTGCCCGAGACGCCCGCTCTGCTGCCGATGAACTCGGCTATATGGAACTGGACAAGCGCGGTGCCGAACTCTTCTTCCAGGTACTCACCGAGAGGGAAGAGAAGAACTCCAGGTACGGACTCCTACCGTCTCGCCCATAGCCTCAGAACGCCATGACCAACGACCTTTGGCAGGGGTTCTCGATTCTTGGGGTAACCGATAAGTGGGGGGCGTTGGTCCTGGTGAAGATTTTCCCACTACCCCTTTTTGCTTCCGTTGATCGCGTCCCCGAGCCAATTCATGCCGCCTCTGATTTCGGTGACCAGCGGTGAGCGAATCCGGTACCTTTAGGCTGGCAGGATTCCGGAACGGCTCAGCAGTGCCCGGGTCTTCGGGTGCTGCGGGGCAGTGAAGATCTGGCTTGGTGGGCCCTCCTCGACGATGATTCCCTGGTCCATGACAACAATTCGGTCGGCAATTTCCCGGGCGAACTGCATTTCGTGGGTGACGATGACCATGGTGGTTCCCTGCTGGGCGATTTTCTTGATGACGGAGAGGACTTCGCCCACCAGTTCCGGGTCCAGTGCCGATGTGGGCTCGTCGAAGAGCATGACGCTGGGTTCCATGGCGAGGGCACGGGCGATAGCAACGCGCTGCTTTTGGCCGCCGGAGAGCTTGCTGGGGTAGTTCTCCATCTTGTCGCCTAGTCCCACCATTTCGAGGTTGGGGACGGCTATATTGCGGGCCTCTGAGGCGGAGAGCTTTTTCACGTCCCGCAACGGTGCCATGACGTTGCCCAGGGCCGTCTTGTTGAGGAACAGGTTGAAGTGTTGAAAGACGAACCCGATGTCGGTGCGCTTTTGGGCGGTAATCGAGGCTTTTTCGGCGATCAGTCCGCCGTCGCGTTCTTCGTAGCCGATCAGGTGCCCGTTGACGTAGATCCGCCCGGCTTCGATGGTTTCCAGTTTGTTGATACAGCGCAGCAGGGTGCTCTTACCGGATCCGCTGGACCCCAGAATCGCGATGGTTTCGCCGCGGTGGACCACCAGGTCCACGCCCTTGAGCACTTCCACCCGTTTTTCCACGTGGGGGCGGCCCGTCAGTCGGCTCCATAGCGTCCGCTTTGTTTCCGAGACGAAAGTTTTGTGGACGTCGCGGACCTCGATGATGGTGTCGTCAGCCATTGGCCCGGGCCTTTCGTTCAAGCACTACCACGATGCGCGAAAGCGGCAGGCTGATAATCAGATAGAGAATGGCCGCGGCGGTATAGATGGCCGTGGTCTGGAAGGTCTGGCTGTTGAGGATGTTGGCTGTCTTCAGGATCTCGGTCACGGCGATCACCGAGGTCAGCGCGGTGTCCTTGATCATCGCGATGAAGTAGTTGCCGATTGGCCCCATGGAAACAACGAATGACTGCGGAATGACCACTTTCCAAAGGGTTTTGGTGGGTGTGTATCCGAGCGAGAGGGCGGCCTCGGTTTGGCCGTGTTCCACGGACAGGATGGCGGAGCGGAAAACTTCTGAGAGATAGGCGGCGTAGTTCAGGCCCAGGCCCAGGATGCCGGCCGGAACCGGTTCGATGGACACCCCGATGCTGGGAAGCACGAAGAAGATGTAGACCAACTGCACCAGCAGCGGGGTTCCACGGATCACTTCGAGGTAGAAGGTGGCTATTCCGCGGAGGATTTTGATGCTGGAGATCCGCGCCAAGGCAATCAGGAGGCCGAGGACTAGCGCCAGCGCCATGGCGCCGAGGGCAAGCTGGACGACAACGGGCACGGCAACAAGGAGGGCAGGGAACACGGCGAGCGTGTTGGTGATGAAGTCCATGAAGGAATCCCTAAGTCAAGGGTCGGGCAGGGCCGGCGGAGCCGAGGCATTAGCGAATGCCCGCCGGCCCTGCGTGAGTTGAAATCTACTTGACCATATTGGCTTCACCGAGGCCGTACTTCTTGAGGATCTCAAGGTACTTAGGCGAATTCTTGAGCTCAGTCAGTCCCGAGTTCAGGTCCTGCAGCAGCTGCGTATCGTCCTTGCGCACTCCGGCTCCGATGATGCCCGGGTAGAATGGCTTATAGGGGTCGACGAGCTTGAGCTTGGGATTCGGTTTCTGGACGAGGCTGTAACCGATGACGGCGCTGTCCGTGAACACGGCGTCGACCTGTTTGTTTTCCACTGCTGCGAGCAGGGCCGCCTGCGAGTCGAAGAGCTTGACCTGGCTTCCGCCGAGGCTGTCCACGAGGTCCTTGAATACCGTGCCGGTCTGAGCGCCGAGCACCTTGCCCTTGACGTCGTCGCGCGAGGCCAAAGTGGAATCCGCGGGAACCACCATGGCCTCACCCTCGGTATACCAGGGCTCGGTGAAGTTGATCTCCTTCTTGCGATCGTCGGTGATGTACATCGCATCCACGATGACGTCGGCCTTCTTCGCCTTCAGCGCCGCAATCAGCGTGGCGAACTCCGAGGTGAAGACTTTGACCTTCCATCCCTTCGCCGCGGCGATGGCGTTGATCATTTCCCCGTCGATGCCTTTGAGTTCACCGGTTGCCTGGTCGGTGTAGGAGAAGGGGGCGTCGTTGGAGGTGGCGATGGTAATGGTCTTCTGTTCGGCCCCGCCGGTGCTGGACCCGCCGCCGCTTCCTGAGCCGCAAGCGGTCATGGCCAGGGCGACAGCTACGCCCATAGGCACCAATGCAGCAAACCGCTTGCGGAGCATATTTTTGTTCATCGTGAAGTGCCTTCGTTAGTGATGGTTTTTATCGGTTGAAGCGGTCGAGCCGCAGGGTAGCAGTGGCCTTGTGAGCCTCCATGCCTTCGAATCCGGAGATCGTTGCCACGTAGTTGGCCAGGCGCGGAGTGGCGGCTTTTTCGACCCGCTGAAACGTCAGCGGTTTCAGGAAGCGGGATACCGAGAGCCCTGCCGAGGACCGGGCACCGCCACCAGTTGGCAGGACATGGTTAGTGCCTGAGGTGCCCTTGTCTGAGTAGGCAACCGTGGACCACGGACCCAGGAAGATGGAGCCGTAGTTGTGCAGGTTCGCATGGTAGTAGGAATCGTCGGACGTTTGAATCTCGAGGTGTTCCGGCGCCAGCAGGTCCATGATCTGCACCGCCGTCGCGCGGTCCTCGGCGACGTAAACGGTGCCGTAGTCCCGCCACGCCGGGCCGGCGATGTCCCGGGTGTCCAGCGTCCGCAGCTGTTTGCTGATATGCCGCATGACCTCCTCGCCGAACTCCTGGGATGTGGTCACCAGGGATGCCGGTGATTGCGGTCCGTGTTCGGCTTGGCCAAGAAGGTCCGCAGCCACAAGCTCCGCATCCGCTGTTTCGTCAGCGATCACGGCGACTTCGGAGGGGCCCGCAAGGAGATCAATGCCGACGCGCCCGAACAGCTGGCGTTTGGCCTCAGTTACGTAAGCGTTGCCTGCGCCCACCAGAATATCCGCGGGCTGCTCACCCAGCAGGCCGAAGGCCATCGCCGCCATCGCCTGTACGCCGCCCACGGTAAACGCCCGGTCAACGCCAGCGAGGTAGGCGGCGTAGAGTACAGCCGGGTGCCCGCCGGGTCCCGTGGGCGGGGTACAGGCGACGACGCTGGGAACGCCGGCGGCTTTGGCAACCCCCACGGTCATGAAGGCACTGGCGAGGATGGGGAACCTGCCCGCCGGCAGGTAGGCCCCCACTCTGGCAACAGGAACGTACTTTTGTCCTGTGAAAACCCCGGGGAGGAGTTCGGTTTCGAAATCCGTCAGGTGTTCGCGCTGCTCGACGGCGAACAGCCGAGTCCGCTCGGCACTGGCCATGAGGGCCTCACGCAACTCGGCGGACAGTGAGTCCCCGGTCTTGGCCAGGTCTTCCGGGCTGACCTCGAGGCTTTGACCGGACCAGGCGTCGAGTTGCCGTGAGTATCTGACGACGGCGTCGATCCCGTTTCTCTCTATGTCGCCGAGCATGACCGAAACGGTTTCAATGACTTCCGGCAGTCGCTGGGCGGGGACGCCCCCCACAGCTGGACTCTTCAGCGTGGTGAAGTTCCCCCGAATGTAGGCCCTGTCACGTTCAGCTATCTGCATGGGTCACAACGTACGCGCCCCGGAGGCATAGCACAATGGGGCTTTTGCATATGCCAGTCATAGGGTTGCCCTATAGGCTGGGGGCATGACACTGGCGCAGCTTCGGGCCTTTCTGGCCGCCTATGAGCTTGGTTCCTTTACCGCGGCAGCACGAAAGTTGGAAACAAGCCAAGCTTCCGTCTCAGAGCTCATCCACAGGCTCGAACAGGAGCTGGCCCACAGCCTTTTTACCCGCGGAGGGCGCCGTCTCATCCCCACTACGGCTGCCGTGGAATTGCAGCAGCACGCACAGCGATCTGTGACGTCGTTTGACAACGGGGTGGAAGCCTTGAAATCCATGTCCTCCCTGGAAGGAGGCGTCTGCACCTTCGGAGTGCTGCGGTACGGAGCGCACTACGATCTCGCGGACCTCGTCCAGCGATTCCACCGGCGGTATCCCAAGGTAAAAGTGCGCCTGGTGGGCCTGAACTCCGTCGCTGTGGCTGAATCTGTGGCGTCCGGTGAGATCGAGGCAGGGCTCATCGTTCTTCCTGTGGTCGAAACGGGACTGCAGGTAAGGCCGCTCTTCCGGGACCAGGTTTTTTACGTCTCGGCCACGCGCGATCCGTCACAGGGTCCCATGACCATGCAGGAGCTCGCGGCGTCAAAGCTGGTGCTCTACGACGCATTTGCCGGTTGGCGGGACCCCACGCGCCGCCAGATTTTGGAGCGCGCCAGGCTCAAGGGCCTCAAAATCGATCCCGCAATTGAAGTGGAGCACGTCGATACCGCCCTTGGGCTCGTGGCCGCCGGAGCCGCGGACACCTTCGTTCCCCAAGCGATCGTCAATGGAGCCGGATTCCCGAAAAACATCAAAGCAGTTCCTTTTGCCGAACCCCTGTACGACACCATTGCCCTCATCCAGCGTGAAGCATCGTATCTCTCGCCAGCGACACGAAAAATGGCGCAGATGGCCGAGCGCACCCTGCTGGCCAAGGTTGACCCGGAACAGAACGTCCGCCGGCAGATTCGGAATTGACAAAGGGCGGCGATTTGGTCCGAAGAATGGGGCGGAACAAAGAGGGTCAGCCTCAACGACTCGATCACTCGCTGGCGCTGGTCAGCGAAGTCGTGGGTGGTCATGGATCGGGTCGTCCGGAATTTTTCAAGCTGAACGGTACCAACGGGAGTTAGGCGGCTGACTGTTCGGTGATTTCCTTGGGTTGGTTGATCCACGCTGGTTCTGGGAGCGAGAGAATTTTGGGATCAGTGGTTGTCGTGAATCGTTCGGGGTGTTTCGTGCGGGCTGCAGCGAGGGTTGCCGAGCGTTCCCTGGCGACGCCGGCGGCGTGGCCGTAGTGGACGTTCGCGGGGGTGTGGAAGCCGATGCCGGAGTGCTGGTGATGATGGTTGTACCAGTCCACGAAACTGCTGATAAATGCTCCGGCGTCGTGGACTGAGGCGAAGCGTTCCGGGAATTCCGGACCGTATTTCAGGGTCTTGAAAATC
The DNA here is from genome assembly GCF_009911795.1 of Pseudarthrobacter psychrotolerans. NCBI lineage: Bacteria > Bacillati > Actinomycetota > Actinomycetes > Micrococcales > Micrococcaceae > Pseudarthrobacter > Pseudarthrobacter psychrotolerans. The sequence goes on along the minus strand of NZ_CP047898.1, from coordinate 4,527,552 downwards.
GACTCACTGTAGGGATTATCATTGCTCACGCGGGGCCTGGAGTGGGACCGGGTGACCTCCAGATCCGAGAGCAGCGCCGCGACGGTTTTGGAGGTCATGGATGTTCCCCGGTCCGCGTGCACGACCTGGGGGATGCCGTGGATTCCGAAGATTCCCTTCATCATTTCCACGGCCAATGCCCCCGATTCGGTGGCGTGGACGTGCGCGCCGACGATGAACCTGGAATGGATATCCACCATCATGTAGCAGTCAAAATACTTCCCCTTGACCGGGCCCGCGAGCTTTGTAATATCCCACGTGTAGACCTGTCCCGGGGCGGTGGCGACCAGTTCAGGAACTGCCCGGGGCGGGTGCTTGGCCAGCCGGCGGCGCTCCTTGACCATCCGGTTTTCCTCCAGCACCCGGTAAAAAGTCGACAGGGACCCCAGATAGATCCCCTGATCCAGCAGCTTCGCATAGACCTGCATGGGGGCCAGGTCCACGAACTCCGGCGAGTTCAGCGCCGCCAGAATCCCGGCCCGCTCAGCGGCGCTGAGTTTGTTCTGCGGCACCACCGCCATCTGGTCCCGCGGCGGGGCCGGTTTCCGGTTCGCGGTCGTCCGGGAAACACCGGTCAATGATGCTGCCCGGCGCGTAGGGATCCTTAGGTCCAGCATCGACCGGTACGTGGCCATCAGCGTTTCTTGGACCGGGGCCCGTCCGGCATATCCTCTGAGGCGCTCTCTAAGAACGCCTGTAGTTTTCCCATCAGCTCCAAGGCTGCCTCGGTCTGCTTCAACCGGCCCTCACTCACCTCTAACTGGCGGCGCAAACGCGCGTTCTCAGCCTGCTCCGCCGAGAGTTTCCCGATCGAATCCCCAGCCTTCTTCCCGGCCAGGACACCGGCGTCACGCAGCCGCCGCCACTCGGTCATCTGCGACGAATACAGGCCCTCCGTGCGCAGGAAAGCGCCGCCGGCATTGGTCTCACACGCGTTCTCGTAGGCGGCGAGGAACTCGAGCTTCTGGACCGGAGTGAACGACCGGCGCGGCCGCGGACCACCGGCCCGCGGCCCGGAAGAATTACTACTATTCACAGCACTATCTTCGCGTACTGCACTCAAAACTGGACTGGACATGATTGCTGGATTCCTGGCTCTCGCCCCACGCGATTAAACGGACTTGCTATGAGCCCCTGGTACCGTTCCAGCCTGACACGTAGGGGTCACACCGGCTTTGAATCAAGTTGACCTACTCAGGTGGGCCCCGATCAGACTGCACTTTCACCCCAAGGCGGGCTCAAGTCAGATTGACATTCTCATATGCTCGGCACAAGCCGTTCCGAGCCCGTCTCGAGTTCCCGGAGGGGGACCACGAGCCGATGGAGCTCGAACACCTGCTTCAGGTGGCCGTCGGCAATGGCCGGCATTACGGCGGCGGCAACACGGTCTCCCCGACGTCAGGGATCGACGATCACACTCTTGACATCTACGCAATCCTGGCGGCGCCGCTCCGGGAGCACGTGAATATCGCACGGTTGCTCAAGGACGGAAGTTTCGTCGAACACGACCGGGTGCACCACCTGACCAGCCGACATGTCCGGCTGGTCACCGAGCAGCCGCTGCCGGTGAACCTCGACGGCGAGATCGCGACGACCACGCCGACCGACTTCACCGTCCAGCGCAACGCCGTCCACGTCGTGGTTCCTCAGAGCAGCAACAGCGCGTTGTTCGACGGACCGGGCGCCGCGAACTGGCCGTCCGTATGAAAGCCTGTTAACCCGCTGGTCGCGCGCACATCTCTTGTGGTTATCGGCGAACAAGCCGCCACAGGGACGTGACTTCGGCCGTGCGCGCCTCGCAGCCGCCTGGATGGCGGCCAGCAGATCGTCATGCGGACGCAGGCCAAGGTGCTCGGCAAGGTCGGAGAGGACAAGCCAGTCCTCACCGCCCGGCTCCAGATGGTCGGAGAGTCCGTTCAGGAAACGGAATAGCATGCTGCTGCCGGGAGGACGACGACAAAAAGGACCTTCTGCCGCCCAGCGAAATCAGGGTCGGTCGCTGGACCTACCCCGTTCGCCGGGACCCGCAGGCCAAAAGCCCATGCTGATCCCCGAGGTGGACTTCAGCGGCATCGCCCGCGCGCTCGGTGCCGAGTCTGCGATCATCCGCTCATTGGCGGACCTTGCCGTGCTCAGGGACTGGATCGATGCCGGCGCCAGGGGAACCTTCGTGGCCGACTGCCGGATCACGTCGAGTGTCCGGGCCCCTTGGCTGAGTGAGTGGATGGAGGCCTCGCAGGCGGCGAAGGCGGCGGTGGCGGGGTAGCTGCCCGACTGGCACGAAAAAAGGAGGCCGATAACGACACCCAGTGTCGCCGTCGGCCTCCTTTTAAGCCCGCGGTGGTGCTATCCCACGCAGGGCGCTGGGGCTCTATGCCGCCGTTGGAAGCGTTACGTAGCTGCCCTCGATGGCGCTGGCGGCGACAACGGGAGTGCCGTCTACTGTGACATAGCTGCCACGGGTGACGGGGGGCAGGTTTCGGCCGCCAGCGACGGTGACATAGCTGCCCTCGACGCCGACGGGGACGCGGCCGGCGGGGAGAGTCACGTAGTTGCCGCCGCGCACTGCGGTGTCAGCGACAGTGATCCGGGTGGCGTTCTTGAGGGTGGTTTCGGTGGTGGATGAGGAGGTTGCGGGGCGTTCGGTCAGCAAAGTGATGTGTTCTCCGTGGGGTTTCAGGATGAGGGCATTCGGGTTCTGGTGCCGCTCAAGCAGGAGGGCGGTTGCGCGTCGTGTCGCTTGCCCCGCTGGCCCGGGTATGTTCACCGGTGCGGTACTCAAGGGCTACGGTGGCCTGTACCTAACTTTACAGGCTTATCGTGAGCTACTCAAAATAACGTGGGAACGCTCACGTTTTCGCAAGGCGGTTGACCAGAACGGGGTGAGGGAGACCGGCTCGGCTACCTCCCGGAGGAACGCGGCCTGTACAAGAAGGAAAAGCCAACGTTCAGCTCTATAAGCTTTCCGGCGGGCAGCAGCAGAAGGTCCACCCCGGCGTCACGATCATGAACGAGCCCGAGCTGCTGATCCTGGACGAACCGACCAAGGGCCTTGACCCGTTCAACCGCCGCCTGCTGATGGCCATCATCGCCGAACAGAAAACCAAGGGCGCGACCGTCGTGATGGTCACGCACCAGATGGAGGAAGTCGAACGCCTCTGTGACCGAGTGATCCTGCTCAAGAACGGCACCGCCGAGGCTTTTGTGGCCGGCAGCGGCCCGACGGACAGGGATTGGGGTCGGCCCGTGTAGCGTGAAGCACGGCTGGTGGTGGTACAGCCGCCGCCGTTCTGCGATTCCAAGGAGCGAATCATGACCAGGTCACACCGGACGTCGGCTCACGAACCAGACACTGTCGTGGAGCTGAACCCTTTATTCAGCCGGCCGGGTGAATCCACGATCTTCCCGCGCTTCACAATCCCGGCCGGAGAGTCCATGCCCTCGACCGCGTATCAGGTTGTCCACGATGAGGCGATGCTGGACGGGAACTCGCGGCTGAATCTGGCGACGTTTGTTGGAACGTGGATGGAACCGGAAGCGTCGCAACTCTATGCAGAGACGTTTGACAAGAACATGATCGATAAGGACGAATACCCGCAGACGGCGCTGATCGAGACCCGGTGCTGGCGGATGCTCGCGGACCTGTGGAACGCCCCCGATCCGGCCAAGGCCATCGGCACCTCCACGATCGGCTCCTCAGAGGCGTGCATGCTTGGCGGCCTGGCGTTGAAGCGCCGGTGGCAGCACGCCCGCCGGGCGGCCGGCCTGCCGGCGGACAAACCCAATCTTGTCCTCAGCTCCGCCGTGCAGGTGTGCTGGGAGAAATTCTGCAACTACTGGGAGGTCGAAGCCCGCTTCGTTCCGGTGTCCAAGGACCACCAGATGTTGGACGGCCACGACCTGGACCGGTACGTGGACGAAAACACCATCGGCGTCATCGCCATCATGGGCGTGACCTACACCGGTGTGTACGAACCGGTCGAGGAAATCTCGGCGGCCTTGGACAAAATCCAGTCACGCCGCGGCCTGGATATTCCGATCCATGTCGATGGGGCTTCCGGGGCCATGGTCGCCCCCTTCCTGCAGCCGGACACCGTCTGGGATTTCCGCCTCCCCCGGGTCGCCTCGATCAACACCTCAGGCCACAAATACGGCCTCGTGTATCCGGGCCTCGGCTGGATCATCTGGCGGGACGAACAGGCGCTTCCCGGTGACCTGATCTTCCACGTCAGCTACCTCGGCGGGGACATGGCGACCTTCGCGCTGAACTTTTCACGGCCCGGCGCCCAGGTGCTGCTGCAGTATTATCTCTTCCTCCGGCTCGGATTTGCCGGATACGAGTCGGTCCAGGCCACATCCCGGGGCGTGGCACTTTATCTGTCCGGTGAAATCGGGGCCATGGAGGCCTTCACCCTGTGGAGCGACGGATCCGACATCCCGGTCTTCGCCTGGCAACTCGCTGACGGGCACACACGAAACTGGAACCTGCACCACCTCTCCGAGCGCCTCCGAATGAATGGGTGGCTCGTCCCGGCCTACCCCATGCCCGAAGGACTCGGCGAGATAACGGTGCAAAGGATCGTCGTCCGTAACGGCTTCACCCGCGACCTCGCGTCCAGTTTCCTGATCGATCTCAAAAAAGCAGTCGCCTATTTGGACGGGCTGACCGCGCCGATGCCCCCCGAGGGGCAAACGCAGGCCTTCCACCACTAGCCAGCTCACCCAAGAAGGAGTGCCATGTGCCGACTGTTCGGCCTGCACGCCGGCCCCCAACCGGTCCGGGCCACGTTCTGGCTCCTGGACGCCCCGGACAGCCTCTCAGCCCAGAGCCGGCGGGAGCCTGACGGAGCCGGCATCGGCACCTTCGACGCCGACGGCAGGGCCCACGTGGCCAAGCAGCCGCTGGCCGCCTGGGAAGACCACGCCTTCGCACGCGAGGCACGGGATCTGAAAAGCACAACGTTCCTGGCCCACGTGCGGTACGCCAGCACCGGAGCCCACACCCTGGTCAATACGCACCCGTTTGAGCAGGACGGGCGGCTGTTCGCCCACAACGGCATCTTCGGCGGCCTCGGAAGGCTCGATCAACACCTGGCCGGGCTCGGGTCACCGACCTCGTGCACGGCCAGACCGACAGCGAACGCCTCTTCGCCCTGATCACTGCCGAGACCCGCAGGGCCGGCGGCGATGTCGGAGAAGGCATCACCCGGGCCATCACGTGGATCGCCCGGGAATTGCCCGTCTTCAGCCTAAACATCATCGTGACGACCGCGACAGACCTCTGGGCCCTCAGATACCCTGCCACCCACGAGTTACATATCCTGCAACGCGACCCTGCCGCCGCTCCCGGGCCGGCGGCCCCTCTGCATGCCAGAAGCCCACGCATCAACGCCCGAAGCAAAGATCTCTCCCGTTCCACCCACGTCCTCATCGCCACAGAGCCAATGGATCACAACCCCGGCTGGCGCCCCATAGCCTCCGGTGGACTGGTGCACGTCGGCCCCGATCTCGCGGTCACAACCATCTATCCGTTCCCCGATAGCCCCGCGCACCCACTAACCCTCTCCGACCTGGAACCCTCCGCCGCAGCCTCCCAGACACCCTGACCAACGCAGAATGGGCGGCCATAGCGGGGCCCATCGGGTCCAACCCGCGCCATCCGAAACTGCCCCGAACGTGTCTCCTGCATCGGGTGCCACCTGATGGAGAATACCGGTAACTTGCGGAGTAGCTTTTGAACGAATAGCTCTCCGAAATCGGCAAGGTCAGCGGGCTTGCCACTCCACGCGATGTGCGAATCCGTGCAACGATGGCCGGCCGCTACCCCTCACACGATTCCAATGGCTCACGGTGCCGAGCTGTCAGCTAGGTTCGGACGCCAGATCGTGTGACGCCTCGACTCCGGCCAGGTCCTCCAGATCTTCGTGGCCATCAACGATTTTAAGGATCTCTGTAGAGATGCCTCGACGGCGTTGCGGATCGCCGCTAGCGTCTGGATTTGGCTGTCGAGCATGCCGAGCGTCGCAGGAAGCTGTCCCTGGGATCAAGGCCGGCCCAGGCAGACTGCCGTTAGACACGCTGGGGAAGGACTCCACCTTGGCGGGGTCGCGTTCGACGACGTCGCCCAGGGCACCGTCGATCAGGTCGAGCGTTTCCTGGCCGAGGACCAGGTCGGCGGCCTTGACTGTATCGTCGAGTTGCTCAGGGCGGCTGGCGCCGACAATCGCCGCGGAAACGTTGGGGTTCGCCAACACCCAAGCCACGGCCAGGGTAGCCAGCGGCACACCGAGGTCCGCGGCAATCGGCTTGAGCTGCTCAACCCGTTCTATGACCGATCCGCGGCTGTGTCCGCCCTTTCCGCCAGCCCGACGCCAGTGAACTTCCCTTATGCCGTCAACAACTCAGTGGCGTATTTGTTCAGGGGCACTCCGTGGTTGGCAGCTTCAATTGCCAGCTTCCGATGAAGTTCGGGGGGCACCCGAAGGTTGAGCCTGCCACTAAACGTTTGGGTTGCAATAGGTTGCGGCACCGATTCGCCAGAATCCGTAAGGTCGTCGATGACATCGGAAACCAAACGTTCGACGCCGCGAAGTGCCTCGAACTGATCCTCGTCTAGCCACGACAGCGATGGGAACTCAAGGACAGTGGCAACGAACTCCTGGTCCTCCGATGACCACTGCACCGAGTATCGGTACTGCGCAACCGGGGACGGAACGGCTGCTGCTTTGCGTGTGGACATCTACTTCTCCTTGCTCCGATCGATTGCGGCTAAGGCTTGTTTGACCTGATACGGCTTAGCCTTGCCGTTCTTGTTCTGCAGATTGATCCTGGGATCCCCCGCCTAGGGCATCTTGAATATCGCGTTGTGGCTCCCAGAACCCGACCTAGGTTCGCCAAAATAGTGAGCGCAAAGTTTGAGCATGTCGCTGTACGAGACATTCTCGGGTGCTTTTCTAGCTTGCTGTTCGATCTTCTCGATGCTCGCCACATAACCATGGTGCCACTGTTGGCACCAATCCTCAAGCTCCCGGCCCCGACTGCTATACAAGGATGAGCTGACGCCACGTCCTGACTATCCAGCTGGAACTTGAAGGCTAGGCGCGCGACCTGGTTGCAAGTGTCACGGAAGTTTTCCCACGCTTGAAGTGGCAGGAAAATGAAAAGAACCGACTGCTTGGCACCTCAGTTGGAATGTGAAACGGAAGTCTTCGCAAGATGTAACTAGAGATCGAGGAACACTGGCCGGACGGCATCCAGAACTCCCAAAAAGGAAGAGGCTTTGCCCGCTTTAGCGGACATGGCCTCTTCGTCGTTTAACCACAACAAATTGAAATAGGACGCGATGTGCAATCAGAACAATGAGCACCGGCTTCATGTCGACGGTAGCTTTGCTATGGAATTCATAGTTAGCGGTGAGGACGAACACGTCCTTCCGCTACTTGAGGTGAACTTCTATCCGCCCGTAGCTCAAGGAATGATCGGCGATCGATGGGCTGTTGCTATTGACTCGCAGCATTTGGTCGCCAATTTCACGGAGCCACTCGAAGACGCCGGCCTGACGCTAAAGGACACGGACTCTTTGCCGCTTCGAGGACGTTGGGCCACTATTTCTAGCGGCCAGACCTCGGGCTTTCGAGTCGAGGTGAGTATTTGAAGCCCTGAGCGCCACCCATTCGTGCGGTTGAGCGCCGGGGATCGTGCCAGAGAGCGCCAGCAGTCGCCTGGCTTGGCGCCGCTGACGCTCTCTGGCACAGGATTAGGCGCTCACGAGTGCTGCGTGTTCGCGCATGTTGTAGTTGCCGGTCTCGACCCAGATCGTGTTGTGGATGATCCGGTCCATGATCGCGTCCGCATGGACGCCGGAGCCGAGCCGCTGGTGCCAGTCCTTCTGCAAATACTGGGTGCAGAACACTGTTGAGGTCTCGCCGTAGCGGCGCTCCATCAGTTCCAGCAGCATGCCTCGCATCGGTTCCGTGGGTCGGTCCAGGAGCCACTCGTCGATGACCAGCAGCGTGAATGCCGCATACTTTCGCAGGAATTTACCGGAACCGCCGGGCCTGTCTTGCGCGGCGACCCATTCTTCCTCGAGGTCCGGCATACGGACGTAATGTGCGCGGATTCGGTGCTCGCAGGCGCGTTTGGCGACCGCGCATCCCAGATACGACTTCCCCGACCCGGTGAACCCCTGCAAGACGACGTTCTGCTGCCTGCCCACGAACGAGCAGGTGCCCAGCTGGGTCAGCAGCTGCCGGTCAAGACCGCGCTCGTCGAGAAGATCGATGCGGCGCAAATCCGCGTTCGGATAACGCAGTCCTGCCCGCCGGATCAAGCCGGTCACCTTGGAATGCGTAAACGACGAATAGGCGTCATCGACGACCAGCCGGACACGATCCTCGAACGGCAAGCTGATACTCAGCCTCTCGTCCTGGGTATCGATGGCCTCCAGCAACTCGCCCGCGTTCATCTCGCGCAGCTTGCGTTTGGTCTCCGCATCCAGGCGGCTCATCGAGCCCCTCCGGCGTAGTAGGCGCCGCCCCGCACGTATCCGCCATCGTCTCCCTCCGGCTCATCAGGGACGATCCCGGTTTTGTCCTGCCCGGTATCCAGGATCGGCCGCAGGTGGGCGTAGCGGGGCGATCGTATCGGCCCCCGCAGCGCGAGCTGGCTGGCCGCTTCCACCCGGGCCGGGGAGAACCGGCGGGACAGGCGCAGCACCGCCAGCGCGGGGTCGTAGCCGGCCTCCTCGACCGGCACGGACTCGAAGATCTTGCTGATCACCGTCACGGTTGCCGGGCCCATCCGTAACGCCCATTCATCGATCCGGGCCCGGTCCCACGCCTGCCAGCTGCGACCCTCCGGAAGGTCCGCCTCGTTCGTCTGATGCTGGTTCGCCGTCGTCGCTGGCAGCAGCAGGTGGCTGGTGAGGCGCTCATCGCTGCGATATATCTCCAGCATGGTCTCCGTGACACGAAGATCAACATTCGAGCCGATGTGGGCGAACGGCACGGAGTAAAAGTTCTTCGCCCAGACCACGTGGCCGTTGCGCCCAACTTTGCGCCCATAGGTCCAGGTGCTGATCTCGAACGCCACCGCCGGCAGCGGTTGCAACACCGGCTTCTCCTCGGCGGTGAACACGCTCAGCCGGGAGCCCTCCCGCTTCTGGAACGGCTGCCTGTTATAGGCATCGATCTGCTCCCGAATCCGCCTCCGCAACTGCGCCAGGCTCGTGAACACCTCTTTCCTCAACCCGGCAATCACCCAGGTCGCGACGTGCGAGACAGTGTTTTCCACGCTCGCCTTGTCCTTCGGGTGCCTCACTCGGCCCGGTAGTACCGCCGCTGAATAATGCGCCGCCATCTCCCGATACGCGTCGTTGAGCACGACCTCGCCCTCGCGCGGATGAGAGATCACCCCGGTCTTGAGATTATCGGGCACGAGCCGCGGGACCGTGCCGCCGAAGAACGCGAACATCTCCGCATGCGCGCGCAGCCACGAATCCTGCCGCATATCCAGGCACGCCTCCACGAACGCATACCTGCTGAACGGCAGACACGCGACGAACAAATACACCTTCGAGACCTCTCCCGTTGCCGGATCGACCAGCTGCATCGTCGGCCCAGACCAGTCGACCTCGATGCTGCGGCCGGCCTTGTGGCCGACCCGGGACGAGGCGCCAGTGACCATCGCGTGATCGCCATAAAGCCTGCAGAACCGGTCATAACTCATCGCCGCTTGCCCCGCCCGACCGGATGCGTCGACATACTCCTGGTGCAGCAGCTTCAACGTCACCCCAACCCTGGCCAGCTCCCGGTGCACCTGGCCCCAGTCCGGCTGCATAAACACGCTCTCGCGCACCCCGCGGCCGGGAAATAGCGCCAGATAAACCTCACCATCAGACAAATCAGCAACGTCATCCCAGCCGAGCCCTGCCCGATCAGCAGCCTCGATCACCGCCTGAACGCTGTGCCGAGACATGCCCTGAGCAGACGAGATAGCCCTGCCCGATAGGCCTTGATTGCGAAACTGCAAAACCAGTTTCGCCTTGATCTTCCGTACCATTGCCGGTAATCCTTCCACCACGTGGCCCTCACGTGGTGGAAGGAGCATTACAGATGGCGCTCACCCACACCGACACTGGCGCTCACCCACACCAATCGGAATTCCGACCACGGCGCTCACCCGCACTACCTCTGGACCCCCTGAAGGCCAATATTCACGAGGATTTGGAAAGCACGTTCGGGTCAAGAGCGTGTTAGCGGCCGTAATCATTCTCAAAGCCCTGGCCGACGCACTACTTTCGGAGGCTATTAACGCCGATTGGCAAGACACTCCCTACCGCTCGATAAACATAACTGGCTGGCTTTCCTGCGCGCCCCTGACACGGGGGCCAACAACCTGCCCAGATTCCAGTGCTGCAGTCACCATGTGCTGCACCACGCCGCACCGAAGCGGACTGCACCGGCGGCAGTTTCAGACGGCCCGCCCTGACCATGCTCATCTTTGGTTTTGGTGGTTAACGGGCTCTTCAAGGTTCCCGGGGAATGGTCTGCTGAGATGATTGCTCATGCTGCCATCCGGGCTGCACTTCTCAAGAGAATACGCGATTTGTAATTGATTGGGTTGCGGTAGCCGCGGGCGGTTCGTTTGATGTGTTTTATCGCGGTGTTGTTGGCTTCTACTTTGGCTGTTGTAGCGCCGGTGACGATGAGGACTTCGATCTCGGCCCACCAGCGGCACACGGTCCGGTAGAGCCTGTTCGTCTCCGGCATCGCGGCCCGTTCCACCAGGTCGGCGAGGGCAGTCTTCGCGGCGGCTGCGTCCTCGAGGGACCCGGTGGAGAGCAGGGTGCGGAGTTGTTCCTTGACCTGCCAGGCGGCCTGGAGGCTGCCGGTCGGATCGTCGGCAGCGAACACGCCCGCCAACCGGTGATGTCCACGTTCTGAGAGGTTCTCGTTGGCCTTCAGCAGCAGCATCCGGTTCGCCCACGCCGGGTCCGTGGTCCTGCCCCGCCGGCCCCGAACCTGCTGGGACAGGCCCTGACGGACGGTGGTGAGCATGTCGTTGGCCAGCATCGTCACGTGGAAAAGATCCACCGAGACCGCCGTGCGCGGCAACCACATCCGTAGTGCTTTCCGGAAGGCCGCGGACGGGTCGATCGCGACGACCTGCACCCCAAGCCGCCAGTCCAGTGGCCGGGCGAAGAGCCAGTTCCCGACGCCCTTGTGGTCACGTCCGTCCACGATGCCCAGGACCTGGCCGGTGTCCAGATCCACGATCGTTGTCATCCAGGGCTCGTACCGGATCCATGCCTTGGTGCCGGGGTCCTGGAAGAACCGCACGGACCGGTACCGGTGCTCATCGATGCCCAGCATCCTGGGTGCCAGCAGGTCCACGTCCGGCAGGCGCAGGGCGGCGTCGCCGATGATCTGCTGGACCAGCCACCACGAGATCCCGAACGCCACGGCGGTCTCGGACACTGCCCGCCCCGAGGTGATGACCGCCTCCAGCACCGACTGCCGTAGCCGCCGCGTCGACCGGGCCCGGCGCGGGACCTGCGGCGTCGCTTCGCAGAACGATTTCCGCTCGCACAAATACTCGTCACAGAACCAGCGCCGCTTGTCCCAGAGCAGCACCACCCGGCCAGCGACCGGAATGTCACGCAGCCGCTGGCAACGGCGCTCCTTCACCCGGAAGGCGACGACGCCGCAACTCGGGCAGCCCGGCGGAAATGTCGTCTCCACCGTAATGTGGCGTGCCCCGTCAGGAAGCAGCACGGCGGCCGTGACACGGTAATCAGGCAGGTTGAAGATCAAGCTGGCAGCATCATCGGCCGCCAAAGTAGGCTCTAACAAGGCTCGTGGTTCCTGTTCAGGTTGAATGCGTAGATAACACTCATCCCAGCAGGACCACGAGTCCTCTGCTAGCTACAACACGAACCTATTTCCCCGGGAACCTTGAAGAGCCGGTTAACGTGGGAGAGCCCCCCGACCTGGTGGTTGGGGGGCTCTCGACCTGTAATGATGTTCCGGCGGTGACCTACTCTCCCACACCCTCCCGGGTGCAGTACCATCGGCGCTGTGGGTCTTAGCTTCCGGGTTCGGAATGGGACCGGGCGTTTCCCCCACGCTATGACCGCCGTAACCCTTGCTCCTCACCCGCTGGCTGTGCCGTGGGTGGGAATTCTGTGGTTACAACATGCTCCTGCCGGTTAAGGCAGGTGTGGTGTTGTTATGTTGTTGTGTTTGTTCCTCAAGCAACGGGTTTGTTGTTTGGGAACCACATAGTGGACGCAAGCAGTCTTGTTATCTTTGTACCAACCCTGTGGTGTAAACCTCTTTTGAATAGGTTTACGGGGGTGGTGTGTGGTGTAAGTTATCGGCCTATTAGTACCGGTCAGCTTCACGAGTCGTTAGTCCTCGCTTCCACATCCGGCCTATCAACCCAGTGGTCTGGCTGGGGGCCTCTCACACACAAGGTGTATGGAAATCTCATCTCGAAGCGAGCTTCCCGCTTAGATGCTTTCAGCGGTTATCCCATCCGAACGTAGCTAATCAGCGGTGCACTTGGCAGTACAACTGACACACCAGAGGTTCGTCCGTCCCGGTCCTCTCGTACTAAGGACAGCCCTTCTCAAATTTCCTGCGCGCGCAGCGGATAGGGACCGAACTGTCTCACGACGTTCTAAACCCAGCTCGCGTACCGCTTTAATGGGCGAACAGCCCAACCCTTGGGACCTACTCCAGCCCCAGGATGCGACGAGCCGACATCGAGGTGCCAAACCATGCCGTCGATATGGACTCTTGGGCAAGATCAGCCTGTTATCCCCGAGGTACCTTTTATCCGTTGAGCGACGGCCATTCCACAATGTACCGCCGGATCACTAGTCCCGACTTTCGTCCCTGCTCGAGATGTCTCTCTCACAGTCAAGCTCCCTTGTGCACTTACACTCGACACCTGATTGCCAACCAGGCTGAGGGAACCTTTGGGCGCCTCCGTTACTTTTTAGGAGGCAACCGCCCCAGTTAAACTACCCATCAGGCACTGTCCCTGACCCGGATTACGGGCCGAAGTTAGATGTCCAAAGTGACCAGAGTGGTATTTCAACGATGACTCCACCCGAACTGGCGTCCGGGCTTCAACGTCTCCCACCTATCCTACACAAGCCACTCCGAACACCAATACCAAACTATAGTAAAGGTCTCGGGGTCTTTCCGTCCTGCTGCGCGTAACGAGCATCTTTACTCGTACTGCAATTTCGCCGAGTTTATGGTTGAGACAGCGGGGAAGTCGTTACTCCATTCGTGCAGGTCGGAACTTACCCGACAAGGAATTTCGCTACCTTAGGATGGTTATAGTTACCACCGCCGTTTACTGGGGCTTGAATTCTCAGCTTCGCCCGTAAGGGCTAACCGGTCCTCTTAACCTTCCAGCACCGGGCAGGAGTCAGTCCGTATACATCGTCTTGCGACTTCGCACGGACCTGTGTTTTTAGTAAACAGTCGCTTCCCCCTGGTCTCTGCGGCCCCGATCCCCTCCCACCAGCAAGTGGTGTTCAAGGTTGGGGCCCCCCTTCTCCCGAAGTTACGGGGGCATTTTGCCGAGTTCCTTAACCATAATTCTCTCGATCGCCTTAGTATTCTCTACCTGATCACCTGTGTCGGTTTGGGGTACGGGCGGCTAAAACCTCGCGTCGATGCTTTTCTCGGCAGCATAGGATCACCAAATCCCCCGTGAGGGGGTCCCATCAGATCTCAGGCATCATGAACGGCGGATTTGCCTACCGTTCGCCCTACATCCTTAGACCGGGACAACCATCGCCCGGCTTGGCTACCTTCCTGCGTCACACCTGTTAATACGCTTGCCTCCCAGGATCAGGTCCCGCGCTCCACCAAAACCCACACACCCCGAAGGGCGATAGGGCAGGTCTCGGGCGGTTAGTATCCCCTGTTCAACATGGACGGTTTTTCGCCGGTACGGGAATATCAACCCGTTGTCCATCGACTACGCCTGTCGGCCTCGCCTTAGGTCCCGACTTACCCAGGGCAGATTAGCTTGACCCTGGAACCCTTGATCATTCGGCGGACGGGTTTCTCACCCGTCTTTCGCTACTCATGCCTGCATTCTCACTCGTGTAGGCTCCACCGCTGGTTTACACCGCGACTTCACTGCCCACACGACGCTCCCCTACCACTCCAGACGCCTGAACCAACCCACAAGGGGCGGCTTAGCTAATATCTGAAATCCACAACTTCGGCGGTGTACTTGAGCCCCGCTACATTGTCGGCGCGGAATCACTTGACCAGTGAGCTATTACGCACTCTTTTAAGGATGGCTGCTTCTAAGCCAACCTCCTGGTTGTCTTCGCAACTCCACATCCTTTCCCACTTAGCACACGCTTAGGGGCCTTAGTTGGTGGTCTGGGCTGTTTCCCTCTCGACTATGAAGCTTATCCCCCACAGTCTCACTGCTGCGCTCTCACTTACCGGCATTCGGAGTTTGGCTGACGTCAGTAACCTTGTAGGGCCCATTAGCCATCCAGTAGCTCTACCTCCAGCAAGAAACACGCAACGCTGCACCTAAATGCATTTCGGGGAGAACCAGCTATCACGAAGTTTGATTGGCCTTTCACCCCTACCCACAGCTCATCCCCTCCATTTTCAACTGAAGTGGGTTCGGTCCTCCACGACGTCTTACCGTCGCTTCAACCTGGCCATGGGTAGATCACTTCGCTTCGGGTCTAGATCACGCCACTGCAACGCCCTATTCAGACTCGCTTTCGCTACGGCTTCCCCACACGGGTTAACCTCGCGACGTAACACTAACTCGCAGGCTCATTCTTCAAAAGGCACGCCGTCACACCCATACAGACAAGCTGCAGATGCTCCGACGGATTGTAAGCACACGGTTTCAGGTACTGTTTCACTCCCCTCCCGGGGTACTTTTCACCTTTCCCTCACGGTACTGGTCCGCTATCGGTCATTAGGGAGTATTTAGGCTTATCAGGTGGTCCTGACAGATTCACACGGGATTTCTCGGGCCCCGTGCTACTTGGGATACTCTCCAGGCGGCACAAAACATTTCGGTTACGGGGCTCACACCCTCTCTGGCCGGCCTTTCAAGACCGTTCACCTATGCCTGCACATCACACCTCACTGTCCCGGCAGAGACAGTACGGAAAGTCCCACAACCCCGACCATGCAACGCCCGCCGGCTATCACACATGGAACGGTTTAGCCTGATCCGCGTTCGCTCGCCACTACTGACGGAATCACTATTGTTTTCTCTTCCTGCGGGTACTGAGATGTTTCACTTCCCCGCGTTCCCTCCACACACCCTATGTGTTCAGATGCGGGTCACCAGGCAGCTCGCGCCCCTGGCGGGGTTTCCCCATTCGGACACCCTGGGATCACAGTCCGGTTATCGACTCCCCCAGGCTTATCGCAGATTCCTACGTCCTTCTTCGGCTCCTAATGCCAAGGCATCCACCGTGTGCTCTTAAAAACTTGACCACAAAAGATCAAAAAACTAATTCACGAGAGAACCACAGAAACCACCCACACCCCAAAGGAGTGCGGACAGATCCAGGTTCATAATTCTTGGAAATTGCTTCTTATAAAAGATGCTCGCGTCCACTATGTAGTTCTCAAACAACAACCCCAAACCACACACCCCACACACAAAAAAGTGCATGCTCGGTGCAGCCAGGAAACCAGAAACAAACAAACCCGACAAAACACACCACAACCCGTAAGCTGCAGCCCGTCCTCCCGGCCCTGTTGCCTCAGGACCCAACAGTGTGCCAAACACTAAACCACCCAACCCCGCACCCACACCATTCCAAGACACCCTCAAGAGGGCATCCGTACTAGGCCAGGCACAAAACAAGCGGCCGCTATTCATTGATATTCCACCCTTGAGCACCCGCCGCAGAACTAGCGTCTGCGCAACGGGCATATACTCCTGACAACCCCTCCACACCCGCACAAATGCGGGGCAAGGTGACTGTAGGTGCTCCTTAGAAAGGAGGTGATCCAGCCGCACCTTCCGGTACGGCTACCTTGTTACGACTTAGTCCCAATCGCCAGTCCCACCTTCGACAGCTCCCTCCCACAAGGGGTTAGGCCACCGGCTTCGGGTGTTACCAACTTTCGTGACTTGACGGGCGGTGTGTACAAGGCCCGGGAACGTATTCACCGCAGCGTTGCTGATCTGCGATTACTAGCGACTCCGACTTCATGGGGTCGAGTTGCAGACCCCAATCCGAACTGAGACCGGCTTTTTGGGATTAGCTCCACCTCACAGTATCGCAACCCTTTGTACCGGCCATTGTAGCATGCGTGAAGCCCAAGACATAAGGGGCATGATGATTTGACGTCGTCCCCACCTTCCTCCGAGTTGACCCCGGCAGTCTCCTATGAGTCCCCGCCATCACGCGCTGGCAACATAGAACGAGGGTTGCGCTCGTTGCGGGACTTAACCCAACATCTCACGACACGAGCTGACGACAACCATGCACCACCTGTAAACCGACCGCAAGCGGGGCACCTGTTTCCAGGTATTTCCGGTTCATGTCAAGCCTTGGTAAGGTTCTTCGCGTTGCATCGAATTAATCCGCATGCTCCGCCGCTTGTGCGGGCCCCCGTCAATTCCTTTGAGTTTTAGCCTTGCGGCCGTACTCCCCAGGCGGGGCACTTAATGCGTTAGCTACGGCGCGGAAAACGTGGAATGTCCCCCACACCTAGTGCCCAACGTTTACGGCATGGACTACCAGGGTATCTAATCCTGTTCGCTCCCCATGCTTTCGCTCCTCAGCGTCAGTTAATGCCCAGAGACCTGCCTTCGCCATCGGTGTTCCTCCTGATATCTGCGCATTTCACCGCTACACCAGGAATTCCAGTCTCCCCTACATCACTCTAGTCTGCCCGTACCCACCGCAGATCCGGAGTTGAGCCCCGGACTTTCACGGCAGACGCGACAAACCGCCTACGAGCTCTTTACGCCCAATAATTCCGGATAACGCTTGCGCCCTACGTATTACCGCGGCTGCTGGCACGTAGTTAGCCGGCGCTTCTTCTGCAGGTACCGTCACTTTCGCTTCTTCCCTACTGAAAGAGGTTTACAACCCGAAGGCCGTCATCCCTCACGCGGCGTCGCTGCATCAGGCTTTCGCCCATTGTGCAATATTCCCCACTGCTGCCTCCCGTAGGAGTCTGGGCCGTGTCTCAGTCCCAGTGTGGCCGGTCACCCTCTCAGGCCGGCTACCCGTCGTCGCCTTGGTGAGCCATTACCTCACCAACAAGCTGATAGGCCGCGAGTCCATCCAAAACCACAAAAAAGCTTTCCACCCCCCACCATGCGATGAGGAGTCATATCCGGTATTAGACCCAGTTTCCCAGGCTTATCCCAGAGTTAAGGGCAGGTTACTCACGTGTTACTCACCCGTTCGCCACTAATCACCAGTGCAAGCACCAGGTCATCGTTCGACTTGCATGTGTTAAGCACGCCGCCAGCGTTCATCCTGAGCCAGGATCAAACTCTCCGTTGAAGTAAAACAAAAACGAACACAACCAACACCCCCGGAAATAACGGAAGAAGAAGGCTGCAAAATTTGAAACCAGCTGTAAAAACCAGACCCAACCACGAGGTGGCGGACCCGGCCAAAACAACCAATCAATAAAACAATTGGTATCAACAAACTTGGCACACTATTGAGTTCTCAAACAACAGACACACCCGGCACCACCACAACCAAACAGCCGTGGATCGCTCCGGAGCAACTTTTCAAAGTTACCCGGTTTCCCGCCCCGATGCAAATCCATATTCCAGGACCCGCACCAGCAGAAAACACATCCCCACCAAACCGAGGCGCTCAAAAGAACAACCAACATTTGGTCTTGAATTTGGGGGTTTGGCCGCCCGCGGTAACCAGCTCTTCGCTGTTCCCCTCGCGGCGACTCAGAAGACATTACACGGCCGGACCCCCCGTGGCAAATCCACGCCGAAGGAGGTCCCCATCCCCCAAAATCCCTGCGTTCCCGGAAATTTCCAGGGCCATGCGCGCTCCCAGGCAGGGCTGTCCGCCGGATTGGCCCACTATGAACTGGGGCACACGACCGTACCGCAACCGTGCACTAAATGTTCTTCTACCGGACCGATCCACTCAGGCCGTGGAGCTCACCAAACCTAAACACCCTTCCGCTTCCACGCCACCGCCAACCCCAGCACCACGGTGCCCAGCCCCAGCATCACCAGAACCATCAGCCCCCAGTTCGCCTGGTTCACTCCAGGCCCGTACAGCACACCGATCAGCACCGTCGCCGTGATGGCGCCAAGGTAGCGGCATGTCTGGAAAATGCCGGCTGCTACTCCCCTCTCCTCCGGCCGGGCGGACACGTACAGGCCCTGGTTCGACGCCGTACTCACCACCCCGTACGGCACACCCATCAACGCGGTCAGCACAAACACCAAAGGCGGCCACAGGGACAACGTCAACGCCCCCAGGCCAGCCGAGGCAACCAGCAGGATCAGCGCACCGGCGATCATCACCGAACGCACGCCGAACCGCTCAATCAGCCGGACCGTCACCGGCGTGACCAGCACGGACATCGCCGCTAGGGGAACATCAGCAGGCCCACCAGTCCGGCGTCGTAATGTCCTGCCTCCTGCAGCAGCTGCGGCAGGCCGAAGAACGCAAAGTAGTAGACGCCGCTGAAGACGACGAACACCAGATACACCAGCAGCAGCGGCCGGTTCCGGCCGAGCAGCCGCAAGTCCAGGAACGGCGGACGGAAGCGCAGCTCCCGCCACGCGAACAGCCCGGCAATGACAGTCGCCGCGCCCAGGAGCCACCAGCGGTACCCCGGCATCACGTTCAGCAGGGCCATCATCGCGAGCATCAGCGAGGCGACGAAGGCCAGGATGCCGGGGATGTCGGAGTCACGGATCAGGGTTGAGAGCTTCCCGGTTTCGCGTCCGGAATCGGCCGGCGCTGCCCGGTGCACCACAACCAGTGCCAGCAGCGCGAGCGGCACATTGACAGCGAACAGCGCCTGCCAGCCCAGCAAGCTCACCAACAAACCGCCGACGACGGGTCCCACCGCGGCCGCCGACGCGTTCGCCATCTGGATCCGCCCCAGCGGGCGGGTGGACGGAAGCTTCGCCAGCCGGCTCAGTTCGGTGACCATCACGACGGCGGACGGGTACGCCGTCGCCGTCCCCACAGCCATGAGCGCGCGGGCCACGCAGACCAGCGCGAAGTTGGGCGCGAACGGAGCCAGCGCACACGTCACCGCCACCAGGGCCATCCCGAACGTGAACAGGCGGCGCGGCCCGAAGCGGTCCGCAAGCCTGCCCATAAGCGGCTGTCCGGCCGCGGACGCGAGGTAGAACGACGTGATCACCCAGGTGACTGTGGCGACGTCGAGCGCGAAATCCTCCCGCAGGACCACCAACGCCACGGCGATCATGGACGAGTTCAGTGGGTTAAGGGAGGTGCCGAGGCTGAGCGCAGCGATCGCGAGGCCGGGACGTGGTTTGTTCGTCACGCCCCTAAGTCTGGCGCATGGTTACCTTGGCGCCCACGCGCCTCCGTCGTGCTTTCTCCGCCCTCTTCCCCCGCGAGGCGGTCCTGGCGCTCTGCAGCCTTGAGCCCGCGTCACATCCCGGGCATCAGCCCCAGCTGCCTCATCAACGCGGCGACGTCCGGATGGGCGCGGAACGAGGCGATCTTTCCGTCGGTGACGGAGGCGAAATAGGTCCCTGTTCCCACTACGGATTTGCCCGTAGCCGGAATTTCCTGGTCCCCCATCCGCACCGGCCCGGTGTTCGTGCCCGTGAACTCCACTTCCGCCGCCACCTCGTCATCGCTGACCACCCGCCGCGTGGCCCTGATGCGCATATCCGGAAACGCCATGAACCAGGTGTCCATGTAGGCCTGGACCTGCTCCCGCGTGCGGAACGGCTCGGGGGCCATCACATCCGTAAAAGTGAAACCCTCGGCCAGCAGGTCGGCGAACGCCGCAGTATCGTGCTGATCCCAGGCCGCCATTCCGCGGTCGTCAAGTTGCTCTACTTCGGCGCGTGACATCACACATCTCCTCCTTGAAATGACCTGATGCGCATCATGCTAGACCGCTGGAACCCGTAGTCAATAGTTAGTTGCTACCCGGGCACAGGTCAACCGATCCGCTCGGTTATGGCCTTCCACCTGGCCAGCCACTACGCCATTAATCCCGCCGGCCCGTCGGCGGTATGGCCGGAGTGGACGGCCCTGCCGGGCACGCCGTCGACAATGCGCACCCAACCCGGGCGCCGCCGTCGTACTCCCTACTCCGAGTTGTGCGGTGCGTTCAGTTCGCCTGCAATCTTCACTTCCAGCGCCGCTACCGTGGCCTCGGGCAGGACGATGAGACCGTCCAGTTCCCGCCGGGCGCGCTTGTACGCGGTTTGCCGTTCGGCAGGTGTCGCGGCGTTGTCTAGGGCGATGTTGAGCAGCTTCCTGGCGGTTGCCAGCCGCTGGCGTTCGGGCCCCGTGAAATTGCTGTCCCTGATCCGTTTGGCTTCCCGCTCCGCGACGTCGAACGCCAGCTCAAAGCCGTGAACGGCTGTCCGGTACTCAGCCAGCCGGGCCGCCGTCGTAATCTCCTCCGGTTTGGCCGGCCGCAAACCGTCGGCCTCCCGTTTGGCCCGGAGGAAGGCGACTGTGAGAGGTTCGCGCACATCCGTCATGACCGGGAAGTCGATGAGTTTCCCAACGTCGAGCTCGTAGTCCAGCCACCGCCGGTTCACGGCGTCGTGCGCTGCCACCAGCGAGAGGACAGCAGCCTGGCTGGCCTGTTCGGCCTGCACCGCCTGGTTCTTGAGCTTGTAGAGCTCCAGCCGGCGACGGTGCCGGCGTTCGCTGGCCTTGGACCACTGCCTGGCCCATCCCCCGGCCACTCCGCTGAGAGGGAAGGCGAGCCACCAGTAATGGCGAAGGAAGTCAAAGAATTGGTCCACGGATTCATCCTCCCACTGCCCCCGTCGCACCCCAAGCGGTGCCTCTAAGCTTGGCTCACCCCGCCAGTTCGTTCAGGCGGGTCCGGAGGTAGCGCCGTTCGGCGTCGTTCTCCGTCAGGATCAACGCTTCCTCGAAGGCGACCCGGGCCTCGCTGAGACGGCCCAGCCGGGTCAGGAAGTCGGCACGTGCGGCGGCAAGATAAGGGTAGCGGGCCAGCTGGGGCTCGGCTCCGAGCGCATCCAGCTCCGCCAAGCCTTCAGAAGGGCCCACCGCGAACCCGAGGGCTATGGCCCGGTTGAGTTGGATAACAGGAGAGGGCCACGTCTCCATGAGCACGTCGTAGAGCCCCAGGATCTCCTGCCAGTCAGTGTCGGACCACGACTCGCTCTCGTCATGGACAGCAGCGATTGCCGCCACGAGGGCGAAGCGGCCCGGGGCCGGGCGTTCAACGCCTCGCGCAGGAGCGCCACCCCTTCTTCGATGGCCGGCCGGTCCCATTTCGACCGGTCCTGGTTCTCCATCAGCACTAGTTCGCGGTGTTCATCGAGCCGGGCGCCCCTGCGTGCGTCAGTGAGCACAACAAGTGCCAGAAGCCCGGCGACGTCGCGGTCATGGGGAAGCAGCACCCGGAGCATTCTCGCCAGCTCAAGGCCGCGTTCCGCGAGATCACGGCGCATCAGGTCCACTCCTGACGGGGCGGTGTGCCCGGTGGTGTACACCAGGTACACAACGGACAGCACGCCGTCGACGCGCTCGTGCAGCTCGGCCGCCGACGGCACACGGTAGGGGATGTGCGCGGCCGCGATCTTCTTCTTCGCCCGGGTGATCCGCGCCGCCATCGTGGCCTCAGGCAGCAAAAACGCCCGCGCCACATCAGCGGTGGACAGGCCACACAGGAGCCTCAGCGTCAGTGCCACCTGGGCGTCCAATGCCAGGGCCGGGTGGCAGCAGGTGAAGATCAACCGCAGCCGGTCATCGGCAATGTCTTCCGCGTCCGCGCCCGGCTCGTCGTCTGCGTACTCCTCCGGGTCGAAAAGCTTGGGGAGCGCCCGCTGCGCAGTCGCGGTGCGACGATGCATATCCAGGGCCCGACGGCGCGCGGTCACGGTGAGCCAAGCGCCAGGATTCTTCGGAATGCCGCGTGGACCCCACGTGGACAATGCACTGGCGTACGCGTCCTGGACGGCTTCTTCGGCCGTGTCGATATCCCCGGCAACACGGACGGTGGCCGCCAGCACGAAGGCCCACTCCCTGCGGTGCGCATCGGCAACCGCGGCAGCAACCTCCGAGCTGGCGGCCTGCGCCATCAGCTGACCATTCGCACGGGCCGGACCTCTACCCCGATGCCGGCCGGAACCTCCTTGGCGATCTCCAGCGCCTCATCCAGGTCGCCCGCCTCGATCAGGTAGTAGCCGCCCAGCGTCTCCTTCGACTCGGCAAACGGACCATCCGTCACCGAGAATCCGCCCGCTCCGTCGCGTCGGATGGACGTCGCCGTCGAGGGTGGCTGCAGGGCGGCCCCGTTGAGCAGGGACGCGCCGCGGCGCTGCTGGAACTCCTGGTATGGGGCGCTCATGGCCTCGCCGTCGGATTGTTTCGCCGCTTCATCCTGGAAGATCAGGACCAAATACTTTGACATTTTCGTGCTCCCTTCGTGGTAACTCTGGTTTGAGCTTTCACTGCATCGACGCCGAACACCTCGCCGTCACCAGGGCCGTCCGTTCTGGCCCCTTATTCATACGACGCCCGCCGGAAGCCCAAATCGACAACTACGACCAGAATTCCAAAAGAAGCCACAACATGCCAAGGGTTTTATCTGGGACGCGCTATGGAAGCGGACGGTTTAGCTGCCCTTCGCCGCCCGCGCTTCGATCACGTCGAGGTCGCGGACGGCGAAGCGGTGATGTTCCCACTCCTCGTGGAGGATGACGTGCAGGCAGTCGAGCGTGGTCACGCTGTAGCGCGGATCGTCGGGAGCCTGGTGGGGCTTTTGCAGGTCCTCGGTCGTCACGGCGGCGAGGAAGTCGCGCACCATGGTCACGCGGCCGGCCCCAACCTCGAGCACCTCACCGTAGGAGGGCTTGGCCGTTTGGAACACCGACATGTCCCGGCCGTCCGTTTCGTACTCAACATTCGGCTCCCCTATCGGATGGTACGGCTGCTCCAGCCCCAGGGCAGCCCCGCCCAGCCACTTATCGGTGGCCATCACCAGGTGCCGCAGCGTCTGCGCCAACGACCACTCGCCGTCGACCGATACATCCTCGGCGCCTGCCGGCATCGCAGCCGCCCGCCGCAAAGTGGCCGACCACGTATTCTCGAGCCGGGTCCACGCCTCCCTCAGGCTGTCCGGATCGGCGGCGTGCCTCAGCTCCCGGCCGGGAAAGCGCCGGTTGAGTTCGGCGTCAACGAGTGGAGCCACATCCACGCCGTTCACCAGCATCGATCCTTCGTCCTCGAGGAGCCAGGGAGCGTCGATGTCCACCCTCTCCACATAAACGCCGCGCATCACCGCACCGGACAGGTCGGAGCGGACGAACCTGGACCCGCTCAGGTTCACATCGGAAAACTGCGCGCCCCGCAGGTCATCGGACTCGGTAAAGGTTGCCATGCGCGCCATCTTTCCCGGTGAATCGCCAGGCATCAAGGACTGCGCGACGTCTTGGACCCCGATTTTCGAAGGGGTAGCTCCGTCGGTTGACTCGTGATTCGCCGCGGAGGTGCAATTAAGGTGGCTCCCGCAACAGCAGAAGCCAGTCCACGAAGCGGCCCCCGGCCGCGACGCCATCACCAGCTACCTCTTCGAACTATGGGACGCCATGCCGGACGTCCGGTACGAGCAGACGGGACGGCACGAGGCCGGCGACGTGGCCATCGACGAGGGCATCGTCATCGGCACCAACACCGGCCCGCTGCGCATGCCCTCCGGTGAAACTATGGAACCCACCGGCAAGCAGCTCCGCATCAGGAGCTGCGACGTCGCCAAGGTGGAGGGTGGCGAGACCACGTCTCACCGCTTCTACT
Source organism: Pseudarthrobacter psychrotolerans (assembly GCF_009911795.1). NCBI lineage: Bacteria > Bacillati > Actinomycetota > Actinomycetes > Micrococcales > Micrococcaceae > Pseudarthrobacter > Pseudarthrobacter psychrotolerans. Next base: position 4,503,494 of record NZ_CP047898.1, on the reverse strand, counting down.
TCGACCAGGTGGAGTTCCTGTCGCAGCTCGGATTGATGCGTGAACTGTCCACGCATTGACAGACCACCCCGGTACGACGGCGTCTTCTGGCCGCCTCGTCAATACAATTAAGAGCTTGAACGGGGATGCATGATCCGCATCTGGTCCCAGGTCCGTTCGGATGCGGCGATGTTCTTGTTTGACCGCTCACGGTCCAGGGAAGCGAGTTCGACGGCGATCGCCTGGACCGCGGCAACGGCACCCGTCAGCGACGGGAAAAAGCCCGCGCCTTCGGTGGGAACAACTATCCGCTGCCCGGCGTGCTCGGCCACGGGAGAGCCGGCGCTGTCCGTGATCGAAGCGATGGTGGCGCCCACGTTGTGGGCGATCTCCACGGCGCGCATGGTGCTGTCGTAAACCCGCCACAGGCTGATCGCGATCACCAGGTCGTCGGAGGTCACCCGCGCGAGGGTATTCGTCAGCGCGGCGACATCAGCGTCGAGCAGCCGGACGTTGTAGCCGGCAATGACCGCGTTATGCTCCAGCGCCTTGCCCGGGATCGCGTAGCTTCCGGCGGCAATAATCAGCGTCTGCCGCGCCCCGGCGATCGCTTCGGCGAGGGAGCGGACAGTAGCCGGATCGAGTGTGCGCTCCAGATGAGCCAGATTGGCCCTGTCCGTAGAGACGGCGGCCTGGGCAGGGCTGCTGACGTGGCCGTTATGCTCAGCGGCCACTTCGAGGGCGCTCAGCGACGCCAGAAACCTTGAGCGGAGCTCAAACTGGAAGTCGGACCAGCCCTTGAATGCCAGTGCCTGCGCGGTTCTGGTCACGGTGGAAGCGTTCGACGACGCGGCGGCCGCGATGTCGCTGACTGAACCGTAGGAGGCGAGGCGCGGCTGTGACCGGAGGATGCCGATGACCTGCATTTGCCGGGCGGCCAGCTTCCGTCCCTGGACACGGCTGTCCAGCCACTCGGTGACCGACGAAGAGTTAATTTCCTGTTTCACCTATTGACCTACCTCACACTCTGGCCGTAACTTCAATACATCGCATCTGCACAGACTTGTGCATATTCCTAAAAATGTACAACTTGGCCCACTTTGGCAGGAATCACCATGTCTCTCACAGCACGCTTGGACCGCTTGGCACTCAGTCGTCCACACTACAAGCTTCTCCTCATTGGAGGCCTCGGCTACTCGTTCGACGGCATGGACGGGGCAGTGGTCGCATTCCTGCTCCCGCGCATCCAGGAACTGTGGGGCCTCAGCAACGCAAGCCTGGGGCTGGTGGGTTCCGCCGCCCCGCTTGGCTTCTTCTTCGGAGCCATCCTCTCCGGATGGCTGGGCGACCGGTTTGGCCGCAAGAAGGTAATGCTCTGGGCCCTTGCCTTCTACTGCCTCATGTCGGTGATCGCGGCCATGGCTCCCAACTTCGAAGTCTTCCTGATTGCCCGCATCTTTGCAGGCCTGGGTGCCGGCGCCGAAAGCGTCATCATCGCGCCGTTCCTGTCTGAGTTCATTCCCCCGAAGCGTCGCGGCTGGTTCATTGGAACCCTGGCCGGGTTCTTCTCCTTTGGCTTCGTTGGTGCGGCACTGATCGGCCGGTTTGTTGTTCCCATGGGCGAGGACGGCTGGCGCTGGGCCCAAGTGATGACCGCCGTCCCGATCCTTCTCCTGCTGTGGTGGCGCCGCAGCCTGCCTGAATCCCCCCGCTTTCTCATCAGCCGTGGCCGCATCGCTGAAGCGACGCAGGTGGTTGAGCGCTTTGAGGAGAGCGTCGTGAAGGCAACCGGTAAGCAACTCACTCCGCTCACCGCCGGGAACGAAGAGATCGCCAAGCACGAGCAGAAGATCACCATCTGGAACGCACTTAAGTTCATGTGGTCCAGGGCCATGCGCCGCCGGACCGCTGTCATCTGGCTGATCTGGTTCGTAATCACGTTCTCCTACTACGGCTTCTTCTCTTGGATCCCCACGCTGCTGGTGGGCCGCGGCATTACCGTCACCAAGAGCTTCGAGTATTCGATCATCATTTACCTCGCGCAGATTCCCGGCTATTTCTCCGCCGCCTGGCTAAACGACCGGATCGATCGGAAGAACACCATCGCCCTGTATCTGGCCGGATCGGCGCTGAGCGCCTTTTGGCTGAGCCAATCCAACGACTCGGGGATGATTCTGGTGGCCGCGGCAACGTTGTCCTTCTTCCTGAACGGCACCTACGCCGGTGTCTACGCGTACACGCCGGAACTGTTCCCCACCTGGATGCGCGCCACGGGCGTCGGCCTGGCCAGTGCCGTGGGCCGCATCGGCAGTATCCTGGCACCGTCCATCATCGGCATCTTCTCAGTGGCTCTTGGCTTCGGCGGAGTGTTCGTCATGACAACGGTGGTCCTGACCATCGGCGTCCTGGGTGTCGTCATCTTCGGCGCATCCACGGCGGGCAAATCCCTGGAGGACATCAATGCCCGCGCCGAGCATGATCCGGCACCTGCGGGATCGGGACAAAAATGAGCGGAATAACGGACCCGATGAAGGCGGACGCAGTGTTTCAGGAGACCTTCGAGGAGATTCGGAGGGATCCGGGCGTCATCCTCTTCACAGCCCTCCAATGGATTCCCGAACGGTCCAGCCTTCGGCGGCTCTTTACCAGCCATCCGGAAGATTACCCGGTGGGCGGCGAGAAAACCGTGGAGATCTCCCCCGGATGGCTGGGAACGGTGATTGAAGACAAGATGCCGTTTTTGGCCCCGGACCTGAACGCGCTGCGTGAAGTCTTCGCTGATTCCGAGCTCATCCAGCGGCTCGGCTGCGGGGCGGTCATCAACGTTCCCGTCCTCGACGGCGGCCGCAACGTCGTCGGCGTCCTTGCCATGTTGGACGCCGAAGGCCGCTACACCCAACAGAGTGTGGAAACCGCCGTCGACGTCGTCAACCGGAACCTGGCAGACCTCACCGAGGCCTTTGCCGCCCACCCCACCGAAGTCCCCGGGAAGGACACAGTTTAGTGAGCACCACCCCTAACACCCAGGCCCCCACTGACGAGGTGGCCGGCAGCGCTCCCCTGGTGATCCGCAACGCCAGCGTCCTGGACGTCGAGGCGGGCACGTACTCCGTTGCCGACGTCGTCAGTATTGACGGAAAGGTCAGCAGTATCGGTCCGGATGCTGAAGCGCCCTCGGGAGCCCGCGTGATCGATGGCACCTGCAAGTTCGTCATTCCGGGGCTCATCGATTGCCACGTCCACGTGGTCGCCTCCAGTGCCGACTTTCGGTCGCTGACCTGGACACCGGCCTCGTACGTCTACGCGCAGACCGCCCGGATCATGGGCCAGATGCTGCGCCGCGGCTTCACCACCGTCCGGGACCTCTCCGGCGCCGACTTTGGCCTGGCGATGGCACAGCAGGAAGGCCTGCTGGAAGGGCCCAAGATCCACTTTTGCGGTCACGCGCTGAGCCAGACCGGTGGCCACGGCGACATGCGCCTCCCGGGCGAAGACCATGAGCCCAACGGCCGTGGATGCTGTGGGATCGGCCGGGTAGCTGACGGTGTGGACGCCGTCCGGGCCGCAGCCCGCGACGAAATCCGCAAGGGGGCGCACCACATCAAGATCATGGCCTCAGGAGGAGTTTCCTCGCCCACGGACCGGGTCGACTCCACCCAGTACTCGATGGAGGAGATGCGGGCGGCCGTGGAGGAGGCCGAGGCTGCCAACCGCTATGTCGCAGCCCATGCCTACACGGCGCGTGCCATCAACCGTGCCCTTGAGGCCGGCGTCCGTTCCATCGAGCACGGCAACCTGCTCGACGACGAGAGCCTTCGCCTGTTCCTCGAAAAGGACGCCTTCCTGGTCCCAACTCTGGTCACTTATTGGGCGCTCAAGGAGGAGGGCAGGAGCTTCGGCCTCACGGAAGAAATGTGGGCCAAGGTGGACTCCGTGCTCAGCAGCGGCCTCGAAGCCATCGCCCGCGCGCACGAAGCCGGCGTCAAGATGGCTTTCGGAACTGATCTCCTTGGCGGTATGCACCGGCACCAGAACGAACAGTTCCGTCTTTTGGGAAAGGCCCAGCCGGCTATCGCCGCCATCCGCTCGGCAACCACGACGGCGGCCGAGCTGCTGGGGCGCGAAGGCCAGATCGGTGTCGTGGCACCCGGCGCCGACGCTGACATGCTGGTGCTGTCCGCTGACCCGCTTGCCGACATTGCGGTGCTCGCCGACATTGCCGACCACCTGGACGTATTGATCCAGAACGGGCGGGTGGTCAGCCCCTAACGCGAACGCCGGGGGTCAACGGGCACTCCTTGGTAGCCGGTTACTGGCGACGCCTCCGAACCCGGGCCAGCGCCCCTTACAGCCCGGGTGTACATCGGGTTGTGGCCATGCTCTTGCATCTAAGTCGACAGCCGCGGATACCTTCCAGGTGAAAGGTATCCGCGGCATGAGCTTCCAATCCGATTATTTATCGCACCCGATTCCGTCGCGGTCTCTGTCGAGGTGCGTTCCATATCCCGGTGTACCGGCATAGATTGGCGCCGCACCTGCTGCACGCGCCGCGGTGCAGTTCGCGTAGTACACAGCAGCGGGGGCCGGCGCCGGGGCTGGTGCCTGGACTACGGGTGCTGGCTTTACGGCCGCCTGCTGTGCCGCTGCATCGGCTGCTTTCTGGGCTGCCACCTTGTCGGCGGCGGCTTTCTCTGCGGCGGCCTTTTCTGCCGCGATCTTTTCAAGGGACTTGACACCGAGGTGCACGGTGGAATCCTTTGCCACCTGTGCGCCTCCCGTGGGGTCTTGGGACGTCACCTGCCAGTTCTTCTTTGAAACGATCGTCTTGCCGTCGACGGTGTCCACAGCCTCGACTTTGAGCCCAAGATCTTCCAGTTGCTCCGTGGCTTTATCAAGGGTCAGGCTCGTCACGTTTGGAACTGTGATGGTAACCTCAGCAACTGCCTCAGCACTCGCAGTTGCAGTTGCCTGCTTGCCACTGCAGCCCGTCAGCATGAGGCCGGTCAGTACAACTAATATCAGCGTCTTTTTCATTTTTCCCCCTTGGAAAATTGTTGAATCGGTGGAGTGATTGGGCGCGGCTAGCTCTCGCAGGCCACACCGTCGGAATCGCGGTCAAGCGCCGACCGGTAGCCGGCCTGCCCGGCATAGATCGGTGCGGCGCCGGCGGCCTTGGCCGCCGTGCAGTTGGCGTAGTAGACGGCGGCTGGCGCTGCTGGAGCCGGTGCGGGAACGACCGGTGCGGGAGCAACGGGGGCCGGCGCCACGGCCACTGGGGCTGGAGCGGGAGCTACTGGAGCAGCTGCCACCACGGGTGCCGGCGCAGGTGCGGGCGCCGCGCCAACCGGTGCCTGCTCATTGGTCGGTGCGAGCTGGTCGGAGCAGTCGGCCAGGATCCTGGCCATCGCGTCGTGCTCCGCCTGGGTGACCCACAGGCTGTACGTTGCCTTCACGGAAATCTGCTGCGCCACGTATTCGCACCGGAAGCCCTTGTTCGGCGGCAACCAGGTGGCTGCGTCGCCGTCGCCCTTTTTCATGTTGGTGGGACCGTCGGTCGACTGGAGGTTCAGGGGGTCATTGGCGAAGGCCGTCCGCTGCTCCGTGGTCAGCTGCTGCGCGCCTTTCTGCCAGGCGTCACTCAGGGCAACAACATGGTCGATCTGGACGGCGCTGCTGGTGGCGCTCCCCCGCAGGAAGCTGATGGTAGTGCCCGTGTAGGGGTCCGCCAGAGTTCCGGACTGAACCTTGCAGGGCACGCTGTTGGTGTACGCGATCCCTGTAAGGTCGCGCTTGAGCATGTCGTTCCGAGTGTCGCAGCCGTTACGGTCAACGTCCGCCCAGGCCTGGCCAAACAGCGCGCGGTCATAACCCGTCTTCGGAGCCCTGCCCTTGATGGGGAGAGTTGCCAGCAAGTCGATCGCCTTGGTAGCAAAGGCAGGCTGCGTCTTCGGAGCCGCAATGCTGACGCCGTTCGCCAGAGCGTAAGGGGTCTCGGGATCGAGCGGGGCGCCCGTCGCCTGGGCGGTTGGAGTGGACGACGGCGACGGCGCCACTTCGGCTGATGCGCTCGCTGTGGCGGTGCGTGGCGAGGCATTCGAGTCCGAGGAGGCTGCCTGAAGGTCATCCGCGTTGGTCCGCGGCAACACGACTGCGCCGGCGATGAAGAGAGCGAAGGAGACCGCCAGGGCGATGCCCCCTGCCTTCCGCTTGGCAGGAAGCCATGCCCAGGAACGGCGCCCGGTCACCAGAATGTAGAGGCCGGTAAGGGCTGCCGAGATAGCAAGGAAAACCAGAGCGCCCCCGAGACCGCCACTGAAAGCACCAATAATCATGAAGAGGGCTGTGATGCCTCCGACGACGAACGTGGAAGTGCGTGGCCTGCCGGGCGGTTTCGGTCCGGGCGCAGGCGCAGACGGTGCTGACCCGAAAAGGGTCTGATAGTTCGACATGCTTTTCCCCAATAATAAAGGCCCGGCAATTAAGCCCGACCTTCTCTTTTGACACGTTGTGTCGATGCCGAGCCTATTTCTCGCTGCGCCCGGGGTACTGAAACTGCGACGATCTTGGGACAACTTTGATTGAGTCTTGAGCCGATCTTGATGAAAAATGTCGCAAATTATCATTTCTATCGTTTGGGGGGAAATCGATATACAGTTCTGGAATTTGCGTGTCCGGAGAAGGCTGCGGTGGCAAACAAACCTTGTGTCCAGGCGAGGGTTCTCAGGAGCGACAGGCGGCAACCCCCGGACTCGACGTCGAGTCCGGCGGCAGGACCAAGCTGATGCCGCCGCGCCGGAGCGGCTCTGGGAAGCCATCCCGGACAGTGGGATCCGCAGCAAATACCAGTTCGGCAACACGCACACCGCGGACTGGACACCGGGCGGCCACTACGAGATGCACAACCCCAAGGCCAACGGCATGGTTCTGGGCGAAGGCGAAAACATCGAGGTCGATCCCCGGCGCAAACTCGTCCAGACCATGCGCGCCCTCTGGGACGACGACGTCAAAGCCGAAGGCACCTCCCGCGTCACCTGGGAAATCGAACCGGTGGGCGATTCCTGCCACCTCACCGTCACGCACGACCAGCTCCGCGAAGGCGCCAACGACCAGCTCTACGGCGGCTGGCCGATGATCCTCTCCGGCCTCAAGACCTGGCTGGAAACCGGCGAAAAACTCACCACCCCGGCTCCCTCATGTACACCTGAGGCGCAGGCCCAGCAAAGCCCAGTGCCGGCGTCGCACTCCCCTGCACCGGCAGCAGATGCATGGTGTTCCTCCTGGCCAGGCCATACCGTGAAGAGAGGGTCAGCCGAAAACGCAGGTACGGGCATGCGACAGATTTCCTGGTTATTGCGCTGTTTTCTGTTGTGCTTCCTGGCCGTGATCGTCTTGGGCAGCGCCAGCATGCCGGCGGCGGGCCAAGTCGGCTTACGAGCCAGGGCACCGATCTACTTCGCCCTGTTCACCTTCATCGCCCCGTTCCTCCGGGAGGCCGGGCTGCCCGACTACAGCATCACGCTTTCACTCGCAGTCCTGGGATTCTCCGGGCTGGTGGGCATCTGGATCGCCGGCATCACCGTGGTCATGCGGCCGCGCCGTTCACTGCTGATCACGACGGCGATAGTCGCCGCCGCGTTCCTCCTCCTGCCCCGGGGCGGGGTCACCGTCCCCGGCGCCCTGCTGCTCATGGCGGTCTGGGGAGCGGGCTTCGGCGCGATCGGCATCTACAACCAGTCCGCCATCCTCCGCGCCGGCAAGGAGTACCGGGAAGCTGCCAACGGCCTCACGGTGCTGACCATCCAGCTGGGCATCACCATCGGCGCGCTCTACGGCGCGGCCGCGCTCACCACGGCAGGCCCGCTGATCGTGCCGGTCGCCGCTGCGGTGCCTGTCGTCGTCGCACTCGTGATCATGGTGACCGGGCGCAAGCACGCCTATCCGCCCGGGCCGAAAGAGTCCGGTTACGTCAACGTGGAACCAACGGCCGATGCCCCTGTTGCAGAGGTAGCGGGGGTGGCCTCGCGCGCATAGGGGTGCGGCACCGCCACGGGACAGTGCCGCACGAAGGGGCCTCCCGCCGTCGGCTAGGACGACGGCGGAAGGCGCTTCTAGTGTTGGCCCGGTTGCGGACCCCCGTCAGGTGAGCCCTAAGCAGGGATGGCACCGAGCTGCTGCATGAGGCTCAGGTTGTCCGTGGTTCCCCAATGCTCTGCCACTTTGCCGTCCTCGACGCGAATAATGTCGGTGGTGCCGAATTCGACGCTTTTGCCGGTTGCTGCCATGCCGGCCATCTCGCCACGATGAGTGCCCGTGAGAATTACGTGCAACGCCTCCATGTTTCCGTCAGCCAATGACGCTTCCATCGTCTTGACTTTAATATCGGGGAACGCCGTCCGGATCGCGTTCACGAAGTACCGGACGCCGTCCTTGCCGGGCGGTTGCCCTGGAAGAGCCTCTTCGTGATCGACGTAGTCATCCGTCGCCAACTCGTCAATGAGGGACAGATTTCCGCCCTCGATTATCTCCTTGTAAAACCGCTCGATCAGTCCAGTCCCGTCAGACATTTCCGACTCCTCTAGTACATGAGACCATTCAAGAACCCCCGTCTTACATCCCCATCCCGACCAACGCCGCTGGCGTGAGGGCAACTCCGAGCGCAATCACGGCCAGTGCCACCGCAACCGAGCGGTTGGCGAGCCGCTTCCAGGGGAGCATCTTCTCTCCTGCAATGAAGGCCCCAATCAGCGCCATCCAGCCGATGCTCATCACACCGAGCGCAAACAGGGCCACCATCAGCGCCCAGCAGCATGCGACGCACCACGCCCCGTGCTCAACTCCCATGCGCAGCGCGCCACGGTATCCGGGGCGCATGCGGTGCAGGATGAAGTCCATGGGCGTCCGGCATTTCATCAGGCTGACGTTCTTGGCGGGCGTGAGCTGATAGGCCGCCGCCGCCATAATCACCCCGGCCGCCAGGTACCGGCCGCCTTGATCCGAGGCGAAGAACCCGGGAGCCAGCGACGCTACGGACATGTAGAACGAATACGCCACGACGCCGAAGACCGTCCACGTGATCAGGTAACCGGCCACGAAAACGGCGGTGGATCCTGCCGGAGCATACCGCGCCGTCTTGCGTCGGTGGCTCTGAATCCGGGCATATGCGACCACCATGGGTGCCACGGACGGGAACATCATGGCCGCCAGCATCACCACCCACGTGGCGACGAAGAATCCCAGCGGCCCCGGCTCAGTCCACCGGCCCATGTCCATCCCGCTCAGCTGAGTGGACGTAAAGACCCAACTCGCCGCGGCGAGTAACAGCAGGACCGCGATCAGGCCGGCCTCCCGCGGGTCGACCCGGGACGCGGCTGCCGTAGAACCGGCCGCTGTGGCAGGCGAAACGGCGGCGCGCGCAGAAGCGCGCACGCCGCCTCTGATGGACTGCTTCCTGCGCAGCATCAGCTGTCGGCGCTCATGCCCGGCCTTTGGGGGCGTTTTCGTCCATCGCGCTGGCGAAGGTGAAGTCCGCGGTCTCACCGTAGACGCCGTCGAAATCAAGGCCAAAGAGGTCCGAGTGTACCTGCGCTTTGCCGATCCGGAATTCCGGGGCGAACCCGAACATCGCGTTCTTGACGGTGGTGACACCACCGTCGGGTCCCGGCAGGGACTCGAACGTGTAGCTCACCCGCCCGGCAACCGAGGCGGACGGGGTGTCGCCGTCCGAGAATGTGACGCTGGCGCGCTCGACTCCCAACCATTCTCCGTACAACGCCGCAAAATCCGCGAACGGGCCGCCGGCCTCACCATGAAGGATGCTTTCCAAGGCAGTGGCTTGCGCAGCCGATGCGCCGTCGTCGAGGACGATTCCCACCTTCCAGCCGCCGGCCGAGAGGTTCGACGGGAACCAGTTGCAGAAGGCGAAGGCGATGCCCGACAGATCGGTGTCATCGAGTTTTCCACTCGCGATTTGGAACACAGCCACGCCGCGGCACTCGCCATCCGATCCCGTGGGCGTACCATCCACCGGGCACGGACAAATCAGCTGGCAATTGCAGTTGGCGACATACTTTCCGGTCATTTCCCAAGACATTAGAACTCCTTGCTGGCGCCCTCGCCTAGCAGAAGCGGCCCAGACTCCAGCGCCGAAAATACTCAGGAACGGGCGGAAAGCCCCGTTAAGGCAGACAGTATTCCGGCGAAATCTGTGTGTCAATACGCCGAGGAAATAGGGCGCCGAAGGGGTCCCTTGTGGTTGATACACCAGGGTGCTGTCGTCGGGTTCAGAAGCACTCACCGCTAATAGGGACAGTCATGCCAGTGAGCCTATGGTGGCAGTGGGATTCAGAAATCTCCCGGCGCTGCAGGCGGCGGGAAACAAACGGCAGGACAGATTTGAAAGGAAGCACGAATGGGTAACGCGATGCCTCACCTTTCGCTCGATAATTACTTCCGGAGCCTGGACCTTAGGGGTCGGATGGTGATATTCCAGTTGCCGCTGTCGGTGACGATGCTACTGGTCACCGTCCTGGCGGAGGCATTTCGCCCCGGGCTCCTGCAGCCCGGTCCGTTCCTGTACGGTCTGGGCGGCCATCTGGTCATTCTGGCCGCGTGTGCGCTGGTGCCGTGGGGGCGGCTGCCGACCCGCGCCTGGGCAGTCATTCCGGTCCTGGACTGCCTGGCCATCGGGTTCTCCCGCGAAGCGGCGGATCAATACCTCACTGTGCTGGGTTTCCTGCTGGTTTTTCCCGTCGTCTGGCTATCCCTCGGCCGCCACCGTAGCGGGGTTGTGATGGCTGTTTCGGCCACGATTCTCAGTGCGGTCCTTCCGCCGCTGATCCTTGGAATGGGCTTCACAGGGCCGTCGTTCATCCGGATCGTACTGCTCCCGGTCATCCTCGGGGCGATCTCCCTCACCGCGCATGTGGTCTCCAACGCTGTCCTGCGTCAGCGGCTGCAGCTGGAAAACCAGGACAAGGAACTGCAGGAACTGCTCGCAGCCAGCGAACAGCGCGAGCGGTTGCTGGGCACCATCATGGATACCGTCAGTGTCGGCGTGTGCGCCGTCGATGAACAGGGCCGGAAAATTCTCATGAACAAGCAGCAAAGCCACCACCTCACCGGTACCCTCAGCGAAAACCCGCGGGCGCCCGGGAGTGAGGAGGTGCCGGTGTTTGGCGTTGACCGGAGCCACCCGCTGCCCCCGGCCCGGCACCCGCTGCGCCGAGCGGCCAGGGGCGAGGCGTTCACCGACGAATTGATCTGGATCGGCACCGGCACCGGTCAACGCGCCTTCTCCGCAACGTCTCGGCTGATCAAGGACGGCACCGGCCGGAGCTCCGGCGCCGTGCTGGCTTTTACTGACGTGACGGCGCTGGTCACAGCCCTTGCAGCCAAGGACCAGTTCGTCGCCAGTGTCTCGCATGAGCTGAGGACCCCGCTGACCTCCATCCTGGGCTACCTCGGCCTGGCTCTGGACGAACACCCCGACCTTCCCGCCGACCTGGCCCAGTACCTGGTCGTGGCCAAACGCAACGCCGAACGGCTGCTGCATCTGGTGACCGACCTGCTCTCAGTCGCCTCGGATACCCTGGTTATCAACCCCCGGCCAGCGGACCTGACCGAGGTGATCCGCCACAGCATCGAATCCGCCACTCCGCGTGCCAGTGCCGCGGGCATCAGCCTGCACCTTGAACCGTCCGGACCCGTGACCGGCCGGTTCGATCCGGCCCGCATCGGCCAGGTTATCGATAACCTGCTCTCCAACGCGATCAAATACACCCCCGACGGCGGGGCCGTTACGGTCCGAGCCCGCCGGGACGGGGACAACGTCAGATGCGAGGTCGCCGATACCGGGATCGGGATGACCCAGGAAGAACAGGCCCAGGCCTTCACCCGATTCTTCCGCGCCGCACGCGCACACGCCTCCGCCATTCCCGGTGCGGGCCTGGGACTGCCGATCACCAAAACCATCATCGAAAACCATGGCGGGACGATCGCCCTGGCCAGCAGCCCCGGACTGGGGACCACTGTCACCCTGACACTGCCGGAGGCCGACGGCGGCTCCTTGGATGCCGGCGAGGTGCCGGCCATGTCATAGACCAGCTAACCCAGCCTCGCAGAGCGCGATCCGGGTCAGCCGGAAAACCTATTTCCGCTTCCGCCACAGCAGCGTCACGCCGAACGCGACGGCGCCGAGCACCAGCATGGTGATCACCATGAGTCCCCAGTTGGCCTGGGTCACGCCGGTGCCGTAGAAGATGCCGATCATCACCGTGGGGGCCCTGCGCGCCGGCGATGTTCAGGAAGCCGTGGAGGCCTCTCGCAAACACGTGGACATCCTGCACCGGACGATGTTCATGGGCCTGACGGACGGCGGAGCCACATCCTCTTCTGTTTGAAGCACGACGGCGGCACACCACTCGAGCGGCCGCCTCACCGCTCCCCTGACATACTTTCAGGTCCCGCGTGCGCCGCCTTCGCGGCCTCGTAGCTGGTGCCGAAGGGCAGCGTATCCATGTCCAGCATGGGGTTATCGTCCTGCGTTGCCACCAGTTCCTGGGCAGCTTTGTCCGAATCAACACTGGGCATTGACCCTGGCAGGTGCCTCCGGGCGGATTCGGGCAGGAAGTAAATGGTGACCGCAGCGATTGCCGAGGTGGCCATGAGGTAGTACGCGGGCATCATGTCGTTGCCCGTCAGCTGGATCAGGCTCGCAATAATGAACGGGGTGGTGCCGCCGAAAATCGCCACGGCGAAGTTGTAGGCGATGCCCATGGCCCCGTAGCGGTGGGCCGTGGGGAACAGCGCCGGCAGCGCCGAGGCAAGGTTGGCAACGTAGAACGTCACGGGGAAGGCGATCAAGGCAAGGCCGGTGATCGTGGCCGGAATGGTTCCGACCGAGATCAGAATGAACGCGGGAAGCGACAGGACCACCGTGCTGATGGCTCCGATCCACAGCACGGGGCGCCGGCCGATCCGGTCCGAGAGATGACCGGTCAGCGGGATGCACAGGGACATGGCCACCAGGACCGGGATGGTCAGGAGAGTCCCGTGGATCTCGTCGTACCCCTTGTTGGTGGTCAGGTATGTGGGCATGTAGGACGTCAGGGCGTAGCCCACCGTATTGGCAGCGGCCACGAGGATCATGGCCAGCACTATCCTCTGCCAGTAGGCCTTGAAGATTCCCACCGGGCCCATGGGGCCGAGCACCTCACCGGTTTCGGGATGCCTGGCGACTTCGGCCTCTGCCTCGAGGGTGGCCTGGAACGCAGGCGATTCCTCAATTTTCATCCGGAAATAGATCGCGATGATGCCGAGGGGCCCGGCGATCAGGAACGGAATGCGCCAGCCCCAGGCCTCCATCTCGGCCTGGCCCAGGGTCAGCTGGAGGACGGACACCAAACCGGCACCTATGGCAAAGCCCAGATAGCTGCCCATGTCCAGGAAGCTGGCGAAGAAGCCGCGGCGGTGGTCCGGGGAGTGCTCACTGACGAACGTAGTGGCGCCTGCGTACTCGCCACCGGTGGAAAAGCCCTGCACCAGCTTGGTGACCACCAACAGCACGGCAGCCCAGATGCCCAGCACCGAGTACCCCGGGAGCAGCCCGACGACGAAGGTCGCCGCAGCCATGAGCATCAAGGTCATCGCCAGGACCTTCTGGCGGCCGATCTTGTCGCCCAGCCAGCCGAAAAAGACGCCGCCCACGGGGCGGGCGATAAACGTTGCTCCGAAGGTTCCCAGCAGGAACAGGTTCTGCACGGCTTTGTCTGCTTCCGGCAGGAAAACCGGCCCCATGGTGGTGATCAGATAACCGAACACACCGACGTCGTACCATTCCATCGTGTTTCCCACGATGGTTCCGCCCAGCGCTTTCCTGAGGGTCCGGTGATTAACAACATTGACGTCTGAAACGCGGAGACGGCGTTTCTTGAGAGGTTGCTGGGTCATGCTCGCCCCACCTCCAAAGTGAAGTGGCGCATCAGCTGGCGTACCGGCATTTTGGTTCCTCCAATGGAGGTCACACGCCACCGACGGATGGCGCCGTCTTTGGCGTTGGACTCACGGCGATGGCGAAGCCCAGGTGTCCGGCAATCGTGCCGGGCTGTCGAGAAGAGCCGGAGGTCCGATCGTGGGGAAAGCGCCCTGCGTCAGGTCCTGTCCCATGGGTCATTTCGGCTCAATTGTGCTGCTCCGACCATTTTCGCACCGCCGCCCGGGCACAGCAATGAAATTCGGTGAGAAACCCGTTCAGAAGCGGGCCGTTCAGAAGCCTGTGGCTACCGGGGAACAAGCCGCCACAGGGACGTGACCTCGGCCGTGCGCGCCTCGAACAGAGGATCGTCGCGGTCCGATGCCTTCGGATGCGTCGGCTTGGTGTCGAGCCGTTCAATGACCTTCAGCCCAGCCGCCTCGATGGCGGCCAGCAGATCGTCACGCGACCGCAGGCCAAGGTGCTCGGCCAGGTCGGAGAGGACAAGCCAGCCCTCACCGCCCGGTTCCAGATGGTCGGAGAGTTCGTGCAGGAAGCGGAACAGCATCCTGCTCCCGGGATCGTAGACCGCGCTGTCCAGGGTGGAATGCGGCGTGGCCGGAATCCAGGGCGGGTTGCACACCACGAGCGGGGCCCGTCCGGGCGGGAACATGTCGGTCAGGACGGCCTCAGCACGATCCTGGACACCGAGGTTGCGGAAATTCTCACCGGCGCAGGCGATGGCACGCGGTTCATTGTCCGTCGCTACCACGCGGTGGACGCCACGGCGCGCCAGGACGGCAGCGAGCACCCCGGTGCCGGTTCCGACGTCGAACGCCAGCGTGTCAGAGGGCAGCGGCGCGGCGGCCACGAGATCCACGTACTCACTCCGGGTGGGGAAGAACGTGCCGTAGTGCGGGTGGATGCGGCCCTGCAGTGCATCGACGTAGACGCCATTGCGTCGCCACTCGTGGGCACCGATGGCGCCGACAAGCTCGTGCAGGGACACAACGGAAGATTCACCGATATCGCCGTACGCTTCAGCGGCGGCCTCCCGGATATCCGGTGCGCGGCGCAGCGGCACCACAGGGCCCGGATCAAGAGGAATCAGCAGCAGGCCGAGAATGCGTGCACGATGCGAGCGGGACTGGCGATGCCGATAGAACCCATCGGCCGGAGTTCCTGCGAACTTTTTCTTTCCGGCACTTACCCGCCGGTCCATGGCGTTGAGGATCTGCCGCGCGTTGTGGAAGTCACCGTGCCAGAGCATCGCGATCCCCTGTGAGGCCATCCGGTTCGCCTCATCCGCCGTGAGGGAGTCGGTGACCACTTCGACGCGCGTCGGCGCCGGCCTGCCGTTCGCCGAACGCCACCGCGCGGTCATGCTGACACCCGCCTCGACCCAGGTCACGACGGCGGGATCATCCACCGCGGCTGTGCGCGCGGGCTTGAGGACCGGCGTCGGGATTCCCACGGGAGCTGGCATGTCGGTAGTGATAAGGATCCATTCCAAGAGTGCGGGGGCCGATCGGCGGCTGACGATTGCGGCGGCGATTCCACGACGTGGAAGGCGACGGCCCAAGATTCCGGACCGTCATCCGGCCGCGAACCGCGTTTGGTTGATGGCCGCTGGAGCCATTCAACCTGCATTCTCAGGATACAGGTGTGCTTGGCCGCCGGACCCGGGCGCAGACGAAACCCCAGCCAGAGCTGATGAGCCGACCTTCAAGGCCGCGGCGTGGCCTGGCGCCGAAGGCATCGAGGACGCGTATCAGGACGGCAAGACCCGCGGGCTTCTGTCTTTGCAATCCATTGACATGTGACCAATCAGTCACCTATTCTGGAACGGTGGACGCCGTATTCAAGGCCCTCGCCGACCCCACCCGCCGGGACCTGCTCGATGAGCTCTTCCGGGAGGACGGGCAGACCCTGCACGCACTCGAGGCCCGCTTCGAGATGACCCGCTACGGCGTCATGAAACACCTCAAACAACTGGAGGAAGCCGGCCTGGTGGTCACCCGCCGCCGGGGCCGGGAGAAACTGCACTTCCTCAATCCGGTGCCCATCCGCCTGGTCCACGACCGCTGGGTCAGCAAATACGCACAACCATGGGCCGCTGCCCTCAGCGACCTCAAAACCAGATTGGAAAGTCCCATGGAAAAGATCTTCGAAATCTACATCAAGACCACCCCGGAAC
Organism: Pseudarthrobacter psychrotolerans; assembly: GCF_009911795.1. Lineage (NCBI taxonomy): Bacteria > Bacillati > Actinomycetota > Actinomycetes > Micrococcales > Micrococcaceae > Pseudarthrobacter > Pseudarthrobacter psychrotolerans. Next base: position 4,487,349 of record NZ_CP047898.1, on the reverse strand, counting down.
GCCTCTGGGAAGCCATCACCACCAGCGACATCCGCAGCAAATACCAGTTCGGCAACACACACACCGCGGACTGGACACCGGGCGGCCACTACGAGATGCACAACCCCAAGGCCAACGGCATGGTTCTGGGCGAAGGCGAAAACATCGAGGTCGATCCCCCGCGCAAACTCGTCCAGACCATGCGCGCCCTCTGGGACGACGACGTCAAAGCCGAAGGCACCTCCCGCGTCACCTGGGAAATCGAACCGGTGGGCGATTCCTGCCACCTCACCGTCACGCACGACCAGCTCCGCGAAGGCGCCAACGACCAGCTCTACGGCGGCTGGCCGATGATCCTCTCCGGCCTCAAGACCTGGCTGGAAACCGGCGAAAAACTCACCACCCCCGGCTCCCTCATGTACACCTGAGGCGCAGGCCCAGCAAAGCCCAGTGCCGGCGTCGCACTCCCCTGCGCCGGCAGCGGGCCATGTCGGCTAACGAGCCAGGGCATCGCTCGATATTTTCTGGCCACCGTACCCGCGATTTGCTTGGATAACCGACGGAGGTGCCGCTGCACGTCCTTCAGCACGAAGGATCCCCGGCTCTAAGATGAGGCATGGACGTCGGGGATGTGCTCTGGACGGTTTTGGGAGCCGGGCTGATTCTGCTGATGCTCGCCGACGTCTTTCGCACGCTCCTCTATCCGCATGGTTCGGGTCCTGTAAGCCGGGCCATCATGCGGGGACTCTGGCTGCTCACGAGAAGGCTAAGAGGCCGGGCCTCCACTATCGCCGCGCCTTTGGCAATGGCTGCTGTCATCGGCGCCTGGGCGGGGCTCGCAGTTATCGGGTGGGCCCTGCTGTACCTGCCCCATTTGACGGATGGTTTCGTCTACGGCGACGGGGTGCCACAGGAGGCCGACTTCGCTGAAGCGCTCTACATCTCGCTGGTGACTCTTTCCACCGTGGGGTACGGCGACATTGTGGCGGCCTATCCGCTGCTCCGACTGGTCGCGGCCTTCCAGGCTGTCACCGGTTTCGGTTTGCTGACCGCCACGGTCTCCTGGATCCTGCAAATGTATCCGGCCCTCAGCCGCCGACGTGCACTTGCCCATGAGCTAAACCTGTTCAGGGAAGCCGCAGGTCCTGAGGGTGTGGCATCGCTGGATCCGCGGCATGCCGCCGGACTTCTCGAATCACTGGCCAGAAACGTGGCATCCGTCAGCATAGATTTGCTGTCCTTCCACGAGACCTATTACTTCCACGAAGTCGAGCAGAGGGGTTCCTTGCCTGCCACGGTTGCCTATGCCCACGGGTTGGCGTCAGACGCCGAACGCAGCGAAAACCCCGACCTCCAGTTTGCCGGACGGATGCTCCATGCGTCGCTGGACCATCTCGCAGAGGTCCTCCGCGGGAAATTCGGCCATCAGGGGACGACGTCGTCAGCGGTCTTCGACAGCTACGCGCTGCACCATAAACACAAACAGCCGAGGGAACCGGACACGGAATAGGATCCGGCCGCGTAGGCAGGCAACGATCACACAGTCCAGGTGCAGTGCGCTCTACGGCGGCTGGCCGCTGATCCTCTCCGGCCTGAAGACCTTGCTGGAAACCGGCGAAATACTCACCACGCCCGGCTCACTCATGTACACCTGAGGCGACATTCGGAACCCAACCGGCGCCCCGCCGTCGTAATTCCCGACGGCGGGGCGCCGGCCGGGTGACCCCGTTCAGCCGGACCCTATTGCCCCGGGGCCCGGTAGGAGGGTGTCTTCTTGGCCGCTTCGTCGATGTCTTCCACAGTCAGGAGCGGCTTCAGGCGCACGTTCACGCTGCCCGTCGAATTGATCATCAGCGAAAGGGCCGCAGCGCCCGCCGGGTCCGGCACATCAAAGACGCCCAGGACGTCGGTGTCCCCGAATGCGTAGTAGAAACACTCGAGGGAGCCCCCCACGGACTTGAGGGCGTCCACCAGCGCGTCACGCCGCTTGGTGCCGCCTTCACGCATGAGCCCCTTGATTCCCTCGCCCACGTAATTCGCTTCAAACAGATATTTGGCCATGGTCTTTCCTGTCTCGTGATGTCCAGGACGCGGGCATCCCAGCGTGTGCCTGGCACCCAGTGAGGGAGGATCCTGGACGGTCCCCGAGTGGGGCCGTGGCCACAGCATAGGCTCGCTGCCGCACACTGACAACAGCTTATGCGAAGGTCCGTTGTGCAGGGGCCGCGGTGCAAGGGCCGCGACTATTGACCGGGACCGGGTCCCGGCGGAGGGGGCGGTAGCCGGTGCGGCGGGTGAGGACCTGGATGCGGGTGCGGGGGCACATGCTTATGCAGATGCGGGCGCGGCGGCGGGGGCCGCCATGCGGCACCGGGTGTGGGGGCCTCTGCCCGTCGACCGATGCTCCGGCGCCTTGGACCCGTTCTTTGTAGCCCTTGGCTTGGGCCGTCGTTTGCGTCGGCACAGTCTTGCCTGCGGCCTCCGATGCCTCGCCATTCGGGCTTATTGCCGTTGCGGATCCTTCACTGGAGGTGCCGGCGTCGAGCCCGTAGTAGCCATAGAGTTCCTGCTCCTGCGTCTCCGTGATCGAGCCGCGGTCGCTGTCGATGCGGGGGGCGTTCTTTACCGTGTCCTTGGCGAAGGCCACCCGGATTACCGATTCCTCGATGCTCGCCCCGGAGAGCGGGGCAAAGGATTCCGACATGCCGAACAGGCCAGTCCGCACGGTGACGAAGACCGCGTCCCCGGAATCGCCGCTGGTGAAGACCTGCTCCACGGAGCCGATTTTCTCCCCGGCCGCGTCCACCACGATGCCTCCATTGAGGACAATATTGTCGATGTCCTGCAGGCTGAGCATGAAGCACATCCTTCTGCTGAGGGGCGCCGGGCCTTCCGGCCGGCCTGTCCTACATTCTGTCCTGATTCTTCGCACCCGGCGATGGGGCCCCGCGATGGGTCCGTTCCGGCACCTGCTGAACGGCTCACTGTCCGGTGGCGGCCAGTGCCGCCGCCGCGGCGAACACCGTCAGGGGCGCGACCATCAGCCCGAAGATCGCGTAGCCCTTCCAAGTGATCAGGACATTCATCCGCACGAGCCGGTCATGCCAGAGGAGAGTGGCCAGGGACGCCCACGGGGTGATGAGCGGACCGGCATTGACTCCGATCAGCAAGGCCGCCATCCGCTGCGGCGTCTCCGCCAGTGGTTCGGCCAGGAGGTAGGCGGGCAAGTTGTTCAGCACATTGGAACCGGCCGCGCCCGTCGCGGCCAGCCGGACAAGATCCCCGAAACCCTGGCCTTGCCCGGCCAGCTGACTCAGCAGGACAGGAGCGCCCAGATTCCTGGCCGTTTCCATCAACAGAAAGAGGCCCGAGGCAAACAGCAGCAAGGACCAAGGAATCAGCGTCACCGTAAGTACCCGGGGCCGCCGAACGGCGAACACTACGCCCAGCACAACGGCGGCAACCACGGCAGGGATCCACACCGGGACCCCGGACACCAATGCCGGCAACAAGAATCCCAGCACGATGGCACTGGCCCCGAGCAGAACCCGGTCAGCGGGCGCAGGCATCCTTCCGGCCCCGGCCGGCTGATCCGGCCTGATCTGCCCCACCGGGACCCGCGAATAGCGCTTGCCAAGGTCGCGGCGGAAGACGATGCCGATAAACACCAGCGGCACGAGAATGGCCGCCAGGGACGGTGCCCACATCAGGGCCGCGAACCCGGCCGGACTGATACCGCCGAGGCTGTGCTGGGCCAGAAGGTTGGTCAAATTGGAAATAGGCAACAGCAGGCTGGCCGTGTTGGCCAGCCACACAGTAGTCAAAGCGAAAGGCAGCACCGGCAGCCCGGCCTGCCGCGTCACGCTGACCACCACCGGGGTCAGCAGCACGGCCGTTGTGTCCAGGGACAGGAACACCGTACTCAGCGTTGCGAACAACGCCAGGAACAGCCACAGGGAGACGCTGCGTCCACGGCCCCAATTCCGGAGCCGGCGGGCGGTCCACAGGAAGACTCCGGCCTCACTGGCCAGCTCCGTCACCACGGTCATGGCGACGACGAACAGCAGGATCGGAGCCACCCGGTCAACAAGGGCCGCCAGATCGGCGAAGGGCAGTGTCCCGGTGGCCACCGCCACGGCGCCGGCCACCAGCAGAACCGCTCCAATGATCGCCAGTCGCATGAACGGATTCTATGCCTCGCGGAACGAACCACCCTGCTAATAACCGCTGCCCTGTTGCGCACGGGCCGTTACTCCGGCGTTATCGCGGACAGCCTGTTCCGTGGAAGCCGTCTGGCGCAGGACCCTCTCGCCTATCGCTTCCTGGTAGTACGTCCAGTAGCTTGGGCCATATACCGACCGTAATGTGCTTATGAAGGGACTCTGGGGTTCCTGGGACTGATCCAAACCCGGCGAGTGCGCCAGCGCACAGACCAGAGAGCAAACTCATGAAAACTGCAACCATTCCCCGTGCCCGTCAAACCCCCCGGACCCGGTGGCTTGTTCCGGCCGCCCTGATCCTGCTCAGCCTCGTCCCGATCATCGCCGGGGCAGTGCGCCTGACCGATCTGACGGGAGGTCAGGTAAGGCCGGATAATGCGCGGTTCTTCGATTCGCCGGCGCCCGTACTGATCCACATCCCCACCGTCACGGTGTACCTGGTGCTGGGGGCGTTTCAGTTCGTTCCCTCGCTTCGGCGGGGCAAGCGCGGTAGGGCAAGCTGGCACAAAATCGCCGGGCGCATTCTTGCCCCTACCGGCCTGCTCGCCGCCCTGTCGGGTTTGTGGATGGCGGTTTTCTACGACCTCCCGCCCCTGGACGGGCCGCTTCTCCTCATCCTTCGATTGGTGTTCGGGTCCGCCATGGTGGCATTCATCATTCTGGGATTCATCGCGGTGCGGCGAAGGAACTACGTCCGGCACAGCGAGTGGATGTCCCGGGCGTACGCCATCGGCATTGCCCAAGGAACGATCGTTGTGGTCACCATTCCCTGGATTCTCCTGGTGGGACCGGTGGACGAGCTGACCCGGGCCTTACTGATAGGCGCATCATGGGTCCTCAGCCTGGCGGTGGCCGAATACTTCATCCACCGGCGCGTCCAAGGACCCGCACGAACGCCTCGCCCTTCCGTCCGGCTGGCTTAGGCCCGGCCGGAAGCCGACGGAAGTCGGAAGCGCCAGAATTAGTAAGTGCGCTTACGGATGGGGATCTAAACTTAATCATGGACACGATCCCTGCGGTTTTCCTCGTTATCGGGGTAGCGTTCGCCTGGCTGGGCGTGACGCTTGTCGTTATTCTCCGGTCTCGGCACCGTAGGAGTGGATCGAGGCCGGTACATTCAGCGCATCCCACGGACCAGGCTCACCTCCGCACCGGCATGCGCTGGCGCCGCCTCCGCCGGATCGCGGACCAGACCACTGGAACTCCGGCGAAAAGACGCAGCCTGAAAGTCAGGAAGGTCCGCCATTAGGGGCCTGGCGATAATCAGGCGGAATGTAAAGAAGCATCGAGGCCGGAGAGGTCGCCTCGCATCCCATCCTCCATGCGGACAAGCCACTCGCCGAGGAGGGCACCAGTGAGCCCCGGCTGATCAAGATGTGCGTTGTGGCCGGCCCGGTCGAGAACCGCAAACGTGGATTGCACGTAGTTGCCGGACAGCGCGATCTGGTCCTCAAACCCCACCACGTGGTCTTGTCGTCCCGTAATAATCACGGTTGGTCCCTGGAACTTCGGGGATCGATGCTCAGGTTCTCGACCCAGGGCATACCTGCTCGAAATACGTTGGATGGCGGCCTGGTCAAAGGCCCGTAAGCCGGGCAGTACGGATTCGCGGAACCGGACCCAGTTCTCCGTAGAGTGGACCACTGCCATTTCCTCATAGTCCGCAGCATCCTCGGGGTCTAAGGACGCCAACAGGCTCTGGTCCTTTTGCAAGACAGTTTGGGCCGGCACAGTTCGTGCCCCGTACTCGGCCACTGCCACCGGGCAAAGGAGCGCGAGGCCCAGGACCTGGTCGCCAAATTCAGCCACAACGTGCCGGGCGATCATCCCACCAAATGAATTGCCCAGGACCGCGAATTTTTCGTCTCCGAAAGTTGTCCGGGCGAAGGAGACAACGGCTTCCGCGACGGCATCTGCGCTGTCAATCTCGGGCCCTGCCGGGGACTGGCCCATGCCCGGAAGGTCAACATAAACGCGTCTCCACTGTCCTTGCAGGGCGAATACTGGATCGAGTCCCAGCAACAGGTGATGATCGACGCAAAACCCATGGATCATCAAAATGGGAGTACCGGATCCAAATTCAACTGAATGCACCATTGAAAGCTACACCTCAGCCACACGAGCTCTGCGCAGGCTGAAAGTAATCGGTCAGGAACCGGGCCAGGATCACCCCGGTGGCCGGCAGGATCGTAACCGGGCCGACGAAATCGCGAATGTCGATCCTGAAGACCAGCATCAGGAGGACCACAACGAGGACGTAGGCGAGCGCTATCCCTAAGCCCACCATCGCGATGATGCTCCCCCGCGTCCGCCTCTTCTTCTTGGGAAACTGCTTCGCGTACTCCTCAGCTGTGCCAAATTCAGCTTCCGAGGCACTCCCGGCGGCGGCCTCATGCGCCCGCACCCCATCAAGTACTTCGGCGATCTCAGGTTCCGACAACCCACGCACTCTGAGGTTGAAGGTCAGCTTTCGCACGTAGCTCATAGTTGTCCCTATTGGGTTGTTCGGAGTCGGGTGACGGCCTGGCTCATGCGCGGAGGCAACCATCGGCACCCGCGCAAGCGCCGCCGTCGTACTTCAACGGCCGTCCCCTGCGGCGTCAGGACACGCGGCGGAATTCCCCCGGCCGGAGCTGGACATGGATGGGCAGCACCAGCTGGATGTGGGTATCGCCGATGGGCTTGTCGAGCAGCTCGTTGATGGAGGTCTGCCCTTCCAACTCGCTGTGCTGGTTTTTGCCCATGTATCGAGCTTATGCGCGCCACGGCGGGAGTGAATCGTAGGACACGGATGAGCTATGGCCTCTTGCCTGCGGCAGTGCCAGTATGTGGAGAATCAGGTTCGCTGCAGGCGCCCCCAACCCGGGCAGTAAGGACGTGCGGTCATGACCTACGTCAACAGTTTGGGCGAGGTGGGACGCGGCGACATCGCCGTGGCCGGCGGCAAGACCGTGGGACTGGGCGGCCTCATTCAGGCCGGGCTGCCGGTCCCCCGGGGTTTGTGCTGACCACCGCGGCCTATTCGTATTTTGTGGATGCCAACCACCTCGAGGCCGGCATCCAGGAACTGGCAACCCTGTCGCCGCACGCCGCGCCCCAGGACTACGAGGACGCCTCGGAGCGGATCCGGACCCTGTTCACGGCCTGCACCATGCCGGCCGTCATCGCAACAGAACTCGCCGCCGCCTACGGGCGTCTCGACGGCGGGGAAACAGCCGTTGCGGTCCGCTCCTCCGCCACGGCGGAGGACCTCGCCGAGGCCAGCTTCGCCGGGCAACAGGAAACCTACCTGAACGTCCGCGGGTCCGGGGCGCTGTCCGCGGCCGTGATCGATTGCTGGGCTTCCCTGTGGACGGCGCGTGCCATGGCCTACCGGGCCCGTAAAGGCATCGGACCGGACGCGGTGCGCCTCGCCGTGGTGGTCCAGAGGATGGTCGAAGCCGAGGCAGCCGGGGTCATGTTCACCGCCAATCCGGCCAACGGGCGCCGCGACCAGATCGCGATCAGCGCCGCGTGGGGCCTGGGCGAGTCCGTGGTCAGCGGAACGGTCACCACGGATGACGTAATGGTCGACGCCGGGACGGGCACCGTGGCCTCGCGGCGGACAGCCGACAAGGAAGTCATGACCGTCTACGCGGAGCTCGGAACCCGGGAGGAGCCGGTGGCGGCAGCCCGCCGTCGTGCGCCCGTACTGGATGACAGGGCGGCAGCCGAGCTGGCCGGCTACGGCAAACGGATCGCGGATCATTTTGGGACACCGCAGGACATCGAGTGGGCGCGGGCCGGTGACCGGTTCTTCATCCTGCAATCCCGGCCCATCACAGCGCTGCCCGAACCGGCGGCTGACACCCCTGATACCTGGCCTGTGCCGTATCCCAAGGGCCTCTACTTCCGGGCGAGCATCGTGGAACAGTTGCCCGACCCGCTCTCGCCGCTGTTTGCCGACCTCATTGACGGCTCCGTGTCCCGCTCGCTGAGAGCGCTCATGAACGAGGCCGTGGGCACGAACGTCATCCGCGTGGACGACGTGGGGCTGCCCACCATCAACGGCTACGCCTATTACTACTACCGCACCTCGGGAATGTGGCGGGTGATGGGCAAGTCGCTGGCGGCGGTCCGCGCGCTGGTCCGCGGCCAGGCGCACATGGGAGTGGCCGGCTGGCGCGAATTTTCGCGTCCGCGTTACGAACGGGTGATCAAAGACTGGTCAGCGAAGCCAGTCGCGGACCTCTCCGGCGAAAAACTGCTTGAGGGTGTGCGGTCGCTGCTGGACGCCGGCACCGTGTACTACACAGCCGTGCAGTCAGTCATCCCGCTCGCCGCGAGCAGCGAAATCTCCTTCCGGGCGTATTACGACAAGTTCGTTCGGCGCGACGGTGATCCCCCCGCCCTGACGTTCATCCTGGGCTACGACAGCGAACCCATCCGGGCCGAGAAGTCGCTGTACGGCCTGGCCGCCTGGGCCCGCGGCGTTCCCGGGCTGGCTTCTGCGATCCTCCATGAACCGACGACGGCGTTGGCCGAGTCCCAGCGCACGGGGTTCCCGCCCGCCGGGTTCGCCGAGGCGTTGTGGCAGCAGTGGCGTCCCCGTTTCCAGGACCACCTGAACCGGTTCGGCCATGCGGTCTACAACCTGGACTTCGCCAGCCCGGTGCCGGCCGACGATCCGTCGGCGCTGCTGGCCGCGGTGAAGTTCTATCTGCGGGGGCATGGCACGGACCCCCATGAGCGGCAGCGGCTGTTGGCCAACCGCCGGGAGGACGAAACCAGCCGGATGATCACCCGGCTCGGGCCGCGCCGGAAGGCCGCGTTCCTCCGCCTGCTCCGGTGGGCACAGAACACCGCGCCGATCCGCGAGGACGCACTGGCCGACGTCGGCCTGGCGTGGCCGCTGCTGCGGCGGATCCTGCTTGAACTCGGACAGCGGCTCGTGGACTCCGCTGTCATCGCCGAGCCCGCCGACGTGTTCTGGCTGCGGCACCAGGAGCTGCGCAGCGCCGTCGAGTTCGGCCTGGCCGCGCCGGGGGCGCCTGCGGCAATTACCGGAGCTGACCGGCCCGTCCGCGCCGCCGCCGTTGAGGAGCGCAGGATGCTGTGGCGGGGCCAGGCGAAAGCGGCTCCCCCGCAAATGCTCCCGGAGAGCCGGTGGATGGACAAGGCCTTCGGGTCAATGATGCCTGCCGGCTCGCAGCACCAACTCGGCGACATCATCAAGGGCACCGGCGCGAGCTCGGGCCGGGTCACTGCGCCGGCCCGCGTCCTGCGGGGGCCTCAGGACTTCGCCCTGATGGAGCCCGGAGAGGTCCTCGTTGCCCGCATCACCACCCCCGCCTGGACCTCGCTGTTCGCGATGGCCTCCGCCGTGGTCACCGACGTCGGCGGCCCGTTAAGCCACAGCTCCATCGTGGCCCGGGAGTACGGCATCCCCGCCGTGCTCGGCACCGGCGTGGCCACGCAGCGCCTGACCAGCGGCCAGCAGATCAGCGTGGATGGCGACGCCGGCACTGTCACCATCGAGCATCCGGGCCCTCCCCAGGGGCCGTGACCTGGCCGCCGCCCGGTGGCATGATGGGCGCATGAGCCGAGTCACGTGCGATCTGACCATCTCCCTCGACGGCTTCCTCGCGGGACCGAACCAAAGCACTGCGGAGCCCCTGGGAGAGAATGGCGAGCTCCTGCACCGGTGGATGTTCGAGGAACCCGAGGCCAACGCAACAGCAATAGAAGGCATCCTCGCAGCCGGCGCTTTCATCATGGGCCGGAACATGTTCGCGGGGCCCGGACCCGGGGCGTGGGATGCGGACTGGCGGGGATGGTGGGGCGAGGAGCCGCCCTATCACGCACCGGTTTTTGTTCTCACGCATCATGCACGTGAGCCCCTGGAGATGCAGGGCGGCACCACGTTCACCTTCGTGACCGACGGGATCGAATCGGCGCTGGCCCAGGCCCGTGACGCGGCCGGCAGCAAAGACGTGGCCATTGCGGGCGGGGCCAAGACGGTCCAGCAGTACCTAGCGGCAGGACTGATCGACGAGCTGCGGCTCCACACCGCGCCCATCCTCCTGGGCGCGGGCGAACGGCTGCTCGACGGCGTCACGAACCTCTCGCTGGAGCCAACGGAAGTGAACGGCACCAGCCTCGTCACCCATGTTCGCTACAGGGTCACCCACTAGAGAGCGTCCTCCCGCAGCCGGCTTAGCCGAGGACGGCCCACCCCGCGGCGGCACCAGGACGGTGTTCGCACCAACGTCGACGGTCGCCTGTCCGGCGACGACGGAGGTGGCGCCCGCCGCACTGACCCGCTGGGTGTCGTGCGAGAGGTTCAGTGCGACCACGAGCGCATCGGCGCCAACCGCGATGCGGTATGCAAGCACCTCGTTGGAGAGCTGGAGGACGTCCGTGGTCGCACGGTGCAGCCATGGGTTCCGTCTCCGCACCCCGATGAGCTCCTGGTGCACGGCGAAGATGGGTCCTCCCACGGCCGAGAGCTGGTCGGGGGAGGACGGGAAGAGCGGCCTCACGTCGTCGTCGCCCCCTGCCCTGTCCTCCTTGACGCCCCGGTAGCCCTGCTCGTCGCCGTAGTAGATGGACGGCGTTCCGCCGACCGTCAGCAGGACGACGACGGCGTGCGGCACGAGCGCCGCATCGGTGAGCTTGCTCGCGATGCGGGTGACGTCATGGTTGCCGATGAAGGTGAGCGGTGCGTAGGAGCCCAGGAGCGCGTTGTGTCGTTCGAAGGCGGCCGCGAGTTCGAAGAAGTTCGCGTCGTTGAGCGAACTCCAGACAGCCTTCCAGAGCTCGTATTGCGTGGCGGAATCGAGTCCGCCGGACCGGACCTCCGCTGCATAGTCGCCGTGGATGTACTCGCCCACGAAGTACGCGTCCGGATGGGATGACCGGACGCGCGCGGTGACCGGGGCCCAGAACGACGACGGGACGGCATAGGCGGCGTCGAGTCGCCAGCCGTCCGCACCCCGGCGCAGCCAGTGCTCCATGACCTCTACGACGAAATCGGCGACGGCCGGCTCGCCATGGTTGAGCGCCACAAGGTGGTGGTGGCCCTCGAAGTCGCGGTACGCGGGTTCGACGCCGGGAGCAGCACCGTCGGGCCACTCCAGCGAGAACCAGGAGGCGGTGTCCGCCTCCGGCCCGCGCGCGAGGACATTTTGGAACGGCGCGAAGGAGCGCCCGGTGTGGTTGAAGACGCCGTCGAGCAGTATGCGCAGTCCGCGTCGGTGTGCCTCGGCCACCAGGGTGTCGAAGTCCTGCTCGGATCCGAGCCGGGGATCGATCCGGAAGTAATCCGTGGTGTCGTACCCGTGCGTCTCCGACGCGAAGATGGGGCCGAGGGCCAGCCCGGACGCCCCGAGTTCCACCGCGTAGTCGAGCCACGGGACAAGGTCCAACAACCGGTGGTCAGCGGCGGGTTCCCGCGTGGCGGTCTTCTCCGCGCCGACGAAGCCGAGGGGATAGACCTGCCACCAGATGGCGTGCTGGACCCAGTCAGGTTCGTTCATGGCGATGATGCCCTTCCGTCCGTTCCCGGCCGCCCGGGAAGGGCGGCGGGCTGGCCCGGCGGGCCGGCGTCCCGTCCAGCCTATCGACTATGAGGTAGCCGCAACTTCATGCCTGCCGCTACTGGAGCTATTGGGCTCGGCTCGGTAACGTGCAACGCATGGCCATCAAATTTGAGAACGTCGGCATCGCCGTTCGCGACCTCGAAGCAACGATCTCCTTTTTCACCGACCTCGGTCTCACGGTCGTCGGCCGTGACACGGTCAGTGGCGAGTGGACCGAGACTGCCGTCGGCCTTGACGGCAACCACGCCAAAATAGCGATGCTCCAAACGCCAGACGGTCACGGCCGCCTTGAGCTCTTCGAGTACATTCACCCCGAAGCGATCGAGTCGGAGCCCACTCGTCCCAACGAGATTGGCATGCACCGCGTCGCGTTCTCAGTCGACGACATAGACAAAGCCCTGGAGATAGCCGCGAGGCACGGCTGCCATCCGCTTCGGGGCGTGGCGACCTATAAGGACGTCTACAAGCTCACCTACGTCCGCGGTCCCAGCGGCATCATCGTGATGCTCGCACAGGAACTTAAGAAAAGCTGAGGGCCGGACCGGCGCAGTTCAGCGTGTGTTGCCAGACCTCAGGGCTTCACGTCTGCCCGCTGGGCCTGTCCAGTGGGCACGGGCTGGACTCACACTAGTGAAGGGAAGCTCTGTGCCCTGTTGGAAAGGCAACACTCCTTGCGCGGGGGTCATGGTGAACCAGTCGCCGCCCTGCTTGGTCGCAAAAATGATGACTCGCTGATCGGTATCGAGCGGATCGCCGCCCGGGTAGGACTCGCCACCAGTGCAGGTTGGGGGCATGGAGGAGATGCGGAGGTTCCCATCTCCGGGTTCCCCTTTTAGTACCTGCTCGACTTCTACAAGGTGGGTCGTGGCCTTCGAACCGTAAATGCTGGTCTCACCGGCATGGCTTACAGACTTTCCCATGAGGACTGCGCCGGCCTTGTCGTATTGGTCTTGAGTGGTCTCGAACCGGACCCATTCAACGCAGGCTACGGGACCACCGCTTGGAACGAGGCTGCTGGTAGAACCAAGGATTGAGTTCGTGGGCCTCGGGGAGTTGTTGGGGGAAACGGAGCTGGTGGAGTTCGGCGTGGGTTCCGCAGTTCCCGGTCCGCCCGTCATCTTGTCGCCGCATGAGGTCAGCAGCATGGTGAGAAACAGGTAGGGAACTATGCATTGCCACAACCGACTGCGTGTCATTGTGCTCCCTCATAAGTGAACTCTGATCGGCGCACTGAGACGAACTGCCCGTCGTCGGGGCCGCTTACCGTCCCGTCGGCGCCAGAGCAGCCGAACACACGGATGACCCGCCCCTTTCGAGGCAGGTCCGCGTAATCCCGTTGGTCAGGCGTTGGCTTTCCGCTTGACCCAGCCCCACACGCCCGTAGCGACGAACAGGACGAGGCCGATGATTGCCAGCCAAATGAGGCCTTTCACGGCAAAGCCCACGATCGACAGAACCAGCCAGATGACAAGAAGCCCAATTATTAGTCCCATAGCGGCATCCTACGCCCCCGGCGGATCCGGCCGTCTAGGACGTCGTCTCGTTCAGGTGCGCATCCCGGACGTCCGATGGTGTTGCGCCCTGAATGACCCAGCGGTTGCCGTCCGGGTCTGCAAAGTACGCAAACTGCACTCCGCCCATGTCCTGTATTTCGCTGATATCTGCGCCGCCGCGGACGAGCTCGGCACGGACCGCGCCAATGTCGGGTACAACAAGCTGCAGCCCCTCGAGGCTGCCCGGCGTCATGCTCGTCATTCCTGTACCTATGACTATCGAGGCAGCCGAACCTGGCGGCGTCAGCTGCACCACTCGCATTCCAGGGATGTGCTCCACATCGTGGTCAAGGACAAAGCCCAGCTTCTCCGTATAGAACGACTTCGACCTGTCGACATCGGCCACAGGTACTTGGACAACTTCAAGGCGCATCTCCATGCGCCTCACAGTACCGCCGTCTGCGTTGGGAATCACCGATCTGGCGTCTCGTGCCGCTGCATGGACTTGGGGGAAGCCTGCCAACGACCTAATCCTGGTGAGGGTAATCGCCGGCTTCACCGCTGTCATGTCCGACCTCAATGCTGCCGCAGAGGCCGCCGCGGCAGCGAAGGCAGGTGAAAAAGCAGCGGTTGCCGCCGAGAAAGCAAAGGCCGACGCGCAGGCCGCCGAGGAAAACAGTGCGCCCGTCGTGCCGGCCCCAGCTCCGGCACCATCCCACCATCGGAACAGGGAAAAGGCGCCGAGGGGATGTTCGAGGAACCCTAGTCCAACGCGGCAGCGAGCGAAGGCATCCTCGCGGCCGGCGCCTACATCATGGGACGGAACATGTTCGCAGAGCACTGGCCGTGGGATGAGGACTGGCGGGGATGGTGCGGCGAGGAGCCTCCCTATCGCGCCCCCGTATTCATTCCCACCCATCATGCACGCGAGCCCTTGGAGATGCAGGGCGGCACCACGTTCATCTTCGTGACCGACAGGATCGATTCGGCACTGGCCCAGGCTCGGGACGCCGCTGGCAGCAAGGACGTAGCCATCGCATCCTGGGAGTAGGCGAACCACTGCTCGACGGCGTCGCGAACCTCAAGCTTGAGCCGACGGAAGTGAGCGGTACCAGCCTCGTCACCCACGTGCGCTGCCGGGTGCTCCGCTGAAAGGCTGACACGCTGACGCTCAATCGTCGGACGACACTCAGCGGACGTAACGGTGCCCGTATGCGGGCTGCCGCTAGACGCGCGTTAGGAAGGACTCCACCTTGGCTGGATCCCGCTGGACGACGTCGCCCAGCACGCCGTCAATCCGGTCCAGAGTCTCCTGGCCCAGGGCCAAGTCGGCGGCCTTGACAGTGTCGTCGAGCTGCTCAGGGCGGCTGGCGCCGACAATCGCCGCGGAAACGTTGGGGTTCGCCAACACCCAAGCCACGGCCAGGGTAGCCAGCGGCACACCGAGGTCCGCGGCAATCGGCTTGAGCCTCTCCACGCGTTCCAGCACCTCGGGTTGCATAAACTTGTGCTCAGTCTTCAGCCCGCCGTCGTCGGCGGCGAAACGGCTGCCGGCCGGTACGGCGGAGGCACCGTACTTGCCGCTCAGCACGCCCTGGGCGAGAGGCGACCAGCACACCTGGGTGATCCTAAGCTCTTCGCAGACCGGCACCACTTCAGGTTCGATCACGCGCCACAGCATGTTGTACTGCGGCTGGCTGGAGACGAACTGGATGCCCAGTTCGGCCGCCAAAGCTGCGCCAGCGCGGATCTCCGCCACGGTCCATTCCGAGACGCCGATGTAGTGGGCCTTGCCGGCACGGACGATATCCGCAAAGGCACCCATCGTCTCCTCGAGCGGGGTCTCGTAGTCATAGCGGTGCGCCTGGTAGACGTCCACGTAGTCCGTCTGCAAGCGGCGCAGCGAACCGTTGATGGATTCCATGACGTGCTTGCGGGACAGGCCACGGTCGTTCTTCCCTGTGCCGGTCGGAAAGAACGCCTTGGTCATGACCTCGATGCCCTCGCGGCGCACACCCTTGAGTGCTTCGCCGAGCATGGTTTCGGCCTTGGTGCCTGCGTAGGCGTCGGCGGTGTCGAAAGTGGTGATGCCAAGGTCCAGGGCCTTGCGCACGCATGCCGTGGCAACATCCTGGTCCACGGTTTCGCCGTGGGTGGCCCAGTTGCCCAGCGCGATCGAGCTGACGTACATGCCACTGTTGCCGAGTTTGCGGTATTGCATGAAGTTTCCTTTCAGAGGTTGCCGGGGTGTCCGGCGGAATGCTGAGAATCCGGGGCGGTAGTTGCTGTGCGCAGGGCACGGGGCGGCGCGGTGGTCTCCCGGACCACAAGGCGTGCCGGACGGGCAAGGTTGGCCGCTTGCCCTCCCTGCATGATCTCCAGGAGGATCCGGGCGACGTCCTGTCCTTGTTCGGCCACCTCGTGGTCCATCGTTGTCAGGCCCACGACGTCGCAGAGCTCGTGGTTGTCAAATCCGACCACCGAGAAATCCCGGGGAACTTCCAGGCCAGCCTGGCGGAGGACCTTGAGGACCCCGAAGGCCATCTCGTCGGAGGCTACAAAAGCCGCGGTCGGGGGGCGTCCCGCGACAAGCAGCCGGGACATGGCCGCCGCGCCCCCAGCGACACTGTTCTCATCGAATTGTTCAAAGGCGTCGTCCAGGGTCAGTCCGGCCTCGGCCAGGGCCTCCCGGTATCCCACCAGCCGCTCCAAGGGCGGCACGCCGCCCAAAGTGCTGCCCTCCTCATCGCGGATACCGATGAACGCTATCTGCTCATGGCCAAGGTTCAACAGGTGCCTCACAGCAGCCCGCCCGGCCCCGACGTTATCCACAGACACCGATCCGGCACCCTGCGCTTGAGCCCCAAGCAAAGCCACCGCCTGCCCCTGGGAGGCGAGCGATTCCAACTCCTCCCTGCTCGGCTGCAGGGCCACGATGATGACCCCGTCCGTACGGCCATGCAGATGCACGGTGCCGAAGAACCTCTGACGCTGTCCGGCGGTGGCGAGCTCGTAGAGGAGCACATCGAATCCAGCCTCGCGGAGCGCGTATGTGGCCTGGCCAATGACCTTTCCGAAAAACCACTTGGCGAGCACCGGTACCACGATGCCCACGGTCATCGTCCGGCCTGTCGCAAGTCGCGACGCAGCCGGGGATGCTGAATACCCCAGCTCATCCGCCGCCCTCTGCACGCGCTTGCGAGTTGCCGCCGAAACACCAGGAATAGAACGCAATGCACGGGAGACTGTTGATACAGAAACCCCAGCACGTTCCGCCACCAATTCAACGCTAGCTACCATGCAACCCATGCTAGACAAGCACTCAGCATTAACGCAAGCGCTTGCAATGCGTTCCGCGCGTCGCTGACTCCAATGCCGACGCCGGGGACGCTCTGCTCGACCCTCCCCACAAGCCCACCTCACCGCGTGTACGCTGAATCTATGGACTCCGAAGTCCGGTATCTCAGGCTCCGCACAGGCATCACGGTGCCGTGCTTCGTCCACGGCGATGCTGACGCAAGACCGGTGCTGCTGCTGCACGCCTGGGGCGAATCAAGCGGCAGCTTTGACCGACTGATACCCGGGCTGACCGGCTTCCGGGTCTACGCGCCGGACCTCCGCGGGCAGGGCGGGGCGGACAAACCGCAGCACGGCTACTCCCTGGCGGAGCAGGCCGAGGACACTGCAGCGATCCTGGACGCCCTCAACGTGCCGAGCGCCGCCGTCGTCGGCTCTTCCAGCGGCGGTTACGTCGCCCAGCAGCTCGCCATTGCCCATCCGGAAAAAGTCGCGGCGCTGGTGCTGATGGGCGCTCCGTTGCGCCTCCAGGGGCGGACCGACTTCGCTGACGAGGTGGACAGCCTGACCGACCCCCTGGACGAGGACTGGGTACGGGATTCTCTGTCCTGGTTTCCCTTGGTGCATGAGGTCCCTGCCTGGTACATCGAGGACCGCGTGCGCGACGGTCTCAGGATGCCGGCCCGCGCCTGGAAAGGCATCCTGAACGGGCTGTGCGACGCCACGCCGCCCACGGAATCGGGAACCATCCATGCCCCCACGCTGATCCTATGGGGAGAACAGGACGGCTTCCTGCCACGCAGCGACCAGGAAACCCTGGCCGCCCGGATCCCCAGCTCCATGCTGAAGGTCTATCCCGATGTGGCGCACCTGGTGCTGTGGGAGTGCCCGGACCAGGTGGCAGAAGATACGACGGCGTTCCTCGCCTCCCTCGGCTGAGGTCAGGCACCAAACCAGCGGCCGCCGTCGTGATTCCCGACGGCGGCTGTCCGGCAGGGGCTCAGCTGAGGTATCCGTTCGGGTTGAGGACGTATTTGGTGGCCGCTCCGGCGTCGAACTCGGCATAGCCCTTGGGCGCATCCTCCAGGCTGATCGCCTTCGCGTTCACTTTCCTTGCGATGCTCACCTTGTCATGCAGGATGGCCATCATCAGCTGCCGGCTGTACTTCATCACCGGGCATTGTCCGGTGGTGAAGCTGAGCGGCTCGGTTGGCCTGACGGGGCCGGTTGGCCTAGCGGAATCAGGCCGGCCCGGACCGGACGCTAGTTGAAGGTCCAGGCGGGGATCTCGGTCCTGCCCCGTCGTCGCCGCCGCAGCACCACGATCAGGGCACCGGCGCCGCCCAGCAACAGGGCCCCGGCGGCAATGGCCGGAAGTCCGGGGCCGGAGGGTCCGCCCGTGGTACCCCCGGCCGAAGCACCTCCGACGGACCCCGGTGACTCCGTGCGGGAATCCTCGCCGTCGGACATTCCCGCATCGGGCGGGGGCGCACCGGCAGCGGCAATCACAGTCAGGGACCGGCCGCCCCTGTTGACCACCACCACTGAGCCGTCGGCCCGGACAGCCATGCGGCCGGGGTCCTCACCGGTGGGAATCGTCTCCGCCGCGGCCGTGGCACCCAGCGGGATGACCGAAACCGTGTTGTCCACGCTGTTGGTCACGTAGACCGTGCCGTCCGGACCGGCCACCACTTCCTGTGGCGCCTCTCCTACGGGGATCCGACGAGCCACCGTGGTGCCGCCCGGTTCGATGACCGCCACATCATTCCTGAGGATGTTTGCCACATAGACGGTTCCGTTCGGCGCGGCAGCAATCCCGTGCGGGTGGTCCTTCGCGCCCACAGCGACGGTGTGGGAGGGGCTCGGCGAACCGGCGGGCACCACGGTGACAGTGCCCTCGTACTCGTTGGTGGCGTACGCCGTCCCGTCCTTCGCCAACGCAACCTCCACCGGGTAAGGCCCCGCCAGGATAGTGCGCTCGGTCCATACACCGCCCGGCGGCACCACCGACACGCTCCCTTCAGCCGGGTTGGCCACGTACAGCGATCCGTCGGCTCCCGCCGTCAGCCAGTGCGCGCCCGGGCTCACCCCGATCGCAAAGCCCGCTTCAGCCGCCCCCGGGGCTACCACGCCGATTTGGGCCTGCCCGGACTCGGTCGACTGCAGCACATACAGGGTCCCGTCCGACGTCACCGCCAGCGACGTGGGAAAACGCCCCACCTTGATGGTGCGGGAGGAGCGTGTTTCGCCGGGCTCGAAGACGCTGATGCCGCCCGCCCAGTGGTAATCGCTTACGTACAGGGTGCCGTCCGCCGCGGCCGCCACGCCCAAAGGCTGGATGCCGGCGTCGATCTCTGTGGTGTCGGTCGCCGTCTCGCCAGTCGCCGTAAGGCCAGCCGCGGTAAGGCCAGTCGCGGTCGCGTCCCCAGCGGCCGCCGGAACGGCCACGACGGCGGGGCCCAGCAGGAGCCCGGCTGCAGCCAGCAACGCCATCCCTGCGCGCAGAAAAGTTTTCGCGTTCCCGGCCGGATCGGCCGGATCGGCCGGCGGCGCGGCCGGATCGCCGGCGGCGCGGTGCATCAGAAAGTTCTTCACAAGTTCCCCCAAAACCTTGGCCGCCCTGCGGCGGTGTTCCGATCCTACCTGCCGCCGTCGGCCCTGCGCGGTTCTTCTGACAGCCGTCACCCTCGGACGCCCGGCCCTTACAGCACCTTCGAGAGGAACGCCTTGGTCCGGTCCTGCCGGGGGTTGCCGAGCAGCTCGCGGGGCGGGCCCGACTCGACCACCACACCGCCGTCCATAAAGGCGATGGAGTCCGCCACCTCGCGGGCGAAGCCCATCTCGTGGGTCACCACGATCATGGTCATGCCGCTCGTGGCCAGTTCCTTCATCACGTCCAGGACCTCGCCCACCAGCTCCGGGTCCAGGGCACTGGTCGGTTCGTCGAAGAGCATCAGCTTCGGATCCATGGCCAGCGCCCGGGCGATGGCAACGCGCTGCTGCTGCCCGCCCGACAGATGCGCCGGGTAGTGGTCCGCCTTGTCCCCCAGCCCCACGCGCTCCATCAGCTCCCTGGCGCGCAGGATGGCTTTGGCCTTCGGAATGCGTTTGACCCGCATGGGCGCCTGGATGATGTTTTCCAGCGCGGTCATGTGCGGAAACAGGTTGAACCGCTGGAACACCATGCCGATATCGCGGCGCTGGAGCGCTGCCTCCTTGGGCTTGAGCTCATGAAGTTTGCCGCCCTTTTGCCGGTAACCCACCAGCTGCCCCTCCACGAAGAGGCGGCCGGCGTCGATCTTTTCCAGGTGGTTGATACAGCGCAGGAACGTGGACTTGCCGGAACCGCTCGGCCCCACGATGCACAGCACCTCGCCGGCCTGGACTTCCAGGCTGATGCTGCGCAGCACGTTGTTGGAACCGAAGCTCTTGGAGATCCGGTCTGCGGTGACCATCGGAGTAGCGCTCATCCTTTGCCTCCCAAATCGTTGCCCAGCGGCGCTGCGGTTATTGCAGCCACCGCGGGATCAGTTTCCGACGCCGGTCCCGCCTGCCGCCGTCCCGTCCCGCGGGAGAACCGCTTCTCGATGAAGTGCTGCCCCACCATCAGGACGGACGTGAACAGGAGGTACCAGATCGATGCCACGATGAGCAGCGGCACCGGGGTGAAGGTCACCGCGGAGATGCCGCGGGACACCCCGTAGAGGTCGATGCTCAGGGGAATGGCCGCCACCAGCGAGGTGGTTTTGAGCATGGAGATCACCTCATTGCCGGTGGGCGGAATGATGATCTTCATGGCCTGCGGAACCACCACATAACGCATGGTCTGGCCCCACGACATGGCGAGCGCCGTCGACGCCTCCTCCTGGCCCTCGTCAACGGAGAGCAGTCCCGCGCGGACAATCTCGGACATGTAGGCGGCCTCATTCAGCGCCAGTCCGATCACGGCGGTGATGTAGAGGTTGGTGAACACGTCGTTGGGAATGGTGATCCACGGCGTCATGAACGGTATCCCGATGGTGAACACGGGGTAGATGAGCGCCACGATGCCCCAGAACACCAGCTGGACGTAGACCGGGGTCCCGCGGAAAATCCACAGGTACAGCCAGGCGATGCTCTTGACCACCGGATTCGGCGAGAGCCGCATGATGGCCAGCAGCAGCCCCAGGACAATGGCGCCAACCATGGCGTAGATGGTGAGCGTCAGGGTCACCCAGGCCGCCTGGCTGATCCGGCGGTCGAAAAGGTACTTGCCCACCTCCGCCCAGCCGTAGTCCGGCCGCTGCGACGCATCCACGATGAACAGCGCCAGGAGGAACACCAGCACGACGGCGATCGAGATCCGCCAGGGGTGGCGCAGGGGAACTGCCACAATGGCGTCCCCCTGCCCTTCAGTTCCGCCGGTTGCGGGGTTGGGCCGCGCCACGGCGGCGTGTTTGGGAAGTGTCACGGCTGATTACTTGGCCGACGACGCCACGTTGAGCGCCGCCGTCTTCACGCCGCCGCTTTCCACGCCCCATTTGGACAGGATCCGGTTGTAGGTGCCGTCGTCGATCAGGGCCTGGAGTGCCTTCTGCAGCACAGGGGTGAACGCGCTCCCCTTGTCCACCGGGATTCCGTACGGCGCCACTTCGAAGGCACCCCCGGCGGTCTGGAGCTTCTCCTTCGTCTGGGAGATTGCGTAGAGGGTCACCGGCGAGTCAGCACTCATGGCGTCCACCTGGCCCACGACGAGGGCGTTGGTGGCCTGGTCCTGGGCGTCGTACTTGAAGATCTCGATGGCGGGTTTGCCCGCATCCGTGCACGCCTTGGACTTGGCCGGCACCTCGTGGGTGTCCTCATAGGTGGTGGCCTGGACGGCAACCTTGAGTCCGCAGGCGTTGTCCGGGTCCACGGTCTTGCCCTTCGGCGCAGCCCACTGGATGCCGGCCGAGTAGTAGTTCACGAAATCGACCTGCTTTTCGCGTTCCAGCGTGTCGGTGAACGACGACATGCCCATGTGGTCCTTGCCCGCCTTGACGGACGGGAGGATGTTGTCGAACGTGCCGATATCAAAGTTGACCTTCAGCCCGAGCGATGCGCCCAAAGCATTGGTGAGGTCCACCGACCAGCCGGCCGGGGCGCCGTTGCCGTCCTTGAATTCGTTGGGCGGGTAATTGTTGGCCATTCCCACATTCAGGACGCCCGCGGATTTCATTTTCACCGGCAGCAAAGCCGCGAGTTCCTCATTCTTTTGGACTGCGGTGTTCGCGGAGGAAGATGCCTTGTCCGCCGCCGCCGGGGCGCTGTTGTCCACGCAACCCGAAAGCATGAGGGCCGTTGCAGCGGTCAGGGCAGGGATTAGATAGCGGTTGCGCATTGGATCCTTAGGTGGTTGAAGATGAAGGTCCGGCACCGCGAAAATTGTGCGATTCCCTGGCTTGCAAAAACAGTGAGGAATTCAGTGGGGCGGCATGGCACCCGTTAATCGGACCGCATTCCGTAAGTCACGGATAGCTTCCGGGCCTCTGGCCTTCAACTCGGAGATAGTGGATGCGCCTACCAGCGCCATGCTAGGCGCAATTCGTTGGAGAAAAGGTCAAAGACACGGCTTGCGCCCATGTGGTCTCGCGCGAAGGACACTTGAAGCCCCACCGGTTTGGGCCTCAAGTCTCCCATCGGCCATCGTGAGGCCGCTACATCCCCATCCCGTTCATCGCTACCGGTGTGAGGTCCCGCCCACCGCGATCACGGCCAGCGACACCGCAACGGAACGGTTGGCGAGCCGTTTCCACGGCAGCATCTTCTCCCGTGCAATGAAGGCCCCGATCAGCGCCATCCAGCCGAGACTCATCACACCGAGCGATCTCCGTGGTGCTCTCTGACCTGGCTGGCGCTAACACTCAGCAGTGGTTCGGCGGGCAGGTACAGAAGATCGTCTCCACCTCAGCCGCCCTGGCCACCGCGAAGTTCAGCCGGCTCCGGCCCGAGGTGGACACCCTGGCCCTGTTTGACGGCCGCACCCACCACCTGGAAGGCGCCGAAGGTGTACTCGAATACGTGCGCTGGCGGCAGGCGGACGCCATGAAGAACAGCGTCGGAATGCTCGCCTCCCATCACTCAGCCACAACAGCTCACCGGCGTCTCAGTCCGGAACCGGAAGGCGATGCTCGCCGAGAAGGGAATCCTTTGGGATGAGCTGGACCAGACGGTGAAGCAGGGGACGTGCGTCCGGCGCGTGCTGAAGAATCGGTCGGTGGCGTACTTCCACTCTAAAGAGCTGGTCACCAAGACAAACGAGGTTGACCGCAGCAATTGGACTCCGGTTCCGGCGCCGTACTTCGACACGGTGGAGTCGCTGGGACTCAGTGTGGTGCTCAGGAATCCTGAGGCGCGTCTTCCTTAGCCAATTCCTGCACCCATTCAGGGGTGGTTTTCCCGAGCCGTCGGTCCGTCACGACCCGGAGCTGGGCGGCTGCAATCTGCATGGCGCGGTCATCGTCATCGAAAGCAGAATCTGACGTGTGCTGATCGTTGACCGGGGCAGCTGCGTGCGCACGCCGCCGGTGGGTTGAGGTGCTCATAACCTGCCTCCTTCGGACTCTTCAGTACTATCGTCAATAACATTGTCGCCTCCCGCGGCGTCAGCGTCCACCTGTCTACCGGCGACGGTCCACTTGCCCGCTCGATTTCCATTGACGACGATCTTTCCAGAGGACCGGGCTACAGCTATCTTCTCACCGCGCAAACCCTCTTTGGCCTCGCTCAGTGGTTTCTTCCAGGACGCTTCGAGGACAGCCAGTTCACCCGATCCCGCCAAGTCGCTTTCGGCCAGGACGCCCAGGACTTTCAGGCCAACGATGGCCCGCTTCTTGTCTCCGGAATAGACGGCGTCGAGTGCCCACTGGGTCCTTTTCCACCATTCGGCGCGGTTATCAGCCTCAGCTTTCTGTCGCAGGGTCCGCCAACCGATAACGGCTGCGACGAGGGCACCAAGAAGTACCGCGGCAGGACCCAACGCGGCAACAATCTGCCACCACTCAGCGGGGCCGGAATGAACATAGACATCAAGCGGTGTCGGGGGCGGAGTAGGCGGCATGGGACAAGCCTAGGCCGCGGTGCGGACGGCCTCCGGCGTACCGGCCAGGGCGGCGTGTTCCCGGTTGACCCGTGCGACGCCGGCGGCGATCTTGCGGAGCTCGAGAGCAACTTCGAAGAGTGCCTCCATCGCCGTGTCGCAGCGGTTACACCATAAACGGTGAGGTCGTCCGGCAACTCATCCAGGCGCGTGAAGGACTGGGCACCGTTCGTGAAGACCGGCAGCTCTTCAACAGGCCGGTAGGCGTGAAGCTCGATGAGCGCCTCGTGCCATCACGCTGACGGTATCGGCTACCGCCCGGCCGCCCCGCCCAGCACCACGTTCACCGGCTCCTGTCCGGCCTGCAGCAACCCGATCTGCTTCCGGATCAGCCGCGCGACCCGCGGCAGCATGGCCGAGCTCGCCCCGCCCACGTGCGGCGTGATCAGCACGCCCGGCACGGTCCACAGCGGATGGTCGCTCGGCAGCGGTTCCGGCTCCGTCACGTCCAGAGCGGCCCGGAGCCTGCCGGATGCGGTCTCGCGCAGCACGGCCTCGGTGTCAGCCACCGGCCCGCGCGCCACGTTCACCAGCAGCGCGCCGTCCGGCATCGCCGCCAGGAACCGGGCGTCAACCAGGTGCCGGGTCTGCTCGCTCAGGGGAACGCTGACCACCACAATGTCGTGCAGGGGCAGCTGCTCATACAGGGAATCAATCCCATGGATCCTGCCGCGCTCACCTTCGCGGCCGCGGCTAGCCAACCGCGTCACCTCGGTCTCGAACGGCAGCAGCCGGGCCTCAATCGCCTTCCCCACTCCCCCGTAGCCCACCAGCAGCACGCGCCGATCGGCCAGGCTAGGGCGCTCGCGGTGGTCCCAGGTCGTGGAGGCCGCGCTCCGCACAAAATCCGGGATTCCCCGCTGGCTGGCGATCATCATGCCCACCGCAAGTTCCGCCGTCGACGTCTCATGCACGCCCGCCGCGTTGGCGAAAAGGCACCCCGCGGGCAGAACCGCCTCGACGCCGTCGTACCCGATCAGCTGGCTCTGCACCAACCTGACGTCCACGGAGTCCAGCGCCCTCAGCGCCCCCGCCCCGCCCATGTAGGGCGGCACCACAATGTCGAACTGCTCCGCCGGCGCCGGGCCGGTCAGGTCCCAGAGGAAAAGTTCGACGCCGGCGGACGGCTCAAGTGCCTCCAGCAGGTTCTGGCTGGGCAGACTGACCCGTAGTTTCGGTGATGCGGGCATGGGTTCTCCTTCTCTCGACTCACCTGACAGTTAACCAGCCCAGCGTTAGCGGTCGGTCTTGACCACCGTGAACAGCACCGCCGAGTCCTCTTCCGCTTCCAGGCTGTGCAGTCCGTCCGGCACGATCAGCAGGTCCCCTGCCTTGCCCTGCCAGGACTCCCCGCCCGACCTCAGCCAGACCGATCCCTTCAGCACGTAGACCGTGGCCTCGCCGGGGTTCTGGTGCTCGCTGAGCTGCGTGCCGGCACGGAAGGCCATGACGGTCTGGCGCATTTTCTTCTCATGCCCGCCGAACGCCGTGTCGGCTGCCCGCCCGCTGGGCGCCGCAACGGCGGCAGCGATCTGCTGACGGGCCAAAGCTTCAATCGATATCTTTTGCATGACGCAACCGTACCCACGAATGCCTGAGTTGCCGAGGGCTGTTCATCCGAGGCCTTAGCCACGGACAAAGGTGAGGGAACCGGGATCGGCGAGCAACGTCGTCGTACGTTGTTGCCGGACCGGCCAGAAGAATTCGTTGCCATCGGCGGGCAGAGAAAGAGGCGCTGACCTTCACCGGCATGGTGCGCGGTCCGTTCCTCAGCGCGCACATCGGCTACTGGGTGGACAAGGAATTCACTGGCCGCGGGATAGGCTCGGCGGCCATGACCTTCGCACTCGATTTTTCGCTGCAGGAACTGGGACTGCACCGCCTCCAGGCAGCAACGCTGACCATAGCGCCGCCGCGCAGAAGATTCTCAAACGCGCCGGGTTCACGGAGATAGGACTTGCCCCCGCCTACCTCAAGATCGCCGGGCCTGGCAGGACCATATTTTGTACCAGCAAGCAATGAACTGGTCAGGGCGGGCAAGAGTGTGGCCGTCCTTGACCAGGAGAACGCAGCCAACCTTGGCGGCCAGGCGTTCTGGTCCCTCGGCGGGCTTTTCCTGGTGGACACCCCCACGCAGCACCGGCTCGGAGTGAAGGATTCCTTCGATCTGGCGTGGCAGGACTGGCAGGGCTCGGCCCAATGGGACCGGCTCGACGGTGAGCATCCGGACGACGAATGGGCCCAGCAGTGGGGACGCGCGTACGTCGAGTTCGTCGCCGGTGAGAAGCGCGCGTGGCTGCGGGAACAAGGCGTGAAGTTCACTCCGCTGGTCGGTTGGGCCGAGCGCGGCGACGGCCGGTCGGGCGGTCACGGAAACTCTGTCCCCCGGTTCCACGTCCCGTGGGGAACAGGTACCGGCGTTGCCGAACCGTTCGCGGACAAGGCCCGGTTGGCGTCGGAATCCGGGCTGGTCCGGTTCTGCTTCCGGCACCAAGTGGACGGGTTGGTGTTCGACGGCGGGACAGTCATCGGTGTGCGCGGGACCGTCCTGGCACTCGATCAGTCCCCGCGGGGCGTGGCCTCGAACCGTGACAAAATCGGCGAATTTGAGCTGCATGCGCAGGCGGTGGTCATCGCCACTGGCGGGGTCGGCGGCAACCACGAAGAAGTGCGCAAGTGGTGGCCGCACCGCCTTGGCACTCCGCCTGTCATTTTTCGAAGTCGACTGCACGGAATGTTCGAAGGCTCCTGCGCTGGCCCGTAGCTGATCGGAGCCCGGCGTGCACGGCCAGCTACGCGCGCTCAAGGACGAAAGCGGATAAGCCCGTAGCTATTTACGTTCAGGCCGTGACCGGTAGACGTGTCCGGGGACCAATGGTGTTCCTTCAAAGAGTTGCGGCACGGTCACAAGCCGGTAGCCCTGTGTTTGCAAGCTGGTGATCAGTTCTAGCTGTCCGGCGATGGTCGTGGGGTGGACGTCGTGCATGATCACCACGGCGCCGGGGGTGATTTCCTTGAGCACTTTGGGCACGAAGACCACCGGGTTTTTGCTTTGCCAGTCCAGTGAGTCGACGGCCCAGAGGATCAGCGGTTTGCCCACGGCCGCCTGCACAGCAGCGTCGGCTGCCCCGTAGGGCGGGCGCATGAACGACGGGGACGAGCCTATGGCGGCCCGGATGGCGGCATCGGTCCGGTCCATTTCGCTCCTGACCGCAGCCGGGGACAGCTTGGTTAGGTATGGATGGCTGAAGGTGTGGTTGCCGACGGCATGACCGGCGTCCGCGACTTCCCTGGCGGTGGCCGGGCTGGCAACGGTATTGGACCCGGTCATGAAGAACGTCGCTTGGGCGTTCTTCTCTTTCAGGATGCCTAGCAGCTGCGGTGTCGTCTTGGCGTCCGGCCCGTCGTCGTAGGTCAGGGCAGCGCACGGGACGAGGTCGCAGTTAACATGCCTGAGCGCCGGTGCCGTGGCCGGCGGCGGCACCACAACGGCCCTTAGCTGGCCCAATACCTTGTGGCCGAAATCGCTCAGCATGGCTCCGGTGTCGCGGGCATCGATGGTCGTCGGCACCTCCTCGCCGGACCGGCCGGGCGCCGCTGGCCGTTCAGCGGTGACATGAAGCTCCCCCGCAGAGCCAAAGACCATGTCGGCCAAGGCCGGCGCCTGCGAAGAAGGCCCGGCGATGCCTGCCGGGACACCTGTGACCCGCGACCGGATTCCGGCCACGGACTCAGGTCGCAGCAGCTCGGCAGCACTGTGCACCTCTCCGGAAACCGTGTCGGCGTAGACGGTGGCAGAACTCACGGCGCCGGTTCCGTTGGGCCCGGTATCTTTCACTTTTTCGCGGACCACGATCACCGTGCCGGTGGCCTGCAGGGGTTCGGCCGACACAGTGATGGCCGAACCTGATCGCTGGACCGTGTTCAGTGCCATCGCGGGACGATAGCGCCCGCCCGCAGGGGCGGCCGCAGCATCCAAGATACCCAGTAGCCAGGAATCCATTTGCGCGTTCAACCCCTGCAGCCCGTCCACGTACGTCCAGGACGCCTTCACCTGACGCGTTCCGACAAGGGCGGTCAACGACATCGGATATCCGCCCGGCACCTTGACCGGAAGACTCAGCACCTCCGGCAGCGGTGCAACCTCTGGTGGCTTGCCCGTATCCGTTTCGTGAGGTCGCTGCACGGAGGCAGGGGATCCGGCAATTCCGTCGCCCCCGCAGATGAGCGCAACAGCACACAACAAGAACAGCACGATCCGGACCGCGGCAGCAGCCGTGCTCCCGCGCGTGTGCCATGAGACGTGCCTCATCAACGACAAACTCCTCCGGGCCGTGACGCTTTAATGTTCCTGATGCCCCACACCGCGTGCCGGAAACGAAACCCGCTCGGGAAAGCAGAGGTCGGACAGCGATGAAAGAGATGATACGAACACCAGCATCATAAAGCGGACGACGTGCATATTGTCACCCGCAAAACCCTGGGCGGCATCCAGACCGACCTCACCGGGCAGGCGTTCGCCAAGAACGGTTCCCCCGTCCCAGGCCTCTACGCTGCCGGTGAGGCCGCAGGGTTCGGTGGCGGGGTGCCCACGGCTCTTCTGTTCCCGCCCCTGTTGACGCATACTTCCTGCATGAGCGACCCGCGTGTTGACCTCTACATTGAAGCCGTTCCGGCCTGGCAGCAGGCCATCTGCCAACAGGTGCGCGCCCTGGTCCACGCCGCCGATCCCGACGTCGAGGAGACCATCAAACGAACCGTCCAACCGTACTTCGTGCTCGAGGGCAACATCTGCGCCCTCCTCGCGGCGAAGGACCACGTCAACGTTTTTCTGTACGACGGCGGCATCGTCCCCGATCCCCACAACATCATCACGGCAGGGCACACCAACAAGACAGCCCGCACCGTCGCGTTCCACGAGGGCGACGCCGTCAACGAAGAAGCCATGGTTGAGATGTTCAAGGCGATCATCGCCAACAACCGCGCCGGCGGTTGGCGGAAGATCAAAGGTCGTTAGCGGCCGGCCGTGCAGCCCCACAGCTACCCGTGCGTGACTGCAGCCCCCAGCAGCCCGAACAGCGTTCCGGCAGCCAGGGCAATGAGGGCGCGCTTCCGCGTGGGATACAGCCAGCGCACTGCGAAAACGGCCACCGCGAGAATCAATCCGTTCACCACGCTCATGGTGACCGCCAACCATTCGGTCCCGGTGGACACGCCGAAGCCTCCGCCGCTGCAGCCGCTGATTCCGCACCAGGCAAGACCCGCCACGAGCCACTGCGGATAGCTCAGCAGGACAGCGAGGGGCACCGTCCACCAGAGGTTCCGGACGTTCCGGGTGACCCCGTGAAATGACACCACCGGAACCTGAGGCACAGCGGCAGGCGTGGCGACAGGCATAGCGGCTGGCGTGGCGGCGGCTGGAACTGGCTTCCGGATGCTCAGGACCATCCACCGGAAGAGTGTTGCGTTGACCACCGCAAGGGCGAGATACCCCAGGTAGTAGATAACCGCCGTCGGGCTCAACCCGCCCGACGCTGGCGGACCCGAAGAATCAAGGAGGAAACCCACCGCGAAATACGCAGCCGAAACGGGCAGCGTCAGAACCACCAAAGACCGCATCAGCCACTCCCGGACCGTCTCATCCAGATCCAGGTCGAGGGATCCGGCGAGGAGCGCAACGCCAACAGTGCCAACCGTCACGGACAGATAAACGACGACGGCGATCCTGGCCCAGCGCGGTAAGGACCCGTTATCCGGCAAAGACCCTATAAGCATGGTCATAACGCGGCCCGCGCCGAACGGACCATCCGTAGTTCCGGCAACTCTTCCCACTCGAGCGGCAGCTGCCCGCGCCCTCCGTCAAACCGAAAGCCGTGTTTGAGGTAGAAGGCCAGCGCCCGGGCATTGTTCTCCAGCACCCAGAGATAAGCCTGACTCTCACCGATGGCCGCACTCAGCAACGCAGCCCCCAGCCCGCTGCCGCGCGTCCGCCGGAGCGTGTACAGCGAATACAGCTCCAGCGCCTCCGGGCCGTCCTCATCCCGTCCGGGACCCGAGTCGGCGAGACCCACCACCTCATTGTTGGCGTCCACGGCGATGATCCGCGGGTCGCCGCTGGCCAGATATGGCCGACGGCGTTCCACCCGTTCGGGAATGCTGGCCCGCCGGGCGTGGAAGAACTCCGCTGACAGCCGGTCCCCGTACGTCTCCTCGTGGGCCAGGGTGTGCATGTGCACCACGGCTTCAGCGTCCTCGGGGGTGGCCTGCCGGATCAGAGCCACTTGCTACTTCACCCAGCCCGTCCCCTGCAGCCAGCCGGTCAGGATGGGCAGGGCCACGGCGCTGTGCATCGCGCCCATATGATCCAGGCCCGCCAGGACGCGGACGTCCCACCCCGCCTTGGTCAGGGTGGCCTGATGCCTCGCCAGCGGCTCCCCGATGGCCACCCGCACGCCGCCCCAAACCGGTTTGTAGTCGATCTGGTCCTCGGCGCCGGCGAACGCGAGTTTGGCCAGGTCCCTCGGGAGCACTGCGGCGGAATCGTCAAAGTCCTGCAGTGCTTCGTACAGGGTGACGAACTGCTGCGTCTGCGCCTCGGTGGTCAGGACGGATACCGAATCCCAATCGCCCGGCTCCGGTGCAGCGACCGGGCCGGCCGGTTCGCCGGCCGTCTGCACGGACATGGCATGCGCGGCCCGGGTGACCGCCAGCATGCTCCGGTACGGACCCTCGAGCGGCGGGAAGCCGCCCATGGCGAGCGCCCGCAGACGGTCGGTGCGGAGTGCGAGCTGCAGGCCGCTCAGCGCCAGCCAGGAGTAGCCGTAGTAGGCAAAACGGTCGACGCCGGCGGCATCGGCGATGGCCAGAAGGTCGACGGCGATGTTCCCCGGGGTGAGCGTCTGCGGCGCCGGGTGGGCCATCCGGTGTGCTTCGTAGTCGGCCGCTATGACCCGGTTGGTTGCTGCCAGCCCGCTGATGAGGATTGGTCCCAGGTCCGGGTCCCCGCCCCATTGGCGAAGGGTCTCCGCCTCGGCTGCCGTGTGCGGCGCCAGGCTGACCGGCAGGAGGACGGCGGGTCCGTCTCCGTGAGTGGTGACGGGGATGCTTGAGCCATCGTGGAGAACGGCCTGAGCTGTTTCCATTGGCTCTCCCTACCCGGCGTTCAACCCTTTGGCGTAAGCGGCCTGACCCACGTGCTGGAGACAATCGGCGATGGTGCTGACCAGCCGCACGCCGAGGGTAACGGGCGGATCCCAACGTTTGTCAACGATGCGGTCCATGTCCTCGTCGGTGAGAGTCTCAAGGAATCCCGTGGTCTGCCGGTGGACGGCGTCGTAGTACTCAAGGAGAAGTTCCGGCCGGGCCCGCACCGCGTCGACCTGGTGGGTCGAGTGACCGTAGCCGGTGTCACGGTCTGTCAGCGGCAGGCCAAAACGGCCGGCAAAGTCCTGTGCCGTCCAAACCTGGTCCAGGCCGGCGGCGGAGCCCACCTGCGCGTCTTCCACCCGCCCGAGGTGCCAGACCAACCACGCAATGGAGTTACCGGTGCCCGCCGGCCGCCGGACCAGGGACCCGTCGTCGAGCCCTTCAAGCGTGGCCTCCACCGTCTCCCTGATCCGGCGGAACGCGTCCAGCAGCAGTTCGTTGGATTTCATCAGGTCCTCCTCAACGTGCCATTTTTTCACTGAGCCCCATGCTTGCACGCTCGCCCCACCGCCGGATAGCGCGCGATAATTGAACCCTTACCCATCCTTGCTGGGGTGCTTCAAGGAAACCGCCATGAGAAAAGTAAGCGTCACTATTAACCTGTCGCTGGACGGTGTCATGCAGGCGCCGGGCCGTCCCGACGAGGACACCCGCGGAGGGTTCCAGCGTGGCGGCTGGGCATTGCGCTACAACGACCCCGTCATGGGACGGGTGATGGGCGAGGGAATGGCGCAAACAGGTGCCCTTTTGCTGGGGCGGCGAACCTACGAGGACTTCGCCGGCTACTGGCCGCACCAAAAGGACAACCCTTTCACCGAGGTCCTGGACAACATCCGGAAATACGTCGCCTCAAGGACGCTGACCGAACCCCTGCCCTGGAAGAACTCAACGCTGCTCCAAGGCGATGCGGCGGACGCCGTGGCCGCTCTCAAGGAGGAGCCAGGGCCGGACATCGCTATCCTGGGCAGCGGCGAGCTGATCCAGTCGCTGAGAACCAGGAACCTCATCGACGAATACGTGCTCCTCATCTACCCGCTGGTTCTCGGTGCGGGTCGCCGCCTGTTCCCGGACGGTGGCCCTTCGTCAGAGCTCCGGCTCGCCAACAGCGTGACCACAACTACCGGCGTCGTGATCGCGACGTATCAGGCGATCTGAGCGGCTCAGTAGGAACACCGGGCGATTCAGGCCCTACTTGAGGATTTCTGCACGGCGCAGCCGGACGATATCCTCCAGCACGTCGTCGGGGAGGGGGTGCTCCGGCGTGAACCGGATGGTCCCCTTGGACACGGAGTACCCTTCAAGCCGGCCGGCGACGGCGTCAATCACCGCCGGGGAAAACGGGAAGACGGAGAGGTGCCTGGCTGCCCGGACGACGTGGCGCGTCTATTCCTGAGCGTGGCGCGCCAAGGGCCGCACGCGGTTTCGCGGCAAGTGCGGCCCCTTGGTGCGCCAGTCAGCCCCGCGGCTGGCTACTTGCGCTGGGAGATGTTGAGAATGTTCCCTTCGCTGTCAAGGAACCAGGCGGACTTCCCCCAGTCGTTATCGGCAACGCCGTTCTCCGTCTTCAGGCCGGGGAAATCGTAGTCTTCAAAGACGACGCCGCGGCCCCGCAGTTCCTCCATCTCGCCTTCGAGGTTGTCCGTTTCCCAGCCCATCTGGGTGTTCTTGGCCGTCCCGGCATTCTCCGTCTGGTAGATCAGGAAACCCGTTCCGTTGCCGCCGCTGTAAAACAGGCTGTCGTCCTCCATGGAATCGGACGGTTCCAGGCCCAGCTTGTCCCGATAGAAATCCTTCGCCCTGTTGATGTCCTTCGCAGCGAGGACAGCCATGATGGTTCGATCCTTGAGCATGATGATTTCCTTTGTGCCGTGCTTTCGCGTTGGTGGCGATGCTCTCCCCCGGTGGCGGATCCGGAACATCGTTGTCCGGTGCCGCGTGGCCGCCCCTTGCGCCAAGTGCCGGAGCGGCCACCTGGGACTCTCCTGCGCCGCGCCAGCCATCATCGGCACGAGGGTCCCCGAAGCCTATGTGGCCATTATGGAACTGAAAGGGCACCTGCGGATATAGGGGATTTCAAACCGTTTCAGGCGGCCCTCCCGGATGCCCGCACGGTGACGTCACGGATGCCCCCACGGAGGCCGGGAACGAGTGTGGATCTGGGGCTGCTTTTGTTGCCGCACACTTAGCTAGTGCGTACTTTTGGTGTAGAAGAAGAATTCCTGATCGTTGATCCCTCCAACGGCAGTCCCCTGCCCTTGGCCGCAGACCTGCTGCGTCTCCAGGACCCCGGCGAACCGGGGACCTTTCCACGCACCCGATGCTCGCCGTCGAGCTTCACCAGGAACAGATCGAAGTGATCACCCACCCGCACAGCTCCCTGAGCGGGCTCTCCGCCGAGATCCTGTCCGGCCGCGCTCTCGCGGACTCGCTTGCCCGAAAAGCGGGCGCCAGGATAGCCGCCCTCGCCACGTCCCCGCTGGCCGTGACACCCCACTCCACCAGCAACACCCGCTATGACGCGCTGCTGGAAAAGTTCGCTCTGACAGCCCGCGAGCAGCTGACCTGCGGATGCCATATCCATGTCTCCGTTGACTCTGACGAGGAAGGCGTCGCGATCCTGGACCGCATCAGGGCCTGGCTGCCGCCGCTGATGGCGTTGACCTCAAACTCACCGTTCTGGGACGGCGCTGACAGCGGTTATGCCAGCTTCCGCACCCAGGCCTGGAACCGGTGGTCCTCCGCCGGCCCGACGGAAATCTTCGGCTCGGCCCAGGCGTACCACCAGCGGGTAGCGGACCTGGCCGCCACGGGAGTAGTCAACAACCCTGATTTCGACGCCCGCCTCTCCGCCCGCCACCCCACCGTGGAGATCCGGGTGTCCGATGTTTGCCTCGATCCCCGCGACACCGTCCTGATCGCCGCCCTGGTGCGGGGTCTGGTGGAGACCGCCGCCCGGGAATGGAAATCAGGCCAGGCGCCGGACATGGTTTCGGCCATCATCCTGCGCCAGGGGTCCTGGCTGGCCAGCCGGTGGGGAATCCAGGGCGAGCTGCTGAACCCGCTGACCCACAAGCCTGAGTCCGCCCGCAATGTCATCGCCGCGCTCCATAACCATGTCCGCGACGCCCTGGTCGAGGCGGGCGATGAGGCCTATGTCGAGGCATCCCTGCACCGGATCTTCAGCAACGGAACCGGCGCCAGGCTGCAGCGGCAGGCCTACGCGCGCCACGGCAGGCTGGCTGACGTGGTGAGCGACGCCGTCGTCATTACCCACCAGGAGCCGGCTTTCTACGAGCCGAGCACCCCGGATGATCTATCACTTTTGGTCCCCAACCCCTTGGTTTAGCGACCAAACGTGATAGAGCAAACCTGGGATTAGGCGGCTGCGGCGCGCTCCCCGTTGCCTACGCGGCTTCGAGGACCGTTTTGAGCGTCGCCAGCTGCGCCACTTCGGCTTCCATGGTGCGGGTGATCACCGGGCCCATGAGCTTCATGAGGCCTTTGGGCTGCAGGTCCAGGGTGAACCTGACCTTGGTCCCGCCGGAAACTTCGCTGAGATGGTACTCCCCGGTAGGCCGGGCAGGGCCGGCCACCACCTTGAAGGCCAGCAGCCTTCCCGGTTCGGCGGCGGTGATCTCGTAGTCGCCGTCGATGGGCCGTCCGCCCGGACCTGACAGGGTCTGGCTGTAGACGGCACCCAGCGCTCCGGCCGCACCGCTTTTCAGGGCGATGGCCTGGATCCCGGAACGCCAGGCCTGGTTGTTCAGCCCGTCCGCCAGGAAAGCGTAGACGTCTTCCGGCGCCCGGCTGATGGTGGTTTCGTTTTCTGCGTGTGCGATGGCTACCCCTCGGCGATCAGTTGGCCGCGACCTGGCGGCCGGTGAACGCCACCAGCCGGTCCATGCTTGCCGCGGATTCTTCCACCAGCGTTTCGTCGGCGAAGCTCTTCCCGCGCATCTGCGGGCTGATGGTGTTTTGTGCCAGGCCCAGCACGTAGTCGGACAGCACCGGCGAAACGTCCAGGTCCTGGCCCGTTGCCGTTGCGAAGTCCCAGGCGTGGACCAGGAATTCCAGGTTCAGGATGTTGGCCACTGTGGTGGCCGGCAGTTCCGCAAAACCCATGTCGATGGTTCCCTCCAGGCCGCGGGCCTGGAACGCTTCCAGGGTGGGCTGGGCGGCATCGGCCACGCGGACTTCCGGCGCAGCCTCCGGCTGGTCGACGACGGCGACGCCCAGGGCCTTACCGATTCCGGTGATGGAGCCCACGAGGTGTTCCACGAGCCCGGCAACTGTGAAGTCCTCGCACGGCGTCGGCTTGTCCGCGTCGGCATGTGTCAGGGTCCGCAGGACACGCTGGACGATCGCGAGCGTGGCCTCAGCGCTGATGAGTTCATTGATCGGATCCGGAGCCGCCGCCCAATCGTCCGCGCCGGCGTCGTCCGTAGTGGCCAGTGTGGCCAGGCGTTCGAAGTAGTGGTTCCATCCCTCGGTGTGGCCGAGGGCCTGTTCCGGGCTGAGGCCCTCGTGGACGAGCCGGACGTTGGTCCCGCCCTCGACGCTGTCCAGTGTGATGGTGACCGTGGAGGCATCGGCGGCAGGGGCCGTGGACCCCTCCCAGTCCCACGTGAAAACGACGCGCTTGCCAGGTTCGATTTCCGTGAACGTGCCCGCAGCGGAATGCCCCGGCGTGATGGTCCAGCGGTACTCGCCACCCACGCGCAGGTCGACGCGTGCTGCGACGGTCTGCCAGCGCCTCAGCCGTTCCGGCCGGGTAATGAGGGCAAAAGCAGCGTCCGGGTCGACTGGAATGAAGACGGTTTTGTCAATGCTCATCAGGGTTCTCCTTGAGGTTTGGATGCTGCAGGGCGGTGGCCTCGGCCACCAGTGAATCCAGTTCGTCGGTCCAGAAAGTGTCCAGGGATTCCCTGAGGCTCCGCATTCCCCGGGCGTCGAGACTGTAGTAGCGGTTTCGGCCATCCTTCCTGGCACGCACCAGTCCGACGCCGGCCAGCAACAGCAGGTGCTGGGAGATCGCGGACCGGCTGACGGCAAAGTTAGCCGCCAGTTCAGTGACGGACTGCTCACCGCGGGCCAGCAGTTGGAGCAGGCGGCGCCTGTTCGGTTCCGCGGCAGTTTCGAGAAGGTCAGGCACCCTTGATACGTTAGTGCTCACTAACGCATTACGCAAGACGTCGGCACCCCTCCCCCGGCTTGCTCTGCCACTTACGGTCCCCAAAACCGCTGTTTAGCAGCTGTACGTGACAGAGCAACGAGGGAGTGGTCCGGGAACAGCGGGATAATGGAAGCATGACCAATCAGGACCCGGACCCCTGGGCGGAATTCGACAAGCTCAAACCCGCAGTGCCGGACCGTGTGGCCGGTTATCCGGGCGGCGAACCGGTGGGCTTTGGCTTCCGGACGGGTGTGCGCAGCGCCAAAGTGGCCCTCGG
This sequence comes from Pseudarthrobacter psychrotolerans, assembly GCF_009911795.1. Classification (NCBI taxonomy): domain Bacteria; kingdom Bacillati; phylum Actinomycetota; class Actinomycetes; order Micrococcales; family Micrococcaceae; genus Pseudarthrobacter; species Pseudarthrobacter psychrotolerans. The sequence continues at coordinate 4,451,007 of NZ_CP047898.1, read as the reverse complement.
CTTCGCCGTGTACGCGCTGGCGCTCGGGACCACGCTGGTCCTCACCGGCGCCGTGGTCTTCATCGCCCAGGGGCAGTGGCTGCTGCTCGGGCTGATGGTCCTGATCGAGGCCGTGTTCGTCTACGGGTTCATCCGGCTGGCGCGCCAGGCGCGCAACCGCCGCGCATCCGGCTAGTCCAAACAAAAGGGAGCCCTTGCGTCTCAAGTACCCACCGGGCAGTCGAGGGCAAGGGCTCCCTTTCTAGGACCGTGCAGTGCGGATGGCCCGGCCCGCTGCGGCGCCGGCCGCCAGGATCACCGGGACCAGGCACATCATGGTGACCACGGTGTTGGGACGGAACGCCGCGCGGCCGCCGACGCTCCGGTACACACCCAGCGGCAGCACCATTCCGCCGCCACCCCCGCCGGAGGCGCCGTCGCCAGCTTCGCCGCCTCCCCCGAACCCGAAGGACACCAGCGCAACCGGGATGATCTCTTGCCCGCCCACCTGGACGGCCGGGCCATAAGCCTTGGTGACGCCGATGTTTTTGAAGGTGTCCACAAAGGACGAAAAGGAGTCAGACATAACTTCACCATAGGCGCGCGGCACGGCGATCACCATGGGTGCCGGGCGACGTCGGGTCCTCCCCAACGCGAGCCGCGCATTGCCGCGGAGGCCCTGGCCTTGCAATACTTCGGGGATGCCTGCTCCCTCAGCCGCGTTCGCCGAGAACGCCGTCCACCAGCCCGCGCGCGCCCAGTTCGAGGCCTTCATAGATGACCACCGGAACATGCTCGACGCCTGCCTGGACGGCCTAACCCAGGAGCAGGCGCGCCGCTCGCTGGTGGCATCCCGCACCACCCTGCTGGGCCTCGTGAAGCACGCGGCCTTTGTGGAGAAAGTCTGGTTCGACGAGGCCATCACGTGCCGGTCGCGCATCGAAATCGGCATCCCGGCCACGCCGGACGAGACGTTCATCCTCACGGACCAGGACACCATCGCCAGCGTCCGGCAGGCCCACCGCGAGGCTTGCGAGGCATCGCGCCAGGCGACGTCGTTGTTGGATCTCGACGACCTGCTCCGCGGCAACCGCCGCGGCCCGCTCCCCCTGCATTGGGTATACCTGCACGTGCTGCGTGAGCTCGCCCAGCACTGCGGTCACGCAGACATTCTTCGTGAACAGATCCTCAACGGCTGACGCCTGAGGCATCGAGCGGCCGTCACCGTGCCGAAGTCAGGCTTTGTTGGCAGTCGCTGCGGCCGAGAGGGCAGCGAGCCCGCGCTCGAAGTCGCCTCCCACCATCTTGTCCATGTTCACAACCATGGCGAAAATCTTCGCGAGTCCCTTGTTCTCTCCAGTCATCCGCCACGTCACCTGAGTGCCGCCGTCGGCCGGTGTGAACGTAAACGTGGTCGGGTTCACAGCCTTGAACGGTTTGGTGAACTCCAGGCGCACGTTGATGCTTCCGGGAAAGTCGGATTCGACGATCTCCATAGTGCCGCTGCCTGCCTTGCGGTTGCCGCTCCAGGCATACTTGGCCCCCACACCGGCGTCGCTGCCCGAATACGAGCGGTTCAATTCCGGGTCCACGTTCTCCCAAGGCGACCATTTGGTCCACTCGAGAAAGCTGTTGACCAGCGGAAAGACGTCTTCAGCAGGGGCAGGAATGAGGGCGCTGCGAGTGACTTCGTAAGATGACATGCCGCAATCATAGGCGGATTTGACCGGCAATCATTCAGTCCCGCGTGTGGCGTTCACCAAGTGTTCCAGAACCCGAAACCTGGCTTGCCTACTGTCACAGGGTCGACGGCCGGACGCACGGCCGCACCAGTGAAAGAGGAAACCATGACCACCGGACTCCACCAGCACAACCTCAGCCGGAGGGCCGCGCTGGCTGCCGCCGGAACGCTTGGCGCGCTGGGACTCACAGTGGCCGCAGCGGCCGGAAGCAGCGCGGCCCCGGGGCCGAAGGCACCCAAGCCCACCCTCGCTTTCCGGACCGACGGCCGATTCAAAGTGGTCCAGTTCAACGACACCCAGGACGACGAGCAGACTGACCGCCGCACCATCGAACTGATGGACATGACCCTGGACGCGGAGAAGCCGGACTTCGTGGTGATCAACGGGGACGTGATCAACGGCGGCTGCGACTCTGAGCTGGAGGTCAAACAGGCGCTCAACCATGTGGTCCAGCCCATGGAGCGCCGGCAGATCCCGTGGGCTGTCACGTTCGGCAACCACGACGAGGATTCAGTGGCGCGGACCGGCATGACCGAGGCCAAAATGCTGCAGTTCCTGCAGACCTACGAGTTCAATATGAACAGTGACTCCACGCCGGGCCTCACCGGTACGTCCAATTCGCTGCTCCTGGTGCAGTCAGCCAAGTCCAAGGCACCGGCGTTCGGACTCTGGCTCATCGACACCGGCCGGTACGCCCCGGATGCCATCAACGGACAGGACTTCGAAGGCTACCCCCACTGGGACTGGGTACGGATGGACCAGGTCACCTGGTACCGCAACCTGTCCATCGCCACCGAGCAAAAATACGGCAAGAAGGTCCCCTCCCTCATGTGGGGCCACATCGCGCTCCACGAGCACCGCAACATGTGGTTTTCCAGCCTCGACTCGCGGACAGAAGCGGACCACGCCCGGGCCGTCCCGAAGTACAACATCGTCGGCGAACGGAACGAGGACGAGTGCCCCGGTCCCATCAACTCCGGCCTGTTCAGCGCCTTCCTGGAGCGCGGGGACGTCCTGGGCTACTTTGTAGGCCACGACCACGTCAACACGTACGCGGGCAACTACTACGGCGTGCAGCTCGGCTACGCGCCAGGAACCGGATTCGGCGCGTACGGGCTCGCCGGCGCCGAGCGGAACCGCCTGCGCGGTGCACGGGTCTTTGAGCTGGACGAGAACCACCCGGGCATCTACAAGGACACGCGGCTGGTTTTCGCCAAGGACCTGGCCATCGACCTGACGGCCAACGACCAGCCGATCGTTCCGCAGCCGCTGGATCCGCGGCAGCTGTAGCGCGGACCCTATACCTGGCAGCGCCGGTACCCCCCACGTGAGATGGAGGCACCGCCGCTGCCGGCGAATCACCCGCCGCCAGGTCATCCGGCGCCGACGCACCAAACCCGGCAGGGGCTCAGCTGAGGTATCCGTTCGGGTTGAGGACGTACTTGGTGGCCGCGCCGGCGTCGAACTCGGCATAGCCCTTGGGCGCGTCCTCGAGGCTGATCGCCTTGGCGTTGACGTTCTTGGCGATGCTCACCTTGTCGTGCAGGATGGCCATCATCAGCTGACGGTTGTACTTCATCACCGGACACTGCCCCGTGGTGAAGCTCAGCGACTTCGCCCAGCCGGTGCCCAGGCTCAGGCTCAGCGCACCCTTCTTGGCCGCCTCGTCAACACCGCCGGGATCGCCCGTGACATAGAGCCCAGGAATGCCCAGGGCCCCGCCGGCCGCGGTGATCTCCATCAGCGAGTTCAGCACCGTTGCGGGCGCCTCCTTGGCGTCGTGGCCGTGGCCGTGGCCCCGGGCCTCGAAGCCCACTGCGTCCACGCCGCAGTCCACTTCCGGAACACCCAGGATCTGCTCGATTTGCTCCGCCGGCCCGCCCTTGCTCAGGTCAATGGTTTCGCACCCGAAACTGCGTGCCTGCTTCAGCCGGTCCTCGTTCAGATCTCCCACAATCACGACGGCGGCACCCAGCAAATGAGCGCTGGTGGCGGCTGCGAGGCCAACAGGCCCGGCCCCCGCCACATACACCGTGGAGCCCACGCCCACCCCGGCCGACACCGCGCCGTGGAAGCCGGTGGGGAAGATGTCCGAGAGCATGGCCAGGTCCATGATCTTCTCCATAGCCTGGTCCTTGTCCGGGAACTTCAGGAGATTCCAGTCCGCGTACGGGACCAGCACGTAGTTGGCCTGGCCGCCCACCCAGCCGCCCATGTCCACGTAACCGTAGGCACTGCCCGGACGGTCCGGATTAACGTTCAGGCAGATCCCGGTCTTGCGTTCCTTGCAGTTCCGGCACCGGCCGCAGGCGATGTTGAAGGGCACCGAACAGATGTCCCCGACTTTGATGAATTCGACGCCGGGACCCACCTCCACCACTTCGCCGGTAATTTCATGCCCCAGCACCAGGTCGGACGGGGCAGTGGTGCGTCCGCGGACCATGTGCTGGTCGGAACCGCAGATGTTGGTGGCCACGGTCTTAATGATGGCCCCATGAGGCACGGCGCGCCCCACGTTCGCCGGGTTGACGCCCGGTCCGTCTTTAAGTTCGAAGGTGGGGTAATCGATATCGATCAGTTCCACCTTGCCGGGTTCCTTGTAGGCAACGGCTTTGTTCCCTGACATCCTGCTCTCCTCGCGTCGGCACGGCGCGCCTTCGCGGGGCAGCCGTGAGTTGTGAAGTGTTGCAATGGATCCCCCAGGTGCAGGGCCTGCCCGTGGCTTGAGCAGCTGGATGTTTTCCTGGCGTCGGGGGTCCCGCCAGTCTAGGCACGGCTGCTCCGAGGGGTCTAGGGTCAAGAGCCCTAAGGTTTCTGCAGGTTTCAGAGCCGGCCTACGGAACAGGGTCCAGGATCACGCCCGGGCGGCCAGGGCGGTGTCCAGGAACTCCAGGTGCGCCGGCGTAGTAGCCACCGCGGCGTCCGCATACTCAGGGTGCTTGCGGAGGTACTTCTTGATGAAGGGGCAGACCGGGACGATGGCTCGGCCCTCGTCAACCGTTTCCTTGAGTGCCGCCTTGGCGAGCTTGCCCGCGAGCCCCTGGCCGCCGTATTCCTCGTTGATCACGGTGTGGTAGAAAATCCGCTGCGGGGAGCCGCCGGCGTCGTACTCCTTGTACACGGCTTTACCAATGACGTTCCCGCCGGTCAGCACCTCGAAGCGCTGACGCTCCGGGTTGTGGCGGATGGTGACATCGTGCACGGGATCTCCTCTGTTCGGCTTCCGCTACAGCCTAACCCCGGCACCTCGCCCAGTCTTCGTTGCAAAACGGGTTGTCAACAACGCTCCGGCAGCCCGGTGACGCAGCAGCCCAGGCCTTGTAGTGTCGTGGGCAATGGGCAAGGACTCCCCCTGCCGCCCACGAGCAGCGAACCGGGAACTTAGGAGCGAACATGGCTGTTGACGAGAATGAAGCGCAGGTCCTGGACCAGTGGACCCACCGGCTGGCCCAGGCACTGCAGATCCTGGACCTGGAGGTGGACCAGGAGCTCCTCCTTGATCTGGCCAGGAAGTCCGCTGGCTCAGTGATCCATGCCGCCGCACCGGTCACCACGTTCCTGGTGGGTTACGCCGCCGGGCTCGCCGCCGGCAATGGCAGCGCCGGGTCCAAGACCGGGTCGACGGCGGCGATTACCCAGGCGGCCGACGTCGCCTTCCGGCTGTGCGAGGACGGGCACGACGGCGGCCCGGCGACTAAGGGCTGGGCGGACACAGGTCAGTAGCGGGGTCCCGGGTCTCCATCAGCGGTTCTGGCCCGCTTGAGCGGTGCTGGCCAGCACCGGTGGCCCTATCCCGCGGCGGTCGGTTCCAGCCTGACGATCACGGCCTTCGACGCCGGCGTCTGGCTGCCCTCGGCCACGCTGTCCAGCGGAACCAGCACGTTGGCCTCAGGGTAGTAGGCCGCCGCGCAGCCGGCCGCCGTCGGGTAGGAGACCACCCGAAAGTTCCTCAGCACCCGCTCCACGTTGTCCTGGTACACGCCGTGAATGTCCACGTGCTGACCGTCGCCAAGTCCCAGTTCGGCGAGGTCCTCCGGACTGACAAACACCACTTCGCGGCCCTTCTTGATACCCCGGTAGCGGTCGTTGTTGCCGTAAATGGTGGTGTTGAACTGGTCGTGCGAGCGCATGCTCTGCAGGATCAGCGTTCCGGCCGGCCGCTCCACGTGCTCGAGCTCGTTGACCGTGAGCATGGCCTTGCCCGTCGGGGTGGTGAATGTCCGCGAATCCCGGGGGCCGTTCGGCAGCACAAAACCGCCGTCCTGCCGGATCTTCTTGTTGTAGTCCTCGCAGCCGCTGACCACGTGGGAGATGTGGTCCCGGATGAGGTCATAGTTCTTCTCGAACCCGGTCCAGTCCGCCTGCACGGAGTCACCCACCACTTTTTGGGCCAGCCTGCTGACGATGGCCACCTCGGACAGCAGGTCCGGGGCCACCGGCCGCACTGTTCCGTGCGAGGCATGGACCGCGCAGACCGTGTCTTCCACGGACACAAACTGCGGACCTGATTCCTGCATGTCAATCTCCGTGCGGCCCATCGTGGGCAGGATCAGCGCCTCGGACCCGGTGACCGTGTGTGAGCGGTTGAGTTTGGTGGAAATCTGGACCGACAGCTCCGTGTTCTCCATCGCTGCGAACGCCGCGTGGGTGTCCGAAATGGCGCCCACGAAGTTACCGCCCATAGCCACGAAAACCTTGATCCCGCCGTCGCGCATTTGCCTGATGGTTTCCACCGCGTCGATGCCGTGTTCGCGCGGCGGTTCAAAGCTGAATTCCTTGCCCAGGGCGTCCATAAAGGCCGGCGGCATCTGCTCCCAGATGCCCATGGTGCGGTCGCCCTGGACATTGCTGTGACCGCGGATGGGCGACGCACCCGCGCCCGGCTTGCCGATGTTGCCCCGGAGCAGCAGGAGATTGATGATCTCCTTGATGGTGGCCACCCCCTTCTTATGCTGGGTGATGCCCATGGCCCAGGTGATGATCACCTTCTCCGCCCTGAGGTAGCGGCCGGCCAGTTCGTCGATCTCCTCGGCCTGCAGCCCGGTGGCCGCCAGCACGGCAGCCTCGTCCAGCTGTGAAAGGTGCTCGCGGAGCTCCTCCAGACCCTGGCAGTGTTCGGCGAGGAATGCGTGGTCCAGCACGGTCCCCGGATTCGCAGCCTCGGCGTCGAGGACCCGCTTGGAAACTGCCTGGAGCAGGGCCATGTCCCCGCCGATGCGGACCTGCAGGAACTGATCGGCGATCTCCGTGCCGCGGCCAATGATCCCCTTGACCTTCTGCGGGTTCTTGTACCGCATCAGGCCCGCTTCCGGCAGCGGATTCACGGCCACAATGCTGGCCCCGGCCTCCTTGGCCTCCTCCAGGGCAGTCAGCATCCGCGGGTGGTTGGTGCCCGGGTTCTGGCCCATCACGATGATCAGGTCCGCCTTGGCGAAGTCATCGTAGGAGATGGTGGCTTTTCCGATCCCGATGGTCTGTCCCATGGCCCAGCCCGAGGATTCGTGGCACATGTTGGAGCAGTCCGGCAGGTTGTTGGTCCCGTAGGCACGGACAAACAGCTGGTACAGGAACGCGGCCTCGTTGGAGGTCCGGCCGCTGGTGTAAAAGGCAGCCTGGTCCGGGCTCGGCAGCCCCTTGAGCTTGTCCGCGACGATAGTGAAGGCCTGCTCCCAGCTGACAGGACGGTAGTGGTCCTCCCCCGCGGGCTTGTGCACGGGCTCGGTGAGGCGGCCCTGCATCCCCAGCCAGTACTCGGACCGCTGCCGCAGCTCACTGACCGGGTTCCCAGCCCAGAATTCGGGGCCGATCACCACCGGCGTGGCCTCCCAGGTGACAGCCTTGGCGCCGTTTTCGCAGAACTCAAACGTCTTGCGGTGCCCGGGGTCCGGCCAGGCGCAGCTCATGCAGTCGAAGCCGTCCTTCTGGTTCAGTGCCAGCAGGGTCTTCCCGGTCCTGACCAAACCCATATGCTGCACGGCCGGCTCCAGGGAGTGATAGACGCCCGGCACACCGGCGGCCCACGTCTTCGGGTGGCCGCTGACCTCAATGTCAGCCTCGTTGGCCTCTTCCACGCGCGGATTCTTGCGTGCCACGTTGCACTCTCCTTGGTTCAAGCCCTCACCGTCAACGCACCGGTTTTCAGCGGTTTGACGGTCCCCGTCCAGCCTTGTTCAGGGGGTCATCGAAGTCAAGCAGGACTAACGGCAAACGCCTAGGTAGGGTGGACAGATGGACGTCCCTCCCTTTGTCTGGACCCTGACCATCGCGGGAATCGTGGGCCTGCTGGCTTTCGATTTCTTCTTCCATGTCCGGAAGGCCCACACCCCCGCGCTCAAGGAATCGGCCATCTGGTCCTCCATCTATGTGGGGATCGCCCTCCTCTTCGGCCTGGGGGTGCTGTTGTTCGGCGGCACCACCATGGGCACCGAATACTTCGCCGGCTACGTCACGGAGAAGGCCCTGTCCGTCGACAACCTCTTTGTGTTCCTGATCATCATGGCCAGCTTCAAGGTCCCCGCGCGGACCAGCAGAAGGTGCTCCTGTTCGGCATCGTTTTCTCCCTGATCGCCCGGACCGCCTTCATTTTCCTCGGCGCCGCGCTGATCAACAGCTTCGCGTGGGTGTTCTACATCTTCGGCCTGATCCTCCTGATCACCGCAGGGAACCTGCTCAAGCCGGATGATCACGACGACGACGCGGAAGGTTTGGTGGTCAGGCTCGCCAAACGGTTCCTCCCGGCGTCGGAACATTACGACGGCGACAAACTGTTCACGATGGAGAACGGCAAGCGCGTCCTCACCCCGATGCTCCTGGTGATGGTGGCCATCGGCGGCACCGACATCCTGTTCGCACTGGACTCCATCCCCGCCATCTTCGGCCTGACCCAGAACGTCTTCATCGTCTTCACGGCCACGGCGTTCTCGCTGATGGGCCTGCGCCAGCTCTTCTTCCTGATCGATGGGCTGCTGGACCGGCTGATTTTCCTTGCATATGGCCTAGCTGCCATCCTCGGCTTCATCGGTGTCAAGCTCATCCTGCATGCCCTGCACGAGAACAACTTGCCGTTCATCAACGACGGCGAGCACGTCAACGTCATCGAAGTGAGCACCGGTGTTTCCCTGACCGTGATCCTGGGCGTCCTGGTGGTCACCGTGCTGGCCTCGATCTTCAGCGCCAAGGGCAAGGCCAAAAACGCGGTGTCCGGCGCCAAACGGCATGCCACCGAATACCTGGACCTCAACTACGAAACGGACATGGCGGAGCGGGACAAGCTGTTCGCGCGGATGGTCCGGGAGGAAGACCAGCTCCGCAGCCTGCCGGAGAAGTACAAACGGCTCATCCGCAACGAAACCGAATTTATGGACCTCCTCCGCAAGGCCCACACCGAGCACGACGAAGCCCAGGTCAGGGCAGCGAACCCCTAAAGCAACGCGGGGTCACTCACGGCCCATCCAGAGGCCCGTGATGGGCCGTAAGTAACCCCGCAATGTCAGTGGCTGTTGCTAGATTCAAACCAGCGCCAGGGGAACTGTCCTCGGGCCAGGCACGTCACCAGGCACATCAATGGGGAGGCCCCGTGTTTCTGCTCGATCCAGCCAGCGTTGATCCCGGATCCGTTGATCCCCGCCCCGCTGACGCCAGTTCCGCTGATTCCGGCCCCCGCGCGCCGCAGGACCTGGTGTTTTCCGCCAGCGACCTGGTGGCCGCCAGCGAATGTGAGTACCGCACACTCCGCATCCTGGACGAGAAACTGGGCCGGTCCGCCAAAGCGCAGTTTCCCGATGACGAAATGCAGCGCCGCGCCGGGGCGCTCGGCGACAAGCACGAGGCCAAGGTCCTGGCCGGCCTGATCGCGCAGTACGGCGCCTGGGACGCCGGCCGCGGCGCCGGGGTGTACTCGATCGAGCGCGGGGAGAACACACGCCGCGAACTGCTGGCCAGGCACGCTGAGACGGAACTCGCGCTCCGTGCCGGGGCCGACGTCGTTTTCCAGGCAACCTTCTTCGACGGCGAGTTCCTGGGCTACGCCGACTTCATCGTCAACGAGGCCGCAGGCACCGCCAACCCCGGCCGCTACGAGGTCTGGGACACCAAGCTGGCACGGCACGCCAAGGTGGGCGCACTCCTGCAGCTCGCCGCCTACGGCGACCAGCTCATCGGCATGGGCCTGCAACCTTCGCCCCGGGTCACGCTGGTGCTGGGCGCCGTGGTGGACGGCGATTACGTCCGCAGCCACCACTCCCTGCCGGACCTGCTGCCGGTCTTCCGCGAGCGCCGCGACCGGTTCCGCGCCCTGACCGCCGCCCACCGCGAGGCCGGTTCAGCGGTGCAGTGGCAACAGCCCAACGTCGCGTACTGCGGGCGGTGCAACTACTGCGCCGAGCAGGTCCGGTCCCACCGCGACCTCCTGATGGTGGGCGGCATGACCACCCTCCGGCGGAAGAAACTCATCGCCGATGGCGTCACCACCATCGACGCGCTGGCTGATCTCCCGCAGGGCAAGGCCACCGGCTCGGTGGTCCGGCTCCGCGACCAGGCCAGGATGCAACTGGGCCGGGACGTTCCGGACGGTTCCCGCACCTTCGCCAAGGACGGCGAGGAGCACACCGTCACGTTCAAGGTGCTGCCGGAGAACGCCCTGGCAGAAATCCCCCGGCCCAGCCCCGGCGACATCTTCTTCGACTTCGAGGGCGATCCCCTCTGGCAGGACCCCGCCACCGGCAAATGGGGGCTGGAGTATCTGTTCGGCGTGATCGAGGCGCCTGTGTTTGACGGTGGCGCTGCTGACGCACCCGCAGCGGGCAAGCCGGTCTTGGATGACAGGCCCGTCTTCCGGCCCTTCTGGGCGCATTCGCGCAACGAGGAGCGGCAGGCCTTCCTGGACTTTCTCGCCTACGTGGAAGGGCGCCGCGCCAGGTACCCGGACATGCACGTCTACCACTACGCCGCCTACGAGAAATCGGCGCTGCGGAACCTGTCCGTCACCCACCTCGCCGGCGAGGACATCGTGGACAACTGGCTCCGCGAAGGTGTGCTCGTGGACCTCTACGCCACCGCCCGGCATTCGCTCCGGATCTCGGAGCCGTCCTACTCCATCAAGAAGCTTGAGCCCCTGTACATGGGAGACAACCTCCGCTCCGGGGACGTCAAGGACGCCGGAGCCTCCGTGGTGGCGTATGCCGGTTACTGCGCTGCCCGGGACGACGGCGACGCCGCCACGGCCGCCCATATCCTGGCCTCCATCTCCGACTACAACGAGTACGACTGCCTCTCCACCCTCCGCCTGCGCGACTGGCTGCTGGGTCTGCGAGGGACATCTGCCTCAAGCGCGGCGTCAACCGGAACAGCCGACGACGGCGGGCGGCCGGCGCCGTCGTCGTCCGCTGTTGCTGCCCCGACACCAATTCCGGAACCGGAGCCAACGCCGGAGGAGCGCCGCCTGCAGGATTACCTGGCCGGCCTCCCGGACAACCGGCCCTGGACCAACGACGAACGGGCCATCGCCATGGCGGCCGCGGCCACCGGATACCACCGCCGTGAGCGCAAGCAGTTCTGGTGGGAGCACTTCGACCGCACCGAGTCCGAGATCGACCACTGGTCTGAGCACCGCAACGTGTTTGTGGTGGATACCGCGGAAATACTGACCGACTGGGAGCTCGCAAAGCCCACGGCCCGGATGCGCACCCGCACGCTGAGGCTGACGGGGGTGATGAGCGAAGGGTCGGAGTTCAAGCCCGGGAGCACCTGGTGCCGGCTCTATGATGCGCCGGTCCCCGAGGGCCTGGAGGATCCCGTGGGCACCGCCACGGGACGCGGGTTCACGTTCGGCACCCTGGTTACTGCGGTGGAGGACCACCCGCGGGTTGCCGGCCAGAGCATGATCACCATCGAGGAACGGGAAACCGGCAAGGTCCCCGCCTATCCGCATATTCCGGTGGCGCTCACCGAGGACCAGCCGATCCGCACTGCCAGCATCGAAGCCGCCCTGGCCGAACTGGCCCGGAGCGTCGGTGCCTCGGTGCCCGCGCTGCCGGAACATCCCGGCGTCGACATCCTGCGCAAGGTTCCGCCGCGCTTCCATTCCTTGCCGGCGCCGGCAGCTGTTGAAGAAGACAGTGCCGGTGCAGCGGACTACGTCACGGCGATCACCAGCACGCTGCTGGACCTCGATCATTCGTACCTTGCCGTGCAGGGCCCTCCGGGGACGGGCAAGACCTACGTCGGCTCGCACGTCATCGCCCGGCTGGTGGAACAGGGCTGGAAAATCGGGGTGGTTGGGCAGTCCCACGCGGTGGTGGAGAACATGCTGTGCACCGCGATCGAAACCGCGGGAGTGGATCCGGCGCGGGTGGCGAAGAAGCTGGCCACCCCGCACCCGGTGCTGTGGCACCGCAAGTCCGACGACGACGTCGCGGCCCTGCTGGGCTCCCCCGGCGGCTGCCTGGTGGGCGGCACCGCCTGGACCATGACGGGCAAGTCCGTCCCCGCCGGATCACTGGACCTGTTGGTCATTGACGAGGCCGGCCAGTTCTCGCTGGCCAACACCCTTGCCGTGGCCCGCGCCGCCAGGCGGCTCCTGCTCCTCGGTGACCCGCAGCAGCTTCCACAGGTCACACAGGGCTCGCACCCGGAGCCCGTGGATGAGTCGGCCCTGGGCTGGCTCGCGGCCGGGCACGCCACACTCCCCGGCGAACTGGGCTACTTCCTGGCGGACAGCTGGCGCATGCACCCGGACCTGTGCCGGGCCGTGTCCGTCCTCAGCTACGACGGAAAGCTCGAAGCGGCGCCGGCGGCATCCCTCCGCAGCCTCGCGGAACTGCCAGCCGGAGTGGAAACAGTCTTTGTGGACCACACCGGGAACACCAAGTCCTCCGCCGAGGAAGCTGCCGAGGTGGTCCGGCAGGCCCAGCGGCACATCGGGCTGAAATGGCTTCCCGGCGACGACAAACCGGCCAGGCCCCTGAACCCGGAAGACATCCTCGTGGTGGCCGCCTACAACGCCCAGGTGCAGCTGATCAAGCAGGCCCTGCACGACGCCGGCCTGTCGGGTGTCCGGGTGGGCACGGTGGACAAGTTCCAAGGCCAGGAGGCGCCGGTGGTCCTGGTGTCCATGGCCTGCTCCGCGGTTGCCGAAGCTCCGCGCGGGGCCGAATTCCTGCTGAACCGGAACCGGATCAACGTGGCCGTGTCACGGGGCCAGTGGCGGGCCGTGATCATCCGCTCCCCCGAGCTCACGAATTACATGCCAACGAAGCCGGCCGCGCTCGAGGAGCTCGGTGCCTTCATCGGCCTCAGCGCTGGTGTCCACGGCCCGCGCAACACCCTGAGAAACCGTGTTCTCACCGCTGAATCAAGGTAAGTTCGAGGGGTGACATCCCAGAGCAACAGGCTGCCTGTCGGCGCCCTGATAGTCCTTGCCGCCATCGGCTTCACCGCCATCACCACCGAGCTCCTGCCCTCCGGCCTGCTGCCCCAGATCAGCGCCGATTTCCGGGTCTCCGAGGCGACCGCCGGGTACCTGACGGCTGGCTATGCGGCCATCATCGTGGTCACCGTGATCCCCTTGTCCCTGCTGCTCTCGCGCGTCCCGCGGCACTACCTGCTCATCGCGTTGATCCTGTTCTTCGCGGCCAGCAATGCGCTGGTGGCCATCGTCTCCGATTTCGGTGCCGCCATGGGTTCCCGGGTAGTGGGCGGCATCGCCCATGGCCTGCTGTGGTCCGCCATGGCCCCGTTTGTGGCGCGGATTGTCCCCGCCCACAAAGTTGGGAAGGCCCTGGCCATTGTGTTCAGCGGCAACAGCCTGGGCCTGGCCATCGGCGCCCCGGTAGGCACGGCCTTGGGCAACATCGTCGGCTGGCGCGCGGCGTTCCTGGTTCTGGCCGCCTCCGGTGTGCTGCTGGCGCTCCTTGCCGTGTGGCTGCTTCCCCCGGTGCGGCGCATCCCCAATACCCCGCACCCAACAATCCGCAAGGCGATCGGCCAACCGGGAGTGAAGACTGTCGCCGTTGGCTGGCCGCTGATGCTCATGGCCCATTTCGCGTTGTTCACCTATATCGCCCCGTTCCTACGCGAGGTCCGGCTGCCTGATTTCAGCATCCCGCTGTCCATCAGTGTCCTCGGGGTTGCCGGGCTGGTGGGCATCTGGATCGCCGGCGTCACCGTGGATTCCCGGCCGCGGCGCTGGCTCCTGATCACGGTCGCCGGTGTTGTGGCGTCCCTGGCCCTGCTTCCGCTGGTGGGCAGCGTCCTGCCGGCCTTGGCGCTGCCGGTCACGCTGGTCCTGATGTTGGTGTGGGGCACAGGCATCGGCGCAATGGGGATTTACAACCAGTCCGCCATCCTCCGGGCCGGCGGCGAGTACAGGGACGCCGCCAACGGACTGACGGTCCTGACCATCCAGATCGGGATCATGATCGGTGCGATGTTCGGCGCCGCCGCCCTCACAATTGCCGGGCCGCTCCTGATACCGGTGGCCGCCGCCATTCCCGCCGTCGTCGCGTTTGTGCTGATTCTCGCCGGCCGGCGGCACGCCTATCCACCGGGGCCGAAGGAACGCCAAGCCGCTTTGGCTGACGCACCGTCCGCATAACCGCCAACGCGGGGCTGGCGGGAGCCTCTCTGGCATAGCTGCCACCGCGGGCTGGCGGGGAGCCCCTTCGCGGCACCTCTCCGCGGCCCCTCTCAGCGGGCCCGGAAATCCCGGAACGATCCGTCGGCCGCGGAGATGGTCTCCTCCACCCGTTCCACCCTGCCGGGGGCGTTCTCCGACCTCAGCCAGTCCAGGAGCTTTTGGACCTGCTGCTCCGGCCCTTCGGCCTCGATGGACACTGAGCCGTCGTCGAGGTTTTTCACCACACCCTTGAGCGCCAGTTCGTCGGCCTTGCCCATCGTCCAGAAACGGAATCCGACCCCCTGCACCACGCCAAAGACGCGGGCAGAGAGCCGGATGTCGCCGTTATCCCGGACAGAGTTCTCCCAGCCAGGGTTATCCCGGCCGGAGTCACGCAGGCGCCTGGAAAAACCCATGGCAGTCAGGACTGCTTAACCAGCGCCGCTTCGACGTTGATCTTGACCTTGTCGCTGACCAGCAGGCCGCCCGCTTCCAGGGCGGCATTCCACGTCAGGCCGAACTCTTTGCGGCTGATCTCGCACTCCGCGGAGAATCCTGCGCGGGTGGCACCAAAGGGGTCCACGGCTACCCCGGTGAACTCAACCTCCAGCTCCACCGGCTTGGTGATCCCGCGGATGGTGAGATCGCCCGTGAGTGTGTAGTCCTCGCCGTCGCCCTCCGCCGAGGTGGCCCGGAATGTCATCTCGGGGTACTTCTCCACATCGAAGAAGTCCGCCCCCTTCACGTGTCCGTCGCGGTTGGCGTCGCCGGAATCGAAGCTGGCCGTCTTGACCGTGGCGTGAAGTGAAGCGTCGGCGAGGGACGCGCCAACGCGGGCTTCGGCTGAGCCGTCCGTGAAACGTCCGCGGACCTTGCTGATGCCGGCGTGCCGGACAGTGAAACCAATCTCGCTGTGCGACATGTCCAGGGTCCAGACGCCTGAGGTAAGGCCTGAAGGAAGGGTCACTTTGCATCTCCTTTATGGGAAACAGTGGTGTGGAAACCGGCCAGGACGGCCGGTTTCCACACTGCTTCACTCCGGAGTTTTTGTCCAGATACTGCGCTTGGCGACTACTCCCGGGCCCGGTCAGTTGATGGTGATGTCCCGCGTGCGGTGGTCGTAGCGGATGGTGACCGTGCCGCCGTCGTGGTGCAGTTCGTGGTTGGGGCCATCGAACGTGCCGAACGCGCCATAGTTCTCATCCCACGAACGGTTCAGCGCGATCTTGAAGGTGTAAGAGCCGGCGGGCAGGTCGGCGCTGATCTTCCACAGCTGGTCCAGGGCATCGAGCGCCAGCTGGGCCTCGTCGTACTGCGGCGCCCAGTTCTCCGGCGCGCCCAGGATGGTGTTGAAGTCGCCGGCAACCGCCACGGCCTCAGGCTGCGGGAAAGTCTCCACAGCAGGCGCCTCTGCCGTTTCCTTGGGCGCTGCTTTTGACGCAGCTTTGGGGGCTGCCTTGCGTGAGCGGACGGCCTTGACCACGGGCTCAACCGCGTCCTCGATGGCGTCTTCGATTGCCTTCGCGGCCTTCCCGACGGCGTCGGCGGCCTTCTTGGCGGGCGTCCGCTTCGCCGGGGCTTTCTTGGCGGGAGCCGCCTTGACTGCCGGCGCCGGAGCGGGCGTCGGCGGAATGGCGACGTCGGCTGGAACCGGGGTGCCGGCGTCGAGCGCTGTGGCGAAGGAATCCGCATCGGGGAAGGCCACCGTGGCGCGCATGCCGTCATCGGTGATGGTCCAGCCGGAACGGCCCTTGACCAGCCAGCCGGCCTTGACCAGCTTCGCAGTGGCGGACGTGAGCGTCTTGTGTCCGCGCGGAATGCCTCCGCTGAGCAGCGCCGCCTCGTGATCACTGAACGGCACGCGCGCGGTGGCTTCCGCCAGGACCTCGCCGGCGTTGAGTGAATCGCCGGACCATACGCCTTCGGTCAGGACGTGCAGCACGGTTTTGAGTCGGAGGTCGGTGTTATCTGCGATGGACTTGGCCATGATTCCCCTTGCATAATGCGATCTGTCACTAGGCATCCTGCCAACAGCGTGTTAATCGCGCGACTTGAAATGGTTAACTCTGCGTGTCGTGACCGACTATGACGCGGATTACAGCAGAAGTGAGGCAGGAGTCTCGGCTAGGGGGCTGTTTACTCAACCCTGGAGCGCTGATTCCGGGTATCGCCGGACTCTGCCCGGGCGCGCCCGGGCACCAGTGTAGCGAGCAGGGGCGCTCGGAGCTACCCGCCGTTCAGCTCGTCCAGGAGCTCGGCTTTGCGCTCCTCGGAGGCGAACGACGAGTGGATGGAGTTGGCCGCGAGCCGGGCCCTGTCGAAGTCCGAAAGGTCAAAAACGGCCTTCAGCTGGGAAAAGTTGTCGTCCACGTATCCACCGAAGTAGGCCGGATCATCCGAGTTCACGGAGACGTTGAGCCCGGCGGCGAGCATGGCCGGCAAGGGATGGTCCGCCAGGGTGTCGACGGCCCGCAGCCGGACGTTCGAGAGCGGGCAGACCGTTAGCGGAATCCGGTCCGCCACCAGCCGCTCCACCAGGTCCGGGTCCTCCATGCAGCGGATGCCGTGGTCAATCCGCTCCACTCCCAGGATGTCCAGCGCTTCGATGATGTACGACGGCGGCCCCTCCTCGCCTGCGTGGGCGGTCAGCCGCAGGCCCGCTTCGCGGGCTTTGGCGAACAGCCGCTCAAACTTGGCCGGCGGGTTGCCCACTTCGGCCGAATCCAGGCCGATGGCCGCGATGGGGGCGTTCATGGCCAGTAGCCCGTCCAGGACTTCCAGCGCAGATTCCTCGGACAGGTCGCGCAGGAATGCCGCGATCAGGAGGGTGGACATGCCGAAATCCTCCTGGGAGGTGGCCAAGGCCGATGCCACTCCGTTGACGCAGGTTTCCAGGCTGATGCCGCGCGACAGGTGCGCCTGCGGATCCATCATGATCTCCGCGTGCCGGACCCCGGCGGCAGCGGCGCGGGCCAGATAGGCGCGCGTCATGTCGGCGAAATCCTGTTCGGTCTGCAGCACCGCCATGTTGGCGTAGTACAGGTCCAGGAAAGACTGCAGGTCCGTGAACTCGTACAGTCCCCGGAGCTCCTCCAGGCCCGTGTACGGAAGAGTGATGCCGTTGCGGTCGGCCAGTTCGAGGATCAGTTCCGGCTGCAGGGTGCCCTCGATGTGCAGGTGCAGCTCTGCGACGGGCAGGAGCCGCACCGCTTCGGTCTCGAGCAGATCCGTCTCCGAAGGTTCCGTCCCGGGCACTTCCGTCGTTGGAAGTTCCGTCACGGGAAGTTCCGTGTCCGCAGGTTCCGTCACGGGAAGTTCCGTCCCTGGTAGTCCCGTCACGGGCATTTCCGTGCCTGGTAGTCCTGCCTGTGGCAGCGGATCGGCGGCAGTGTCCCGGTTGTTGTCCATCGGGTCAGGATATCGCCCGGCGGCCGGTTCGCGGCTAGAGTCGGATCGATGCGGAACCCTAAACAGGCTGACGATCTTTCCCTTTCCACTCCCGGCCATCTGGCGGACGGCTTCGTCCGCGTCCGGGGCGCGCGGGAGAACAACCTGCGGAACGTGGACGTGGATGTGCCCCGCGACTCCATTGTGGCTTTTACAGGGGTCTCCGGCTCGGGAAAGTCCTCCCTGGCTTTCGGCACCATCTATGCCGAGGCCCAGCGCCGTTACTTCGAATCCGTGGCCCCGTACGCACGCCGCCTCATCCAGCAGGGCCATAACCCCAAGGTGGAGATGATCTCAGGGCTGCCACCCGCCGTCGCGCTTCAACAGCGCCGCGGCGCACCCAGCAGCCGCTCCACCGTGGGCACGGTAACCACGCTCTCCAATTCGCTCCGCATGCTGTTTTCGCGGGCGGGCACCTACCCGGCCGGCGCCGATCAGCTGGACTCCGACGCGTTCTCGCCGAACACAGCGGCCGACGCCTGCCCTGAATGCCACGGGCTGGGGGTCGCGCACACCGTCAGCGAGGAATCCCTGGTACCGGACCCCTCGCTGACCATCCGGGAAGGTGCCATCGCGGCGTGGCCGGGCGCCTGGCAGGGCAAGAACCTCCGCGACATCCTCAGCCACCTGGGCTACGACGTGGACGTGCCCTGGCGGAAGCTGCCCAGGAAGCAGCGCGACTGGATCCTGTTCACCGACGAGCAGCCCGTCGTGGAAGTCACCCCCGAGCGGGATCGCGTGGCCAAGCCGTACAAGGGTCGCTTCTGGAGCGCCAAAAGCTACGTCCTGCACACCCTGGCGGACTCCCAGAGCGCCGCCATGCGTGAGCGCGTCCTGGGGTTTATGGCGTCCGGCCCATGTCCGCGCTGCGGCGGCACCGGGCTCCGGCCCGAAGCACTCGCGGTCTCCTTCGGTGGCCGCAATATCGCCGACCTCAACGCCACGCCGATGGCGGAGCTCGCCGAAATCATCCGCCCCACCGCCGGGCTCAAGGAAGCCGGTACCGCGTCACGCCGGCAGTCCTCCGGCGAGGAAAACGAGGTGGCAGTGGCCATCACCGCCGACCTCCTGCAGCGCATCACCGTGCTCCTGGAACTGGGCCTCGGATACCTGGCGCTGGGTCGCGTCACCCCCACTCTCTCCCCCGGCGAGATGCAGCGGCTCCGGATCGCCACCCAGCTCAGGTCGGGACTGTTCGGCGTGATCTACGTGCTCGACGAACCGTCCGCCGGCCTCCATCCGGCCGACGCCGAACCGCTCCTGGCGGTCCTGGACCAGCTCAAAGCGTCCGGGAACTCGGTGTTCGTGGTGGAACACAATATGGACGTGGTCCGCCGGGCCGACTGGCTGGTGGACGTGGGTCCCCGCGCCGGGGAAGGCGGCGGCGAGGTGCTTTACAGCGGGCCTGTTGCCGGGCTCGCGGCCGTCGAGGAGTCGGTCACCCGGCCCTTCCTGTTCGACGACGGCGGGACGCGCGGCGGCGGGGCGCGCGGGCCCGACGTCGGGACTTCCGACAGCGGGACTTCCGACGGCGGCACTGCACCAGGTGCAGGCCAGGCCCGGCAGCCCGACGGATGGCTGGAGCTCGCGGGGATTAGCCGGCACAACCTCAAGGACCTGGATGCGCGGTTCCCGTTGGGCGTTCTGACGGCAGTCACAGGGGTGTCCGGCTCCGGTAAGTCCACCCTGGTGACGCATGTCCTCGGGGAAGTTGTGGGATCCGGGCTGAAGAATCACCAGGCTCCGCAGCTGTCCGAACCTGATGATACGGGCCCGGCCACGGCGTTGTCCGTGGGACCGGTCAGCGGCGCGGAACGGATCGACAGGCTGGTCACCGTGGACCAGAAACCAATCGGGCGAACCCCCCGCTCCAACCTCGCCACCTACACAGGCCTGTTCGATGCAGTGCGCAAAGAATTCGCGGCGACGGAGCAGGCCAAGGCACGCGGGTTCGGCGCCGGGCGCTTCTCCTTCAACGTGGCCGGAGGCCGCTGCGAAACCTGCCAGGGCGAAGGCTTCGTGGCGGTTGAACTGCTCTTCCTCCCGGGCAGCTACGGGCCGTGCCCGGAGTGCGACGGGTCCCGCTACAACCCCGAGACCCTGGAGGTGACGTACCGGGGCAAGAATGTGGCGGAAGTGCTGCGCCTGACGGTGGATGCGGCCACCGCGTTCCTGGCCGACATTCGGGCCGCGGCCCGCAGCTTGAAGAGCCTCGGGGATGTGGGCCTGGGCTACCTCCGGCTGGGCCAGCCCGCCACGGAGCTTTCCGGCGGCGAAGCCCAGCGCATCAAGCTGGCCACCGAACTGCAGCGTGCCCAGCGGGGACATACTCTCTACCTCCTGGACGAGCCAACCACCGGGCTCCACCCCGCCGACGTCGAACTCCTGATGGCCCAGCTCCATAGCCTGGTGGACAGCGGCAACACCGTGGTGGTGGTGGAACACGAAATGGCCGTTGTGGCGGCGGCGGACTGGGTCATTGACCTTGGCCCCTCCGGCGGGGACGCCGGCGGCCGGATTGTCGCCGCCGGCACCGCCGCCGACGTCGCGGGTTCCACCGCCAGCCGCACCGCGCCCTACCTGACCGCCGCGCTTCCCCAGCCGGTCACCAGCTGACCACCAGAAATCATCTCGGTTTGATAACGGGCCGGCGATGTCCTAGCGTGAAATGCAAGCCCGTTCTTCGGGCGACATGAATGCCCGGTGCTGCCTCCACCAGAACTGCCCGGCCGGCAGACACCGAAAATTGACCTCTATATCGTCAGGGGCGGGCAGTGGCGCAATAACCTCCGGGGACGGACCGAGCGCTGGTGGCCTTCAGGAGCATCACACATGAAAAACACCACCATTCGTACTGCCGCACGCCGTGGAGTAGCCGTCGCCGCCATTTCCGCGGCCGGCCTTGCACTCTCCGTCACGGCAGCCAACGCGGCCACCGACGGCGCAACCTGGGACTCATTGGCGCAGTGTGAGAGCGGCGGAAACTGGGCCACAAATACCGGCAACGGCTACTCGGGCGGCCTGCAGTTCAGCGCCACAACCTGGGCTGCCTACGGCGGCACCGGTTCCGCGGCCGACGCCAGCCGCGAACAGCAGATCGCAGTGGCCGAACAGATCCAGGCATCGCAGGGCTGGGGAGCCTGGCCGTCCTGCGCCGCCGAGCTTGGCCTGAGCGGTGGAGGGGGCACGACGGCGGTGACTCCCCAGAGCGCACCGTTGCAGAGCGTGCCTGTCCAGGCGCCGGTGGAGAGTGCGCCGGTCCAGGTACCGGCGGAGCAGGCACCAGCCCTGCCGGCTGCGGCCGATGCCGTGACGGCTCCGCAGCACGCCGCGCCCGTGGAGTTGAGTGGCGAGACGTACACTCTTGAGCCCGGCGACACCCTGAACACCGTCGCCGACAAGCTTGGCGTTGAGGGCGGCTGGCAGAGCCTGGCGGACGCCAACCTGGATACCATTGCCAACCCGGACCTCGTGTTCTCCGGGCAGGTCCTCCAGCTTCCCGCCTAAGCTTCAACTCTTTCCGCGGGAACCGCCCTTTTCCCCAAGAACGATCGGCCCGCGGAAACAACAAAACCCGGCAGCAACACCCCGGGAAACAACGACGCCGGAGCGCCCCTCACTGGGGAGCTCCGGCGTCGCCCGTTTGTTGTGTTCCGCTTGGCTGGCGGGCGCCTGATCTTCCTGCCGGTCTGCCCGCGATCCTGCTGGCTTAGGCTGCTGCCTTCGCCACGGTCGGAATCTCGCGGACGATGCGCACCTTCCAGGCGGCGTCGTCGGTGGTGTCCAGCAGTGCCACCGTGCCGTGGGCGAGGTTCAGCGCCACACGCTTGGCCGCCAGCAGTTCGAGGTAGAGGTGCTCGTTCATGCGGCTGGGGGTGTCGATCATGTACTTCACGGCGTCGCGGACCTTGCGGTAGTTGGCGCTCTTCTCGCGGTGCAGGTGGAGTTCCAGCATCTGGCGCTGACGCACCTTGGGCTCGTGCTTGTTGAGCCAGGAGACGGCGAGGTGCACACCAATCACCAGTGCCAGGGAAACAGCGTAGATCCACCAGCCGCTGGACATGAGGAACAAGGGCAGGTTGCCGATGGCCACGAGCGCGATCACGATCCGTAGCGCAACGATCCGGCGAAGGGTCAGGGCCACGGATGCCATCGCGGCACGAAAACCGTGCTGCTCGCTCCGCGCCGCGGCCGGGTCAAGGGTAAATTCATCAAGGACCAGGATGCCCTTGGCCTCCGGATCAAGCATCTGCCCGAACTTGGGCACAAACAGCTGCGTTGAACCGGTGGTCACAACAGGAGAAATTGTCATTGGGGGGGCTTCCGGGACGGTGGGGCGTTTCGGTGATCTTAGTGGTTAGCAGCACCCGTTGTATGTATCGGTCCACTATGTGAACCGTTCGGTGGCGACGCCCCTCGTGAGGGGCGCTTCCACCGGATCCCGTGCGTGTGGCGCCGGGCACTGCAATTGGCACATCCGCCGCATGCCGTCAGACTGAAGGGATGCAAACCTTCCTTCCGTATCCCGATTTCCGGCAGAGCGCCGCAGCACTGGACACCGCCAGGCTTGGCAAGCAGCGTGTCGAGGCGCTGCAGACCCTCCGGGCTCTGGTGATTCCCGAGTACGGCTGGCTGGACCACCCCGCCGTCCGCATGTGGATGGGCCACGTTCCGGCGCTCACCATGTACGGCCTGGCGATGGTGGACGAATGGACCTCCCGCGGCCATGAAGACAACACGCGCGCCAACATCACCGAGTTCGCTCCCCAGGCTGCACACCCGGACTACGCGGCCAAGATCCCGCTGCCGGAGTGGCTCGGAAATCCTGATTTCCACCTGAGCCACCGCGCGAAGCTGCTCCGCAAGGAACCGAAGTTCTACAAGACCGTATTCCCTGACGCCGATTTGGACCTGGACTTCATTTGGCCTGAGCCCAAGCACGAGTTCTACCCGGCAGAACCCGAGGGCGACATCCTCTGGATCCTCCGCGACCCGCACACAGAAATCGATCAGCAGACGCTGGATACCGTGGCACTGCCTCCGATCCGCCGCGCCGGCGCTGTTGCGCCGACCGCCCCTGAGGACGGCTACTCCCCCGTGTACGTCGACGACGGCTCCCGCCGCCCATCCAAGCAGCCGCGCAAGCTGCCGCCAAAGCAGCTCGTGAAGAAGCCCACCCGGAAGCGCCAGGCGCAGGAGGAAGCATTCGCCACCCTCCCCGGCAAGACCACCGTCGCGGTTTCATTTGAGGACGGCACCAAGTTCGCCGTCGGTCAGGTGCTGGGCCGTCCCATCACGCTCGACGACGGCCGGTTCGGCCGCACGTTCAGCGTCACCGAAGTGATCGACCGGTCCGCGTTCGATTACCCGGCCCTCCTGCAGGACCCCCGGGTGTTCTTCCCGGTTCCCGCTCCCTGAGTCCGTGACCATCCTCCTGGCCGGCTGCGGCGATCTGGGCACCGAAGCAGGCCTGCGCTTCGCCGCCGCCGGACACCGGGTGGTGGGCTGGCGCCGCTCGCCCGAGAAACTGCCCTCTGCGATCAAAGGCGTGGCGGCGAACCTGGGCTCTACGGACCTTCCCGCTGTCCCGGCGGACACCACCGCCGTCGTCGTGGCCGTTGCGGCTGATTCGCCCTCCGAAGCCGCCTACCGTGCCGCCTATGTGGACGGGCTGGCGCACCTCCTGGACGCCCTGGAGCGCGACGGCGTGACGCCACGCCGGGTACTTTTTGTGTCCTCCACCGCTGTCTATGGGGACGCCGGTGGTGGCTGGGTTGATGAGGGTACGACGGCGGCACCTGGCGGCTTCTCCGGACGCATCCTCCTTGAGGCGGAGGAACTCTTGGTTTCGCGGTTGCGCGGCACTGGCAGCTCGCCCGTTGTGCTGCGGCTGGGCGGGATCTACGGTCCGGGCCGGACCCGGCTGATTGACCAGGTCCGCAGCGGGACTGCCATGCTTCCCGACGAGCCCCGCTTCACTAACCGGATCCACCGGGACGACGCCGCTGCGGCGATCGTCCAACTGGCCACCGTGGAAGCTATGCCTGCGCCGGTATATGTCGGAGTGGACAACTCTCCCGCTGAACTTGGGGACGTGCTGCGGTTCCTCGCCGCCGAAATGGGCTATCCGGAACCGCCAGTCGGTCCAGCCGGCGAGGCCCGCGGCGGCAACAAGCGATGCAGCAATGCTTTGCTCCTCGGCACTGGGTTTGAGTTCACGTACCCGACATTCCGGGAAGGTTACCGGGCAGTTCTGGCACGCACCGGAGTCCGCCACCCGTAGCCTCCGGGCACGAGGGCGACCCCGCGCGAACGGACATTTGAGGCCCCACCACGCCGACGACCCCGCCCGAAGGGACATTTGAGGCCCTGATCGTTGCTTCGCGGAGTTATGCACATAGCTATTCAGTCTCGCCGTCATTGTCAGACCCTCCGGGGATGATTTGAGTATGGATAGCAGAGGAGCTGTGGCGACGGCGGAGGCCCTTTCGGCGTCCTTCGCTGAGTTGGCCGTTGTGATCCGTGAAGCTGCCGAAGCCTCCGGTCCGGGTGCTGATCCGATTCGCCGTAGAGCTGATCTTGCCCTGAAAACCTTGGCCGCCGTCGCCCGCGGGGAGGCGAAGATTGCGGCGCTGAAGGTCCATGCGGCCGCCGTGTATGCCGCCTCTGCGGAGACTCTGGCGGGTCCGGCAGAGTCGCCGCAGGACCACACCGGGCAGGAGATGGCGGTGGTCGCGGAGGTCGCCTGCATCCTGACGGTCAGCGAACGCGCCGCCAGCGGCCTGCTCGGCGAAGCGCATCAGCTGACTACGGCCCTGCCTTGACGTTGTCGGCGCTGCGGGCCGGGAGGATTTCGTGGCAGCACGCGAGGATCATGGTCGATGAAACGGCGCTCGAAGCGCATTTCCTGGACCCCGACGCGCCGAACCCGGCACGTGGAGGCCCGGCCGGTGAGCTCATCCCCGGGAGGTTCCGGCACAAGGCCAGGACGTGGCGGGAACGCCACCACCCGGTCAGCATCGAAAAGCGCCACATCAAGAGCGCCGCGGATCGACGCCTGGAGTATGCGCCGGACCGCGACGGCATGGCCTGGCTCAGCGCGTACCTCCCCGCCGATCAGGCCGCGGGGATCTGGGACCGGGCCACGACCGCCGCGAGAGCGCTCCAGGGGCCTCATGAGGACCGGACCCTCACCCAGCTCCGCGCCGACACCGTCACGACCTGGCTCCTCACCAACAACATCGCTGTTGCCGGAACTGGTGTTCCGTCGCCGCGGGCGCAGGTCCTCATCACGGTCCCGGTGTTAGCCCTGTTGGGCGTCACGGATGAACCGTCCATGCTCGATGGGTACGGGCCGATCCCGCCCTCCATGGCCCGCCAACTGATCGCGGAAGGTGCGGAGTCCTTCCACCGTGTCCTGATCGACCCGCGGGACGGTGCGCCGTTGGAGATCGGGCGGACCAGCTACCGGCTCACGAAAGCCCAACGCCGATGGCTACGGTTGCGGGACGGGAAGTGCCCGTTCCCCGGCTGCAGCAACCACTCCCTGGACAACGAAGCGGACCACCTCCTCGCCTGGGCCCACGGAGGCAGTACTGGGATCAGCAATCTCGGCCAGCCCTGCCGCAAACACCACAGACTCCGCCACACCACAGCCTGGACACCCTGTCAACTGCAACTTTGAACTGACCGGTGGCTGCAGTTTGCGTTGACCGGTGGCTGCAATGGACTGACCGGTGGCGGCAAGTAGTTTTGAACACTGGTCAGGCGCCGGGGGCATGCCGGGGTTGGGGCGCCTGACCGCGTTGCGGGTTAGTTCATCGGGCGGGTTCCTTTCCCGTTTTGGGCTTGCATGAGCCGGACGGACTCGCCGCTGGTTTGGCATAGGTGTGCGTGGTGCATGAGCCGGTCCACGGTCGCGGTGGCGATGGTTTTGGGCATCAACTCATCAAAGCCGGAGGGGTGGATATTCGAGCTGATCGCCAGGGAGCGTTTCTCGTAGGAGGCCTCCACGACGCGGTAGAAACCCTCGGCGGCATCGCCGGAAACCGGCAAAAGTCCTACGTCATCAATGCAAATCAAATCCACGCCGGTAACGCGGGTGATGGCCTTGTTGACGCTGTCATCGATGCGGTGCCGGCGCACGAGGGCGCCGAGGTCCTCCAGACTCAGCCACGACACGGACATGCCTTCGTCGATGGCCTGCTGGCCCAGGGATTCCAGCAGCAGGGTTTTCCCGGTCCCGGAGGGCCCGCACGCGATCAGGTTCTCCCTCCGCCGCACCCACTCCAGGGTCCGCAGGAACGAGGTCGTCGCAGCCGGCAGGGTGGAGAGGGACTCGTCCCAGACATCGAACGTTTTCCCGGTGGGGAACCCCGCGCGTTTGCGCCGGGTGGCGAGCATCGACCGGTTCCGGCCCGTTGCTTCGGCCTCGAGCAAGACGCGAATGACTTCTGTGGGGTCCCAGCGCTGGGCCTTCGCGGTCGCCAACACCTCGGCGACAACGGCGCGGGCGTGCGGCATCCGGGTGGTGCGCATCAACGCGATGACGTGCTCCACGGCCGCATCCGCCAGCGGGCTGGGGGCCAGGGCTGTCGCGCTCATTCGGTGGCTCCTTCAAGATCGGCAACGTCGCTGGCATCGCTGGTGGTAGGGGTGTTGGTGGTACCGAAGTTGGCCCATGCGCTGGTGCCCTGGCTCAGCCACTGGCCTTGGTCGGTGACGGCGTGCCGGGTAGTGCTGATGGTTCTTTGCGGCTGGCCGGTGGCGGTGTTGGTGATGATGGAGACCAGGTCCTCGTGGCTGAAGCGGTGGTGCACGGCGGCGGCGCCGAGACCCTGGTCAACGACGTCGGCGCCCATGACCTTGGCCATGGTGGCGGCGCGTTCCATCTTGTGGCGGATCTTGTTCGTCCCGGCTGCGGCGGCTTCTTTGAGCCAGAGCGCTGCCCCGGCGCCGAGTGCCAGGAACTCCTCTTCGGCGGTGTTCGTGGGGCGGATCACCCGTTCCAGGGCCCCGGCATTGGCGGGCGGGAAGTGGGCGTCAATGATCGCCGGCACGCCGGGACGGGTGAGTGGATGGCGTGCGACTTCCACCGGCCCGGCCTCGCCGACATGGACGATGATGACCTCGGTGTCGGTGCCGCGCACCCAGAGCCTTTGCCCCATCAGGGTGTGCGGGACGGAGTAGCGGGCGTGCTCGTAGGTGACCATGGGAGTGTTCGGCGGGACCTGCCGGACCTGCCCGAAACTGGCCGTCACCGGCACTGCAGGGACCGGGTGCAGCTTGGGCTGCTCGATCAGTCTCAGCATGTCCTGGGGATCTCCAGGGTGGCCCGGTGGACCTTGGAATTCACATCCTCCATAAACGCCTCGCACGCCGCTTCCAGCTCGGCGAAGGAGGCGTAGTCCGGGCGCAGGTTCGTGTCTTTGGGCACGATGTCGGCTTTGGCGATCTTGACCGCGTTCTCCACCCCGCCCTTCGAGGCCGGGTCCGCCGGCATGCAGGTGTGCACGGCGGTGGAGTAGTGCCGGGCGAACGCGACGATCTGCGGGTTACGGACCGGCACCCCGGCAACGTGCTCGACCGTGACGGTCTTCTCGTTGTCGGTCAAAATGTACGTCGGGACCCCGCCGATGAGCCGGAAGGAGCGGTCGAGGGCGGCGAAGACGCTCGGCATGGTCTTATCCCGCAAAGGGATCACGATCCGGAAGCGTGAATACGCCAGCCAGGCCACGAACAACACCGTTTTGGCGCCGTCAACGACGGGCCCGTCTCCGTAGTCCCATTGGAGCCACAGGCCTGGCTCCACAGTCCAGGGCCGGTGAACACGGGTGTTTTGGGCCCGGTATTTCGACTTCAGCCCGGCCAGCACGTAGCGGGTCGTGCGGATCGATCCGGGATAGCCCAGATCAACGAGTTTTCCGTGCACAACGTCCCCGCGGATCTTCCCGCGGGACTGCTCGACCAGCGACTTCATCTGCGGCAGGAACGGGTCAGTGATCCGTCCCCGCTGGCGGGCGACCGGCGCTTGGACGCCTTCCTGCCGGGCCTTCACATACGAACGGACAGTGTTGTGCGAAACGCCGCAGATCTTCGCGGCATCCCGGTACGAACGGGTCAAATCATAAGCAGCTAAAATTTCCATGAACTCTCCTGGAGACTTCACATCAAGCCCCTTCCTTCCCCACGATGGGTGAAATAAAAACGATTGGCATCGCTATTTCACCGCGGAAGGAAGGGGCTCTCCCCGTAATGACACGGGGGACGGACAAGGGAATCCCAGCAAAGCCCCGGCCACACACACGGCCAAGAACTGGTCAAAAGTACTTGCAGCCACTGGTCAAAACCACTGCCGCGAACGGTCAATCCAAATTGCCGTCTCTGGTCAGTTTAAAGTTGCAGCTAACAACACCCACCACCGCCAGCAAGAACAAACCACCCGGTTGGATCTCAACCACCGGACGGCACTACGCCAGCGAACACCCCGACTGGGAACCACCCCACTGGCCAGACCACGTTCAGCCAATGGCCGAACATATGGCCAGAAATATGGCTCAACAGCCTGGCGCAGCGATCCGCGGACCGAGTCCTGTCCGAACACCGTGAGCTGGACCGTGACGTCTCAATGCCCGAATATCCGGTCATAACCTGCTATTTGCCGAGGCCAGCCCTGCGGAGAGCCTCGGCCATGGCGGTGTTTGCGGGCGCCGGATTCGGCGCCGGCGGCCGGCCGCTAGAAGACTTCGGATCCGGCTTCGACGACGATGCGTTCTTGTTCCCCGGGCTCGGCGCCCCGGATCCGCGCTGCCCACCCGAGTCGCGCCCGCTGGAGTCACGCTGCGGATTTGCCGGACGGCCCCCTGTTCGGTGTCCCTCAGCTGGCCGTCCTCCAGCTGGACGTCCCCCAGCTGCCCGACCATTTTCAGGACGGCTCCCTTCCGAACGCCCGGCTTCCGGTCGCCCAGCCGCCGAACGAGTACCCTCCGAACGCTGACCTTCCGAGCGCGCGCCTGGCGCCCGTCCACCGGAAGGCGACGGTTCGTCGTCGAGCCTCAGAGTGAGCGAAATCCGTTTCCGCTCCGGATCGGCTTCCAGCACCTTCACCCGGACAACCTGCCCGGACTTCACCACTTCGCGGGGATCGGAGACAAAGCGGTTGGCCAGCGCAGACACGTGAACCAGCCCGTCCTGGTGCACTCCAACGTCCACAAATGCGCCGAACGCGGCCACGTTGGTGACCGTCCCCTCAAGGACCATGCCGGGCTTCAAGTCGGAGATCTTCTCGATCCCTTCGGAGAAGGTCGCCGCGGCAAAGGCGGGTCGTGGGTCGCGGCCGGGTTTGTCCAGCTCCGCCAGGATGTCCTGGACCGTGGGCAGGCCAAAGGTTCCGTCAACGAAAGCGCGGGGATCAAGGGTCGACGCCGGCGCCGAGCCGGCGGCGACCAGGATTTTCCTGGCAATCGGGTACGCCTCGGGGTGCACGCTCGATGCGTCCAGCGGTTCTGCCCCGCCGGTGATCCGGAGGAAACCTGCGCACTGCTCAAACGCCTTCGCGCCCAGTCGGGGTACTTTCTTCAGTTCGCTGCGCTTGGCAAACGGCCCGTGTTCGTTCCGGTACGCCACAATATTCTCGCTCAGCAAAGGCCCGACGCCGGCCACCCGGCTCAGCAGCGCGGGTGACGCCGTGTTCACGTCAACGCCCACGGCATTCACACAGTCCTCAACCACCGCGTCCAGGCTGCGGTCCAGCTTCGCCGCCGTGACATCGTGCTGGTACTGCCCCACGCCGATGGACTTGGGATCGATCTTCACCAGCTCAGCCAGCGGGTCCTGGAGCC
Organism: Pseudarthrobacter psychrotolerans; assembly: GCF_009911795.1. Taxonomy (NCBI): domain Bacteria; kingdom Bacillati; phylum Actinomycetota; class Actinomycetes; order Micrococcales; family Micrococcaceae; genus Pseudarthrobacter; species Pseudarthrobacter psychrotolerans. The sequence goes on along the minus strand of NZ_CP047898.1, from coordinate 4,421,386 downwards.
GCCGCGCAATGGAGACGGCACCGCGCAGGGAAACGTCCATGCCCGGCAGCTCCGCCGATGCCAGCGCCGAGGCGGAGTACACCGACGCGCCGGCCTCGGAGACCACCAGTTTCTGCGGTTTCACCTCCGCGGCCGGCAGCAGTTTGATCAGTTCCGCGGCAAGCTTGTCCGTCTCCCGGGACGCTGTGCCGTTTCCGATGGCCACCAGTTCAACGTTGTGCTTCCGGGCGAGCCGCACCAGGGTGGCTAGGGCCTCGTCCCACTTCCGGGCAGGCGCGTGCGGGTACACCGTATCGGTGGCCACCACCTTGCCCGTCCCGTCCACAACAGCCACCTTCACGCCGGTCCGCAGTCCCGGGTCCAGCCCAAGAGTGGCGCGGTTTCCGGCGGGTGCGGCCAGGAGCACGTCGCGGAGGTTCGCGGCGAACACGCGGACAGCTTCGTCCTCGGCGGCGGTAAACAGCCGTCCCCTCAGGTCGGCCGTCAGCCGGGCCAACACCCGCGAACGCCAGGCAAGCTGCGCGGTCTGGATCAGCCACGCGTCGGCGGGACGGCCACGGTCGGCGACCCCGAGGCACCTGGCCACGGCGGATTCGTAGCGGGAACGCGCGGCGGCCAGGGCGTCGTCGTCGTTCGGATCCGCCTCGGCGAGATCCAGCTCCAGGACGCCGTCCTTCTCACCACGCAACAGCGCAAGCACTCGGTGCGACGGCATCCCGGTGGGCGCCTGGGCGAAGTCAAAGTAGTCGGCGAATTTCTGCCCCTCGGACTCCTTGCCCTTCTTGACCCGCGACACCATCCGCCCCTGCGTCCACAGCCGCTCGCGCAGGGTTGCCGCGAGGTCCGGATCCTGCGCAACCCGCTCGACCAGGATTGAACGGGCGCCGGCGAGCGCGGCGGCCGCGTCATCAAAGGAGTGTTCGGCGTTCAGGTACCTGGCAGCCTCGCGTTCCGGATCCAGGTCGGGCCGCTTCAGTAGCGCATCGGCGAGCGGCTCCAGCCCGGCTTCACGGGCGATCTGGGCCTTGGTGCGGCGCTTGGATTTGAACGGAAGGTAGATGTCCTCCAACCGTGACTTGGTGTCCGCGGCCAGGATCGCTGCCTGCAGCTCGGGAGTCAGCTGCCCCTGCGCGGCCATCGCTTCGAGCACGGCACGACGGCGGTCCTCGAGTTCGCGGAGGTAGCGCAGGCGCTCGTCGAGCTCACGCAGCTGCGTGTCATCCAGCGTCCCGGTGGCTTCCTTGCGGTACCGGGCGATGAACGGAACGGTGGACCCGCCGTCGAGCAGGTCCACTGCAGCCTTGACCTGCCAGGTCTTCACACCAAGCTCGGCGGCGATCTGGGCATGGATGGCGCTGTCCGGAGTTGAGGCAGAAGTGGGGGCGGACGGGACGTGCGGGAGTTGGGTCACCTGAACATTTTGCCCTACGGGCCTGATGGTCTCCAGCGACGCACTGCCGGGCAGCCGGCCGGGGTATTCCGCTCCGGGCCGCGAAGTGCTGTAGTTGATATGCCGTCACAGGTAATCACTTCGAGGAAGAGGCCACCATGCGGGAACTGCTCATCGTCTTTCAGGAAGGGTTCGACGAGGCCAACATCAGCGTCATGGTCAACGGCAAAGAGGTCCGCCGAGATATGGGGGTGTCCACCAACCCTCTGCTGGGCGAAGCCTACGAAGCGTCCGTAGAGCTGCCCGCGAAAGGGGCTCAGGTGGGTGTGGAAGTCACCAACCGTGGCCTGAAAGCCATTACCAAAGTCAGCGGAAAGCCCAAAAGCCTGCTCGTCTCGATTCAGGACGACAAGCTGGTGATGCGCGAAGGGACGGGCCGGGAGGCATACCTGTAGTTAATTCTCTAGCAATAATCCATTCGCTGGAGTATTCTGGAGTTACCGCTCAGCGCTTGTGAACCTGGGCGGGCCAACTCTTGAAAATGAGCCAAAACAGCCGTCGGATGGCCAATTGGCGCGGGCTGCCGGGACAGCACACCGAGCAGCCAACGACGGCGGCACCCAAGCCGGGTGCCGCCGTCGTCGTTAAGCTCTGGTCAATGCGAGCGCTGACGGCTAAGCGGAATACGCGGGGTAGTCCGTGTAGCCTACGGAGCCGTCCGCGTAGAACGTGGACGCGTCCGGTTCGTTCAGCGGAAGGCTTTCCTTCCAGCGCCGCGCGAGGTCCGGGTTGGCAATGGCGGGGCGTCCCACCACCACAGCGTCTGCATGGCCGTCTGCCACCAGCGCGGTTGCTTCCTCCAGCGTAGTGATGGTGCCGAAGCCGGAGTTCACCAGGAACGCGCCGTTGAAGCGTGCCCGGAGATCCTGGACCAGTTCACTGGCGGGCTCGTGGTGCAGGATGCTGACGTATGCGAGGTTGAGCGGCGCAATGCTGTCCACCAGCACCTCGTAGGTGGCGCGGACATCGGCCGCATCCGTTTCGGCGATGCCCTGGACGCTGTGCTCAGGCGAGATGCGGATACCCACGCGGCTCGAACCCACCGCAACCACCACGGCGTTGACCGTTTCGATCACAAAGCGGGCCCGCTTTTCCGGCGAACCGCCGTAGCTGTCGTCGCGGACATTGGAGTTCGGGGCCAGGAATTCGTGGAGAAGGTAGCCGTTGGCCGAGTGCAGCTCCACGCCGTCGAATCCCGCTTCAATGGCGTTGATCGAGCCGGTGACGATTTCCTGCATCACGACGGGCAGCTCACCGATGGTCAGCGCGTGCGGGACTGGGTACGCCTGCTTGCCGGACGGGGTGCGGACCTCACCCTCGATGGCGACAGCACTCGGGCCCACGATGGTGTGGCCACCCGTGATGTCCGCATGGGAAACCCGTCCGCCGTGCATGATCTGGGCAAATATCCGGCCGCCTTCAGCGTGCACCGCGTCGGTGACCTTTTTCCAGGCGGCAATCTGCTCTGCGGTGACGAGACCGGGCTGCCCCGGGTAGGAGCGTCCGGCGGGGCTCGGGTAAGTGCCCTCGCTGACGATGAGTCCCAGGGATGCGCGCTGTCGGTAGTGCTCCACAACCAAGGGACCCGGAACACCGTCCTCGCCTGAGCGGAGACGGGTAAGGGGTGCCATCACGAGGCGGTTGGGCAGTTCAAGCTCGCCAAGAGTTAAGGGGGAAAACAGCATGCGCAGTTCCTTTCGAGTGAATTGGTACTGCTGTGCCCAACTGCGCGGCGCGTGCAAGTATTCCGATGGAGGCGCGGATCACTCTCTGCGGGGGTGGCTTGGCGCGTTTGCGGACGCTGTTGCCGGCCGTCTCATCCGCGTCATCCGACGCTTCCTATCGGCGCGATGGGACGCCGGGGCATCCTTGCCCCTGCGGGTTCTGGTTGCAGTCGTCGGCGTAGTTCCGGGTGATGGACCGCCAGACGCTAATGGTCTGCGGTGGTGCGCTGAACTGGCCCTGGCTGGGTATTGGCAGAGGCGGTCCATTGTTCACGGAATACGTGCCCCGGAAGGACGTAGTGAGGACGACCTGGAAGTCGCCCGTATCGGCGTAGACGTGGCTTGTTCGGGTCTCTTCACCCCAGCGGTCCTGTGGCAGCGGCCCACCCATGGAAGGCTGTGGGCCGAAAACGGTTCCGTCGCCGTAGTTCCAGGTGTATTGGACGGGCGTGGCAACAACATGGACCTTTTGCCCGAGCATCGTCACGTCAAACTGTTGCTCGGACGCGTCGGCATAGAAGTTTGTCTCAGCGCCGCGGAGTGTATTGGGACTGGGCTGAGCGACGACGGCTCCTGCGTTGATCGGGAGGCTCTCGAACTGCTGCTGGATCTGGGCGGCTATTTGTTCCAGGACGTCGACGGGTTTTTCGTCGTAGATGCAGGTTGGTCCGGCGAAAAAAGTATAGACGTTGAGGACCTTGAGGGATCTATACCAGTTGACCACTCGGCCGTTATCCCCAGCGGTGCATTCAACATCCGGCCCCGCACAGTTGGACCCGTCGAGGTTTGTGTCCGTTCTGCATACGTGTTTTGACCGGTACTTGAACGGGTCTTCGGGTAAGCCCACCGGTATCGAAGTCCATGAATTCGTTTGAGGATCTTGAAACCACCCAACGGCGGAAGCGCCATTGCCATCCCATGCAGTCCCAATTTCGGGTGAGTCGGACGAGTCCGATGTGGCTGACGGCCCAGGCAACAGTATGAAAAGCGTGCAGGCCACCACCGCAAGCAGCCTCTGCGCTGTTGAAGCATGGCCAGCCACTATTTCACCAGATGTTCGACAGTGTGGGCTTTCCATCCACTTCCGTCGAAAAGGGCGATAACGATGTCACCAATGGCTGGCTTTCTCGGCACACTTCCCTTGAGCGTGGCATCCGCAAGGTAATAGTCAGTCGTATCTTGGTACACCTGGACCACCGCTTGATATTCCGCTGGGCTGGTCTCGACAAAGTCCGAGTGAACCCCTTCCACGTGCATCTTGCCGCCGGCCATCCAGCGCCCATCCGCGTGCCACTCCGTGACCTCTGTCTTTACTTTTGCACAGGCACCGCAGGCCGGCCCTGAAGCCGACTCTAGCGGCTTGGTATCTCCAGTCTCGTAGGCGTAACTCAAGGTCGAGTACCAATAAGAAACGAACGCCTCGAGCCCCTCCTTCGTCTCCGCCTTCGCCGCTTCAGGCAGCACGGGCACTGGGACATTCTGGGCACGGCCCGTCGCGCCAGCCGGCTTATAGACGGCCGTCGCCGTCGGGGTGGCGCTGGGGCTGGGCGTCGAACTCGCGGACGGCGAAGCAGACGATGTGCCACCACTATTGGGGTCGCCACCCGAGTTGCAGCCGGTCAAGAGCAAAGCAGAGGCGGCAACAGCAGCAACAAGGTGCATGCGCGAACGCCTGGCCGTGGAAGTAATTTGCGATGTCATGGGTAGCTAATCCCCCGATAGTTTCAAGACGCTTCGCTCCGAACAATGACCTTAAGGGTAGCCCAGGACACATTTGAGCGATGAAAGTTATCCACAGCCACCCGCCATCGGTTCTACCACCGCCAGGGGCCAATAAAAAGTCACAAGGACAATCACCCTTCCAGCCCCGGACTCACGGAATTCCCAGGCCCAACCCCTAGAATTCTTCTACCGAACGTAGAAGAATAGGCTGCATGATGTTTACCCACGCAGATGGCAACCCCGTTCTGGACCTCGACGACGAGCAGTCCTGGAAACTCCTGGAAGCTACCCGGCACGGCCGGCTGGTGGTCTCCGTTGCCGGCGAACCGGACATTTTTCCCGTCAACTACCTCGCCTCAGACCGGAAGATCTACCTCCGCACCGCGCCGGGCAACAAGCTGGCCCAGCTCACCATCAACTCCAGGGTGCTGCTTGAAACGGACGGCATCCTCTCGGATGAAGCCTGGTCCGTAGTGCTCCGTGGAACGGCGCGCGTCCTGACCAACTCAACGGAACTCGCCGCCGTCGAAGAGCTGGGCCTGAATTCCTGGGTGCCGACGCTGAAGGATTTCTACGTGGAGATCGTGCCAACGTCGGTCAGCGGCCGCCATTTCGAACTGGGCGAGCAGCCGGAGCGCGAAATCTAGGAGCGTCCGGACCGGAATCATGGCGGACAGGCTCACTCCCGAGCAGCGCAGCTGGAACATGTCCCGCATCAGGGGCAAGAACACCAAGCCGGAACTGCTCGTGCGCCGCCTCCTCCATTCCAAGGGCTACCGCTACCGCCTGCACGGCAGGGCGGGCAACAGCCGCCTGCCAGGCCGCCCGGACCTGGTCTTCGCAGGCCGGCGAAAGGTAATCTTCATCAACGGCTGCTTCTGGCACTTCCACGACTGCCGGGTAGGCCAGCACGCCCCCAAAACGAACGCCACCTTTTGGGAGGCCAAGCGCACCCGCACCAAAAGCCGCGACGCCGACCAGTGCCAGCAGCTGAAAGCCGCCGGCTGGGAGGTGCTCACCGTGTGGGAGTGCGAATTGAAGGACGGCTCCGCCCTCGAAGCCCACCTGGTGAAGTTCCTCGACGCCCCACAGACAGGCGCCCGGTAACCGGGCAGCAGGCAACACGCGGCAGGCAAGAAACGCCCGGCAGACTTGAGTCAATCTTGAGCGTTTGCCACCTCGTGAATTGATCGGCGCCCGCAAAGATGAACTCCTATGAAAAACCCGCAGTCTCCTCAGGAATCCCGCAATCCTTGTCCCGAACGGCTGCATCTCCAGCGAACAGAATTACTCTGAAAGTGAACAAAAACCCAAGTACCCGCCCCCTACCGGGGCGGCAGCAGCGAGCGGAAGGGACGGAAATGGCTCCATCCGACGACGCGGGGCGCCCCCTGGTAGATCCCTCCGTCCTTGACCGGCTGCGCGTAGAACTCGACGACGATGAAGGCTACTGCAACGTCTTCGTGGGAAATTTCATCGACTGCCTGCCGTTGCGGATCGGCAGGCTGCGGCTCGCTCTGACCACCGGAGACCTGAACGGTGCCGTGGATGCGATCCTGAGCCTCAAAACTTCGAGCCAGATGGTGGGCGCAGAACGGCTGGCGGGGCTGGCCATGGACCTTGAACGCTCCATCCGGGAAGAATCCCCGCGTGCGGAACCGTCCATGGCACTGCCGCAGCTGGCCGTCAGTTACCTCAGGCCGATCAACCAGTGCAGCCGTCAAACCCTGCACAGGCTCCAGGCTCAGCGTCCGACGGGTGCCAACCGGTAACCCACACCGCGGACAGTCTGCAGCCAGCGGGGTTGCTGCGGTGAATCCCCGAGTTTCTTCCGGAGGTTGCCCATATGCACCTCCACCGAACGCTCATCCGCTTCGCTGATGTAACTTCCGACGTCGTAATCCTCGTCCCGGAGCCGACGCACCAAATCCGATTTGGTCCGGACAGTCCGTCCCGCCTCGAGCAGGGCATACAGCAGTTCGAACTCGGTGCGGGTCAGGTTGAGCTCCTGCCCGTCGACACTGACCGAACGTGAGGCGTAACTCAGATCCAGCCCATTGTGGCTGTACTGACCGTTTCCGCTGGCACTAACGGCTTCGGCCGGGCGATCAGGAACGGGAGCGGTCTCCCCCGCGTCCGGAAGCGACCGGGGGCGGCGCATCATCGCCGCGATCCGCGCGCGGAGTTCCCGGGGGCGGAAAGGCTTGGTGAGGTAGTCGTCAGCCCCGGACTCGAGACCGATCAAAGTATCAAGTTCTTCAGCCCGCGCCGTGAGCATCACGATGTAGGCGTCCGAGAACTCGCGGATCTGGCGGGAGACCTCAAAACCGTCGATGTCCGGCAACCCCAGATCGAGCGTTATGACGTCAGGATTCAAGGTTCTGGCCGCCTTAACGCCCTCGGCCCCGCTATTGGCAACGGTGACGTCAAAACCTGCCTGGGTCAGGACCGTGCGGACCAACTCCCGGATATCCTGATCATCCTCGATGACCAGGCCCACTCGCGCTTCACTCATACCAGCCCTCTCAGCCAGCTTGACAACGTCAGAAGTATAGCCCGCTGCCGATATCCTGCTGGTATGCATTCCCCTATCCTCCCATCTCAGGCCGACGTTCATGAGTGAACCCATACCGTGGGCCGCGGGTCGCCTCAGGTTTTTCCGGCGGCCCTTCCATGAATACCGCCTGACGGACAGGGTTGCCCTCAGCCAGACACCGCTCTTCGTCACTACCCTCCTGACGGCATTCCTCACGTGGGCGTTCTTTCCGGCGACCATGGACAACCCGCTTTTTGTGGCCTTCCTGGTTTCCCAGCTGGCCATCATGGCCCTGTGCTACCTGGTGCCGTGGGACCGCCTGCCCTACACCAGCTTCCTGTTCATCCCGCTCTTAGACTTTGTCTCCATCGCCATGGGCAGGGAGGGCGGGCAGGAAAGCCTGGCCGGGATCAGCCTGTTGGCGGTCTTCCCCGTCATCTGGCTGTGTGCCTCGGGCTATTACCCCCGGGCCGCGCTTTGGATATCCTTCTTCGGGCCATTGGCCATCATCTGGGTTCCGCTCCTAATTCGGGGCGACGTGTCCGGCCCCGGCCTGGCCAAGCCCCTCCTCCTCCCCGTCATGATGCTGGGAATCGGCGTATCAGTCAGTGTGCTGACCCTGAGCATGACGCGTCAGCAGCGGGTCCTGGAAGAGAAGGACAAGCAGCTCCAGGCCAGTCTGCGCAGCACAAAGCGGCAGGAGGCCTTGCTCAACTCCGTTCTTGAAACCGTGCACCTGGGCGTCCTTGCCGTCGACGCAGAGGGCCACGACATCCTGATGAACCGCAAACAGCGCGCCAACCACGAACTGGCCCGGCCAAAGGACATCGACGATCCCAACGAGTCCCAGCTGCTGGTCTTCGGCGCAGACCGTACCACCCCTGTCCCGGTGGCAGACCGCCCGGTGCGCAGGGCCGTGCTTGGCGAGACCTTCACGGACTACCTGGTCTGGCTGGGCGCAGGCAAAGAGCAGCGGGCCTTCACCACCAGCGCCCGGGCCATGAGGGACCCGGACGGGACGTTCGCCGGCTCCGTGATCGTATTCAGCAATGTGACAGACCTGGTGGACGCCCTGGCCGCCAAGGATGATTTCGTCTCCAGCGTGTCCCACGAATTCAGGACACCCCTGACCTCCATTCTGGGCTATGTGGAACTTCTCCTGGAGGACGATCCCGGCAACGACCAACTGGAACCGCTGAACATCATCAAGCGCAATTCAGAACGCCTTCTCACCCTGGTGTCAGATCTCCTCTCCACCAGGAACGGGCAACTGATCGTGACGCCGCACGCCGTCGACGTCGCTGAACTGGTGCGCGCCAGCGTGTCCGCAGCATTGCCCAAGGCGGACGCCTCACGCGTTGCCCTGAAAGCCGAAACACCAGCAAAGCTGGAGGCCCATGTAGACGGCCCCCGCATCTCCCAGGTGCTGGACAATCTGGTCTCCAACGCCATCAAGTACTCGCCCGACGGCGGCAATGTGCTGGTGTCCTTGGAGCACGACGACGGCCACCTCGCCTGCAAGGTCAGCGATACGGGCATGGGCATGAGCGCCGATGACCAGGCGCAGGTGTTCGCCAAGTTCTTCCGGACCAGCAACGTCCGCCGCACAGCCATTCCCGGGGTGGGTCTGGGCCTGCCCATCAGCAAGGCCATCGTGGAGGCTCACGGCGGAACCATCCAGGTGGAGAGCAAGCTGGGTCAGGGCACCACGTTCACGTTCCGGGTGCCGGTCTAGCCACACTGGATCTGACAGGCTCGATCACCGGCAAACAGCCACGGTCAGTGGGCCGGGCGGGCAGCCCGGACCACTTCACCCCAGGACTGCCGTGCCAGGTCCGCCACCGCTGCCAGGATGTCCGACGGCGGCATCGACAGATCCAGCGGAAACTCCACGATGTCGATGTCAGTGTTCAGGATCCGGCGCAGTTTCATCTCGCCCGCCCTGCATAGACCAGCCAGGCGGTGGGCACACCCAGGGCGGTGCAGTGGGCGAGCATCTGGTAGTGGTCGGCGGTCAGGGACGCGCCCAGGTCAGCGGCGGCCTTGTACTTGGCGTTGTAGACCACCACCGGCCGGCCGCCCAGGAGGTGCACGGCATCCGGGCGCACGGAGAGCCGGTCGGCATCATGGACGGCTTCGCTGAGGAGCGCGTTGTACTGCAGCCGCATCTCCCCCGGATACGCCGCCATGGCCTCGCGGAGCGCAGTGCCCACAAAATCCTCAAACACCTGGCCCATGTCCACCACAAACGACGCCGTCTGCTGCTTACCCTCCCCCGCCTCCGCGGAGGCATTCTTCAGGATCAGCTCCGCAAGGCGCAGCACTGACTGGTAGCGGACGTTCATCCGGCTCGGCGTCCACGGCGGCAGGGGCGCACCGGCGGGAAGGCGGGTGACGGCGTCGAACTTTCCCTTCAGCTGCCGCAGACGGCTCAGCACTTCGGGGCGGACCCGCGGCACCTGGCCCATCCGCTCCAGCGCGGCGCGCAGGATCCGGTTCTCAGCGATGTCCTCGGTGAACTCGTCGTAGGACACCTCCAGCGGCACCAGCATGCCGGGGCGCCGGGAGATCTGGTCGGAAATCCGGATACGGCCCTTGACCGTGCGGAGGGACTCATCAACGGTCAGGTACCCCTGCAGCACCCCTCGTCCCAAGGCACGCTCTGCCAGTTGGGCCAGGGATTCGGCCAGGGCGCTCCAGAGTTCGCGGTCCTCGGCGGCCGCCACGGAGTCCGGCCGGAAGCCCTGATTTCCGGTGTACCCGAGGAGGAAGAGGAGACGGCTCAGCCCCAGCCGGTCCTTGGGGCGCACATCCAGCTGCAGGGTGGACGTGCGGACGGACCCCACCTTGCCCGCCGGCTCGATCCGGTACAAACCCATGCCCATCGGGGAGGCTTTGGCCAGCCCGCTGGCGTTCATAAAGGCCGCGCTGGCCGCATCGAGGCGTTCCACGGTGCCTTTGGACAGCTCGTCGAGGACCAGGTGGCGCACTGCGGGGCCGCCACCACGCTGCAGGGCTCCGCCCAACGCTGCGCCGCCAAACGCCGCGCCTCCTGAAGCTGCGCCTCCTGACTCCGCGCCACCCTGCGCTGCGCGACCCTGCACGGCCCCTCCTGACGCGGCGCCGCCGTGCACCGGAGTGTGGGTTGGCTTAGCTGGTAACAAGGCGTCCCAGCAGCTGCTCCAGCCCGAACCGCTCCTCCAGCTGAGCCCGGGTCAGCTGGCCGTGGTAATGCTCTTCCAGCAGCGGCATCAGTTCGTATTTCCAGATCCGGCGCAGCCCGGTCGGCGTCTGCGCGGCCGTCTTCATAAAGTACGACGGGCCGATCATCAGGTCCCGGTCCCACTCGTCAATAGCGGCGTTGAGCGCATCAAGCAGCAGCGCCGGCGTGGTGTCCAGGTCCCGCGCCTGCAGGAACCTCAGCAGCGACCCCTTCACCGGCTCCGTCTGCGGGTGCAACTCGATGAACGCGAACCGGCGGCGGATGGCGGCATCCATCATCGCGATGGACCGGTCCGCGGTGTTCATGGTGCCGATGATGTACAGGTTGTCGGGCAGCGTGAACGGCTCGTTGGGGCTGTATTGCAGGTAGATCCGGTCGTCACGGTATTCCAGCAGGAAGTACAGTTCGCCGAACACCTTGGCCAGGTTGGCGCGGTTCATCTCGTCAATGATCAGGAAATAGGGCTTCTTTTCGTTCCCGGGTTTGGCGGCTTCCTCGGCCAGCCGGCGCAGCGGTCCCGCCACGAGTTTGAAGGACACCTGGCCCTCGTCCGTTTTGTCCGGCCGGTAGCCCTCGAAAAAGTCCTCATACGCGTACGACGGGTGGAACTGCACCAGCTTCACCCGCTCGTCCGTGCTGTCCTGGGCCAGCTCCGCCGCGAGGTGCTTGGCCAGGTACGTCTTACCCGTCCCGGGCGGCCCGTACAGGACCAGCTGGCGGTTCTCCTCCAGCAGTTCCGCGATTTCCTGCAGCGGCTCCAGGTCCATGTGCAGCGAATCCGCGAAGTCGCGGCTCAGCGGGCGGAAGCCCTCCTGCACAGGGGGCACGACGGCGGCAGGTGCGGCGGCGTCGTCGTCCTCCGGTTCCGCCTCGGCCGGCACGAGCGCCTGCAGCGCCTGCACCACTTTGGTGACGTCAACAACGATCCCCGAGGTGGCCAGCTGTCGCTGGACGTGACGGGGCAGGTCGGCGGTGGCGTGGCCGTCGTCGTCCAGCCAGCGCACCTTGCGCCGGAGGCGGCGGTTGTCGTCGTTGTGCTCGGGCTCGCCCAGCACCACGCCCAGCCGCACGGTGCCGTCGTGCTGGTACAGGACCAGGTCGCCGGGCTTCATGACGGTGAGGAAGGCGAACACCGCCGTTTTGGTGTCCTCCCGCTCCACGTAGCCCAGGTGTTTGTAGTCCTCGTCCACCGCGTGCTGCACCAGCCCAGCAGTCACGCCGGGGTCCAGGTGGCGGAGATGTTCGACGTCGAGCGTCACCTTCTCCTCGTCCTGCCACGCGGTGAGGAGCTCGGCGTTGTCGCTGTGGGTACGCAGCAGCCACGCGCGGCGCCCGGGGTCCCCGACTTTGCGCCACTGGCTGACCAGCTGGCGGGCGTACCAATCGATGCGCTGGCCGGCCTGTTCATCCAGGTGCAGGCGGATGCGGTGGATGTCCGCGGTGATGTCTTCGTCGCTGTCGCCCTTGGCCCCGCCCACCAGAGAGGCGAAGGCGTCCCGGATTTCCTGCCGTTCCACGTCCGCCACAACGGGTTCGAAGTAGCTGGGCCAGGCAAGGTATTCGATGCTGCGGCGGATGGCGGGCTGGTCCGCCGGGGTGCCCGCGGCCAGCTCGTGGAAATTGAGCGGGTCCTTCAGCGCCTTGGCGATGGCGGCCGGAATCTGCTGGTCCACATGCTGCACAAACCGGCAGAGCCATTTGAGGTGGTCCCAGATGGTCCAGTTGAATTCGGCCGTGCGGTCCCTGATCACGCCGTGGTCCGTCATGCCCTTGTAGAGTTCCTCGGGCAGCTCCAGCGGCGTCTCCGGGGGTGTCTCCAGCCACGACGCGGCCTCGGCCACACGGGCGCGCTTAACCTTCAGCGACTTGACCTCGTGGGCCAACGGCAGCGACTGCAGGAAGAGCAGCTCCACGGCCAACTGCTTGGCCTCCCGGGAGGCGTCTTCGAGGTTCTGCCGGAGGTTGGTCATCATGGGCGCCTTGGAGTCCGCGGCTCCCCGGTCCAGGCGTTCCAGCAGCTCGGCAGCAGCCTCCGCTGTCCACGTCAGGGTTATCCCGTCCAGGGCCGACGGCTTGCCCTGCAAGCCCGGTCCCAGCACAAACCAGGCCGCGTCCTCGATCTCCTTTGAGACACCGAGGGCGCGGTGCATGGCAGTCTTGGGATTTGGGGTCATGGGTTCAAATTTACAGGCTCAAGCTGGGTGCCTGCTCCGAAGTCCCTGATTGGTGTAGGTCGGCGGGGGTTGCTATTTGACGGCTCCGGCCCCGGCTCCGGGCCGCTTGCGTCCCAGAATGAAGTAGCCCATCGGCCCGATGAAATTGATCAGGGCGGCCACGCGCCAGGCCGCTTTTGGCCCGTTAATCTGGTCAGCCGGACGCTTGGAAATGTCCCACTGGGCGGCCAGCATCAGCGACACCTGTGCGATTCCGACGACGACAAATCCCACCCGTGCCGCCGGTGGCATTTCTTTCCAGGTCTTTTTGGTCTTCTTGGCCATGTCAACGCTCCTTAGTGGATATTCAACAGTTTCCGGTGTTCGCCGTGCCTGCGCAACGGGTGCGCAGGCACGAACGGACACGGTTCAAATCGGGTACGGTTCAAATCGGGTCCGGTTCAAATCGATTGCGCTCAGAACGTAAACGGCGCAAGCCGCTCCTTCTGCTCCGGCGTCAGGCGCAGGACGCGGCCGGAGGCTTCGTCCACAAACGCCAGATGGCTGCTGGCGCGGACGCAGTCCTCCCGGGTGACCGGGTCCTGCACCACATAGTGGATGTCGAAACTGGCGCCCTTCACCGCGCCGATCCACACCTGGACCACGGCCGGGACGTTGCGGTATTCCAACGTCCTGACGTAGCGGATCTTGTGGTCCACCACCAGCGCAAGGGTCCCCTCCGGAACGTCGTTGAAGAGCGACACTTCCGGCTCGATGCCCGGCAGGCCGGTACCCCGGGGAGGCCCGAACGCTGAAATCCGGGCCTCCTCGAGCATCCGGACAATCTGGACGTTGTTGATGTGCCCGTAGGCGTCCATGTCGCCCCAGCGCATCGGGACCAGGACCTCGATGCGCCGGGCGGGTCCTGGTTCCAGCGCGCTCAGCTGTGGACCGCCGTCGAATCGTCCACAACGGTTTCCTCAACGTCGGAACCGGCGAACTGTGACATGTACAGCCGGTAGTAAGCACCTTCCGCCGCCAGCAGCGCCTTGTGGTTGCCCTGCTCCACAATCTTGCCGTTCTCCATCACCAGGATGGTGTCGGCGTCGCGGATCGTGGAGAGCCGGTGCGCGATCACAAAGCTGGTCCGGTCCGTCCGCAGCGCCGCCATGGCCTTCTGGACCAGCAGCTCGGTGCGGGTGTCCACAGAGCTGGTTGCCTCGTCCAGGATGAGGAGCGACGGGTTGGCCACGAATGCCCGGGCGATGGTGATCAGCTGCTTCTCACCGGCGCTGACGTTATTGCCTTCCTCATCGATCACGGTGTCGTAGCCATCCGGAAGGGCGCGCACAAAGCGGTCCACGAAAGTGGCCTTGGCGGCTGCCATGACCTGCTCCTCGGTGGCGTCCAGGTTGCCGTACCGGATGTTGTCGTAAATGGACCCGCCAAACAGCCACGCATCCTGGAGCACCATGCCCACCTTGGACCGCAGCTCGGCCCGGCTCAGGTGCGTGACATCCACGCCGTCCAAGGTGATGGACCCTGAAATGAGCTCGTAGAAGCGCATCACCAGGTTCACCAGCGTGGTTTTGCCGGCCCCCGTGGGACCGACAATTGCCACGGTGTGCCCGGGCTCTGCCGTGAAGGACAGGTTTTCGATCAGCGGTTTGTCCTCGGTGTAGCTGAACGTGACGTCCTTGAACTCCACATGCCCGTCGGTCTTGGCCGGCAAGTGCTCGGTGGCCGTCTCGGAGTCCTGCTCATCGGCGTCGAGGAATTCGAACACCCGCTCCGAGGACGCAACACCGGACTGCAGCATGTTGGCCATGCCGGCCATCTGGCCCAGCGGCTGCGTGAACTCGCGCGAGTACTGGATGAACGCCGTGGCGTCGCCCAGGGACATCGAGCCTGACGCCACCCGGAGGCCACCCACAACGGCGATGCCCACATAGCTGAGGTAGGAAACGAACTGCATGACCGGGAAGATCATGCCGGAGACGAACTGGGCTCCGAAGCTGGCCCTGTAGAGGGCCTCGTTCCGCTCTTCGAAGCGTTGCAGCATGTCAGCGTCACGGCCGAAGACCCGCACAAGGTCGTGCCCGGAGAAGGATTCCTCGATCTGGCCGTTCAGCTCGCCCGTGTTCTTCCACTGGGCGGCAAAGAGCTTCTGGCTGCGCGAGCCGATCAGGCCGGCAGCCATGCCGGACAGCGGCAGTGCGACGAGGGCGATCAGAGCGAGCTGCCAGGAGACGATGAACATCATGATGACGATGCCGATCACGGTCAGCAGGGAGCTGATCAGCTGCGCGAAGGCCTGCTGCAGCGCCTGCTGGACGTTGTCGACGTCGTTCGTTACCCGGGAGAGAACGTCGCCGCGCTGGCGGGTGTCGAAGTAGTTCAGCGGGAGCCGGTTCAGCTTCTTCTCGGTGTCGTCCCGGAGCCTGCGGATCACCTTCATAACGATGCGGTTCAGCACGTAGCCCTGCAGCCAGAGGAAGATGTTGGCCACAAAGTACATCAGCAGCACGATGGCGATCAGGACTGAGAGTTTCTGGAAGTTGATCCCGGTGCCGGGAACAAGCTCCATCCGGGACACCATGTCGGCGAAGTTGTCCTGCCCCTGCTGGCGCAGGCCTTCAACGAACTGGTCCTTGCTGGCGCCCGAGGGCAGTTGCTTGCCAACCACGCCGCCGAAGATGACGTCCATGGCCTGGCCCAGGATCTTGGGGGCGATGACGTTCAGGACCACCGAGACCACCACCAGGGCCACCACGGCGTAGATGCCCATGGCTTCAGGTTTCAGGAGCCCCATTAGGCGCTTCGCCGAGGGCCAGAAGTGCTCGGCCTTTTTGGCGGGCATGCCGCCGAACATATCGCCGTCGGCCTCGGAAGGTTTGAATTCCTCCTCGAAGAACTCGTCGTCCTCCAGGAGGTCTTCGGGGGTGGTGGAATCCGGGTTCGTTTCGGTGGTCGAGCCTGTTACGGTCGTCGAGCCTGTCGAGTCCTTCTTGGCGGCGCTCATGCCATTTCCTCCACGCTCAGCTGGGATTCAACAATTTCCTGGTAGGTGGGCGAGGTTTCCAGGAGTTCCTCATGCGTTCCGCGGTCCACGATCCGGCCTTTGTCCAGGACCAGGATCTGGTCTGCGTCGGTGATGGTGGAGATCCGCTGGGCCACGATGATCACGGTGGCGTCGGCGGTGGTCTGTTTCAGAGCGGCGCGGAGCCTGGCGTCGGTTGCCACGTCCAGCGCCGAGAACGAATCGTCAAAGAGGTAGACCTTGGGTTTGGTGATCAACGCGCGGGCGATGCAGAGCCGCTGCCGCTGGCCGCCGGAGACGTTGGTGCCGCCCTGCGCGATGCGGGCGTTCAGTCCGTTCTTCTTCTCGCGGACAAAGTCCCCACCCTGGGCGATCTGCAGCGCGTCCCAGAGTTCCTGGTCCGTGGCTTCGGTCTTGCCGAAGCGCAGGTTGTGCTCGATGGTGCCGGAGAAGAGGTACGGCCGCTGCGGGACCAGGGCCACGCGCTTGGTGATCTCGGCCCGGTCCAGGTTGCTGACGGAAACGCCGTCCAGACGGACTTCGCCCTCAGCGATGTCGTAGAGGCGCGGCAGCAGCGACAACAGTGAACTCTTGCCCGCGCCGGTGGAACCGATGATGGCAACGGTCTCGCCCGGCCTGGCGGTGAAGGTGATGTTACTCAGCACCGGCGACTCGGCGCCGGGGTAGGCAAAGGTGACGTTCCGGTACTCCACTACCCCGGCCAGCGTGGCGGGAGTCTCGGGATGTTCGGGATCGTGGATGGAGGGTTCGACGTCGAGCACTTCACCGATGCGGTCCGCGCAGACCGAGGCACGCGGGATCATCATGGCCATAAACGTGCCCATCATGACGGCCATGAGGATCTGCAACAGGTACTGCAGGAATGCGGTCAGGGAGCCCACCTGCATGTCGCCCGAGTCCACGCGCTGGCCGCCGAACCACAGCACCGCGGCGGTGGACAGGTGCAGGATCATGCCGATGGCCGGGAACATCAGGACAAACAGCGCACCGATCTTCAGCGAAACATCGGTCAGGTCCTTGTTGGCGACGCCGAACCGTTCGGTTTCATAGGGTTCGCGGACAAAGGCGCGGACCACCCGGATGCCGATGATCTGCTCGCGCAGGACAGCGTTAATGCGGTCGATCTTCTTCTGCATGGAACGGAACAGGGGCATCAGCCGGACCACAAGGTAGCCCACCACAACGATCAGCACGGGAACGGAGACCCAGACCAGCCAGGACAGGCTGATGTCCTCGCGCAGGGCCATGATGATGCCGCCGATGCACATGATGGGGGTGGCCACCATGAAGTTCAAGCCCATCAGCACCAGCATCTGGACCTGCTGGACGTCGTTGGTGCCACGGGTGATGAGGGTGGGGGCGCCGAACGTGTTCACGTCCTTGGCGGAGAAACTGGTGACCTTGCGGAACACCCCGCGGCGCAGGTCGCGGCCCACGGCCATGGCCGTTTTGGAGCCGTAGTAGACGCCGGCGATGGCGGTGCCCACCTGGACAATGGCCACCAGCAGCATCACGGACCCGGTCCGCCAGATGAAGTCCGTGTCCCCGCGGGAAACGCCTTCGTCGATGATCTGGGCGTTGAGGCTGGGAAGGTAAAGCGCTGCGATGGTGGACGCCAGCTGGAACACTACGACGGCGATGATATACGGCATATACGGTTTGGAGTAGCGCCGTATGAGGGTGAGGAGCATGCCCGTGAATCCTTAGGAAGAGAGCGCGAAATGATGAGGATAAGTAGTAACAGACGGGGCTGACATTTCTCAGCCTACCTACTCTACGAAATCCGTTGCCCGGGCGAAACATCTTCGGCAAAGATCATCCGATCGGCGTACTCCCCCATAGGATTTCCGGCCACCGACCTGCGCGAACGGACCCCCTGAGCCCCTGGATCCCAGGGGCGTCAAGTGTCCGTTCGCGCTCAGGTCAGCGGCTGGCGCTTACTTCAGCGGCTCGCCTCGGTCAGTGGTCGCCCGTCGGTCAGCGGTTCGCGGAGGCGAGTTCCGGCGTCGTGCTTTCAGCGTCGGCGTTTGCCTCGGCGTCGGTTCTTTCCCCGGCGCCTGTCCCTGGCGCTGCCACCGCCCCTGGCTGCGCCTCCGGCTGGATGTCAACGGTGCGCCGCAGCGGGCGTTCCTTGATGAACAGGACCGAGACCAGGGCTATCACCGCAACGCCGGCGGAGATCAGGAAGACCTCTGCGGTGGCGTCGCCATAGGCGGCGCGCATGATTTCGCGCACCGGTCCGGGCATGTCAACGAGGTCCATGCTGGCCCCGGCCGACCCGCCCTCCACCGGGATGCCGGCCGCAGCCAGGCCCTGCGTGGCGAGTTCGCTGACCCGGCTGCTGAGGATGGCGCCGAGCACGGAGACACCGATCGCGCCGCCCACCGAACGGAAGAACGCCACGGACGCGCTGGCCGAACCGATATCGGACGCCCGGACCGTGTTCTGCACCGCCAGGACCAGGTTCTGCATCAGCATGCCGAGGCCCAAGCCCAGGATTGCCGTGAAGATCCCGGCCTGCCAGAGTTCGGTGGTGTGGTCCATGGTGCCAGCCAGCCCGAGGCCGCCGATCAGGAGAATGGACCCGCCGATCAGGTAGCCCTTCCACTTGCCGGTGCGGCTGATGAGCAGACCGGAAACGACCGAGCCGGTCAGGTTGCCGGCGATCATCGGAAGTGTCAGGAGCCCGGCTTCGGTAGGCGTGGCGCCACGGGCCACCTGGAAGTACTGGCCCAGGAAAGTGGTTGAACCGAACATTGCGATGCCCACGGCCACTGAAGCGATGATGGCCAGAGCGGTGGTGCGTTCGGAGATGATCTTGAGCGGGATGATGGGCTGCTCCACCTTGGACTCCACCAGCACCAGCAGCGCCAGCAGCACTACGCCGCCGCCCACCATGGCGGCCGACTGCCAGGAAACCCAGTCGTAGTAGGCGGGGTTGCCGGCGAAGGACACCCAGATCAGGAGCAGGCTGACCCCGGAGGTCAGCAGGATGGAGCCAAGCCAGTCGATCTTGACGTGGCGCTTGATGTGCTCGATTTTCAGGGTTATCTGGAGCAGGATGAGGGCGACGACGGCGAGCGGCACGCAGACGAAGAAGGTCCAGCGCCAGCCCAGCGGGCTGTCCACGATGAATCCGCCCAGCAGCGGACCGCCGGCAGTGCCTACCGCCATCACGGCGCCCATGTAGCCGGAGTATTTGCCGCGGTCCCGGGGCGGGATCATGGTGCCGATGATGGCCTGCGCCAGCGCGGTGAGCCCACCCATGGCCACGCCTTGGATAACGCGTGCGGTGAGCAGCAGCGGGATAGTCTCGGAGAGTCCGGCCATGACCGAGCCGGCCACGAAGATAACGATGCTCAGCTGGACCAGGATCTTCTTGTTGAAGAGGTCGGACAGCTTGCCCCAGATGGGGGTGGTGACGGCGTTGGCGAGCAGGGCGGCCGTGATCACCCAGGCGAAGTCGGTCTGGGTGCCGTGCAGATCGGACATGATGGTGGGCAACGCGTTGGCCACGATGGTGCTGCTGAGGATGGCGGTGAAGAACGCCGCGAGGAGCCCGGTCAGGGCTTCCATAATCTGGCGGTGGGTCATCGCCAGGGGTGGTGCGGCCGGTTGGCTCGACATATCAGTGCTCCTGGAGGGTCTGGGTTGCGGCGGCTGTTGCCGCGATTGAAAGTGCCGGTACTGCATGTGCCCGGGCTGAATGCTTGAGGGACTCCGAGAGTTTCGCCAGGATCCGTGCCGTGTCTTCGGCATCCTCCTGGCTCCAATCGCTGAGGTAATCCTGCAGCGTGGCCGTGCGGTGCTCCTCGATCTTCCGGAGCTTGTCCACGCCCGCGGGCGACAGGGCAACCAACTGGGCACGGCCGTCGTCGGGATCCTGCCGCCGGATGACGTAACCCTGCTCTTCAAGGTCCGCGATATGGCGGCTGAGGACGGGGGCGCTGACGCCGAGCCGCTCCGCAAGCTGGGTAGCGCGGGACTCCCCCTCCCCCACGAACCTGAGCACACCCTGCAGCGCAACCCCGGTGTCCTGTCCGCGGAAGCTTGCCGCGGCGACGCATCGGACCATCCTTTGGAGGTCGAAGATGCGGTAGACAAGGTCAGCTGCGGTGTCCGGGGTAACCGCCATGATCGAGCTCTCCTTTTTTGTTTGCCTTAGGCAACTATATCCTTAAATGGTTGCTTTGGGAAACTAAAGAAGTGGGCGCGGGGCACACACCCTGACAACAAAAGCGCGAGAGGACACTTGGGGCCCTTTGGAATGGGGGCCTCAAGCGTCCTCTCGCGCTGTGGTGGAGCGGGTGCTTTGGTGCTGGTATTCAGTCGTCCAGGTGGGTGGGGCCGAACATTTTGAGCAGGGTTTCGACGACGACGACGTTGGGTCCGTCCGCCGCGAAGCCCGCCTTGAGCGCGTCCCCGACGTCCTCGGGGGCCACTCGCGTGGCCGGCACACCGAAGGCTTCGGCGAGCTTTACGAAGTCTGGACGCGCGAGCTCGGTGGCCGTGGCCTTGCCGAAGGCGCCCACCATGTATTCGCGCAGGATGCCGTAGCCGCCGTCGTCCACGATCAGCCAGGTGACCGGGATGTTGTGCTGCTTGGCCGTGGCGAGTTCGGAAATGGAGTACATGGATGAACCGTCACCGGACACGGCAAGCACGCGGCCGGGTTTGCCCAGTGTTTCCAGCCCGACGGCGCCGCCGATGGCTGCCGGGAAACCGTAGCCCAGGCCGCCGGCCCCCTGGGCGGAGTGGAACTGGCCCTGCCGTGCATCCCAGCAGCTCCAGCCCCAGTACGCGGAGATGGTCATGTCCCAGAAGGTCTGCATGTCCGCCGGGACGGCTTCGCGGATGTCGGACATGAACTTCAGCTCTTTGCCCAGGTCCTGGGATTCGAGCCTTGCCTTGACCTTGGCGAGCGAGTCCTTCACCAGGTCCTCGGGGGTGGTCCCGCGCCAGCTGCGGGTGGTGTCGACGGGCGCTGCCAGGGCCTCGTCGAGGGCGGCGAGCGCCTGGCCGGCGTCGGCGCGGATGCCCAGGCCGGGGCTGTTCGATTCGAGGACGCGCGGTTCGGCGTCGATCTGGATGATGCGGCCGCGCGGTGCGAACGTGAAGTAGTTGGACGTGACTTCACCGAGTGACGAGCCGATAACGATCAGGACGTCGGCATCTTCCAGGATGTCCGTCATGTGGCGGTCCTCGATCCAGGACTGCAGCGAAAGCTCATGGGTCCACGGGAAGGCGCCGTTGCCGCCGGGTGTGCAGATGACCGGTGCCCGCAGCTTTTCGGCAATCGAAAGTAGCGACTTTTCGGCCCGGCCCCGCCGCGTACCGCCACCGGCAATGATGGCTGGACGTTCCGCCGTCGACAGCCACTTCACGGCTTCCCGGACCAGCTCCACGCGCGGCGGGTTGTCCGCAGCTTCGGCGAGCGCGTCCTCCACCGGGGGGACCATGATGGGATCCAGCAGCACGTTCTGCGGGATTTCCAGCCAGACCGGGCCCTGCGGCGAGGAGATGGCTTCAGTCCAGGCATCCTGGATGGCCGACGGAATGCCCGACGCGTGCTGGATCAGGCGCTGGCTCTTGGTGACGTTCGCGGCCGAGGCTTTCTGGTCATCGAGCTGGTGGAGCATGCCCTTGCGGCGGGCACCCAGTCCTTCGAGCGGGATCTGGCTGGCCACCACCACCATGGGCACACCCGTGGCGTAGGCCTCCTGCAGGCCGGCCAGGGACGTCAGTGCACCGGGTCCGGTGGACAGGAACAGCACGCCCACTTCGCCGGTGGCGCGGGAGTACCCGTCCGCCGCGAAGGCGCTGTTGTTCTCCACACGGGAGGACACGAAGTGCAGGTTGCCGCGGCCCATGGCGTCAAACAGGCCGAGCGCATGCTGGCCCGGGATGCCGAAGACGGTCTTGGCGCCGAGCGCTTCAAGGGTTTCGACGACGAGGTCCCCGCCGTTGCGCTGGCTGGTCCGTCTGCTGTCCCCTGCGGGCGCAGCTGCTGTGCCCGGATCGAAATCAATCATGGCGGCTACTCCTTGGTTCCGGCGGCGAAACCGGCAGGTTGGCGGGCTTCTTGCCCGAGAGCTTGGGCGGCGTAGCCGTTGGCGGTCCCGAACCGGTCACCTTCAACAGCATTGTCCGCCATCAGGGTGATCAGCTCATAGGCCACATGGCTGGCTGCCACGCCGGTGATTTCGGCGTGGTCGTAGGCGGGGGCAACCTCGACGACGTCGGCGCCCACCAGGTTCATGCCGCGGAAGCCCCGGATGACCTCCAGGAGTTCGCGGCTGGTGATGCCGCCGGCCTCGGGCGTTCCGGTACCGGGGGCGTGTGCGGGGTCCAGGACGTCGATGTCCACGGAAATGTAGAGCGGGCGGTTGCCTATCCGGTCGCGGACCTTGGCCACGGTTTCGAGGACGCCCTGGTAGTAGACGTCGGCGGAGGTGACGATGCCGAACCCGAAGCGGTGGTCGTCGTCGAGATCCTTTTTGCCGTACAGCGGGCCGCGGGTGCCGATGTGGCTTATCGCTTCGGTGTCCAGGATGCCTTCTTCAACTGCCCGGCGGAACGGGGTGCCGTGGGTGTATTCGGCGCCGAAGTAGGTGTCCCACGTGTCCAAATGGGCGTCAAAGTGCAGCATGGCAATGGGTCCGCCGGCCCGCTCGGCAGCCGCGCGGAGCAGCGGCAGGGCGATCGTGTGGTCCCCGCCAAGCGTCACCAGCTTGCTGCCGGCCGCAGTGAGGTCCAGGGCGTTCTGCTGGATGGTTTCGATGGCTTCGTTGATGTTGAAGGGGTTGACGGCCATGTCCCCGGCGTCAGCAACCTGGATGTTTTCGAACGGGCTGACGTCCCAGGCAGGGTTGTACGGGCGGAGCAGGCGGCTGGCCTCGCGGATGTGGTTGGAGCCGAAACGGGCACCCGGGCGGTAGGACACGCCGGAGTCGAAGGGCACGCCCACCACCGTCACGTCAGCCTTGGCCACCTGGTCCAGGCGCGGCAGGCGGGCGTAGGTTGCAGCGCCGGCATAGCGCGGGATACGGGATGAATCGATGGGGCCAAGGTTGCCGTTGGCTTCGATGCGCAGCTCTTTCAAGATGAGCCTCTCCTTCGAGGATTGATCGGCGGGTGTGACAGCCATCATAGCCTGAAGTTTTCTTATGCGCATCAGTTGTTTACAAAACTCTCCTGGCCGGGTCCTCGGTGATCGCTCCCGCCCAGTTGCCTTGGCGGGCACCTGAGACGAACTGCTGATTTCCGGGTCACACTGGGGTTGCCGGTGCGAAGCCAGAAGAAAACGGGCCACAAACTGGGCAGGAACGCACGGAGCGCGCGACGGAGGGCAGGCCCGCCCGCGGCAGAGAGCGGTGGAAGGAAGACCTACCGGCTGGCGGCGGGGACCAGGACCCAGAGAACCTCGACGGCCTCGTCGGTGGGATTGACCCATGTATGCGGTTCGCGGCCCGGGAACGTCACGGTGTCGCCGGTATTGAGCTCGTATTCCTCGTTGGTCAGGATCAGCCGGATACTTCCCTTGATCACGTGGAGCACATCCACGTCGCAGTCCACGGCGTAGAGCTCGGTCTCGCCGCGGCCATGCGGCTCGATGACGGCCTGGATGATCTGGATGCGCCGTTCGGAACGGGCCGTCAGCAGCCGCTCCACGATGCCTTCGCCGCCGAGGGAGATCCGGGGCCCGTCGTTCCGCTTGGTCAGGTGCGTTTCCGGGGCCACAAACAAATCGCCGATGGAGATGGACAGGACCTGGCACAGGGTCACCAGGGACGCGACCGACGGCGAGGTAAGGTCACGTTCCACGCGGCTGAGAAAACCCTTGGTCAGGCCGGTAGCATCGGCAACCTGCTCGATGGTCAGCCGCTGGGACTGCCGGGCCGCACGGATTCGGGAACCGATGGCAACGGGAACGTTGCTCGGCTCAACTGGCAGTGCCTTCATGTGCGGACCTTTCATGGCCGGCGGTGCGGCCCCATCTCTGGAGCAATACTAGTGGTCAGCAGCAGACGTGACGCGGCGAGCGCCGCGGCGAACAGCAGATAGTGCAGCCGACCTTGACTGTTGCGTCGGTCACAGCATTTGCTTTTAGGCAACAAGTGTTGTCCCTGAGGCAATATTTTGAGGAACTCTTCCTCCCAATTCCACAAGAGCAGCGGAAAACCGGCCTCCCCAGCAGCGCCGCGGGGATACCAGCCAAGCTGCAGATCAGCTCCAAGGAGCCCCAAATGGACGCTAACTTCGTCAACATCGCCATCGTGGTGGTGTACCTCATCGCCATGCTGGCCTTCGGCTGGTGGGGCAAGTCCCGCACCAACAACAACAGCGACTTCCTGGTGGCCGGCCGCCGTCTTGGCCCCTTGCTCTACACCGGCACCATGGCCGCCGTCGTCCTGGGCGGTGCCTCCACTGTCGGCGGCGTCGGCCTGGGCTACAAGTTCGGCATTTCCGGCATGTGGCTGGTTGTTGCCATCGGCTCGGGCGTGCTCCTCCTGAGCCTGCTCTTCGCCGGCACCATCCAGCGGCTGAAGATCTACACGGTCTCCCAGATGCTCAGCCTGCGCTACGGCCAGCGCGCCACCCAGACCTCCGGCATCGTGATGCTGGCATACACCCTGATGCTCTGCGCCACTTCCACGGGCGCCTATGCCACCATCTTTGTGGTCCTGTTCGACTGGGAGCGCTGGCTCGCCATCGCCGTCGGCGGCGCCATCGTCCTGGTCTACTCCACCATCGGCGGCATGTGGTCCATCACCCTGGCAGACCAGGTGCAGTTCATCATCAAGACGGTCGGCATCTTCTTCCTGATGCTCCCGTTCGTCCTCAACGCGGCCGGCGGGTTCGACGGGATCCGTGCCCGCGTCGGCGCCAGCTGGTTCGGCAAGACGATCAACACCGACGACACCGAAAACCCCGAGCACGACGTCAGGGCCAACCGTTACTGGGTCCTGGGCCTGGGCATCGTGGCGGTGCTGATCTCCATGGCGGCGCAGGACGTCGTGGTGGCACTCACCATTGCCTACGACATCCTGGTGGGCGGCCTGCTGGTGGCCATCCTCGGCGGACTGGTATGGAAGCGCGGCACCGGCATCGCACCCGCCTGGTCCATTGCCGTCGGCTCGGTATTGACCCTGGCACTACTTATCGGATACGCCGCGGGAATCATTCCCAGCGAAGACGGCGTCTACGCCAACGATCCCATCTACTGGGGCCTGGGCGCGTCACTGGTTTCCTACATCGTGATCTCGCTGCTCACGCCTCCCACGGACCCCGAGGTCCGCGCGGCGTGGGACAAGCGGGTCGCTGGAGCGGTCACCGAAGAACTGCCCATGGAGGCCCACCCCGTCGCCAGCCACCGGACCCACTAGGGATCTCGACAGGCTCGATCACCGGAAAGCACGACGGCGGCACTCCCCTTCGCTTCACAGCGAACCGGAGTGCCGCCGTCGTTCGTTCTATTCCGTTCCGCGGAACTCGTCCTCATCGAGTGGAACCAGGCGCTCCTCGGCGTCGACGGCTACCGGGGGTGTGGGACCCACAACTTCTTCGGCGTCCGGGAATTCGTCGTCGGCGTCCCAGTCGTCCGCGCTGACCGGGACGTCCTCGGCGTAATCGTAGGCGGGATCCGATTCAACGGATTCCAGGTGCGGCATGTCCGGGTGCTGTCCGGTGGTGCTCATGGTTCGACCTCCGTTTGTTCGCCTGACGTGCTTTGTGGGTGGGCGCGGGCGGACGCCACTCCTTCATCACAGCACCGCCGGGTGAGCCCGGTCAAGAGCCGCTGCAACCCGCCCGGGCACACCCGGTAGACATGGTGATTTTGAGGGAAACCTAAACTCCACAGTGAGGGCAGCCAGCCGAAAATCCGCGGAATTCCGCGGTAAGCTGGGCGGTGCAATGGGGCCGAACCTTCCCCATCCAGCACAGGAGCCTTGCGTGTCTCAGCACCCCAAACCCCACCCAGCCGCGCCCGCGGAACCCAACCCGTCCGCGCCGCAGCCAACCCCGGCCGACCTCCGCCGGTGGCGCCAGTACCTGGCGGACGAACGGGCAGAGGCCGCCGTCTACCGCGATCTCGCCCAGAACCGCGACGGCGAGGAGCGCGCCATCCTGCTGGCACTCGCCGAAGCCGAAGGACGGCACGAGGCCCACTGGTTGCGCCTCCTCGGCGGCCACGCCCAGAAGTCCCGGCCGGCGTCCCTCCGCAGCCAGTTCCTGGGCTTCCTGGCCCGCCACTTCGGCTCTGTTTTTGTCCTGGCCCTCGCCCAGCGCGCTGAAGGCCGCTCCCCCTACGCCCTGGATCCCAACGCCACGGACGCCATGGCAGCGGACGAACAGATCCATGAGGAAGTGGTCCGCGGCCTGGCAACCCGTGGCCGCAACCGGCTCGCCGGGACGTTCCGCGCCGCCGTTTTTGGTGCCAACGATGGCCTGGTCAGCAACCTCTCGCTTGTGGTGGGCATGGCCGCTTCCGGAGTGGGAAGCGGTGTGGTGCTGCTCAGCGGTGTGGCCGGGCTCCTCGCCGGTGCCATGTCCATGGCCGCGGGCGAGTATGTCTCCGTGCGGTCCCAGCGTGAGCTCCTGGCCGCCACCCGCCCCACCCAGATCACCCTCGCCGCCGCCCCGAAACTGGACATCGAACACAACGAACTGATGCTCGTCTACCTGGCGCGGGGGATGTCCCACGAAGCGGCCGAACACCGCGTGGCCGAACGCATGGGGCTGCTGAGCTGCGACTGCGATCCCAGCCTGTCCCTCCAGCCCGAGCTGCCGGAGACCGAAGACCAGCATGAGGCCGTGGGCACCGCGTGGGGGCGGCGCTGTCCAGCTTCTGCTTCTTCGCGTCCGGCGCCGTGGTCCCCATCCTGCCGTTCCTGTTCGGCCTGACCGGCGTGGCCGCCCTGCTGGTGGCCGCGGTGCTGGTGGGGCTGGCGCTGCTGGCCACCGGCGGAATCGTGGGCCTGCTGTCCGGAACGTCGCCGATGACACGCGGGCTGCGCCAGCTCGGCATCGGTCTGGGCGCCGCCGCCGTGACCTACGTGCTGGGGCTGGCCTTCGGCACCGTGGTGGGTTAGCAGCCGCCAGCAATGAGCTAGCCGCCCAGCAACGCGAGGGCCTCGTCCACACTGTCAACCAGGAAAATCCGGTCCTCCATGGCACGCCCGGCAGCCAGCCGCTGGAGCACGGGCCACACAGGATACCCGTGCTCCCAGTGCTGCCTGCCAATAAGCACCATCGGCGTCACGGTTTCGGGGGCGCTGTAGTAGTTCTCGCAGGCGTCCTGGAAGATTTCCTGCACGGTGCCGGCCGCTCCCGGCAGGAAAATGATGCCGCCGTCGCAGAGTTCCAGCAGGATTGCCTCACGGATGGCGTTGGCGAAGTACTTGGCGATATGGGTGGCAAAGTAGTTGGGCGGTTCATGCCCGTAGAACCAAGTGGGGATGCCCAGCGACGGGGTTCCGCCCGGATGGCGTTCGACGACGGCGGCCGCCTCGCGTGCCCACGCGGACACCGAGGGGCGGAAGCCGGGGACGGATCCAAGCCCGGCAGGGCTGCCATGGACTCCGCATGCGGAACGTGGCTGAGATAGGCGCCGAGGTTGGCCGCTTCCATGGCACCAGGGCCGCCGCCGGTTGCCACCATCCGCCCGCTCAGCGCCAGACGCCTGCCCAGCTCGGCGGCCTGGACGAACTCCGGGGTCCCACGCTGGGCGGCATGTCCGCCCATCACGCCCACGGTGGTGCGGCCGGCGTGGAGGTCCGAGTGCGTGAACTCGTCCAGGGCGTCGCCGATGGCGTGGTCATGCAGCGCCGAGGCCAGGGTAGCGTCGAGCCGGTTGCGCTGTCCCGGGCTGATGCTCCACTGATACACCAGGGCGTCGGGCAGCTCGTCATAAGGCGAAGTGTCCAGGCCGGCGTACAGTTCCTGCGGCGTGTAGAGCCGGGCCCGGTAAGGATCGAACGGCACACCCTGCAACTTGGGGAAGATCAGCGCGCCGCGGCGGCGAAGACCCTCTTCGACCCCCTGGCCGAAAGTGCAGCCCAGGAAAATGGCACCTTCCACGTCCAGGGATTCCAGCGCCGCGTTCCGGCCACGCAGATCCAGCGACTGGGCATGCCAGCCGCGCATGGCCACTGCGCCGGCAGCGACCAGCCGGTCGAAGGCGTCCAGGCTCTCAACCTCCAGGGTCCGCGGGCTGGGGACCAGGCCGCCGGCGGGGTTCACGCCGCGGACCTAGCGAGCCGCTCCGGTAACGTGCTCTTCCAGCCGGGCCAGGGTTTTTTCGATGCTGACGGGGTGGCGGCGCAGATATCCTGCCAGCCGGAGGAAAACCTTGCCGCGGACCGCCCTGGCATCCCATTGTTCGGTGACGCGGGTGCCGGTGGCACCGTCGGCGCCGGTGGCCGGTTCCAGGATGTAGCGCCACACGTGGCCGTAGAAATGGCGCCAGGCGATGCGCCGGCCCTCCTCGAACTCGGAGACCGTGTTCAGGATCTTGTAATCCACTGCCATGTTCATTTCCATGCCGAACCGGGCTCCGAGGCTCAGCCGTTCCGGGCCGCGCGGCTGGGCACCCTTGACGGTGCCGGAGCCGTCAATCACGCTGTGCAGCGCCGGTGTGGCCAGTACCTCAAAGATCACTTCGGGCGGGGTTGCGATGAAACGTTCGCGGGACACGAGGTATCGGTTATTCATCACCCCAGCCTAGGACCACGCACACGGTTTGCCGTGACCCGGCCAGGGAAGCCGGCACGGGAATTCCGGGACGGGAATTCCGGGACGGGTCCGGCTCGGCACCGTACGCCTAGTGCAACAGCAGTCCGCAGCTTTGACCACCAAAATTCGACTGATATTATCAACTAAGGCAGTATGTCCTATCAAGCGAACATACAAGGACATGGATGCCTCCCGGGTCGCGGGCAGGCACCAGCGTCCGGCATGGAACGAGGAGTATTTAATGGCGAATCAACTTGGTCTCATCATCGACCGTTCCTCGCCCGTGCCCCTGTACCACCAGGTGGTACAGGGCATCGAGGCCGCGATCCACAGCGGAATCCTGGAACCCGGGAGCCGGCTGGAGAACGAAATCGACCTCGCGGCCCAGCTGAGCCTGTCCCGGCCCACCATGCGCAAAGCCATGGATGAACTGGTCCGCTCGGGGCTGCTGGTCCGCAAGCGCGGCGTGGGCACCCAGGTGGTCTCCAGCCAGGTCCGCCGCCCACTGGAGCTTTCCAGCCTGTTTGATGACCTCTCCAATAACGGCAAGAAGCCCACCACCCAGGTGCTGACCTTCTCCCACATGGAGGCAGACGCGGCGACGCTCGCCACCCTCGAACTGCCTGCCGGCTCCAAGGTGTACCACTTCACCCGCCTGCGGAAAGTGGGCGGCAAGCCCCTCGCCCTGATGGAGAACTGGGTCCGGGACGACATCGCCACCATGGACGAAGCCATGCTCGCCTCTGAGGGCCTCTACGCCATCCTCCGCCGCGGCGGAGTCAACTTCCGCCTGGCCTCGCAAAGAATCGGCGCGATGATCGCCAACGACTACCAGGCGCGCCTGCTGGAGGCCGAGGTCAGTTCCGCACTGGTCACCATGGAGCGCACCGCAACAG
Organism: Pseudarthrobacter psychrotolerans; assembly: GCF_009911795.1. NCBI lineage: Bacteria > Bacillati > Actinomycetota > Actinomycetes > Micrococcales > Micrococcaceae > Pseudarthrobacter > Pseudarthrobacter psychrotolerans. The sequence continues at coordinate 4,391,886 of NZ_CP047898.1, read as the reverse complement.
ACGACGCCGGCCGCCGGGTGGAAACCGGACACCACGTGTACCGGGCGGATTCGTACAGCTTTGAAATGACACTCGTACAGCGCTAAGGCAAGGAACTACTTCTATGGCCAACTGGGTCTACCCACTGGGAACCGCCAACGACGGCGACTGGGACATCTCGCTCGGAACCTCCGATTCAACCCTGGCCGTGGACGGCTGGGCCCATACTGGCCTGAAGGTGGCTACGCTCGCCGCGGGCGCCGCCGTTGTTCTCCCGGCAGCGGACGAGGAGCGGATTGTGGTTCCGCTCAACGGCTCCTTCACTGTCTCCGTGGACGGTGAAGACTATGTCCTGAAGGGGCGGGCGTCAGTGTTCCACGGCCCCAGCGATGTTCTGTATTCGGGCACCGGCAGGTCCGTCACCATCGGCTCGTCCGACGGTGGACGGGTGGCGGTCGCCACCGCACCGGCAAAGGCCTCGTACCCCACGCGCCTCGTGACCGCCGCCGAGACTCCTGTGGAACTGCGCGGCGCCGGCAATTGCTCCCGCCAGGTCCATAACTTCGGCACGCCTGCGGCACTTGAGGCTGACCGTTTCATCGTGTGTGAAGTCCTCACCCCCGCCGGCAACTGGTCCTCATACCCTCCGCACAAGCACGATGAGGAAAAGGACGGCGAAACGAACCTGGAGGAGATCTATTACTTCGAGACGCAGGTGGCTGCCGGTTCCGGGGCACCCGCCGACGCCGACGCCATCGGCTACCAGCGCGTGTACGCCTCGGATGATCGCCCCATCGACGTGGCAGCCGAGGTCCGCACCGGCGACGTTGTGCTGGTCCCCTACGGTTGGCACGGCCCCGCCATGGCAGCCCCGGGCTACGACCTGTACTACCTGAACGTGATGGCCGGCCCCGGACCGGTCCGTGAATGGCTCATCAGCGATGACCCGCACCACGGCTGGGTCCGCCAAACCTGGGACGGCCAGGACATCGATTCCCGGCTGCCGTTCGGCGCGTAGAGATCCGTAGAGATCAAGGAAAATGCCCCCCGGAACGGATTCCGGAGGGGCATTTTGCATGGGAGCCGTACGCTCGCCTAGCCTGAAGTTACGTGAGTTAAGACAGGAAGATCCCCGGGTTTCCGGGGATCTTTCTGTCTTTTGGTGTTGCGTGTCTGGCTACTTTCTTTGGTTGTGGATGTGGTCTTGGATGTGGGCTGCGGCTTGGTGCTGTGTTGGTGTGGGCATGGCCAGCAGGTCGAAGGAGCCTGTGGTTCCGGTGATTTCCACGGTGTTCCGGGTCCGGGTGCCCAGGTGTGCCAGCAGGCCTTGGTAGCTGTGGGCCGGGGTCCCGTCGGGCAGTGTTTGGGTGCGGGCCTTGGTCTGGGCTTCGGCGGAGCGATGCACGCCGGCTACGGGTTCCTCGGGTGTGGGCCGGTTTTCATCGGTGTAGGTCAGGGGTTTGAGGGCCTCGCGCAGGTGCCAGGTCAGGTGCCCGGCGAGCATGCAGAGGAACACGTGGGCCCGCGTGCGTTCGGCGGTGTAGTGGTAGATGGGACGGATCTGCAGGTCCCGGGATTTGAGGGTCTTGAAGATCTTCTCCACGTTCGCCAGCGACTTGTAGACCCGCACTGCCTCGGGCGCGTCCATGGTGTCTTTCTCGACGCTGGTGCGGATGACGTAGATCCCGTCCAGTTCCGCTTCCCGGGCAATCGATTCGGGGTTGCGCGTGTAGGTCAGTGTCGTATCGGTGATGGTGATGGTGAAGTGCTTGGCCATGTTGTTCTGCCCCACGGTCTTGCCGACCCGCACCCCGGTCTTCCCGGCGTCCTTGAGCCGGCCGGCGGACACGGCGGCCTGGATGGTTTTCAGCCGGTCTTCGGTGACGTGCAGGAGCTCGTCTCGCTTGTGTTTGCGGCGCCCGGCCAGGGCGGGGTTGTAGCAGGCGATAAGGCGTTCCCCGGGGTAGTCCGGGTGGCTGATTTCGGCCAGGTTCTGCTCATCGAACAAGCTCATCTGTAAGGGGCCCTGGTCTTCGGCGAGGGCCTGGATGGCGGTGTTGCGCAGGGCACTGACCCAGCCCAGGGCAGTCTCTTTCAGATCGTGGATCCGGGCGGAGGTGATCATGCCCCGGTCACCGACCATGACCATGTCCTCCACCCCGGCCATGGCCTGGATTTCCTTGGCAATGCCGATGAACGCGGTCGGGTCCGGGGTGTTCCCGGGCACGACGCGGACGGCGATCGGAATCCCGGCACGGGTGGCGAGCATCCCGTACTCGATCTGCTCCATTCCGCGCTTCTTGTCCCTTGAGTAGCCGTGGGCTGCCAACGGGTTGTGGGTGCCTGTCACCCAGGAGGATGACAGATCGAACAGGGCCAGTTTCTCCGGGTTCCGCTCGGCTTGCAGGTAGGTGCGGGCGAGCATTCTTTCGATCCGGGTCTGGCGCGCACCGAGCCAGTCCATGGCCCGGTAGAGATCGTCAGTGCTCACCGGGCCCAGGTCGTGTCCGAGGGTGGTGTCGGCGAACCAGGACAGGGTGCCCAGCTTCGAGGACGGTGCGCAGATCCGCGCGGCGAGCAAGGCCATGACCAGGTCCCGTTCCCGGCATGCCGGCCCCAACGTCGATTCGAAGCCCAGCCCCTTGGCCATGGCGTAGACAGCCTCGATATGCCCGTGGGGCAGGGAGCGGGTGACCTGCAGTTGCGCGCCGGCCTCCACCATCGTCTTTCCCGCCAGGGAGGCCCGCAACGTCTCAATCGCGGGATCGGGCAACGCGGAGAGGTTGGCCAGGGTTTCATGCTTGACTTTGCCTTCCTCGCGGTAGGTGCGGCGCAGCAGCACGGAACGGTACTCGACATCCAGGCCGGACTTGTTCGTCCGGCGAGAGGTGTTCACGGCTACATGCATAGCAGGCGTCGTCTTCGTCATGCCCTAAGACTACGCCGATGAGTCACGATTCTGAACAGTTATTCACCACAATTTAGTGGCTACGTTTCTCGGCCAAAAAGAGACCCTTTCCCCGGATTCCAGAAGGAAAACGGGGAAAGGACCCACGTAACTTCAGCCTAGGACGGTGCTGAACAAATTTGTGTGGTTAAGGCGCGCCTGCTGGACTTGCGGGGCTGGTCGTTAAGACTGGTTGAATGCAAGGTATCGAGGACGCTCAGCGCGGGTTTTTGGATGTGGAGGCACTGGCCGGGGAGTTGTTGGCCCCGGGCAGTGCCTTCGCGTTTTTGGCTGAACACCGGGGCCGGTTGTTCCCGGATTCGATGATGGAGGACCTTTTCACGTCATCGAGGGGCCGTCCATCGATCCCGGCGTCGGTGATCGGTTCGGTGCTGGTTCTTCAGGCGCTGGAGGGACTCTCGGACCGGGGAACGGCCGAGGCGTTGACCTTTGATCTCCGGTGGAAGGCGGCGTGCGGGTACGGGTTGAACGAGGCCGCGTTCCACCCGTCCACGTTGACGTATTGGCGCAAGCGGCTGGCCGCGAGCGGGCGTCCGCACCGGATCATCGAGGCCGTCTTTGAGGTCATTACGGCGACCGGGGTGTTGAACGGGCGGCACCGTCGGGCTGTTGATTCCACGGTCCTGGACGACGCGGTGGCCCGTCAGGACACCATCACCCAGCTGATCGCCGTGATCCGCCGTTTCGGCCGGGATGTCCCTGACGGGGCGAGCCTGCTCGCGGTCCACGCCGCCGGCTATGACTACAGCAGGGTCGGGAAACCGGACATTGCGTGGGACGACGGGGAGGCGAAGAACGCGCTGATTTCGGCATTGGTGACGGATGCGCTTGCATTGTTGGACGCCGTGAACCCGGAGGGCCTGCAGGGCCCGGCCGCGGAGGCGTATGCGTTACTGGCGCTCGTTGCCGGGCAGGACGTGGAACCGGCCGAAGGCTCGGACGGCACGGACGGGCGCTGGCAGATCGCCAGGCGGGTCGCGAAGGACCGGATCATCTCCACCGTGGACCCGGACTCACGGCACGCGCACAAGTCCCGCTCGGTCCTCCGCGATGGATACAAGGCCCATATCGTGGGGGAACCCGAGACCGGGCTGATCACCAACGCCGCGATCACGAAGGCCGCCGGGGAAGGATCTACCGACACCCAGGCCGGCAAGGAGCTGCTGGCCGCCGACCAGTCGATGCAGGACGGGGCGCCGTTCCAGGTCCTGGGCGACTCTGCCTACGGGTCAGGGGACATGCTCGAACACCTGGAAACCGCCGGGCATCAGGCCCTGGTGAAACCCAAACCCCTGCGCCCCGCCGTTGCCGGCGGCTACACCCTCGATGACTTCGGCCACGACCCCGAGAAAGGGACGATGACGTGCCCGAACGGGCTGGTCCGCAAGATCAGCTCCAAAGGCAACGTGAACTTCGGGGCCGGCTGCAACGACTGCCCGCTCCGAGCGGCCTGCACCACGGCGAAGAAGGGCCGCAAACTCGTCATCACCGAGCACCACGGCCGACAGCGCGCTCACCGGGCCGCCGCGAAGGAATCCGGCTTCCAACAGGACTACCGGCAATACCGGCCCCTGATTGAACGCTCCATCGCCTGGCTCGTCGCCGGAGGCAACCGGCGTCTTCGCTACCGGGGCACCGTGAAGAACCACGCCTGGATCCAGTCCCGCGTTGCCGGGTTGAACCTCAAACGACTCCTGAAGCTGGGCCTCACCCACCAAAACGAGGCCTGGGCGATGGGCTGAACCGGTATGGCCGGCGCAGCGCCACGCGCACCCGCCGCCCAGCCCGCTGCAACAACCAATGGCCTCCCGACCGTCCAGAAAATGGGCAGAAACCGGGTCTTCGGATGCGCACTGAAAATAGCTGAGGGCCGGTCCAGGCGTCATGCCTGAACCGGCCCCTCAAATGGCGCTTAGTTCAGCACCGTCCTAGCCAGCGTTGGCCGCGGCCAGCACCACCTTGACCGGGACGCCGGTGGCCAGTGATTCCTGGGCGGCGTCAGCCACGCGGGAAGCGGCCACGGCGTCCTCCGGCGTGCAGGGGTTCTCGCGCCTGCCCAGAATCAGCTCCACGAACGCGGCCATTTCCGATCGGTACGCCTGGTCGAAGCGCTCGGCGAAGGTCCGGTGGGGTTCCCCGGCGGGGAACGCGATCCCGGCTTCGGCCGACGCCATGGCCGTTTGCTCATCGAGCCCAACCATCAGCGAACGGCTGGAGCCCTGGATTTCCAGGCGGACGTCGTGGCCGGCACCGTTGTAGCGGGTGGCTGACACGGTACCGACTGTCCCGTTGTCGAACGTGACCAGAGCCAGCGCCGTGTCCACGTCGCCCACGGCGCCGATGGCCGGGTCGCCGTTGTTGGAGCCCTTCGCATAGACCTCCACGATCTCGCGGCCGGTCAGCCAGCGCAGGATGTCGAAGTCGTGGACGGAGCAGTCGCGGAACAGTCCGCCGGAGCTGGCGAGGAACTCCACGGGCGGCGGCGCCATGTCGCAGGTGACGGCGCGCAGGGAGTGGATCCAACCCAACTCGCCCGCCTGGTAGGCACGTTTGGCCTCAAGGTAGCCGTGGTCGAAGCGGCGCTGGTGGCCGATCTGTACCACGCCGTTGTTGGCCCGGATGTAGTCCAGCACCGGCAGGGCGTCCGCCACGTTCATGGCCACGGGCTTTTCGCAGAAGACCGGGATCCCGGCGTCCACGCCCGCCTTGATCAGTTCGGGGTGGGTTCCGGTCCCCGTGGCGATGACCAGTCCGTCCACGCCGGCGGCGATGAGTTCCTCCACCGAGGGCAGGAATCCGGCACCGAGGCCCGCGGCAATGCCCCTGGCGTGGTCCTCGGCGACGTCGGTCAGCAGGAGGCTGACGTTGATGCCTTCCGGGTTAAGAGCTCCGTTGAGCGCGGCGATGTTGTTGGCGTGCATGACGCCGATGCGCCCCACTCCGACCAGACCGAGAATGACGTCCTTCATAGTGTTCCTTCCGTTGAAAAAGTTGTAGTGCCTGGCACCCTGAACGCCGCCCGGAAGGCCGCAAGGGCTTCCTCGTCGTCGCCGCTGGCCCAGGCTTCCATGCCCACGGTTCCCTCATAGCCTGCGTCCGCGAGCGCCCTGGCCACGGCCGGGTAGTGGATTTCCCCGGTGCCGGGTTCGCAGCGGCCCGGTACGTCCGCCACCTGGACTTCACCGATGTGCGGCAGGGCGGTCCGCACGAGCTCGATGAGGTTCCCCTCCCCAGTTGTGCGTGGTACAGGTCCAGCATGAGCTTCACGTTGGGGTGCCCGGCTGCTTCCACGAGCGCCAGCGTGTCCTTGGCCCGGGCCAGCGGGATGCCTGGGTGGTCAAGGATGGTGTTGAGGTTCTCCAGGCAGAACGTCACACCGTACTTCTCCCCCAGCTTGCCGAGGCGTTCCAGCGTCCGCGCGCCGGTACTCCACATAGGGCCGGTGGAACGGTAGAGGGGGCGGGCCGCCTGGCCTTCGATGAGCTCCGCGGAGTGCACCACCATGCGGCTGACGCCGAGCTCCAGGGCGGTGGGGATCAGCGACTCGGCCGTCCGCACCACGTCGTCGGCCGTGTCGGGATCCACGAGGCTTCCGGAGGTGTATCCGGTCATGGAGGAGAACACCGCGCCGGTGGCCTTGAGCGCGGCCAGGTCCTTGCCCCTGGAGTCCCACATCTCGACGTCGAAACCGGACTCGTGGATCCGCTGCACCCGTTCCACAAACGGCAGGTCCGTGAAGACCATTTCCGCGCAGACGGCCAGGCGCATCAGACGCCGGCCCGGGCGTCGTCACGGAGCGCCGGCACCGGGGCAGCAGCCACAGCCACCGGACCGCCCTGTTTGACCGACTCAATGCACGCCAGCGCCATGGCCAGCGCGCGGCGGGCGTCTGCGGCCCCGGGAGTGAGGGTGAAGGCCCCCGACGGCGGCGGTGTGCCGTCCCGCTGTGCGCGAACCGTGGCGGCGAAATCGGCGAGCTCATCTGTGTAGGCCTGCCGGAACAGTTCAACATTGAGCCTCGGGGTATCCGCGGACAGTCCCTCCGCCGTGTAACGCCGGGCCGCCGTCTCCGTGGCACGGCCGGCCTGGACCATGCCCTTGGAACCAAAGACCTCTCCGCGGATGTCGTAGCCATAGAGGGCACTGAAGTTTGCTTCCGCCACGGCGATGGCGCCGTTGCTGTAGCGGATGGTCACCACTGCGGTGTCCAGGAAGCCCTGATCGCGCAGCTCCGGTTCCACGAGGGCGTCGGCCACGGCATAGACCTCCACCGGCTCGGCGCCTTCATTGAACCAGTTCAGGGTGTCGAAGTCGTGGATCAGGGTCTCCAGGAAGACCGTCCACGCGGGGACCCTGGCCGCGTTCGGGATGCTGCCGTTGCCTGGATCGCGGGTCAGCGAGCGCAGGAGCTGCGGCTGCCCGGCGATGCCGGCGGCGAGGTCTTTCTTGGCGGCCTGGAAGTCATCCGCATAGCGTCGGTTGAAGCCGATCTGGAAATGCACCCCGGCTTTTTCAACGGCGGCAAGCGCGGCGTCGAGTTCGTCGAGCCCCTGGCCCGCGGGCTTCTCGCAGAAGACGTGTTTCCCCGCGGCGGCAGCCTGGGTGATCAGGGCGGAGTGGAAACGGGCCGGGCTCGCGATGACCACGGCATCGATCTCCGGATCGGCCAGGATGTCCGCGGCGTCGGCCGTGACCTTTGCGGTGCCCAGCGATTGGGCAAGGGTCTGCGCGGATTCCACGTTGGGGTCGGCAATGGCAGCGAGGACCGCGCCGGGGACGCGGCGGGCGATGCTCTCGGCATGGAACGCCCCCATCCAGCCCGAGCCGATGAGCCCGACCTTCACGGGTGCGGAGAGTCCTGCGGAGTGCTGTTCGATGTAGGCCATGGGCCCGTCCTTTCGATGGTCAAAACAAAAAATGAATCAGAGCCGTGCCGCGTCCTCGTCCGTCAACGAGTCTTCGCCTGGGAACACCACTCCCAGCTGGCGGCGGATCTCATCGGCCACGGCCAAGGTGCGGATGGAGGCTGCCAGGGTCCGCTGGCCGGCCTGCGTCTGCCCGGCGGCCACGGCACGGGCCACGGCCGCGGCTTCGTAGTGCAGTCCCTCGAAGTGGCCGCCGGCCGGTTCCTCATGGCGCAGCCGGGTCCCGTCCGGGAAGCGGACCTCGAAGCCGCCGGGCATGTTGAAGGGACCGTCGATAGTCAGCGTGGCTTCGGAACCGACAACCGTGGCGGAGGTGGGCGTGAAGTTGTGCAGGTGGGTGTTCACTACGGCCTGGGCGCCGCCGGCGAACTGCATGATGGCGGACAGCTGGGCCTTGACCCCGGATTCGTGGGGCTGGCCGATCGCATGCAGCTCTTCCGGCAGGCCCAGGACCTCGGTGACCAGGGCCAGCGGGTACGTGCCGAGGTCCAGCAGCGGGCCGCCGGCCAGCGCGGGATCGAAGATCCTGTGGCTGCGTTCGAAGTGTTCGCCGTATTCGGCAAAAACCGTCGTGACGGTGCCCAGGGTCCCGGCGTCGAGGATCTGCCGGATCACGTCGAACTTGGGTAGGAAGAAACTCCACATGGCCTCGGCGGCGAATACCCCGGCGGCCTCGGCCCGCTTGGCGATGTCCCGGGCCTGCGCCGCGTTGAGGCCGATCGGCTTCTCGACCAGAACGTGTTTGCCGGCGTCGAGGGCGAGCACCGCGGCCTGGTGGTGGAAGTTGTGTGGCGTGCAGACGTAGACGATGTCGATGTCCGGGGCGGCGGCCAGCTCCTCGTAGCTGCCGTAGGCCGCGGGCACGTCGAAAGAGTCCGCGAATGCCTTGGACCTGCTGAGCGAACGGGACCCGACGGCGGCGATCACCTGGTCCGTGTGCGCCTGGACGGATTCTGTGAAGCGTTCGGCGATCCAGCCCGGTCCCATGATCCCCCACCGCAGCACGGGGGCATCCCGCGGACCGGGCACGCGGGAGACCGGCAGGGCGGAGATGCTCATGAGTAGCTCACTTTCGTGGAGGCGCCGTCGCTGTGCAGGGACTGGATCATGGCCTGGGCCACGATCGCGGCGTTGAGGCCGTCCTGCGCCCCGGCCAGGGGCGGCTGTTCCCCCTCGGCCAGGGCTGAGATCCAGGCCTGCAGCTGCAGCCGGTACGCATCGGCGAAACGCGGGCGCCAGTCCTCGGGTATTCCCGTCCGGCTAATGCCGTCCTGCCGGACGCCCAGCAGCGCGGAATCCTTCAGGCCGGTGGTGCCAAGTTCCGAGACAACCTCGCAGCTGGTGGTGTAGCCGTACTGGGCGTTCAGGAACAGCTCCAGCGTGGTCACCGTCCCGTCGGCGGTGCGGAGCATCATAAAGGCCGGGTCCTGCAGCCCGCCTTCGGCATGGCGTGAGCTACGCCCGGCCTGCCAAGACACCTCCATGATGCGCGAGTCCAGCAACCAAGGGATGATGTCCAGCTCATGGATGGCCGAATTCGTGATGGCCGATTCCGAGGTGGTGCCGGGGCCCGCAGCGGCGTTGCGGCTGGTGCAGTGGACCATCAGGGGCTCACCTTGGGCCCGGTCCTGCACGGACTGGCGCAGGGCCACGTAGCCGGGGTCGAAGCGCCGCATAAAGCCCAGTGAGAGCAGGGATGCTCCGGTGGCGGCCACAATATCGGCGTCCGCCGCTACCACCTCGAGGCTTTCGAGGAGTGTGGGTGCCAGCGGCTTTTCGCACAACACCGGGGTCATCGCCTCGAAGCATTCCAGCACCAGCCCGGCGTGGGTGGAGTCGTGGGAGGCAACCACGACGGCGTCCACCTCGCTGGAGTTAATCAGCTCGGAGGGATCGGTGGTGATGCGGGCAGCCCGAGGTGCAGCGGCCGCGGCACGGCCGGCGTCGAGGTCCGCCACAAAGGTGACTACGGCACCGCCGATGGTGGTGGAGAGGTTCCTGATGTGGTCGGCGCCCATGATTCCGGCGCCGATGACGCCTACCCGGATCGGCATGTTGTTCCTGTCCTGTCCATCGTGATTCTGTACGTCGTTTGATGGCTGGCCCATGGCAAGGCAGGGGCCCGCCGGCAGTCCGCCGGAGGGCCCCTTCGGCCGGCGCTGCTAGGCGTGTCTTGGGGCGCCTGCCTGGACGGTGTCAGCGACGTCGGCCACTTCGGCTTTGACTTCCTTGACGATGTCGCTGTGGCCGCCGAGCTGTTCGAGCTCGTGCGCCAGTTCGGCGAGTTCGGCGCCGCCGGCCATCTGGGCGGTGAGCTCGTCGAGGGTGATGTCCTTCTTGTCGTAGTAGCCGATCGACTTGCCGCGTTTGAGCAGCAGGAACCGGTCTCCGACGGGGAAGGCGTGATGCGGGTTGTGGGTGATGAAGATGACCCCGAGGCCGCGGTCGCGGGCCTGCAGGATGTAGCGCAGCACCACACCGGACTGCTTGACGCCGAGTGCCGCCGTCGGCTCATCCAGGATCAGCACCTTGGCACCGAAGTACACCGCCCGGGCGATCGCGACACACTGGCGTTCACCGCCGGAGAGCTGGCCGATGGGCTGCTCCACATCGCGCAGGTCGATGCCCATCTCCGCGAGTTCCTTGAGCGTGATGGCTTTCATCTTCTCGACGTCCAGGCTCTTGAACGGGCCAAAGCCGCTGGTCAGTTCCGAGCCGAGGAAGAAGTTCCGCCAAATAGGCATCAGCGGGACAACGGCGAGGTCCTGGTAGACCGTGGCGATGCCGGCGTCGAGGGCGTCACGGGGCGAGGTGAATTTCCGTTCCTCGCCCATGATGTTCAGGATCCCGGCGTCGTGCTGGTGCAGGCCGGCGATGATCTTGATCAGCGTGGACTTACCGGCGCCGTTGTCACCGAGGACGCAGGTGACGCGGCCATTGTCCACAGCCATGGTGACATCGCTCAGAGCAATGATGTTGCCGTAATGCTTGCCTACTCCCTCGAGGGAGAGCAGGTGCACGGGGGTGTGGGTGAGGGGATCTTTTTCATTCTGGAGCAGCGTTTGCTGGTCGATTTCTTTGGCATTCATTTCTCCAGCCCCTTACTTGAGTTCCGCGCGGCGTTTGACGATGAGGTTGACGATGGTGGCCAGCAGCAGCATCAGGCCCAGGAAGAACTTGAACCAATCCGGGTTCCACTGCGCGTAGACGATGCCCTTGTTGGCCATGCCGAAGATGAACGCGCCGATCGCGCCGCCCACCGCGGAGCCATAACCGCCGGTCAGGAGGCAGCCGCCAATGACCGCGGCAATGATGTAGAGGAACTCGTTGCCAACACCCTCACCGGACTGCACGGCGTCGAAAGCGAAGAGGTTGTGCATCCCTAGGATCCAGCCGCAGAAGCCCACAGCCATGAACAGGCCGATCTTGGTCTTGGTGACCGGTACGCCGACGGCACGGGCAGCGTTCGCGTCCCCGCCCACGGCGAAGATCCAGTTGCCAACCTTGGTGCGGAGCAGGACCCAGGACGCAATTGCAACGAGGATGATCCAGAAGAACACCGTGATCTTGACCTCGACGCCGCCGATGCTGATGGACGAAGCGAACACCGCATGGGCGGAATCGAAACCGTCGAGCTTGGAGATGGACGGAGAGGATACGCTGCCGCCGATGAGGCGGGTCAGGGCCAGGTTGAGGCCCGTGAGCATGAGAAACGTCGCGAGCGTGACGATGAAGCTGGGCAGTTTGGTCTTGACGAGGATCCAGCCATTGATGAAACCGATACCGAGCGAAACAACGAGCGCCAGCACGACGCCGACCCACGCGTTCAGGGAGAAGTTCCAGCTGAAGAGGGAGGCGGTCAGCGCAGAGCTGATCACGGCCACACCGGTGGAGAGGTCAAACTCGCCACCGATCATCAGCAGCGACACCCCCACCGCCATGATGCCGATCGTCGAGGAACCATATAGCACTGTCGCGAGCGCGTTCGGCTGCAGGAAAGTGCTGGAGACGAGCGCGAAGAAGACGAAAAGGACCACCGCTCCTACGAGCGCGCCCACCTCGGGGCGGCCCAGGAGGTTCTGGAATGGGCTTCGTTGCCCTATTCTTTCGTCAGCACGTGGGCCGGGGGCCGAAGCCGGTGCCGGCGGCAGGGTTGCTGTTTTTGCCATAGGAAGAACTCCTTGTTGGTCAGGCCGCGCGGCGGTCACCCGCCACGCGGCCAGAATCCTGGATCTAGCGGACGCCCTGCTGGGCGAACTTGAGGACGTCGGAAGCGTTGGACTTGTCCACGATGGTGGGACCGGTCAGAACAGGCTGGCCGCCGCCAAGCTTGAAGCCGCCGCGCTTGGCCTGCCAGAGAGAGTCAACGGACATGTAGCCCTGGAGCCAGGGCTGCTGGTCCACAGTGAAGAGCACAGAGCCATCGACGATCTTCTGGGCAAGGTCAGCGTTCAGGTCGAAGCTGGCAACCTTTGCGGAGCTGCTGGCATCCGGGACCGACTTGAGGAGCGTCAGGGTGATCGGCGCACCCAGACCGATGATGACGTCAGCGTCCTTGGCTGCCTGGAGCTTGGCGGTCGCGGTGGACTGGACCGAAGTCATGTCCTTGCCATCGACGTAAAGGATTTCTGTTCCGGGTACTTTCGCCTTGACACCCGCACACCGTGCCTCCAGGCCGACGTGGCCCTGCTGCTGGATCACGCAGACCGGGTGCTTGAAGCCCTGCGCCGCGAGCCTGGTGCCCACGGCCTCGCCGGCCAGCTTCTCGTTCGAGCCGAAGTGCGTGAACGCTCCGAGCTGTGTCGAGACGCCCTCGCCGGCGTTGAGGCTCACCACGGGGATGCCGGCGTCGGTGGCCTTCTTGAGGACGTCCTTGAGGGCCTCCGGGGTGGCGAGGGTGACAGCGATGCCGTCAACCTTCTGGTCGATGGCCTGCTGGACGAGCTGGGCCTGACGCCCGGCTTCGGGGTCACTTGTGTAGAGGAGGTCAACATTGTCCTTCGCGGACGCTTCCTCAGCGCCCTTGCGGACGATATCCCAGAATGTATCGCCTGCTGCGGCGTGGGTGATGAGGGCCACCTTCATACGCGGAGTGCTTACGGCTTGCCCTCCGCCGGCTGCGTTGCCGCTGTCAGCGGGCTTGCCGCCGGTGCTTGAGCAAGCGCTCAGCGCCATCATCGGCACAACTGCCGCAACGAGAGCCGCCTTACGCCAAGAAAAATTAGCCACGTTAATCTCCTTTGATCTCAGGTTCCGGGCTGCCACTCTGCAACCGCCGGAGCACTGTCTACCTCGATCATGGTGACTCAACTCACGAATGTCAATAGTTTGTCCTGACATTAGGATGTTTTGACGTGCGGAGCCTACTGCGGCCGCCTAAAGTGCCGGTCGCGCCGTGGTCCCGCGAACAACCAGGGCGGGCTCAATCAGCTTGCGTTGCGGGCCAACCGCGGAGTCGTGTATGCGCGCCAGAAGCGCCTTGGCCACGTCCACACCCACCAGGTCACTTCGGTTGTCCACAGAGGTCAGCTCCAGATACCGCGACTTCGCCAGCGTTGAATTGTCGTATCCGATCACGGAGATGTCCGCCGGGACCGCAAGCCCGCGCGCCTTGATGGCACCCAACGCGCCCAGCGCCATGGTGTCATTGGCGGCGAAGATTGCAGTGGTGTCCGGATAGTGGTCCAGCAGCCAGCACATCGAGGCGTAGCCATCCTCCTCGGATGTTCCGCCCTGCTCCCCCACAATCCGCGGTTCCATGCCCGACTCACTGAGCCGGGCATGGAAACCCGCGCGCCGGTGCGCAGCGGCACCGCCGGATCCGGAAAGGTGGCCAATGCGCGTGTGGCCGAGCCCCAGAAGATGGCTGGCGGCCATTCCGCCGCCGCCGTCGTCGTCGTTGGTAATCAGGTCCGCGCCGGCCGGCACGCCATCGCGCCACCCGGCCACCACGGTTGGAACCCCCGCCCCGGCCAGCATTGACGCACTGGGCTCCGCTGCTATCACCAGCCCGTCAACGTGCATGGCAAGCAAACCGTCGGCAGCTTCCTGGATTCGGTTCTCGCCGGGGCGGGAATCAGCCAGCATGACCTGGTAACCATGTTCGGTCAGCGCAGATTCCATCCCCCGCAGCAGATCGACGAACCACAGGTTCCGGTAGTCATCAATCACCAGCCCGATGCTCTTCGTCCGGCTACTGGCAAGCGTCGTGGCGGCGCGGCTGGGGCGGTACCCGAGATCCGAGATTGCCGCCTGGACGGCCTCGCGGCGCTTGTCGCTCACCCTCGCGGGATTCTGCAGGACGAGTGAAACCAACGACGGCGAGACGCCCGCCTGCTTTGCCACGTCATAGATCGTGGGGCGTCGGGTCCTGGGGCTGTGCAACGTCATTGAAGGTGCCTTTCGTGTCTGCCCTTGAGGATATCCGTAGAGTGATTGACAGGACATACATACATGGATACGCTCAGTTCCAACGCACTAAATTGTAGCGCTACAAAATGCCGTTGGGCCTTCCCGCCGCGGCTGAATTTCAAAGGAGAAATCAATGGCTGAAAGCCTAGGCGTCGCCGTCATCGGTGCAGGCATGGCCGGCAAGGCCCCACGCTGCCGCGTACCGCACCTCGTCTGCCCTCTACAGCCCGGTACTTCCCCCGGTGCGCCTGGTCTCGATCGGCGACGTCAACGCCGAATTCGGCTCATTGGCCGCCCGCCGTTTCGGATACGAGCGCAACGACACGTCATGGCAGGCAATCGCCGAAGCCGATGACATCGACGTCGTCAGCGTGGTCATCGCCAACTCGCTCCACCGCGAAGTGGTGGAGGGCCTGCTCGCTGCCGGCAAGCACGTTTTGTGCGAAAAGCCGCTGAGCGACTCCCTGGCGGACGCACGCGCCATGGCCGAGGTAGCCCGCGCGGCTGAGGCCGGCGGAACGATCGCCCGTATTGGCTTCACCTTCCGCCGCACCCCGGGCATCGCCTACATCCGGGACCTCATCCGCAACGGCGCCCTCGGCAACGTCCTGCACTTCAGCGGCCGCTACTGGACCGACTACGGCTTCAGCCCCTCCGCTCCCATGAGCTGGCGCTACAAGGGCGGCCCCGGCTCCGGTGCGCTCGCCGACGTCGGAAGCCACCTGACGTACATCTCCGAGTTCCTCTGTGGCGACATCAAGTCGATCACCGGCGGCAGCCTCAGCACCGTGATCGACAAGCGTCCCCTGCCGCTCGCGGCCGTGATGGGCCACGACCACGTTGCCGTCAGCGATACGTTCGAAGCCGTCGAGAACGACGACTACGCAGCATTCAATGCAGAGTTTGGCACGGGCGCCGGCAGCTTTGAAGTCTCCCGGGTTGCGGCCGGCCACGCCAACAGCCTGAACTTCGAGGTGTTCTGCGAGAACGGCGCCGCCAAGTTTGACCAGCGCCGCCCCGCCGAAATCCAGCTGTTCCTCAACGACGGCTCCGGCAACGAGAACGGCTACCGCCAGGTCATCCTCGGCCCGGGCCACCCCTACATCGCCGGCGGCCTGGCCATGGACGCCCCCGAAGTCGGCTTCGGCCAGAACGACGCGTTCGGCTACCAGGCCCGCGCATTCCTCGAAGAGGTCGCCGGCCTCAGCGAAGAAGAGTCCCTCCCCCGCTGCGCCACGTTCGACGAAGGCGTGCGCAACATGGAACTGCTCGGCGCAGTCGCCGAATCCGCGCTCAACAACGGAAAGAAGATCACGCTATGAGGCTCGGCGTCTACAATGCGGTTCTGCACGACCGGCCGCTTCCCGAAGCACTGAAGGTCATCGCCGAGCTTGGCCTCACCGGCATCGAGATCAACACCGGCGGCTTCCTCCCTGCGGTGCACGTCCCAACCATGGACCAGATCCTGGAAAGCGACGCCGCCCGCGATGACTACCTGGCAATCTTCGAGGGCACCGGCGTTTCCATCGCAGGCCTTAACTGCAACGGCAACCCGCTGCACCCCAACCGTGAAATCGGCGAGAAGCACTCCGAAGACATCCGCCGCTCCATCCGGCTGGCCAGCCGCCTCGGCCAGGACCGGGTAGTCACCATGTCCGGTCTGCCGGGCGGAGAGCCCGGAGCCACCACCGTCAATTGGGTGGTCAACGCCTGGAACTCGGCAGCACTGGACGTATTGGATTACCAGTGGGGCGTGGCTGCGGAATTCTGGAGGGAAACCGACCGTCTGGCGGCTGACCACGACGTCAAGGTGGCCCTCGAACTGCACCCGCAGAACCTCGTCTTCAACATTGCCGACGTCCGCAAGCTGATCGAGCTGACCAAGGCAACGCATGTCGGCGTCGAACTGGATGCCTCCCACCTGTTCTGGCAGCAGATGGATCCGGCCGCTGTGGTGCGCGAACTCGGGCCGCTCGTCTTCCAGGCAGCGGCGAAAGACGTCCGCGTGAACACCGAAAACGCCGCGCTCTACGGCGTGCTGGACAACAGCTTCCGCCGCCTCGCGCCGGAGGAAAACCGCACCAATCTCGGCGGCGACGAGTGGGCCAACGAGTGGCCCAAGAATTCCGCGTGGGACTTTGTCGCCCTCGGCCGCGGGCACGACACCGCCTACTGGACCGAGTTCCTCCGGGCCCTGCACGAAGTCGACCCGGAGATGCTGGTCAACATCGAGCACGAGGACACTTCCCTGGGCCGGATCGAGGGCCTGCAGGTGGCGGCGAAGGTGCTGCGGGATGCTGACGCCTCGCTCAGGTCTTCGCTGAACGTTACGGCGTAGTCAGCCAACCAGTCAGCCACGGGCCTGTGACAGACGGCAAGGGGGCGGCGCATATGCGTCGCCCCCTTGCCGTCTCCGCATGGCCGGCCATACCCAACCGGGAAGGAAAACGAAACATGCGTCTTGGCATTGTCGGATACGGAGCAGGCGGCAGGTATTTCCATGCTCCGTTCATTGAAGCGGCCGAGGGAGTCGAACTGGTCGGCATTGTGGCCCGAACGGAGGCGAAAAGGGCGCAGGCGGAAGCGGACTTCCCGGGACTGCCCGTTTACGGGAGCCTTGCCGAGCTGCTCGACGCCGGCGTGGACGCGGTGACCATCACCACGCCGCCGCACACCCGCCATGACCTGGTCATGGAAGCCATCAAGGCAGGCGTGCACGTTGTGGCCGACAAGCCCTTCGCGCCGAATGCGGAGGCTGCACGTGAACTCGCCGAGGCCGCCACGCGGGCCGGCGTTGTCCTCAACGTCTACCACAACCGGCGCCGCGACGCGGATATCCTCACGCTCGCTAATGTGCTGGCCTCGGGAGAACTGGGCGAGACGTGGCGCGTGCATTCGACCATGGACCAGGACAACGCTGGCAGCCTTGAACTTGGTGCAAGCGGCGGACTCCTGCGGGACCTGGGCAGCCACCTGGTTGACCAGATGCTGTGGCTGCTGGGCCCGGCGAGCCACGTGCACGCGACCCTTGACTGGACGGACCGTTTCGGCGAACGGACGGACTGCGGCTTTGTTGTCACCATGACCCACGTGTCCGGAACGGTCTCCACGGTATCCGCCAGCAAACTCAACCATTCCACCACCCGGGAGCTGCGGGCCTATGGCAGCAGGGGCAGCTACATCGCCTCCGGCGCCGACGTTCAGGCGGACGCCGTGATGGCGGGGCGCCGTCCGGTTGCGGAGCCGGCAACGTGGGGCATTGATGCGGCCGAAAACTGGGGCACCCTGTCCACGAAGGACGGCCGCGAGGCCATTGCCTCGGCGCAGGGGAACTATGCCGGCTTCTACACCGAGTTCGCCCGCGCGGTCCGCGGCGACGGGCCCGAACCCGTACCGGCGGCGGAAGGAATCCGGACGCTGGAGGTGCTGGATGCGGTCCGCCGCAGTGCGCTGGAGAATGCGGTGATCGCGCTTTAGCACCCTCTCTCACTTCCTGCACGTTTCCCCGAAACCCTCTCTCACCGGGTGAGAGAGGGTTCGGGACTTTCCTGCAGGAAGTGAGAGAGCGTCCCCGACCCCGCACGCCGCGGGGACAGGAGAAACGCCCGACGCCGGCCGGCGTCGGGCGTTTCAGCGTCACCTTGGTTTTGTGTCGCCTTAGGCGGACACACCTGAGCGCTGCTTGAACAGGTGCTCCAGCTCCTCCAGGGACTTGTCCTTGGTCTCCGGGACGACCCGCTTGACCCAGACAATGGCACACAGCTGCAGTGCCACAAAGATGAAGAACGTCGCCGAAACACCGATCCACGAGACCATCTGCGGGAAGGAGAACCCGATCAGGAAGTTGATCATCCACAGCACAAAGACGCAGATGCCCATCGCGATGCCGCGGACGTGCATGGGGAAGATCTCGGACATGGTCAACCACGTGACGGTGCCGATGCAGCCCTGCATGGACGCCAGGAACGTCACCATGAACAGCAGCACCAGGTAGCCGCGCAGGGTGCTCTCCGGCAGGAGCATGGAGACGACCGCGATGGCCGTCAAGGAAGTTGCGGTGCCGCACAGTCCCGCGATCAGCATGGGCTTGCGGGGCACCCGCGACATCAGGTACATGCCGACGATCACGGCCACCACGGACGTGACGCCGTTGAGGACGTTTGCAATCAGGGCGCCTCGGTCGCCGAATCCTGACGAGGACAGGATTGACGTCCCGTAGTACATGATTGCGTTGACGCCGCTGATCTGGTTGATGATGGCCATGCCCAGGCCCACCACGAAGATCCGGCGGATCCACGGAACGGTGAGGTCCTTGAACGTGCCCATCTTGGCCTGGTAGTCCTCCCGGGCTGCCTGCCGGACCTCGTCGAACTCCGCTGAGACGTCGCCGGCGGCGCGGGTGGAGCGCAGCACCTCGAGGACGGCCCCGAAGCGACCGGCCGACGCCAGCCAGCGCGGGCTCTCCGGCAGGACCAGCATCCCGAACCACAGGACGACGGCCGGGAGCGTGGCGATGACCAGCATCCAGCGCCACACGTGCGTTTCTTCGGGGAAGGCGTTGCCGAGCACTGCGTTGAACGTGAAGGCCAGGAACTGGCCGGTGACGATCATCAGCTCGTTTTGCGTGACGATGCGGCCGCGTTGGGCCGCCGGCGACATTTCCGCGAGGTACACGGGGACAATCACGGACGCTCCGCCCACTGCCAGGCCCAGGAAAGTCCGGGCCGCGATGAGCAGCTCCGTGCTCGGCGAGATGGTGCAGGCGATGGTGGCCACAACGAAGATCAGGGCCAGGCCCATGATGGTCTTTCGCCTGCCGAAGCGGTCCGAGAGCCGGCCTGCGCTGATGGCGCCGAAGGCCGCACCGAACAGGAGCGTGGACGTGACCAGCCCTTCGGTCAGCGGCGTCAGTCCGAGGTCCCGCTGCATAAAGGGCAGGGCGCCGTTGATGACACCGGTGTCGTAGCCGAACAGGAGTCCGCCGAACGTGGAGAAGAGCGCCACCTTCCGCATGAACTTCTTCGGATTGGCTGGCTTGGCCGGGTTGTTCGGCTTGGTGCTGCCGGGGGCGTCGGACTGGACTGTGCCGGGATTCGCCATGGTTCCTTTGTTTTGGTCCGTCTCCGCCGCCACTACTTGACCTTGTCGACGTAGTTGCGCATCGTCTCCAGCTGGTAGCGGGACACGTCCTCGGCGTTGTCGTCTTCGGCGAACACGCTGGACACCATAACGGTGTTGTCCTTGTCCAGGAAGCCGATTTCCTTGAGCCCGCCGAAGAACTCGTCCCAGTTGACGTCGCCGTCGCCGATCTTCAGGTGCTGGTGCACACGCACGGCATTCCCGGGCGGGTTGGTGATGTAGCGCAGGCCGTGGGAGGCGTGGTGGTCCATGGTGTCCGAGACGTGGACCAGGCGCAGCCTGTCCCCGGCGGCCCGCATGATTTCCAGGGGCTTGTTGCCCATGTGGAACGAGTGCGAGGCCACGTAGACCATGCCGATGTTGGGCGAGTTGATGCCGCGGATGACGCGGATGGCAGCCAGGCCGTCTTCGACGAAGTCGTCCGGGTGCGGGTCGATCAGGACGTCCAGGCCTTCACGCTCGATGATAGGCAGCAGCTCTTCCATGGAGCGGTAGAAGGCACGCTCGGACTCTTCGGCTTTTTCGGGGCGGCCGCTGAATTCGGTGTTCATGGTGCTGACGCCCAGGTCCACGGCAATTTGGATGGCACGCTTCCAGTAGCGGACCGCCGCTTCGCGGGCGTCCTCGTCCGGCCCGGACCAACGCAGCACGGGAAGCACCGACGCGATTTCGACGCCGGCGTCCTTGCAGGCCTTGTTCATCTGCGCCACGAGCTCATTGTCGGCTTTGGGGTGGTTGTAGAACGGGATCATGTCCGCGTGCGGAGTCAGCTGCAGGTATTTGTAACCGAGATCGGCGGCCACGCGCGGAAATTCCAGCAGGCTGTGGCTGTGGTGGAACGGGGTGGGGTCCAGGGCGATTTTCATGGTCACTCCTTTGTGGTTTGGAAAACTTCGATAATGCAAGCAAAAAGGCGGCCCGCCGGCCTGCTGCCGACAGGCCGCCTTGTGGTTTGCAGGGGCTGTTAGTTGTAGAGGTCCGGCTTGGTGTTGAGGTGGACCTCGACCTTTTCGCCCGACTTCTGGGCCTCAACGCCGGCCTCGCAGCAGGCGGCGGTGGCGTAGCCGTCCCAGGCGGTGGGGCCGCCGATTTCGCCGCGGACCGCAGCGTCAACCCAGGACTGGATTTCAACGTCGTACGCCGCGCCGAAACGCTCTTCGAAGCCGGGGGTAACCTTGCCGCCCCAGCGGCCGGAGCTACGGGTGTACGGGCCCGTGTCGCCGCCGATGTTCACGATGCCGTCTTCAAAGGAGGCCTGGGTGGCCACTTCATAGCCGAACTTGGCGTTGACGTAGATCTCGATGTCGGCCAGAACGCCGGATTCGGTTTCGAGCAGGACATGCTGCGGATCGTGCTGGCCGTTCGGTGCGTTGCGCGTGGCCTTGCCCAGCCGGACCTGCACGGAGGTGATTTCCTCGCCGGTGAAGAAGCGGATGGCATCGAACTCGTGCACCACCGAGTCGTTGATCAGCATCTCGTTGGTGAAGCCGGCGGGCGTGGTGGGGTTGCGGTGCTGGTGGTGGAGCATCAGCAGCTCGCCCAGTTCGCCGTCGCGGATGACGGAGCCCAGGGCGGCGTATTCGGCGTCGAAGCGGCGCATAAAGCCGACCTGGATGCGCTTATGGCCCAGCTTTTCCTCGGCCTGTACGATCTTCCACGCTGATTCGGCATCAGGGGTAAGCGGCTTTTCGCAGAGGATCGGGAAGCCCTTCTCGAGCGCCTTGTACAGGATTTCCTCATGGAGGAAGCCCGGCGTGGCGATCAGCACGGCGTTGACGTCGCCGTTGTTCAGCGCCTCGTCGGCATTGGCCAGGGCCACTGCACCCGGGATGCCTTCGATGGCAGCCTGCGCACGGGCAAGGTCCACGTCCACGACGGCGGCAACTTCAGCGCCGTGGATACGCTTGCTGAGGCGCTGGATGTGGTCCGCGCCCATGCGGCCGGCGCCGATGACGGCGACGCGAAGGGTTTCAGTCATTGTTCTTTCCTTACGTTTCGGGTGCCTGGGCGGCTGTTAGTTGACTGCCGTGCGGGAGCCGCACGACAGCAGGTAGTTGCGGGTGCGCTTGGCGATCGGCATGGGGACGTCGAAGGCCACCGGGTACATGTCCTGCTCCACGATGCCGAAAATGGGGCGGTTCAGTGCCTCCACGGCTTCGATCACAGCGCGGAGGTCGGGCAGCCCGTTCGGCGGTTCGGTCATGACGCCGGCAAGGTTTGCGGCAGCCCATGTCATGTTTTCCTCGTTGACCTTCTTGAGGATGTCCGGGTTGATCTGCTTCAGGTGCAGGTAACCGATGCGGTCCGGGTAGTTCTTGATGAGCTCCAGGCTGGAAGCTCCGCAGTACTCGGCGTGGCCGGTGTCCAGGCACAGATTCAGGTACTCCGGGTCCGTGGCGGCCAGCAGGGTCTCGATGTCCTGCTGCGCACCCACATGCGAGTCGGCGTGCGAGTGGAACTGCTGCTTGAGGCCGAAGTCCTCCAGCAGCGTCTTGCCGAGGCGGTTGTGGCCGGAGAAAAGGTCGCTCCAGGCCTTCTCAGTGAGCTGGCCGCTCTCCACCGCTTCGCCCGTGACATCGTCACGCCACATGGCCGGGATGACCACGATGTGCTCTCCGCCCATGGCAGCCGTGAGTTCCGCGACCTTGCGGGCAGGTTCCCAGGCGGTCTCCCACTGGTCCAGCCCGCGGTGGAAAGCCGTGAAGACCGTTCCGGCGGTCACCTTCAAATCGCGGGCCTTGAGTTCCTCGGCCAGCCGCGTGGGATCGTTCGGCAGGTACCCGTACGGACCCAATTCGATCCACTTGTAGCCGGATTCGGCCACTTCGTCGAGGAAGCGCTCCCACGGAGTCTGCTTGGGGTCATCCGCAAACCAAACGCCCCACGAGTCCGGCGCGGTGCCGATGATCAACTTGTTCTCTGTCATTGCTCAATCCTTCTCATCGATTGCTCCGTAGGTGCCCTTTGGGACGCTCAAAACGGCGGTGGGCCCACGCCGGCAGGGTTCCCTGGCCGAGCTTGCGAGGCGAGGGTGCCGGTGGGGAGCAATCGATCGTGGTAGGTGGGTGGGGACTTGCGAGGCTAGGGCGGCGGTGGGGACTAGTTGGAGGGGAAGTTGTACGAGGCACCCGAGGCGTGGGTGGGCTCGGGCCAGCGGGATGTGACTACCTTGCCACGAGTGTAGAAGGACACGCCTTCCGGGCCGTAGATGTGCTTGTCGCCGAACAGCGAGGCCTTCCAGCCGCCGAAGGAGTGGTAGGCCACGGGGACGGGCAGCGGCACGTTGATGCCGATCATGCCTACGGTTACCGAACGCTGGAACTTGCGGGCGTTGGCACCGGAGGAGGTGAAGATGGCGGTGCCGTTGCCGTAGGGGTTGGCGTTGATCAGGGCGATGCCGGCGTCCAGGTCCTCGACGCGGACCACTACGAGGACCGGTCCGAAGATTTCCTCGGTGTAGGCGGTCATTTCGGTCTTGACGTGGTCGATGACCGTGGGGCCGACCCAGAAGCCTTCCTCGTGGCCGGGGACCACCAGGTCGCGGCCGTCCACCACCATGGCGGCGCCGGCGGCTTCTGCCTCGGTGACGATCCTGACGATGCGTTCCTTGGAAGCGGGCGTGATCACGGGGCCCATTTCGGCGTCGGGCGCGGTGCCGTTGTTGACCTTGATGGCGAGGGCGCGCTCTTCGACCTTTTTGACCAGCAGGTCCGCGGCGTCACCGACGGCGACGGCGACGGAGATGGCCATGCAGCGTTCGCCGGCGGAGCCGAAGGCGGCGGCGGCGAGGTGGTCTGCGGCGTTGTCCAGGTCGGCGTCGGGCATGATGATCGCGTGGTTCTTTGCGCCGCCGAGGGCCTGGACGCGCTTGCCGTGCTTGGTGGCGGTCTCGTGGACGTACTGGGCGATCGGGGTGGAGCCAACGAAGGAGATGCCATCCACGTCCGGGTGGGTCAGGAGCCCCTCCACGGTTTCCTTGTCGCCGTGCAGGACCTGGAACACGCCGTCCGGCAGCCCGGCCTGCTTCCACAGCTTGGCCAGCAGCATCGAAGCGGACGGGTCACGCTCGGAGGGCTTGAGGATGAAGGCATTGCCGGCGGCGATAGCCATCGGGGCCATCCACAAAGGGACCATCACGGGGAAGTTGAACGGGGTGATCCCGGCAACCACGCCGAGCGGCTCGCGGAAAGAGAACACGTCGATCCCGGTGGAGACCTGGTCCGAGTAGTCGCCCTTGAGGAGGGTGGGGATGCCGCAGGCGAACTCGACGACCTCCAGGCCGCGGCCGATCTCGCCCTTGGCATCGGAGAGGACCTTGCCGTGCTCAGCAGTGATCAGTTCGGCAAGATCGTCAACGTGGGCCGCAACGAGCTCACGGAACTTGAACAGCACATTGGTGCGCTTGGCCAGGGAGATATCGCCCCAGGAGTCGGCGGCGGCGCGGGCGGCCGCGACCGTGGCGTCCAGGTCCGCACGGTTTGCCAGCCGCAGCTCCGCGGAGACGGCGCCGGTGGCGGGGTTGTAGACGGGCTGGGTGCGTGTACCCTCGCCGGCGGACTCAGCGCCGTTGATGAAGTGGTTGATGGTGGTGGTGACGGTCGTCGTTGACATGGTGTTGGACTTCCTTGGTCTATTGCTGAGGTGGGTTTGCGGCGGCGCGTGGGCTGTGGCCGGTGGAGCTCAGCCGAGCAGTTTGCGCTGGCGGTTCTTGTGGTCGGTGTACGTCTTGAAGGCCTGCTGGGTGGAGTCGAGGTCCGAGACCTGGGAGACGGGAACGTCCCACCATGATTCGGAGCTCGGCGCGTCCAGCAGGGGGTCGGATTCAACGTGGATCAGGATGGGCCCGCTGCGTTCAGGCGCGGCCTTGGCATCCCGGATGGCCTGCTCGAGTTCGGCAATGACCTTCTCCCCCGGTTCGATCCGGACCACCTTCACGCCGAGGCTTTCGGCGTTCAGGGCCAGGTCCACCGGGAGGGTTTCGCCTTCGTCGAAGCTGTGCTGCTCCTCGTTCAGCGCCCGGTACTGGGTGCCGAAACGCTGCGAACCGAGGGATTCGGACAGCGAGCCGATGGAGGCGTAGCCGTGGTTCTGGATCAGGACCACGATCAGCTTGATGCGTTCGGCGACGGCGGTGACCAGTTCGGTGTGCATCATCAGGTAGGAGCCGTCCCCCACCATGACCACAACGTCCCGCTGCTCGCCACCGCGCGCGGCCTCTGCCAGCGCTGCGCGCTTGACGCCGAGTCCGCCCGGGATTTCGTAGCCCATGCAGGAGTACGCGTATTCCACGTGGTAACCGAAAGGGTCCCGGACACGCCACATCTTATGCAGGTCACCGGGCAGGGAGCCCGCAGCGCAGATGACAACGTCAGCCGCGTCCATGGCCCGGGATGTGGCACCGATGATCTCGTTCTGGGCCGGCAGCGGGGTGAAGCGGGTGTCGAAGGCTTCGTCCACCGTGGCGTCCCAGCGCTTCTTCTCCGCGGCGATCGTCGCTTCGAGGTCCGCACCGACGCGGTAGCCGCCCAGCGCCTGGTTCAGCTTAACCAGGGCCTTCCGGGCATCCGCGACGATCGGCAGGGACGTGCCGTGCTTGTACGCATCGATGGCGGCGACGTTGATGTTGATGAACTTTACGTCGGGGTTCTGGAACGCGGTCCGCGAGGCAGTGGTGAAGTCCTCGTAGCGCGTACCGATGCCGATGATCAGGTCTGCCTCGGCAGCGATGGCGTTGGCCGCCGTCGTGCCCGTGGAGCCGATGGCGCCGAGCGAGAACTTGTGGTCCCAGGGCAGGACGCCGACGCCGGCCTGGGTGTTGCCCACCGGGATGCCCGTCAACTCAGCAAATGCAGCGAGTTCCTCGTTGGCGTAGGCGTACAGCACGCCGCCGCCGGCGATGATCAGCGGGCGCTTCGCGGCACGGATGGCTTCGGCCGCGCGGCGGATGTCCTCGTCGTCGGCCTCGGGGCGGCGGATGCGCCACTCGCGTTCGGCGAGGAACTCCTCAGGCACGTCGAAGGCCTCGGCCTGGACATCCTGTGGCAGCGAGATGGTGACGGAACCGGTTTCGGCCGGATCCGTCAGGACACGCAGGCCATGGTGGAACGCCGAGAACAGCTGCTCAGGCCGCGAGACGCGGTCGAAGAACTTGGACAGCGGCCGGAACGCGTCGTTGACGGTGATGTCGTAGGCGTAGGGCTGCTCGAGCTGCTGCAGGACCGGGTCCGCGGCGCGGGTGGCAAAAGTGTCGCTGGGCAGCAGCAGCACGGGCAGCCGGTTGGTCGTGGCCAGCGCGGCACCGGTAAGCAGGTTCGAAGATCCCGGACCGATCGAGGTGCTGATCGCGAACGTCTGCCGGCGGCGGGTGTGCCGGGCGTAGCCGACGGCCTGGTGGACCTGGGCCTGCTCGTTGCGGCCCTGGTAGTACGGCATGATCGCCGGATCGAGCTGCTGGTACTGCTTCAATGCCTGGCCGACGCCGGCAACGTTGCCGTGGCCGAAGATGCCGAACGTCCCCGGAATCAGCCGCTCCCGGTAGTCCTCGGCGCCGATGCGGTCCACCGTGTACTGCTTGGACAGGTACTCGACGACGGCCTGGGCGACTGTCATTCTGCGTGTTGCTGTTGCCATGGGGGCTTACTCCGATACTTTCGCTGATGACTGCAGCACGGGCGACTTGAGCAGCGAGGCGGCGGTGGCGACGGCCCCGGCCACATCGCCGTCGGCCGGGTACAGCAGCGTCCGGCCCACGGTGAGGCCCCGAACGCCGGGCAGGGCCAAGGCGGCCTGCCAGCTGGCGAAGACCTCATCCTGGGTGCCTTCCGGGTCCCCGCCGAGGAGCACGGTGGGCAACGTGGTGGCCGCCATGACGCGTTCCATCTCCGCCACTACGGGCAACTTCATCCAGGTGTAGGCGCTCGTGGAGCCCAGGCCCTGGGCGATCGCGATGGACTTGATGACGGCGTCCGGGCTGAGGTCGTTGCGGACCTTGCCGTTCTGCCAGACCGAGAGGAAGGGTTCCACCATGGCGATCAGCTTGCGTGCGGCGAGGGAGTCGACGGCCCGCGCCGTGGCTTCCAGGGCGGAGGCGGTGTCCGGGTCGCCGAGGCAGATGCGGGTCAGCATCTTGCCGCCGTCGGCGCCCAGTGCTTCCAGGGCCGCGGCGGTGTGGCCGGTGAAACGGTCGTCGATTTCATTGACGAGCCCGGCCAGGCCACCACGGTTCATCGAGCCGAAGACAAGCTTGCCTTCCAGGGCCCCCAGCAGGAGCAGGTCATCCATGATGTCCGGGGACGCCAGGACACCATCGACGGCGGGATTTGCCAGGGCAATCTGCAAGCGGTCCAACAAATCGCGGCGGTCTGCCATGGCCACCGGAGCGTTTCCCACGGAGAGGGCGCCGCGGGCCGGGTGGTCGGCGGCAACTATGAAGTTCTGCACACCATACTTCAGCCCCGGATGGCGGCGGCGCGTGGCTGCCGCGCGGGCAACGGCGTCGGGGTCTTCGAGCCGGAGGGCGCTCAGGTGCTGGTAGCGGCGGGGATCATCGTTGGCGCTCAAGACGCTGCTCCTTCGGAAACTGTGGTGTGGGACGGGACTGCGGCGGCACCGGCCAAGGCAGGTACCAAGCGGCCGCGTTCGGCCAGCAGCGAGGTGACTTCCTCCGGCGTCGGCATGGCGTCGGCGCAGGAAAGACGGGAGGCCACAATGGCGCCGGCGGCGTTGGCGTAATCGAGGACCTGGGCCAGCGGCCAGCCGGACAGCAGCCCGTGGCAGAAGGCTCCACCAAACGAGTCGCCGGCACCGAGTCCGTTGAGGGTTTCAACCGGGACAGGCGCTGAGACAACCCGTTCGGTGCGGGTCTTAGCCATCACGCCTTCGGGCCCAAGCTTGACGACGGCGATCTCGACGCCGGCGGCCAGCAGCCGGTCGGCCTGCTCGTCAGGGGTACCTTCGCCCACGGCGACGGCACATTCCTTGTCGTTGCCGATGGCTACCGTGACGTGCGGCAGGATCTTTGCAACCTCGGCCCGGGCGTCCTCTTCGGAGGCCCAGAACATGGGCCGGTAGTCCAGGTCCAGGATGGTGTACTGGCCTTCCGCCAGACCGGTCCGCGGACGGGCTGCATGGGCGGCCAGGTGGGCCCCGCGGCTGGGCTCCTGGCACAGACCAGTCACGGTCGACCAGAAGATCCCGGCCTCGCGGATGGCTTCCAGGTCCAGCTCCGCGGCCTTGATCTGCAGGTCAGGCGCCGTGGGGAAACGCCCGTAGAAATAGAGCGGAAAATCATCCGGCGGCATAATGGCGCAGAACGTCACCGCAGTAGGCCATTCCTTCACCGGCGTAACGAACGTATCGTCCACGTTGAACTTGCGCAGTTCACGGTGGAGGTATTTCCCGAAGGCGTCGTCGCCGGTGCGCGTGATAACGCCGGCGTTGCGGCCATGCCGCGCCGCAGCCACGGCCACATTGGATGGGGAACCTCCGAGGTACTTTCCGAAGGACGTGACGTCCTCCAGATCCACCCCAATGTCGTTCGGGTAGATATCAACGCTGATGCGCCCGATCGTGAGCAATTCGTGGGTCACGGTAATCGCGGACCTTTCTGGTTTGAGCTCGATACCTCTGAACAGCTAGAGCTCCGGTTCCTGGCCGGCCCCCGTGAGCGGGGCCACACCCACTACTTTGCCCTAGAATCATTGTCCTGTCAAAGGTTTGTACTGACATGTTTACAACCTGCATAAGGGCCGACTTGGCGCCCTTAGGATTACTTCCGGGGGACCGCGAGTTCGCCAGTGACATACTGTGCCCGCCCGAAGCCGAACGACCAGTCATCGGCGGAATTCTCCACATATCCGATAAATACGTCCTCGCCGGCAATATCAAGTCCGGCCAGCCGGTCAGCGATCGCGGCGAAGAGGGATTGCTTGGCCGCCCGACTCCGGCCACCTTGCGTAAAGATCTGGATCATCACCACATCAGTGGTGCGATCGAAGCCAAGCCCCGCATCCTGGGCGACAATCTGGCCCTGTGGATGCTCCGTAAGGACGTGGAAATAGTCCCGCTCGGGGATGGCATACTCCGCGAGGATGGCATCGTGGATTCCGCGGCTTAGGCGCTGCAACTCCTCGGAGCTGCGCCCTTGATTAACATCGATTCGAACCAGCGGCATTTTCATCTCCCTGTAGTTTGTCCTGACATACTAACAAACTATCGGGATGGACGGCAAGGAAATCCCCGGAAACCCCTTCCGCACGGGCAGGGTCGGCTGTATGGTTAAACAACCATATGGTTGATCAATGAATTAGTTGATTACCGATTCAGAAAGGCCTGCACCACGATGAACCCCGACGACGGCACCCTGGACTCGGCCTTTATGGCCCTGGCCGACCCCGTGCGGCGGCGGATCATCGACCGGCTCAGCCGCGGGCAGGCAACAGTCAACGAATTAGCGGAACCCTTCGCGATCACCAAACAGGCGGTCTCGAAGCATATCCAGGTCCTCGAGCAGGCAGGGCTCGTCACCCGCAGCAGGGAAGCCCAGCGCCGGCCCGTCCACCTGAATCCCTCACGGCTGGAGGCACTCACAGCGTGGATCGACCAGTACCGGCTGGTCCGCGAAGAGCAGTTCCGCAGCCTGGACGCCGTGCTCAGATCCAGTTCCGCCAACGGCGGCAACCACCCCAAGGAATCATCATGAGCAATCCACTGAATCTCACCATTCCTGAAGGACTCCCCTTCATCGACTACGACCGCGAATTCGACTTCCCGGTGGCGGACGTCTTCCGCGCGCACAAGGACCCGGAGCTCGTCATCCAGTGGCTCGGCCCGCGTGGCATGAAGATGGAAATCAACCACCTCGACTTCCGGACCGGTGGCAGCTACAGCTACGTACACACCGGGCCCGACGGCGTCGCTTACGAATTCAGCGGTGTCTATCACACCGTCCGCGAGAACGAATTTGCCATCCAGACCTTCGAATTCGGCGGCTACCCCGATGTGGTCAGCATCGAGTTCCTCACCTTCGAGGACCTCGGCGACGGCCGGTCCCGCGTCCGCGGCCACTCGGTCTACCCCACCCAGGAGGCCCGCGACGGCATGGCGCAGTCAGGCATGGAGGGTGGCATGACCGAGGGCTACGAGCGGCTCGACGAACTGCTCAGCGGCGCCAAAGTCTAGAAAAGCCCTTAAACGCGTACGACGGCGGCCGGTTACCTTCCCGGAGAAGGTCACCGGCCGCCGTCGTACTGGTGGTCGAACCTGTCAGAGACCTGAGGAAGGTCTAGCCATTGAACTCGGCCGGGTGCGGACCGGTGCGGCCATCCCGCTCCAGGCCGTCGATGACCGACAGCTCATCCGCGGTCAGGTCGAAGCCGAACACGTCCAGGTTCTCCCGGATCCGCCGCGGGGTGACGGACTTGGGGATGATGATCCGACCCTGCTGCAGGTGCCAGCGCAGGATGGCCTGCGCGGCACTCACACCATGCCGAGCGGCGATGCCCGTAACGGCCGGATCTGCCAGCACAGCGCCCTGGGCAAGCGGGCTCCACGCCTCCGTGGCGATCCCATGGGCGGCGTTGAAGTCTGCGATGTCCCGCTGTTGCAGGGCCGGGTGGAGTTCAATCTGGTTGATGGCCGGGACTGTGCCGCCCAGGTCGATGATCTTCTGCAGGTGTTCGGGGAGGAAGTTGGAGACGCCGATGGCCCGGGCCTTACCGCTGGCCAGCAGGTGCTCGAGCGCCCGCCAGGACTCGAGGTACAGGCCGGCTGCCGGCGCCGGCCAGTGGATGAGGTAGAGGTCCAGGTAGTCCAGTCCCAGCTTGTCCAGGCTGGCATCGAACGCTGCCAGCGTGGCGTCGTAGCCGAGGTCGGCCACCCACAGTTTGGACGTAATGAACAGTTCTTCACGATCAATGCCCGACTCGGCGATGGCGCGTCCGGTGCCTGCCTCATTGCCGTAGATGGCGGCGGTGTCAATGCTCCGGTAACCGGCGGCAAGCGCGTGGCTGACCGCGGCGGCGGTGTCGTCGTCGGACACCTGGAAGACGCCGAACCCCAACTGCGGCATCCGCACGCCGTTGTTGAGGGTGATCTCGGGGATGGACGTGGTGATGGGGGTGGAAGTCATGGGTTCTCCTGTTTCAGGTTGAGGATTGAGGTTTGAAGGGTTAGTGCAGGACGGCGACGGGCTCGGCGGCCACGCGTCCGCCGGGGGCAGCGTTGGCATCGGCGGATGCCTGCCGGACGGCCCGCTTGGCTCCGGCGGCGGCGATGATCATCACCACGAGCCCCAGCAGGGTGATGCCGGCCCCTGCCCAGATGGGCGAGGTGTAGCCAAGTCCGGCCGTGATGGTCACGCCGCCGAGCCAGGCGCCGAGGGCGTTGCCCACGTTGAAGGCACCGATATTTGCGCCGGACGCGAGGGTGGGGGCGTTGGAGGCGTACTTCATCACGCGCATCTGCAGTCCCGGCACAGTGGCGAAGCCGAAGCCTCCCATCAGGACGACGGAAGCGACGGTGAGCACCTGGTTGCCGGCGGCCAGGGCAAAGCCGACGAGTACAACCACCAGCACGGAGAGCACCACAACGAGCGTGCGGTCCACGTTGCGGTCCGCGGCCTTGCCACCGATGGTGTTGCCGACAAAGAGGCCCACGCCGAAGACGATCAGCAGCCACGGCACCGTGGAGGCGGCGAAGCCGGTGACCTCGGTGAGCGTGAAGGCGATGTAGGTGAAAGCGCCGAACATCCCGCCGTAGCCGAGGATCGTGACGAGGATGGAGAGCCACACCTGGGCGGAGCGGAAGGCGCGCAGTTCACTGCGCAGGGTTCCCGGCGTGGTGTCGCCGTGGCCGGTCTTCGGAACCAGAGCGAGGATTCCCGCCAGGGCGATGCCTCCGATGACGGTGATGGCCCAGAAGGTGGAGCGCCAGCCGGCGGCCTGCCCCAGCATGGTGCCGAACGGCACGCCCAGGACGTTGGCGGCGGTGAGCCCGGTGAACATGATGGCGATGGCGCCGGCTTTCTTGTTGGGGGCCACCATGTCCGCGGCCACCACGGCTCCGATGCCAAAGAAGGCACCGTGCGCCAGGGCGGCGATGATCCGGCCGATCATCATCATCCCGTAATCGGGAGCGATGGCGGAGACCAGGTTGCCGGCGATGAACAGCACCAGCAGGACGGCCAGAACGGGCTTGCGTTCGAAGCGGGTCACCGCCGCGGTCAGCACCAGTGCGCCGACCACCACGGCGAGGGCGTATCCGGAGATCAGCCAGCCGGCCGTGGCCTCACTGACCTGGAAGTCGGCGGCAACCTCGGGCAGCAGGCCCATGATCACGAACTCGGTGAGTCCGATGCCGAACCCGCCGAGGGCGAGGGCTATCAGGCCAATGGGCATGTGGATGCTCCTTTGAAAACTGTACGGAATGAGATAGGACGCGTAAGCTAGTAGTTGCAGACGCGTTATTTATTGTTGCACAAGCAGATACACCGCGCAAGCAACTATTATCGATTGTGCTCCGCCTCACGCCGCCAGGCGGCTGGAGCACCCGCGAGAGGAAAGACAGATGGGCATCAAGGACGACGCCGTGGAGGTCCGGGCACAGGGTTGGCGCACGCTCGCGGCGCTGCACGGCCTGATCGAGGGTGAGCTGGAACGCTCCCTGCAGGCCGAATCAAAGCTGTCAGTGGTGGAGTACACCGTGCTGGATGCGCTCAGCCGCCAGGACGGCTGGCACATGCGCATGCAGCAGCTCGCGCGCGCCACCGCGCTTAGCGCCAGCGCCACCACCCGGCTGGTCAACAGGCTTGAGGACCGCGCCCTGCTGACCCGGATCCTCTGCGCGGACGATCGCCGTGGCATCTACACCGAGCTCACGCCCAGCGGCATCGCCCTGCTGGAGGAAACCCGGCCGGTCCATGACGCCACCCTGGAACGCGCCCTGGCGGAGGCCCAGGAGATTCCCGAGCTGGCAGCGCTGGTGGACGCACTCCCCCGGCTCCACGCGAACGCCTAGTCACCGCGCACCCAGGCGCGGCTGCAAGTACGACGGCGGACGGTCACCTTCGCGGGAAGGTGACCGTCCGCCGTCGTGCTTAACAAGCAACGCGGGGTCACTTACGGTCCATCCCACCGAGTGGAATGGGCCGTAAGTGACCCCGCGTTGTACTTTGTGGTGCTGTTTTGCTTCGAAACCTAGAGCGCTGCGTAGACTTCGCGCAGCAGCTTGGCGGTCTCGGACGGCGTCTTGCCGACCTTCACGCCTGCAGCCTCGAGGGCTTCCTTCTTGGCCTGGGCGGTTCCGGCGGAACCGGAGACGATGGCGCCGGCGTGGCCCATGGTCTTGCCTTCGGGAGCAGTGAAGCCGGCAACGTAGCCAACAACGGGCTTGGTGACGTATGCCTTGATGTAGTCGGCAGCACGCTCTTCGGCGTCGCCACCGATTTCGCCAATCATCACGATCGCCTTGGTCTCGGGGTCAGCCTCGAACGCGGCCAGGGCGTCGATGTGCGTGGTGCCGATGACGGGGTCGCCGCCGATGCCGATGGCGGTGGAGAAGCCCAGGTCGCGCAGTTCGTACATCATCTGGTAGGTCAGGGTTCCGGACTTGGAAACCAGGCCGATGGGGCCCTTACCCGTGATGTTGTTCGGCGTGATGCCGACCAGCGCTTCACCGGGGGTGATGATGCCGGGGCAGTTCGGCCCGATGATGCGGGTGACCTGCTTGCCGTCGGCGTCAACCGTGGACTGGGCCAGTGCCCAGAACTCGGCGGAGTCCTGGACGGGCACGCCTTCGGTGATGACGACGACCAGGCCGATGCCTGCTTCGATGGCTTCAACCACGGCGTTCTTCGTGAATGCCGGCGGGACGAAGACGATGGAGACGTCGGCGCCGGTTTCGGCAATGGCTTCCTTGACGGTGCCAAAAACGTTGATTTCGGCGTCGCCGTGCAGGACCGTGGTGCCGGCCTTACGGGCGTTGACGCCACCAACAATGTTGGTGCCGGCCTTCAGCATCAGGGCGGTGTGCTTGGTGCCTTCGCCGCCGGTGATGCCCTGGACGATGACCTTGGAGTCCTTGTTCAGATAGATAGACATGGTGCGTCCCTTTACTTAGCTGCGTTGGCGAGCTCGGCGGCCTTGTCGGCGCCCTCGTCCATGGTGGCGGCCAGGGTAACCAGCGGGTGGTTGGCCTCGGCCAGGATGCGGCGGCCTTCCTCAACGTTGTTGCCGTCGAGGCGGACTACCAGCGGCTTGTTCGCGTTGTGGCCCAGCTCGGCCAGCGCGCCAACGATGCCCTTGGCGACGGCATCACACGCGGTGATGCCACCGAAGACGTTCACGAACACGGACTTGACCTGCGGGTCGCCCAGGATGACGTCGAGGCCGGCAGCCATGACCTCAGCGGAAGCTCCACCGCCGATGTCCAGGAAGTTGGCGGGCTTAACGTTGCCGTGGTTTTCACCGGCGTAGGCAACAACGTCCAAGGTGGACATAACCAGGCCAGCACCGTTGCCGATGATGCCCACTTCACCGTCCAGCTTGACGTAGTTCAGGTCCTGCGCCTTGGCCTTGGCCTCGAGCGGATCGGCAGCGTCCTTGTCTTCAAGGAGGGCGTGCTTGGCGTGGCGGAACTCGGCGTTCTCGTCGAGGGAGACCTTGCCGTCCAGCGCCACGATGTCGCCAGCGCCGGTCTTGACGAGCGGGTTGACCTCAACGAGGGCGGCGTCTTCCTTCTTGAAGACGTCCCAGAGCTTGAGGATCACGGCGGCGACTTTGCCGCGCAGTTCCTCATCGAAGCCTGCAGCTGCAACGATTTCGTCAGCCTTGGCCTGGTCGATGCCCACAGCGGGATCGATGGCGATTTTGGCGAGCGCCTCAGGGCGTTCGACGGCGAGCTGTTCGATTTCCATGCCGCCTTCTACCGAGCACATAGCCAGGTAGTTGCGGTTGGCCCGGTCCAGCAGCACGGAGAAGTAGTACTCCTCGGCAATGTCGGCACCCTGGGCAATCATCACCTTGTTAACGGTGTGGCCCTTGATGTCCATGCCCAGGATGTTGGTGGAGTGCTCAAACGCCTCATCGGCGGTTTTGGCAACCTTGACGCCGCCAGCCTTACCGCGGCCACCGGCCTTAACCTGGGCCTTAACGACAGTTACGCCGCCGATTTTCTCGGCAGCTGCCTTTGCTTCTTCTGGGGTGTACGCCACGATGCCGGCAAGCACGGGTACACCGTGCGCCTCGAACATATCGCGCGCCTGGTATTCAAACAGGTCCACGGTTTAGTGTCCTTCTACGTCGAAGTAGTTTCTGTACAGTCGGGCACCGCCGAAGACGATGACCGGGCTGCGGATTGCCTGCACCTGCGGCCAGTTCGGAAACGGGCCCCACTGCGCAATGCTCCATTCGGAACTCTAGTCCTCTCTGAGGACCGGCCCGTTCCACAGTACCCCTTATGTGAGTAACGACACTATTCTATGGAGCGTAGAAAAACCCCTAGATTACGGGGTTTTTGAGGCCTCTGCCGGTGCCGGAGAGGCTGTTGCCGCTGCCTTGGAAATAAGTTCGTAGCGGTCCCGGGCCACAAAGAACCCGACGCCGGCCGAGACGTTTCCGCATGCCACGCCGCCGTTGTAGGCGGTACAGCGCAGTCCGTTCCGTTCCAGGTTCTGGCCCTCGGCGAGGGCCGGCAGTTCCGTCAGCGGACCGGCCTTGTTCCCCTTGGGTCCGTACGCTGCCTCCATTTGTGTGACGCCGGAACGGCAATCCCCGTACGTTGCCTTGTCCGGGTTGAGCAGCGCTGTGCCGCCCAGATAGCCCAGGCCGGTGCCGCCGCAGTCGTCCCTGATGTCGCCCGCGGCAGGTTTGGGGTAACCAGCAAGCTCACAGTGCGCCACGGGGACGGTGGCGAGCTTGTTGTTGGCCGCGTCGCTGAAGCTGTTCGGCTCATACGGGAGGTTAAGGTGTTCCCCACGCGCCGACGTCAGGGAGCACACAATATTCCGGTCCTCCGTGATGAAGGACAGGACGTCCCCGCTGGCCCTGAACGCGGCGGGGTCAGTCAGGGCTGCCTGTTCGAGTTGCTCCATAGCCGGCAGCGGGGGCGGCGCCACGTAGCCCGGGTCCTCGGTGGTGATGCTGCAGGCAGTACCCGCCAGCAGGAAGAGGGCGGCCAGGATCCCCAATACAGTCCGTCGCATGGCCTCCATTATGCCCCGGTGCCGGTCTCAGCCCGGCGTACGCCTGCCCGCGTCCTCCACCACTGCGGCAGCGGCTTCGGCGGGATCCTCACCCTCGAACTGCTCCTGCATCTTCCGTGCGCGGCTTTTCCAGCCGGGATCGGCCAGGATCTTTCCCACTGCAGCGGCAATGTCGGCGGGTTTGGGTGATTCCGTTCTGAGGTTAATGCCGACGCCGGCGTATTCCACCCGGGCGTTAACATCACTTTTGCCCTCATTGATGCCCGACACCACCAACGGAACGCCCTTGGACAGGCTCAGCTGCACACCGCCGAACCCGCCGTTGGTGATAAAGCAATCCGTGAAGTCAAAGACCTCCGCGAAGTCCACGTAGTCCCGCACCGCCACGTTGGGTTGCGCGTAGCGGGCTGTCAACGCCTCGGTGCCGTGCCCGCCGGTTGCGACGATGACCAACGCGTCCATGTCCTTGACCGCTTCAAGCGCCGGAACAATGAGTTTGTCCTGGTCGAGGTTGTCCACGGTTCCCTGGGTTATTACGAGCGTTGCGGGATACGACCGGGGAAACCCGCCGTCCCCGCCGTTCCCGGTGGACCCGCAGTTCCCGCCGGAGCCGGTGCCTGTCTGGCCTGCCGACCGGTACGGCAGGAGCGCACCGACGTAGTGCACTTTGGGGTTGACCCGGCGCCGCGGGAAATCCAGGGATTCCGGGCCGGTCTGGATGATGGCGTCCGAGCACCGGTAGGGTTCGTCCGTCAGCCGGCCTTCCCGCGGGACAGCCTGGCCGTAGGCGGCGTGCTGCCGCCGGTAGCTTTGGCTGGCCGGGCGAAGGATGACCTTGTCGGACAGCAGGCCCGCGAGGCCTTGGACCGCTTTCTCCACCGGATTGCGGGGCGGCCGGAACCCGAAGAAGAGCGGGGGTACCCGCGGGTCGCTTTCCATGTTGGGGATCGCGACAAAATTCACCACCGGGGTGCCCATCAGATGGGAGACGAGGCGGTGAATGAACATGGAACTGTCCGCCACCAAGACGTCGAACGGATCCTGTTGCGCGACTTCCCGGATGTCCTCGAAGAAGTGGCTGACATTGCTGGCGAAGATTTTCTCGCCGTCGAAGCCGATGGCCCGTGGGCCTTTCAGCTTGGCCCGCTCCGGGTAGAGCTCATTGAGGTTGTCCGCGCGGTGCTCTGTGGCCCTGCGGAAGGGGAAGTGCTGGATTCCCATCCCGCCGAGCCTGTCCGCATAAACAGGCCCCGTGTACCAGGCCACTTCGTGGCCGCGGTCCTTGAGCCGCATCGCCACGCCGGTCATGGGGTTGAAATGGCCGTCAATGGCTTGGCTGGCGAACAGGATCTTCACGGTGGAGCCCCCGAATCTGCTGTGCTCAGGATCTGCTGTGCCCAAGTGGCCTGCGCTTCACCGGTTCCCCGGCTACTGGCGCGTTCCTGAACTGTAAGCCAGCCGGCGTGCCCGGACAAGGGCAAAGCGTGGCTAGGCGTCGAGCTTCGTGAGCGGCGCGTACCGGAGCAGGAGTCGCTTCTCGCCGACGTCGAACTTCACCTTGGCCACCGTTTTGTCCCCCGCGCCTTCCAGCGCCAGCACGGTGCCGTTGCCGAAGCTGGTGTGGTTGACCTTGTCGCCCACGCTGACGGCCACAATCTCCTTCTGCGGCTGGACCCGATTCTTGGCGATGGCTGCGGGAACGTCCGCGTTGAAGCCCGCCGACGAGTCGGCCACCGCACCGCGGGACGTGCCGGCGCCCCAGAAGGATCCGCCGTAACGGCTGGAGCCGATCGAGGCGCTGCTCCCCCACCCGCCGGACTGCTTGCTGGTGCCCTCGCGCTTCCACTCCAGAAGCTCGGCGGGAATCTCCTCGAGGAACTGGCTGGCCGGGTTGTACTGGCTTTGGCCCCACATGCTGCGGACTTCGGACCGGGTGACGTAGAGGCGCTTGCGCGCGCGGGTCAGGCCCACGTAGGCCAGCCGGCGTTCCTCGGCGAGTTCCTTGGGGTCCGTGGCCGAGCGCTGGTGCGGGAACAGCCCGTGTTCCATGCCGGTCAGGAACACCACCGGGAATTCGAGCCCCTTGGCGGTGTGGAGGGTCATCAGCGTGACCACCCCGAGGCGTTTGGCTTCCGCCACGGCGGCGTCGATGTCCGCGCCCGGCGCGTCCGGGATCTGGTCGGCATCAGCCACCAGGGACACCTGTTCCAGGAAGGCGCCCAGGGACCCTTCCGGGTTTTCCTGTTCGTATTCACGCACGACGGCGACGAGTTCCGCGAGGTTCTCCACGCGGGACTCATCCTGTGGATCAGTGCTGGAACGCAGCCCGGCAAGGTAACCGGTCTGTTCCAGGACGGCTTCCAGCGCGGCGGCGGCACCCGAACCGGAGGCTACCTCTGCGAGGTCGTCCAGCAGTTTCACAAACCCGAGGACAGCGTTGACGGAACGCGTGGCCATGCCGGGGGCTTCTTCAGCCCGCCGGGCGGCGGCCATAAATGACATCCGTTCGCGCTGGGCCAGCGCGGCCACGGCGCCTTCGGCGCGGTCACCAATGCCGCGCTTGGGTTCGTTGAGCACGCGGCGCAGGTTCACGTCGTCGTCCGGGTTCACCAGAACCCGGAGGTACGCGAGGGCGTCCTTGATTTCCTTGCGGTCGTAGAAGCGCGTGCCGCCCACGACCTTGTACGGCAGGCCTACCCGGACCAGCACATCCTCGATGGAACGGGATTGCGCGTTGGTGCGGTAGAAAATGGCAACGTCGCCGGGGCGGAGGTTGTCCTCGTCCTGGAGCCGGTCAATCTCCTTGGCAATGAACTGGGCCTCGGCGTGCTCGTTCTCGCCCACGTAGCCGATGATCTTGTGGCCCTCGCCTTCGGCGGTCCACAGCCGTTTGTCGGGGCGGTTGGGGTTGCGTGAAATCACGGAGTTGGCCGCGCTGAGGATGTTCTGCGTGGAGCGGTAGTTCTGCTCCAGTTTGATGGTGCGGGCGTCCGGGTAGTCCTTCTCGAACTCCACGATGTTGCGGATGTCGGCGCCGCGGAAGGCGTAGATGGACTGGTCGGAGTCGCCGACGACGGTGAGCTCGGATGCTCCGGGGCCCTCACCCACAATTTCGCGGACCAGGGCGTACTGGGCGTGGTTGGTGTCCTGGTACTCGTCCACGAGGACGTGCCGGAAACGCCGCCGGTAGGAATCGGCGAGCGCCGGGAAGGCACGGAACATGTAGACCGTCTCGGCGATGAGGTCATCGAAGTCCATGGCGTTGGCCTGGCGCAGCCGCTGCGTGTAGCCCTTGAAGACGTCAGCCACGGCGGACTCGAACGGATCGTTGTGGTTCGCCGAGGACGCGTAGGAATCGGCGTCGATGAGCTCGTTCTTGAGCGCTGAGATCTTGTGCTGGATGGCCTTGGGCGCGAACTTCTTAGGATCCAGGTCCAGGCTCTTGGAGACCTGGACGACCAGCCGCAGCGAGTCCGCGGAGTCGTAGATGGAGAAGTTCGACTTCCGGCCGACGTTGGCGGCCTCCTGGCGCAGGATCCGCACGCAGGACGAGTGGAACGTGGAGATCCACATGATCTTGGCCCGTCCACCCACCAGCGCAGCGATGCGCTCCCGCATCTCGGCGGCGGCCTTGTTGGTGAACGTGATGGCCAGGATCTCACCGTGATGCGCGCGGTGCGTGGCGATGAGGTAGGCGATCCGGTTGCTGAGGACGCGGGTTTTTCCCGAACCGGCGCCGGCCACAATAAGCAGGGCTCCGCCTGCGTGCTTAACGGCTTCCTCCTGCTGCGGGTTGAGTCCCTGCAGGAGTTCCTCGGCATTCGGCCGGTGGTGGGCCGGCTCGCCGTTGCCGTCATGAGGGGGCTGCTGGTTGGCCCAGCCGCCCGTGCGCTGGGAGCCCTGTTCAGCTGCGTGTTCGGACCCGCCGCCCGGTCCGCCACCGGGCCCGCCGCCACCGAATTCGGCAGCCGCGGCAAAGCCTTCCGGGCGCGACTTGGTGCGGGCGGCGGCTGGCGTGGCGGCCTTGAACGGTCCGTCAGAGTACGGGTCAAACAACATATCCATGGTGCCTATAAGTCTAGGCGGTGGGGCTGACAGTCAGGTCCAGCCTGTGGATAACACCGCGAGCCCAACCCGGGAAGCGCGCAAAAGCCGGTCCGTGCTCAGGCCACCGAGCCCGACTCAAGGGCGGCACGCAACTCCCGTACCGCCGTCGTGCCTCCCGCCATAAACCAGTCCAGGCCGTTGATCCGGACCGTGTCGGTGGCGCCGCCGGCGGCCCGGACGATTGCTTTGCCGGGCAGCCAGTCCCATTCCGGGCAGCTGTGCTGGAACCAGCATCCCAGCTGGCCATCAGCCACCCGGCCCAGGTCGCAGGACCCGGAGCCGAACATCCGCAGCGCCGCGGCCGAGGTGGCCGCAGCGTGCCACGGCATGGCGCAGAGCGGATCCATCAGCCAGGTGGGGTGGATGTAGGTGGCCGCGCCGAGTTCGGCGAGCGCGGTTGCGTTGCGCGCCCGGCCGTCCTGGCCGGCCCCCGTGTCCTGGTAGGCGGTCAGCACGTCGCCATTCAGCGTGGCCGCATGGGCCGTGCCGCCGAGCCAGAGTTTGT
Organism: Pseudarthrobacter psychrotolerans; assembly: GCF_009911795.1. Lineage (NCBI taxonomy): Bacteria > Bacillati > Actinomycetota > Actinomycetes > Micrococcales > Micrococcaceae > Pseudarthrobacter > Pseudarthrobacter psychrotolerans. Next base: position 4,351,654 of record NZ_CP047898.1, on the reverse strand, counting down.
CCTCCTCCGGCTGGAAAATCGCGCCGAGCAGCACATCGGACGAGTCCTTGAGCGCGAGGGCCGAGCACCAGTACGTGGATCCGTGCAGGAAGTTGTAGGTGCCGTCCACGGGGTCGATCACCCAGGTGCGGCCGCTGGTGCCCGCCACAGAGGCGCCCTCCTCCCCCAGGATGCCATCCTCCGGCCGGCAACGCTGCAGCTGCCCCAGCACGTAGGCTTCCGCCGCGTGGTCCGCAGCGGTCACCACATCGGAGATGGAGGTTTTCTGCTGCGGCTGGAGTCCGGCCATGCGCATCAGGAGCGCGAGCTGCCCGGCTTCGCGCACCAGCGCGGATGCCAGCTGGTAGTCGTCCAGGGCGGGGTCAAGTTCAAGGGCGCTGTGCCTGCCAGTGGTCATGGACCCAGTTTAGGTGGCGGGATAATGGTGCCATGGCCAAAACCCCAGCGCAGCGGATCAAGAAGCACGGCTCCAAGGCGGCTGTTCCACAGCACAGCCTTCCGCCGGTCATCAACCACTCCACCAGCCGTTCGCCGCAGAAGGCCCAGAACAACACCAGCCTGATACTCATCGCGGGCGTCGTTGTCAGCCTTTTCCTGTTCTGGTACGTCCACCTGCTCACGCTGCAGCAGCTCACCCAGCTCTCCGGCGGCCTGGCCATGCCCGACTCCCTGGTGGGCGGTTTTGACGCCGGCTACGTTGGCCAGTTGAACGCCGCCATGGACGACGACGCCCGCGGCCAGCTCAACTACGTGCACAAGACGGCCGGCACCCTCTTCCCGCTGATCTTTGGCTTCACCTGGCTGCTGCTCATCGGGACCAACGTCGCCAGGAAGACTCTCCGCTGGGCCCTCTGGGCTGTCCCGCTGCTGTTTGTGGTGGTCCGGCTGTGGGGCAATGTCGCCATCGATGCCGCGCTGGGATCGGAAACGGCCGACGCCGGCCAGGTCGCCTTGGCGTCCGGGCTCACCGTTGCGGGGTGGGTGCTGTTCGTCCTCAGCCTGCTGGCCGGGGCAGCCGCAGTGTTCCTGCGCAAAAAGCCCGCAAAAACGGCCAACTGACTCACTCCACCTCATCGGTTGCTCCGTAACGGCCCTTTTGAGCCCTCCCAAACGGCGCTTGGGCCCACGCCGGCAGGGTTCCCTGGCCGAGCTTGCGAGGTTAGGGGGCGCTTACGGAGCAATCGATGAGGTGACAGTGGCGCGCCCTTCCTTGCGCTGCCGGTGCACTCGTTGGGCGATCACCAGACCCGCCGCAGCCACGCCCACCGTGACCGGATAGCCCATCAGCCGTTCCAGGGTGCCCGGCTCCGGCACGTCCATCCCCGTCAGGCCGCCGGTCACCAGCGCGGCGAGCGACACCAGCCCGCACACCAGGACAAACCACCCCAGGGGCGTTTGCTGCAGCCACAACGCGCCCAGCAGCAGCAGTGCCAACGCGCCGGCAAGAAAGTACATCAGCGCGCCGATGAAGTGCCAGCCGGAGCCGACGTCTTCCGGCACCAAGCCCACCATCATGGTCCCCGCGCCGGCGGTGCCGGTCAGGATCCGCACCCAGACCGCCGCCAGCCACGGCTTTCGGCGCCCGGGCTGGACGCGGGCGCCGGCCCTGGCGGCGACACACAGCAGCCCCGAACCCAGCAGCAGCGCACCGAGCAGCATCCCCAGTCCCTGGACCACAAACGAGGCGTTCATCAGCCAATGCAGCGGTGAACAGACGTCCCGTCCGTCGTAGATCCCGCAGTTAAGCGCGCCGAGGTCGCTGATGTATCCGGTCCGGCGGTCATAGGGCTGCGGGCCGCCCCAGGCGCCGATCACGGCGGTTTCCGCCACAAAATACTGCAGGACACTCAGGACAGACCAGGCCCCGATGTATTGGCGGGTGGAAGCAGTGTCCGGGAGGTAGGCCACGGCGGGGGCGGGCGTCGGGGCTGATCTCATGCCAAGAGCGTAGTACGGCCCGCCACCTTGTATGCTTGTATCCGTGTCCGGACGGACCGGCCTTGCCGGAACAGCGGATACGCGCCCTCGTAGCTCAGTGGATAGAGCACGGCTCTCCTAAAGCCGGTGTCGTTGGTTCGATTCCAATCGAGGGCACTTGAATCTTCCTTCACCGGAGTTCGACCTCCGCGCCTACCTGCTCGGCCCCTCGCCGGCCGGGAACTTGCCGGTTCAGGGAAACTGGGCCGTTGATCGGCAGCTGCTGGACCGGTCCACCGGCACCCACGGAACCTTTTCCGGCGTCGTCCGTTTTTCCCCCGCGGACGACGGCGGCCTGTCCCTCCGTGAAGAAGGCACCATGCGCTGGCCCACCTTTACCGGCCCCGCCTCCCGCGAATACCTCCTGAAACCCGCCGACCGGCCCGACGCCCTGGACGTGTTTTTTGCCGACGGGCGGCCCTTCCACCGGATGAGCTTCACGCCGGAGGCCAGCCAGGACCGGCACTGGTGCGATCCCGATACGTACCGCGTGGCCTACAACTACCAAGGCCCGGACACGTTCAGTTATACGTGGGATGTGACCGGCCCACGCAAGGACCTGCTGCTGACGTCCGCCCTGAAGCGGCAGGTCTGAAGCGGCAGTCTGAACAGGCTAGGCTCGGAACCGTGAAAGCCCGCATTGTTGTCTCCGCCGTCTGTGTCTTCGACGACGCCGGCCGGCTCCTGACCGTCCGCAAGCGCGGCACCAGCATGTTTATGCACCCGGGAGGCAAGCCCGAGGCCGGTGAAACCGCCGTCCATGCCGCGGCGCGGGAACTTCAGGAGGAAGTGGGGATCGTGGTGGATCCGCGCGAGCTGGAGCTGATGGGCGTCTGGATCGCCGACGCCGCCAACGAGGCCGCCACGGACATTGAGGCCACGGTGTTTACTGCGCCGGGAACCTGGACGGCACACCCGTCAGCGGAGATCGCCGAGATCCGCTGGCTGGACCTGGCGGCGCTGGACCGGGGCGCGCCACTGCCCTCGGACCTCGCCCCGCTGCTCACTGACCACATCCTGCCCGAACTGGCCGCGCTGCGCCGCTGAGGGGTGAGGTTTCGTCGCTTCAGCCCGGGCTAAGCGCCGAAACCTCACCCCTCACGGGGGCTAGAACTCTGGAACTGCTTCCTCAGCCACAGCAGTAGCCTCGGCGAACTGCGTCCGGTACAGCTCGGCATAGCGACCCTCGACGGCCAGCAACTCCGTGTGGTTCCCGCGCTCCACGATCTGCCCGTCCTCCACCACCAGGATGACGTCGGCGGCACGGATGGTGGACAGCCGGTGGGCAATCACGACGGCGGTGCGCCCCTCGAGCGCGGCGCCCAGGGCCGCCTGCACGGCGGCTTCGTTCGTTGAATCCAGTGCGGCGGTGGCCTCGTCGAGGATGACCACGCGGGGCTGGGAGATCAGCAGCCGGGCGATGGTGAGGCGCTGGCGTTCGCCGCCGGAGAGCCGGTAGCCGCGCTCGCCCACCACGGTGTCCAGGCCGTCGGGCAGGGACCGGATCATGGTTTCGAGGCGGGCCTGCCGGATGGCGTCCCACATGTCCTCTTCGGTGGCGTCCGGCCGGGCGAGCCGGAGGTTGGACGCGATCGACTCGTGGAACAGGTGCCCGTCCTGGGTGACCATGCCCAGCGTGTCGCGCAGGGAATCGAAGGTCGCGTCCCTGACATCCAGTCCGGAGCCGGGAAGGGTGCCGCCGAGCCGTACGGCGCCGGAATCGACGTCGTACAGCCGGGAAAGCAGCTGCGCAATGGTGGACTTTCCGGCACCGGAGGAACCCACCAGGGCGACGGTCTGCCCGGGTTCCACCCGGAAGCTGATGCCGTGCAGCACCTCTTCGCCGCCGCGGGTGTCCAGCGTGGACACTTCCTCGAGCGAGGCGAGCGATACCTTGTCCGCGGAGGGGTAGGCGAAGCGGACGTCGTCGAACTCCACCGAAACGTGTCCCGGCGGGATGGCGACGGCGTCGGGCTTCTGCTGGATCAGGGGCTTGAGGTCAAGGATCTCGAACACCCGTTCGAAACTGACCAGGGCACTCATGATTTCCACGCGGGCGTTGGACAGTGCCGTGAGCGGGGCGTAGAGGCGGGTCAGCAGCAGTGCCAGCACCACCACGTCGCCCGCGGCGAGCTGTCCGCCGATGGCCAGCCAGCCGCCCAGGCCGTAGACGAGTGCCAAGGCGAGCGCGGATACCAGCGTCAGCGCGGTGACAAAAGTGAACTGCAGCATGGCCGTGCGGACGCCGATGTCCCGGACGCGGCCGGCCCGGACAGCGAACTCGCGGGATTCCTCATCCGGCCGGCCGAAGAGCTTCACCAGCGTGGCGCCCGGAGCGGAGAACCGCTCGGTCATCTGGGTGCCCATGGCTGCGTTGTGGTCGGCGGCCTCACGGCGCAGGTCCGCGAGCCGGGAGCCCATCCGGCGGGCGGGGATGAGGAAGATCGGCAGCAGGATCATGGCGAGCACGGTGACCTGCCACGACGTCCCGAGCATCACGATCAGCGTCAGGATCAGGGCCACAACGTTGCTGACTACGCCGGACAGTGTGCCGGCGAAGGCGGACTGGGCGCCGATGACGTCGTTGTTCAGGCGGCTGACCAGGGCACCGGTGCGGGTACGGGTGAAGAACGCAATGGGCATCTTCTGCACATGGTCAAAGACCCGGGTGCGCAGGTCCACAATCACGCCTTCGCCGATCATGGAGGACAGCCAGCGGCTCACCAGCCCCAGCCCTGCTTCGGCCACCGCCACCACGGCGATCAGCACAGCCAGCCGGATCACCTCGTCCGCACCGCCCTTGGCCACAATGGTGTTCACCACCTGGCCCGCCAAAACGGGCGTGGCCACGGCAAGGAAAGCAAGCACGATTGACAGCCCCACGAAGGCGATCAGCTTTCCGCGATACGGGCGCGCGAAGCCCAGGACCCGCTTCAGGGTAGCCTTGGAGAAGGGCTTCGAGCCGCTCTTGGCCCGGGTGATGTTGTACAGGGAGCCCCAGGCCACACGTTCCATGCTCATCGCTGTTGCCCCGTTGCGTCTGCCATCAGTTCAGTTACCGTTCCGTTGTCCACATTCCACCGTACATCCAGCCGCACGTTCTCCAGCAGCCTCCTATCGTGCGTCACCAGCAGCAGCGCGCCCTCGTAGCTTTCCAGGGCCTCTTCCAGCTGCTCAATGGCGGGCAGGTCCAGGTGGTTGGTGGGTTCGTCCAGCACCAGCAGGTTCACCCCGCGTGCCTGCAGCAGTGCCAAGGCGGCGCGGGTGCGTTCCCCCGGCGACAGCGAATCCACCGGGCGTGTGGTGTGGTCCGCTTTCAACCCGAACTTGGCCAGCAGGGTGCGGACCTCCGCCGGCGTCAGGTCCGTGAGCACTGCTTCGACGGCGTCGGCAAGGAAGAGGCTCCCGGCCAGCAGTCCGCGGGCCTGGTCAATCTCGCCGATGGCCACCGAGGCACCCATGGCCGCGTTCCCGGCGTCGGGCGCCTGCACGCCCAGGAGCAGGCGAAGCAGCGTCGACTTGCCGGCTCCGTTGGGGCCGGTGATGCCGATCCGCTCCCCCGCGTTGAGCTGCAGGTTCACCGGGCCCAGGGTGAAGCTTCCCTGCTTCACGACGGCGTCACGCAGGGTGGCCACCACCGCACTGGAGCGGGGTGCCTGGCCTATGGTGAACTGCAGCTGCCATTCCTTCCGCGGCTCCTCCACCACGTCCAGCCGGGAAATTCTGGATTCCATCTGCCGGACCTTCTGTGCCTGCTTTTCCGATGACTCTGTGCTGGCGGCCCGGCGGATCTTGTCATTGTCCGGGCTCTTCTTCATGGCGTTCCGCACACCCTGGGAGCTCCACTCGCGCTGGGTCCGGGCACGGGAGACCAGGTCTGCCTTGGTGGAGGCGAACTCCTCGAACTTTTCCCGCGCGTGGCGCCGCGCCACGGCGCGTTCCTCCAGGAAGGCGTCGTAGCCGCCGTCGTAGACTGCCACGGAATTCTGCGCCAGATCCAGTTCCACGATGGTGGTAACGCAACGGGCCAGGAACTCGCGGTCATGGGACACCAGCATCACACCGCCGCGCAGGCCCTGGACAAAGGCTTCCAACTTGGCCAGGCCGGCCAGGTCAAGGTCGTTGGTGGGCTCGTCCAGCAGCACAACATCGAACCGGCTCAGCAGCAGGGCCGCAAGGGCCACGCGGGCGGCCTGGCCGCCGGAAAGCCCGGTCATGGGAGCGTCTGCGCCGGTGTCCAGGCCGAGGTCGGCCAGGACGGGCGGGATTCGTTCGTCTAGGTCTGCCGCGCCGGAAGCCATCCACCGGTCAAAGGCCAGGGAGTAGGCATCATCGGCTCCCGGTGCGCCGGAGCCCAAAGCCTCCGCGGTGGACTCCATCTCCACGGTCGCCTGGGCGCAGCCGGTCCGGCGCGCGATGTAGCCGGCCACGGTCTCGCCGGCCACGCGCTCGTGTTCCTGGGGCAGCCAGCCCACAAAGGCATCCGCCGGGGCGAGGCTGACGCTGCCGCCCAAGGGCTGGTCCACGCCGGCCAGCAGGCGCAGCAGGGTGGACTTGCCGGCGCCGTTGGCGCCCACCACACCCACTACATCGCCGGGGGCCACCGTAAGGGAAAGTTTGTCGAAGAGTGTCCGGTGGTCGTGGCCGCCGGAAAGGTCTTTGGCAACAAGGGTTGCAGTCATAGGTTTGGTCCATCCTCTCGCCGCCGCCCGGCCGGAGGAGCCCGCCTGAATCGGCCCGAAACTGCGGTCAATCCGCAATGTGCCGCCCCGAAAAGTGCCGGGGCACTAAAGAGCCCGCCGGTCCGGACTTGGGGGGTGTACGGACCAACGGGCTCGACCATCAAGCATAGTCGACTCAGCACGCGGCACCAAACCGCCCGCGGGACATCAGGCTAAAATCAGAAGCGACCATCCGTTCTGCAGAGAGCCGTTATGCCCATACCTGCCAAAGCGTTCCAGCGCTGGCTGCACGGCATCGCCCCCCACACGAGCACGTCCGACATCTGCCGCGTGTCCGGCATCAAGCGGACCACACTGGCCCAGCAGCTTGTCCGGGGCAAGGTGGCCGAGGCAACAGTGGTGAGCATCAGCCGGGCGTACAACGTCAACCCCGTCTCGGCGCTGGCGGCGTTCGATGCCTACCGCCAGCTCGCGGACACGCACCCGCCCACCAGGGCCGAACTGGTCAGCCAGATCTCCACCGCGGACCTCCTGCGGGCGGTTTTGGCCCGTTCCGCCGCGGACCCGGGCGGCGCGCCGGCGGCTGCCGCGGCTGCCGCGGCTGACGCGGCTGACGCAGCTGCCGAGCCGGCCGGTTCGCCAGCGTTGGAGCCGGCCCCGCACGCCACCTCGGTCAAGAACTGGGTAGAGGCCATCGACGACGGCGAACTGCGGCACCGGGTCTCCGCCGCCACCGGAATCGCTCCGCAGAACTATTCGGCACAACTGACCGCAAACCGGCTGGCTCCGGAACTGGCGGTTGCCACCTCCCTTGCCGCCGGCGTCGGCCCTGCCAGCGGCCTGGTGGCCACCGGGCTGGTCACGGAGGCGGAGGCCGGCTGGCCTCCCGGAGCCCGGCAGGCCGCGCTCGACAGCCTGTCCGACGGCGAGCTGACCACGCTGGCCGGTGACCGGCTGCAGACACTCGGCCGGGCCCTCCGCCGGCAGGAACATGACCATGAAAAAACCGAAAAGATCTGGGAGAACCTGGGATGATCGAAATCCTGCAGTGGTCCACGCTGACTGTCTGCGGCCTGGTGGCCATCGCCCGCGTTCCCAGCGCCCTGAGGGGGACGAACAGGACGCTCTTCTACATTTTTTCGCTGATGACGCTCGCCATCCTCCTCAGCATCCAGGCGCCCTACGTTGCCATCGACCGCGCGCTCGGCGGCGTCAACGCGGCCAACCTCCTGCTCCGCTTTGTCATCTTCGCAGCAATCTTCTTCGTGGGCATCCGCGTCACCCGGGGCTTTGGGGCCGACAGTGCTTACCGGCTGCTCACGGGACGGATCGGGATGGCCGTCCTGGGCCTGATCTCCCTCGCCGTGCTTGTACTGTTTCTCATGATGGATACGGCAGGGTCCTCCGCGGGATTAGTCGCCGTGTCAGGCCAGAGTGCCAGGAACGGTCTACTGGTTGAGTACTACGGGGCCGCCGGCCGCGCCTACCCTGCCTATGTTTCGCTGGTCCTGCTGCCCGCCATGGTCCGGGCCTGCCGGAGCAGTTTTCCGCTCCTGGTCCGGGCGGCGGCATTCCTGCTGGCCCTCGGAGCGATTGCCATTGGCGCTAGCCTGTTGTTCCCGGCGCTCCCACCGGCGCTGGGCTCAGTGGAGTTTGTCATCAACTACACAGCAGTCCTGTGTTTTGTCATCGGGCTGGCACTGATCTGGGTAGCCAAGCTGCGGGCCGGGCGGAGCGGGCCGAGACAAAAGACTTCTACTGCAAAGTAGCCTTCACACTTTCACAAAATCATTAGACGTGGCACAATCATGAATGTGTGAAGTTGGGCGCCGGTGTTTGCGAACGGGGATAGATTCTTGGACGCCGGGGTTGTTGAGTCTTTGCATTCTTTGGGGGGATGAGTGGTGGCGGGCCGTTGGGGACCGCCCCCACTCAGCCATTTAACGCCCCGGTGTCACCGATGTCCTGCGACATAACACATTTAACGCCCCGGCCCGCTTCCGGCCCACCCGCTTCCAGTCGGGTTAACTGAGTTCCTGTTGGACCAGCGGCAATACTTCAGTGCCCAGTTGTTCGATCACTTCCAGCACCAGCTTCTGCGGAACCGAGGAGAAGTCGAGCTGGAAAATCTGCCGATCATGCTGCACGCGGCTGTGCATCCGGATGATCACGGTTTCGCCCTCCGTCCGGGCGAGAGACCTATGACTTTCTGTCGATTGGCCTCGGTGACTTCGACCGTCGGCTGATCGGTCAAAAAGATCCCGTCCAGGAACTCATTGGGACGCGCGCACGGATCCTGTCGCGTTGAGCATGCGTTGCGAGATGCCATCGATCGCACGCTGAAGGTCCCGGAAACGACCTGTGTCGAAGACGAGCTCGACGATGACGAGGACGAACCACCCTGTTCGACGGCATCAATGATTGCCTGGTCGCCCGCGATGTTCTGTGTCCCGGCCTTCCACGCCTCCTCTTCCATATTGTGCCAGCCGCTTAGTTCCTGTTCTCGCTTGTAAACCACCTGTGAGCGTGCGGATATCAGCTGGATCCAATCACAGACCTGGTGCCGCTCTGCGCCCACTGCCACGCGATGGCGCACCAGGGCGTGAGCACACCGCGCACTGTGGCGGAACTGCGGCGGATCATTGCCGGTGCCGGGTTCCTGAACGGAGAAACGATGAAGCCCGTGGAGCTGGAGGCCCAGCACGACGCAAAACGGATCCCGGGACAGGAGTAGCATCGCCTGTCTATGTCGAGCTCAGCCGGGTGGCCGTGCTCGGTGTATGGGAATGAGCGTGTGGGGCGGCTCGGCTGCGGCCAGGAAATTGAGGATGAGGCCGGCGAGGACATCCGGTTGTTCCAAGGGGAGCGCGTGGGATGTTCCGGGTACTACGGCGAGCTGGCCTTCGGGCAGAGCTTCGTACAGCGAGACGGTGTGGGGGAATGTGACCACGTCGTCGTCACCAACCACGACGAGCACCGGTCGGGTGAATTGCGCGATGTCCGCTGTCGTGAGCGTCGGCTCCGAACCGAACATCGCGAAAGTCTTGCTGAAGGCGACTTCCAGGTGCTCGGCTCCGTCGGGCGATCGTTCGATGTAGGCGTTGCTCAATTCCTGTACAAGCGGCGACTGCGGATCCATCTCAAAGGGCACGACGCCGTCGTAGTGGTAGTTCGCACCAATGACAACAAGCTTGTGCACCAGATCGGGCCGCTTGAGCGCGACGAGAAGCGCAACGATCCCACCGTCACTCCACCCCACGAGATGGGCCGGGCCGCCGACTACCTCCTCGAGCACCCGAATGGTCTCGGTCGCCATGTCCGCATAGTGGAACCCGGCATCGGTGTCCGCGGTGTAGCCATGGCCACGGCGATCGAATGCGACAACGCGGAAACGCTCCGCGAGACCTGGCCCAATGCTTTTGAGCAGCTCGTCGCTGTTGCTCAGGCCGCCGTGCAACAGGAGGAGCGGTACGCCGGGACCGCCCCGGTCATCGACCCACGTTGGGTGCCCGTCAATATCCACATGGCTGGCCATGGTCCACTCCGTCCTAGCGGATCCTGACTTCATCGAAGCGAGGAGGTATGCGCTCCGGATCGCGCCGTTATCTGATTCATGCTGCGATTCAGAGGTTGATCGTCGGCGGCGGGTCCGCCGCTGCCGCTATTGTCCTCCCGCGCCCTCTGCAGTACAACGGCTCGACGAGACTCGTTTGAAATGCCATGAAGCTTGGTCTGCGCGGCGACGGCGGCCAGCACCGTGGACGGCGACGTCACCGAATAGTCCGCCCGGTGGTGCTCGCCCACGCCGAAGTGGTGGAGGCCCACCTGATCGGCGAGTCGGGCCCGCTCCAGGAGGTCCTGGTGGTTCTGTTCCGGGGACACCACGGTGCCAATGACCGGATCCCGGTGGATGTCGCCCCTATGGAACTTACTGTGCGAACCTCAGGGTCACCAGCTGGAACGGACGCAGCGAAAGCTCCACCGCCCCGTGCGCTGAAGCGGGTTTGACGCCCGGGGCGTCGGTGGCCCGCTCCAGCAGATCCGTGGCCTGGACGTCCTTAACCGGGAAGTTGGCCGTGAGTACGCCTGCGGACCGCTGCCCCAAGGACTCATAGAGACGGACCACAACATCGCCCGACCCGTCTTCGGCAAGCTTGACCGCCTCGATGACGAGGGCCGGGTTGTCCACCGAGAACAGCGGCTCCGCACCGCGGGCGCCCGTCACCAGCCGGGGTACAAGGTTGGTGCGGTACCCCTCCTCCACAGCTTCGGCGATTCCGGCGCCGGGCCGGATGGTCACGGTCAGTTCCTGGTGGCCCCGGTCCGCCGTCGGGTCCGGGAACTTCGGTGCGCGCAACAGGGAGAGACGCACCGAAGTGGTGGTCCCGCCGTCGGAATCCCGCACGCTCCTGGTGACATCGTGTCCGTAGGTGGCCGCATTGGAAATCGCGACGCCGTAGCCGGGCTCGGCCACGTGGATCCAGCGGTGCGCGCAGATCTCGAACTTGGCAGCCTCCCACGAGGTGTTGACGTGGGTGGGACGGAAGACATGGCCGAACTGGGTCTCCGAAGCGGAGCTGTCCGCCCTGACGTCCAGCGGGAAGCCCAGCTTAAGCAGCTTCTCGCTCTCCTGCCATTCAACGGCGGTGGTGATGGTGAGGGAGCCGCTGCCGGCATCCAGCGTGATCCGCTGGGTGACCGGTGACGAGCCGGCAACCCGGTCAACCACCACAACCGCACTGGGTCCGGCGTGCTCCAGCCGGATGGCCTGCACCGCCGTGAGGGCTGTGACGTTGCGGCGGTAGAACTCATCGATGTCCCAGGCGTCCCACTGGTTGGGCGTGTCCCGGTGCAGTTCCAGCAGGTTTCCGCGCGCTCCGGGAGCGATGGCCTCGCGTCCCGTGGCGTAGTCGGTCAGGGAGGCAAGCAGGCCATCGGCGTCCAGGACCGCCCTGATGATGCCGTTGTCCAGCACATAACCGCCATCCGCAGCGGTTGCCTGAACCGGCTGGCCGGCCGGCGAAGGCTCTGCGGCTGCCAAGGCCGGAACCCCGTTGCGCGCGTGCGGTGCGGCGTTGAGCAGGAAGGTCCGCGACCCCTTGCCGAGGAGCGCGGCCGCCGCCTGTCCAATGAGGGATTCGAGGCTGGCGCTGATGGCGGCGTAGTTACGTTCGGCGTCCTGGTGGACCCAGGCGATGGAACTGCCGGGCAGGATGTCGTGGAACTGCTGCAGGAGCACCAGCCGCCAGAGCCGCTTCAGCTCGGCGGCCGGGTACTCGAAGGAATCGGTGCCGCGGACAGCTGCCGTGGCGCACCAGAGTTCGGCCTCGCGGAGCAGGTGTTCGCTGCGCCGGTTGCCGCGTTTGGTCTGGGCCTGGCTGGTGTACGTGCCGCGGTGGAGTTCCAGGTACATCTCCCCCACCCAGACGGGCAGGGAGGAATACTCTTCCTCCGCCCGGGTGAAGAAACTCTCGGCGGAACCCACGCGGACTCTGGGTGAACCTTCAAGGTCTGCGGTGCGGCTGGCGGCAGCCAGCATTTCGCGGGTCGGCCCACCGCCGCCGTCGCCGTAGCCGAACGGTACGAGCGAGGTGTTGCCGCGACCGTGGTCGCGGAAGTTCCGCTCTGCGTGCGCCAGTTCGCGTCCGTTGAGCTCAGCGTTGTAGGTGTCAACGGGCGGGAAATGCGTGAACAGCCGGGTGCCGTCAATGCCTTCCCAGTTGAAGGTGTGGTGCGGCATGCGGTTGACCTGGTTCCACGAGATCTTCTGCGTGAGGAACCAGCGGCTGCCGGCCGACTTGACGATCTGGGGCAGGGCCGCGGAATAGCCGAACGAATCCGGGAGCCAGGCTTCGCGGCATTCGACGCCGAACTCGTCGAGGAAGAAGTTCTTGCCCTCAATGAACTGCCGGGCCATGGCCTCGCCGCCGGGCATGTTGGTGTCCGACTCGACCCACATGCCGCCCACCGGGACGAACTGCCCGGCCTTGACCTTCTCGCGGATCCGGCCGAAAAGTTCGGGGTAGAACTCCTTCATCCAGGCCAGCTGCTGGGCTGAGGAGCAGGAGAACACAAAGCCCGGATCCTCATCCATCAGGGCCACCACGTTGGAGAACGTCCGGGCACATTTGCGGATGGTTTCGCGCACCGGCCAGAGCCAGGCGGAGTCGATGTGGGCGTGGCCGGTAGCCACCAGCTGGTGGGCCGAAGCGTAAGCGGGCCGGGAGAGGACCTCGGCCAGGGCTGCCCGACCGGCCGCGGCGGTGCCGGGGACGTCGTCGGGATCCATCCGGTCCATCATGCGCTCCAGCGCACGGAGGATCTCATGGCGCCGCGGCTGCTCCGGGGGGAGTTCATGCATCAGCCCGGCGAGGGTCCAGATGTCCTGCTGGAGTTCCCAGACCGTCTGGTTGAGTTCGGCGATGGCGATCCTGCCCAGCCGGTATTGCGGTGCGGTGCCTGCCGTTGCCTTATCCCCGTAGGGTGTGGCGGCGAAGGTCCAGCCTTGCGCCATGTCCGGATTGGCGGCCGCTTCAACGTAGAAGTCAACGGACATGCCGCTGCCCAGGAGCTTCAGGGGAATGTACTGGTTCCGGGGCGAAATGGCCTTGATGATGGTGCCGTCAGGTCGCCAGGCGATTCCCTCGCACTGGAAGCCGGGGGCTTCGTTGATGAAGCCAAGGTCCACCACGATTTCGACGGCGGTGTCCGGGCCCGTGCCCCAGGCCTCCGGGACGTCGCCCTGCAGGCGCAGCCATTTGGTGCCCCACGGCTTGCCCCAGGCGGCACCGTGTTCCTGCGGCTCGAAGTTATTCCGCAGCGCTTCCATCACGGACACCGGTTCGCCGGGCGCATCCCAGCTGCTCAGGTTCAGCGGGACGGTGCGGGTGTAAACGGCGGGAATGATCCGCTCGCGGACAAACCGGTCCAGGCGGACTTCGGTGATCCGGCGGTCGTCATGCAATGTAAACCCTCTTAGGTGCTTGAACTGGAGTACTCGAATCCGGACCAACGCGTCCAATCGATGGATAAAATCTACCGGCTAGTAGCTCAATAGCCAAGCGTCACCGGAAATCTCCGCCGAGATGTTGTAGCCGTCTTTATCCCGGTACGTTCGCTCGGACCGCTGCGGGTTCCTTCCCGGGGACCTCTGCAGGAACCGGCGCGGCGGGCAGCGCGGCGGGCAGCGTGATCCTGCCCTGTCCGGCGTAGATATTCAGGCTAGTGCCCCGGCTGAATCCTGCCAGGGTCATGCCGCTGGCCTCGGCCAGCTCCACGGCAAGGCTCGACGGCGCGCTCACCGCCGCCAGCACGGGAATGCCCGCCAACGCTGCTTTCTGGACGAGTTCAAACGACGCGCGGCCCGAGACCTGCAGGACCAGCCCGCTCAGCGGAAGCAACCGCTCCCGCAGGGCCCAGCCCACCACCTTGTCCACGGCGTTGTGGCGTCCCACGTCCTCGCGGAGGCACAAGAGCTGCACACCGCCGTCGTCCGTTATGCGGAAGAGGCCTGCGGCGTGCACTCCGCCGGTGACGTCAAAAACGTCCTGGGCTTCGCGGAGCCGCCCGGGCAGGGAAGCCAGAACGTCCGCGGGCACGGTCAAGGGATCCGCCGCCGGGCTGAAATGGGAGGACTTGCGCACTGCCTCGATCGAGTCCGTGCCGCAGATACCGCAGGAGCTTGAGGTGAAGACGTTCCGTCCCCTGGCCGGGAGTTCGACGTCGGGCCGCAGCTGGGCTTCCACCACATTGAAGGTCTGGACGCCGTTTTCGTCCTCGCCGGCGCAGAACCGCAGCGACACCAGCTGCTCCGGAGCCCAGATGATCCCCTCGGACACCAGGAAGCCGGCCACCAGGTCAAAATCGTCCCCGGGCGTCCGCATGGTCACCGAAAACGACAGTGCACCGATCCGGATTTCCAGCGGCTCTTCGACGGCGAGGACGTCCTCGCGGTGGCGGACCGGGAAATCCAGGGCATTCGGCGAGCCATCCAAAACGTACTTGTGCACCTTGCGGCGCTGCGTGACGCGCCCCATCAGCGAATCACCAGACTGTCTCGAAGGGCCCAGTGGAGGTTCCGGACCTGCCGGCTGGCGCTGTTCATAGGTCCATCATCGCATCACTGGCCGGGCTGTGGCGTACGTGATTCCGCAGCACGGCGCCTATCCCAGCAGGGCACTCCAGTCCACCGGACCGGCGGGCTTCACAGCGTCCTTGCCGGCCGCCCGGGTGGCTGCCTTGGCGGCGGGCCGGCCCTTGGGCTTGGTACCTGGCTGTTCCGGCGCGGGCACCGGCGGTCCCCACGGCAAGGCAAACGCCGGGACGGGTTCGCCCAGCTGCACGCCGTGCGGCGGAACAACCATCACCCCGTGCGCCGACGCCAGCCCGCGCATCATCCCGGGACCTGTGTGCTTGGCCGGTGACGCCATTCCATACAGGAGCCGGAAGGGCATCAGCCTGGTCCGGCCCGGCTCCGGTTCGATGGTGGTCCCGCACGGGACCTCCTGCACCGGCGGCATGGCGCCATGGCCCAGTGCCGCCAGCAGCGGTTCGCCCACTGTGGACAATGCCATCATGGCGGCAAGCGGGTTTCCGGGGAGCCCCAGGACAAAGCGTCCGTCGGGAAGCTCGGCCAGGACAGCCGGATGGCCTGGGCGCATGGCGATGCCGTCGATAACCAGCCGCCCGCCCAATTCCGCCACGGCCCGGCGGAGATGGTCGGTGTCCGAGACACCCGTACCGCCGGTGGTGATCACGACGTCGGCCGGCAACGCGGAAGGGTCCGGCACCTCGGGCGGGCGGTCCGCCAGGCCGTCCAGCCACTCAGCGTAGGAATCGCCGATCCGTTCCTGGCCGCCGTTGATGCCACCGAGCATTTCCACCACGGCCGCGAGCTGCGGACCGAAGGTGTCCCGGACCTGTCCGGCGACCGGCAGCCCCTGGGCCACAACCTCGGAACCGGTCAGCAGGAGCTTAACCACCGGCTTGCCCTGGACCAGCAGGTCATCGTGCCCGGCAAGGGCCGAGACCGCCAGGTGGGCCGGGTTCAGTGTTACGCCGGCCTTGACCAGCACGTCCCCGCAGCCGCTTCCTCGCCGGCCTTCCTGATGTGCTGGCCGTTCCCGGGCTCGCCAGGGCGGGCGGTGCCGCCGGTCATCAGCAGCGGCAGGCCGTCGTCGTCCGTTCCAAGCACGGCACTTTCGCTGCGCAGAACCGCTTTGGCGCCGGGCGGAATCAGTCCGCCGGTGACAATGGGGCTGGCCTCGTGGGGTGCCAGCCGCTGGCCGGCCTCCGCAACAATCCACGGGCCGCTGCCGTTGACGGCCCAGCCGTCCATCGCTGACGACGCATAGTGCGGCATGTCGTGCAACGCGGTGATGTCGATGGCCAAGACCCTGCCCAGGGCCTGGCTCAGGGGAACCCGTCCCGGCGGAATCGGCGTTGCGATGTCAAAAGCGGCTTTGCGCGCCTCGTCCCAGGTGTGGGCAAGGTGCTGTGCCGGGGCGCTCTGCTGCTCGGGGCTTTCGGGTTCGCCGGGGGCGGCGGCGGTCACTGAACGGAAGTCATTCGACGGGGGTCCCGGCGGATTCGGCGTCATAGTCGGCAGCAAGGGTGCGGGCGCGGTCCATGGCCGCGGTCATGGCGGCGGCATTCGTGGCCTGTCCCGATCCTGTGGCCAAGCCGGCGGCGAAACCGGCAATGAAGGTGGTAAGCGGGGCGGCCGGACGGACCACTGAGTGGGCTGCCACACCGGCCAGCGACAGGATGGTGTTGACGTCGATCTGGACGTCCTCCAGTTCATACGCCTGGAGCAAGGCCCTGCACCACTCTTCCAGCGTCTCTTCCTGGCTTTTCACGCTCTGCCTCCCAAATCATCTGCGGCCGTGTTGCCCCGGAACCCGCTCAGGGGATCCGGGCCGGACACTCCAAGTGCGGCGGCATCGTCCCAGGTGTCCACGTCGGCCGTGGAGCCGGCCGGAACGGCGACAAGCTGCACGTCCAGACTAGCAAGGAGTGACCGCACCGAACCGTTGATTAAGCGTCCGGCGCTTTCCAGTTCCGCTACGGAACGTTGTAGCGCGGCTGTGCTATAAAAGCCGATCAGAGGCTGGCGACGGCCATCCTCCGAGACCGCCACCACGCCGTCCGATTCCGTGCCCCGTAGCACTCGTGCCGAGTCTCCCCCAGCGGCGGGTCCAGCAGAGGGGGTCCTGCTGCACGCAACGCAGCCTTCAACGCCGATACCGCCTGCCCCACGTTGGGCATGTCGCAGGCCAGCACCAATGTCAGCGGGGGACGGTTGCCGTCGGCAGTGGCGAGGGCTGCGAGCCCCGCTGCAATAGCGGCTGCCGGACCGCCAAACGGCGGCTCCTCGCGGCAGCGGAGAAACCCGGCCGGGACTTCCCGGGCAAGCACTTCCCCAGCTTCCGGACCAACCACGACGGCGGCCCGGGCTCCCCCGGCGGCGGCGGCCGAGCGGCGCAAAAGGGAGTCGCCGTCGTACGTCAGACTCTGCTTGGGCACGCCACCGAGCCGCGACGAACGGCCGCCGGCGAGGATGACGGCATCGAAGTCGAGAGGGTCAGCGTCCACCCTCCCAGCTTAACCGTGCGGGCTGGAATTCAGGCGGCCCGTTCCGGCAGCAGGAACGGGTCCCAGGCCGGCGTGGGCTTCTCAAGTTCCTTGATCTGCCAGATGGTGCCATGCGGCGGTTCCGGGACAAACCTGAGCTTCCAGCCCATTTCAGCCGGAGTGTGGTCGCCCTTGGTGTTGTTGCACCGGAGGCACGCGGCCACCAGGTTCTCCCAGGATTCGGCCCCGCCACGTGATTTGGGCTGCACATGGTCGATGGTGTGGGCAACTTTGCCGCAATACGCGCACCGGTGGCCGTCCCGCCGCAGGACTCCGCGGCGGCTGACCGCGGTGCTCTGGTTGTATCTGGGGCGGATGTAGCGGTTCAGGAGAATCACCGACGGGCGGCCGAGGATCTCCTGCGGTCCCACCACGGGATCTTCGCCCTCGGCAATAACACTGGCCTTGCCCGTGAGCACAAGCACCAGCGCCCGGCGGAAGGTGACTACCGCCAGCGGTTCATATCCAGCATTCAGAACGAGAGTGCGCATGCACGTACCTCTTCGTGGCCGCACCCGTCAGGGGCACGAGGGCCGGCTGCCCCCGGCATATCCGGGCTATGGATCGACACCACAAGAGTAAACAAAGAATCCCGGGATCAACTAATCCCGGAAGTAACCGGGGTCACGTGTCGGGCCCGGGCACGCGTCCCGGAGCAGTGCTGCGGCCCGGAGACAGCAAAGGACCCCCACCGTGAGGCGAGGGTCCTTTGAAGACTGACTCGGTACTAGGACACGCGGATGAAGACCGGTCCGGAGCCAACATTGGCGCTGGACACAACGGTCTGGTTGCCGTTGTAGCCGCCGTGCACTGCCTGGCCGTTGCCGGCGTATACGGCAATGTGGGCCATGCCCGCGCCGCCGTCGGCATAGTAGATCAGGTCGCCGGGCTGGGCCTCGGCTGCGCTCACGGTCTTACCCAGGGACAGGTAGCCTGCGGGCCAGCCGTGGTAGTTGATGCCCACGGCTGCCAGGGCGTTAGTCACCAGCATGGTGCAGTCCTGGCTGACGCCGAGCTGTGCGTAAGCAGCAGACAGGATGGCAGCACCCTTGCCGCTCGCGGAGACCGGAGCAGCCGGTGTTGCCGACGCCACCTTGATGGTTGCCGCGGCCTTGGCCGGAGCCGGAGCTTCAACGACGGGCGCGGGAGCCTCCACCGGAGCCGGCGCGGTGGTCACGGCAGGCTTCTCGTAGGAGATGGCAATGGTGGAAGCAGCCGAAATGACGGCCGGAGCCGAAACCTCAACCTCAAGGTTCGAAGCGGACGCACCTTCATGCTGGACTCCGGTGTCCGCCGCGTTCGCAGCGAGACCACTGGTCAGGACAAGGCCGGAAGCAGCAGCGATAACCGCAGCCTGACGGCCCATGCCACCGGCGTTGTCGCCGACAGCCTTGGCAATGACAGCCAGCGAGTTGGTCTTGGTGACCTCGGCGCGGTGCCGTGCAACAGTTGCACGTGTAGTCATTAATTTTCTCTCTTTCGTTTTCCTCAGGACCGCGTGGGCAGCCCAAGGGCTTTGGACGCGCCGGCATCTTGGGGGTAGGCCGGCACGCCCCGAACGGGGATTTAGCGAAAAGTTTCCAGCGAAGAATCGATTCCGTCAGCACAGGGCTGCAGGAACTGCTGGATTGCAGGACCTACGGGGCCAGCGTGAAGAAGGATCCGCCGCCCGTGGATGCCACGGAGTGGAGCAGCGTGCCCTGTGACGGGTTAAGTGCGCTGATCATCATGCCGTTGCCTACGTAAATGCCGACGTGGGCGCCGCCATTCTGCATGACCAGGTCGCCGGGAGCCGGTGTGGCGGTGGGCCGCATGACGGTCCAGGCATTGGTGCGGGGAATGCTGATGCCGGCCTGGGCGTAGACCCACTGTGTGAAGCCTGAGCAGTCCCAGCCATTGGGAGTGGTGCCGCCCCAGAGGTAGGGGTGGCCGATACCGGTGTAGGCAAGTGCTGCCAGACCCGAAGCGGCAGCGGAGGAGACAGTGTCAGCGAGCTTGGAGGCCGCGGCCTCGGTTGCGGCAGCACGCTGAGCCCCGGTCTCGGAGCCCGTGGACTGCGCACGGAGCGTCTCAACCTTCGGTGCCGGCGTGGTTTTGATCACGGGGCGTTCGAAGGAAACGGTAGCCGTGGGCGCCGCAGTGACGGCAAGTGCCGTCTGTGCGGACCCGGACTCGGTGGAGGCGGAAACGCCGGCGGTGGTATCCGCGGCGTTGGCCGGAAGCCCCATGCTCAGGATCAGACCTGATGCAGCTGCGATAACAGCAGCCTGGCGACCTACGGTCCCGGCATTGGCACTGACCGCCTTGGACACGGAGCCCAAGGGGTTGGTGCGAACCGGTTGTGCGCGGTGGCGCGCAGAATTATGGCGTGAAGACACGAAGGTAGCCTCTCCCAATGCCTGCGAGGTGAGCTGTCGGATTCGGATGGGAGTCACCCGGCCGCGCTGCTTCACAGTGGAAGCTTTGCGACTTAACCCCAAGGCCTTCAGAATCGAAGACCAAAATTGGTTCCCCCGCCCTGCCAGACGATGTCATGCGAACGGACCTTGAGCGGTGGCAGAGCTAGGCAATCCACTCAAGAACGTCAACTTCGGAAAAGTTGACGCGCTTTAGACGTTACAGGAGTTCCGAGCCAATGTCACATTCAGGTCACGGCACGTCGCTACGATTCGAGAGTTTGCCATCATTTGAGTCAGAGCCAGCCCATGGGATCGACGACTTCGCCGTTGACCTGAACCTCAAAGTGGAGGTGGCAGCCCGTGGAGGCACCCGTGGTGCCGCTGAGGGCCACTACGTCGCCGCGGCTGACGGTCTGCCCAACCTTCACATTGAAGGAGGACAAGTGGTTGTAGGTGGTTTCAAGGCCATTGCCATGATCCACCACCACGCGGTTGCCGCCGCCGAACTGGTGCCAGCCGGCGAACGTGACTGTGCCGCTGGCAGCAGCCTTGACGGCCGTCCCGCACTGCGCCACAAAATCCTGGCCGCGGTGGAAGTCTCCGGTGCCGCCGGTAATGGGGCTCACCCGGAATCCGAACGGCGAAGCGGTAACCAGCTGGGCCAGCGGCGCTCCCAGGGTCCCTGCTGATGCTGTACGGGTGACCGAACCGACGGACTGCGCGCCGAGCAGCTGCTTCAGCTTGCCGTCGGGGTCACCCTGGGTAACTACGGACGAGCGGCTGAAATCAATCTGGGCGGCGGCTTCGGCGGTAACTTCGGGCTGCGGAGCGGCGGAAACGGACGACGCCGCCTGGCCGGGTTCCGGAGTGGCCATGACGGGGCCGGTCACAGGGAACGTCACGGTGAGCGCCAGGCCTGTTGCCGCCAAGGCGATGCCGGCCTTCTGGCCGAGGCCGCTGGCAGCGGCGAAATCGGTGATCTGCCGGAAGGGTCCCCGCCGGCGGCGTGCTTCCCGCTGCGGGTCGCGGGGCCTCTCCGCAGAGAAATCCTCGTCCGCTCGGGGCGCCGAGGCGGGGCCCACCGCGCGACGGCGGCCCCTGGAGTGTTGCATGGTCAAAAATGTTCCTCTCTGGGCAGCCTGCGAAGTTAGCTGTCGGATTCGGGTCAGAGAGTTCAAAGACCCGGTCCGCCGTGACAAGCACTTGGCGCAGAGATAACCCGTGAGGATCCTTCGCTGGAAGAGGCTTGCTGCTGACGGACTTCACCCCAAGGCAGTCCTGCGACTGCCGGTTGTGGTTCCCCCGCCTCTGCCAGTTGGTGACTCGTGCACCTGATCCGCTGGCAGAGCTCGGCTCCGGATCAGGTAACGCTTTTGTATCGACGCTGAGTTTCAACTATAGGTGATTAAGTTGGACAGTAACAATTCCGTTATCTTTGCGGAATCTGGCGCCACTGCGCTATTGCGCGGCCCCGGTCGGGGGACCGCCGTCCCGTCAGCGGACCGAAACGAAGACGTGCGATGCCACTTCAGGGGCAGCTCGAGCGCCCCTTCAATTCCCGGAACCCGTACAGAAATGTACTCCCCCACGCGCTCCAGGGACACCGAAGCACCAGGCCTGATTCCGCCTTCGTCCAACTGGACCAGCAGCTCGGGTTCCACCTGGATGGGCTCGGCCAGCCGGCTGACCGTCACGTTCGACGCCGGCCCGTAGCCCTGCATCGCATCAAGGAGATTAATCACAGCGGCGTCAGGCAACGCGGGCGCCGGCCCGCCCAGGGCGGCCAGCCCGGGGATGGGGTTGCCGTACGGGGACTCGGTGGGATGGTTGAGCAATTCGTAGATGCGCTGCTCAACGCGTTCGCTCATGACGTGCTCCCAGCGGCACGCTTCATCGTGGACGTAGGCCCAGTCCAGGCCGATCACATCCGCCAGGAGCCGTTCCGCCAGCCTGTGCTTGCGCATCACTTCCGTGGCGCGTTTCCGCCCGGCTTCGGTCAGCTCCAGGTGACGGTCTCCGGAGACCACCACCAGTCCGTCGCGTTCCATCCGGCCGATGGTCTGGGACACCGTGGGGCCGGAATGCCGCAGCCGTTCGGCGATGCGTGCGCGAAGAGCAACGATGTTCTCTTCTTCAAGCTCCAAAATGGTCCGAAGATACATCTCCGTAGTATCGATCAGATCCGTCATCCAGCTCAGCTCCTCGAGCACAGTACCTTGCGTTGTCCCACCGTATCGCGTCCAGCAGCGGCGAGGTCCGGTAAAAAGCTTAGCCTATTTTGAGTTTGTCCGGATAATCCCCGAACGGGGACAAAGGGTCTCATTGGCCGGACTATGACGGCGCAGGTTCCCGCCCAATCGAGGGTTCAGGCAGAATAAAGAAGGTCCTTATGCAGTCACTGCCGACTACCGGCCACCCCACCGTCCGGACGTGAGCCACGTCCATGCCGAAATTGGAGCCCCCGTGAGCGAAACCAGCATCACTATTCCTGCCGACCTCCTGCCAAAGGACGGACGGTTCGGCGCAGGACCGTCCAAGGTCAGGCCGGAGCAGCTCGAAGCGCTCTCAGCGGCGTCCAAGTCCATCCTGGGCACCTCCCACCGCCAGGCTCCGGTCAAAAACCTCGTCGGCTCCGTCCGCGAAGGCCTCAGCCAGTTCTTCCGCGCTCCCGAAGGCTACGAGGTGGTGCTCGGTGTCGGCGGCTCTACGGCTTTCTGGGACGTCGCCAGCTTCGGCCTGGTGGAGAAGAAGGCCCAGCACCTGTCCTTCGGCGAGTTCGGCTCCAAATTCGCCTCGGCCACCAACAAGGCCCCGTTCCTGGACGCCTCCTCCATCATCACGTCCGAGCCCGGCACCCGCCCTGCATCGGCCGCCGAGGCAGGCGTGGATGTCTACGCCTGGCCGCAGAATGAAACCTCCACCGGTGTGGCGGCTCCGGTCAAGCGCGTTGCGGGCGCCGACGCCGGTTCCCTGGTCGTGGTGGACGCCACCTCCGCGGCCGGCGGCCTGGACGTGGACGTCTCCGAGGCAGACGTCTACTACTTCGCCCCGCAGAAGAACTTCGCGTCCGACGGCGGCCTGTGGCTGGGCCTTTTCTCCCCCGCCGCCCTGGAACGCGCCGCGCAGATCAAGGCCAGCGGCCGCTGGATCCCGGACTTCCTGGACCTCCAGACCGCCATCGACAACTCCAAACTGAACCAGACGTACAACACGCCCTCGCTCTCCACGCTGGTGACCCTCGACGCGCAGGTGCAGTGGCTGAACACCAACGGTGGCCTGGACTTCGCGTCAGCCCGCACCGCTGACTCGGCCGGGCGGATCTACTCCTGGGCCGAGGCGTCCGAGTACGCCACCCCGTTTGTGGCCAAGGCAGAGGACCGTTCCAACGTCATCGCCACCATCGACTTCGACGACTCGATCGACGCCGCCGCGATCGCCAAGGTGCTGCGCGCCAACGGGATCGTGGACACCGAGCCGTACCGCAAGCTGGGCCGCAACCAGCTCCGGATCGCCACGTTTGTGGCCATCGAGCCGGCTGACGTCTCCGCACTGCTGGCAAGCATCGACTACGTGGTGGGCGAGCTGCGTAAGTAGATCCCCAGGAACCGCAGGGCGCCGCTGCCGTTACCGCCGCTGCCGTTGTGGCACGGGCGGTAAGGCGGCAGCGTCAGCGTCCGACGGCGTCGTCCGGGTTTTCGTCCCGGGCGGCGCCGTTTGCGTTGTCCCCCGGTTGTTGGACGCCCAGATGAGAGACAACACCGAAGTACCGCAGGCCGCGGGCGCGCCGGTTGAAGGTGAGCCGGAGCTGCTGGGCGCGGATGATCCAGATCATGCCGATCACGGCGGCGGTGATCCCGGAGAAGGCCGCCACGGCAAGCGACCACCGGGGGCCGGCGACGTTGGCCACACATCCCACGAGCGGGGCGCCGATGGGGGTGCCGCCCATAAAGATGGCCATGTACAGGGCCATGACCCGGCCGCGCATGACGGGATCGGTGGTGGTCTGGACGTAACCGTTGGCGCTGGTCATCATGGTGATCGCGAACAGGCCCACCGGCACCAGCGCGACGCCGAACCAGAAGTAGTCCGGGGCCAGCGCGGCCAGCCCCGAGGTCACCCCAAAGGCAGCTGCCGCGCCGAAGATCATCCGCAGGCGGGGCTTGCCGCGGCCGGCGGAGAGCAGCGCGCCCGCCACGGAACCGATGGCCATGATGGAATTCATGAGCCCGAAGGCGCTGGCGTCCAGCCCGAATTCCGTACCCACCATGGCGGCGATGAACAGCACGAAGTTGAGCCCGAGTGTTCCCACGATGAACACGGCGACGAGGACCACCAGAATGTCCGGCCTGAACCGGACATAGCGCAGCCCTTCCCTGATGCGGCCCTTGCCCGGAGCCGCCCGGGGAAGCTGGCGCAGTGACGCGGACGGGATCTTCCACAGGCTCAGGAGCATGGCCAGGAACGTGGCGGTGTTGATCAGGAACACCCAGCCGGGACCTACCGCCACGGTGAGGATGCCGGCCACGGCGGGTCCGATCATGCGGGCGACATTGAAGGAGGCGCTGTTCAGGGCTACGGCGTTGGGGAGGTAGTCGTCCCGGACAAGCTCCGAAACGAAGGTCTGGCGGACCGGGGCATCGAGCGCGGACACCATGCCCAGCAGCAGGGCAAAGCCGTAGACGTGCCACAGCTGGCCGGCGCCGAGGACCACCAGGACGCCCAGTCCGGTGCTCAGGAGGGCCATCACTGACTGCGTCATGATCAGCAGCTGCCGGCGGCTGTACCGGTCCGCCACGAGGCCGGCGACGGGCGCCAGGAAAAGCTGTGGCCCCAGCTGCAGTGCCATGGTGATGCCCATGGCTCCGGCGTCGTGATCGGTGAGGTGGTCAAACACCAGCCAGTCCTGGGCCGTCCGTTGCATCCAGGTCCCGATGTTGGAAACCAGCGCGCCGATGAACCAGATCCGGTAGTTGAGGATGTGCAGGGATTTGAAGGTGGACATCAGTGCCGGCCTTCTTGGTTCTCAACCCTGCGTATTGTCAACTGCTAGTCAGCCTCGCCGGCAGGCTCGTCGCCTTCGCATTCTTCGTCCTCGTCATCGGACCCGGGAGCGTCAGCCTCGGCCTCGGCCTGCGAAGCATCGGCCTGCGAAGCGACCGGCTCCGAAGCGAAAGCCTCCGCAGCGGGTGACTCCTCATCCTCTGCGGCCCCGGCGTCCTCGGGGCGGACCCGCTCGGCCCACGGCACCCACTCCGGGGAGAGGATGGAATCCTCCGACGGCAGCAGGCCTAGCTCGCTGACCGTGACCACCTTGGAGCGGGAGTTCCTGGTCAGGACCGCGTACCACTGCCAGCCGTCGTAACCGGCCATGTTTGATTCGAAGAGGTGTGTGACCAGGCGGTCGCCCTCACTTTTGGCAGCCAGGTGCGCGCCGATGTCCGACGCCGCCGTGATGCCTTCGATGGCGGTCCGCGCCTCGCCAACGGCGGCAGCGAGGAAGGCATCCGGCTTACCGGTCCGCCACACGGGCACACCGGTACGGCGCTTGGCCTCCGCTTTGGCGCCCACCGTCTCGGGTGCCGTGGTGTCCGGCTGTTCAGCTTCCGTGTTCATGGCCAAGACCTAAACGTCCAGCTCGTCGGCAACCTTACGCAGGGCAGCCGCGATGGCCTTGCCCTTGTTGCCTTCCGGGTACTTGCCCGCGGACAGGGTTCCGGAGAGGTTGTCCAGCACGCTGACCAGGTCCTGGACGAGCGGCGCGAGGTCCCGGGCGCTGGGCCGCTTGGCTTTGGCGATGGACGGCGTCTTGTCCAGGACGCGCAGGCCCAAGGCCTGGGCACCCTTGCGGCCGTCAGCAACGCCGAACTCTACCCGCGTGCCGGCCTTCAGCTCGGTGATGCCGTCGGGCAGCGATGATTTGGGCAGGAAGACTTCCTGGCCGTCCTCGCCTGCGAGGAATCCGAAACCTTTTTCCTTGTCATACCACTTGACCTTGCCGGTAGGCACGTAATCAACCTTCTTCGTTCTGACTTCTTCTGACACGGCCGGCAGTCACCGCATCCGCACTGATGTGCGGGTTCAGGGTATGACAGCGACGGACCGTGTTGGTCTGTTCCTCAAGGTTACCGGTCGCCCGGCTGTTAGCGTTACCTGCATGACACCCTCGCGATACCGGCGCCCACTGATGATCTGCGCAGCGGTTGTTGCCATGCTTTCCCTCGTGTCGGTGGGAGCAGTCATGGCGCTGGCCTTCGCAGGCTCCGCCGCTCCGGCCTGGGTCACCGCCACCGCCCTGTACGGGTTGCCTGTGGCGTTCCTGCTGATGCTCTTCCTGGTGCTGGACAGCGTGGCCGGCCGGCGCCGGGCAGGAAAGTCCAGCGGGCGGTAACGTTGGACTGATGTCCCTTATCCGCGCTCTCAGCAAAGAACTGGAAGCACGCAGCGATGACTCGCTGCGGGCGCTCTTCGCAGCGCGGCCGGACCTTATGTCCCCCGCCGTTCCTGACTTTTCCGCCCTGGCCGCGCGGGCGAGCGCGCGGGTCAGCGTCCAGCGGGCGCTTGAACGGCTCAACCGGCCACAGATGCAGGTGCTGGAAACCCTGCACCTGTGCACCAACACGGACACCGAACACAGCGCATCGGCGGCGGGCGTCCGGAAACTCATTGCAGGGTCCACGGTGGCGGCGCTGGAACGCATCCTGGCCTCGCTCCAGGAACTGGCTTTGGTGCACCGGGCAGAGCCGCCGCATGGAACAGCGGCTTCGGGCCACCGGCAGCGCTACTACCTGCCGGTGGGAAGCCTCAAGGACGTGGTGGGAATCTATCCTGCGGGACTGGGGCGCAGCTACACCGAACTGGTCAGGCTTCAGCCCGCGTTTGCCCAGCGCGTGGTCCAGCTCGTCGCCGAGCTGCACCGCAGCGGCGTCTCCATCCAGAACGCCACCACCCCCATGGAGGCAGCCCTCTCGCTGCAGCATTGGACATCCTCACCCGAGGCACTCAGCGAGGCTTTGGCCGGAGCCCCGGAACGCACGACGGCGCTGCTCGCCAAATTCCGCAACTGGGCCATGGGTGCCGTCCCCCAGGCGCAAAGGAAAGCGTCGGTCTCGAACCAGGGCGCCGACGTCGGGCCCGTTGACTGGCTGCTCGCCCGGGGCCTGCTGGTCCCCCTGGACGCCGCGCACGTGGAACTGCCGCACAGTGTGGGACTGTCCCTGCGCGGCGGCGCCATCATCAATGACTTCTCCCTGTCCCCGCCGGTTCCGGAGCTGGGCAGCACCACCGCTGCGCTTCGCCGGAACGCGGCGCTGGGCGCCATCGCTGAAACCCTCCGGCTGGTGGGTGATCTCCTCCACGCCGTCCGTGAACAGCCGCTGGCCACGCTGCGCAGCGGCGGCGTCGGTGTCCGGGAAATGAAGCGGCTGGCCGAGACGCTGCGCATCGACCAGCACCGGGCGGGCCTCCTGCTGGAGCTCAGTGCCCTCTCCGGCCTGTTGCGCCTTGATGTGGACTCGTCCTCCTGGGTGCAGCCCCTGCAGCTGGAGTGGCTGGTCCTCCCCCGCCAGGAGCAGTGGCTATGGCTGGTCAACGCCTGGCTCGCGAGCGAGCGTGTGCCCTCACTGGTAGGCCAGCCCGTTAGCGGCCCCGGCGGCGTCCCTGCCGCGCACCGCGCCCTGGCCGGGAACACCGTCAATGCCCTTTCAGCCGAGGCGCAGCGGCCGGACGCCCCTGTGGTCAGGAAGCGGATCCTGGAAATACTGGAAGAGCTCACCCAGGAGGCTGCCGCTGCGGACGGCACGGCACCCGTTCTGGATGCCGCGGCAGTGCTCCAGCGGGCTGAATGGACGCAGCCGCGGATGGCGCGCCGGTTCAGTTCCCTGATCAGGGGTGTGCTGGCGGAAGCGGAGCTGCTCGGATTGATCGGCTCAGGTGCGTTGAGCCAGCTGGGGAGCGCCATTGCCGAAGACAAGCCGGACGAAGCCTTGGGCATCCTGGGCGAGCATCTGCCTGCGGCGCTGAACCACGTCCTGCTCCAGGCGGACCTGACCGCAGTTGCCCCGGGCTACCTGGCCCCGGAGCTGGCAGAAAAGCTTCTGGTGATGGCCGACGCCGAGGGGCAGGGGCCCGCCACCATCTACCGGTTCTCCGCCACCTCCGTTCGGCGGGCGCTGGACGCCGGGCATGATGCGTCAAGCCTGCTGGAGTTCCTGCGTGAACATTCGGCCACGGCCGTGCCCCAGCCCTTGGAATACCTGGTGGAGGACACTGCGTCCCGGCACGGCCGGCTCCGGGTGGGAACGGCCGCCAGCTTTATCCAAAGCGATGATGAGGCAACAGTGCTGGAGCTGGCGGCGGAGTCCAAGGCGGCCGGGCTGGGGCTGGCCCGGATTGCGCCGACGGTGCTGATCTCCACGGCTCCGCCGCGGGAAACGGCGCAGGTCCTGCGCGGGCTGGGCCTCTCGCCGTCGGTGGACCAGGCCGAACCCGGGGTGGTCCGGCTCCGCCGCACCGCCGGTATTCCGGGCGGTGCCCGCCCCGTCTACACAGCGCCGCGAACCGCGCCCGCCGAGGACGACGTCGTTGCGCAACTGGCCGTCCTGCGGAACAGGCGGGCTGACGCCAACGGACACCACCCAAGTGCCGTGACTGGCTCCGGCGAAGCTGCAACCCAGCTGGGGCTGGAGACCCTGCAGCGGGCTATCCGGCTCAAGCAGCGCGTGAGCATGAACGTGGTGGACAGCCAGGGGAATTCCTGCCTTGAGACAGTTGTTCCCCTGTCCGTAAACGGCGGTCGCGTCAGGGTCTTCGATCCTGCCAAGGAAACCGAGCGGGTACTCTCCATCCACCGCATTATCGATATTGAGGCCGCAGAAGAACTGCGCCAGTGAAGGACTCCCCCGCGTGAACGACGGCCCGCTGATCGTCCAAAGTGACAAAACCATCCTGCTCGAGGTGGACCACGAACTGGCCACCGAGGCGCGCCACGCGATCGCCCCCTTCGCCGAACTGGAACGCGCCCCCGAGCACATGCACAGCTACCGCCTGACGCCCCTGGGCCTGTGGAACGCACGCGCCGCCGGCCTGGACGCGGAGAAGGTCCTGGACACCCTGCTCAAATACTCGCGGTTCCCGGTGCCGCATTCGCTGCTGATCGACGTCGAAGAGACCATGTCCCGGTACGGGCGGCTGCGGCTGGAGAAGGACCCGCAGCACGGCCTGGTGATGCGCACGGACGACTACCCGGTGCTGGAAGAGGTCATCCGGGCCAAAAAGATCCAGCCCCTGCTGGGGCCGCGGATCGACGGCGAAACCATTGTGGTCCACTCCTCACAGCGCGGCCAGCTCAAGCAGCTGCTCCTCAAAATCGGCTGGCCGGCGGAGGACCGGGCCGGTTATGTGGACGGCACACCCCACCTGATTGCCCTGAACGAGGACGGCTGGAAGCTCCGCCCCTACCAGCAGCTCGCCACCGAGAATTTCTGGGCCGGCGGCAGCGGTGTGGTGGTCCTGCCCTGCGGCGCCGGGAAAACCCTGGTGGGTGCCGCGGCCATGGCCACCAGCTCCACCACAACCCTCATCCTGGTGACCAACACGGTGGCCGCCCGGCAGTGGAAGGACGAACTGCTGAAGCGGACGTCCCTGACGGAGGACGAAATCGGCGAGTACTCGGGATCGGTCAAGGAAGTCCGCCCGGTCACCATCGCCACGTACCAGGTCCTCACCACCAAGCGCGGTGGCCTGTACGCTCACCTGGAGCTACTGGATGGCCACGACTGGGGCCTGATCATCTATGACGAAGTCCACCTTCTGCCGGCGCCGATCTTCCGGATGACCGCGGACCTGCAGGCCCGCCGCCGGCTGGGCCTCACCGCCACGCTGGTCCGCGAGGACGGTCGCGAAGGCGAGGTCTTCAGCCTGATCGGGCCCAAACGGTACGACGCGCCCTGGAAGGACATCGAAGCGCAGGGCTACATCGCCCCGGCGGACTGCGTGGAAGTGCGGATTGACCTGCCCCGCGACGAACGCGTGGCCTATGCCATGGCCGAGGACGCGGACAAGTACCGGCTGTGCGCCACGTCCGAGTCCAAGACCCTGATCGTCGAACAGCTGGTGGCCCGGCACCAGGGTGAGCAGCTGCTGGTGATCGGGCAATACATTGACCAGCTGGACGAGATCGGCGAGCGCCTGCAGGCACCCGTCATCAAGGGCGACACCTCCGTCAAGGAACGGCAGAAGCTCTTTGATGCCTTCCGCGCCGGCGACGTGCACACCCTGGTGGTGTCCAAGGTGGCCAACTTCTCCATCGACCTGCCGGAGGCGTCGGTGGCCATCCAGGTCTCCGGTTCCTTCGGGTCGCGGCAGGAGGAAGCGCAGCGCCTGGGCCGGCTGCTGCGCCCCAAGAAGGATGGCCGGGCGGCCCGGTTCTACTCGCTGGTGGCCCGGGACACCCTGGACCAGGATTTCGCGGCCAAACGGCAGCGCTTCCTGGCAGAGCAGGGGTATGCCTACCGGATCATGGATGCCAAGGACGTCGGCGCCCCCTGACGAGTGCCCGGTGTTCCTGTCCACGAATCCGGCCGGGCACCGCCACGGGCGCACTCCCCATGGAACACCCACCATCCATCCAGAAAACTCACAGATTCTGGGAGCATGATGGGAGCATGAAGAAGACGGGCCCAGAAGCCAAGCTGCTAGTTGTTGATGACGAGCCCAACATCCGCGAGCTGCTGTCCACCTCGCTCCGGTTCGCGGGCTTTGAGGTGGTCTCTGCCGCCAACGGCCGTGATGCGCTGGCCGCCGCGGAACTCCACACGCCCGATCTGGCGGTGCTGGACGTGATGCTGCCGGACATGGATGGCTTCACCGTCACCCGCAAGCTAAGGGCTTCGGGCAAGCACTTCCCTGTCCTGTTCCTCACGGCGAAGGACGACACCGAGGACAAGGTCACCGGCCTTACAGTGGGCGGGGATGACTATGTCACCAAGCCGTTCAGCCTGGACGAGGTAGTGGCACGCATCCGCGCGGTCCTGCGCCGTACCCAGCCCATGCTCGACGACGACGCCGTGATCCGGGTGGATGACCTGGAGCTCGACGACGACGCCCACGAGGTACGCCGCGGCGGCACCGTGATCGAACTGTCCCCCACCGAGTTCAAGCTCCTCCGGTACCTCATGCTGAATCCCAACCGTGTGCTGTCGAAATCCCAGATCCTCGACCACGTCTGGGAGTACAACTTCAACGGCGATGCCTCGATCGTGGAGTCCTACATCTCCTACCTCCGGCGCAAGGTGGACATTGATCCTGACGCACCGGCCCTGATCCAGACCAAACGCGGAGTGGGCTACGTGCTCCGGACGGCAGAGAAGCGCTGACCTTGCTGCAGCGGTGGAAATCGGCCTCGTTGAGGTCCCAGCTGGTGGCCATGATCATGGCACTGCTGATTGTTGCGCTGACCTCCACCGGCGCCGGCACCCTCACCCTGCTGCACAGCTACCTCCAGGCGCAGGTGGATGACAAGCTGCTTGGCGCCGTCGACCTCGCCAGCAAGCAGCGCTCGTTCACGCAGCTGCAGGCACCCAACCCAATGGTCCCCACCGAATATTCGCTGATCCTCTACACCCCCGGCGAGGACCCCCAGCTGTTCGGGGGCGATCCGGAAGACCATCCGGATATCACCGCCATCTCCGTCGAAGACGCCCAGAACCGGGGCACCCGCCCGTACCAGGTCCGGGGCACCGACGGCCAGAACTGGAAGGTGGTCGCGGTGACCGTGCTCAACGGCGGCCGCCCTGCCGTGGTTGTCATCGGCTTGCCGCTGCAAAGCGTGGACGATGTCCTCAAGCACGCCACGCTGGTGGTCTCAGGCGTCGGCCTGCTCACCCTGCTGCTGGCCTCCCTGATCGCCAGCTGGACCGTGTCCAGGTCGTTCCGGCCACTGGCCAAAGTGGAAAAGACCGCAGCGGCCATCGCCGCCGGCGACCTTTCCAGGCGTGTGGAGATCGAAAATCCCGGCACGGAAGTGGGGCGGCTCGGAAGCTCCCTGAACGCCATGCTGGCGCATATCGAGACGGCCTTCGCCGCCCGGACAGCCTCCGAAGGCAGAATGCGCCGTTTCGCGGCCGACGCCTCGCACGAGCTGCGTACTCCACTTGTGACCATCAGGGGTTTTTCCGAGCTCTACCGCCACGGTGCGCTGGCCACCGACGAGGACGTGGCCACGGCCATGGGACGGATCGAAAGCGAAGCCAAACGGATGGGTTCGATGGTGGAGGACCTCCTGCTGCTGGCGCGCCTGGACGAACAGCGCCCGCTCCAGCAAAAGCCCGTTGACCTCCAGCTGCTCGCCCACGATGCGGTGGTGGACACACAGGCAAGCGACCGCACGCGCCCCATCTCCCTGGCCGGCCTGGGTGACGGCCCCGCCGCACCCGCGCCGGTGCTCGGTGACGAAGCCAAACTGCGCCAGGTGGTGGGAAACCTCGTGGGGAACGC
This sequence comes from Pseudarthrobacter psychrotolerans, assembly GCF_009911795.1. NCBI lineage: Bacteria > Bacillati > Actinomycetota > Actinomycetes > Micrococcales > Micrococcaceae > Pseudarthrobacter > Pseudarthrobacter psychrotolerans. The sequence continues at coordinate 4,319,472 of NZ_CP047898.1, read as the reverse complement.
CCTGCGCTACACCCCGGACGGCGGCCCGATCGAACTCGCCGTCGGCATCCGGACCTCTGACGGCGGGCAGCCGCTGGCCGTGATCGAGGTCCGGGACCACGGCCCTGGCATCTCAGAAGAGGACGCAGCCAAGGTCTTTGAGCGCTTCTACCGCGCGGACACGTCGCGGACGCGTGAGACCGGCGGCAGCGGCCTGGGGCTCGCGATTGTGGCTGCCATCGTGGGATCGCACGGCGGGTCCGTCAGGGTGGAAAAGACCGACGGCGGCGGGGCCACCCTGGTGGTCAGCCTGCCTGTCCGGGACGACACCACCGACGAGGCCCACGCCGCTCAAGACAGCGACAGGAAGGTTATCCACATATAGCAATGGAACGTGGCGTGCCGGCAGCGCCCGTCCGTAGGCTCGCTGTAGTGGCCCGGAGCAGCCGGGCGGGCAGCAGATGCTGTCCCACTACGTCGAGAGGCAGCAAGCCATGAGCATCATTTCCGTTGACACCGAACTCCTTCAGCTCAAGTCGGCCAACGTCAAAGCAACGGTGGACCGGATCAGCTCCGACGTCCAGGCCATGAAGCGCGGCCTGGACGAACTGCAGTCCACCTGGCGGGGTTCGGCTGCCAACAACTTTCAGGCACTGGTGACCGAGTGGACACTCACCCAGGGCAAGGTGGAGGCATCGCTGGCATCCATCAACATGGCACTGGCCTCGGCAGCGTCCACCTACGCCCAGGCCGAGCAGGGCAACACCCAGCGCTTCAGCTGAGTGCGCAGCCGAAATGGTCTCTAAGCCTCCGGGGTCCCCTGGCGGAATCGGAGCCGCCATCTGTTGCCGTCCAAAACCCAGAGTGAGCTATGGAGTGCCGTGCCTGAGCGCGAGTAGCTTCGGCACGTCAGCAGGATCGCGCTGGTGCCGATGCGGTCCGTACCCAGGATCTCCAGTTCCGTGTGCTGGACCGGTTCCTCTTCCAGCGCCATCATCGTGGCGTCACGGGTCCATATCCTGCCCGAAGTTCCGATCTCCATAAAATCGGGGTGCAGGAGGACGCCGGTGCGGCCGATGTCGCCCCGGATGTCGGGGCCGGACAATTCACGTTCGAGGGCCTCGACGGTCGATTCCGGGCTGGTCTCAGCACCCGCGGACTCCGACGGGACGAAGGAGTCGCCCTCCAGTTCGCTGAAGAGGTCCGGCTCGTCGTAGGGGCCTTGGTTGAAGGGGCCCTGGCCATACGCGCCCTGACCAAAGGAGCCAGCAGCGCCGGATGTGGCGGCCTGCCGGCTGGCTGCTGTGGTGGCGTCGGGGCTGCGGACTGCGGTGCCGGCCGCGGGGCTGACCGAAACCGGGACGCCTGCTGCCCGGCTGTCTGCTTCCGGGCTGTCTGAAGCCGGGGCACCGGCGAAGCCTGGGCCTGACCGCGCTGCCACACCCTGCTGGTACGCGGTGGCGGCGGCACGTGCGCGGACATCGGCTGCCTCATTGAGTTCGTGGCCTGCATGGCCCTTGACCCATTCGAAGGTGTATTTCCGGCCGGATATTTCCCGGTCGAGTTCCTTGAGCAGCTCCACGTTCAGGACGGGCTTGCCGTCGGCCTTGCGCCAGCCCTTGCGCTTCCAGCCCGGCATCCATTTGGTGATGGAGTTGATCACGTACTGGCTGTCGCACAGGACCTTCAGGTGCTCCTCCGGGACGTGGGCCGTGGCGCGGAACAGGTCCAGCACGGCCATCAGCTCGCCCTGGTTATTGGTGCCGTGCGGCCATCCCCCGGCCCGCCAGCAGTCGTCGTTTACGTACCAGGCCCAACCGGCCGGGCCGGGATTTCCTAAAGCCGAACCGTCGGCCGCTGCAGTAATTGTCACGGAACCATCCTGCCAGAGTTCCCTGACAGGCCATGGCCACCGGCCTCCGATGCTCTATCACTTTTGGTTGCCAACCGGCCCTCTAAGGGACCAAATCTGATAGAGCAACTTCCTGTTGGGGGGAGGCGTTAACGCCGACGGCGGCCCCCACCGTTTGGTGAGGACCGCCGTCGTGCGTCTTACTGTGGGGAAATGGGGGCTAGAAGCCGCCCATGCCGCCCATGTCGTCGCCGCCACCCATGGCCGGAGCGTTCTTCTCCGGCTTGTCGGCCACAACGGCCTCGGTGGTGAGGAACAGACCCGCAATGGAAGCCGCGTTCTGCAGGGCAGAGCGGGTTACCTTGACCGGGTCGTTGATGCCGGCAGCCAGCAGGTCGACGTATTCGCCGGTTGCTGCGTTCAGGCCGTGGCCTGCAGGCAGGCCACGGACCTTGTCGACAACAACGCCAGGCTCGAGGCCGGCGTTGAAAGCGATCTGCTTCAGCGGCGCATCGATGGCAACGCGGACGATGTTCGCACCGGTTGCTTCGTCACCTGTCAGGTTCAGGTTCGCGAACGCCTTGGCGCCGGCCTGGATCAGTGCAACGCCGCCACCGGCGACGATGCCTTCTTCAACAGCAGCCTTCGCGTTGCGGACAGCGTCCTCAATGCGGTGCTTGCGTTCCTTGAGCTCAACTTCGGTTGCTGCACCGGCCTTGATGACTGCAACGCCGCCGGCCAGCTTGGCCAGGCGTTCCTGCAGCTTCTCGCGGTCGTAGTCCGAATCGGAGTTTTCGATCTCGGCACGGATCTGGGAAACGCGGCCAGCGATCTGGTCGGCGTCGCCGGCACCTTCAACGATGGTGGTTTCGTCCTTGGTGACAACAACCTTGCGGGCGCGTCCCAGGAGTTCCAGTCCGGCGGTCTCCAGCTTGAGTCCGACTTCCTCGGCGATGACCTGGCCACCGGTGAGTACAGCGATGTCGGCCAGCTGGGCCTTGCGGCGGTCGCCGAAGCCCGGAGCCTTGACGGCAACGGACTTGAAGGTGCCACGGATCTTGTTGACGATCAGGGTGGCCAGGGCCTCGCCCTCGATGTCCTCGGCAATGATCAGCAGCGGCTTGTTGGACTGCATGACCTTTTCCAGGACAGCAACCAGTTCCTTGACGTTGGAGATCTTGGAGTTGACGATCAGGATGTAGGGGTCCTCAAGGACCGTTTCCTGGCGCTCAGTATCGGTAACGAAGTAAGCGGAGATGTAACCCTTGTCGAAGCGCATGCCTTCGGTGAGCTCAAGCTCCAGGCCGAAGGTGTTGGACTCCTCGACGGTGATGACGCCTTCTTTGCCCACCTTGTCCAGGGCTTCAGCGATCAGGGCGCCGATTTCGTCGTCACCGGCGGAGATGGAGGCAGTAGCCGCGATCTCTTCCTTGGTTTCGATTTCCTTGGCGGAGGCCAGCAGTTCAACCGTGACGGCCGCGACTGCCTTCTCGATACCGCGCTTGAGGGACAGCGGGTCAGCGCCGGCCGCGACGTTGCGCAGGCCTTCCTTGACCAGGGCCTGCGCCAGCACGGTAGCCGTGGTGGTGCCGTCGCCAGCGACGTCGTCCGTCTTCTTGGCAACTTCCTTGACCAGCTCGGCGCCGATCTTTTCGTAAGGGTCGTCCAGCTCGATCTCCTTGGCGATGGAAACACCATCGTTGGTGATCGTGGGGGCGCCCCACTTCTTTTCGAGGACGACGTTGCGTCCACGCGGGCCGAGGGTGACCTTGACGGCGTCGGCGAGGATGTTCAGGCCCCGCTCAAGACCGCGGCGTGCCTCTTCATCAAATGCAATGATCTTGGCCATAACGGCAGTAGTCCTTTCGGGACAGTCGTTAAGAATGAACCTCACTGCAGTGCCCGCGACGGACGATCCTTCACCGGCGGCCTCTGTATGCCACGGCTGGGGATCTCACTCCAGCTAGGTATTTCTCTCGCTCCACGACCGCCGCCAAGCTGCGCTGCCGGAAAAACCGGACGTTGCTTTAGCAGTCGGTACGTAAGAGTGCTAACTCAATAATTAGCACTCCCTAGGTGAGAGTGCAAGCGAAAGACCCCGTAAATCGCGCCGTCAGGGCGACCCGTTCGCCACTGGCGATCAGCCTGAGGCCCGGCCTGCCGCCTCACGGCCGGTGAGCACTGCCCTGTTGTCTGCGCCGTAGGTGAACACCATGTAGTTGGCCGCGGTGATGTCCCCGTTGGAATCGAAGGCAACCGGCCCCGATTCGCCGTCGTAATTAATGTCTGCCCCGGTTTTCAGGACCGCGACGCAGTCGCGGTAGGACAGGCAGGGCTTGATGGCCGGGCCAGAGGACTGCGCGGCGGGCTGCCCGCCTGCCGTCCCGCCGGACACGGCGATCAGGTTGGCGGCGATGGAGCGGCCGGCGTCGTCGTCCGCCTTGGCTGCCGCGAGGACTGCAAGGTTCACGGCGTCGTAGGTCTCTGCGGCGAACGAAAGGTCTTTCAATGCCGGGTTGACCGAAACAAGCCGGGCCTGGAAGTCCGCGGACGGCAGCAGGCCCGGCACCACTGCACGGGCGCCGTCGAGGGCCTTGGATCCCAGCCCCGGACCGTACTGGGCGAAGGCGCCGTCGCTCAGGATGATGCTCTTGCCCGACAGCCCCGCGTTATTGAGCTCTGCGAGGGCGCCCTGTGCGTCGTCCCTGGCGATCAGCACCACGGCGTCAGGCTTGGCGGCCTTGGCAGCGGTTGCCGCGCTCCCGGCGTCACCGGGCTTGAAGGCGGCAGTCGAGACCGTCTTGAGGCCGACATTTTTGGCGGCGCTGGTCACCGCGGCCGATACGTCCTTGCCGTAGGTACTGTCCTGGTGGACCACGGCAAGGCTCTTGGCGCCGCCGTCCTTGGCCAGTTTCACCAGCACCGAGGCCTGGGCAACGTCCGCCGCGGCCGTCCTGAAGTAGTAGCCGCCGCTCTTATAGCGGGACAGGCCGGCAGCAGAGTTGGCCGGCGAGACGAGCGGGATGCGGGCAGCCGAGAGGACGTCGATGGCGGCGGCGGCATGGCTCGAATCGGTCGGTCCGATCACCGCGTCAACTTTGGCTGAGGCCAGATTCCTGGCCTGGGCATCGGCGCCATCGCCGGCGCCCACCACCAGATCAACAGGCCTGCCCTTGTGACCGCCGGCCGCATTGATTTCCTTGATGGCCAGTTGCGCCGCAGCGAGCTGGGAGTCGTTGAGGAAGGCCTGCTTCCCTGCGCTGTCCTGGATCAGCCCGATCCGCAGCGTACCGTCACCGGATGCCTCAGCGGACTCAAGGCGGGCGTTGCCGCCTGCCACGGCGCAGCCGGCCAGGGCCAGCAGCAGTGCCGCCCCTGTAGTTGTGCGGACGATTGTTGAGCGCAGGCTGCGGGAGATCACTGAGCGGGCCGGACGTTTTCTGCCTGCGGGCCTTTCTCGCCTTCGCCGACCTCAAGCTCGACGCGCTGGCCCTCATCCAGGGCCCGGTAGCCTTCGCCCTCAATGGCCGACCAGTGCACAAAGACATCGTCTCCGGAGCCGTCCACCGTAATAAAGCCGTAGCCCTTTTCGGCGTTGAACCACTTAACCGTTCCCAATGCCATGATGTCCGCTCTTTTCCGTCGTGACGCCGGTCCCCGTCGGAAGTGTGCCGCTTGTTACGGACCGAAGCCTGAAATCACTCTAGCGATAAGCCATCCGGCGGGCCGAGCCACACGGCCGCTCCGGTGCCCAAAAGTTATTCAGGCGTGACCGCGGAGCCTTACTTGTAGCCCGGCCCCAGGACAACAACCAACGGCACATGGAATTCCTGGCTCTCCACCAGGGTAGGAATGTTCAGGAGTTCCGAGACTGCTTCGGCGTTGGCTTTCTGCGCCGGGCCCGAATAGAAGATTGCGGATGTCTTCTGCGGTGCGCCGCCCCAGTTCCCCACCTGGCCCAGTGTCCAGCCATCGGCTTGGACCATCGAGCTGATGCGTCCGGCGAGCCCGGCCGTGCCGGCCGCGTTGTAGATGGCAACGCCTTGGGTCTTGTCCAGCACCGCCGCGGAGGGAACGGCACTGGGCGAAGCGCTGGGCTCTGCGTCCGGGCTCTCAGAGGGCGCCGGGTTCGCAGAGGATTCAGCGCTGACCGACGGTGCCTCGCTTGCCCCGGGCGCCACGGTTGATTCCAGGCTGGTGGAAGCTTCACTGCCGGTCTGGGTGAACCCTAGCTTGGGAAGGATCAGGAAGGACATCACTCCGATGGCCAATGCCGCAACCCCCACCGCAAGGATGGGCCACAGCTTGCGGCGGGCAGGCGCCGAGGCCGCACGGTGGACTCCTTGCCGAGAGGCGGACTCCGGAACCTTATCGAATTCATCCCGAGCGTATTTGGTCATGGTGGGGAGACGTCCTTGTTGATTGCTGCTGATGGCTCAGCACGAGCGTGGTCAGGCGTCGGAACCCAGGCGTCGTGCAGTGCGTGCCCGGTGACGCGACGTACGTAGTCTACGCAATCTCTTGACCAGCATGGGGTCGTGGGCCAGTGCAGCCTCGGTGTCAATGAGGGCGTTCAGTAGCTGGTAGTAGTGGGTCGCGGACAGATCGAACAGCTCCCTGATGGCCTGTTCCTTGGCCCCGCGTACTTCCACCACTGCCGCTCGAGTGCCAGCATCTGCTGGTCGCGCTCGCCCAACGGAGAGTCATGGAGCGTAAAATCCGCCAGCAAAGTGCCGCGCTCCTCCGGCTCCGGCACAAGTTCCCGAGCAGGCTCCGCCACGGCACACCCCTTCGCTGGTTGAGTAGAAAATCTCCTCCCCATGGTACGGCGTGAATAACATGGATGTCATTTCCACCCCCCGGAGTTTTTGTCCACTTATTCCGGGTTTTACGCCCCGAAATCCCAGTTATCTGGACAAAAACTCAGGGGGCGGCGGAGGCCCTGCGAGAATGGGAGCGTGTTTGATTCTGACGCGCTGTTCGAACTGGCGGCGGACCCTGCCGAGGCCGTTGGCTTTGCCGAAATGGCGGCCCTGCCGCTCAGTGAGCTGATGGCGGCTGACTGGGCGGAGGCGCTGAGCCCCGTTGAGAGTGAGCTGCGCGGCGTCCTGAGCTTCCTGGCTGCCGAAGTTGCCGCCGGGCACCAGGTGCTGCCGGCGCCGTCGAACGTTCTGCGCGCCTTCCGCCAGCCGCTGGCCGGAGTGAAGGTGCTGGTGGTTGGCCAGGACCCGTACCCGACGCCTGGCCACGCGATCGGCCTGTCCTTCGCCGTTCACGGACGGACCCGCCCCATCCCGCGGAGCCTGGCCAATATCTACCGCGAACTGGAGTCCGATCTCGGCATTCCCGCACGCGTCCACGGCGACCTGTCGGCCTGGGCCAGCCAAGGGTCCTGCTGTTGAACCGGGTCATGAGCGTCCGTGCCGGGGCTGCCGGCTCCCACCGGGGCAAGGGCTGGGAGGCCATCACGACGGCGGCAGTCACCGCGGTTGCCGGCCGGCGCACTTCCGACGGCGGCCCGGCCCCGCTGGTAGCGGTGCTGTGGGGCAAGGACGCAGAGAGTGTCCGGCCCCTTCTGTCCCACACAGCGGTTGTGTCCAGCGCCCACCCGAGCCCGTTATCGGCGTCGCGCGGATTCTTCGGTTCCCGGCCGTTCAGCTCCATCAACCGGCTGCTGCAGGACCAAGGATGTCCTGGCGTAACGTGGGAGCTCCCCCGGTCCCTTAGCTTAGGGTTACCTTATGAGCACTGTTCCGGCCGCCACCAGCGCCACAAAAAATACACGTCCGCAGATCGATCTCACGGTCATCCGACGCGAGGAACTCTCGCCCCACATGGTCAGGATCGTGGCCGGCGGCGAAGGTTTTGCCGCCTACGTGAACAACAGCTTTGTGGACCGCTACGTCAAGATTGTCTTTCCGCAGCCCGGCGTTGACTATGCCCGGCCCCTGGACCTGTGGACCATCCGCGAAACCATGCCCCGCGAGCAGTGGCCCTTCACCCGCACCTACACGGTCCGCTGGGTGGACACCGAGGCGCAGGAACTCGCCATTGACTTTGTGGTCCACGGCGACGAGGGGCTGGCCGGCCCCTGGGCGGCTGCTGCGAAGCCCGGCGACACCTTCACCTTCACCGGCCCGGGCGGTGCCTACAACCCTGCGCCCGACGCCGACTGGTACCTTTTCGCCGGCGACGAAGCCGCGTTGCCCGCCATCGCCGCCGCCATCGAATCGTTGCCGGCCGAAGCGCGTGGCCTGGCGTTTATCGAGGTGGACAGCGACGCCGACATCCAGCCCCTGACGTCCCCTGCGGGCGTCCAGGTGACCTGGATCCAGCGCAACGGCGCTCCGGTCGGCGCCGGGGACCTGCTCGTTTCAGCCGTGGCTGACGCCGAGTGGCCAGCCGGCCGGGTCGACGTTTTTGCCCATGGCGAGCGCGGCTACATGAAGGGCCTGCGGGATGTGTTTTTCGTCCAGCGCGGCCTTGAACGGAGCCAGGTTTCGCTGTCCGGCTACTGGGCCCAGGGCCGGGTTGAGGACGACTTCCAGGCCGAGAAGAAACTCCCCGTAGGGAAGATCTAAGCAGGGAAGATCTAACCAGGGAAGATCTGAGCAGTCGCTAGCGTCGGCGGGCGCGGCGGCGCTCGTTGCTGGCCAGGCTGCGCGTCAGTGGCCGCGCGAGGGTATCGCCGAGCACAACCCCGGCTGCGGTGCCCAAGACGATCGCGCCGGCGTTGAGCATACCGCTGGCGCCGAGGAGGACTTCGGATTCCTCGATGGTCAGCACGTACATCGACCGGAAAATGGTCAGCCCGGGCAGCAGGATCAGCGCCGCAGGGACGGCTACCACCAGCTGGGGTGCGCCCATCTTCAGCGCCACCACCCGCGCCAGCAGGCCAATCACGACGGCGGCGAGCGCCGGGGAGAACCGGTCACCAACGCCGAGGAACGCGGCACCCTGCAGCACAAAATAGCCCACCACACCCACCGCCGCGGTGGGCAGCAGCAGTTCCCACGAGGTCTGCTCTGTCACGCCGATGGCCATCACGGCGACGGCGATAAGGATCACCAGGACCCAGAGGTCGTAGGCAGGCGGGAACGTCTGCGTGACGCTAATTGGCTGCATTCCGGTCATCGCGCCCACCACAAAGGCCACCGCAATCCCGGCCACAATCGCGCCGAAAGTCAGCAGCGTGGACAGGAACCGGCCCGCCGCGGTCACGGGGAAACCGTTGATGGCGTCCTGGACCGACGAGACGAGGCGTCCGGTGGGCAGGAGCAGCAAGATGCCGCCCACCACCACAATCGCCGGGGCGTTGGTGAGCTCAAAGCGCCACAACAGCAACGCGGTGAGCGTAACGCCGAAGGAGCATGCCGCCGTCGTGAAGAAGTCCGGAACCCGCCACCGGCCCAGCTGGCGGGCGAGCAGGCTGACGCCGATGTTGGCCACGAAGGCAATGCCTGAGGACACCGGGCCGCCGCCGAGCACGCCCACAAAGACTGCGGCGAACACGCCGAAGGCTATGGTGACCATCCAGCGCGGGAAGGGTTTGGGGCTGGTGATGGCCTCATCCAGCCGGCGGATGGCCTCATCGCGGCCCACTCCCCCTGCCACGATGTCCGTCACCAGCCGGTGTACCTTGGCCAACCCGGCGTAGTTGTTGGTCCAGGACCGCACCACCCGAAGCAGCGAGATGGGCGTCTGGTCCTTGGGCGCATAGTTAATGGCCACCGACTGGTTGGTGATGTCCACTTCGATGTTTTTCAGCCCCAGGGCGGCGGTGACGGCAATAATGCTCGTCTCCACCTCCAGGGCACCTGCACCGTACCGGAACATGGTCTCGGCAAGGTGCAGGGAAAAGTCCAGGGTCTTGCGTGCGGAGGTGTCCACGCCTCCCACCTGGATCATGGGGTTGGCGTAGGGGCTCCCGGCGAGCCTGTCCACAATGCTCAGCGGCGCCGTCGGCGGGTTCTCCCCGCGCACCAGGCGCCGCAGCATCCGCTTGGCGGCGGCATCCTGGCGGAGCTGGGAGGCTGTCAGCGGCTCTGTTTTGGGCAGTCCGTCGGTGGGAGGCCTGCGCCGTGGATTTTCAGGTCGATCGGTCACCGTGGTGCTCCTCCCTTTCTGGTACTTCGTGGTTTGGTGTCAGGCCTGGCGTTTCAGTGGCAGTTTGCCCAGCAGCGTGCGGGCCGCGGCGATGGCCGCACGGACCAGGCGGTTGGCCTGGAAGGCTACCGGCTGCACGGGCATCACGAAGTCACCCAGCAGCTGGACCACGTCGCCGCCGAAGCCCTTCTTGAACTCGTAGCCGCCGTGGCCTTCGTCGTCCTGTCCCTGGATGCCGAAAGTGCCGTAGAAGTTGTATCGCCTGTAGCCCTTCTCCAGCGCGTGCAGCATCATCCCCCAGTACAGCGAAGTGGCTCCGTTGAAGTAAATGTAGTCCTGCTTGGTGCCGCCGATGACGCAGACCACCTCGTCTCCGAAGCAGACAAAGTGGATGGCGGCCACTGTTGCCACGCCCACCGAGTCCGGGAAGCGCTCAATGTCCTTGAGGCTTCGCTCGTAGCTGTCCACGAGGTCCTGGACTACTTTGAGGCGGTTGGCTTTCTTTTTGCTGCCGGTCTCTTCCACTTCACGGCGGAGTTCGGCTGCGGACGCGGATTCCGCTTCCAGGCGTTCGGTGATGGACTTCCGGTACGCGGGGATGTCGATCTTGGCCATCATGAGCTTGGTGAACTCGGCCGAGGTGGTCCGCAGGAGCTGTTCGTAGTATTCGCGTTCCCGGTAGAAGAAGCCCTTCTCGTCCCCCGCGGTGCTCAGCGCGTTGTAGAACTCGTCGAGGGTTTCAAGGGTGGCCTGCTCCAGGAACACGCCGTTCTTTTCAGCCTTCCGGATGGCCTTCCGGGTCCGGTAGCTGGTACCCATGATGAGCTCCTCGGCGTCCGTGATGCCGTCCAGCTGCTTGATGAACATCCAGTTCACGTTGGCGAAGTTCATGTCCGAGCCCTGGTGTTCAAGACCCAGGCCCGCCAGTTCCGCCACGAGCGGCCTGTTGTCCACGATCTCGGGGTGTTCGGCGCCGTCGGCATCGCGGGCGATGTACGTCAGGTTCGGGGAAATCCGCAGTTCGGCAGCCTTGCGTTCCGCGGCGCGTTCCTTGAGAAGTCCGACGACGTCACGCACCAGGGCGGCGTCCGTGTAGTCCAGGAGGGGGCCCTTGGCGCACTCGCACACCTTGTAGCCCCAGCGGTTGGTGGTGTAGTTCAGCTTGCCGGCGGCGACCAGATCGCCGTCGCGCCTGACACCGAACAGCTCCACTGCCTGGCCGCGGGCGCGCTGGAAACGGGTGAAGTCAGCGGACTGGATGAAGTTGTTTTGCGGGTGCTTGAGGGAGAACGACTCAAACTCGGCATCGCTGACGACGCTGAGCTCGAGACCGGCTCCGGCCTTGGTGGTATTCACAGAAGTAACCTCATCTATGGCCGCGCTGCCGCCTGGGGCAGGCGCTGGCCTTCGTGGTGTGGATGGTGGAAGTGGCTGGCGGGCTGTCAGTAGAACTGCTGGCCGGTGCGTGCGGTTTCGAGCCGGCGGAAGATCCGTTCCGCGCCCCTGACCCAGAGGGCATGCCTGACGGGCGACAGCACGTAGTCATAGCAGCCGACGAAGTCCGTAACCGTCTTCGTGAAGCTCGTCTTGAACATGCCCATGCCGTACAGGTGGTGGGACTTGTCCTTGATCAGGCCGGACGGTGGCGTGCCGCAGAAGTCGTACTCGGTGCAGCCGAGTTCCTGCATTCTCCGGATGGCCTGCCACTGGACCAGGTGCGAATCGCCGTATTGCTTCCTGTTCTGGATGGAGCCGCCGTCCTTGTAGGTTGCCTTGGATCCGTAGTTGATCACAAAGGCGCCCACACTGGGCTTGCCGTCCTCATAGACAAAGAAGAAGCTGCCTTGGCCGCGGCTGCAGAATTCGTCCCAGAACCGGGTGTAGTAGTCCAGGCTGCGCAACGGCATGGAGCCCTTGGCGTTGACGGTGTCCGCCATCAGGTCATACAGCGCCCGGTACGTTTCCGGGCTTGGTTCCTGCTGCACCACTGCGCAGCCTTCGCGTTCTGCCCGGCGGATCGCGTTGCGGGCGCGGGAAGAGATGGACCGGAAGACCTGGTTCTCCGGTGCCGCGATGTCCAGCAGCGCGGTGGAGTCATTGGATTGGATGTTCGGGGCCTTCACCAGGCCGGCGGCGGCGACCTGTGCCGGGGCTTCCGGGGTGGACACGATGTCAGGCTCAATCTTGATGGTAAAGACATTGAGCTTCCGGCTCCGGGCGAATGCGGCGCACGCGTCCAGCACGGGCTTCAGGTCCTCGACCGCACCCAGGTCAGGGCCTTTGATCAGGTACCACAGGCGGCCCAGCACGGGGAATTTCTTCTCCAGCACCAGGTTGTAGCTGGCGGTCCCGGCAGACTCCAGGACCAGGAAGCGGGCGGTCCAGCCGCTGCCGTTCTTCACGGACGCGTAGGCAGCAGACTGCAGCATGTTGCCGCCGTTCGGGTTGGCCGTGACGTGCTTGTCCCAGTTCTCAATTTCCTCCGCTGAGGCAAAGCGGGCGGTGAATTCTCGCAAGGGGGCAGTGTCCAATCTCAGGGGTCGCGTAGCCACAAGTCTAAAGCCACTCGTTAGGGCGGTGGATCCCGGGCATCCTCAGCATGCTCCGGGCCCACACCGTCAGGGTTCCCTGGCCGAGCTTGCGAGGCTAGGGGGACGGTGGGGAGCATGCTGCCGGATACCGCGGACCCCCGAAGGGCGGTGACTGGATGATCGAGCTTGCCGGGTCCGTGGTCTGCCGGGTCCGGACTCTAGTCTTCGAACTCCGACAGCGGCGGGCAGGAGCAGATCAGGTTGCGGTCCCCGGCTGCGCCGTCGATGCGGCCCACGGGCGGGAAGTACTTGTCCTGCTTGAGGTGGTGGACCGGGAACGCGGCCTGCTCACGCGGGTACTCGCGGTTCCAGTCGGAACTCACGACGGCGGACGCGGTGTGGGGTGCGTGGCGCAGCGGGCTGTTCTCCACGGTGAAGTCGCCGTTGGCCACCTGGTCGATTTCCTTGCGGATGGTGATCATCGCGTCGATGAACCGGTCGATCTCCACGAGGTCCTCGGACTCGGTGGGTTCCACCATCAGCGTGCCGGCAACCGGGAACGCGAGGGTGGGGGCGTGGAAGCCGTAGTCGATGAGGCGCTTGGCCACATCTTCCGCGGTGACGCCGGTCTTCGCCGTCAGCTCACGCAGGTCCAGGATGCACTCATGCGCCACCAGACCGCCTTCGCCGGTGTAGAGGACCGGGAAGTACTCGTTCAGGCGGGCCGCGACGTAGTTGGCCGCGAGCAGTGCCGACTTCGTCGCCTCGGTCAGGCCCTCGGCGCCCATGAGCTTCACATACGCCCAGGAGATCGGCAGGACGCCGGCGGAACCGTAGTTGGAAGCTGAGATGGCCACGCCGTGGCCGGCTTCGTGCGCTGCCTTGTTGGCGTCCCCTGGCATAAACGGTGCCAGGTGGGCCTTGGCCGCGACCGGGCCAACACCGGGGCCGCCGCCGCCGTGCGGGATGCAGAAGGTCTTGTGCAGGTTCAGGTGCGAGACGTCGCCGCCGAACTTGCCCGGCTGCGCCAGTCCCACAAGCGCATTCAGGTTGGCGCCGTCCACGTAGACCTGGCCACCGGCAGCATGCACGGCGTCGCAGATTTCGGTCACGTCCGCGTCGTACACGCCGTGGGTGGAGGGGTAGGTGATCATGATGGCCGAGAGGACGTCCTTGTTCGCCTCGATCTTGGCATTCAAATCGGCGTGATCGATGCTGCCGTCCGCCGCGGTCGCGACAACGACGACCTTCATGCCGGCCAGGACAGCCGAGGCGGCGTTGGTGCCGTGGGCCGAGGCCGGGATCAGGCAGAACGTGCGCTGGTCATCGCCGCGAGACAGGTGGTAGCCGCGGATGGCCAGCAGGCCCGCAAGCTCACCCTGGGACCCGGCGTTCGGCTGCAGGGACACCTGATCGTAGCCGGTGATTTCCGTCAGCTGGTCTTCGAGGTCGGCGATGAGTTCGCGCCAGCCCACGGTCTGGGAGTCCGGGGCGAACGGGTGGATGGAGGCGAACTCCGGCCACGAAATGGCTTCCATCTCCGCGGTGGCGTTCAGCTTCATGGTGCAGGAACCCAGCGGGATCATGGTCCGGTCCAGAGCCAGGTCCCGGTCACTCAGCCTGCGGATGTAACGCAGCAGCTGGGTCTCGGAACGGTGCGTGTTGAACACCGGGTGCTGCAGGTACTCGGAGGAACGTTCGACGGCGGTATCCAGCGCGAACTCAGTGTCAGTGCCGGCGGCCGCGTCCACCGCTGCGGCACCAAAGACTCCCAGCACGCCGGCCACGATGGCCGGGGTTGTGGTTTCGTCGGCGGAGAGCCCCACGGTGTCGCCGTCGATGGGGCGCAGGTTGATGCCCTTGGCTTCCGCGGCGGCAACAAGAGCGGCGGCTCTGCCGGGCACGGAAACCGTGACGGTATCAAAGAAGCTTGTGTGCAGCACGTCCAGGCCGGCCGCCTTCAGCGATGCGGCGATGGTTGCAGCGTGGCTGTGCGTGGTCTCGGCGATTGCCTTGAGGCCGTCGGGGCCGTGGTAGACGGCGTAGAAGGAGGAGACGATGGCCAGCAGCGCCTGCGCGGTGCAGATGTTGGACGTGGCCTTCTCACGGCGGATGTGCTGCTCACGGGTCTGCAGCGCCAGGCGGTACGCGGGGACACCGGCGTCGTCCTTGGACACACCCACCAGGCGGCCGGGCATGGACCGCTCCAGGCCCTTCGCGACCGCCATGTACGCGGCGTGCGGGCCGCCGAAGAACAGCGGCACCCCGAAACGTTGCGTGGAACCGACGGCGATGTCAGCGCCCTGCTCCCCCGGAGGCGTGATCAGCGTCAGCGCCAACAGGTCGGCAGCGACCGTGACGAGCGCGCCGCGCTCCTTGGCTGCGGCGATGACGTCGGCGTGGTCGAACACGCGGCCGGAGACGCCGGGCTGCTGCAGGACGATGCCGTTGATGACGCCCTCGGGCAGGCCCTGGGACAGGTCAGCGACCTCCACTTCGAAACCGAGGGCTTCGGCGCGGCCCTTGACGACCGCGATGGTCTGCGGCATGACGTCGGCGTCGAGGACGGTCTTGCCATCGTGGGCGGCTTTGTTCTTGTTGGCGCGGCGCATCATGAGGACGGCTTCGGCGACGGCGGTGGCTTCATCCAGCAGGGAGGCGTTGGCGATGGGCAGGCCCACGAGGTCCTGGACCATGGTCTGGAAGTTCAGCAAAGCCTCGAGGCGGCCCTGGGAAATCTCGGGCTGGTACGGGGTGTAGGCGGTGTACCAGGCCGGGGCCTCGAGGATGTTCCGGCGGATCACGGCGGGCGTCACGGTGTCGTAGTAGCCCTGGCCGATCATCTGCACAGCCGTCTTGTTCTTCGAAGCGAGCTTCCGCAGCTCGGCCAGGACCTCGACCTCGCTGAGGGCGTCCTTGAGGGCCAGTGGCTTGGCCTGGCGGATGGAGTCGGGGACGGCAGTATCCACCATCGCGTCCACGGTGCTGTAGCCAACGGCCTTGAGCATGGTGTCGATATCGGCCTGGCGGCGGGCGCCGATATGCCGGTCAACGAAAGTGGCCGAGGCCGAATTAACACTCACAAGGAACTCCATAACTAAAGCGGCGCAGGGTACGCCACATCGACTCGGGTTCCTCCCCGCTCTGTCCGGGACCTGAGAGTTTCCGCGCAGCCTGCTTCCGCAAAGCTGACGCTTGCACCGTCGGTGGGCACAGCGGTCCTGCCATTCCGGAGTGATCCGGGATGTTTCAGGCGGACGGCCTGCCACTTTCCAGAGTTGCCTGGCCGCGGCGGTACGTGGGCCTGAGAGATTCCTGGGGAGGATTTGCTCCTACGGCGCCTGTTGTACCTACTAACAGAACTCTCCCGCCGCAGATCAAAGGCATATTCAGATTGTTTCGCCGGCCGCAGACGGCCGCCACGAGGACCAATTCTCCTATGCCCCGGGCCGTCGGGCAAATGAAGTCGTCGGGTTCAGCCCCGCAGCCGCTCCACCGCGGCAAGGAGCTCCTCAATGTCTCCATGCCTGCCCCGGCCATCCCCGCTGGTGCCGCTCTCCCACATGGCGTTGAAATACAGCCCGTCCCCCATATACAGCACGGCTTTTGCCATGGCCGTACCGACGTCGGCCGCGATCAGGTCCAACCACTGCTGCTGGATGGCGGCAAAGCGGCGCCGGGCCTCTTCATGGGCCACTTCGGCAAGCCGTGTGGCGGCCACGAAGGAGCGGTCCATCGGCGAATCGGACCAGAGCGAGGAACGGATGAAGTAGGCCGCCGCACCTTCGGCTGCTGAGGCCATCAGCGCGAGATCCTCGACGGCCAGGCGATCCAAACGCTCCAGCACTGCAGCGATCAGCGCCTCTTTGTTGGGGAAGTGGTACAGCAACCCACCTTTGGACACGCCTGCCCGTTTGGCCACTGCCTCCAACGTGGCAGCCCGCTCACCCACATCGATCAGGAGTTCTTCAAAAGCGTCAAGTACTGCATCGCGTGCGACGGGATTTCTGGCCATGGCTTCAATCATGCATGTTCCGGGCTCCGTTTCTTAACTGTACCGTCTAGACGGTATAGTTATCGACATGACGTTGTCCGCACAGTCCAACCAGAACACCCGAAGCACCTCCGCGACGGCAGCCGGCCTCCCGCCGTCAGGCCCCAGCAAGTCGCCCTGGCGCGACTGGCTCGCGCTGGCCCTGCTGATGTTTCCGGTGCTCCTGGTTGCGGTGGACAACACGGCGTTAACGTTTGCGCTTCCGGCCATCGCGAGCAGCCTGGAAACTACCGGAGTCCAGTTGCTGTGGATTGTCGACGCCTATCCCCTGGTGCTTGCCGGCCTGCTTGTTGCCATGGGCAGCATGGGTGACCGGATCGGGCGCCGCCGGCTGCTGTTGACCGGCAGCGTTGGATTCGCCGCGGTCTCAGCAGCAACAGCCTTCGCCCCCAGCGCGGAGTGGCTGATAGCGGGACGGGCGTTGCTGGGGTTCTTCGGCGCCATGCTGATGCCCTCAACCCTGTCGCTGATCCGCAACATTTTTCCGGACCCCAACCGGCGTCGGCTGGCCGTGGCCATCTGGGCGGCCGGCTTCTCCGGCGGCGCCGCCCTGGGTCCCATCTTTGGGGCTGGCTGGTGGAGCAGTTCTGGTGGGGCGCCATCCTGCTGGTCGCCGTGCCCATCATGCTGCCGTTGCTGGCGTTCGGCCCTGCGTTCATCCCGGAATCAAAAGATCCGCGGCCCGGGCGGGTGGACGTGCCCAGCATCGCCCTGTCCCTTCTGGTTATGGTGCCCGTTGTGTATGGCATCAAGGAGCTGGCAACCGAAGGTTTCGGGGCCGCTGCCGTGGGGCTTGTTGCCTTTGGCCTGGCCATGGGCGTCGTTTTTGTCCGCCGCCAGCAGCGGCTGGCCAGCCCCCTGCTGGACATGTCCCTGTTCGGCAACCGGGTCTTCAGCACCGCCATTACGGCAAACGTGCTGGCCCTGTTCTCCTTCAACGGCTTCATCCTGTTCCTCGCCCAGCACCTGCAGCTCCTGGACGGGATGACACCGTCGGCCGCCGGAATAGCCATGATCCCCGCACTGGTAGCCACAGTATTGGCCGGCCTGGCAGTGGTGCCGCTGGTCCGGAAAGTGCGTCCGGGTTTTGTGGTGGCGGCTGGCCTGGCCCTGAGCGCCACCGGCTACGGAATCGTGGTCTTTGGTGATCACGGCTCCGGCCCGGCCCTCCTGCTGGCCGCGCTGCTGATCCTCGCCCTGGGGGTGGGCACAGCGGAGACCATTTCCAATGACCTCATCCTGGGCTCCGTTCCGGCGGAGAAGTCAGGAGCGGCGGCCGCCATCTCGGAGACGGGCTATGAGGTGGGGTCCCTGCTGGGGACGGCGGTGCTGGGCTCCATCCTGACCGCTTCCTACCAGCGCAATCTCCTACTGCCGGCCGGGGTGGAGGAAACAGCATCCGGCACTGCCGTGCACCAGGCCGGCGAAACGTTGGCGGGCGCCGTGGAGCTGGCCGGCAGCCTTCCTGTACCGCTGGCCGAAGCGCTCCGCGGCGCAGCGCGCCTGGCATTTGATTCAGGTGTCCACACCACTGCGGCGATTGCGCTGGTACTGATGGCGGGCGCGGCAGTCCTAGCCGCCGTCGTACTCCGGAAAGTTCCGACGGCGGACTAGGACTGACGGGGCCTACTTGGCGTCAGGGGCGGTGACGCTGGCGGAGGACTTCATGGTCTCCGCATTCACCATCCAGGCGTACTGCTCCAGCTTCGCGATGAATTCGTGGAGCAGGTCCGCGGTGGTGGGATCCTCTTCGTCCACCGCGTCATGGACTTTGCGCATGGTGCCCACCGCGGCCTCCAAGGCGGCAACGATGCGCTCGATGGCGTCCTTGGTATTGATGAGACCCTCGGGGAACTGGGCCAGGCTGGTGGATTTTGCCACCGTGGCGCTGCGGCCATCGGGCAGCGCGTGGAGGGCGCGCATCCGCTCGGCCAGATCGTCCGCGAACTGGCGGGCGGCATCCACGATTTCGTCCAGCTGCAGGTGAAGGTCCCGGAAGTTGGTCCCCACAATGTTCCAGTGGGCCTGCTTGCCCTGGATGTGCAGCTCGATCAGGTCCGCAAGTACGGCCTGCAGGTTGTTGGTCAGGGTCGGTGAAGCCTTCATAAATCCTCCTCGATTGGTCCAGTAGTCCCGACGCTATCAGCCACGGGACCGGCCGCGGCAGGCCGGAAGCAAATTTCTCAGTGAGCTTACTAACCAGATCGGGAACGTCATAAAAGAACGGGATTCATTTAACCCATTGCGCGAAAGCCGTCCACCCTCCATACTAAATGAACGTCATTCATTTAGTGACGGTCGTCTCACTGGAAGTAAGCCCATGATTGAAATTTCCTGCCTCGACTCACCTACCTCCCTGGCCCGGACAACGCCGTCCGACCGCCCTGCCCTTCGGGTGGGCGTCGTGCAACACCGCTGGCACGCAGACACTGACGTCCTGCAGGCCGAACTCGATGAAGGAATCGGCCGGGCCGCCCGGCTCGGTGCCTCGGTTGTGTTCCTGCCCGAGCTCACCCTCTCCCGCTACCCCGCGGACAACCGCCCGGAGAATGACACGCCCCGGCACGGAGCAGCACAGCCCGGCGCGGTCCGGCCCAGACCGTCGGACACCGCAGAAGATTTGCTGACCGGCCCGACATTCCGGTTCGCAGCCGAGGCTGCCCGCCGCCACGGCGTTTCCATCCATGCCTCGCTGTACCAGCGCGCCGAAAACCCGGACGGGTCCGATGACGGCCTGGGCCTGAACACCGCCATCCTCGTCTCGCCCGAAGGCGAGCTCCTGGGCCGCACGCACAAGCTCCACATTCCCGTCACGGCCGGCTACTACGAAGACAAGTTCTTCCGCCAGGGCCCGGCAGCAGCGGATGCCTACGAGGTGCACGCGCCGGCGGAACTGGGCGGCGCCCGGCTGGGCATGCCCACCTGCTGGGATGAATGGTTCCCGGAGGTTGCCCGGCTCTACTCGCTCGGCGGTGCCGAGATCCTGGTCTACCCCACCGCGATCGGTTCAGAGCCGGACCATCCGGACTTCGACACCCAGCCCCTGTGGCAGCAGGTGATCGTGGGCAACGGCATCGCCAACGGCCTGTTCATGGTGGCGCCCAACCGCTGGGGCAATGAAGGAACGCTGAACTTCTACGGCTCCTCCTTCATCTCCGATCCGTACGGCCGGGTCCTGGTGCAGGCTCCGCGCAACGAATCGGCCGTGCTGGTAGCAGACCTTGACCTGGACCAGCGCAAGGACTGGCTCACGCTCTTCCCTTTCCTGGCCACGCGCCGCCCGGACACCTACGGCCGGCTCACGGACGCCGTGCGGCATGACCAACCGCTCGGCGGCGAAGAGGCGGGGATCGGGATTTCGCTCCCCACCCGCCCCTAACCTCGCAAGCTCGGCCAGGGAACCCTGCGGTCGTGGCCCCAGGCTCAATCAACCGTCAGAAGGTGACCGCATGAGCACGTGGCGCATGCCCTCCGAGACCGATCCGCAGGAACGCGTCTGGATGGCCTTCCCCACCGGCGGCTACACCCTCGGCGACACCCCCGAAGAGGCGCACGCCGCGCGCTCCACCTGGGCCGCCGTCGCGAACGCCGTGGTCGAGTTCGAGCCGGTCACAGTCGTCGTGCACCCCGACGACGTCGGTACCGCCGCGCGCTATCTGAACCCCGACGTCGAGGTGCTCACCGCCGAGCTCAACGATGCATGGATGCGGGACATCGGACCCACATTCGTCCTGGACAACAACGGCCGACTCGGCGCCGTCGACTGGGTCTTCAACGGCTGGGGTGCCCAGGACTGGGCCCGCTGGGACAAGGACGCACTGATCGCCGGTGAAGTCTCCGGCCGCTCGGGCGCACATCACATTGTTTCCAAGCTGGTCAACGAGGGCGGCGGCATCCACGTAGACGGCGAAGGTACCGTCCTCGTGACAGAGACCGTACAGCTGGATCCGGGGCGCAACCCGGATCTGAGCAAAGCCGACGTCGAGGCAGAACTGGCCCGCACCCTCGGCGCCACGCATGTGATCTGGCTGCCCCGCGGCCTCACCCGGGACTCCGAAAAGTTCGGCACCCGCGGGCACGTGGACATCGTGGCCGCAATCCCGTCGCCAGGAACGCTGCTGGTGCATTCCCAGCAGAACCCCGAACATCCCGATTTCGAGGTTAGCCGCGAAATCATCCAATTCCTGTCCACCACCCAGGACGCGGCCGGACGGGACTGGAACATCATCGAAGTTCCCGCCCCGGAAGCCATCACCGACGAGGAAGGTTTTGTGGACTACAGCTACATCAACCACCTCGTGGTCAACGGAGGCGTCATCGCCTGCAGCTTCTCAGACCCCATGGATGAGAAGGCACTCCGGATCCTTGCCGATGCCTACCCCGGCCGCCGCGTCGTCAGTGTTGACGCCCGCGAGCTCTTCGCCCGGGGCGGCGGCATTCACTGCATCACTCAGCAGCAGCCTGCTGACCTTCAGAAAGGCCTGACATGAGCCAAACCACCCAGCGCCAACGCGGCTCCGCCGACGTCGCGGGCTCCCCGCACGGCATTACCGGCAAGGGACTGAAGGGCGGGCAGCTGGGCCTCCTCGCCGTCGTCGTTCTTGGCATTTCCACCATCGCGCCGGCCTACACGCTGACCAGCGCCCTCGGCCCCACCGTCGCCGAGGCCGGGCTGCAGCTGCCCGTGATCTTCCTGATCGGGTTCATCCCGATGATCCTGGTGTCCCTGGCCTACCGCGAGCTCAATGCGGATTCTCCGGACAGCGGCACCACCTTCACCTGGGTCACCAAGGCCTTCGGCCCCTGGGTGGGCTGGATGGGCGGCTGGGGGCTGCTAGCGGCCAACATCATCGTCCTGTCCAACCTGGCGGGGGTGGCGGTGGACTTCTTCTACCTTTTCCTTGCCCAGGTCACGGGCTCCCCCGAGCTCGCAGACCTCGCGGCCAACAAGCCGCTCAACGTTGCCACTTGCTTCGTGTTCGTGGCGCTGGCCGTCTGGGTCAGCTATCGCGGCCTGCACAGCACCAAGATCGTCCAGTACGGCCTGGTGGGCTTCCAGCTGCTGGTCCTTGGCCTTTTCGTGGCCATGGCATTCGCCAACTGGTCCACGTCCGAGACTGCCATCCCCTTCAGCTGGGAATGGTTCGACGTCACCAGGATTGAGACCTTCGGCCAGATCGCGGCCGGCATCTCGCTGTCCATCTTCGTGTACTGGGGTTGGGACGTGTGCCTGACTGTCAACGAGGAAACCGCCAACGGCAAGAAGACCGCCGGCCTCGCAGGCACGCTGACCGCCGTCGTCGTCCTGGGCATCTACCTTCTGGTGACCATCGCCACCATGATGTTCGCCGGCGTTGGGGACACCGGAATCGGCCTGAACAACGCGGAAAACAGCGCAAACGTCTTCACCGCGCTGGCCTCCCCCATCATGGGACCGTTCGCCATCCTGATGTCCCTCGCGGTGTTGTCCAGCTCCGCAGCCTCGCTGCAGTCGACGTTCACTTCGCCCTCGCGCAGCCTGCTGGCCATGGCGCACTACAGGGCCCTGCCAAAACCGTTCGCACACATGAGCAAGAAGTTCTCGACGCCGGGCTTCGCAACGGTGGCGGCGGGCGTCCTGTCCGCCGGGTTCTACGCCATCATGCACGTCATCAGCGAAAACGTCCTGAATGACACCATCCTGGCGCTGGGCCTGATGATCTGCTTCTACTACGGCCTGACCGCGATCGCCTGCGCCTGGTACTTCCGGAACAGCGTGTTCAGCAGCGTGCGCAACTTCGTGCTGCGGCTGCTCTGCCCGGTGCTGGGCGGCGTCGGCCTGTTTGTGGTTTTCCTGCAGACAGCCGTGGACAGCTGGGCGCCGGAGTTCGGCAGCGGCTCCGAGGTCTTCGGGGTTGGACTGGTGTTTGTCCTGGGGATCGGAATCCTGGCGCTCGGAGCTGTGTTCATGGTCATCATGGCGCGCCTGAGCCCCGGTTTCTTCCGGGGTGAAACCATCCGCCGGGACACTCCTGCGCTGGTGGTCCCGGAGTAGTTGCCCCACCCACAGCACACAGCACGGCGCCCTGCCCGGAAAGTCTCCGGGCAGGGCGCCGTTTTGGTTTCCTGATCCTGCCTCAACCGCGGTTCAACAGCGAAGTCACCAGAAGTGCGCTACATCCACCACCATGCGTGATCCGGATCCGGGGCCGTCCAGGGTGAAAACCCGGAACGGGAGCCGGGCACGTACGCCCAGTCCGATGCTGGTGTAGCCTTCAAAGCTGCCCGCGTAGGCAACCTGCCGGAAGGTCTGGTATCCCGACACGTCAGACAGTTCGGCCTTTGCCGCCGGGCTGTACGTGACGTTGCCTTTGCTGTCGTAGGACGGCGCATTCACAGTGACCTGGAGGAATGCCGAGCCAAGCAGCGGGATGTCAATACCT
Source organism: Pseudarthrobacter psychrotolerans (assembly GCF_009911795.1). Classification (NCBI taxonomy): domain Bacteria; kingdom Bacillati; phylum Actinomycetota; class Actinomycetes; order Micrococcales; family Micrococcaceae; genus Pseudarthrobacter; species Pseudarthrobacter psychrotolerans. The sequence goes on along the minus strand of NZ_CP047898.1, from coordinate 4,296,528 downwards.
GAACCGTCCTGGACCACGGTGGGAACGTACTGGACCGTGTAGCCGGCAACGGGGCCGTTGAGATCAACCACCATCCGGTCGAAGCAGTAGTGCTGCCCCGTCCTGACGTTGGTAACGGATGCGGTGCTCATGGCCGGGTCTGATTTAGCCAGCGATCCCCATACGAGTCCGCAATAGGAGGTGGTTGCCGAGGCGGGCCCCGGAGCCAGGAAACCCAATCCAACAGCCATCAAAATGACTGTCAGCCACGTGTGAATCTTTTTCATTGTGGGCCACCCTTCGAGTGATTAGGTAGCTCAAGCGTAGGAGTCTCCGCGGCCACTCAAAAGGGTTGTTGCCGCTTCGGCGCGGAACCGTTAATCGGCCTTGGTTCCGGTCACGCTGGCGTAATTCTGGAGCACTTAACGGGGCCATCGAAACGCTATTAACACCGTTTCTGCACCCTGCCGTTATGCATAATAACGACGCCGGATCGGCTCACCGCGGTGCCGTCGTCGGGCGTTCAGCCTTCGCACTCGATGCAGTACTTCATGCCGTTCTTTTCGCGCGCAACCTGTGACCGGTGGCGGACCAGGAAGCATGATGCGCAGGTGAATTCATCGGACTGTTCTGGAACAACAATGACGGTCATTTCTTCGCCGGAGAGATCGGCTCCGGGCAGGTCAATGCCTTCGGCGGTGTCGGTCTCGTCGACGTCGATGACTGCGGTCTGGGCATTCCCGCTGCGGGTGGCCTGCAGGGCCTCCAGCGACTCGGCGGAAGCCTCGTCGTCAGTCTTGCGTGGAGCGTCGTAATCGGTAGCCATAACGTGTTCACTTTCGTCGCTGCACGGCACCATTTCAGGAACCTCAGTGAAGCAGTTTAGGTCATTATGCCGCCAGTTGGGCAATAGTGTGGCCAACCAGACAGATTCGTCGCTTGCTGGATCTGTCCAAGGCGCGGCCGGAACCGTATTGATGCAACCTTGACGGTATCCGGGGGCGAAATCTGAGAAGGCGCCTGCAGGATGGGTTTGCGGGCCGCTGGGGCCCGCAAACCCACCCGAGGAGGCCGCAATGGACGCCGTGCTGTCCCTGCCCCCGGCCGACGTGACGCGCTCATCCCTTGTTCATCCCACCCGGCGGGCGGCCCGCGTCGCATCCGATCCAGACGAGGCTATCCCCGCATCACTTGGCCTGCGCGTGGTAGTGCTGGTGCCCGCCTACAACGAGGCCGGCTCGATCGGGGCAACCCTCGATGGCCTGATGCTCCAGACCCGTCCCGCAGACCTTATCGTGGTCATCCCCAACGGCTGCACCGATTCAACGGCCTGGGAAGCGCGGAAGTACCCGGTGACCACCATGGAGCTTCCACGATTGCAACACCGCAAATCCGAAGCACTCAACAGGGCCTGGACAAAGTACGCCTACGACGCCGACGTGGTCATCTGCCTGGACGCAGACACAGTCCTGCCGCCGAACGCCGTCGAAGCCTGGTCCCGGGAGTTCAGTGCCGAAAGGGGCGCGCTCCTCGGTGGCTCGTCGTCGAAGTTCACGATGCAGGACCCCGGATTTCTGAGTCGGCTGCAGAAGGCTGAATTCGCCACGTGGACCGATACGGCCCTGAGGCGGGGACGCACCAGCGTTCTGGCAGGAACCGGCTGCGCCATCAACAACGCCGTCCTCCGGCAGATCGCGGCCCGGGACGACCGGGAAGGGCCGTGGGTCTACACCTCGCAGGTCGAGGACTTCGAACTGACCTATCGCATCCGCGAACTGGGTCTTATCTGCCAGGTTTCCCCGGACGTCCGCGCCTACACCGACTCGATGAAGACAGTCAAAGCACTGTGGGGCCAGCGGATGAAATGGCAGGTCGGCACCGTGGAAGACCTGCTGGACCTTGGCATTAACCGGCTGACCCTGCGCGACTGGGGCCAGCAGGCCATGGGTCTGCTGGGCGTGTTCCTGAAGCTCCTGTGGATCGCCGTAATTGTCCTCTCCCTCTCGTTGGGAGTGTTTCACTTCGTCCTGTTCTGGTGGCTGGTGCCAATCCTGTTCGTGGCGCTGGACATCAAACGCGCGCTTCGGATTCCGCACCGCGACTGGAAGGACGTCCTGATGGCGGCCACGTTCTTCCCGCAGGAATTGTTCATGTGGCTGCGGTCCGGGTGGTTCATGGCCTCCTGGTGCGCAGTCCTGACCGCAAAGATCACCCGGCGGCGGATAGACCGCTGGGAAGCGCAATACACAGCAGAGGAAATCAACTAACAATGTACGGAATGAACGCAGCTCTTCCCGCGTCCGGAGCGGCTCTGGCCGCAACCGGACTGGCCCACACCGGCCTAAACGTCGGAGCTGCCCTGCTGACCGCGCTTGGCGTGGTGCTCATAGGTGTGGCCTTGCTGGGGTTGCTCCGCCGGGACAGCAAGGCCCGCCCCTGAATACCGCGTCAGGGAGTCCGGCGCGCCTGCAACGCGGACTTGAACGCTGAGGCGGAGGTGGCGCTGCTGTTGATGCGCCAGTCGGTTTCCTTCTGGAGATGGAACCACACAAAGCCCATGACATCGGGCTGGGCCGCGAGATAAGACACGAGGTCACTGTTCCAGGCAGCCTTGTTGCCGCCTGCTTCGCTGGAAGCCGTCTCGCTGATAAGGATGGGAACTCCGGGTGCCAGAGTACGCAGCTGGGCTATTCCCGGAGCGAAGAGATCCTGCGGCGATATCCAGCCGCTCCATGAGGCGGAAGTGCCCCAGTTGTACCCGTCGAGGGCTACAACATCCACGTATCCGACGCCGGGAAAGAGGCCGGCGAGATCGGTGGAACCGTAGTAGGGAACATTCGGGCTCCAGACCCAGGACACGTTGCGGGCGCCGGTGGCAGCAACAACATCGTGAACGTGGCGCCAGGCGTTTACGTAGTCACCGGCCTGATTGCCGTTGACGCCTTCGGCCCACGGGTACCAGTTTCCGTTCATCTCATGGGCGAATCTGAGCTGGACCGGCTGGCCCCAGGCGGTAAGTGCCTGGCCCCACTGCGTGATGTGGGCGTCAAAGTCGCCGGCGGCAATCCGGTCCAGGGAGTACGCCGGCTGTTCCGTTCCGCCGCCCCAGGCCCAGGGTTCCCAGGTTATGAGCGGGACCGCGCCCCGTGCCCGGACGGAGTTCATCTCCGCGATGGGGGCGCCTGGACGAAGTCCTCGTAGAAAAGAATGCTGGACGGGCTTTCGCCGGCCAACTGCGCCACTTCATCCAATTCGCCGCCGGCCAGCGGGCCGCCGGCCGTGGCCACCCCGAACCGAAGCGCAGCCGTGCTGACCGGGGGAGCGTCGGCACCGGTGCGGTCACCGTGAACACGGACGAGGCCTGGATGGAAGAGGTCTTGGCCGTGATGGTCAACGATCCCTTGGCTGCGGAAGGGATGGTGATCGAAGTACTGAAAGCACCCGAGGCCGCCGTTTTGATGGGAAAAGTCGTGGACCCTGCGATCACCGTCCCCGTGGTGGAAGCTTTGAATCCCGTTCCGGTGACCGTGACGGCGGATCCTGCCAGCCCAGTGGCAGGGCTGAGGGAAATTTGGCCTGTGGCAGGCGCTGCCTGGGCTGCCTGGGCCGGCAACAGTCCCAACGCCAGACCCAGGCCGACCACTGCCGCGATGGATTTCAAAGTTCTGAGCATGGCGATCGGTTCCCCGCAATCGGCAAGGCGGGTGGAAATCCGCCGGTCAGGTGGTGCCTAGCGGCACTTTCCTGATCCTAAGGGCTGGGCGCCGAAACGAGACCGGATTTCTTCGAAATATTTTTGAAAGGAACTCGCGGCGGCCTCAGTGGATCATGCTGTCTTGGCCCAACTCCACGAGCAACTTCAGCGGGGCACCGGGGCTATGGAATCGGCGGCAGCGGCGAACCTTTGGAAGCCCGCGCTCAGGCCCGATCCTGCGACCAGGGCCACAATTGGAGCCTCCTGTCGGATTCGAACCGACGACCCCCGCTTTACAAGAGCGGTGCTCTGGCCAACTGAGCTAAGGAGGCGCGCCCCATGCAGGGCGTGCGCCGCAACGGCGCTAGATAAGGTTAGCCCAAGTCCGTCCGCTCGTAAAAACGCCGGCCAGGGCGAACCGGAGCAAAAAGAAAGGACCTGCTTCCGAAATCGATCCGGAAGCAGGTCCTCTGTGTGGAAGGACCTAGCCCTTCGCGGTGATCGCTGCCTGCAGGAAGTCCGGGAACGGGGTCTGCGCGCTGGCACCCTTGCCCCACTGCTGGCCGTCCACGAACACGGTGGGCGTGCCGGTCACGCCGATCGAGGCGGTCTGCTTGGTGGTGAAGTTCACGAACGGGCGGTAGGTCTTCCCATCCACGCAGGCGTCAATGTTCTTGGCGCCGATGTCAGTGGCCATGGTCTTGAGTTTGTCGTCAGAAATGCCTGCTGAGCCTTCGGCTGGCTGGTTGGCGAACAGCGAGTCCACAAACTCGGCGTACTTCTCCGGAGATTCGTTGACAACGCACGCAGCGGCGTTGGCTGCGCGGGAGGAGTAATTCGTCGAGGACCGGCTGTCCAGGAACCCGAGGGCCCGGTATTCCACCGAGATCTTGCCCTCGTTGCGCAGGGATGTCAGCTGGGCGTTGTTCTTCGCCTCGAAGTCTTTGCAGACGGGGCAGATGAAGTCAACGTACAGGACCACCTTGACGGGCTTGCCAGCTTCAGCCTCGGCGCCGGGAGCAACAACCTCCGCCGGTGCAGTCTTGGGTGCTTCAGGCACGGCAGCGGCATCAACGGTGGCCGGTTCCAGCTTGGCCACGTCGGTATTGGCGAGCAAAGTGATGCCACCGTGGACGTTGCCGTTGGCCGGCGTCGGTCCCTGGTCAGCGATGGGGGCGTTCTGCCGCATCGTTGAAGTGACAACCAGCGCCACCACCGCAAGGATGGCCACCACGGCCACCACAATGCCCCAGCCGATAAGCAGCTTGTTGCGCTTGTCCATCTGTAGCTGTGCCTCACGGATCTGGCGTGCCTTCTCGCGCGCCTCCGAGGTTCGCTCAGCCTTGGACTTGCGTATTTCATTTGCGGGGCTCATGTGTTCCTTGGGTCGATCGACATAGGGGGACCACTCTGTGGCGACTCCATCATTTTAGGGGACAAACCTGAGAGCTTGCGCTTTCAAGTATTCAGCCGGAATAACCAACGGACGAATAGCCGCGAAGATTCCATCCTATTAAGGTGGCTTAAAGGCACAAGCAACCCCAGGGGCCGCAATGCAAACACCCGTCCAAGAAAAACCATCAGCTGTACCTGCCGCCGGCGCCGCCGCACGCAGCCACAGCACGGCCGCCACATACGACTTTATGGTTGTGTCCAACAGGCTGCCGGTTGACCGCTGCGCGCCGGGTGAGAGCGGCGACGACGGCTCCGGCTGGCGCCGCTCCCCCGGCGGCCTGGTGACTGCCCTCGCTCCCATGATGACCAAGACCGACGGCGCGTGGGTGGGCTGGCACGGCGCCCCGGACGAAACCGTCGATCCCTTCAGCCACGGAGGCATGGACCTGGTCCCCGTCCAGCTGAGCAACGACGACGTCGAGCTCTACTACGAGGGCTTCTCCAACGCCACCCTGTGGCCGCTGTACCACGACGTCATCGCCCCGCCGGAGTTTCACCGGGCCTGGTGGGACGCCTACCGCAAGGTCAACCAAAGGTTCGCCGACGCCGTCGTACGCCATGCCGGCCAGGGCGCCACGGTGTGGGTCCAGGACTACCAGCTGCAGCTGGTGCCGCGGCTGCTGCGCCAAGCGCGGCCTGACCTGCGGATCGGTTTCTTCAACCACATCCCCTTCCCCCCACCGGAAATCTTCGCCCAGCTGCCGTGGCGGCAGGCCATCATCGACGGCCTGATGGGCGCAGACCTGGTAGGCTTCCAGCGCCCCAGCGACGCCGGCAACTTCATGCGCTCAGCCCGCCGGTTCCTGGGCGCCAGCGTCAAGCAGCAGCAAGTGCATGTGAAGGGCAAAGACGGCGAAATCACCCACATCGCCAGGGCCCAGGCCTTCCCCATCTCCATCGACGTGGCCCAGATCAGCGAACTGGCCCACAACCCCGAGATCATCGAGCGTGCACGCCAGATCCGCCACGACCTCGGCAACCCCAAAACCATCCTCCTGGGCGTGGACCGGCTCGACTACACCAAGGGCATCCGGCACCGGCTCAAGGCCTTTGAGGAACTCCTGAACGAAGGCAAGCTCACGGTCGGTGACGCAACGCTGATCCAGGTTGCCAGCCCCAGCCGCGAACGGGTTGAGCAGTACCGCCTCCTGCGCGAGGAAATCGAAGGCACCGTCGGCCACATCAACGGCACCTACGACACCATCGAGAACACCGCCGTCCGGTACCTCCACCACAGCTACCCCGTCGAGGAGATGGTGGCGCTGTACCTCGCCGCCGACGTCATGCTGGTGACCGCACTGCGGGACGGCATGAACCTCGTGGCCAAGGAATATGTCACTGCCCGCAAGGACAACGACGGCGCTCTGGTCCTCAGCGAGTTCGCCGGCGCCGCGGACCAGCTGAAGCAGGCGCTGCTGATGAACCCGCACGATATCGACGGCCTCAAGGACACCATCATGCGCGCCGTCGATTTGCCTCCCAAAGACGCCGCGCGCCGTATGCGCTCCATGCGCAAGCAGATCCTGGAGCACGACGTCGACCACTGGTCAGCTGACTTCCTGGCCGCCCTGAACGAGAAAGTTGTGCGCGATGACTCCTGACGCCCGCCCCGCCAAAGGCCCGCTCGCCTTGTCCCCCGAACTGCGGCAGGCCGCCCGGCGCATCGCCCAGACGGAACACCTGCTGGTGGCCATGGACTTCGACGGCACCATTTCCCCGCTTGTTGACCGCGCGGACGAAGCCCGCCCTCTTCCGCGCTCGGCCGCCGCTTTCGCCGGGCTCGCCGCCCTTCCACGCACGACGACGGCACTCATCTCAGGGCGGGCCCTCGCCAGCCTGCGCGCGGTCGCCTCGCCCCCGGTGGACACGCTGCTGATCGGCAGCCATGGCGCCGAGGCATGGCTGGGCCCCGGCTCCGCGGAACTGGCGCTGGACGAAGCCCAGCGCCGGCTGCTGGCCGAAGTCCGTGCTGTCCTCGAAGAAATTGTTGAGCAGGCTCCGGGCACGCTGCTCGAAGACAAGCCCGCAGGCGTGGTCCTCCATACCCGGCTGGCCACGGATGATGTTGCCGAGGACGCGGTGGCTGCGGCCCGTTCAGTTCTCCAGGACCGCAAGGGCGTTTTCCTGAAGAACGGCAAGCGTGTCCTGGAAACATCGGTGGTCAACGCCTCCAAGGGTGAGGGCCTGACCTTCCTGCGCCAGATCACCGGGGCCACTGCCGTCCTCTTCGCCGGTGACGACGTCACGGACGAAGACGCCCTGGGGCGCCTGGAATCCGGCGATGTGGGCGTCAAGGTGGGCCTGGACTTCACCCAGGCCGAGTTCCGGGTGGAAGCGCCGGCCCACGTGGCGGAACTGCTCGAAGCGCTCCTGCAGGAACGGAGCCTGGTGGTGGCCGAAGAAGAGCCCGGCACCGACTGAACATCAGCGACATGTCCAACCTCACATGTGACCTCCGTAACATTTGCACCAATACGCCAATCGTCTGACATACTCTTGGTTGTGATGTGGCGCACAGGAACCGTGCGGCGTCACGTGATACTCCTCGGCTTCGGCCGGGGAGTACACGGCTGCAATGCCGTGGATAACTGAATTACATGAACCATTCACTACGGATCGTCCGGCACGTACCTGCCGGTGAAGGGATTGATAACTGTGGCTACAGTTACTTTTGATAACGCTACGCGTCTGTACCCGGGCACAGACAAGCCCGCTGTTGACAAGCTCAACATTGAAATCGCCGATGGCGAATTTCTGGTCCTCGTTGGACCCTCCGGTTGCGGTAAGTCCACCTCCCTGCGCATGCTCGCAGGCCTTGAGGACGTCAACGCCGGCCGGATTCTTATCGGCGACCGCGATGTCACCGACGTTCCGCCGAAGGACCGCGACATCGCGATGGTTTTCCAGAACTACGCGCTGTACCCGCACATGACGGTTGCGGACAACATGGGCTTCGCGCTGAAGATCGCCGGCGTCTCCAAGGAAGAGCGCGCCGAGCGTGTCCGTGAAGCCGCCAAGCTTCTTGACCTCGAGCCGTACCTGGACCGCAAGCCGAAGGCACTCTCAGGCGGTCAGCGCCAGCGTGTTGCCATGGGCCGCGCCATTGTGCGTAACCCGCAGGTGTTCCTCATGGATGAGCCGCTTTCCAACCTGGACGCCAAGCTCCGCGTCCAGACCCGTACGCAGATCGCATCCCTGACCCGCCGCCTCGGCGTCACCACCGTCTACGTCACCCACGACCAGGTCGAGGCCATGACCATGGGTGACCGCGTGGCTGTGCTGAAGGACGGCCTGCTGATGCAGGTTGACACCCCGCGCAACCTCTACGACAAGCCCAAGAACGTCTTTGTTGCCGGCTTCATCGGCTCCCCCGCCATGAACCTGCTCGAACTGCCCGTGGTCGACGGCGGCGTCCAGTTCGGCGGAACGGTTTACCCCGTGCCGCGCAACGTCCTCGAAGAGGCTCACGGCAGCACCGTTACCCTGGGCTCCCGCCCCGAGGACCTGGAGCAGGCCCCGCAGGGCGAAGGCCTCCAGGTCGAGGTCGACGTCGTTGAAGAACTCGGTGCCGACGCTTACATCTATGGCCACACCACGCTGGACGGCAAGGACCACGACATCGTGGCACGCGTCGACGGTCGCCGCCCCCGATGAAGGGCGAGACCATCTACTTCCGTCCGCAGTCGGGCCACGTGCACCTGTTCGACACCAAGACCGGTCTGCGCCTGGGCGACTAGTCCCCACCGGCGCCCTAACCTCGCTCCGCTTCGGCCAGGGAACCCTGCCGGCGTGGGCCCACCACCAGCACAATAACCAACCGACGGCGGCCCTCCTGACTGGACGGGCCGCCGTCGGCGTTTAAGCCCGATGTTTAGGCAGCCGCCCCTCTGTACGAAAGAATTGATCCATGACCGATGAAAACAGCGCACAGTGGCACGACGAGCCCACGGACTACGCGCAGGTCGGCAAACTGCCGCGGTTCGAGGCAGCAAGCGCCAAGGATGACAAGGTCCTGGCCGTTTCCAGCTCGCTGAACATCACCGCGGCGTCCGCGGATCCCGAACTCCTGGACCTGCCCTGGCACATCGCCCTGGAGGATTGGCCCGCTGAGAACCTGGCAGCCCTCCCCCGCGGCATTTCGCGGCACATCGTGCGTTTCGCGCACCTGGGCGGCTCCGTCATCGCCATCAAGGAAACGTCCGAACATGTAGCCCGCCACGAGTACCACATGCTCCGCAAGCTGGCCCGCCTGGATGTCCCGTGTGTTGTCCCCGTTGCCGTCATCACGGGCCGGACCACCCTGGACGGGCGGCCGCTGAACCCCGTGCTGGTCACCCGCCACCTGAAGTTCTCCATGCCCTACCGGGCCCTGTTCTCGCAGATGCTGCGCAAGGACACCCTGACCCGGCTCATCGATGCCCAGGCCCTGCTGATGGTCCGGCTGCACCTCATCGGCTTCTACTGGGGAGACGTCTCGCTCTCCAATACACTCTTCCGCCGTGACGCGGGCGCGTTCGCCGCCTACCTGGTGGACGCCGAAACCGGTGAGCTGTATCCCGATCTTTCCACCGGCCAGCGCGAGTACGATCTCGAGATCGCCCGGGTCAACATCGCCGGCGAGCTGATGGACCTCCTGGACGGCGGCCTGATCGAGGAGAAGGTGGACCCGGTGGCCACCAGCGAACTCATCATGGAGAGCTACCGGCGCCTGTGGACGGAACTGACCGAGAAGGAATCCTTCGAGATCGGCGAACGCTGGCGCGTGGCCGCCCGGATCAGGAAGCTCAACGAGCTGGGCTTCGACGTCGAGGAATACGCCATCAAGACCACCCAGAACGGTTCCACAATCCAGCTCCAGCCCAAGGTGGTGGACGCGGGCCACCACCAGCGCCGGCTGCTGCGACTGACCGGACTCGACGCCCAGGAGAACCAGGCCCGGCGCCTGCTCAATGACATGGATTCCTTCCGGGCGGACAACAACCCGGGGATGGACGAGGAATACAGCGCGCACCTCTGGGTCAGCCAGGTCTTCGAGCCGATCGTACGCTCGATCCCCCGCGACCTGTCCCGCAAGCTTGAGCCGGCAGAGGCAGTTCACGAGGTGCTGGAACACCGCTGGTACATGTCGGAGGAGCAGGCCCGCCACATTCCGCTCGCCGAGGCTGTGCAGTCCTACATCGAGTCCGTCCTGCGCCACCGCCGGGACGAGGCCGCCATCATGCTGAACCCGGACACGGCGATGCTGAAGATCCTTGAAGTGGAAACCGAAGAGTCCCGCTACGGTGCCGACGAAACCATCGAAGAGTACCCGGACGTCGACGACTGACACGGACCAGGGCCGGCCACGGTGGCAGCACGGTTGTGTTAACACGGCCCCATGTAGGTAGCCGTAAGTGTCGCTGTGGCGCTCATAACGACACTTACTGCGACCCAGTTGTGTGGCGGGCGGTGGCTTCTAGATGGCCTTGCCCGGGTTCAGGATGCCTGCCGGGTCAAACAGTTCCTTGATCCTGCGCTGGAGCTCCCTGACGGGTTCCGCCTGTTCCAGGCCCAGCCAGCGCAGTTTGTACTGCCCGATCCCGTGCTCTCCGGTGATGGTGCCGCCCATTTCGAGAGCAGCATTGATGGAGGCATCCAGGGCAAGGTTCAGCCGGCCCATGGCGTCGGCGTCCACCGCACTGTCCTGCCTGTCGATCCAGAACGTGGGGTGCAGGTTGCCGTCGCCGGCGTGCGCCACTACCTTCAGGCTGACGCCGTGTGTTGCCGCGAGGTCTTCCAGCGCCGCCACGTAATCCACCAGGCGTGAGCGCGGCACGGCCACATCCTCGCCCACGCGGTATTCGTCATCCACTTCCACACCCCGGCTGTTCCGGCGGAGTTCCACGAGCTGCTCGGCTTCCGCCGTGGATTCCGTGCTCACGGTTGCCCCGCCGGCGGCGAGGACGGAACGCACGACGTCGGCCTCCGCCGCTGCCCCGAACCCGTCAGTTTGGATCAGGAGCAGCGAACGGCCACGCGAGCTCAGGTCGGAGCCGTGGAGGTCATCCAGCTGGGCCAGCGTGCCGCCGTCGAGCAGTTCCATGATGGCCGGCTGCACGCGCGCACGGCCCACCGCCAGGACGCCCGCCGCGGCCTGCCTGAAGTCCGGGTAGAACGCGGCGATGGTGTGCACGTCACGGGGCAGGTACTTGAGCCGGACGGTCGCCGCCACCACGATCCCCAGGGTGCCCTCGGAACCAACAAACAGCCCCGTGAGGTCGTAACCCGCAACGCCTTTAAACGTCTGGTGCCCGGTGTGGATGAGCGACCCGTCGGCCAGCACCACATCCAGCGCCAGCACCGAGTCCCGGGTAACGCCGTACTTGGCGCAGCGCAGTCCCCCGGCATTCGTCGCAACGTTGCCGCCGATCGTGGAGGAACGGAAGCTCGCGGGATCCGGCGCGTACATCAGGCCATGCTCTGCGGCGGCCTCGTTGAGGGCCGCGTTGACCACGCCGGGTTCGACGACGGCGGTCTCGTCATCCGGGTTCAGGTCAAGAATGCGGTTCATCCGTTCCAGGGACAGGACTACGCAGTTCCTGCTCGCGTGCGCACCGCCGGAAACGCCGGTTCCCGCTCCGCGGGCCACAACGGCGACGTTGTGGGCGGCACACAGCCTGACCACAGCCTGCACATCCGTAACTGAACCGGCAAAGACCACCGCTTCAGGGAGCTGGAAATCCAGGACCGGGGCCTGGTCCACGGCATACCTGGCGAGCAATTCCTCTTCGGTACTGACCTGCCCTGCGCCGAGGGCGCCCGCCAACTCTTCAACCAAGCTGCCCACGCAGCCTCCCGTTCCGTCGTCGTTTGTCGTTGTTTTCTCCCCCAGTCTAGGTCGGTGGTTCCCGCCGGCCCGCCATCTCACTACCGGCTGCAAGCGGTTCCAGCACCTACCGATTACCAGCGATCTACCTGTCAGTAGACATACTAATTTTCTGGTGGAAACGTTTGCAGTTTCCCGCCGGTTAGGGTCTAGGCTGTCCTCCATGTCTGTAGATACAGTGTTTACCGTCACCGCCCCACTGATGGGCCGGCTGTCCCTTATCCACGATGCCGACAACGCCCCAGGCTGGTGGCGCTCCGCTGTCATCTACCAGGTGTACCCGCGGTCATTCCGCGACCTCAACGGCGACGGCATCGGCGACATCGCCGGGATTACGGCGGAACTTCCGCAGCTGGCCGAGCTGGATGTGGACGCTGTGTGGCTGTCCCCTTTCTACAAATCGCCGCAGCGCGATGCCGGCTATGACGTCAGCGATTACTGCGACGTGGATCCGATCTTCGGCACCCTGGACGACTTCGACGTTATGATCGCCGAGGCCAACCGCTTGGGACTGCGGGTCATCGTGGATCTGGTTCCCAACCACTGCTCGGACCAGCACGTGGCTTTCCAGGCAGCCCTCGCCTCCCCGGCGGGGAGTCCGGAGCGCGACATGTTCATCTTCCGGGACGGCGCCGGGCCCGAAGGCCACGAAGCGCCCAATAACTGGCAGTCCCATTTCGGCGGCCCTGCCTGGACCCGGGTCACCGGCCCTGACGGCCAGCCCGACCAGTGGTACCTGCACCTGTTTGATTCCTCCCAGCCGGACTTCAACTGGGACAACCCGGCCGTGCACGCCGAATTTGAGCGCGTGCTCCGTTTCTGGCTGGACCGCGGCGTCTCCGGCTTCCGGGTGGACGTCGCCCACGCTTTGGTCAAAGCCCCGGGCCTGCCTGCCTGGGGCGGACGGGCCGACGGCGGCAGCTCGGACGGCTACCCCGGCCACGAAGCACCGATGTTCGGCCAGCCGGCCCTCCACGACATCTTCCGGGCCTGGCGCCTGATCCTGGACGCGTACGGGCCGGACCGCATCCTGTGCGCCGAAGCAAACGTGGACCCGCTCCCCCGCCTCGCAGACTGGGTCCGGTCCGATGAAATGCACCAGGCCTTCAACTTCCCATACCTGCACGCCGGACTGGACGTTTACCGGCTGCGCAGGGTTATTACGGACTCGCTGACCGCTTTGGACGCCGTGGGTGCCCCCAGCACGTGGGTCCTGTCCAACCACGACGTGGTCCGTCATTCAAGCCGCTTTGGTTACAACGGGTCCGGTCCGCGCGACGGCGACGGTATCGGTCCGGCCGATCCGCAGCCGGACACGGCACTGGGCCGCCGGCGTGCAGCTGCCGCTTCCTTGTTTATGCTGGCACTGCCCGGCGCCGCCTACTTGTACCAGGGTGAGGAACTGGGCCTGCCGGACGGCATCGATATTCCGGAGCACCTGCGGCAGGACCCTACGTTCGCGCGTACGGGAGGAGCCCGGCTGGGCCGCGACGGCTGCCGGATTCCCCTCCCCTGGCGCAGCGCCGAGCGGCACCTGGGCTTTGGCTCCGGCCAGGATCCCTGGCTTCCCTTGCCGGCGAGCTTCATGGAACTGGCACGGGACGCCCAGGCCGCATCGCCGTCGTCGCACCTCTCCCTGTACCGGAACATGCTGGGCCTGCGCCGTGAACTGCGCCTGGGCAGCGGGTCACTGGCATGGGCCGACGACTGGTGCACCGGTTCGTCCCTGGCGTTCATGAACGGCGATACGCTGGTACTCATGAACCTCAACCACGAACCCCTGGCGATGCCGGCCGGCCGCGTCCTTGTCCGCAGCGCTGCCCCGGGCTCGGACTCCGCCCATTTCCTGGCTTCCGGGGAAACAGCGTGGCTGCGGATTGGCGGAGGCGACGCACAGTAGTGAGACTTGCGGGCATCAAGGACGTTGCCGACCGCGCCGGGCTGTCGATCGCCACTGTGTCGCGGGCGCTCAGCGGCAAGGCGAATGTGTCGGCCAAGAGCCGGCAGCTGGCAAAGGCAGCGGCCGAGGAACTGGGCTTCGTCCCGTCTTACCACGCCTCCAGCCTGGCCTCAGGCCGTAACCACAACGTGGGGCTGGTGGTCCCGTCCATCCACCGGTGGTACTTTTCGTCCGTGGTGGAGGGTGTGTCCGGCACCTTGCTGGACGCCGGCTACGACCTCACGCTGTACAACGTGGGTGACCGGCCGGAACGTCGCCACAGCGTCCTGAACGACTTCCTGCTCCGTAAGCGGCTGGATGCGGTCATTGCTGTGGCGCTGGTCCTGAGCGAGGCCGAAATCAAGCAGCTCCTGGCAATCCACCGCCCGATCGTTGGCATCGGCGGCGCCTTGGCCGGTGCGTCCACCATCAGGATTGACGACGCCCGCCTCGCCCGGACAGCCACCGAGCACCTCCTCGGACTGGGCCACACCCGGATCGCACACATCACCGGCGAGGCCGAGTTGAACCAGGACTTCAAACTGCCGGGGATTCGCCGGGCCGGCTTTGAATCAGCGATGCAGGCGGCTGGGCATGCTGTCCGCCCCGAATGGGTCGTGTCCGCGGACTTCACCATCCAAGGCGCCTACGCGAGTGCCCGCAAGCTCCTCGCCTCCGCGGCCGGGCGGCCCACAGCAGTTTTTGCCGCCTCCGATGAGATGGCGATCGGCGCCATCCTCGCCGCCCGCGACTTCGGCTTGCGCGTGCCGCAGGATCTCTCCGTGATCGGCATGGACGGGCACGAACTCGGCGAGGTCTTTGGCCTGACCACCATCAACCAGGATGCCCGCGGCCAAGGCGCCCTGGCGGCGTGCATGCTGTTGGAAACGCTCGACGCCGGTGCGAAGCGGCCTCCCAGGGGCGCATCGCTGTCAGCAGCGGCCACGGACCTGGAGTACCCCACAGAGTTTCTGGTGCGGAACAGCACGGCTGTACCGCCCGCCTGACCCGGGCCCCGCAGTCCATGCGGGGCTGTCTCCATTCAGAGCTGCCTATTCGGAGCTGCCTTTCAGGCCTGGGCTTCCCCACCCATGAACCTCACGAAACGGTCCAGCACGTTCGGCCAGCCCGCAGCATAGGCGGCACGGGTGGCGGCAGGATCCTCAGCGCCCTCCCAGCCGTTGTGGACCAGGCGCAGTTCGGTCCCGGACTCCACTGCCCTGAAGGCGACCCGCAGCTCAGTTGACCAGAGCGCAGTGGTCCCCGGGTGCCAGGACGCGTGGAAAGACAGGGGCGGCTGCCAGTCATCTATGGAGCCCCAGACGGCGGTCCTGCCGTCGTCAGCCGTTTCCACGATGAGGTTCTCTTCAAACTCAACGTAAGATCCTGCCCCGTACACACCGTGTGAATCCAACGGCCACCACAAGTGCGTGTGATCCGTGAAGCCGGCGAACGCCTGCGCCACCGGTCCGGGCACTACAACTGTGCAGATGACAGGTTCCAGGTTCGGTGCTGGATCAACAGAGGCGGCGGGTGCGTCATCCGCGTGGCTGAAAAGGTTATCCATGGAGGTCAACTCTACGCGGCCCCCCGCATCCCCCACACGACGCTCTATCACTTCCTGCGGTGTTCCGGCGGACGCTCTCTCACTTCCTGCGGTGTTCCGGCGGACGCTCTCGCAGTTCCTGCAGGTTTTTTCGCGTGTGTTCTCTGAGTTGGTGCGAGAGCGTTTCGGTTTTTTGTGTATTAAGTGAGAGAGCGTCAGGCGGTGTTGGGTGAGAGAGGGTCCGGGTTTTGGGCCGGTTGGGGTGGTGTTGTGGTTTGGTGGTTAACGTGGGAGAGCCCCCCGACCTGGTGGTTGGGGGGCTCTCGACCTGTAATGATGTTCCGGCGGTGACCTACTCTCCCACACCCTCCCGGGTGCAGTACCATCGGCGCTGTGGGTCTTAGCTTCCGGGTTCGGAATGGGACCGGGCGTTTCCCCCACGCTATGACCGCCGTAACCCTTGCTCCTCACCCGCTGGCTGTGCCGTGGGTGGGAATTCTGTGGTTACAACATGCTTCCTGCCGGTTAAGGCAGGTGTGGTGTTGTTATGTTGTTGTGTTTGTTCCTCAAGCAACGGGTTTGTTGTTTGGGAACCACATAGTGGACGCAAGCAGTCTTGTTATCTTTTTACCGCCCCGGATCGTAAACGCTTTTGAACCGTTTGCGGGGGTGGTGTGTGGTGTAAGTTATCGGCCTATTAGTACCGGTCAGCTTCACGAGTCGTTAGTCCTCGCTTCCACATCCGGCCTATCAACCCAGTGGTCTGGCTGGGGGCCTCTCACACACAAGGTGTATGGAAATCTCATCTCGAAGCGAGCTTCCCGCTTAGATGCTTTCAGCGGTTATCCCATCCGAACGTAGCTAATCAGCGGTGCACTTGGCAGTACAACTGACACACCAGAGGTTCGTCCGTCCCGGTCCTCTCGTACTAAGGACAGCCCTTCTCAAATTTCCTGCGCGCGCAGCGGATAGGGACCGAACTGTCTCACGACGTTCTAAACCCAGCTCGCGTACCGCTTTAATGGGCGAACAGCCCAACCCTTGGGACCTACTCCAGCCCCAGGATGCGACGAGCCGACATCGAGGTGCCAAACCATGCCGTCGATATGGACTCTTGGGCAAGATCAGCCTGTTATCCCCGAGGTACCTTTTATCCGTTGAGCGACGGCCATTCCACAATGTACCGCCGGATCACTAGTCCCGACTTTCGTCCCTGCTCGAGATGTCTCTCTCACAGTCAAGCTCCCTTGTGCACTTACACTCGACACCTGATTGCCAACCAGGCTGAGGGAACCTTTGGGCGCCTCCGTTACTTTTTAGGAGGCAACCGCCCCAGTTAAACTACCCATCAGGCACTGTCCCTGACCCGGATTACGGGCCGAAGTTAGATGTCCAAAGTGACCAGAGTGGTATTTCAACGATGACTCCACCCGAACTGGCGTCCGGGCTTCAACGTCTCCCACCTATCCTACACAAGCCACTCCGAACACCAATACCAAACTATAGTAAAGGTCTCGGGGTCTTTCCGTCCTGCTGCGCGTAACGAGCATCTTTACTCGTACTGCAATTTCGCCGAGTTTATGGTTGAGACAGCGGGGAAGTCGTTACTCCATTCGTGCAGGTCGGAACTTACCCGACAAGGAATTTCGCTACCTTAGGATGGTTATAGTTACCACCGCCGTTTACTGGGGCTTGAATTCTCAGCTTCGCCCGTAAGGGCTAACCGGTCCTCTTAACCTTCCAGCACCGGGCAGGAGTCAGTCCGTATACATCGTCTTGCGACTTCGCACGGACCTGTGTTTTTAGTAAACAGTCGCTTCCCCCTGGTCTCTGCGGCCCCGATCCCCTCCCACCAGCAAGTGGTGTTCAAGGTTGGGGCCCCCCTTCTCCCGAAGTTACGGGGGCATTTTGCCGAGTTCCTTAACCATAATTCTCTCGATCGCCTTAGTATTCTCTACCTGATCACCTGTGTCGGTTTGGGGTACGGGCGGCTAAAACCTCGCGTCGATGCTTTTCTCGGCAGCATAGGATCACCAAATCCCCCGTGAGGGGGTCCCATCAGATCTCAGGCAATTATGAACGGCGGATTTGCCTACCGTTCGCCCTACATCCTTAGACCGGGACAACCATCGCCCGGCTTGGCTACCTTCCTGCGTCACACCTGTTAATACGCTTGCCTCCCAGGATCAGGTCCCGCGCTCCACCAAAACCCACACACCCCGAAGGGCGATAGGGCAGGTCTCGGGCGGTTAGTATCCCCTGTTCAACATGGACGGTTTTTCGCCGGTACGGGAATATCAACCCGTTGTCCATCGACTACGCCTGTCGGCCTCGCCTTAGGTCCCGACTTACCCAGGGCAGATTAGCTTGACCCTGGAACCCTTGATCATTCGGCGGACGGGTTTCTCACCCGTCTTTCGCTACTCATGCCTGCATTCTCACTCGTGTAGGCTCCACCGCTGGTTTACACCGCGACTTCACTGCCCACACGACGCTCCCCTACCACTCCAGACGCCTGAACCAACCCACAAGGGGCGGCTTAGCTAATATCTGAAATCCACAACTTCGGCGGTGTACTTGAGCCCCGCTACATTGTCGGCGCGGAATCACTTGACCAGTGAGCTATTACGCACTCTTTTAAGGATGGCTGCTTCTAAGCCAACCTCCTGGTTGTCTTCGCAACTCCACATCCTTTCCCACTTAGCACACGCTTAGGGGCCTTAGTTGGTGGTCTGGGCTGTTTCCCTCTCGACTATGAAGCTTATCCCCCACAGTCTCACTGCTGCGCTCTCACTTACCGGCATTCGGAGTTTGGCTGACGTCAGTAACCTTGTAGGGCCCATTAGCCATCCAGTAGCTCTACCTCCAGCAAGAAACACGCAACGCTGCACCTAAATGCATTTCGGGGAGAACCAGCTATCACGAAGTTTGATTGGCCTTTCACCCCTACCCACAGCTCATCCCCTCCATTTTCAACTGAAGTGGGTTCGGTCCTCCACGACGTCTTACCGTCGCTTCAACCTGGCCATGGGTAGATCACTTCGCTTCGGGTCTAGATCACGCCACTGCAACGCCCTATTCAGACTCGCTTTCGCTACGGCTTCCCCACACGGGTTAACCTCGCGACGTAACACTAACTCGCAGGCTCATTCTTCAAAAGGCACGCCGTCACACCCATACAGACAAGCTGCAGATGCTCCGACGGATTGTAAGCACACGGTTTCAGGTACTGTTTCACTCCCCTCCCGGGGTACTTTTCACCTTTCCCTCACGGTACTGGTCCGCTATCGGTCATTAGGGAGTATTTAGGCTTATCAGGTGGTCCTGACAGATTCACACGGGATTTCTCGGGCCCCGTGCTACTTGGGATACTCTCCAGGCGGCACAAAACATTTCGGTTACGGGGCTCACACCCTCTCTGGCCGGCCTTTCAAGACCGTTCACCTATGCCTGCACATCACACCTCACTGTCCCGGCAGAGACAGTACGGAAAGTCCCACAACCCCGACCATGCAACGCCCGCCGGCTATCACACATGGAACGGTTTAGCCTGATCCGCGTTCGCTCGCCACTACTAACGGAATCACTATTGTTTTCTCTTCCTGCGGGTACTGAGATGTTTCACTTCCCCGCGTTCCCTCCACACACCCTATGTGTTCAGATGCGGGTCACCAGGCAGCTCGCGCCCCTGGCGGGGTTTCCCCATTCGGACACCCTGGGATCACAGTCCGGTTATCGACTCCCCCAGGCTTATCGCAGATTCCTACGTCCTTCTTCGGCTCCTAATGCCAAGGCATCCACCGTGTGCTCTTAAAAACTTGACCACAAAAGATCAAAAAACTAATTCACGAGAGAACCACAGAAACCACCCACACCCCAAAGGAGTGCGGACAGATCCAGGTTCATAATTCTTGGAAATTGCTTCTTATAAAAGATGCTCGCGTCCACTATGTAGTTCTCAAACAACAACCCCAAACCACACACCCCACACACAAAAAAGTGCATGCTCGGTGCAGCCAGGAAACCAGAAACAAACAAACCCGACAAAACACACCACAACCCGTAAGCTGCAGCCCGTCCTCCCGGCCCTGTTGCCTCAGGACCCAACAGTGTGCCAAACACTAAACCACCCAACCCCGCACCCACACCATTCCAAGACACCCTCAAGAGGGCATCCGTACTAGGCCAGGCACAAAACAAGCGGCCGCTATTCATTGATATTCCACCCTTGAGCACCCGCCGCAGAACTAGCGTCTGCGCAACGGGCATATACTCCTGACAACCCCTCCACACCCGCACAAATGCGGGGCAAGGTGACTGTAGGTGCTCCTTAGAAAGGAGGTGATCCAGCCGCACCTTCCGGTACGGCTACCTTGTTACGACTTAGTCCCAATCGCCAGTCCCACCTTCGACAGCTCCCTCCCACAAGGGGTTAGGCCACCGGCTTCGGGTGTTACCAACTTTCGTGACTTGACGGGCGGTGTGTACAAGGCCCGGGAACGTATTCACCGCAGCGTTGCTGATCTGCGATTACTAGCGACTCCGACTTCATGGGGTCGAGTTGCAGACCCCAATCCGAACTGAGACCGGCTTTTTGGGATTAGCTCCACCTCACAGTATCGCAACCCTTTGTACCGGCCATTGTAGCATGCGTGAAGCCCAAGACATAAGGGGCATGATGATTTGACGTCGTCCCCACCTTCCTCCGAGTTGACCCCGGCAGTCTCCTATGAGTCCCCGCCATCACGCGCTGGCAACATAGAACGAGGGTTGCGCTCGTTGCGGGACTTAACCCAACATCTCACGACACGAGCTGACGACAACCATGCACCACCTGTAAACCGACCGCAAGCGGGGCACCTGTTTCCAGGTATTTCCGGTTCATGTCAAGCCTTGGTAAGGTTCTTCGCGTTGCATCGAATTAATCCGCATGCTCCGCCGCTTGTGCGGGCCCCCGTCAATTCCTTTGAGTTTTAGCCTTGCGGCCGTACTCCCCAGGCGGGGCACTTAATGCGTTAGCTACGGCGCGGAAAACGTGGAATGTCCCCCACACCTAGTGCCCAACGTTTACGGCATGGACTACCAGGGTATCTAATCCTGTTCGCTCCCCATGCTTTCGCTCCTCAGCGTCAGTTAATGCCCAGAGACCTGCCTTCGCCATCGGTGTTCCTCCTGATATCTGCGCATTTCACCGCTACACCAGGAATTCCAGTCTCCCCTACATCACTCTAGTCTGCCCGTACCCACCGCAGATCCGGAGTTGAGCCCCGGACTTTCACGGCAGACGCGACAAACCGCCTACGAGCTCTTTACGCCCAATAATTCCGGATAACGCTTGCGCCCTACGTATTACCGCGGCTGCTGGCACGTAGTTAGCCGGCGCTTCTTCTGCAGGTACCGTCACTTTCGCTTCTTCCCTACTGAAAGAGGTTTACAACCCGAAGGCCGTCATCCCTCACGCGGCGTCGCTGCATCAGGCTTTCGCCCATTGTGCAATATTCCCCACTGCTGCCTCCCGTAGGAGTCTGGGCCGTGTCTCAGTCCCAGTGTGGCCGGTCACCCTCTCAGGCCGGCTACCCGTCGTCGCCTTGGTGAGCCATTACCTCACCAACAAGCTGATAGGCCGCGAGTCCATCCAAAACCACAAAAAAGCTTTCCACCCCCCACCATGCGATGAGGAGTCATATCCGGTATTAGACCCAGTTTCCCAGGCTTATCCCAGAGTTAAGGGCAGGTTACTCACGTGTTACTCACCCGTTCGCCACTAATCACCAGTGCAAGCACCAGGTCATCGTTCGACTTGCATGTGTTAAGCACGCCGCCAGCGTTCATCCTGAGCCAGGATCAAACTCTCCGTTGAAGTAAAACAAAAACGAACACAACCAACACCCCCGGAAATAACGGAAGAAGAAGGCTGCAAAATTTGAAACCAGCTGTAAAAACCAGACCCAACCACGAGGTGGCGGACCCGGCCAAAACAACCAATCAATAAAACAATTGGTATCAACAAACTTGGCACACTATTGAGTTCTCAAACAACAGACACACCCGGCACCACCACAACCATTCAATCGGCCATGGATCGCTCCGGAGCAACTTATCAAAGTTACCCGCTGTTCTCCATCTTGTCAAACCGGCATCCGCGACTCCGTCAGCCCATGGCTTTCGTGTCGGTTTTTTCGGTCTGACTCCGTGGAGCAGCGCGGAAATAAACTCTACCACCACTTTGCCGGGATGACCAACCAAGCCCCAAACGCCCTCCTGCACCTCCACCCCTTAGGCAGCAAAAAGCCCGGAATCTCAAGGAATCCCGGGCTTTTCGCCGTGCAGTTAAGAGAGCCGGTTCACACCATGTGGTCAGCCAGCCGCCGGCGGAACGGGCTTGAAGTACGCCGCACCCAGGGGCGGCAGGGTCACGGTCAGCGATGCCGGCTGGCCATCAAGCCCTTCGTCCAGGGCAATCAGCTCACCGCCGTTGAGGACACCCGAACCGCCATAGGCCGCAGCATCGGTATTCAGCACTTCGGTCCAGGCCCCGGCGGCGGGAACGCCGAGGGCGTAGCCCACATGCGGACCGCCGGAGAAGTTGATGGCGCACACCAGAGGATTGCCCTCCTTGTCCCAGCGGACAAAGGTCAGGACGTTGCGGTCGGCATCGCCACCGTTGATCCACTGGAAACCACCGGGCTCGTTGTCCCGCGCGTAGAGCGCCGGCGTCGAGCTGTAGATCTCGTTGAGATCCTTGGTAAGAAGCTGCATTCCCCGGTGCGCCGGAATCTCGGCCAGGTACCAGTCCAGCCCGTGCTGCTCGGACCATTCAGCTTCCTGGCCGAATTCGGTGCCCATAAAAATGAGCTGCTTGCCCGGGTGCGCCCACTGGTACGCAAAGAAGGCACGCAGGTTAGCCAGCTGCTGCCAGCGGTCCCCCGGCATCTTCCGGAGCATGGAGCCCTTGCCGTGCACTACTTCGTCGTGGCTGATAGGCAGCAGGAAGTTCTCGGTGAATGCGTAGACCATGGAGAACGTCAGTGTGCCGTGGTGCCACTTCCGGTTTACCGGGTCCTCGGAGGCGTACTTGAGGGAGTCGTGCATCCAGCCCATGTTCCACTTGAGCCCGAAGCCCAGGCCGCCGTGGCTCGTCGGAGCGGTGACGCCGGGGAACGCTGTGGACTCTTCGGCGATCATCACCGCGCCGGGGTGGGTCTTGTAGACGGTGGCATTGACCTCCTGGAGGAAGGAAATCGCTTCCAGGTTCTCGCGTCCGCCGAAGCGGTTGGGTGACCACTGCCCCTCTTCGCGTGAGTAGTCGAGATACAGCATCGAGGCCACCGCATCAACCCGGAGTCCGTCGATATGGAACTCATCAAGCCAGTACAGCGCGTTGGACACCAGGAAGTTCCGCACCTCGGTGCGGCCAAAGTCGAAGATCAGCGTTCCCCAGTCGGGGTGTTCGCCCAGGTTCGGGTCGGCGTGCTCGTACAGGGGTTCGCCGTCGAACTGGGCCAATGCCCAGGCATCCTTGGGGAAGTGCGCCGGGACCCAGTCCAGCAGCACACCGATTCCGGCCTGGTGCAGGGAATCCACCAGGAACCGGAATTCGTCCGGATGGCCAAAGCGCGAGGTCGGCGCAAAATAGGACGTCACCTGGTAGCCCCAGGAGCCGCCGAAGGGATGCTCCGCCACGGGCATGAACTCAACGTGGGTGAATCCCAGCCATTTGACGTAGTCCACCAGTTCCTTGGCGAGCTCGCGGTAGCCCAGGCCCAGGCGCCAGGATCCAAGGTGGACTTCGTAGGCGCTCATCGGGGAATTGTGCGGGTCACGCTTGGCGCGTGCCTCCATCCATTCGGCGTCCTTGAACGCGTAGGACTGCTCCACGACCCTGGAGGCCGTCAGCGGCGGGACTTCGGTGCCGAAGGCCAGGGGATCGGCCTTTTCGACCCAGTAGCCGCCCTTGGTTTTGATCTCGAACTTGTAGCACGCCCCTGCTAAAACACCGGGCAGGAAGACTTCCCACACGCCCGAGGATCCCAGCGAGCGGAGTGAGTTTTGCCGGCCGTCCCAGGCGTTGAAGTCGCCTTTGACGCGGACCGCCTGCGCGTTCGGCGCCCAGACGGCGAAGGAGACGCCGTCAACGTCGCCGAGGGAGGACTTGTAGTGCTGGACGTGCGCACCAAGGACTTCCCACAGCTTCTCGTGCCGGCCCTCGCCGATCAGGTGCAGGTCAACTTCACCCACCGTGGGCAGGTAGCGGTAGGGCTCATCCACGGTCAGCGGCGCGGCACCAGGATAGGTGACCTCCAGCCGGTAGTCGGGCACGTGGCCGGCCTGCAGCGGCTCCAGGACTGCCACCCAGACGCCGTTTTCCTCGTGGGTCATGGGCACAGCACCAACGGCAGTCACCACGCTCACTGCCTCCGCGAGGTGCTTGACGGTCCGGACAGTCACATGGCCGTGGTCGTCCAGGTGGGCACCAAGCACCGAGTGCGGGGCGTGGTGTTCACCGTTCGCCACGCGGGCCAAGGTTTCCGGGTCCACGTGTAGGGGTACACGGGGCCTGTCTGTACGTGCTGAGCCTGTCATTTTGATACCTTCCGATGCTGCCCGGGCCTGATCGCCGGAGCCTTTAACGCTGAGGAGCCGCCTGGAGGCATTCGTTGGAATGGCCAGCCAGTCAGGTCTGTTACGCAATTCATAAACGACTTCGTAAAGGGCCTTGTCCAGCCACAATGCCACAAAGAGCGGTGAAGTCCGGTCGATGGTGCCGGGTGTGACTGAGGAGTAGCCGGCAAGGAACGCATCCGCGCAGTCATCGACCCAGGACGCCGGCACGCGGGCACCCTGATATTCGCGTTCTGCCGCGCCGGCCGCGTAGTCGAAGGAGCGCAGCATCCCCACCACGTCGCGGAGCGGAACGTCGGGAAAGTTGCGTTCGGCGATGGGCCGCAGTGGCTCACCTTCAAAATCAAGGATGGCCCACCGGCCCGGCCCGCCGCCGTGGCCGGGGACCTGCAGGATCTGGCCGAGGTGCAGATCGCCGTGGATCCGCTGCAGCGGCCCTGCCGGCACGCCGTCGAGCTCGCCAAGCAGCGCCCCTAACGCCTCGTCGTAGGGCCCGACGGCGGCACCGGCTTCCGCCCATGCCTGCCGGACCCGCTGGGCTACTCCGGGTGCAATAAGCTGACCCGGGGCCGGTTCAACTGCTGTGCCGAGGGCTTCCGCCAGCCGGCGGTGAACCGTGGCCGTGGCCGCACCCAAGGCATGCGCTTCGGCGGTGAAATCGGCGCCGGTGCGGGCGGCATCCACGGCCAGGCGCCAGGCATCACGGCCGCCGGCGAGGAACTCGTGGGCTACTGCAAGCTCGCCCTGCGATGGCGCCTGTGCCGGGAACTCCGCTGATGCCGGCGCTTGCCATTCCCCGCGGACCCACCCCAGCGTGGCCGGAACCTCGGAGGTGCCTTGGGCCGTCAGTGCCGCGCCCACCTCGACCTCAGGGTTGGTCCCTTCGGAGAGGACCCGGAAGAATTTCACGATCGCCGCGGACTCGCCGTCGTCAACAATGACCGAACTGTTGGACTGCTCCCCCGACAGGACTTTGACCATTCCGTGGGCGGTCGGCAGGCGGTGCTCCGAGCGCGTGCGGTGGCCCGTCGCCGAACCCGTTCTCGAGCCTGCTTCGGAGCGGATCAGCTCCAGCCAGGAGGACACAAAGGAAGGATCGTGCACGGCATCGTAGATCCAGGCCATGCCCGCCTCGGGAGCCTGGCCGACCAGTGCCCGCTCCGCTCCGGCGAGCGGACTTGCCCGGTAACTCAGCGGGACCTGGACCACGTCAGTCCGGAGTCCGCCGTCGGCCGCCCGGGAGGACACCGCCAGCAGGAATATCTCCAGCCGCGCCTGCCCCGCGGAATCCTCGAGGCTCAGGCCGCCTGCCTGCTCCAGCGAAAAATCGGCTGTCTTCACAGGGAACCAGCGCTGGCGCGGAAGCCATTCCCGAAGAACAACTCTCAGTGCGGAGGTGAGGGTGGGCTGGGCCATGTCAGTTCTCGATGGACAGGATGGGCAAGGCTTGCGTGTACGGGGAGGCCGGATTGGACCTCGCCGAGCGGATCCGCAGCCAGAAGAAATCATGGCTTCCCAGGGTCAGCGTCAGTGATCCGTCGTCGTCGATCCCGGGGAACGCCTGCCCCCGAACACATCGCGCAGTCCGCGTCCGGCAAACTGGGGAATCCGCAGTTTTGCCGCGACGGGATGCTGCGAAAGGTTGAAGGCGCACAGAATGGATTCGCCGGCCACCCCCGCGGAGTTGTCATCCGAAAGTTCGCGCAGATACGCCAACACTGAGTCGTGGTCGGCTTCGACATGTTTGAACGCGCCCAGCCCGAAGGCCGGGTGGTTCTTGCGGACGCTGAGGATCTGCCGGGTCCAGCGGAGCAGGGAACCGGAGTGGGCGGCCTCGGCTTCCACATTGGCCATGCCGTAGTTGTACACCAGCGACTGGATGACGGGCAGGTAGAGCTTGCCGGGATCAGCGTTGGAGAATCCTGCGTTCCGGTCCGGGTTCCACTGCATGGGGGTGCGCACAGCATCGCGGTCATCGAGCCAGATGTTGTCCCCCATACCGATCTCGTCCCCGTAGTACAGGAACGGGCTGCCCGGCAGCGACAGCAGCAGGGCATTGATCAGTTCGATCTCGGCGCGGGAATTATCCAGCAACGGTGCAAGGCGCCGCCGGATACCGATGTTGGCGCGCATCCGGGGGTCCGGGGCATACCAGCCCAGCATCGCCGCACGCTCGTCGGCCGTGACCATCTCCAGCGTCAGTTCATCGTGGTTGCGCAGGAAGGTCCCCCACTGTGCGCCTTCGGGGATATCCGGGGTGTCATGCATGGTCTCGATGATGGGAGCGGCCTTCTGGTCGCGCAGGGCGTAATAGAGGCGCGGCATGATGGGGAAATGGAACGCCATGTGGCATTCGGGCTCTTCAGCTGTTCCGAAGTACTCCACCACCTCGTTGGGCGGCTGGTTGGCTTCGGCGATGATAACGCGGCCCGGGTAGCTTTCATCCACCATGGCCCGCAGCTTGCGCAGGAAATCATGGGTGGCCGGCAGGTTTTCGCAGTTGGTCCCCTCCTCCTCGAAGAGGTACGGGATGGCGTCCGCCCGGAAACCATCGATGCCTTGGTCCAGCCAGAACCGGACCACATCAAAGAGCGCTTCGATGACCTTGGGGTTTTCAAAGTTCAGGTCAGGCTGGTGGCTGAAGAAACGGTGCCAGAAGAACTGCCGGCGGATGGGGTCGAAGGTCCAGTTGGACTCCTCCGTGTCCACGAAAATGATGCGGGCGTCCTGGTATTTCTCGTCCGTATCGCTCCACACGTAAAAGTCGCCGAAGGGTCCGTCCGGGTCCTTGCGCGATTCCTGGAACCAGGGGTGCTGGTCCGAGGTGTGGTTCAGCGGCAGGTCAATGATGACCCGGACACCGCGGGCATGGGACTCGGCCACCAGCCGCTTGAAGTCGCTGATGGTGCCGAACTCATCCAGGACGGAGTTGTAGTCCGAAATGTCATAGCCGCCGTCACGCAGCGGGGACTGGAAGAACGGCGGCAGCCACAGGCAGTCCACGCCAAGCCACTGCAGGTAATCCAGCCTGTCGATCAGGCCGGAGAAGTCGCCCGAACCGTCTCCGTTCGCATCCGCGAAGGCCCGCACCAGCACCTCATAGAACACGGCCTTCCTATACCACAGCGGATCGTGGGGCAGGCCGGGGGCGTTTAGCTCAAACGTGCTCTTGGGGGTGAAATGCTGACCGGAACTCGGCGGATTGAAGCTCACTGATGCAATCTCCTCACGCTCAGGACGTGTGCGGGCTCGACATGTGCGTCCAGGCGGACGTAGTTGTATTCGCCCCATTCCCAGGATTCGCCGGAAATGAGGTCCTCCACCCGGAACCCGCCATTGGCAGACAGGTCTTCGGGGTCAAGTTCCAGGGCCGCCAGGTCCAGTGAAATGGTGCTCTCCCGGGTGCCGTGCGGATCAACGTTGACCACCACAATGATGGTGTCCTTGGTGCCGTCCGGCAGGGTCTTGTGCTTGGAGTACACCACCGTGGCGTCATCGGTGCTGTGGTGGACCGTGAGGTTCTGCAGGTCCAGCAGCGCCGGGTGGTTGTGCCTGATCGCGTTGAGCCTGGTCAGGTACGGCGCCAAGGTGCGGCCCGAAGCCGCGGCAGCATCCCAGTCACGGGCCTTGTATTCGAATTTCTCGTTGTCGATGTACTCTTCCGCGCCGGGGCGGGCAACATGCTCATACAGTTCGAAGCCGGCATAAACGCCCCACAGCGGGCTGGCGGTGGCGGCCAATGCGGCCCGGATCTTGAACGCTGCCGGACCGCCGAACTGCAGGTATTCAGTGAGGATGTCCGGCGTGTTGACAAAAAAGTTGGGCCGGAAGTACGCCGGCGACTCGTGGCTGACTTCCGTGAAGTAGGTTTCCAGTTCCTTCTTGGTGTTCCGCCAGGTGAAGTAGGTGTAGGACTGCTGGAAGCCCGCCCGGCCCAGGGCGTGCATCATGGCCGGGCGCGTGAACGCTTCCGCGAGGAACACCACGCCGGGGGTCTTTTTGTTGACCTGGCCAATGAGCCATTCCCAGAACCACACAGGTTTGGTGTGCGGATTATCCACCCGGAAGATCTTCACGCCGTGGCTGACCCACAGCAACACGACCCGCAGGATCTCCTTCGCAAGCCCTTCCGGATCATTATCGAAATTGAGCGGGAAAATATCCTGGTATTTCTTGGGCGGGTTTTCCGCATATGCGATGCTGCCGTCCACCCGGGTGGTAAACCATTCCGGGTTGGACTGTACCCAGGGGTGGTCCGGCGCGGCCTGCAGCGCCAGGTCCAGGGCGACTTCCAGGCCCAGTTCGTTGGCGCGGGCCACAAAAGCGTCGAAGTCCTCGAACGTGCCCAGCTCCGGGTGGATGGCGTCGTGGCCGCCCTCCTTGGCGCCGATGGCCCAGGGCGAGCCGGGATCGTGCGGGCCGGCAATCAGCGTGTTGTTGGGGCCCTTGCGGTGCTGGACGCCAATGGGGTGGATCGGCGGCATGTAGAGCACGTCGAAGCCCATTTCCGCCACCGCGTCCAGCCGCTTCGCTGCGGTCCGGAAATTCCCGGACGTCCATGCCCCGGTGGCGGCGTCCCTGACGGCGCCTTCGGACCGGGGGAAGAATTCGTACCAGGCTCCCCGGCCTGCGAGATCGCGCTCCACCAGCAGCGGGAACTGCTCGGAAACGGTGACCAGTTCGCGGATCGGCTGACGGTCCACCACGGCGGCCACGTCCGCGCCGAAGCCGGCTGCCAGGCGTTCCTCATCGGTGAGGGACCCGTTCGCCAGAATGGAAGACGCCATGCGCAGGGTGCGCCGGTCCGACGCATTGCGGGAGGCGTCGGCGGCCGCATCTGAAAGCAACGCTGAACCTTCGGCGAGCATCAGCTCCACGTCGATGCCTGCCGCTACCTTGACCTCGGCGTTGTGGTGCCAGGTTCCGTAGCGGTCGTGCCAGGCTTCAATGAGGAAGGTCCAGTTTCCAACGGCCGACGGCGTGAGGATGCCCTCCCAGCGGTCCGTGCCGAGGCCGCGTTCCCCCTTGGGCGGCGCCAGCCTGACGCGCTGGCGTTCCTTCCCCCGGGGATCCAAGAGGACCGCGCTGACACCCAGTTGGTCATGCCCCTCCCGGAAAGCGGTGGCGCCCACCACAATTCCCTCCCCCGGCAGTGCCTTGGCCGGATACTTTCCACCCTCCACCACAGGCTCCACGGCGGTGATCGGAAACCGGCCGAATCTTAGTCCGTCGGTGATTTTGCCCTTCGGCTTTTTCTTTGAGGCGGCAGGGGTTACTGAGTTAGTCGTCACAGGCTCGACGTTAGCGAGAAATGGTCCGGATTGCTAAGCCTGCGCTGCATTTTGTCGCCGCGATTCGACTTATCCGCGACGCCAACTGTCATTTACCTAAAAGAAAGCCAATGCGGTTCCGGACGTTGATGTTGTCGGTTAGTGTGGCGCAGGTGAAGGCAATCCGCAGATTTACCGTCAGAACAGTCCTCCCGGAACCCATCAGGCCTCTGGCCCGGTTGGCCACCAACCTGCGCTGGTCCTGGCACCGGCCCACCCGTGAACTTTTCGCGGCCCTGAACCCCCGCATCTGGGAGGAATCCGGCCAGGATCCCATCAGTTTCCTGGGCCGGGTCAGCCGCGAAGAGTTCCAGCGCCTCGCCGCCGACCAGTCGGTGGTGGACCAGGTCCGGGCCGCCGCCGAGGACCTTGACCGGTACCTTGAGCAGGCCCGCTGGTACCAGGGCCTGGGCGAGGATGCCCCCGCCGCGATCGCATACTTCTCCCCCGAATTTGGCATCACCGAAGTCCTGCCGCAGTACTCCGGCGGCCTGGGCATCCTGGCCGGCGACCACCTCAAGGCCGCCTCGGACCTCGGCGTGCCCCTGATCGGCGTTGGCCTGCTGTACCAGGCCGGCTACTTCAAGCAGTCCCTTTCCCGCGACGCCTGGCAGCAGGAAACCTATCCGGTCCTCGACCCTGACGGACTGCCCCTCACACTCCTCCGCGAGCCGTCCCCCGACGGCAATGGCCGGCCACTGCAGATATCGCTCCCGCTCCCCAACGGGCGCCGGCTACTGGCACACATCTGGCGTGCCGACGTCGGACGCGTTCCCCTGCTGCTGCTGGACTCCAACGTTCCCGGCAACGACGACGCCGCCCGCGGCATCACCGACCGCCTCTACGGCGGCGGAGGAGACCACCGGCTGCAGCAGGAGCTCCTGCTGGGCATGGGCGGAGTCAAGGCGCTGCGCGCCTACCAGCAGCTGACCGGGACCGCGGCGCCGGAGGTGTTCCACACCAATGAGGGCCACGCCGGCTTCCTGGGCATTGAGCGCATCCAGGAACTGATGGACGGCGACGCCGCCCTCAGCTTCGACGAAGCCCTCGCCGCCGGCCGGGCGTCAACCGTTTTCACCACCCACACTCCCGTTCCGGCAGGCATCGACCGTTTCGAGATTTCCCAGATCCACCACTTCTTCCAGGCGGGGCTTGCGCCCACGGTACCGGTGGACCGGATCCTGGAACTGGGCCGGGAAAACTACGCCGACGGCAATCCGTCAGTCTTTAACATGGCCGTGATGGGGCTCCGGCTGGCACAGCGGGCCAACGGCGTCGCCAAACTGCACGGCGAGGTATCCCGCGGAATGTTCTCGGCGCTGTGGCCCGGGTTCGACCACTCCGAGGTGCCCATCACGTCCGTTACCAACGGAGTGCACGTGCCAACGTGGGTGGACGGGCGCATCTCCCGGCTCGCGCGGGAACAGTTCGGCTCCGAGGCTGAAGCCATGGGCCGCTGGGACCTTGCCTACAACGTCAGCGACGCGGACGTCTGGGCGCTGCGCCGTGAAATGCGCACAGCACTGGTGGAGGACGTGCGCCGCCGGCTCCGGGCCGCGTGGAAGAAGCGCGGTGCCGCCGACGCCGAGCTTGGCTGGACCGACAGCGTCCTGGACCCCGATGTCCTTACCATCGGCTTCGCCCGGCGCGTCCCCACCTACAAGCGCCTGACGCTGATGCTTCGCGAGCCGGACCGGCTCAAGGCCTTGCTGCTGCATGCGGAGCACCCGATCCAGCTGGTTATCGCCGGAAAGTCCCACCCGGCGGATGATGCCGGGAAGAAGATGATCCAGGATCTGGTCCGCTTCACCGACGACCCCGAGGTCCGCCACCGCATCGCCTTCCTGCCGAACTACGACATCGCGATGGCCAGGACACTTTTCCCGGGCTGCGACGTGTGGCTCAACAACCCGCTCCGCCCCTTGGAGGCGTGCGGTACGTCGGGCATGAAGGCCGCCATCAACGGTTCGCTGAACCTTTCGGTGATGGACGGCTGGTGGGACGAAATGTACGACGGCGAGAACGGCTGGGCGATCCCCACCGCCAACAATGACGCGTCCCCCGAAGAGCGGGACGACATCGAGGCGGCGGCGCTGTATGAACTCCTGGAAACGCAGGTGGCGCCGCGCTTCTACGGGAACACGGTGTCTGACAGTGCGGGTGCTGCCGGTCCGTCCACCACGGGCACGGAGAAAGTCCCCACGCACTGGGTGTCAATGATCAAGCACACGCTGTCGCATCTGGGCCCGGCCGTTTCCGCCGAGCGCATGCTGCACGACTACGTCAACCTGCTCTACCGCCCGGCAGCCGAGGCCGGACGCAGGGCCGTTGCCGACTCGTACGCCCAGGCCCGTGTCCTGGCGGCATGGACGGCCAAGGTGCGTTCCGCCTGGCCGCTGCTGCACGTTGAACATGTGGACTCCGTGGGAGTTTCCGAGGATCCGCAGATCGGGGACACCCTGCAGGTGAACGCCTACATCGCGCTGCACACCCTGTCGCCGGAGGACGTTTCCGTGGAGGTGGCCTATGGCCGCGCCGAGGAAAGCGACACCCTGGCGGACGTCACCCTGATTGAGTTGAGCTCGAAAGAGGATCTGGGCGACGGGCGCCACCTGTTCAGCGGCTCCCTGCTGATCGACCGGTCAGGTCCGTTCGGCTACACCGTCCGCGTCCTGCCCCGGCACGAGGCGCTGGCTTCCAAAGCCGAACTGGGGCTGATTGTCAACGCCTGACGCGCAGCGTCATATCTAGAGGAGCACGGCCGTGACCGCCAGGTCACGGCCGGCGTAGCTCTCGGCGTCCTGGAGGACCTCGCAGATGATCCCGAAGGACCGGTCGCCACGGAACGCTGCGGCCACCTGCCAGAGGACGGTCACCGGGGCACCCCCGTCTTCGGCGATGCTGTCCGCGAAATCGTGCAGCGAATCGTTTAGGGCATCCATGTTCACGCCGTAGTGCTCGGGGAAAGCGAGCACTTCGCCGAAGGTTTCCAAGACCGCCCTCTTGCTGTCGGCAGCAGGGACCAGGAGACTGCGGCGGCCGGCGTCGGATATCTGTTCCTGCAGTTCCTCGATGGTCCAGGTATCGGCGGAGTAGATTTTCATGACGGTGTTCAGCTGCCTTCTGTGATGAATTTAAACGAGTCGTAGTGGTCCTGCGTGTAGTACTTCTCGCCCTCGGAGCCGGTGACGATGCGCCGGGCTCCCCTGTCCGATTCACCCGGGGTGGGCACGGTGTACTCGCGGTAGTAGCCTGAGTCCTGCCGCGGGAGAATGCGCTCAAAGTTGCCGAACGTCGTGTTGTCCTGGCTGTAGCGGTAGGGGCCGCCGGCACGGATTCCGGCGAGGGTGTCCCGGGCTTCGGCCGGCAGCTGGGATTCCTTGATTGCGGGCAGACCGGACGGGTTGGCGGGTACTGCCGCCGGGGCTGGAACGTCCGCCGGACCCGGAACGGGAGCCCCTGGGACCGGGGATGCGCTGGAACTTGCTGCCGGCGTCGTACTTCCCGTTACAGTCTCAAGGAGCCCGGGGCCGCCGAAAGCGAACACCGCCATGGCCAGCAGCCCGGTCAGCAGCAGGGCAATGGTGCGGTTGCGCAATTTTAGTCCCCTCCGCAGTTACGTGCGGTAGATGTTGATCGAGTTCGCCTCGATGAGATCCGTCTCGCCGGACGCCACGCGGCTGCCCTGGCGAAGCTCGTGAAGCGGTGAAGTTGTCAGCCGGAGCTCGAACATCCTTTGGGGCGTTCCGTCGTCGTTTTTGAGTTCCGGAAGGGTGATCTTCACATCGGAGGCGCTGCCGTTGACCACCACGAGGCCTGCCACCGTACCGTCGTCCGAGCCAAGCAGGAGCTGCATGACGCGGTGCCGGGGATCATTCCACTGATCCATGGACATGGGCTGCCCGGAGTGATCAAACCAGTAGATATACGACTGTTCATCCCGCGCCGGAAAATCATGGGGTTGGCTTGCAAGGAACTCCTTGCGCAGCCGGACGTAGCGCTTGGTGCTGCGGAGCATCTCCGCGGATTCCGGGGTGCGCGTCCAATCGATCCAGGCCAGGGGGTTGTCCTGGCAGTAGGCGTTGTTGTTGCCCTGCTGCGTGCGCGCGAGTTCGTCACCCGCGGTGATCATGGGCACACCCAGGGAAATCATCAGGGAGGCCATCAGGTTCCGCCGGGACTGCGCCCGCTGCGCCACGATGGTCTCGTCCTCGCTCGGGCCCTCGACGCCGTGGTTGTAGCTGCGGTTGTCCCCGTGCCCGTCCCGGTTCTGCTCGCCGTTGGCCTCGTTGTGCTTACGGTCGTAGGACACGAGGTCGTTAAGCGTGAAGCCGTCGTGTGCCGTGATGAGGTTGACCGACGCCAGCCTGGAACGACCCGACGCTTCAAAAAGCCCGGCCGATCCGGACAAGGCATCAGCCAGCCGCGCCACGGACCCGCCGTGCCCGCCGGCCTCGATGGCCGCACGGTCGGCAAGCCAGAAGGAGCGGACGCCGTCCCGGAAGTGGTCGTTCCAGTCAACCCAGCCGCCCGGGAACCGTCCCGTCTGCCAGCCGCCGTAGCCGACGTCCCAGGGCTCGGCGATCAGTTTCACATCAGACAACACAGGATCGGCGGCCACGGCCACCAGGAACGGGTGGCGGGGATCAAACTCGTTGTCAGCGTTCCGGCAGAGCGTCACTGCCAGGTCGAAGCGGAAGCCGTCGATGTGGAATTCGTCCACCCAGTAGCGGAGGGAATCCAGTACCAGCTGGACCACCCGGGGCTGGCCGAAATTCAGGCTGTTGCCGCAGCCCGTGGTGTCGATGTATTTCCCGTGGCCATCCGTGCGGTAGTAGGTGTCCTCGCCGAGTCCGCGGAAGCTGATGGCCTGGCCGTCCGGACCGCCCTCGGCAGTGTGGTTGTAGACAACGTCGAGAATTACTTCAAGTCCTGCCGCGTGGAGCAGCTTGACCATTCCCTTGAACTCATTCTGGACGGCGTGTGGTCCTGCATCCTGGGCAGCCTGCGTTGCATAGGCCGCATGCGGCGCGAAAAACGCGGCGGTGTTGTAGCCCCAGTAGTTGGTCAGGCCGAGATTCTGCAGGTGCAGCTCATCAAGGTGGAAGTGCACCGGGAGCAGCTGGACAGAAGTGATGCCCAGGCTCTTGAAGTGCTCGATGATGGCCGGATGGGCCATGCCGGCGTAGGTTCCGCGCAGTACCTCGGGCACATCGGGGTGGAGCATGCTCTGGCCGCGGACGTGGGCCTCGTAGATGATGGTGTTCCGCCACTGCGTCCGGGGCTGTTCGTCGTCGCCCCAGTCAAAATCGCCGGCCATCCGGACGCTCGTCAGGAACCCTTCCCGCTGGTCCACCGCCCGGCCGTAAGGATCGAGCAGAAGAGGCTGCCCGCCGTCGTCGTCCAGGTCCACAACGGGAACCGCCAGCGGCAACGTCTCAGCCTTGGACGTGGCGCGGAACCCGTACAGCGATCCGTACGGGAAATCTTCAACAATTCCGTGGTGCACCCCATGGGTAACGTTGGGCAAGGTCTGCAGATGCCAATCACCGCCGGCGGCCTTGTAGGCAATCTCAAGGTTCTCCACGGCCGGAGCGTACACGGCCACGTTCGCGCTGGACTGCGCGCCGTAATCCGCTCCCGAACCCGGGCGCGGGACGCTGACACCGAGCGGATATGCCGAAGAGGCATCCTTGGTGGAGGCGGTGTCGAAAAGCGGCATGACCATCATGTCAATGGTAGCGGCCAGCGGCTGCTGAACTGCACTGCCGCTTTTATGACGACATCATAGGGTCCTGGCAAACCGCCGGGAGTTCTAACCCGAAAGCGAGACCCCTCCTGCCGTGATGTGGCATAAGGGGTCTCGACAGGCTCGACCACCGGAGCAGCAGCCGCGGCGGAGGCGGGGGCTTCGGGGGCACCGCTGGCGTCCGGAAGCGTGCGTCAGAGCGACGAAGTGGGCCCACACCGTCCGGGTTCCCTGGCCGAGCTTGCGAGGTCAGGGAGACGGTGGGGAGCAGCACGCGGAGGACGGCGGCTGTGCCGCCGCCTCGCAGCGAGTTACTTAACGGCGCGCTGCCTGGAGATTTCGTACAGCGAGATGCCAACGGCCATGGACGCGTTGAGCGATTCCATGGCGGAGTTGATCGGGATGGAGACGATCTGGTCGCAGTTTTCACGGACCAGGCGGCTCAGGCCCTTGCCCTCGGAACCGACCACAATGCATACGGGCTCCGTGGCCAGGGTGAGGTCAGGCAGCGAAACGTCGCCGTCGCCGTCAAGCCCCAGGACAAAGATGCCCATGTTCTTGAACTGCTTCAGGGCACTGTTCAGGTTGCCGGCACGTGCCACCGGAACGCGAACGGCCGCGCCGGCGCTGGTCTTCCAGGCCGATGCAGTGACGCCCACGGAGCGGCGTTCCGGGACGATGACGCCGTGGCCGCTGAAGGCCGAGACGGAGCGGATGATGGCACCGAGGTTTCGCGGGTCCGTGATGCCGTCCAGGGCAACAAACAGCGGCGCGTTGGCTACGTGGCCCTTCTTCCAG
This sequence comes from Pseudarthrobacter psychrotolerans, assembly GCF_009911795.1. Classification (NCBI taxonomy): domain Bacteria; kingdom Bacillati; phylum Actinomycetota; class Actinomycetes; order Micrococcales; family Micrococcaceae; genus Pseudarthrobacter; species Pseudarthrobacter psychrotolerans. The sequence continues at coordinate 4,260,551 of NZ_CP047898.1, read as the reverse complement.
CGGTCCACGGTTTCCTCGGCCAGGTCATACGCGTCCTGGTACTCGTAGGGCGGGATCTGCAGGACCAGGCCCTGGTGCACGGCGTCTTCCGTCATGCGGTCCAGTTCGGTCTTGCCGGTCTCGAGCAGCGGGATGCCGCGCTCGGCGGCGATCTTCAGCGACTCCTTGACACGGTCATCCATTTCAATCCGGATGGCGATGTGCAGGGCCTTCGCGGGGATCCCGGCGCGGAGGGCTTCGACAACCGAGTTACGGCCGGTGACAACTTCCTCGGTGGCGCGGCCCTTGGGGCCCGAGCGGGAGGCGCCGGCGCTGCGCGCGCCCGTTCCGCGCTTGGCGGCCGAACGTTCGGAAAGCTGCTTGCTCTTGTGCGCCTTGTGGTACGGGCGGTCCTCCGCCTTGGGCGTGGGACCCTTGCCTTCCAGGGCCTTGCGGCCATGGCCACCGGTTCCGATGGTTGGCCCCTTCTTTGCTTTGACCGACCGGCGACCGTTGTTGGCCATGATTTTCCACCCTTGATTGTTTGACTGAGTCTGCTTACCAGTCTACTGAATCAAGTAAAATCGCCGGTTCAGTCCCGTTGCAGGCTCCAGGTCGCGCCAGCTGCCCCATCTTCGACGACGACGCCGGCCGCCTTCAGGGTGTCCCGGATGGCGTCGGAGGCGGCCCAGTCCTTGGTGGCCCGGGCCTGCGCGCGGGCAGCGAGTTGGGCTTCCACAAGGACGTTGAGGGCGGCCGATTCGCGGGCGTTACCGGCGTCGGGCGCAGCAACGGCGTTCAGTCCCAAGGCGGTGGTCATGATCATGACCGCGTTCATCGCATGCCGCCCGGCTTCGTCGTCGCCTTCTGCGAGGGCGTTGTTGCCGGCGCGCACCGTTTCGTGCAGGGCCGCCAAGGCGCGCGGGACGTTCAGGTCGTCATCCATCGCCGCCTCGAAAGTGCGGAGAGCCTCCGTGGACGGGCCGAGGTTGCCCGCCACAAAGCCGAAATCCGTACCGAAGCGGGCTACGGCCTTCGCCTGGAAACCGTCGATGCGTTCGACGGCGGCGGCGGCTTCTTCCAGCGACGTGGGACGGTAGTCCAGCACTGAGCGGTAGTGGGCCTGCCCGAGGTAGTAACGGACCACCCGCGGTGACGCGAGGTCCAGCATCTCCGAAGGGCTGATGGTGTTGCCGATGGACTTGGACATTTTTTCGCCCTGGTAGGTGACCATGCCGTTGTGCATCCAGAAGTTGGCGAACCCGTGCCCGGCGGCCTGGGATTGGGCCATCTCGTTTTCGTGGTGCGGGAAACGCAGGTCCAGTCCGCCGCCGTGGATATCAAATGCGGTGCCGAGGTACTTGGTGACCATGGCGGAGCATTCCAGGTGCCAGCCCGGGCGGCCGGCGCCCCAGGGCGAGGCCCAGCCCGCCGTCGTCGGCTCTCCTTCTTTGGAACCCTTCCACAGCGCAAAGTCGCGGGGGTCCTTCTTGCCGCGCGGATCCGCGTCCGGGGCGCCCTGCATGTCGTCAATGTTCTGGCGCGTCAGTGACCCGTACTTGTCCCAGGACCGTACGTCGAAGTAGACGTCGCCGGAGTCGTCCAGCGCCGGGTAGGCGTGGCCCCGGACGATCAGCTGCTGGATCAGCGCGTGCATTTCGGGGATATGGCCGGTAGCCCGGGGCTCATAGGTGGGCCGGGCAACACCGAGCGTGTCGTAAGCCTGCTGGAACGCCTGCTCGTAGCGGTAGGCCAGCGCCCACCATTCCTCCTCGCGGACCGTGTCCGGCCCGGCTTCGAAGTCCGGGCTGAACGACTCGGCAGACTTGGCGAGGATCTTGTCATCGATGTCTGTGACGTTGCGGACCACGGTGACCCGCAGCCCCTTGTACTCGAGCCAGCGGGTGAGCTGGTCAAAGGCGATCGCCGAGCGGATGTGACCCACGTGCGGCATGCCCTGCACGGTGGCTCCGCAGTAGTACAGGCTCGCTTTTCCCGGGACGAGGGGAACGAAGTCACGGACTTCGGCGGCAGCGGTGTCATAGAAGCGGAGAGTCACCGCTCCAGATTAGCGGAAAAGGCCTGTGCGCCGGCCCCCGCGCGATATCCGGCCTGAACGGCCCGGGGTTGAATCAGCGCGGATAGACCAAAGCGGTGGCGACGGCGGAAATGCCCTCGCCCCTGCCGGTGAATCCCAATCCGTCGCTGGTGGTTGCGGTGACACTGACCGGAGCCCCGGCCGCTTCGCTCAGCACACGTTGGGATTCTTCCCGCCGCGGGCCGAATTTGGGCCGGGTAGCCACGAACTGAACCGCGACGTTGCCGATCTCAAAGCCGGCAGCACGGACAATCTTCGCCGCCTCGGCCAGGAGCGTGATGCCGGAGGCGCCGGCGAACTCCGGGCGGTCGGTGCCGAAGTGCGTGCCGAGGTCCCCGACGCCGGCGGCCGAGAACAGGGCGTCAGCGGCGGCATGGGCCACCGGGTCCCCGTCCGAATGCCCGGCCAGTCCACGCTCGCCCTCCCAGAACAGCCCGCCCAGCCAAAGAGGCCGGGGGAGGTCATCGGAGGCGTAGGCATGGACATCCAGGCCGATACCGGTACGCGGCAGGATCATCCTTGCCTCACTCATGATCAGCCTTCCACCCAGCGTATGCCCAACGGGCCTTCCAGCAGCCCTTCGGCAATGATCAGGTCCAGCGGAGTGGTGATTTTCAATGACTGGGTGGCGCCGTGCACTACGTGCACGGGAACTCCCAGCAACTCCACCAGCATGGCGTCGTCGGTGACCGCCGCAGCCTGCTTCTCGTCAAAACCCGCCGCCGCCTGATGGGCCTGGAGCAGTGTGGCCAGGCGGAACCCCTGGGGCGTCTGGACCGAACGGAGTTCTTCCCGCGGGGCGGTACCGGTCACGAGTTCCGGGGCGATACTGCTGTCATCACCGGTCGTGGGGGTAACCATCTTCACCGTATCCACCACCGGTATTGCCGGAATCACGGCAGCGGCGCCGGCGGCCAGCGAATCAACCACGCGGTGAAAGACGTACTCGGGCGTCAGCGCCCTGGCGGCGTCGTGGACCAGCACAGCTTCGGTGCCGTCGAGCAAGGCGGCCAGCGCAGAGCGGACGGACGCCGCACGGGTGGCACCGCCGTCGACCGTTGTCAGCAGGGGAACCGGGTTCTCCGGGTTGTCGCCGTGCCCCGCCCGGAGTTCCTCGGCGAAGGCCGCGCACAATTCCTGCAGGACGGTATCGCCGGGCGGCAGGGCAATACAGATCTGGCGTGCGACGCCCGCGGCCGCGACGCCCCGGAGGGCATGGGTGAGGATGGTGTCACTCCCCAGTGGAACGCGCGCCTTGGGCATGCCGTAACCCAGCCGTTCGCCGGAACCGGCAGCCACAATGACGACGGCGGTGACGGGGCGGGGAAGTCCTTTGTTCATGCTGTCCAGCCTACGTGCCCGCCTGCCCGGCCGGCCGAATCCCGCCCGCGCGACGCGCCCGGCGCAGCGGACGTGGTTCTGACGTGGTCCGAAAAAGGGCAAAAAGAAGCCCCGGAGGCACTTGCGTACCCCCGGGGTTCAATTCTTAGGAAGCCAGGACCTCGTCGAGAACGCTTGCAGCCTTCTCTTCATCAGTCTTTTCAGCCAATGCAAGTTCTGAAATCAGAATCTGACGGGCCTTGGCCAGCATGCGCTTCTCACCTGCGGAAAGGCCCCGATCGTGATCACGGCGCCAGAGGTCGCGAACAACCTCTGCTACCTTGATGACGTCACCGGAAGCAAGCTTCTCCAGATTTGCCTTGTATCTGCGCGACCAGTTGGTGGGTTCTTCAGTGAACTCGGCCCGGAGAACATCGAATACGTGCTCCAGACCTTCCTTGCCCACTACGTCACGAACCCCAACAAGGTCAACGTTCTCTGCTGGAACTTCAATGGTCAGATCACCCTGAGCCACCTTGAGCTTGAGATACATTTTCTCTTCGCCCTTGACAGTGCGCATCTTGATTTCTTCAATTTTTGCAGCACCGTGGTGAGGGTAAACTACTGTCTCGCCGACCTCAAATACCATGTGGACATTCCCCTTTCCCGCAGACCAGTTTATCACGATTCAGGCATATGACTGGCCTCGAACCGGCCCCGAAACCCCGGAAATACGCGGAAAATGGGCAGAATAGACCCCCTTGGACCCCTTGACGGATGCAGATAATAGTGCATGCGCGGCCTGCTGCCAAGGGCAATGTGACCGCGCGGAATCCTCGTTTGGCCCGGTTTGCCGTTAGGCTATGGCTGAATAATGTTTCAAGACTCTCGAGGAGTACGTGACGTGCGTTTCACTGCGATGAACCGGGCCCAGGGCGGCAAACTGGCACTGGCGGCAGGATCCCTGGCCCTCGTCCTGGCGACGATGACAGGCTGTGGCTACATCAACCCCCAGCAGACTTCTCACCAGTACGCGGCATCGGACGGTATCCGCGCCGACCTGGGTCCGCTGCAGCTGCGCAACATGCTGATTGTCTCCGCCGGCGAAGACAAGCCCGGCCGCCTGCTCGGCGCCGTCTACAACTCCTCTTCAAAGGACGTCAAGCTCACGGTCAACGGTGCCGAGGGTTCGCAGACGCAGGTGCCGGTGAAAGCCAACTCCTACACGCTGCTCAACGACTCCACGGATGAGGCCATCCTCAGCACGAGCGGCGGCATCGCCGGTTCGATGGTGGACGTCAAGGTCACTGAAGACGGCACCAACGTGAGCAAGTCTGTGAAGATACCTGTCCTGGATGCTTCCCTCGCGGAGTACAAGGAGTACCTGCCGGCCGGCAGCGAACCGACCGGATCCGCCACACCCAGCCCGTCGCCGTCGGCCACCAGCACGGCAGCGGCCCACTAAGCAACAGCAACAGAGCACAAATGGAGGGGCTCCCCGTGGGGAGCCCCTCCTTTTATGCTTACTGAAGCCTCGTGGGGTGGCTGGTGTGCCTTACCGGCGGGGAGGCCTACGGCTCGAACTTGTAGCCCAGGCCGCGGACGGTTACCAGGTAGCGGGGCACGGAGGGGTCCGGTTCGATCTTGCCGCGCAGGCGCTTGACGTGGACGTCCAGGGTCTTGGTATCCCCCACATAGTCCGAACCCCAGACGCGGTCGATCAGCTGGCCGCGGGTCAGCACGCGGCCGGAGTTGCGCAGCAGCATTTCCAGCAGCTCGAATTCCTTCAGCGGCAGGAGGACCTGCTCGCCGCCCACGCTGACCACATGCCGTTCGATGTCCATCCGGACAGGACCCGCCTGGACTGTGGCCGAGATCAGTTCCTCGGGTTCGCCCTGCCGGCGGAGCACGGCCCGGACGCGGGCCACCAGTTCGCGGGAGGAGTAAGGCTTGGTGACGTAGTCGTCCGCACCCAGCTCCAGGCCCACCACCTTGTCTATCTCGGAGTCCTTGGCCGTCAGCATGATCACCGGGACACTGGAGCGCTGCCTCAGCTGGCGGCAGACCTCAGTACCTGACAGGCCCGGGAGCTGCAGATCCAGCAGCACCAGGTCCGCCCCGTTCCGGTCGAATTCGGTGATGGCGTCCAGGCCGTTGTCCACAACTTCAACCTCGAACCCCTCCTTGCCCAGCAAATAGGACAACGGGTCACTGAAAGATTCTTCGTCTTCGACAATCAAAATCCTGCTCAAGCGCTGGCTCCTTGCTCATGTACGCCGCGTTCTTTGACACGCTCGGGTACGGCTCGTTGTTTGACACCTGCAGTATCCGGTTCGTCCTGGTTTTCCATCTCAGGCAGCCGCAGGGTGAAGGTGGAACCCTGGCCGGGCCGTGACCACAATGTCACTTCGCCGCCGTGGTTGGATGCAACGTGTTTGACGATGCTCAGGCCCAGGCCGGTTCCGCCGGTGTGGCGCGAACGCGCCGCATCCACCCTGTAGAAGCGCTCAAAGACACGCTCCTGGTCCTCCGGGGTCAGCCCCTCGCCCTGGTCCGTGACCGACACCGCGATCAGCCCGTCCTTGGACCGGACGCCCACGCCCACCCTGGTGTTTTCCGGGGAGTAACGGATGGCGTTGTCGATCAGGTTACGCAGTGCTGTCACCAGCAGGTCCCGGTCACCAAAGACTGTGGCTTCAACCCGGTCACCCACCACGATCCGGATGTTCTTGCTTTCAGCGGGAAGCTGGGACCGGTCCACTGCTTCAGTGATGACCGCGTTGATGTCCACGGCCTTACCCTCCTGGGAGACACTGGCCCCCTGGAGGCGAGAAAGTTCGATGATGTCCTGGACCAGGGCGGCCAGCCGGCCTGATTCCTTGTGCATCCGCTTGGCGAACCGGCGGACCGCTTGTTCGTCGTCCGCTGAGGACTCCAGCGCCTCGGCCAGGAGGGAAATTGCGCCCACGGGGGTCTTCAGCTCGTGGGAGACGTTGGCCACGAAGTCGTTTCGGATCTCTTCGGTGCGGGTGATTTCGGTGCGATCGTCAGCCAGCAGCACGATATATTCCTCGCCGAGCATGGCTGCCCGGACCTGCACGATGATAGTTCCCTGGCCCAGCGGACCGCGCGGCAGTTCCAGCCGTTTTTCCAGGATCACGCCGTCGCGGCGCACGCCTGCCGTCATGTCCAGCAGTTCCTTGTGGACCACCGTATGGCCGCGTACCAGGCCGTACGCATAGGCTGCGGGGCTGGCGCGCACCACACCGTCCACCGCGTCCACCACCACAAAAGCCCGTCCGACGACGGCCAGCACTTCCGCGGCGCCGGCCGGCAAAGCGGGTTCGTCCAGGTCGACGTCAACAAGCTTGCGCTGCTTTTCACTGATCCTGAAAGCGAGCACGCCGAAGGTGCCGAGCGACAGGCCGAGAAGGCCGGCGATGACACCGATGAGCATAGGATCCACAGCTCCAGCTTAGGCGGTGCTTCCTGCCCGGACGGTGCGTCCTGGGCCGTCGCGGGGACGGTTCAGCTAACGTTCATCTACAAGCGGCTAATCGTTTACCGGACGCTGACAGAGTTATACGTTGGAGTGCCGAATGGCGACATGAGTTCCGTCTGCCACCTAAGGGCGGAGTTCCAAAGAAAGGACGCCCACGTGCGTAAGGTTTTTCAGGAAGAGCTGACCCAGGTGGGTGAGCAGCTGGTGGAGATTTCGAAGCTGGTCAGCGAGGCAATGGGGAAGGCCGCTACGTCCTTCCAGGTTGCCGACGTTGATCTGGCTGAGGACGTCATTGCCGCGGACGCCCGCATCGACTTTTTGCAGACCAGCCTCGATGAGCGCGCCATCGATATCCTTGCCCTGCAGGGGCCGGTGGCCAGCGACCTGCGGATGATTGTGGGCTCCTTGCGCATGAGCGCTTCCCTGGAGCGGATGGGTGACCTGGCCCGCCACATCGCCCAGCTGGCGAGGCTGCGCTTCCCGTCCACGGTGATTCCTGCGTCCATGACGGAAACGTTTAACAAGATGGCCGAGCAGGACCAACTGATCGCGGACAAGCTCGTCGTGCTGCTGGAATCCCGGGACCTCGAAGTGGCCCGCGACATCCTCAAGGCCAACAGCACCATCGACGATCTTCACCTGAGTGTCTTCAAGGCGATCGCCGCCCCGGACTGGGCCGAGTCCCCCGCCACCACCGTGGATGTGGCCCTGGCGAGCCGCTACTTCGAACGGTTCGCGGACCACGGCGTGTCAGTGGCCCGCAAGGTCACGTACCTCGTCACCGGCGAATGGCAGCCGCAGGGCATCTAACTGCTGCCTTAACAACGAACGACGGCGGGCCGGTCACCTGAGGTGACCGGCCCGCCGTCGTCAACTAACCGTCAACGCAGCGGGTTCTTCGGCCGGAGTGCGTCTAAGGGAGGAACGACCGAGCACTCGGCGAAGAACCCGCGGAGTCCTACTTCTTGCCCTGGTTGGCCACTGCCAGGATGGCTTCCGCAGCGGCGTCCGGATCCAGGTATGTGCCGCCCGGCTTGACCGGCTGGAAGTCCTCGTCCAGGTCATAGACCAGCGGGATGCCCGTGGGGATGTTCAGGCTGGCGATGGCGTCGTCGCTGATGCCGTCCAGGTGCTTGACCAGGGCGCGCAGCGAGTTGCCGTGGGCGGTGACCAGGACGGTCTTGCCTGCCTTGAGGTCTTCCTTGATGTCCGATTCCCAGTAAGGAAGCAGGCGGACCAGGACATCCTTGAGGCACTCGGTGCGGGGCAGCGCATCGCCGAGGTCCGCGTAACGGGGGTCGTGGGCCTGGGAGAACTCTGAGTCGTCGGACAGGGGCGGCGGCGGGGTGTCGTAGGACCGGCGCCATTCCATGAACTGCTCTTCGCCGTATTCGGCCAGGGTCTGCGCCTTGTCCTTGCCCTGCAGGGCGCCGTAGTGGCGTTCGTTCAGGCGCCAGTCCCGCTTGACGGGGATCCAGCCGCGGTCGGCCTTATCCAGGGAGATGTTGGCCGTGTTGATGGCCCGCTTCAGGAGCGACGTGTAGAGGACATCCGGGAGAAGATTGTTCTCAACCAGAAGCTCGCCGCCGCGTGCTGCTTCCTCGCGGCCCTGGTCGTTGAGGTCAACGTCCACCCAGCCGGTGAACAGGTTCTTGGCGTTCCATTCGCTGTGGCCGTGGCGCAGCAGAATAAGCTTGTAAGTCATGATTTTTATCCTAATTGATCTGCTGAGGCGCCGCCGGGCGTTACGTTTCACAACGAGGGGTCACTTACGGCCGATGGCGGGGCCTTGGACGGGCCGTAAGTGACCCCGCGTTGGAAGATAAAGTGGGTCCGTGGTCCAAAAAGCAGAACGGGTGAGCGCTCCCCGGAGCGGGAGCGGCAAGCCGGTCGGAAACGTCACCCGGGGCACCACCAACCCCAACCGGATGCGCCGCGTGGACCGCTGGCTGACCGGCCCCCAGGCCTGGCGCCTGCGCGCTGCCGAAGACCCCCTCGTCGTTGACCTGGGCTACGGCGCAACGCCGGCAACCGCCGTCGAACTTTTTGAACGCCTCCGCGCCGTCCGGCCGGACGTGCGGGTGTGTGGAATCGAAATCGAGCCGGAGCGCGTACGGGTGGCCAAGGCGCTGGAGAGGCCTGGACTGAGCTTCCAGGTGGGCGGTTTCGAGCTGCCGCTGTCCGGGCGCCCGGTGCTGGTCCGTGCCTTCAACGTCCTGCGGCAGTACGAAGAGGCTGACGTGGCGGGGATCTGGCGGCTGGTCCAGGGCCGGCTCGCCCCCAACGGGCTCTTTATCGACGGGACGTGCGATGAGATCGGGCGGCGGGTGACATGGGTTGCCCTCGACGCCGAGCGGCCGTTGTCACTGAGCATGTCCGTGCGGTTCGGCAGCTTTGACCTGCCGTCGGAAATTGCCGAGCGGCTGCCGAAGGCTCTGATCCACCGCAACGTTCCGGGCGAGCCGGTCCACCGGCTGATGCAGGCCATGGACCGGGCCTGGCTGGAGTCGGCGCCGCTGGCCTCGTTCGGCAACAGGCAGCGCTGGTACGCCATGTGCAGGTCACTGCTCGACGGCGGGTGGCCGGTTCAGGACGGGCCGTCGCGGTGGCGCCTGGGCGAACTGACGGTGGCCTGGGAAGCAGTGGGCCGTCCGTCTAGAGGGGGCCGGTGGTTGGGCCCACGCCGGCAGGGTTCCCTGAGCGAGCTTGCGAGCTGAGGGGGCCGGTGGTTGGGCCCACGCCGGCAGGGTTCCCTGAGCGAGCTTGCGAGCTGAGGGGGCCGGTGGTTGGGCCCACGCCGGCAGGGTTCCCTGAGCGAGCTTGCGAGCTGAGGGGCCGGTGGTTGGGCCCACGCCGGCAGGGTTCCCTGAGCGAGCTTGCGAGCTGAGGGGGCCGGTGGTTGGGCCCACGCCGGCAGGGTTCCCTGAGCGAGCTTGCGAGCTGAGGGGGCCGGTGGTTGGGCCCACGCCGGCAGGGTTCCCTGAGCGAGCTTGCGAGCTGAGGGGGCCGGTGGTTGGGCCCACGCCGGCAGGGTTCCCTGAGCGAGCTTGCGAGCTGAGGGGCCGGTGGGGATTACCAGCCGCCGTATTGCCCCGTGTTGCGGCTGCCGCCGCGGCCTGCGTCCTTGACCGCTGGCCGGACGTCGGCGAGGTACACCGAGGCTGAAACCACGGCTGCGAGCCCAAAGAGGCCAAGCGTGCCGAAGATTCCGCCGCTGCTGAAGAGCGAGATGGCGCCGACAAGGGTGGCGCCGCCGGTCAGTGCCAGCCAGAAGGTCTTGGTTCGTTTGCCGGTCGCTTCAAAGGCGGCGGACTTGTGCCTGACGCAGTCCAGCACAGCCCACACTTCAAGTCCGAATGCCACCAGGGCAAGGATAAAAAACACTGCCAGCTCTACAGGCCGAATTATCAGTTCACCGTCCACAGTCCAAGCCTAACGGCCCAGCGAGTCCAGCGCCTGCTTCAAATCGGCCCAGAGGTCCTCAATATTCTCGATGCCGACGCTCAGGCGCACGAGGTTGTCCGGGACGCTCAGCGGCTCAGCGGTGTGGCGGCGGCGCCGTTCGATCAGCGATTCCACCCCGCCCAGGGACGTCGCCGGGAGCCAGAGCTGCAGCCCGCGGACCAGTTTGTCCGCGGCGTCCGCCCCGCTCAGGCCGGTTACCGGCGCGATCTGGATGCAGACAATCGAACCGAAACCCCTCATCTGGGTCTTTGCCCGTTCATGGCCTGGGTCCGTGGGAAGGCCCGGGAAGCGGATGCTTTCGATCAGGGGGTGCGTGCTCAGACGGTCGGCCAGTACCGCGGCGGATGCCTGCGACCGTTCCACCCGCAGCGCAAGGGTCCGGAGCCCGCGCAGCGCCAGCCATGCCTCGAACGGCCCGGCAATGCCGCCGTGAATGATCCGGTGGTGCAGCAGCGCTGCCCGGATGTCCGGGTTGGACGTCACCAAGGCGCCGAGGACGACGTCGGAATGTCCGGCCAGGTATTTGGTCACTGAGTGAAGGACGACGTCGGAACCCAGGCTCAGCGGCTGCTGGACCAATGGCGTGGAGAACGTATTGTCCGTCACCACAATGGCGCCCACGTGATGGGCGGCCGCGGTGAGTTCGCGGATATCGGCGATGCCCAGCATGGGGTTGGTGGGGCTCTCAAGCCACAGCATCCTGGCCGCCTTGGCGTCCGGGCCCTGCGGGGCCAGCTGTGCTTTGACCGCGTCTGTGTCCGCGATATCCACCGTCCGCAGTTCCAGGAAGCCCTTCTGCGCCAGCTCCGTGGCCATCACCAGCGAGCCCGCATAGCTGTGCGACGGCATCACCAGGACGCCACCGGCGGGCAGCAGGGACAACGCGGAACTGACGGCTGCGAGTCCGGACGCGTAAAGCAGACCGGGCAGGTCGGATCCTTCAAGCTGGCCCAGGGCCTCCTCAAAGGGATCCCAGGTGGGGTTGGAATAACGGCCGTAGCCCCGGTCCCCGTCGCCCAGCGCTCCTGTGCCGAAGTACGTCGAGGACAGCACGATGGGCGGGTTGACGGGCTCGTCCCGCTCACGCGGCGGCCGGCCAGCGGCAACCACCAAGGTTTCGGCCGACAGGGATGCTGCGTACTGTTCCGAGAGACTCATGGAGAAAGCGTACTTGGACGTGCGGCGGCGTCCGAAGTCGGTAGTCTTGAGCAGTGACCACCAACAGCCCCGGACTTTTCATCGCCTTCGAGGGCGGCGACGGCGCCGGCAAGTCCACCCAGGCTGCCCGGCTTGCCGAGACCCTGGAAACACGCGGCCTGACGGTCCTGCGGACGCGCGAACCCGGCGGGACGCCCATTGGCGAAAAACTGCGTTCCCTGGTCCTGGACCACGGCCATGGCCACATCGATGCCCACACCGAGGCCCTCATCTTCGCCGCCTCCCGCGCAGCCCATGCCAGCCAGGTCATCCGCCCGGCGCTGGCACGCGGCGAGGTTGTCCTGACGGACCGCTATATTGATTCGTCCGTGGCGTACCAGGGGGCCGGCCGGGATCTGGGTGCCGATGCCGTGCGTACCCTCAACGAATGGGCGACGTCGGGGCTGCAGCCCGATCTCACGGTGCTGTTGGACGTGCATCCCGCTGACGGCCGCCGCCGCCGCACAGCCGGCGACGCCGCCGAAGACCGCCTTGAGTCAGAGGCCGATGAGTTCCATTCAACAATCCGCGGGGCGTTCCTCGACCTGGCCGCCGGCCGGCCGGAGACGTATCTGGTCCTGCCGGCTGACCTGCCCGTCAACGAATTGGCCGCGCGGATCCTCACCCGGGTGTATGCCGTGCTCGCGTCTGCAGGCCGGGGCGCCGCATGACTGTCTGGGAGGACCTTCAGGGCCAGGCCGCCGTCGTCGAACAGCTCCGCCAGGCCTCGCGGGGCGAGGGACTGACCCATGCCTGGCTGTTCACGGGCCCGCCCGGCTCCGGGCGTTCCAACGCCGCGAAGGCCTTCGCGGCTGCCCTCAACTGCGACCAGGACGACGTCGCCAGGCGCGGCTGCGGCGAGTGTCCCGCCTGCCTGACGATCCTCGGCGAGACCCATTCGGACGTGACATACGTCCGGACCGAAAAAGTCACCATCACCATCGATGAAGCCCGCGACCTGGTGTCCAAGGCGGGCAACCGGCCGTCGTCCGGGCGCTGGCGAATCATTGTGGTGGAAGACGCCGACCGCATGGCCGAGCGGACCACCAATGTGCTGCTGAAGGCCATCGAAGAACCAACGCCGCGGACTATCTGGATGCTTTGTGCTCCGTCGCCCGCAGACGTCCTGGTGACCATCCGGTCGCGCTGCCGGGCCGTGGCCCTGCGGCTGCCGCCGGCCGCCGACGTCGCCGCTTTGCTGGTCAAGCGCGACGGGGTGGACCCGGTGCTCGCCGAACGCGCGGCCCGCGCGGCGCAAAGCCATGTGGGGATCGCCCGCCGGCTGGCGCGGGACCCTGAGGCGAGGGAACGCCGGCTGGAAACCGTGAGGTTCCCGCTGGGTCTGCGCGGCGTGACCGCGGCGGTAATGATGGCGGACAAGCTGGTCAAGATCGCCACCGCGGAAGCCAACAGTTCCAATGAAGAGCGCGACGCCGCCGAGAAGGCTGCGCTGCTGGCCACTCTGGGTGCCCCGGAGTCAGGGACGCTCCCGCCATCCATGCGCAGCCAAGTCAGGCAGCTTGAAGAGGACCAAAAACGACGGGCCAAGCGATCCATCACTGACTCCCTGGACCGGACACTGACAGACCTCCTCTCGTTCTACCGGGATGTGCTGATCATCCAGCTCGGGAACGCCGTGGAGCTGGTGAACGTTGAACTCAGGGGTGAGCTGGAGGAATTCGCCGCCCGGTCTGCTCCGGAGACCACCCTCGCCCGCATGGACGCCATCAACAAAGCCCGCCAACGTATTACCACCACTAACGTTGCTCCGCTATTGACCATTGAGTCGATGGCAGCCAGCCTGATCTAGCAACTACTAGGAGACCGCTCGATGACTGCACGCCCCCTGCCCGCACGCTCCCAATCCCTGGTGATTGGGCTGCGGGCTGCCGGCGCCCTGATCCTGGCCCTGACGCTGGCCTCGTGCAGCCTCTTTGGCGGTGACACCCCGGATGCGGCCCCCGCTACGGCGAAGGCAGACCCTGCCATCGTGGCGTCCGCGCCCGCTGGACTGGATTCCTTTTACGCCCAGGAGGTTGTGTGGGAGCCTTGCGAAAACGGCTTCCAGTGCGCCAAAGTCACCGTGCCCATGGACTACACGAAGCCGGACGGCGACACGATCCAGATAGCTGCGCTGCGGGCTCCCAGCACCGGCAAGAAAACCGGCAGCCTGCTGGTCAACCCGGGCGGTCCGGGCGGGTCTGGCTACGACTTCGTCAAGGATGCGGCCGGAACGCACTTCTCCCAGTCCGTCCGGGCCAGCTACGACCTCGTGGGCTTTGACCCGCGGGGCGTCCAGCGCTCCGCCCCCGTGACGTGCCTGACGGATGCCGAACGGGACGCGTCGCGATCAAAGGTCTACGCCCTGGAGACCGACGCCGGGCTTGCCGCCGCGTTGGCCGACAACAAGGCCATCGCCTCGCAGTGTGCCGAAAAGACCGGTCCTGTACTGGGCCACATCGACACAGTCAGCGCGGCCAAGGACCTGGACATCCTGCGGGCCGTGGTTAACGACGCGAAGCTCAATTACCTCGGGTACTCCTACGGCACGTTCCTTGGTTCCACCTACGCTTCACTGTTCCCGGACAATGTGGGCCGCATGGTCCTCGATGGCGCCCTGGATCCGTCCATCAGCAACGAGGAGCTGACCAGCGGCCAGGCCGTGGCCTTCGAAAAGGCCATCAGGGCCTATGTGGCCAGTTGCCAGCAGGAATCCTCGTGTCCGCTCAGCGGGAACGTGGACAGCGGCGTCCAGCAGATCCGCGACATCATCAACTCCGTCCAGGCGACACCCCGGTTGGCCAAGGACGGCCGCCTGGTGAATGCCACGATGTTCGTCAGTGGCCTCATCACGCCGCTGTATAACGACCAGAGCTGGCCCGCCCTGACCCAGGCTCTGGAAGCCGCCACGACGGGCGACGTGAGCCTGATGCTCCGCCTGGCGGACCTCGGCGCGGACCGCGCCCCCAACGGAAAGTACACGTCCAACTCAACCTTCGCCTTCAACGCCATCAACTGTTTGGACTACCCCATGGTTTCCGACACCGCCGGCATGCGTGCGGAGCAGCAGCGGCTGATGCAGGACTCCCCCACGCTGGGCTACTTTTTCGCCTACGGCGGCACCAACTGCGTGGACTGGCCGTACAAAAACGTGCGCACCCCGGCCCCGGTGGAATACACCGGTAAAGCCCCGATCGTGGTTGTCGGAACCACCGGAGACCCTGCCACCCCCTGGAATGGGCCGCATCCCTGCGCAAACAGCTGGGCAACGCCTCCCTGCTGACCTGGCAGGGAGAGGGCCACACCGCCTACGGCCGCGCCAACAGCTGCCTCGAAGACGCCGTGGACAAGTACCTTGTGGACGGAACGGTTCCCGCCGACAACACCGTCTGCTGAGGAGTTTAGGACGCCCATTTTGACCCGGGCGCAGGGACTCTATTACAGTTGACTCTTGCATGAACCGCCCGGCTACGCCGGGTGAATTTGTGCGGTGCTTCCTTAGCTCAGTCGGTAGAGCGTTTCACTCGTAATGAAAAGGTCATCAGTTCGATTCTGATAGGAAGCTCGGGACAAACCCCCTAGAAACCACGGTTTTTAGGGGGTTTTTCGCTGGTTAAGCGCCCACCTCTCACGAACCCCCGATTAGTCCGGCGACGCGATCGAGTTCTTCCTCCAGGTTGTAAAAATGCACTGCCAGCCGAATCCTGCCGGCACGGACCGAGGCCAGCACATTTGCCTGACGGAAACGCGCCAGGACCGCTTCGGTGTCGGCGACCTGGACGGAGACGATGGTTGAGCGGTTCTCGTCGGCGACGGGCTGGAAGGATAAGCCTTGCACCGTCAGCGCGTTCCTCAGGCGCAGCACCAATTGGGAGTTGCGCTCTAGGAGCTCGCTGGTTCCGTACCGGCGGAAAATGTTTAGTGCCGCCTGATCTGCCATCGCCGGAAACCACGCCAGCGAGGAATCGAGCTTCGAGGCAGTGGGCGACAGGTCCATGGCTGGTCCGTAAAAGCTCTCTGCCGGCTTGCGGGCTGCCTTCCACCCGGGCCCGACGGCTTGGAGGCGATCCAGCAAATCCCGCCGGACATAGAGGTAGCCCATGCCCCTCGAGCCGAGCAGGAATTTGTGGCTCGCCGCAGCCAGGAAATCGACACCGTCGCGAACGACGTCCAGCGGCACGGCCCCGGCAGCTTGGCAGGCATCGACGAAGAACCACGCCCCGGAGTTTGTAGCGACTCGGCCGATGGCTTTCAGGTTAGCTCGATAGCCGTTGGCCGAATTAACGGCGCTCACTGCGATTAGGCGCGTACCGCCGTCGGCCGCCCGGCTAAACTCCTCGGCCGACACACCGTCTCCCCTTGGCGCCACGGTGCGCACTTCGTAGCCGCGCTCTCGAAGCAGGAGCCAGGGATAGTAGTTCGACGCGAACTCGTTCTCGGCGACCACGACGTTCTCACCATGCTTCGCAGACGGTAGATTGGCGGCCACAATCCCGGCAGCTGTACTCACCGCCGGAACGATTGCGATCTCCCCGGCTGTAGCGCCGACTATCTCGGCGAACATGGCGCGGGCGTCCTCCCCCGCCCGTTCCGCGACGGTCCAGTCAAACCGGCCCTCAGACCAGCGTTCAACCGCCCGCGCGTAGGCTTCTCGGGCCGGGGCGCAGCCGACGCTCATGTTGGCAGTGTTGAGATAGACGGTGTTTTGGAGCCCGGGGAATAGCCGGCGAATATCAGCAGCTTGCATTCAAGCCACCCCCCATACGGGTTCCAGGTGACCGCGCCGCGAGTGCGAGAGCTGGTCGACGACCGGGTAGGGAAGGAATCCATAGTACTGCGCCGACTTGGACACGGCGAGACCACGAGCGCGAAACTGGCCGTGGATTTACGCCGTCGCAAATCCCGACGTGCCTTGGGCTGAAACAGGCGGGGCGGTTGACGGGATCCGCCGGACGCTGCAGTTCGGCGCTGAACACCTCACCGAGAAACAGACCGCACGACTCGATGCCAAGCTTGCCGCCGGGGACCCCGTCCACGAAGTCACCCTCGCCTGGCAGTGCTACCAAAAGCTCCGCAATATCTACCACGCCAGACCAGAGAAGGGCCGGGAACTCGTCAACGAGGTCATCGGCTCCTTCCCAACCCGGCCGATCCCGGAAGTCGCCCGGATCGGCCGGAGCCTCCGGGCCTGAAAAGCCGCGATCCTGACCTACTTGGACACGCACGGCGCCTCCAACGGACCCACCGAAGCGATCAACGGCGTCATCGAAACCACCCGCAGAATCGACCGCGGCTTCCGCGACTTCCCCAACTACAAACTGGGCCCGCGGTTCCAGGACGTGCCACGCGGTCGCGTCCCGGTCGTACCTGTGGGCCGGTTCGACCGGGACGGCTGCCGGCGGGCGACATGGACTGCTTGCCGTCGCTTGGTACCACCCGTGGCGGCAGTGGGTCCACCGCACCAGGCCCATATACCAATGTGGCTACTTCCACGGCGTACAGAAACGTCCGCACGGTAGCCCTGCAGTTACCCGAGCCCGAGGCGCATCGAGACTTGGTACCGGTCTGAGCGGTAGGTGGAGATGGAGTATTCGATAGGCGGGCCTGGATCGTTGGGTCCGGTGAACGAACGGCGGCGGAAGAGCAGAACGGGCGCCCCGGGTGCGATGTCCAGCAGGGCGGCCGTCTCCTCCAATGCCGCGGCGGCCTGAACGGTCTGTTCGACATGCTGCACGGGGTGCCCGAAGGCTGCGAGGACCCCGTAGAGAGATCCCGTCAGGTCACCCGAGAGCAGACCAGGCAGTAGATGGGGCGGCAGCCACGAATCGTCCACGCTCACGGGAGCCCCGTTCGCGAGCCGCAGTCTACGCACCTGGTACGCCTCCTGCCCTGCGGCAAGTCCCAGATGCTCCGCCGCTGCTGCCGGCGGCACCGCAGTCAGCGCGGTGATCACGCGGGTACTGGGTTCGAAACCGGCGGCGCGCATATCCTCGTTGAAGGAGGCCAGGTGCAGGGTGGAGCGCACCAGTCCATGGGAGACGAAGGTTCCTTTGCCCTTGATCCGCACCAGCGCTCCGTCCTGGACGAGGTCCGAGATGGCCCGGCGCACCGTAATGCGGGAGACGCCGAACTGCTCCTCAAGCTGGCGCTCTCCAAGCAGCGCGTCCCCGGGCCGCAGCGAAGCGGCCACCAGGTCCTGGATCTGCTTGCGGACCCAGACGTGTTTTAGTTCCCCTGCCGTATCCATGTCCCCTATTTTCCGGGAATTTTGAACAGGTGCCCACCAGCTTCCACGCGGCCGCCGGAGGCCGGGGAGTCAACGGCCTCCGGCTTGGTGTCCAGCACCACCACGGGGCTGCACATGCTCAGGTTCTTCGAACGGACAAACGTGACATCAACGGTGATCATGGGATCGCCGGCGCGGACCTGGTCGCCTTTTTTCGCGATCACGCTGAAGCCCTCGCCCTTCAGCCCGACCGTATCAATTCCGACGTGGACCAGCACCGCGGGCCCGGACGCGTGCTGGACGATGTAGGCGTGCGGCATGACCTTGATGACCCGGCCGTCCAGCGGTGCGACGGCGGTGAGGACGCCGGCGTCGTCATCGGGGATGACGGCGGCCCCGCCGCCCACAAGCCCCTTGGCGAACACGGGGTCCGGCACCTCGCTCAGCGGGATGAGCAGCCCCGGCAGGGGGGAGACAACGCTGATGATCCGGGCCGGTGCTTCCGTGCTCACGTCAGGACTGCTCACATCAGGTCCTGGATGTCTTCGGCGAGGCTTTCGGCTTCCGGCCCCACGACCACCTGAACCACCGTGCCGGACATCATCACGCCGTGCGCTCCTGCGGCCTTGAGGGCGGCCTCGTCAACGCGCGCGGCATCCACCACTTCGGTGCGCAGGCGGGTGATGCACCCTTCGATCTCTTCGACGTTCTCGGCGCCGCCAAGGGCGGCGAGGATGATTTCTGCTTTGGACATGTCCACTCCTGGAGTTGGTTCGCCGTGAATGACTGCGGGCTCAAAAGGCTTTTTACAGCCTGAGGTTGACAACTGAGGCCGGCGCCCTTCACAGTGATGGTTGTCACTGGTTATAACCAGTCAGCAAAACAATACTGAATCCCGTGCCTCCGCACAAGCACCGCCCTCTTCGAGACGAGGAACATCATGACCACGGAAAACCCATCAGCATCCGCCGGGGCCGCCCCGCTGGCCGCCCCGGCCTCGGCCCCGGCTCCGGGCAAGGCCAAGGGCAGCGGCAAAGCCCTGCAGAACATGCAGCGCTTCGGGCGCAGCCTCATGCTCCCGATCGCCGCCCTCCCCGCGGCTGCGCTCCTCCTGCGCCTGGGCCAGGACGACCTGCTCGGCCGCTTCGAATCCCTGACCACCGTCGCCCAGGTCATCGGAGCAGCCGGCGGCGCCCTGTTCGAGAACCTGCCGCTGCTCTTCGCCGTCGGCATCTCCTTTGGCTTCGCCAAAAAAGGTGACGGTTCCACGGCACTGGCCGCCGTCGTCGGATATCTGGTCCTGACCAACGTTTTCAAAGTCATGGCACCCCTGGTGCTGGGAGCCGCCCCGGAAGGCGGCAAGGATCCTGTCATCAACTACGGCGTCCTGGCCGGCATTGTGATGGGCCTGACGACGGCGTGGCTGTGGCAGAAGTTCCACCGGACCACACTGCCGGACTGGCTGGGGTTCTTCGCGGGCCGCCGGCTGGTACCCATCCTGACCTCCTTCGCCGCCATCGTGATCGGCGTGGCGATGGCCCTCATTTACCCGTTCTTCAACACGGGACTGACAGCGGTCGGCAATGCCGTCGCGGACAACACGGTGGTCGGCAGCGGAGTCTACGGGACCGTCAACCGGCTGCTCATCCCGCTGGGCCTGCACCACATCCTGAACTCCATCGTCTGGTTCATCATCGGCGACTACAACGGCGCCCACGGCGACCTGAACCGGTTCTTCGCCGGCGACCCCACCGCCGGGGTCTTCATGACCGGATTCTTCCCCATCATGATGTTCGCCCTGCCCGCGGCCGCCCTCGCCATCTGGCACGAAGCCAAGCCTGGCCAGAAGAAGATCGTGGGCGGCATTATGCTCTCCACCGGCCTGACAGCCTTCCTCACCGGGATCACCGAACCGCTGGAATTCTCGTTCATGTTCGTGGCGTGGCCGCTGTACCTCGTCCACGCGGTCCTGACCGGGACGTCCATGATGCTGGTCAACGCCCTCGGCATCCACCACGGGTTCGGGTTCTCCGCCGGAGCCATCGACTACGTCCTGAACTTCGGGATCGCCCAAAATCCGCTGTGGCTGATCCCCATCGGGCTCGGCTACGCCGCCGTCTACTACCTGGTATTCCGCTTCGTGATCCGTCGCTGGAACCTGCGCACCATGGGACGCGAAGATGAAACCGACGAGAACGGCTCAATGGCCAAAGCCGATGTCAGCTGACCGGACGCTTCCCCTGAACGCCGACGGCGGGCTGGGGCTGCGGGGCCGCCTCGTCACCGGCCGCCCCAGCGAAGAAATGATCGACGACGGCACTGTCGTCGTTGCCGGGGGCCGCATCCTGTGGTGCGGCCCCACGGCAGACCTTCCACACGGTCTCGACGTCGAAATCCAGCAGGTGCCACTCATCCTGCCCGGACTCGTGGACGTGCACTGCCACGGCGCCCTGGGGCACACGTTCTCCGCTGATGCGAAGGGAGCGCGCCTGGCAGCGGGTCACCACGCCGTCCAGGGAACGACGTCGGTGCTCGCCTCGCTGGTCTCGGCACCCTCGCACGTACTGCTGGAACAGATCGCGGTGCTGCGGGATTTGGTGGACGAGGGAACCCTGGCCGGCCTGCACCTGGAGGGTCCGTTCATCGCTAAGAGCATGTGCGGAGCCCAGGACCCGGCAGCCATCATCGACGGCGACCCGGCGCTCCTGGACCGGTGGCTCAAGGCGGGACGCGGCACGGTGCGCTCGATCACCCTCGCCCCGGAAACCCTGCACTTTGCCGAACTGGTGAAGCTTTGCCGCAAGTACCGTGTGGTCCCGTCCCTCGGCCACACTGACGCCACTGCCGCCCGGACGCGGGAAGCCCTGGCGGGCACGCCCGACAACGGCCCGAGCAACGCGGGTCCCGATGCCGCAGGTCCGTGGTCGGCGACGCACCTGTTCAACCGGATGCCCCCGCTGGGCCACCGGGCGCCTGGGCCCATCGCGGTCCTGCTGCAGGCGGCCCGGCAGTCCCCGGAAAAGATGGTGGTGGAGCTGGTCGCCGACGGCATACATCTGGACCCGGAGGTCATCCGCATGGTCTTCGACCTGGTGGGCCCGCGATCGATCGCGCTGGTCACGGATGCCATGGCGGCGGCCGGGATGCCGGACGGCCTCTACACCCTGGGCAGCCTGGAAGTGATCGTCCATGACCGTGTTGCCCGGCTGGCCCCAAGAGCGGAAGGTGCGCAGCCCGGGGCGATCGCAGGGGCGACAAGCCGTCTGCTGGAAAACGTGCGCCGCTGCGTCGGGTGGGGCATCCCCCTCGCTGATGCCGTCACGGCGGCGTCCTCGACTCCGGCCAGGCTTGTCGGTCTCAACCAGGTTGGCGCCATCGCCGGAGGTTACCGGGCCGACCTGCTCATCACCACTGAACAACTTGAACTGTTGCAGGTCTACCGTGCCGGCACATCACTAACGCAGGAAAGGAATGACCGTGCAGATAGTTCTGTGTGAGTCCGATGAGCATGTAGGAGTCCGGGCCGCGGACATCATCGAGGCGCGGGTGCGGCAGGGACCTGCCGTACTAGGACTGGCCACCGGTGGTTCACCGAAATCCACCTATTAGGAACTCATCCGGCGGCACCGCGAAGAACAGCTCAGCTTCGGCCAGGTCACAGCCTTCACGCTGGACGAGTATGCCGGGCTGCCTCCTGAGCACGAACAGTCCTACTACTCCACCATCCGGAGGGAACTCACCGACCACATGGAGCTGCCCCTGGGCCAGCTCATCACCCCGCAGGGAGACGCCCCGGACCTGATCGCCGAGGCTGAACGCTACGACGCTGCCATCGTGGCCGCAGGAGGGGTGGACATCCAGATCCTCGGAATCGGAGCCAACGGCCACATCGGCTTCAACGAACCTACATCTTCGCTGGCATCCCGCACCCGGGTGAAGACCCTTGCCGGAGCCACCCGGGCGGACAACGCCCGGTACTTCCCCGAAGGCGACGTTCCCCGACTGTGCCTGACCCAGGGCCTAGGGACGATCCGCGATGCCAAACTCGCCGTACTCGTTGCCATAGGAGAAAACAAGGCCGACGCGGTCCGAGCAATGGTCGAAGGGCCGGTCAGCGCCCACTGCCCGGCCTCAGTTCTCCAACTGCACCGCAGGGCCGTCATCATCCTGGACCCAGCAGCCGCCTCCCAGCTGACCATGCAGGAGTACTACCGCGAGGCCCAGGAATTCAACGACCAACTGGACCACAGCCCCACAAGACCCTGGCTCTAACACCGCGCGAAGGGCTTGGTGCCCCCCCGGACAGCCTTAGACCGGGGGGACCAGGCGAGGGCGGGTCATTTCCCGGCCTCGAAGGCATCTTCCGAGCACAACTAATCCAGTTGCTTCCGGCTGCCAGCGGGTGCCAGCAAAGCTGTGTCGGCACGGAGTCACGCCAGGAGATCGGGCCCAGCCTGACCGGAAACCACCCCGGAGGAGCCGGACGCCCTGCCCTCAATTGTCCCCGGACCTGCAATCACTCACCCGCCCCGCCAAGACCCTCCCAAGACCCCGCCCCAAACGATTTGGCCACCACTGAACGGCCGTCCTCAACGCCAGGAGTTACGCATGAAACTTGAAATTGCAGTGGTCAGCGCTGAGGGTGCCGGAATCGCCGCCACTGAGTGTGCCGACCGGATCGAACTATGCAGCAGCCTTGAACTCGGCGGCATCACGCCGTCGCAGGGCCTGATGGACGCAGCAGCGGAGCAAGTAGCCGGCCGGTTGGAGATCCATCCGCTGATCAGGTGCCGCCCTGGCGACTTCATCTACTCCACCGCGGAGCTGGACACCATGGCACGCGAGGCTCAGCACCTGCTGAGGCAAGGTGCCCACGGGGTCGTGTTTGGAGCCCTGGGGCCCGGAGGTGAAGTGGATCTTCCCGCCACCCGCCGTCTCGTTGAGTGCGCCCGGAACGCAAACCCCTCGGCGCAGCTCACATTCCACCGGGCCATCGATCACACCCCGAACGCAGAAGCAGCCCTGGACGTATTGATAGGCCTCGGTTTCACCCGTGTTCTGAGCTCCGGTCGGGCCGCTTCGGCGGGTGAAGGCCTGAAAATACTGGCACACATGGCCCGGTTCTCTGCCGGCCGCCTTGAGGTCATGGCCGGCGGCGGGCTGAGAATCCAGGACATTCCAACCATGAAACGGTCCGGAATGGACGCCGTCCACCTGTCCGCCAAAAAAACAGTGTCAACCCTTCCGCCCGGCGCAATGCCCGTGGGTGGCCGGGATGGAACTGATCCCACGGAATACCACGTAACGGACGCAGAGATAGTCCGGGCTGCCCGCACGGCCGGCAACTGCTAGTGGAGATTTTCGTTAGTTCGCCGGGGGTCAGGCGGCAAGGGCGGTCCGTGTTTGTCCAGCCGGTGCATGTAGTCGTTGAGATCGGTGCGGGTGTATTTCCAGTCGAAGGCCGGTACCCGTTGCGTGGCCAAGGTGCCCCCGCTCAGCCGTTCGGTACCGTGAGCTCGACGGGCGAAGCTTCCCCGGGCCCGCCGCATTGGGCTGAGCCGCCCACCCGATTCCAGTCCAGATCGGCTTCCTTCACGGCAAGGACCTCGCCTGTGGCAGACAGCGCTTTGGCCGTCACGTGGTCAGGGGAGCTCATATTGACGACGGTGAACCGCCAGGTATCGGCGTCGACCCGCGAAGCGTAAAACGGGGCCATGGTCGGCTGGGCTTCAGGGGTGAACGGAGCCGACGCATCCAGCGGCGTTGTCACGACAATACGCGGCGCCGCTGTCCCGGGCTCCGGGCGCAGTTCCGAACATGCGCCGTCGGCGCACAGCTGCACGGAATCCACACGCGAGAGATCACCCGCCAGTTCAACGGTGACCGAATTGACCCACCCGATCGCGGGACAGGCGGTAGAGCAGCCCGCCACCGGAATGCAGACTGCCAACATCAGAACCGCCGGCCGGACAATGAGCCCCCACACTCTTCCCATGCGGCCAGTCTAGGCGGTGGGCATTCACTGCGTCGCGGAGCGCTCCCCCTATGATGGCGTGCATGGATGACAAGGCGCTGGCGGCAATCGCATTCGAACTGTACGCCCTGCCTTTCGAGGAATTTGTGGCCGCCCGGACGGCCGCAGCGAAAGCCACCACCGGTTCCGGGAAAGAACTGCCTGCCGCCGTCAAGGCCCTGCCAAAACCGTCAGCGGCGGCCTGGGCCGTCAACATGCTGGCCATCCATGAGCCGGGAATGCTCGCTCAGCTTGCCGAGCTTGGCCAACGGATGCGGGGGCCCAGGCATCCCTCGACGCCGCCGCCCTGCGGGAACTGGCACGGGAGCGCCGCACCCTGCTGGGGGCCGCCGTCGGCACCGCCCGCGCCGTGGCCGAACGCCAGGGGCGCAGCATCAGCGCAACGATCGCGGCCGACGTCGAGCGGACCCTGCAAGCGATGACGGCCGACGAAGGTGCCACCGCCGCCGTCCAAAGCGGGCTGCTGGTCCAGGCACTGTCCGCCGACGGCGTGGACACCGTGGATCTCGCGGGGGCTGTGGCTGTTCCGGGCGTTGTACCCAAGCCTCGAATCATTCCCCCAGGCAGTCCAAAGCAGCCACCTGCCGCCGCACCGGGGCAAGAAGAACGGACGACGGCGGAACAACACGCCCGCAAGCCTGTGGACCAGCCACGCCTCAAGGCCGTCCGGGAGACTCCGCGACCGGCGTCCCCGTCGGCCCTTGAGAAAGCCAACGCGGCCCTGGCCGAGACCAAGGCAGCCGAGTCGGAATCCGCCCGGCTGGCTGCGGACCGGCAAAGTCAGCTGGCGGACACGGAGGCTGAAGTCGCGGACCTGATCCGCGAAACACGTGAGCTCCGGGACCGGCTCAAAGCCGCGGAGGAGCAGCTGGAAAGCGCCAGGAAAAGCCTGGGCACGGCGGCAGCAGAGGCCAAGCAGGCGGCGCGGGCAGCTGCCAGGGCCAAGCGCTCAGCCATGCTCGCGCAGGAGCGGGTGCTACGCCTGGGCAACACGCGGGACTGATGAACGGTTATTGTCAGACCCCGGTTGCAGACTGGATTTATGGAAAACCAACTTGCACAGGAATTTCACGTCACGTACTTCGACCCCGATTGCGGCCGGATCTTCAGTGAAAGCTTCGACTCCCTCAAGGAAGCCGAACGTTTCGCCAGCCGGAACTGCGGCAGCGAGGAATCGTGGGCCGTCATCGACGCTGTTGCCGTGGGTCAGGCCCGGATCGCCGCCTGACGTTTAGCCGGAAAGGCTTTCGGGCTGGCCACCGGCGGCGGCATCCTCGGCGAGCCGGCGTTCGGCGTCCGCCACCTGCTCAAACACGGATTCCGCGCGGCGGCGCACTGAGGCCGCGCCCACCGGGATGGGACCGACGGCGAGCCGCAGCATGGCGGCAGCCTCGGCAGTGGTAGCCAGCGAATTGCCCGCCTTCGACAGCGACCGGTGTACACCTGCCAAGTCCCCGGGAATGTCCAGACCCTCGCTGGGCGACCGCCGCTGGGCCTCGACGCAAACAACCCGGACGCGCTCCATGAGCCCCGCCAGCTCGTTGGCTACTTCCACCAGTTCGGCATAAAGCTGCTCGTCTTCAACACCTTCGAGGACCTGGTGATAGCGGTCCAGGCCCCGGTGGAAACGATCGTGGGCGCGCCGCCAAAGGCCCTTCCCCAGATCAGCATCGTCCTTGCGCCCTTGGCGGGCGGCAGTAAAGAATCCCACGCGGGAACCTAGAGGTACTGGCCGGGGCCGTGGTCCGGGTCCTCCGGCTGCCCGGACGGCACCGGACCGGAACGCTGGCCGGCAGCGGCCCTCTGCGGCTCGCCATTTTCCCCGATGACCACACCAGGGGCGATCATGGTGCCCGGCGGAAGCTGCCTCAGGTGCATCTGCGCGGTGGCCTGCTCCCGTGCCGCGTGCTGGGCGGCGATAGCCGTCTGAATGCCGTGGAAGAGGCCTTCCAGCCACCCCACCAGCTGCGCCTGGGCGATCCGAAGCTCGGCGTCGGACGGTGTGGCGTTTTCCGGGAAGGGCAGGCTGATCCGTTCCAGCTCTTCAACGAGCTCCGGAGCCAGCCCGTCCTCCAGCTCTTTGATGGAACGCTCATGGATTTCGGCGAGGCGTTCGCGCGCAGCTTCGTCCAGGGGAGCTGACTTAACCTCCGCCAGAAGCTGCCGGATCATGGTGCCGATCCGCATGACTTTCGCAGGCTCGTCCACCAGGTCCTGCAGGTTGCTGCCCTTAGTCTTGCCCCCGGGTGACGTGCTTGTAGCCGCCGGGCCGGTACTGGCCGGGCCAGCAGGTCCGGCGCCGGGGCCAGCCGGGCTGGCCGCCGCCGGCATGGCCGGTTCGCCGTTGTCGAGGGTCCTGCCCTCAACGGGGACATCTTCGGGCTGAGTGTCTGTCGGATCGCTCATGCGTTCATACTCTCACGAGCGGAGGACGCACAGACCAATGGATGACGCCGCCAGTAGAGGACGCGCAGCACAGCCGATGAAGCCGGCCAGCCGATGAAGGCTGGCCGGCCGTCAGCATCAGCAGCACCGGCCCTGCGGGTTGGAGTCCTGGCGGTCCGTCCGGTCCCGCCAGAACTCTCGTTCCGTCAGCGGGGGCTCCCCGTGTCCGGCCGCGTGGTGGTGCTCCAGGTACTTGGTGTACGCATCAGCGCCGAGCACGCCGCCGAGGTACCGGGCGAAACCCCGGAACCCTGTTGCGACCGCGGCCAGACCGGGGCTCATTTGTGGTGACCTGCCCTTTCGAACCGCAAGTCGGCTGGCAGCTTGTTCCACTCGGCCAGCAGCTCACGCTCCGCGGGCGTCGGGATCAGCCCGGCGGGTGCGAAGACCTTCGACGGCCGGGCTTCGTCCTCGTTGTCGATGTTCGGGATCCCCGCGGAATGGTTGCGGAAGGCCCTGATGGTGGCCACGATCGCCATGGCGATGACGATGATGCTCAGCACCACAAAGATGACGGACAGCCAGCCCTGGATCGCGGTGTTGCGCACCACGGCTTCCATGGCGGCAACGCTCTTGGCTGTGCCGAATTCCGTCTTGCCGTCCGCGAGTGCCTTGCTGAATACCGCGTTGTTGGCGAAGTAGCCGACGGCGGGTGTTGAGGAGAAGATCTTCTGGTAGCTCGCCGTGATGGTCACCACCGCAGCGAACGCCAGCGGCACCGCAACGATCCACAGGTACTTGAAGCTCCCCCGCTTAGCCACGATGGCCAGGCATACGGACAGCGCGATGGCGGCCAGCAGTTGGTTGGCGATGCCGAAGAGCGGGAACAGGGTGTTGATGCCGCCCAGCGGATCTGTCACGCCCATCAGGAGTACGGCACCCCAGGCGCCCACCATAACGGCGGTGCACAGCCAGGCTCCCGGCCGCCAGGAGGCTTCCTTGAACTTCGGGACGAAGTTACCGATGGAGTCCTGCAGCATAAAGCGCGCGACGCGGGTACCGGCGTCCACGGCGGTGAGGATAAACAGCGCCTCGAACATAATGGCGAAGTGGTACCAGAACGCCATCAGCGCCGTGCCGCCGATGAACTGCTGCATGATGTGCGCGAGGCCGACGGCGAGCGTGGGCGCGCCGCCGGTTCGGGAAACAATGCTGTGCTCGCCCACGTTGGCTGCCGTCTCCGCGAGCAGGGCCGGGCTGATGCTGACCCCGGACAGGCCCAGGCCATTAACCCAGGCGGCCGCGGTTTCCACCGTGCCACCGGTCAGGGCCGCCGGCGCGTTCATCGCGAAGTAGAGCCCGCGGTCAATGGAGACGGCCGCAACCAGCGCCATGATGGCCACAAACGACTCCATCAGCATGCCGCCGTAGCCGATGAAGCGGGTCTGGCGTTCCTTCTCGATCAGTTTCGGGGTAGTGCCCGAGGAGATCAGGGCGTGGAAGCCGGATAGGGCGCCGCAGGCAATGGTGACAAACAGGAACGGGAACAAGGCGCCGGGGAAGACCGGTCCGTTGTCCCTGCCGGCGAACTCGCTGAAGGCCGGGACAGTGATCTCAGGGCGGACCACAATGATGGCCAGCGCGAGCATAACGATCACGCCGATCTTCATAAACGTGGAGAGGTAGTCGCGGGGTGCCAGGAGTAGCCAGACCGGAAGAATGGCGGCGATGAAGCCGTAGACAATGAGACCCCAGGCAATGGTCACCTTGTCCAGGGTGAAGAACGCGGAGCCCCATTCGGTCTCCGCCACCAGGCCGCCGCCGATGATGGCAGCCATCAGCAGCACAAAGCCGATGAGGGAGACTTCCATGATCTTGCCCGGCCGGATATAGCGCAGGTAGACGCCCATAAACAGCGCAATCGGGATGGTCATACCTACCGAGAACACGCCCCACGGGCTTTCGCCCAGGGCATTGACGACGACGAGCGCGAGGATTGCCACGATGATCACCATGATGAGCAGGGTGGCGACCAGTGCTGCTGTACCGCCGATGACGCCCAGTTCCTCGCGGGCCATCTGACCCAGGGAACGGCCGCCGCGGCGCATGGAGAAGAACATCACCAGGTAGTCCTGGACGGCGCCTGCGAGCACGACGCCGATAATGATCCAGATAGTGCCGGGGAGGTAGCCCATCTGGGCCGCGATGATCGGTCCGACCAGCGGGCCGGCGCCGGCGATGGCGGCGAA
This sequence comes from Pseudarthrobacter psychrotolerans, assembly GCF_009911795.1. Lineage (NCBI taxonomy): Bacteria > Bacillati > Actinomycetota > Actinomycetes > Micrococcales > Micrococcaceae > Pseudarthrobacter > Pseudarthrobacter psychrotolerans. The sequence goes on along the minus strand of NZ_CP047898.1, from coordinate 4,232,096 downwards.
ATGGTGGCCGAACAGCACGTTGCGGTCCGTGCGGACATAGTCCTTGCCGTCAGCCTTGTATTCCGCCGGTGTGGCGCGGCGGTCATCCGGCTTGGTGATGAGGCGTTCGATCACCTTGGAGTAGAAGCGGTAACCGATGAGGTAGGTACAGACCGAGGCAAAGACGAACCAGATCGCGTTGACAGTCTCGCCACGGACGATCGCCAGCATGAACCAGGCAACGCCGCCGAGGAGTGCGATGGCTGCCCACAGGGCGATCTTGGCCGGGGTCCATTTCTTGTCTTCGGCCTCGCTGACGGCCGCATCCACGGCCGTTGGCGGAAGCTTCGGATCGGCGGTCAATGGGCCGCTTCCTTTCGCTGCACTTACCGGTTCGTCAGGCCTGCTGGCCATGTCTCCTCCTTGAGAATTGGTGCTTCAGTGGGTTGCTCAAAGGCACCCTACCAATGCCGCGCCAACGAAGAAGCGGCATTGTCCCCGCGCCGTGCGTTATTGCGGTGAACGGCAGGCGGGAGTCGACGAGCGCACAAAAGCCCCCGTTCAGGGTTTCCTGGACGGAGGCCTTCGTGTTTGATCGACAGTGGGAGACGTAGCTACCCCTGCCGTGATTACGCGTGTGCGTAAGTAAGGCAGTCCGCGTTGTCAGCGCCGGGGCCCACATGGACTTCAGTGGCATTGCACATGAGGTGGTCGTTGTGGACGCACTCCGCGCGCTGGCATGCACCGACATCTGCCAGGACCTTGGGCAGCCCGCCATGCATGCCGGTGTCGATGAACGTGGTGCAACTGGCGTGGTCTTGACTCCCACCCACAGTGATGGCATGGGCTGTGCAGCCTTCATGGTCGTTGAAGGAGCAACGGGTAACACTGCAGTCGGCAACATGTGTTGTCATAAGAGGTTCCTCCGCACTTCGGCTGTCCGGGACGGACAGTGCCCTGAATCCCACGGTAGGCCTGTTCGGCCCAATCAAAAAGACCCAACTGTGTGACCTAATTCCCGGCCCTGCCCAAATCCACGGCCCAACTCCCAAGCCAAACTCAGCCGCCGCGGCAGACCGCTCAGGTCCCCACTTCCCGGCGGGACACCGGAAGCCTCGCCCGGGTAAACAGCCAAGCCAGGGCCGCACCGGTGAGCGGCACCGCGATCAGCAGCGCCACGAGCTGAAGCCAGGGCACGACGGCGGTCCGCGCCATCCCGGTTGCGGTCACCAGCAGCACGGCAGGCACTATCCCGGCAACACTTCCCAACACCGTTCCGAGCCCCGCCGTCATCAGTGCCTGCGAACCTGCAAGCGCCTTCCGCAGGCGCGGGGATGCACCCACTCCAGCAAGCGTCACGTGGTCTTTCCGTGAGTCCGCCATGGACAGGCCCGTGGTGATGCCTGCCGCGCTGAGTGTAATCAACGCACCCAGTCCCACGATGGACCAGAGGATCAGCGATGCGTCCCGCTCGGCCCCGCGCTCGACATACATTGACCCGTAACGGTCCGCATAGATGCCGGCGAGGGCGGCGGACACCTTGTCCGCCTGGGCGGCATCAGGGTAGGCACTGAGTTGGACCAGCAGGGCGCCGTTATCCACCCGCATACCGGCCGCCGCTGCAGCTTCCGGGGACACTACTCCGTAGTAGGGCACATTGACCTCCGGCTCCAGCACCGCCGCAGCCACTTCCGTCCGCCCCGTCTCCTGGTACCCCTGGAATTCGGACGAGCCGGGGACCAAAGGCGCGGGCTTGCGCACGTCCTGCGCCACCAAGGACGCATGCCCGTCGCGGACAAACACGGGGTTGCTCACCACCATTCCACCGGCCGCCAGCACGTCGCGTGCTTCGGCCGTGGGCGCCTTTCCGAACAGCCTTTCCACGTCCTCCGCCGTTCCGACGACGATCGAGTCGGTACGTCCCCAGGACTCGTAGGGACGCATCGCTCCCTGGCAACGCCAATCCTCCGGATCAAGGACGCGCCCGCCGGCGGTCACAGGGCACTCGTTGCCCTCCGGTGTGGCCAGCGAATATTGCAGGCAGCTCGACGTCGGCGTCTGCGCCGGCGACGCATCAGCCAGCCCCGGCCGCATTTCGCAGTTCCGGATGGCGGCTGTGCGCAGCACGCTGGTCCATTCGACGGTGTCCACCGCCCCGTCCAATGCGGACACCACCTCAGCGGGGTCGATCCGCACCGGGTCCGGCACGGTTCCGTCAGCCAGTGGGGGTTGCCCCACGAACAACGGCAGGACCGCCTGGTTTTTCAATGCGGACCAATGATGGTTTTGCTGTTCATTCGCCTGCTGGCTGGCGGCCAGGACCATGCCGGCACTGGCCAGGGTGGCAGCCGCAAGTACGGCGGCAACCGCCGGAACCGTCCGGCTGCGGTTGCGGGAAGAGTCCCGCGCGGCCATGCGTGCGGCCAGCGGAAGCCGTCCGGCCCGCTTGGCCAGGAGGGCCACTACCTTGCCGGTCAGCAGAACCATGGATGTAACACCAAGTACTGCGCCTCCCAGCAGGAACCAGGCAATCACCGGCGTCCTTGAGGTGAACACGTCGGGGTCTTCGCTGCTGACGGCAAGCCACGTGCCGGCCGCCAGTGCCGCGGCGGCCACGCCCAACAGGACAGCACCCACTACCGTGGACGTCTTGCCGGCCGGCGTCGGTGCCCGCCCCGATTTGAGCGCGCCCAGAACCGCCTGGCGCGCCACCTGCCGCGCCGGGGCCAAGGCAGCCAGCAGGCACGCAACATAACCCATCACCATCACCAGGACCGTCAGCAGCGCGTCCGGATGGAAGCCCGGGAATCGGACCGATCCATTCAGGCGCGCAACGAACACCACTACGGCGGCCGCGGCCAGCCCCACAGCCGCGCCGGCCGCCACGCCAATGCCGCCGAGCCACAGGCCCGCCGCCATGACCACCGAGCGGATGGTGGGGCTTTCGGCCCCCGTCGCGGCCAGCAGGGCCAGCTCCCGGACCTGCCCCTTGGCGCCCACGGCAAACGCGGCTCCCGCCAGCAGCCCCACCTCCAGCAGCGCCAATGCGCCCAACAGCGCCCCGGCCGCATAGGCGGCGAGCGGCAGCGACGCGCTGGACGAGGTCCCTGCACCGTCCCGCCCGCGCTCGTCTTGAGGCGGCGGATTGAGCACCACGTCTCGGGACAGCACAGTGACACCCACGGCGTTGGCCGCCAGGACCTGGCTCCACGTCACCGGCTCGGAACCCACCAGGTAATACATGGTGGACTTGATGGCCTGCTCGGTTGGCACGGGACTGGTAGTGGCCGACGGCGCCGGGGCGCCCACGCTGCCCTGTCCGGGCTTGAGGTAGACGATAGAGTTGCTGTCCGAATAGCCCGTATCGCGGAGCGTTCCGACCGCAACAAACGTCCCGGCCGACGTCGCCAGCTCCTCCCCCAGCCCCAGTCCGAACCGCTCCAGCAGCCCGGGCGAGACGAGCATCTCCGCATCAGTCCCGGGGGCCCTGCCGTCCAGCAGGGTGTATTTTCCGGCAAATGCCGGGGCCATGGCGTCCACTGCCCGGCCCACTACACGTACCTCCGCCGCACCCGACTCGGCGGTGAGGTCGAGGGTGGATTCGGTGAGTACGTCGTAGCCGGCCGGAATCGCGTCCTGCGGATCAGCGGGCGTGAAGTCAGGTTTGGTGTCCCAGTCGCTCGTGGTGATCTGCAGCTCTTCGACGGGGTGCTGGACCATAACCCCGTTGGCCATGGGCATGGGCCGGAACCGTGCCTGGGTGGTGCCGAGCTGGTACTGCACGCGCTCGGCTGCGGTCTCCTGGGTGCTCTCGATCAGCGTGACCGCCCCTGCCATCCCGGCTACGGGGAGCATGATCAGCAAAATAATCAGGAGGGAACGCCCTTTGTGGCGGCGGATATCGCGCCGGGCCATCCGCACGGCGACGCGGAAAGCCTGCCGGCGCCCGCCGGGCGCCGGCTCAAGGTCCAACGTCACGTCAGTACCCGGCCTGCGTGAGGAGCATGGCGGGATCGTGCATGGCAGCCGCCTGGTCAACGATCCGGCCGTCCCGGAGGAACACCACGCGGTCAGCCCACGCGGCATGCCGGGCCTCATGGGTCACCAGCATCACGGCCGCACCGGCATCGGCACGTGCGCGGAGCACCTCCATCACGCCGTGGCCGGTGGTGGAATCCAATGCTCCCGTGGGTTCGTCGGCCAGGATCAGCCGGCGGTCGCCCACGATGGCCCGCGCGATGGCCACCCGCTGCTGCTGTCCGCCGGACATCTGGTCCATAAAGCGGTCCGCGAGTTCCGGGATTCCCACCTGCCGCAGCGCGTCCAGCGCCTGCCGTTGAGCCTTTCTGCTGGCCGTCCCGTCCAGTTCCAGCGGCAGCGCCACGTTTTCGGCCGCCGTCAGGGTGGGGACAAGGTTGAAGTCCTGGAAGACGTAGCCGACGGCGCGGCGGCGCAACCGGGCGAGTTCGTTCAGTCCCAGCCCGCCCAGTGGCGTTGACTCCACAAAGACACCGCCCGACGTCGGCCGGTCAAGTCCCCCGGCCAGCGCCAGGAGGGAGGATTTCCCGGAACCTGACGGACCCATCACGGCGACGAACTCGCCCGCCCTGATACTGAGGTCGACCTCGCGCAACGCGGCGACCGCCGTCGCGCCTTCACCGAACGTCCTGCTGACCTTGGCGAGTTCCAGGACCTGCTGCGGCCCCTGGACGCTCATCGGCGGTTATCCGCGATGAGCGGGGCAGCCTCTTCCACAGTGACCCCGTTGGACGATTTGCGTGGTGTGGAGTGGCCTGCGGTCTGCGCCTGCTGCAGCATCCGGGCCTCGCAAAGATCCAGCCAGCGGACCTCCGCTTCCGTTTGGAAGATCAGCGAGTCCAGCACGAGAAGCCAGGCCGTATCCGCAGCCCGCTGGTTGGCGGCCGTGTCGCGGCGGGCCTTGGTGTAATCCTGCAGCGCCCGGATGGACGCCACCCGCTGGGCCTGGATGATGGCCTGCACATCCACTCCCGGCAGCGTCACCGCGAGCGCCAGTTTGATGGCCAGCTCGTTCCGGGGCGGGTTGTTGCGCTCCACGGGGGCGGCAAACCAGTTCTGCACCTCCGCCTTGCCCGCGTGGGTGATGCTGTAGACCACGTGGCCTTCGCCGTCACTGCCGTCATTGCTGACCAGGCCGTCGCGTTCCAGCCTGTCCAGCGTGGTGTACACCTGCCCGATGTTCAGGGGCCACGTGGACCCCGTACGGTTTTCGAACTCAACCCTGAGCTGGTAGCCGTAACGCGGCTGGTCCTGCAGCAGGGCGAGGAGGCTGTGGCGGATGGACATGAGGCTCCTAGCGGGGGCGTGAGCGTCGGTATGCACGGACCCCCAAGACCCGTGCATACCGCGTATAGAGTGAGGCTAACCCAGTCCGCCGCGCAAAGCAATACTCAGTATCTACCCGGCTTACATCACCAGCAGGATCTTGCCCACATGGTCGCCGCTGTCGAAGTACCGGTGCGCGGCCGCAGCCTGGTCCAGCGGGAAGGTCTTAGCCACCAGCGGGCGGATCCGGCCGTCTGTAATCAGGGGCCACACGGACTCGCGCACCGCGTTCATGATGGCGCCCTTCTCCGCCACCGGGCGCGGCCTCAGCGCCGTGGCAACCACTGCCGCACGCTTCCGCAGGAGCTGGCCAAGATCCAGTTCCCCCTTGGCCCCGCCCTGCAGGCCGATGACAATGAGCCGGCCGTAGTCAGCGAGCGCATCAACGTTCTGCGCCAGGTACTTGGCACCGACGACGTCGAGGATCACGTCGGCACCTTTGCCGCCGTTCTGCCGCCGCAGGCTGTCCGGAAAGTCCTCTTCGGTGTAGTTGATGGCGATGTCTGCGCCCAAGAACGCCTTCGCCGTCCCCACCTTTTCCGCTGTGCCCGCGGTGGTAGCCACCCTGGCACCGAATGCCTTGGCCATCTGGATGGCCATGGTGCCGATCCCGCCGGTGGCGCCGTGGATCAGGACAGTCTCCCCCGCCTGCAGCTGCGCCGTCATGATCAGGTTGGAGTAGACCGTGGCTGCGACTTCCGGCAGCGACGCAGCGGTGACCACATCAACGCCGTCGGGAATCCGCAGGACCTGCTCCGCCGGCACCGCAACCTGCTCCGCGTAGCCTCCGCCGGACAGCAGAGCCACCACTTTGTCACCCACGGAGAACGCTTTGGTGACTCCCGGACCGAAGCCGGCGATCCGCCCGGAGACTTCCAGCCCGGGGATCTCGGAGGCGCCGGGCGGAGGCGGGTAAAAGCCCCTGCGCTGCTGCACGTCTGCGCGGTTCAGGCCGGCTGCGACGACGTCGATCAACACCTCGCCACGCCCAGGCACCGGCGCGTCCACCTCGCGGACTTCCAACACTTCCGGACCGCCGGGTTCGGCAATGTAGACGGCTTTCATGGAGAACTCCCGTTTTCTAGCTGATTCGTGCCCCAGAACCAGTGTGCACCGGACGCACGGCAGACTCTGTTTTGTTGCAGCCAACTGCCTATGAAACACTACTCGTTAGGGAAGGTTGTCCGAGCGGCCGAAGGAGCTAGTCTTGAAAACTAGTGTGCGGTAACCCCGTACCAAGAGTTCGAATCTCTTACCTTCCGCGAATGGAACCCCGGCACGCCACATGATGGCGGGCCGGGGCTTCTTCGTTAACCGGCCCGCGGGCCGACACACCGGACCCATTGAAACTGTCGGAGCCTGGACATAGGGTCGTTCCTGTTGCCACCCATCGACAGAAAGAGCCCACCATGCCTGCACCCGAGATCACCCCCGGCGCACCCTGCTGGATCGACCTCATGACATCGGACATCGCCACAGCACGACAGTTCTACGGCGAACTCTTCGGCTGGGAATACGAGACCGGAGACGAGGAGAAGTACGGCGGTTACACCACCGCGCGGAAGAACGGCAAGACCGTGGCCGGGCTGATGCAGAAGGATGCGGACCAGGCAGGCATGCCTGACGTCTGGTCCACCTACCTCCGCTCGGACGACGCCGAGGCCACCGCGTCCGCCGTCGCGGCCAACGGCGGCCAGGTCTACATGCCGCCCATGGACGTTCCGGAACAGGGCCACATGGCCGTCTTCGGCGACGCCGCCGGCGCGGCAATCGGCGTGTGGCAGCCCCGCGAAATGAAGGGGTATGAGCTCGTAGCCGAGCCCGGCGCAGCCGCATGGCACGAGCTCCACACCAAGGACTACGACACCGCCGTGAAGTTCTACCAGGACGTGTTTGGCTGGGACACGGACGTTATGAGCGATACACCGGAGTTCCGGTACACCACCCTGGGCGCCGGGGACTCCGCCAAGGCGGGCATCATGGACGCCTCCGGGTACCTGCCGGCCGACGTTCCGTCCAATTGGCAGGTCTACTTCAACGTCGAAGATGCGGACGCCTCGATTGAGAAGGCCGTTGCGCTCGGAGCCACCGTCATTGACGGGCCGGAGGACTCCCCGTTCGGCCGCCTCGCCTCGCTGGCCGATCCCACCGGAGCGATGTTCAAGATCATCGCATAAGTAAATTCCCTTGAAGAAATACCGGCCGGCAGCTTCCATTGAAGCTACCGGCCGGTATTGTTTTGCCCCACGGACGTTTCGCCGGAACAGCACGCGGTCCGGAGGATGGGGACCACCTGGTCCACAAAGAGCTCCAGCGAATATTTCCGTGCGGATGTGTCTTGGTGACGTTGCCCGCCAGGGTCAGCGGCGGGCGTCAGCGGCGGGCCTCAGTCTCCGAGGATCGCCTGCGCGATCTCGTCGGCGTCGCGGAGGGTCCGCTGCCCGCTGGCGTACGTGGGGCCGCCGAGCTGGAGCGCTTCCGCGGCTATGGCCGTGCCCCACTGGGTGGCCGAGAGCTGCAGGCCCAGCACATACAGACCGTCCGTGACCGAGCCGTTGGCCGCCAGCGGCCGGTACGGGTGCGGCGCAACGTCCAGCCCGGTGGCCTGCACCGGCGCACCTTCCGCCGTCATCATGAGCCGGGGCCGCACCATCCCGTCGGCGAGGAGCTGTTCCAGCAGCGGTGAGTCGTTCGCGGACACGCGGTTGGCCGGCGCGAGGGCCTCCACCATGGTCTTCGCCGCCACCGGCGGACCGTTCACCCAGGGTGAGACGGCCGTAAAGCGGCCTGCCCGTCGGTCCACACCGAACCGGGGGTCTGGCCCCACAAAACTGACCACGCCGGCGCGCGCCAGGGCAGCCAGCTGTTCAGCGCGCAGCGCGGGCGGCCCGCTGGCCAAGCCCTCCACAAACGACTCAAACCAGCCACGCAGGCCGGCTACCCAGGACTCATCGGTGATGCCGCCGTCGGCCACTGCCGTTTTCAGCACCGCCCGGCCGTGATGCAGGGCGCCGATGGCCATCTTCACCGGATCCTCCTCGCCCAGGGCGGAGCGGCGGGCGTCATCGAGCAGGTAGTCGACGACGGCAGCATCCAGTTCAGCGCGCGATCCGAAGGACCTGCCCGCTAAGGGGGACGCGAGGCCCCGAAGATCCAGCCGGTGCCGCGGCCCGACGTGCACCGCAAGTACGCTCTCCACCGCGGCCTCCCAGTTGGCGGCGCTGTGAGCATGCGGCCGCAGCGCCTCATCCAGCACGGCCAGGAACGCGGACGCGTCGGGGACGGCCGCGGGCTGTGAGCGCACCAGGGTGGAGTAATAGGCCCAGAGGGTGTCACGGTGCAGCAGCGGCCAGAGATCGTGGTCGAATCCCGGGCGGATCCCGGTGGCCGCGAACCGCTCCAGCGCGGCCTCGGTCAGGTACCGCAGCGTGACCGACGCCGGGTAGTAGCCGGCCAGCGCGGCCTTGGCCCGGTACGGGGTACCGCGGCGGGAGGCAGCAATGATCAGGGGCTCCCGGCCGGAAGGCTGATACTCAAGCCGGGTTCCGGCGTCGATGAACTTTCCGCCTCGGCCCTCCGTGAGCTGGCCCATCGCGTCGAAGAAGTTCAGGCCCATGCCCCGGACCAGGACCGCCTCGCCGGCCGGAATCGCGGCCCAGTCGACGTCCGCCGGGACGGCCGGCGGGAAGTAGTTCAGGCCCAGCTGTGCGGCCGATGCCTGGAGTTCGCGCTGCTCAGGGTTCAGCCGGGACGCAAGGTGCCCCAGGGCCAGGACCACGGAGTCGACCGTGAGCGTACCGCCGCCCGCGAGTCCGACGTCGAACGTTCCGGTATTTGGGGTTGCCTCGGCTGGAGTGCTTTCATCCCAGGCGCCCTCCCCCCGCGTACTGGCTGTTCCGTCACCTGACGGCCGCACCGACACAGCGGTGGTTTCGTGGAAACTGACGGTGACGCCGTCGGGCACTTTTTCCGTCAACTCGTCCAGGGTGCAGCGCAGGTAGCGGCCGTACAGCGCCCGGCTGGGGAAGTCCCGCGATCCCAGGGCAGCCAGTTCGGACCGCTCGTCCGCAGTCAGGGACGGCGCCGGCTCACGCCGCTGCCGGACCCGCCAGCGGTCGAACGTGGTGCCCGCGACCGGCGGCGCCAGCCGGGAGTCCTCAGGGACGACCGTGGGATAGAAGGACTGGGTATTCATGAGGTACAGCCGGGACTGGCCGGGCTGCCACACGTGCCCCGGACCCGCCGGATAGGGGTCGATGACGTCGATATGGAGGGCTGCGGCGCCGGGGTGGGCAGCGCCGTGTGCCGCCGCGTGTGCGAGCAGGCGCTCCAGCACACTGGTTCCCCGGGGTCCGGAGCCGATGATGGCGGCCCGGATGCTCTTCGATTTACCCAAGCATCCAGAGTATCGGCATGAGCCCCGGGCACTTGACTTGCCTGCGGCGCGAAAATGTTGCTTGGATGGGGCGCATGACCACCACTGCAGCTGATCAAGCGCCCGGCCCATCGTCCGCCCCCGAACCCACTGATGAGAACGTCTGGCTGGAGGAAATTTACGGCGAGGCGCCGCTCGCCTGGGTCCGGGAGCAGAACGCGCGCACCGAGGACCTCCTGGAGGACGCCGACTACGCTGCCCTGGAAGGAAGCATCCTGGAGGTGCTGGACTCCACCGACCGGATCGCCATGGTGGGCAAACGCGGCGAGTGGTACTACAACTTCTGGAAGGACCAGGCGAACCCGAAGGGGCTCTGGCGCCGCACCACCTGGGAAAGCTACCTGACGGACTCCCCCGACTGGGACGTCCTGCTGGATGTGGATGCACTCGCCGCCGCCGAAGGTGAAGAGTGGGTGTTCCACGGTGCCACGTTCCTGCGCCCCGCCGCCGGCGAACCGTACCGCCTGGCCCTGCTGGCACTCTCCCCCGTCGGCGGCGACGCCAACCGCTACCGCGAGTTCGACGTCGGGACCCGCACCTTTGTTGACCCGGCCGACGGCGGTTTCGACCTGCCGACGGCGAAGGGAAACGTCTCGTGGCTGGATGCGGACACGCTGCTGGTCGCCTCCACGGCCGGGAACCTGCCGCGGACCGCCTCCTCCTACGCCCGGACGGCCGTCACCCTGCGACGCGGCGAAGCCCTCTCCGCGGCTGCCCGGCTTTTTGAGGTGCCGGAGGACCACATGATGGCTGTGGTGGCGCACGATTCCACTCCCGGTTTCGAGCGCACGTTCGCCGTGGACTACATCGATTTCTATAACCGCAGCACGTTCATCCGCTGGGACGACGCCTGGCTCGAGATCGACGCGCCGACAGACGTGAACCTCAGCGCGCACCGCGAGTGGCTCGTGTTCCGGCCGCAGCAGGACTGGTCCATGGACGGGACGACATACCCCGCCGGTTCGCTGCTCGCCGCGAAGTTCGAGGACTACCTTGCAGGGGCGCGCGATCTCTTGGTGCTTTTTGCTCCGGATGCGCACACGTCGCTGCAGTCGTGGAGCTGGACCCGGAATTTCCTGTTGCTGAACCTGCTGCGGGACGTCTCGTCCGAGATCCGTGTGCTGGATCCCTCCGCGCCGGGTGCAGCGTCCGACGGCGGCGCGACCAACGGGGCCGCGACAGGTGGGAGCGCCTGGGCTTCGTCGCTGCTGGACGCCTGCCCGCCGCTGCACGACGTCAACGCCTACGCGGTGGACGATGAGGATGAAGGACCGTCCGACGGCGGTGCGGGCGACGATTTCTGGCTGGTCGCCACCGGTTTCACCACCCCCACCACACTGATGCACGGAACACTGGAACGCGTTGCTTCCGGGAGCAGTGATGAGGGGGCCATGGCGTGGTGAGCCATGGAGTGGCGACTGCTGGCGTGGTGAGTCATCATGCGGAAGTGAAGGCGTCGCCGTCGTTCTTTGATGACGACCAGTACGAGGTGCAGCAGCACTTCGCCGTGTCCGCGGACGGCACCCGGGTCCCATATTTCCAGGTGGCCTCGCGGGACCTGGTCCTGGACGGGCAGAACCCGACGCAGCTCTCCGGCTACGGCGGCTTTGAAGTTTCCCGGACCCCTGCGTACAGCGGAACCGTCGGCCGGGCCTGGCTGGAACGCAGGACCGCCACCTCCGGCGGGCCCGGCGAGGCGGCGCACTCCCGCGGCGGTGTCTACGTGGTGGCCAACATCCGCGGCGGCGGCGAATACGGGCCGTCCTGGCACCGGGCCGCGCTCAAGGAAAACCGGCACCGCGCTTTCGAGGACTTTGCCGCCGTGGCGCAGCACCTCGTCCACCGCGGCGTCACCTCCCGCGAGCGGCTTGGCTGCGTGGGCGGGTCCAACGGCGGGCTGCTGGTGGGCAACATGCTCACGCGCTACCCGGAGCTATTCGGGCTGTCTCCTGCGGCGTTCCGCTGCTGGACATGAGGCGCTACACCAGGCTTTCCGCCGGGCACTCCTGGATCGCAGAATACGGCGACCCGGATGTGGCGGCGGAATGGGAATACATCAAGACCTTCTCGCCGTACCACCTGCTCAAGGACGGCGTGGAGTACCCCGAAACATTCATCTGGACGGCCACGTCGGATGACAGGGTGGGGCCGGTCCAGGCCCGCAAGATGGCTGCCCGGATGCAGGCGATGGGCATCCCGAATGTCTGGTTCCACGAGGCGCTGGAAGGCGGCCACGCCGGGGCTTCGGACAACCGGCAGGCCGCTGCGCTGCAGGCACGCAGCCAGCATTTCCTGTGGCGGACGCTGGCAGGCGGATGAGCGAAGCGGCCGGCGTGGACGTCCGGCGGGCCACACCGGCTGATGCTGTCCCTCTGGCCGAGGTTCATACGCAGTGCTGGCAGCAGACCTACCATGGCTTGATGTCGGACGCCTTCCTGGCCGGCCTGAAACCGGCCGACCGGCTGGCGATGTGGTGCCGGCTGTTGCTGGCCCCCGAGCCTGCGGCGTGGGTTGCGTGCGTGAACGGCTCAGTGGTGGGGTTCTCCGCAACCCGCGTAGTGCCGCAAGGGAACCTTGATCAGGACTTGCCCGCTTCAGGGAGCCTGGAGCTGTGGGGGCTCTATCTGCTGAGGGCCCATCAGGGCCTCGGCCTGGGACGTAGGCTGCTTGAGGCTTCAGTCGGCACAGGGCCCGCAAGCCTTTGGGTAGCGGCTGGCAATGCCAAGGCCATCGGATTCTACGAACGGCTGGGATTCGCTCCTGACGGGGCCGAGGACCGCGTGGCCGAGTGGGAAGACCTTCACGAAATCAGGATGACCCGCTCCCCTTGATCCGCTCCTGGTGCAGGTGTTTCCGCCGGTATTTCCGCCTGTATTTCCGCCGGGCAGGAGGCGCCCCGGAGGTTGTGTGCCGGGGCTAAGCCCGGCGTTCGGTGGCCGTTTTGCACTGCGTGCCCCGTTCTGCGTATCCTTGGTGGGCTAGTAATAGCCATTGGAGACGTGCCAGAGCGGCCGAATGGGCTTCACTGCTAATGAAGTGTGGGGCACAACTCCACCGGGGGTTCAAATCCCCCCGTCTCCGCGTTTGGCCCCGGTCCTGGACCGGGGCCTTTTGCGTTCCCCCGGACAGGCGCCTTCGTGTGTGGGCGCATGAGCTGGGCTCAGGGTCCGGGGTGCGGACGCACGAGGCTCCATCCGGACCGGCGGTGGCAGGATGGTGAAATGGCAGCAAGCAATTCCCCGGGCGCGGAAACCAGCACAAGCCAGGCGTGGAATCCCCGCCTGGCGCTACTGGTGGCTGCCACGTTCTTTATGGAATTCCTGGACGGCACCATCCTCACCACCGCCATCCCCAACATCGCCAGCGACTTTGGCGTTCCAGCCGCCGACGTAAACATCACCATGACGGCCTACCTCATGACCGTGGCCATGGGCATCCCGCTCAGCGGCTGGCTTGCTGAACGCGTCGGGGCACGCAAAGTATTCTGCGTCGCAATTGCCCTCTTCACGCTCGCCTCGTTGGCCTGCGCCGTCAGCCCCGACCTGACCGTGCTGACGCTGAGCCGGATCCTGCAGGGCGCGGGCGGGGCCATGATGGTCCCGGTCGGCACCCTCCTGGTATTGCGCGGCACACCCAAATCGGAGCTCCTGCGCGCCACGGCCTTCCTGGTGTGGCCCGCGTTGCTGGCGCCCGTACTGGCGCCGCTGGTGGGCGGTGCCTTGACCACCTACCTGTCGTGGCACTGGATCTTCCTCATCAATCTCCCACTGGGAGCGGCCGCGTTCATCGCCGCACTCAGGCTGGTTCCAACCGGCGCAGGAGACAGCGCACGCCGGCTGGACTGGCTGGGCCTGCTCCTGACCACCACCGGCGTGGGTGCCCTGGTGGTGGGCCTGGAACTGGCCACCGCACACCCCGACGGTCCATGGGCTGCATTGAGCGCCGCTGCAGGCGCGTGTGCCCTCGCGGCCGCCGTGTTGTGGATGAGGCGGACCAGGAACCCGCTGTTCGACCTCAGTGTTTTTTCAACCCGGACATTCCGGGCCATGGCCACCGGCGGTTTTGTCCACCGCCTGACCATTTCGTCGGTGCCGTTCCTCCTGCCGCTCATGTTCCAGACCGGCTTCGGTTGGTCACCGCTGCACGCAGGAATCATGGTGGCTGCCGTGTTCATCGGCAACATCGGCATCAAGCCGGCCACCACGCCCCTCATCCGGCGTTTTGGTTTCCGGGCCATGCTCGTCTTCGGCTCCTTGGCCTCGGCGGTGGCCTTCGCCCTGTGCGCCCTGCTCACTCCGGACACGCCGCAGGCCCTGATCGTCGCCTTGCTGGTCTGCAGCGGGGCTTTCCGCTCCATCGGCTTCTCCGCCTACGCGTCGGTACAATACGCGGACATCGCACCCGTCCAGCTGACATCGGCAAATTCCGTGTCGGCCATCCTGGTGCAGCTCGCCGCAGGCACCGGCATCGCCGTTGGCGCCCTGCTGATCCGGATTTTCGACGGCGTGGCGGCTTTTCCCGCCGATCACGCAGGCCCCTTCCGCGGAGCCTTCCTCACCATGGCCGTCCTGATGCTCTTCAGTACGGCCGACAGTCTGTCACTGCACCGGCAGGCAGGTGCCGAGGTCAGCCGGCCTGGGCAAGCACGAGCGGAAGAACAGCCCCCGCTCCCGCCTGGCGCAGGGCACGTCCAGCCACGGTAACGGTCCACCGGCTGTCCACGAGGTCGTCGATCAGCATCACTCCCTGGCCACGAAGTGATGCCATGGCCGCGTCCAACTCCGGCCCCACCACCACACGGTCCCAGACGCCCGCCAGCCGGTACGCACTATTGCCGCCGCGGCTTCCAGTGGGTCCGCCGCGTCCCAGGGCCAGCTCGCCAAGGTAAGGGATCCGGCCGATTTCCGAGATTCCCCGGGCAAGGGACCGGACCAGCTCGGGCTTGCTGCGGGAGGGCATGCTGACGATCGCGGCCGGACGTCCCGCACCGCTCCAGCCCGGGTTCCGGCCGTCACCGGTAGCCCATTCCCGCAGGACCTGGACACAGGCCTGCAGCATGGCAGGATCCACCGGACGGTCTGCGGCGCCGGCGGCAAAGAGTTCCCGCAGGGCCCCGCCCCAGCCAAGATCAGTGAGCCTTGCCAGCACACGGCCGTCCGCCAGTCCTTCGTCCGGCTTGATCTTGCCCTTGACCGGAACACCCAGACGGTCCATGCCGCTGGGCCACTGCAGCCGCGCTTCCAGGACCCCGCCGGCACGGGTGAGGGTCTGGCCCGCCGCTGCCGTGGCATCCTCGGCTATGTCAGCCCGGAACCAGCGGCCTGCGCAGTTGTCGCATTTCCCGCAGGGGTGCGCCGTCTCGTCGTCGAGGACCGAGGTGATGTATTCCATCCGGCACCCGGCGGTGTCCTGGTAGATCACCATGGAGTCCTGCTCATCCACCCGGGCCTCGGCGATCCGGCGGTAACGCTCGGCGTCGTAGATCCAGGGCTGGCCGGTGGAACGCCACCCGCCGCCGACCCGCTCGACGGCGCCATCCACGGCCAGGACCTTCAGCAGCAGCTCCAGCGGGGTGCGGCGGAGGTCAACCCGGGCCTCCAACGCAACCGTTGACACGGCAGTGCCGGCCTCAGCCAACGCCGTCAGCACCGCTGTGGCTTTCTCCTCCGATGGCATGGAAGCGGTGGCGAAGTACTGCCAGATATCCCGGTCTTCAGAACCCGGCAGCAACAGGACATCTGCGTTCGCCGCGCCACGGCCTGCACGGCCCACCTGCTGGTAGTACGCCACCGGGGAAGACGGTGCCCCGAGGTGGACGACGAAGCCAAGGTCCGGCTTGTCGAAGCCCATGCCGAGCGCCGAGGTGGCTACCAGCGCCTTGACCTGGTTGTCTTTGAGCATCTGCTCTGCGCGCTCCCGGTCCGCGGGATCGGTCCTGCCGGTGTAGGCCTGCACGGTGTGCCCGGCTTCGGCGAGAAGCCGGGCGGTGTCCTCCGCGGCGGAGACTGTCAGCGTGTAGATGATGCCGCTGCCGGGCAGATCGGCAAGGTGCGTCAGGAGCCAGCCCAGCCGTTCGCGGGAGTTCGGGAGTGTGAGGACGCCGAGCCGCAGGGAATCACGGCCAAGGGTTCCGCGGATGGTGAGGACGCCGGCGCCCAGCTGTTCCTCGATGTCGTGGACTACGCGCGAGTTCGCTGTGGCAGTGGTGGCCAGGACAGGCACGGACTCCGGCAGCTGGGTGATCAGGTCAGCGATCCGGCGGTAGTCCGGCCGGAAGTCGTGGCCCCAGTCCGAAATACAGTGTGCCTCGTCAATCACCAGCAGGCCCGTCCGCCGGATGAGCTCCGGCAGCTGGTTTTCACGGAAGGACGGGTTGGTGAGCCGTTCCGGCGAAACCAGCAGCACATCGACTTCATCAGCGGCGAGCTGTTCCCGGACGGTGTCCCATTCCAGCTGGTTCGCGGAGTTGATGGCCACTGCACGCACTCCGGCGCGGGCGGCGGCAGCCACCTGGTCCCGCATCAGGGCGAGCAGCGGCGAAACGATCAGGGTAGGGCCGGCCCCGCGGCGCCGGAGGAGCAGGGACGCCACAAAGTACACCGCCGATTTGCCCCAACCGGTGCGCTGGACCACCAAAGCCCGCCGGCCGCCGTCGACCAGCGCTTCAATCGCCTCAAACTGTCCGTCATGGAAATCGGCCGCCGGATGCCCCACAAGTTCGCGGAGAACCTCCAAAGCCTGGGTTTTTGTGGCGGACGGTGAAGCAGGGGAAGCGGAAAGAAGGGCGGCGTTCTGGGTATCGACCATTGATTCAGTATCCCAGCCCGCACCGACACCCATAAAGCCGGGACCTCCGTATGTGGACAACCGGCAAGGTCCACGGGTCCACGTAAGATAAGACCCGTGACTAGCGAACAGACAAAGACTTTTGACCTCTCGGCATCCTTCAAGGCCTACGACGTCCGGGGCATCGTGGGCGAATCCATCACCGCTGAAATCGTCGAAGCCGTGGGCGCCGCGTTCGTAGATGTCCTGGAACTGGAAGGCCAGACGATCCTGGTAGGCGGCGACATGCGTCCCTCCTCCCCCGAGTTCGCCAAGGCTTTCGCTGACGGTGCAGCCACCCGCGGCGCCGACGTCAAGCTCCTTGACCTGATCTCCACCGACGAGCTCTACTTCGCCTGCGGCTCCCTCAACGCCGCCGGCGCCACGTTCACCGCCAGCCACAACCCTGCCGAATACAACGGCATCAAGATGTCGAAGGCCGGCGCGCAGCCCATCTCCTCCGAATCAGGCCTCAAAGAGATCCAGGCCCTCGCCGAGCAGTACCTCAACGAAGGCTCCATCCCGGCGGCACCCGCCCGCGGCCTGATCGGCGTCCACGACGTCCTGAAGGACTACTCCGAGTACCTCCGCCAGCTGGTGGACCTCTCCGGATCCCGGCCGCTCAAGGTAGTTGTGGACGCAGGCAACGGGATGGCAGGCCTCACCACGCCCGCGGTGCTGGGCAATGCCCTCCTGCCCAAGCTGCCGTTCGAGATCATCCCCCTGTACTTCGAGCTGGACGGCTCCTTCCCGAACCACCCGGCCAACCCCCTCGAGCCGGAAAACCTCCGCGACCTGCAGGCCGCCGTCATCAAGCACGGCGCCGATATCGGCCTGGCCTTCGACGGCGACGCCGACCGCTGCTTCGTCATCGACGAAAAGGGCGAGCCCGTGTCGCCGTCGGCCGTCACCGGCATGGTGGCACGCCGCGAAATCGCCCGCGCCCAGGGGCAGGGCGAGGCAACCCCCACCATCATCCACAATCTGCTCACCTCCCGTGCAGTGCCGGAACTTGTGGAGTACGACGGCGGCCGCGCCGTCCGCACGCGCGTGGGCCACTCGTTCATCAAGGCGGTCATGGCCGAGGAAGGTGCCGTGTTCGGCGGGGAGCACTCAGCCCACTTCTACTTCCGTGACTTCTGGAACGCAGACACCGGGATGCTCGCAGCAATGCACGTGCTCGCGGCCCTCGGCGAACAGGACGGACCGCTGTCCGAGCTCGGCCGCGAGTACGAGCCCTATGTCTCCTCCGGTGAGATCAACTCCGAAATCGAGGACAAGGCCGGCGCCGTTGAGCGCGTCCGCACCGACTTCGCCGCCGAGGACATCACCGTGGACACCATGGACGGCAGCACATTCACGGCCAATGACGGCAGCTTCTGGTTCAACCTGCGCCCGTCCAACACGGAGCCCTTCCTCCGCCTGAACGTGGAAGCAACGGACCGGGCCATGATGGAACGCGTCCGCGACCGCGTGCTCTCCAATGTCAGGCGCTAAGCCGGAAGTGGCCCGCGAAGCCACAGACGGCCCGGCTGCGGTGGTTTCCTGGCGGGATTCCGTTCCGGAGGCCTCAGCCACGGACCTGGAAAACCTGCTGGGCACAGGCGTCTGCGCGGCCCAGGAACAGCTCGAGCGAAACGGCGGCTTCCTGCCGTTCGCACTGGTGGTGGAGAACGACGGCGAAGTCCGCCTCGTAGCCGTCACACCGGCTGATGCCCAGGATGGCTCCGACGGCGACTTCGACGCGGACACGATGATCAGCGACCTCACCGAACTGCTGCGGCAGAACCGGGCTGATTTCCGGGCAGCCGCAATTGTCTGCGACATCCTCTTGGTCGAGGAAGAAACAGATGCCATCCATGTAGCTGCTGAACACCGCGACGGATCAGTTTTCGCCGCGGTCCTCCCCTATGCTGCCAACACCGGGACCCACGAGTGGGAGTTTGGCCAGCTCGCCGCTGACACCAGCGAACCCACCGTCTGGGCGGACTAGACCGCACCCCGGTTGCCATGAAAATCAACGCCTTCGCAGACGTCAGCCTCCGGGCGCTTATGGTTCTGGCCGCCGCGCCCGAGGCGACCCTCCTGACCACGCAAAACATCGCCGATGCCGTGGACACTCCGTACAACCACGTCAGCAAGGCGATGGCCAAGCTGCGGGCCCTGGGCCTGATCGAGGTAGAACGTGGCAGGTCGGGCGGATCCCGGCTCAGTTCCGCTGGCCGCCGGGCAACAGTGGGCCAGGTCCTTCGGGCCCTGGACACGCGGACGGACGCCGCAGACTGTGTCGCTCCGGGCGGCAACTGCCCACTGATCCATGAATGCAGGCTTCGTGCCGCGCTGGCCCGCGCCCGTGAAGCGTTTTACCGGGAACTTGATGCGATGGTTGTGGCCGAGCTTCCAGGCTCCCGGCAGATGACACCCGTGTTCCAGATGATCGGCATGCGCCCCGGCCTGTAGCCAGGCGCCGCGCCCACATCCCCACCGATTTGATTCCAACTTCTACGAGGTGTAGAACTTGAGGTACGAATATACGCATTTCAAATGTCAGTATTCATATTGACCGGACGAAACCCGGTCCCCTATCGCAGGAGTACACATGCTCTCGGACAAATCCCGCCCCGTCATTGAGGCCACCCTGCCGCTCGTCGGTTCCAGGATCGGCGCCATCACTCCCAAGTTCTATGCACGGCTGTTCGCCGCCCACCCGGAACTGTTGGATGGCCTGTTCAGCCGCTCCAACCAGCGCTCGGGCGACCAGCAGCAGGCGCTGGCCGGAAGCATCGCCGCTTTCGCCACGCACCTGGTCAACAACCCGGGCACCCTCCCCGAAACCGTGCTTTCCCGCATAGCGCACCGGCACGCGTCGCTCGGCATCACCGAGCCCCAGTACCAGGTGGTCTACGAGCACCTCTTCGCGGCCATCGCGGAGGACTTGGCCGAGGTCATCACCCCGGAGATCGCCGAGGCCTGGACCGAGGTGTACTGGCTGATGGCCGATGCCCTGATCAAGATCGAAAAGGGCCTCTACGCCATCCAGGCGAACGACAAAATGTGGACCCCCTGGCGGGTCGCCTCCAAGACTTTTGCGGGCACCGGCGCCATGACCTTCACCCTTGAACCCGCGGACGACACCCCCATCACCCGCGCGCTGCCCGGCCAGTACGTGAGCGTCAAGGTGCAACTCCCGGACGGGTTGCGCCAGGTCCGGCAGTACTCACTCTCCGATGACGCCGGCACCGGCCGCACCTTCACCACCAAGCTGGACGACGACGGCGAGGTGTCCCCGGTGCTGCACCGCGGCGTCGGAGTCGGTGACATCCTGGAACTCTCCAACCCGTACGGCGAGATCACCCTCAAGGACGGCGACGGTCCGGTGGTCCTTGCATCGGCCGGCATCGGCTGCACGCCCACGGCGTCGATCCTCCGGTCACTCGCGGAGTCGGGCTCCGAGCGGCAGGTGCTGGTGCTGCACGCGGAAAGCACCCTCGACAACTGGGCACTCCGCGGTCAGATGACGGACGACGTCGAACGCCTGGACGGCGCGGAACTCACGCTGTGGCTTGAAGAGCCACGCGCCGGGGCCAACGAGGGGTTCATGTCGCTGCGCGAAGTGGACCTCCCGGCCAATGCCTCCCTGTACCTGTGCGGGCCGCTGCCGTTTATGAAGCACATACGCAACGAGGCCATCAACGCCGGCATCCCCGCCACAAAGATCCACTACGAGGTCTTCGGACCGGACATCTGGCTCGCCAGCTAGATACATGGATGGGCCCACGCCGCCAGGGGGCCGGTGGGGAACGACGGCGGCCCCGCACCTTTCTTGCAAAAGGTGCGGGGCCGCCGTCGTACTTTCTGGAACGTTCAGCCCAGGCGGGACTTCAGGCCGGCAAGCTCGGACTGCAGCGCCTCGGGGAGGGAATCGCCGAAGTTGGCGAACCACTCCTCGATGGACGCGAGCTCGGTGGCCCACTCGGCCGGGTCAACGCGAACAGCTTCCTCGACCTGGGCGGGCGTCATGTCCAGGCCCTTGAGGTCGATGGATTCGCCGGTGGGAACAAAACCGATCGGCGTCTCGACGGCGTCTGCCTTGCCTTCCAGGCGCTCAATGGCCCACTTGAGGACGCGGGCGTTGTCTCCGAAGCCAGGCCAGGCGAAGCCGCCCTCGGCCGTACGGCGGAACCAGTTGACCAGGAAGATCTTGGGCAGGCGTTCCGGGTTGCCCTTGGCGGACAGGTTGACCCAGTGGTTCAGGTAGTCGCCTGCGTCGTAGCCGATGAAGGGCAGCATGGCCATGGGGTCGCGGCGGACAACGCCTACCGCTCCGGCCGCAGCGGCAGTGGTCTCCGAGGACAGCGTGGAGCCCATGAAGATGCCGTTTGACCAGCTGCGGGCCTCGGTGACCAGCGGGATGGTGGTCTTGCGGCGGCCACCGAACAGGATCGCGGAAAGCTCCACACCGTCGGGGCTGTTGTACTCCTCGGCCAGCATGTCGATCTGGTCGATGGGGGTGCAGAAGCGCGAGTTCGGGTGGGCCGCGGGCTTGTCCGAGTCCGGGGTCCAGGAGTTGCCCTGCCAGTCGGTGAGGTGCGCGGGCACTTCCTCGGTCATGCCCTCCCACCACACGCCGCCGTCGTCGGTCAGTGCGACGTTGGTGAAGACACTGTTGCCCTTGGCGATGGCGCGCATCGCGTTCGGGTTGGTGCCCCAGCCGGTGCCCGGAGCCACGCCGAACAGGCCGGCCTCGGGGTTGACGGCGCGGAGCTCGCCTTCCTTGCCGAAGCGCATCCAGGTGATGTCGTCACCCAGGGTTTCCACCTTCCAGCCTTCGATGGTGGGATCGAGCAGCGCGAGGTTGGTCTTGCCGCAGGCGGACGGGAAGGCAGCCGAGACGTAGTACGTCTTCTGCTCGGGCGAAGTCAGCTTCAGGATGAGCATATGCTCGGCCAGCCAGCCTTCGTCCCGGGCCATCACGGAGGCGATACGCAGGGCGTAGCACTTCTTGCCCAGCAGGGCGTTGCCGCCGTAGCCGGAGCCGTAGGACCAGATGGAGCGTTCCTCGGGGAAGTGCACGATCCACTTGTCCGGGTTGCACGGCCACGGCACGTCCGCCTGGCCGGCTTCCAGCGGTGCACCCAGGGAGTGCAGGGCCGGCACGAAGAAGGCGTTCGTCTCGGTGATGCGGTTCAGCACGTCGGTGCCGATGCGGGCCATGATGCGCATCGAGGCAACAACGTAGGCACTGTCGGTAATCTCGACGCCGAACTTGGGATCTTCGGCATCGAGGTGGCCCATCACGAACGGGATGACGTACATGGTGCGGCCGCGCATGGAGCCGGCAAACAGCCCGTGCAGCTTCTGCTTCATCTCGGCCGGGGCCATCCAGTTATTGGTGAAGCCTGCGTCGTGCTCCTTCTCGGAGCAGATGTAGGTCTGTTCTTCCACACGGGCAACGTCCGCGGGATCAGAGAATGCAGCGAATGAGTTGGGGAAGAGCTCCTGGTTCAAGCGCGTCAGCGTTCCTGCTGCGACGAGTTCGTCGGTGAGTCGCGTGTTTTCCTCTTCGGTACCGTCAACCCAGTGGATGCGGTCCGGCTGAGTAAGTTCTGCAACCTCTTCGACCCATGCCAGCAGGCCAGCATGTGTAGTGGGTGCTTTCTCAAGCAGCGGCAGTCTTGCGAGATCGCCCATTGCGGTTCCCTTCCTCGGGTTCATCGGTGTGGACTAAATGCTATTGGCCGCCCAAGGGCCCCAAGCCGGGCCAATCGTGCACGTTCGTGATCGCTGGAGACGAAAACCGCGCAAATTCAAGGAAACTGCGCATGAACGGTTGAATTTAAGTGACGAAGGTCACCTAGACCGGTCTAGTCGGCTAGATTACACGCTCCTCGATTTGGTACTCCGGGCCACCCTCGCGTAAAGTAATTCGAGGTTCGGGGAGCAAGAAACTCCGCGAAACACAAGATGCGCCCATAGCTCAGCTGGATAGAGCGTCTGTCTACGGAACAGAAGGCCGGGGGTTCGAATCCCTCTGGGCGCACAGAGAAAGGCCCGTATCGGTTCGCCGGTACGGGCCTTTTGTCATTAAGTTAAGCAGTTCTGCGTCACCGGTTTGACGACGGCGGCACTCCCCGCCTCGAGGGAGGCGGGCGTAGGCTGGACGAATGACGCCTGAGCCGCTGCAACGTGAATTCGATGTCATTGTGATCGGCGCCGGCGCCGTAGGGGAAAACGTCGCCGACCGCGTGGTCCAGGGCGGCCTGACGGCTGTTGTCATTGAAGCCGAACTGGTGGGCGGCGAATGCTCCTACTGGGCCTGCATGCCGTCCAAAGCCCTGCTCCGACCAGGCACAGCCCTGCACGGCGCACAGTCTGTGCCCGGCGCAGTGGAAGCCGTCACCCTGACACTGGATGCAGCCGCGGTCCTTAAGCGCAGGGACTATTTCACCGCCAACTGGCAAGACGACAGCCAGGTCAAATGGCTGGAGGACACAGGGATCGAGCTGATCCGTGGCCACGGCTGGATCAAAGCGCCGCGCACTGTTGAAGTAGCCGGGCTGGACGGCAACACTTACGAGCTGAAGGCGCGTCACGCCGTCGTACTGGCCACCGGCTCCACACCAACCGCACCTCCCATCGATGGGCTGGCGGATCTGCAGGTCTGGGGCACCCGCGAAGCCACCTCGGCCAAGGAGGTGCCGGAGCGCCTGGCCGTGATCGGCGGCGGCGTAGCGGGCACCGAGCTGGCGCAGGCATTTGCGCGCCTGGGCTCGGACGTGACGCTGGTGGCCAGGAGCGGACTGCTGGGCACCTTCCCTGCAGAGGCCACCAAACTTGTGGCCGCAGGGCTGCGCGCGGACGGCGTGGCGGTCCGCCTCAACACGTCCACCGAAAATGTCCGGGAAAACGACGACGGCACCTTCACCCTGACCCTTAAGGACCCGACGCCGGGCGGCCGAACCACCGTCACTGCGGACAAGGTGCTCGTTTCAACCGGCCGGCATCCCGCCCTTGAAGGGCTTGGGCTGGAAAGCCTGGGCTTCGAGGCCCGGGACGGGCAGGCCCTGAAACTCACCACCGACTCCACTGGCCTAGTCCAGGGCGTTCGGAGCCTGCAGGGCGCCGCGGGCACCGAGGACGCGAACGGCGAGAAGCGCTCGGAGGGAGAGAATTCCTGGCTCTACGCTGTTGGCGACGCCGCCGGCAGGAACTTTTTCACGCACCAGGGCAAGTACGAGGCCCGGGCTACGGGTGACGCCATCGCCGCCCGTGCCAAGGGCGAGCTCCGCGGTGCACCGGCGGCCTGGAGCCGGTACGCGCAGACCGCCAACCAGCACGCCGTGCCAAGCGTGGTGTTCACCGATCCCGAACTGGCCGCCGTGGGGCGCACTGTAGAGCAGGCGAAGCAGGACGGCTACAACGTGTCGTCCGTGGAGCTGCCCATCGAGGTGTCGGGTTCGTCCCTGCACTCCGAACACTACGAGGGCTGGGCGCAACTGGTGGTGGATGAGGACCGCAGGGTTCTTCTCGGCGCCACTTTCGCGGGCCCGGACGTGGGTGAGTTGCTGCACGCCGCCACCATTGCCGTGGTGGGCGAGGTCCCGCTGGAGCGGCTGTGGCATGCCGTGCCCTCGTTTCCCACCGTCAGCGAGGTGTGGCTGCGGCTCCTGGAGAAGTACGGCTTGTAAGGCGGGGCCGCAAGCGCCCGTTCGCGCTGGCCCACTTGCCGACGCTATTTGAACTGACCAGTCAGTTCAGTTAGGATGGAGGCGGACATACCCCGTCGAAAGGCCATTCTTGCTCTCCGTACAGCAGCTCCTTGTGAAAGGCCGGCGCGACGATTTGCTCCCGCCCACCTCTCTGCGGGTCGGCCGGGGTGAACTCCTCCTCGTTACCGCCGAACGCCAGGACCAGCGGACAGCCCTGGCCCTGACCATCAGCGGGCGCATGAAACCCACTGGCGGCCGGATCGCGTGGGACGCCAACGAACGCACCAAATCCCTCAGGCTCGCGAGCGCCCTTGTGGATTCCCCCAACGTGAACGAACCCGAGCAGCACCTCAGCGTCCGCGACCTTGTCACCGAGGACCTCGCGCTGATCCCCCGCCGCTACCGGGGCGCGCTCCTCAGCAAACCCTGGCTCAAAGTCAACAGCTTCGAGGACATCGCGGACCTGTGGACGGAACAGCTGGCGCCGGACCGGCGTATTGAACTGCTCACGGCCCTTGCCCTCGCCAACCCGCACACCGACCTCCTGGTGGTGGACTCCCCCGACAGGCACGGTGCCCACGCTGCGGACTGGCTCCCGCGGCTTGAGGAGCTGGCGCACGACGCCGGCAGGCCGCTCGCCGTCGTCGTCACCGTGACTGCCCTCCCGGCAGGGTGGACGGGGCCGGCCACGGTGATCGGCAACGCCGTCCCGGACGTCGACGAAGCGCCTGATGAACCTGACCTGACAGACGAAGAAACAGAAGCTCTCTTACTCGAAACCGAGGATGCCAAGTGACCGTGCTGCGGCTGGCCCGTTCCGAACTCAAGCGAATGACCAGCGGGTTGCTGCCGAAGCTGACCATTCTGGCCCTGATCATGGTGCCGCTCCTGTACGGGGCCGTGTACCTGTACGCCAACTGGAATCCCTACGGGAACCTGAACCAGATCGACGCCGCCCTCGTGGTGGAAGACACCGGTGCCACGTCCAGCGACGGCACCGAACTCCAGGCGGGCAAGAAGGTCGCGGACGGCCTGGTGGAGGGCAACGTCTTCAACTGGCAGTCCGTCCCCACGGCGGCCGAGGCGGATGCAGGCGTCAGCAGCGGCAAGTACGCATTTGCACTGAAAATCCCCGCGGAATTCTCAACCAACCTGGTGTCACCCGGCAGCTTCGATTCGGCCAGCCAGGCGATGCTGAACGTCACCACCAACGATGCCAACAACTACCTGCTGAGCACCATCGTGGACAAGCTGACCACGGCGGTGCACACAACTGTGGCCAAGGAAGTGGGCGAAGAGACGGCGACCCAGCTGCTCAGCGGCTTCGGCACCATCCACGCCCAGATGCTCAAAGCCGCAGACGGCGCCGGGCAGCTGGCGGACGGTGTGGCCACCCTCCGCGACGGGACCGTCACCCTGCATACGGGCACCAGCGAGCTCAGCGCAGGAGCGGGCGAGCTCTACAACGGGCAGCTGAAATTACGTGACGGCGCCAACCAGCTGACCGACGGCGCCGGGCAGCTCAGCAGCGGGCTCTCCGTCCTGAAGGACAAGACCGCCACCCTGCCCACGGACACCCAGACGCTGGCCAACGGCGCGGCCCAGGTGGCCGCGGGGAACGCTCAGCTGAACACCAAGGTCAAGGACGTCGTCACGCAGCTTGATGCCACGGACCAGGGGCTCCGGACGCGCGTGATCGAATCGAATGCCCGCCTGGTCGCGTCCGAAGCGATCACCCAAGTGCAGGCCGACAAGATCCTGGCCGACTTCGATGCTGTGGCTGCCTCCAGCCCCGTGGCCGCAGCGAAGGCCCGGATCCAGACCGACGCCGGCCAGATCCAGCAGCTGGCCGACGGCTCCGAGGCTGTGAGCGTCGGCGCAGCCCAGCTGGCAACGGCCACCCCTGCGCTGAAGGACGCCATTGTCCAGGCCTCCGGTGGCGCTGACCAGCTCCATACCGGGGCGGCCACACTGGCCACCGGCGAGCAGTCCGCGCTGGACGGCGCCGGACGCCTCGTCGTCGGGGCGCAAAGGCTCGACGCCGGCGCGGGGCAGCTTGAGGCGGGCGCCGGCACCGCGGCCGACGGCTCACGGACGCTGGCCGACGAAATTGCCAAGGGAGCCGGACAGGTTCCCAACCCCGACGATTCGCAGAAGAGCAGCCTTTCTGAGGTGATTGCTGACCCGGTTGCCGTCAGCAACGTCTCCCAGGCAAAAGCTGACTCCTACGGCGCGGGGCTGGCACCGTTCTTCCTGACACTCGCCCTGTGGATCGGCATCTTTATGCTGGTCCAGGCGATGCGGCCCATCACCCAACGGGCCCTGGCGTCGAACGCCCCGGCCTGGAAAATCGCCGTCGGCGGCTGGCTTCCGTTCCTGGCCGTCTCGGTGGTGCAGGCCAGCCTGCTGACCCTCGTGGTGAATCTGGCGCTGGGCCTGAACCCCGCGCATCCCGTGCTGATGTGGCTGTTCATGCTGGCCGCGGCCATGGCCTTCAGCGCCATCATCCAAGGCATCGTGGCGCTGCTGGGGTCACCCGGCAAGCTGGTAGTGCTGATCCTGCTGGTGCTTCAGCTGGTGTCCTCGGGCGGCACGTTCCCCTGGCAGACCACTCCGCAGCCACTCCACGTGGTCCACGAAATCCTGCCCATGGGCTACGTGGTCACGGGCATGCGGCACCTCATCTACGGCGCGGACCTGTCCGGGATCGTACCCACCGTCCTGGGGCTGCTCGGCTACACGCTTCTGGGCGCGGCGATGTCCACGTTTGCGGTCCGGAAGCACAAGTACTGGACCCTCAAAACGCTCAAGCCGGAGATCGCGGTATGAACCAGCCCGCGCCAGGAGCTGGCGTGCCTGAGCCCGTTGGGCACGGTCCGGCCGGGCATGCTCCGGCCGTGCATGGTCCTGCCGCGGATAACCCTGTTGGGCATGACACTGTTGGGCATGACCTTGCCATGCACGGTCCGGCTGAGAAGAAGCTCCGCCCGGCCCGCACCAATGCCACCCGGCAGAAGCTCTTCGACGCGTCCATGGAGCTGATCGGCCAGCGGGGCGCAGCCGGCGTCACCGTGGACGAGATCGCCGCGGCGGCGGGCGTCTCCAAGGGCACCGTCTACTACAACTTCGGCAGCAAATCGGATCTGATCGCGCAGCTGCTACGGCACGGCGTGGACATCCTGAAGGCGCGCCTGCTCAGCGAGGCCGGGCATCCAGGGGCCGATCCGCTGGTGGCCATGGAGGCAATGATCGGGCAGGCCATGGATTTTATGGCCGATTATCCGTCCTTCGCCCGTTTGTGGGTGAGCGAAAACTGGCGGACTCCCAGCGAATGGCGGGACACCTTCGCTGTGCTCCGGTCTGAACTCCTGGCGGTCATCGGCACGGCCATAGAGAACGTGGCCGCTGTCCATCCCGTAGATACGTCTGTCTCGCGGGGCAGCCTGGAGACCGCAATCTTTGGCGCCTGCTTTGTGGTGGGGCTGGACCGGCAGACCTATAACCCCGAACGCACCCGTAACCAAAGCGTTGCAGCAATCATGGCAATCATGCGCGGCTACGTGCTGAAGTAGCTTTTGCCTCATGGATGATTGGACACATGCGCCACATGGGTAACAGCGGGAAGTTCGCCTTGATCGCGGCCGTCGCCGCCCTGGGCATGCTGGTGCTCACCGCCATCACCCTGGAAGAGGCCGTGATGGTCACGTTCCTGGGCCTGGTTGCGCTGGCCTACATTGCGGCAGTGGCGGAGGTCCTTGCACGCGGGCGCCACTTTGCGTTGGTGGCCACCGCTGTGGGATCCAGCCTCACCGTTGCCTTTTCCCTGGCGTTCGTCAGCACCTGGGAGCTGGCCTTCGCCGAGCAGTCGTCATTCTTCGGCACACCACTCCCCACCGGGGATCCGGACAATTATTTCTACTGGGGTGCGGCCTCAGCAGTGGCCACGTTGGCGGTCCTGTTCCTTGGCGCAGCCTGGCCCGCGGGAAGACGGCTGGGGACTGCGAAGCGGAAGCCCTCGCCAGCGAAGCGGCGTCCCGCTTCCGGAACCGGCAGGCCTGCAGCGCGGCGCCCGGCAGCCCGGGGGGCGGCCACACGAAGCACGGCCACACGGGGCACCGCACCCAAGGGCGCAGCACCCCGGGGTGCCGCCACGGCTCAGCGCGCGTCAGGGCTCCGCGCGCCCGCCCGGATGCCTGCCGCCGCAGCCAAGCGGCCGTCGTCGTCCGCGTCCCCGGTCCGCAAGCCGGCACCCAAACCGGGCACCAAGACGGGTGCCAAGCCGGCGCCCCGCCGCTGACCCCGCCGGCCTCGGCCGGCGAGCACCGCCGTCGCCACCCCGCCCAGGAGGAGCAGCCCGCCAGCCAGTTCGGCCGGCGTCGGCATCTCCCCCAATGCCAGCCAGGCCGCGCTCATGCCCACCACGGGAACCAGCAGGGTAAAGGGCACCACGGCCGACGACGGGTAGCTGGCCAGGAGCCTGTTCCAGATTCCGTACCCCACCAGCGACGCGAAAACGGCCGTATACAGTGCACTCAG
Organism: Pseudarthrobacter psychrotolerans; assembly: GCF_009911795.1. Taxonomy (NCBI): domain Bacteria; kingdom Bacillati; phylum Actinomycetota; class Actinomycetes; order Micrococcales; family Micrococcaceae; genus Pseudarthrobacter; species Pseudarthrobacter psychrotolerans. The sequence goes on along the minus strand of NZ_CP047898.1, from coordinate 4,203,248 downwards.
GATCGTGGCGGGCTGGAGGTCAGCCAGCGTGCCGAACACCGCGTCCGGGCCGTCCACCAGCAGCGACAGCCCGGCGAGGGGCAGCGGCACCACGGCGCCGGACCAGACCACCAGCCCCAGCCCGGAGGAGGCCTTGGCCTGACGGGCAATGACGTTGCCGGCGGCCCAGGACAATGCGGCTCCCAGGACGATGATGAGCGGCAGCAGCGGGGCCACGGCACTCCGGCCGACGGCCACCACGGCCAAGCCCACAACGCCCAGAACGACGCCGGCCAGCTGGCTCCGGCTGGGCCGCTCGCGCAGTAACCCGGCAGCCAGGAGGACGGTGAGCAGCACCTGCGCCTGGAGGACCAGGGAGGCGAGGCCCGCCGGCATACCCAGCGCCATGGCCAGGTAGAGGAGTCCGAACTGGCCCGCGCTCATAAAGACGCCGACGCCGATGATCGCCTTCCAGCTGACGTCCGGTTTCCTGATGAAGAAAATACAGGGGAAGACCACCAGGAGGAAGCGCATAGCCACAAAAAGCAGCGGCGGAACCTCACGGCCGTTCGCATGCAGGCCAAAGTCGATGGCCACGAAGTTCAGGCCCCAGAGAACGGCGACCAGGGCGGCGAGGAGGGAGTGTCGGAGATTCACGGTCCCACTCTTGCAGAACTGCAGATGAAGCACCAGCGTTGAATTCCACCTCGAATCATGTACGTTTGCTTCATGATTGAGATCGGTTCACTCCGGGCCCTGGCAGCGATTGAACTGCACGGTTCGGTCATAGCGGCGTCGGAGGTGATGGGCTTCAGTCCGTCGGCCGTCTCCCAGCAGATCAAGAAGCTGGAGAAGCAGACCGGGTTCCCCGTCCTGGAACGCCGCGGCCGCGGGGTGCTGCTGACCGAGCGGGGGCTCACCCTGGCAGCTTACGGCCGGCGCATCCTGTCGGAGCTCGAGGAACTGGAATCCACGTTGTTGGCAGATCCGGCCAAACCCACCGGGCACCTGAGGGTTGTTTCCTTTTCCACCGCCTGCCGGGGACTCGTGGGGCCACTGCTGGGACGGCTGGCTTCATCCGGAGCGGACCTGGACATCAGCGTACTGGCCGAGGACCCTCGGGAAGCCGTGGCGCGGGTGGCCAACGGGGAGGCGGACCTGGGTGTGGTGCACAACTGGAACTCCGTCCCGCTGGTAATACCGGAGCACATGATGCTCGAGTGGCTGTGCGAGGACGTTGCGGACGTCCTGGTGCACCGCGACCATCCGCTGGCTGGACGCAGCCAGGTGGAGCCGGCGGACCTCGTGGACGAACGGTGGATCAGCACGCCGCACGGCGCCATCTGCAACGAGGCGCTGCTGCGGATCTTCGCCGATCGTGGCCGGGTTCCGGACATCAAGGTCTACGATCCTGACTTCGCAACCCACATCGCCCTGGTGGAGCAGGGAGCCGTTGTGGCGCTGGTTCCCCGCCTTGGCCGGCCCGCACTGCCGGGGGACGTCGCGTGCCTGCCCCTGGTCAACCCCATGCAGGTCAGGCAGGTGGGCATCGTGTACCGCCGCACCATGGCGGCCAGCCCGGGCATCCGGCACGTCGCCGGGCTGCTGCGGGAGGTCGCTGCGTCCCGTGTCGCTGCGTCCCGTGTGGTCAGTGAGTCCTCTGTGGTCACCGGGTCCCCTGGAGTCAGTGGGCTCGCGGGACCTTGAACTTGGTCAGCCGGGCGTCCTGCCCGTCCAGCTCGGCCCAGGATTTTTCCGTTTCCAGCACCGTGAGGGCGCTGGTGGGGTATCGGGTGGCGGCGTCCATGTAGGCGTCGTGGTTTGAGTCTCGTGAGGCCAGGTGCATGGCGAGGTCCTGGACGCCAGGCATGTGCGAGATGAGCATCAGGGTGGTGACGGTGTCAGGCACATGGTTGACCACGGCGAGCATCCGCAGCGCAGAGGCGGCGTAGAGGCCGTCCTCAAGTTTCGGCGTCGGAGCCTTATCTCCCAACTCGGAGCACACCCAGGTGCAGGTCTGGCGCGTGCGCAGCGCACTGGAACACAGGATGAAGTCCGGGAGGATGCTGTGCTTGACAAGCCACTTGCCGGCCAGAGGCGCCTCGCGGTGCCCGCGTTCCTCCAGCGGCCGCTCATGATCCGCCACGCCGCCGGGCCAGTCGGCCTTGGCGTGCCGCATGATCACCAGGCGTTTGATGTGGTGGTCGCTCATCCCCCAAGCCTAGACCCGCAGGACCCACGACGCCGCCCGTCACGCTTTTGGCCGCACCAAGAGACCCGCCCCGCGGAATGACGGGCCGGGCCTGCATTGCGGAAGCCAAAAGCCTGCTCCCCGCGACAAACCTGGGCGCCACGTCGTCGAACAACAGCCGCGGAGGCCAATGCTCTCGGGCCTGGACGCACAAAAGCGGCATTTTGCGTAGTGGGCGATGCAGCGAAGCGGGACATCCCGGGAGCGCCGTTGTTGCGCGAGGCGCGAGTGCAGGCGCAGAGGGATCGTGCCGCGAAAGCGAAAGCGGCCGCCCCCAGTGGGTACGGCCGCTTTGGTGCGTCGCTGAAGGACTAGATCGAGTATTCCGGAGCGGCCCAGACAATCACTTCGGGGTGCTCGTAGAAGCGGTAGCCCTGGCCGCGGACGGTGCGGACGGTGTTGGCGAGGCGGCCCAGCTTGGAGCGGAGGCGGCGGATGTGGACGTCGATGGTGCGCTCGTTGGGGACTTCCTCGGCGTTGCGCCACAGGCCCTCGAGCAGTTCATCGCGGCCAACGGTCCGGGTGCCGTTTTCCACCAGGTAGTTCAGGAGTTCGAATTCCTTGAAGGTCAGGTTCAGGGATTCGCCGTCCAGGTGGACTTCGCGCCGGGCAAGGTCAATCAGGACGCCGGACGGACGCGGGTCCTGGGGCTGCTGCAGCCGCGCAGTCTCGGTGCGCTTCTGCGCGTTCACCGTGGGGTCACCAAAGGTGGAACGGACGACGTCGAGCGCGGAACCCGGGGTGCCGGCCGGAGCCACAGCCACGGCCGCATAGCTTTCGGCACCGGTCACGAGTGACTGTGCGTAAGCGCGGATTTCCTGGGCAAGTTTGGCAATGGAGGTTCCGGCAGCCGCTGCGGTTTCCTCGTCGATGCCCATGTAGAGGACAAATCCACGGGCCACGGTGTCGTTGGCGACGGGCCGCACGGCGTTTGGCCCCGCGATAACCGGAGTTGGCGCGGTCAGCGGTGCGGCTTCGGCAGGCTGGACGGCGCGGAGCTGGCCGTAGGAGTTGGGGTTGTAGCCCTGGGGTGCGTAGCCGGGGGCGGGAAAGCTGGCGCCGGGGGCTGCCGGGGCGAATGCCGGTCGGGCGCCGAAGCCTTGGCGGAGGCCGGAGGCCTGGCCCGCCTTGCCTGCGTTACGGACGGAGATGTGGACGTATCCGGATGCAACTGACATGAATGCTTACCTCAATGTGAATGGCCGTCATCGCGGCTCGAATGCTGATTGTCCCCGCAATGAGATCTGGGGAGGGCGCCCTACGCTGGGCTGGGGGCGAATGCCTAGGAACTTCGTGGGGTCTCAAGGTCAGGCGTGCATTCGACAACAGCGCATGTCGGCAGCAGCGGATGTGCTGGGCCAATATTCTGCGGCTGCAGGTGCTGTTGAGTTCTTGTTCACAATTCAAAGTGTGCAACGTAACAATGAGAACTTGCAAGTAACAATGGGTGCGTTGTTCCGCATAGTGAGACAGAATGCGGATTTGTGTGATAGATCACCATTCTGAAATGACGCTAAAATGGGAGTTGTTGTCCGCCAAGGGTGCGCAAATAGCCCCTTGTGGCGAACAATCTTCGCCCTTTCGCGATTCTGAGCACTTGAAATTCACCGCGGCATGGCTTGCCGAAATTGCTTGTTGCCTTTTGCCGCCTGTCCAGCGGAAACGGCTCCGGCCCGCGCATTATCGGCACCCACTTCCCCCTCCACTCAGCTCGCTAGGCTGGGATTCACAGCGTGCGCACAGGAACCCCATAGCGCGGGCTAACCGAATGATCGGAGAGTTGTCCCATGGCCACTTCCCACTCCATGACCAACAACCTTCCGCAACTTACCCACCCGGACGGCTCACCCATCCGCGCCCTGGTGGTTGACGACGAACCCAGCCTTTCCGAACTCATGAGCATGGGGCTGCGCATGGCCGGATGGTCCGTTGCCGTGGCTTCTGATGGCCCGGAGGCCGTCAAGCGTGCCAAGGAGTTCCGCCCGGACGTCCTGGTGCTGGACGTGATGCTGCCAGGGTTCGACGGCGTTGAACTGCTGGGCAGGATCCGCGCCTTCGCGCCGGAGGTACCCGCGCTTTTCCTGACCGCCAAGGACGCCGTCCAGGACAGGATCCTGGGCCTCGCGGCCGGCGGGGATGACTATGTGACCAAGCCGTTCAGCATGGAGGAGGTCCTGCTGCGGTTGCACCGCCTCGTTCAGCGGTCCGGCGTTGCCGCGATGGACACCGCCGAACTTGTGGTGGGCGATCTTGTCCTCAACATCGATACGCGCGAAGTGACCCGTGCGGGCGATGACCTCCAGCTCACGGCCACCCAGTTCGAACTGCTCCGGTACCTCATGGAGAACCCCAAACGCGTGATCAGCAAGGCCCAGATCCTTGACCGCGTCTGGAACTATGACTTCGGCGGCCAGGCCAACATCGTGGAACTCTACATCTCCTACCTGCGCAAGAAGGTGGATGCGGCGCACCCGCCCATGATCCATACAGTGCGGGGCGCCGGCTACGTCATCAAGCCGGCCGAGTAGCAGCTCCATGTCCGCTTCGACAGCACGGCCCGCCAATCCGCTCTACGTACGCAGCTGGCGGAAGCCTGACACGTGGCATCTGCGCACCCGCCTGATCCTGCTGGCCATGGCCTTACTGGTCGCCATTTGCGGCGCCGTCGGGCTGTTCAGCTACGCGTCCATGGATTCCTTTCTCACCAGGCAGTTGGATGAACAGCTGAGCCAGGCCGCCAAGCGCTCGAACGATCCCGGCCGGCCTCCCCAGGGCGGGTTCAACGGCCGGGACCCGCTGGACGCCCGCGGACAAAGTGTGGGAACGCTGAATGCACGCATCCTGAACGGCCAGGTGAACAGTGCCGGCTTCCTGGCCTCGGACACCACACGCCTGGCGCTCAGCTCTGAGGATAAAAAAACACTCCTCGCACTGTCGCAGGATGACAACCCCGTGGACCGCTCGCTGTCCAACGGGGATTACCGGATTGTGGCCGTGGAAACCGGCTACGGCGATGTCCTCGTCACGGGACTTCCGCTCGCGGCCAAGGAGAGCACGCTGGCGTCGCTGGTCTGGACTTTTGTGTTCGTTTCCCTTGGCGGCCTGGCGCTGATCGGACTGGCCGGAACCGTGCTCATCCGGCGCACCATGAAGCCGTTGGAGCAGCTTTCCGAGGTTGCAACCCGGGTGGCCCGGCTCCCGCTGGATGCGGGCGAGGTGGCACTCGCGGTGCGCGTCCCGCCGTCGAACTCCAACCCCGGAACCGAAGTGGGCAGCGTAGGACACGCCCTCAATCTGATGCTGGATAACGTCGCCAACGCACTCGAGGCGCGGCAGCGGAGCGAGACCAAGGTGAGGCAGTTCGTTGCGGACGCGTCCCACGAACTGCGCACCCCGCTGACCGCCATCCGCGGCTACACGGAGCTGATGCGGATGACCGAGGACTTCACGCCGGACGGCCGGAAATCCATGGCGCGGGTCCAGAGCCAGTCCGAACGCATGACCACCCTGGTGGAGGACCTGCTCCTGCTGGCCCGGCTCGATGAGGGGCAGCCCCTGAAACTCAGCGAGGTGGACCTCACACAGCTTGTGATCGAAACCGTCAGTGACGAAAAAGTCATCGCCCCGGACCACCACTGGCGCCTTGAACTGCCTGACGAGCCGCTCGCCGTCACCGGTGACGCGTCCCAACTGCGTCAGGTGCTGGTCAACCTGCTCTCGAATGCGCGCAAGCACACGCCGCCCGGGACCACCGTGGTCACCGCCGTTACGAGGTCTGCCGATGGCAGCGCAGCGGTGACTGTAACGGACGACGGCGGAGGCATCCCTGCGGAGTTCGTGGACCACGTTTTCTCCCGGTTTGCCCGCGCAGACGCGGCCCGCAAGGGCACGGCAGCGGCCTCGGGCTCCGGGGCGTCGGAGGGCACCAGCGGCCTGGGCCTGTCCATTGTCCAGTCCATCATGGAGGCGCACGGCGGTAGCGTGGAAGTGACATCGCGGGCCGGGCGGACAGAGTTCGCCTTACTCCTCCCCGCCGGTGCGGTGGCGCAACCAGCCGACACGCGAGCGCAGCAAGGCGACACACCGTCGTCGTGATTCCTGTTACCAAAATGTGACTTAAGCTTCCAGCTCCTGTACCGTCGAACAGGTGCGGATCCCGTTCGGGCCGCATATCCGGATGACGCCAAGCTCTGCCGCTTCCCGGATTCCGATTTCAGAGGCAGAGGCGGGGGACCCACCGTCCCGGGCACCAAGTGCCCTTTGGGGTTAAGCCAACACGTGATTGTGCCGTGTGGCCGGATGCCCTCATCCGAACCCGACAGCTAACTCCGCAGGCGTGAGAGGCGATCCATCATGTCTGAATTCAAGGTAGAACCACGCCCGCAGGGCGATACAAAATCCGACAGCCACCGCAAGCAGACCCGCGTCGGTGCAGCTATGTCCCCACTGTCCAAGGTGGCCCGGATTCCCTCCGGGGGCCAGCGCGTCGCCGTCTTCGCGACGGCTTGCGCCCTCCTGGTCGGCGTCAGTGCCGCAGCACACGCTTCCGAGTCCGCGTCGCTTGCAGCCAGCGCGGACCAGGCAGCCCAAGAAACCAGCGCCCAGTCGAAGCTGAGCTTCGAAGCAGCCCAGATCCAGGCACCGGCCACCCCGGAAGCTGCACCGGCCGAGATGAACGTCGCACCCCAGGCTGCCGACCCGGCACCTGCCCCGGCCCCAGTGCCCGCCCCGGCTCCTGCTCCTGCTCCCGAGCCCGCTCCTGCCCCTGTTGTGGCCGTCGATGACCCCGCCGGGGCACAGGCCTATGCGGCCGGCCAACTGGCGACCTACGGCTGGTCTGCTGACCAGATGCAGTGCCTGCACACGCTGTGGACCAAGGAATCCGGATGGACCACCACGGCCACCAACGCCAGCAGCGGCGCATACGGCATCGTCCAGTCGCTGCCCGCTGAGAAGATGGCGAGCGCCGGCGGGGACTACCTCACCAACTACCGCACGCAGATCAACTGGGGCCTGAACTACATCCAGGAGCGCTACCAGTCACCGTGCGGCGCGCTGAACTTCCACCTGTCGCACAACTGGTACTAAGCCGACTCCCCCACGCCGACTCTCCCATGCCGGCGGCCGCGGCGCTGGGCCGCACGCCGGCCCGGCGGATCACGAAGGTTGTCGCCGACCTCAAAGCCGGAAAGAAATAACCGGCCGTCCCCCGGCGTCCGTTTCCACGGAGGCGGTCACGGCACTGTAATCCGGGATGTGGAGCACGCCGGCCGGCAATTCGCCCGTATTGGGACCCACGGCCACCGTCCGGATCCCCGCGGCAACACCCGCCGCGATTCCTGCTGGCGCATCCTCGAATACCACGGCGTCCTCCGGCTTCACGCCCAGCAGCCCCGCCGCCTTCAGATACCCTTCCGGGTGCGGTTTGCCCCGTGTGACCAGTTCCGCCGTCACGGCCGTGGCCGGCATGGCGAGTCCGGCGGCGTCCATGCGGATGTCCGCGAGGATCCGGTCCGCCGAGGTCACCAGCGCCACTGCCTCGGCCGGGAGGCTGCGAAGCAGCTCGGTAGCCCCCGGCAACGCGACGATACCGGCAGTCCGCGCCCTTTCCATGGCGCCGAGTTCCGTAGTGAGCGCCACGACGTCGGCTCCGGCCGGCGCGAACCGGCGCACGGTATCTTCAGCCTGGATGCCGTGCGAAGTGCGCAGGATTTCGGCGATGTCCAGACCGTACCGGGCAGCGAATTCTCCCCACACCTCTTCGACAACTGCCGTGGAGTCCACCAGCGTGCCGTCCATGTCGAAAAGGACGGCCCGGCAAGTCAGTGTTCGTGTGGCGGCAGGTGTTCGTGTGGCGGCAGGCGTGGGGATGTTCATGCTGCCTATCTTGCCTTAGGCGTCACGGCCCGGGATGTACTGCACCGCCCACTTGTTGCCGTCGGGATCGGCGAAATAGACGAAGTGCCCCCAGTCCTGCACGTCAATGTCGCTGACCTCCACACCGTTGCCCTTGAGGTGGTCGTGGGCGGCCTGGATGTCGCTGACCACCATCTGCAGGCTTGGGGCCGTACCCGGAGGGGCGTCATTGAGGCCCTCACCAATACAAATGGAGCAGGCGGATCCCGGCGGGGTCAGCTGGACGAAGCGGATACCATCCATGGGCCGCTCGTCAAAATCGGGGTTGAATCCAACTTTGTTGACGTAGAAATCCTTGGCGCGGTCCACGTCGGATACGGGCACAAAAACGAGTTCAAGTTTCCAGTCCATGCGCCACAGGCTAACGGCGGCGGCAGGAAAGCGGAAGACCTAAGTCCTGGAGCAGCCCCGAACTAGCCGGCGATGCCGTACAGGCGGTCGCCGGCGTCGCCAAGCCCGGGAACGATGTAGGACTTCTCGTCGAGCCGTTCGTCAATGGACGCCAGCACGATGGTCACATTGGCCTCGGCGAGCTCCTCTTCGAGCTTGGCCAGGCCTTCCGGCGCGGCCAGGAGGCAAATGCACGTGACGTCGGAGGCGCCGCGCTTGAAAAGGAACTTGATGGCTTCACGCAGGGTTCCGCCGGTGGCAAGCATGGGATCCAGCACAAAGATCTGCCGGTCGGTGAGGTCTTCCGGGAGCCGCTCCGCGTACGTGATGATGTCCAGCGTTTCCTCGTCGCGGGCCATGCCCAGAAAACCCACCTCAGCGGTGGGGACCAGTTTGGTCATGCCCTCGAGCATGCCCAGACCGGCGCGCAGGATGGGGACCACCAGGGGCGTGGGCTTGGTGAAAGCGGTGCCCACTGTGGTGCTCACCGGGGTTTCGATGGTGACCGGCTGGGTGCGGACCTCGCGGGTGGCCTCGTAGGCCAGGAGGGTCACCAGCTCTTCCGTCAGCTGCCGGAAGACCGGCGAAGGAGTGTTCTTGTCCCGCAGGACGGTGAGCTTATGGGCGACCAGCGGGTGGTCCACAACGAGAGTGCGCATGGGTCAAAACTATCACCCGGCGCTCCCCCTGCCGGGCCCGGTGACGCCGCCATCCTGGACCACATCCCGCACCACCGGCCGGTCGAACGTCGGGGCCGGGCCGTCATGATCTCGCCGCCTGATGAAATGGAAGAGCCGGTGCGCCAGGATCACGATGCCCAGCCAGGCCAGGCCCAGCAGCCAGGCGACAATGACGTCGGTGAGCCAGTGGTGCCCCAGGAACACCCGGCTGAGCCCCATGGCGACGATAAACAGTGTGCCGGCCGCGATCAGGGACACCCGGACCAGCGTCTTTTGGTACTGCAGACAGGCCAGGTAGACCACCAGCCCTATCACCACCGTAGTGTTCAGCGTGTGGCCGCTTGGAAACGACGGTGACGTCTCAAACGGCGGCACCGCGTCTGCGTGATCAGGCCGTGCACGGCCCACCAGCGTCTTCCCGATGGTGGTGGCGGTGACGGAAAAAGCTGCCGCACCACCAATGAGGACGATGGGGCGCCAGGTCCGCCCCACAAACGTCAGCCAGGCGGTCAGGATACTGGCGAGGATGGGCATTCCGATGCCTCCGCCGACATTCGTAAACCCGGTCACCACCGAATCCAGCACGGGATTCCGCAGGTGTTCGGCGTACCGGAGCGCAGGCCTGTCCAGGTTTGCCAGGCCTGCGCTGTCCACCACGTTGTCGTACACCTCGGCACCAAGGAGGGCCAGCGCAACTATGATCACGCCGCCGATCAGGATGGTGATGGTCAGCGCCGCGTACGGCTTGAACCACTTCCTCAACCGTCCGGTGAAGGTGTCCACAGGTTCCTCCTGGCGTCACTGAATAGCAAGGATGGATATCCTTCGAAACTATCATTGAGCCATGGTCCCGGGCGAAAAGAAACACAGCGAGTGGATGGGCCTTGCCCTGGACCAAGCGAGGCGCGCGCTTGCAACGGGCGACGTGCCTATCGGGGCCGTGGTGATAGGTCCCGACGGCGCCGTCCTCGGTTCCGGACGAAACCAGCGGGAAGAGCTGGGAGACCCCACTGCCCACGCGGAGGTGGTGGCCATCCGCCAGGCGGCGGACCGGTTGCGTGCCTTGGCCAAGCTCGACGGCGGCACCGGGGACGGCTGGCGGCTGGCTGACTGCACGCTCGTGGTGACTCTGGAGCCGTGCGCCATGTGCGCCGGCGCGGTGGTACTGGCCAGGATTCCCCGCGTGGTCTTCGGCGCCTGGGACGAGAAAGCCGGAGCGGCGGGTTCCGTGTTCGATGTCCTCCGCGAGCGCCGGCTCAACCACTGGGTTGAGGTGTACGGCGGCGTCCGGGAAGAGGAGTGCGGAGGCGTCCTCAGGGACTTTTTCGCAGCCCACCGCAGCCAGCTGTAACGCGGCTCAGCCAGCGGCATCCAGGGCGTCGATCCTGTCCTGGCGTGAGGCCGGTGAGTCAAGGCTGAACGAGCGGAAGTCGCCCAGTTCGTCCCGGATCCAGGCCTCCACCTCGGCGATGCGCCGGGATACTGCAGGCGTGGCCCCGGCAAAGAGCCAATGGGCAATCCGCGATTTCCCGGGATCGTATTGCCACAGCCCGATGATCCGGCCGCGGTCGAAGATGGGATGGTCCGGCAGGTCAGCCAGCAAGGCCAACGTAGAACCGAGGACGTTCTTCCCCTTGTCCTGGTCGGCAAACAGATCCCCTGAGCTCCTGCGGAGCAGGACCAACGAGTCCGTGCCGGCCAGCAGCTGGATCTGTTCCTCCGCCGGCGCCTTGAACGACGTAAGGCGGCCGACGTCGTCGGGCATCATCCACAGCACCTCACCGCTGGCGGTGGGAACCTCCAACGCCCCGGTGGCTGCCAACGCCGCCTTGGTGTTGGCAAGCGTGAACCCCGTGAACCATTGCGACTGCTTGACCGTGGCACCGCCAGTCCAGCCGAGATAGCGCTCCAGCAGGAGGCTTCGGGCGGCTTCGTCGTCCAGCGCGGTGGGCGGCAGCCCCCACAGCGTGTAGCCGTAACGCTGCTGATCCAGCCGGCCGTTAGCGGGTACCCGCCGGATCCGGCCGTCCGCCTGGAGGAGGCCCAGGGCCGTGGGCAACGTGGTGGCGGCGCCCTTCTTTTTGCCCTCTTCGCCGAGGTTCCGGACCGAATCGCCCAGCAGGTCCTTGAGCTGCTTAGGATCCAGCGGGCTGCCGGCTTCGGCCAGGGCATGGAGGATCTCCTCCTCCAGCAATGTGATCTCGCCGCGCTCGACGCCCATTCTTGCCAGCACCCGGAACGGTGCCACGGCGGCGTCCCTGCCGATCTGGAGGCCCCACGCAAAGTCATCCCTTCCCAGCACGTAGGTGCAGCCTCGGGCGGTGGGCAGTTCCTGGATTTTCAAGGACAGGACGTCGGCATCCGCCTGCGCGCGGCTTGTGCCGGCACGGGCAAAGAGCGTGAGGTACGGGTTGGCGCCGCCGACGGAACGGGCCCAGCCTGCCCTGGTGAACACGTCGGCGGCATCCGCACCCTGCAGGGTCCCGTCCAGGCCCTGCCTGTGCCAGGCCCATGCCCTGAGGAGCTCTGGGGTGAGCACCTGCGGATCCGGGGCTTCCGGGCCCAGGCCAGCCGGGCCAGTGGCTTCCGGGCTGAGTGCTTGTGGGATCAAGACGTTGGCAGAGGTCGGGTGCGTGGTCATGGCTTATTGTGCACCGGCGTTCCCCGCTGCGGTAGGCGCTACGGCGTGCACTTCTTTGGCGGGCACACCGAGGATCTCAAAGACATTCCGGGCGGTGCAGTCCCAGCCTGGCAATTGTTCCCGTGCGGAGAGGGCAGCCGCACGCCAGCCGGCGCGGAGGGTTCCGTCCAGCAGCCACTGCCGGATCACGGCAGCGAGCACACCAGCGCGGCTGTCTTCGTGTCCGCTGTCTCCAGGTCCTGCGAGTCCGACGGCGGCTCCTGGCACCGCATATGACCCGCCATCACGCTCACCACCACGCTCGCCGTCCAGTGCTCCCGCGGGCCTGCCGACCAGTCTGCAAGCCAGGCCCAACGCGTCCACGGCGCCGGTTCCCTCCCGCACGATGACGGGAATCCCGCGGGCCAGCGATTCCGTCACCACAAGTCCAAAGGCTTCGGCCCGCGACACCAGCAGGCTCAGGTCCGTCCGGTTCCACTCGTCCGCCAGTGCCGTCCCGGCGAGCTGGCCGGTCACCCGCACCCGGTCTTCCATTCCATAGGAGGCAATGGCTGCCCGGACCTGTGCCGCATAGGCAGGGTCGGCGGCGTCCGTTCCCACCAGGGACGCTGTCCAGGTGAGGTCCTGGAGCCTGGCCAGCGCCGCCACGGTCAGCAGCTGGTCCTTGTTGGGCAGCAGCGCGGCCACCGCAACGATGTGGGGCGGAGCCGAACCCGGCGCTACCGGTGCAGGGTCCGTCCCGGGCAAGGCAACCCGGCTGGCGGGGAGCCCGTGTTTTTCCGTCGCCGAGGCCGCAGCGGACGAACTCGTGCAGATCACTCCGGCGGCTGCCCGCAGCGCCCGCCCTTCGCCGTCAGGGTGGCTGGGCGACGGCATGTGCTGCAGGACCCAGGTGTGTTGTCCGGCGGCCGCGGCGTACTCCAGTTCGGCAGGGGCACCGCACGCAATCAGCCCATCCACAAGGGTGACTGTTTCCAGGGTGGTGTCCGACCGCGGCTGACCCGTCCCGGGGCCCCAGGCACCCAGCAGGCCGCCGAGCCGCCGTCGTTCTCTGGCGCTGGAATCCGGCCAGGAACCATCCACCGCCAGAACCTCCACTGCAACACCCAACGTCCTCAGGCCTTGCGTGAGCCGGGCGTTGTAGACGTTGCCGCCGGAGTTGTGGCGGATGTTGGCGGGGACCAGGAACCTGACCGGCATGGGATCAGGCGGACAGATCGTGGGCGTAGGTTGCCCACGCGTCCGGATTTTCGCGCAGGGTGACGTCGATCCCCGCGAGCTCGCGGCCATCGTCGTCATCTTTGAGCCTGGCTGCGACGGCGTGGGCGATGTACCCGGCGACGGCCTCGGTGGTGCTGAGCCTGCCCACGAAGTCCGGGTGCTCGTCCAGGTTTTTGTAGTTAAGGCCGGACAGCACGTTTTCGATGATGCCGCCGGCGGCCCCGATATCCAGGACGATCGAGTCCTGGTTCAGCGCACGACGGCGGAACGTCACCTCCGCCACAAAGGTCGCCCCGTGGAGGGCCTGGGCCGGGCCAAATACTTCCCGCGGGAGGCTGTGGGCGATCATGAAATGGCGTCGGACGGTCAGGCTGAACACTGGCTACTTCCTGTCATTGGGGTCGGCTCCTGCCGGGCTGTCCTGCCCGGCGTTGTACGCTCCAGGCCTGTCAGCGTTGGGGTATTCGATCACATGGCACAGGGCTTGGAGCGTGCCGTCGGCCAGGTGCTGGACTACTTCCGGGAGGTCCGTGAATGGAGAGGCGCCGGTGAGGAAGGCATCGAAGACCGGGTCTTTGAGGAGCTCAACAGCCAGTTCCAGGCGCTCGGCCTTGGTCCGGCGGTGACGCCGCGCACGGGCAACCACTCCCACCTGGCTGGCCCGGATGGAGAGCCGGCGTGCGTGAAAGTCCTCACCCAGCGGCAGCGTGACCTTGCGGTTGGCGTACCAGGACATCTCGATGATCTCCCCCTCATCGCCGGCCAGCTGCAGGCTGCGTTCGAGGCCTTCCTGGGAGGCGGAACAGTGGAACACGATGTCGCAGTCCGGCTTGGCATCATCGGGGTGGGCGAACTCCACGCCGAGCTTGTCCGCCAGGTGCTTACGTTCCGGGTCTAGGTCCACCAGCTGGAAGCGGGCCAGCGGGAAGGTCCGCAGGAGCGTGGCCACCATGCCGCCCACCAGCCCGGCGCCGACGACGGCGATCCTGTCCCCCAGCCTCGGTCCGGCTTCCCAAAGGGCATTGACGGCGGTTTCCACGGTGCCTGTGAGGACGGCGCGGCGGGCCGGGACGCCGTCGGGAATCCTGGTGAGGGCGTCTGTGGAAATGACGTAGCGGTCCTGATGTGGATTGAGGCAGAAGACCTTCTGGCCCGCCCAGTCTTCGGGCCCCTCCTCTACGATGCCCACCGAGAGATACCCGAATTTCACGGGCGACGGGAACGTGCCTTGCTGGTGCGGCGCGCGCATCTCCTCAGCCACGCGCGGCGGAACGGAGCCTGTGTGGACCACAATTTCCGTGCCCTTGCTGATCCCTGAATACAGCGTGCGGACCAACGCTTCGCCGGGCCCGGGGGCAGGCAGTGCCTCGTTCCGGAGCTCGCCGTGTTTCGGTCCGGTAGTCCAGTACGCGGTTGCCTGGGCATCTTTGCCTGACTTGGTCATCTTGCTCATGAATCTAGTCCGTGAGGGCCCTCCGCGACACCCACCGGCGCGAACGGACACTTGGAGCCCTCTGGTTGAGAAGCCACGACCCTGCACGAGGGGTCACTTGGGGCCCATGATTCCGGGCCATAACTGTCCGTTCGCGCTACTGGCGGAAGGTACCGCTATTCTGCCCGTCTTAGCCCTGCCAGTGCCCGAATCCTGCGTTCTTTTCGGGTTGGCGGTCAGACAGTGCTGTGGGCAGTGAGGGAGAAGTCCCAGTTTGGGTAGGGGTCTTGGGGAAAGGGTCCGTCCGGCAGCGTGTCGTCCCGAAACAGGGCATAGTCGGGCCGTTCGTTGTCGGGCAGCTCATTGTCGAGCGGTTCCTTGTCGGGCAGCTGAAATTCGGCAGGTTGAGGCTCCGGAAAAGGATCATCCGCCCGGGGTCCGCCCGGACTTTCGTCTTCGGGCACTCCCTGATCTACGTCGAGCGCCAGCTCTGACCATTGGCCTGGTTGTCGCCGTGGCCACTGGGGTGGTTCCCAGTCGGGGTGTTCGCTGGCGTAGTGCCGTCCGGTGGGTGAGATCCAGCCGGGTGGTTCGTTCTTGGTGGCTCCGGTGGGTGTCCAGGCTGTGGTGTGGCGGAGTCGGTGATGGCGGGGGCACGGCTGGCCGAGATTGCTGATCCCGGTGGTGCCGCCGTGGGCCCAGGCGAGGAGGTGGTCGGCTTCGTTGTCCAGGGAGTGGTTGCTGCAGCCGGGGAACGGGCATTTGCCGTCCCGAAGTCTGAGCCATTGGCGTTGTGCTTTCGTGAGCCGGTAGCTGGTCCGCCCGATCTCCAGCGGGGCACCGTCACGCGGGTCTGTCAGGACGCGGTGGAAGGATTCGGCGCCGTCGGCGATCAGGTGCCGGGCCATGGAGGGCGGGATAGGCCCGTACCCATCGAGCATGGCGGGCTCCTCGGTGAGGCCCAGCAGCGACATCACCGGGACCGTGATCAACACCTGTGCCCGGGGCGAGGGAACACCATCTGCAAAACCGCGGCCTGTTTCCGCACCCGCGGCACCGGTTCTGCCGAGGAGCCAGGTCGCGACGGTGTCGGCGCGGATCTGGCTGAGAGTCCGGTCCTCATGCGGTCCCTGCAGCGCTCGGGCTGCGGTGGTGGTGCGGTCCCAGATCCCCGCGGCCTGATCGGCGGGCAGGTACGCGCTGAGCCAGGCCATCCCATCCCGGTCCGGAGCATACTCCACCCGACGATCCTGGACACCACGTGCGTGGCGCTTTTCGATGCTGACCGGATGATGCCGTTCCCGCCAGATCCGTGCCTTGTGCCGGAACCGGCCGGGAATGAGCTCACCGGCCGGGCCACGTGCCGGATTCGCGACGTCCGGGTCCAGGAAATGCGCTTCGAGCGCTTGCGCGCCTGCAGGGTCCAGGTTCACGGTTTCGTCGACCATGATCCGGGCGTGCTGCCACGAGATTGTCCCGGCCTGCAGCGCCAACAGCGTCAGCGGCAGCGCGGTGGTCAAGGAGTGGGATTCGGCGAGCAGGGCCCTGGCGGCGCGTTCACTGACCGTCAGAGCACAGGCGACTTCGGCGATCACAGCCACCTCCTGCCCGGTATGGTCCTGCGGGGACTCGGAAGGGCCCGCCAGAGCCTCGGCAGCGGCGCTGTAGCCGGCAGCCAGCCAGACCTTCAGGGCGGCACTTCTCGCGTCCAGCCGTGAGGTCTCCGCCAGCCCGTCCAGGAAACCATCCGCCACCCGGCGTAACGGATCAGCATCCCGGGAACAGTTGGAATCGGTCTCGTCCCGGAGCGCCACTGCAAGCTCGGCGAAGGACGCCGAAAGGGCCTCCGCCGTCGCCACAGCCGCTCTGCTATCCATGGTTAAAGCATCCCAGCAGGGTCTGACAATGACCGCGCGGCTGAGTGCCTATGTGCATAAATCAGCGGCCACCGGCGCCCTGCTTGGGTCAATTCGGCGAGCCGAACAGAAGCCTGCGCGGCCTTCCGGGTTCCCTGACCGGCAGCATTTCGAGGGCGCTGCACGGGAGGGCCTCAACTGACCCTTCGCGCTGAGGGCGGGGCGCGAGTGTCCCCTCGCGCTGGAGTGGGCTTAGGTGTCCCTTCGCACCATCCGGTAGCTGAACGCCTGCCGTTTTGTGGATGGGCGGTATGCTCCGGTAACCTATTCAGGTTGGTGACGTGTCCGAGCGGCCGAAGGTGCAACACTCGAAATGTTGTTTGGTGTCAAAGCCAACGTGGGTTCAAATCCCACCGTCACCGCCAATTGGCAAGGCCCCTGGTTCCCTTATAAACAAAGGGAACTGGGGGTTTTGTTTTGCCCCGAACTTGGCCCCTCAGTAACGCAGCGCTAACGAAATTCCATCTTGTCCGGACTCCAATAGGCGTGGACCGTCGTCTGATGCTTGCGTTGTTGACGTGTCGCCAGCGCACGTACGCCGACTGGCGGCCGCCCCGTCGTCGAGGCGGCCGCCAGTTTAGTGCGCTGCGGGCGTTAGTGCTCGGTACCTGCCGCAGCAGCCTTCTTGGCGTTCTTCTGGGCGTCCTTATCGGCGCGCAGCGCCTCCGCCTCGTGCTGCTCCTCGGCTTTTTCCTGGTGGATGACCTCTGCCAGGAGCTTCTCCATCTCCTTGGCCACGCCGGCCGCTGACGCCGGGTTCTGGCCGGTCACCAGCCGGTCGTCAACCACGACGTTCTCCTCAAAGACACCAGCGGAGACGTGGGTGGCGCCCTGTTCCTCAAGCCGGTCTGCCAACAAGAACGGGATGACCTTGTCCTTCCCCGCGGCAACCTCCTCGTCGTTGGTGAAGGCCGCGACTTTCCGTCCCTCGACCAGCCGAAAGCCGTTGGCCAACTCGACATTCAGCAGTCCGGCTGGCCCGTGACAGACAGCGCCCACCACGCCGCCGGCGTTGTAGACGCTGGCTACGAGGTTCTGCAAGCCTTCGCTGTCCGGGAAGTCCCACATGGTGCCGTGGCCTCCCACGAGGAAGACGGCGTCGTACTGGTCGGGATCTACGACGTCGACGCGGGCAGTGTTATAGAGACCGGCGCGCGTGGTCTCGTCCTCAGTGAAGGCGACCTGGATGGGATCTTTTGAGTCCACCTCGTCGCGCGGGGGCTGGCCGCCCTGGATGGAAGCGAAGTCGACGAAATGCCCTGAATCCTTGAAGACCTTCCAGGGATGTGCAGCTTCGGCCACGTTGTACCCGGTCTTTTCTCCGGTATCGCCAATCTCGGAAACGCTGGTTAGTACCATGAGGATTTTCTTCATGAAGTGCTCCTTCCGTCTAACTTCCACCCTACGCCCAGCCCAATTCTGGCCCTCCAGTGTTGTACCCGAAGGAACGGCTCCCCAGTTAGAGCTTGTCCGTCCTGTCATCTCCTTTGTGCCCGCCGCGCAGGTTTTCCTGGACCTTGCCGAAAAGGTCCTTGATGGTGGACTCGGTATTGGTGAGCATGTCGGGCTGCAAATACACGTCCTGACTGCCGGGGAGGCTGTAGCTGGACTGCAGGCCGCCACTTCCTTCAACGCCCTGCAAAGCGATGTTCACGCTGCCTTCCTTGCGTGCGATAGCTGCGATTTTTCCAAACACCAGCGTGAATTCGTCCGGCTCAAAACTGACCGTCTGACCCACGTGGGTCCTGTTGAGGTCGCTGGCCGGGGTGGCCTTTTCGTTGCCAGTTCCTGAGTAGTTCATCGTGTGCTCCCTGAGGTGGTTGGCGACTTACGCCAGCAGTCTAGCCCCGACCCGTGTCGCGGTACATGGCCCTACTGGATGCCTGCACAAACGGGTGCGGCAAGCGTGGTCACATCCTCCATTGAGCAGACGACGGGCCTTCGGGTTGGATGAATTGGACCGGCATACCTGACCGGCACCTGATCCTAAGGAAGAACCGTGACTTCGATGACGAATCGCGCAAATGGGCGGCCGCAGACTCTTCCGGGTCAGCGACTGCCTCGAACTCCTATGGAGCCAGACGTGACCGATGCGTGCCCCGACGACTGCCATTACTGCCAGGGCCCGGAAACAGACTGACTCCGCACGCATATGTTGGGCAGCAGAGCCCAGCCCTGCGAGACTGGGTCCTGAAGCTAAAACGTCGACCTTCAGGAGCCGCCGCATGACGCCAGAGCACCGCACCTCTGCCCGGCCAAACCGCATCACCGAACTGTTCGGCACGGACGTTCCGGTGGTGCTGGGCCCTTTCGGCGGTGTCTCTTCCGTGGAGCTGACAGCAGCCGTGAGCGACGGCGGCGGGCTGGGTTCCTACGGCCTGTACGGTTATGGCGCCGACGCCATCCGGAACACGGCGGTTGAGCTGAGGAAGGCAACGGCGAAGCCGTTTGCCCTCAACCTCTGGATTCCCACCGGCGACGAAACCACGTCGCTCCCCCAGACTGCGTTCGACCAGTACCTCGAGACCCTCAAGCCCTACTTCGACGAACTGGGCCTTCCCCTTCCGCACATGCCGGACCGCTACCTGCCCGACTACGACGAGCAGGTGGAGGCAACCCTGGCGGCGGGTCCCGCCGTCGTCAGCTTTGTATTCGGTGTGCCCGCACCGGAACTGGTTGAGGCGGCGCACCGGCGTGGAATGGTCGTGGTGGGCACCGCCACCACGGTGGCGGAAGCCGTTGCCCTGGATGCCGGCGGCGTGGATGCCGTGGTTGCCAGCGGCATGGAATCCGGCGGCCACCGTGTCTCGTTCCTGAAGCCCGCGGAAGAGTCACTGATCGGAACGTTCGCACTGGTTCCGCAGGTTGTGGACGCCGTCAGGATTCCGGTCATCGCCGCCGGGGGAATTGCGGACCGCCGCGGCTACGCTGCCGCACGGGCCCTCGGCGCCGACGCGGTCCAGGTCGGTTCGGCTTTCCTGGCCACCCGCGAATCTGCGGCAGTCCCTGCATACCGGGCCGTCCTCCACAGCCCGGCCGCGCGGGAAACAGTGCTGACCAGGGCCCTCAGCGGACGGCTGGCCCGCGGCATCCCCAACCGCATCATCGCGGAACTGTCAGCGGCCGAACTGTCAGCGGTCGAGGTCTCAGACGCTGGAATCGCGGAGCGAAGAATAGCCCCGTTCCCCGCCCAGAACTGGCTCACCGGCCGGTTCCGCCCACAGGCAGCAGCCCAGGGAAACACGGACCTCATGTCGCTTTGGGCGGGGCAGGCCACAGCGCTGATCCGGCATCACTCGGCCGCGGATGTCCTCGCCGAACTGCTCGCCGGCACCCCGGTTTTGTAAGCTCGATCCATCCGCAGTTATCCCAGGCAACCGACCTGGGGCGAGCGCCCGTTGACACCGGAGGCAATTCTTGACCAAAAAGACCGGCAAATCCAAGAGCAGAAACAAGGACCGGCGGCACCTCAAGGCCGTACCTTCGGCCCCCAAGATGCCCCTGCAGCTGGTCCTGAATCATCGGGTGGTTGATTCGATGGCTCTTGACTTCATTCAATGGCACGCGACCGAAGACCCTGATCCTGCCGGTGCCTTCGAGTGCCTCGAGCTGGTCAAACTCGTCCTCACGTCGCAGCATGCCATCAACGGGTCGAGCTCGGCCACCGCCATCGACAGTGAAAGCGTGGAGCAGGCGGCCAGAGCAATTGCGGCGTCGTTGGACCCCGACGAAATGGACGAGGCCTTCGACGACATCTATTTCGCCCTTCACTCGTACATCCATTTCCTGAAAGGGACCGGCCGCTGGAGCGGCACGGACGCCGCCTACGAGGAACTCCATTCAGCGCTGGGAAACGGTATCGCCGCGGCGGTCCCGCAACTGCCGGCTATCCGGGTACCTGACCTCAGCGACGAGCATCAGGAGGCTGCGTTCAGTGCCATGCCGCTGATCCAGCGTGCGTCGGCTCTCCTGGAGTGGATCGGAACCGGCAGGGAAATCACCGGTACGGGCGCGCTGCGCCTGAAGGACATCGAGCCGGCAGCCGCAGCCGTAGGAGTCCAGGCCCGCGGAAAGCGTGGCGCGAGTCGAGCCGCGCCACTTTTCGATCTGGAAACCGCCGGGAGGCAGCCCGAAACCCTGCAGGAAGTCGGGACCATGCACGACGTGCCGGTGCTCCGCGAGATCTGGTCAGCACTGGTGGGGGCAGGCCTGATCACGCTCGGATCCACCAAGGCCATTCCCGGCCCGGAAGTGGCGGCCTGGAACAGCACGAATACCTCGGCACGCGTCCACATCCGACGGATGCTTTCCGTGGTCCTCCTGGCCGGAGTACTCACCGACGCCGACCTGGTGTGGGACCAGGAAGCGGCGGCCGGGACACTGCTGGCCGTCCTCACCTATGGCACCACCGATGAACCGATGCCCGTGGCGGAACTCGCCCGGATGGCGACGCCGGACCTTGAGGGCGCCTTGCTTCAGGACGCAGACCTCGAAGACACGGACCTGCAGGACGCAGCACTGGAAGAGATCTACGCGTCGTTCGCGGCCCGGCAGGCACAGCAGAAACTGACCCTGCTCGCCGAGCTGGGGCTGGTGGAGGCCGCCACTGATTACCGCGTTCCCCCGGTCGCCATCCAGTGCCTCGACCTGGCCTTGGGTTTCCTCAATCTGGCGGACGAGCCATCCGACGCCACAGAATACCCGTCCAACGTGATCGCCCTGCACGGCCCATCACACACTGGCGGCCCGCCCAAAGGCCGATAGAATCTGAACGTTGCAGAAGAACCACAGTAAGAACCGCGACTGAAGACCGTCACCGGCGACCGAAATGAGGAGGACCCGTGCGCACCAACCACGCCCGTCGACCCTTCCATTTCCTTCGCGGCGCGTCCCTCTCCACGGGAGTCCTGACTCTTGCCGCCGGGGCCCACGTATCCGGCGGCGGCGACCTTCCCGCTCCAGGCATCCTGCTGGCCGTGCTTGCACTGACAGTGCTCGCGGCCACCACCGCCACGAGGCTGCGGCTCAATTTTCCGGCCATGCTCAGCATCCTCGGCGCGGGACAGTTCATCCTGCACGAAGCCTTCACGGCCTTCAGTTCGTCGGGCACGTCTGTGAGCGGTGTTGCCGCCGGGCTCCATAACACCCACGTCGCCGGCGCCGCCGCACCTGTCATCGCGGCCTCCGGACACGTCCACGGTTCCGGACCCGGTTCCGGTTCGGTCGCGGGAATCCTGATGCTCCTGGCCCACGCACTCGCCACCGCCGCGTGCGCCCTCCTGCTTGCCAAGGGTGAGGCCGCGCTGTGGGCACTGGCCGCGTGGCTGAGGCCCCTCGTCCGGCTCCCCGAAGCGGTAACGCCCGACGCCGGCACGCCGCCGGCGGTGCCCGGCCTACCGGCGGTACTTCCCCTCCGCCCGTGGCGGAACCTCAGGCAACACAGCCGACGCGGCCCGCCTTCCGCCGTCGTACTTTCCTGACCCTGCCCGCACCGCACTTCCGCAGGCCGCGGGCTCCACCCCCGTACTTCCGCACGCCCCCAACAGGCGTGCGTCCGAAAGGCAACCCCATGACCACCACATTCCTCCGCCGTACCCTCACCGCGGCAGCAGCCACCGGCGGCGCAGCCGTCCTGATCCTGACCGCCGCAGCAGGCGCGTCGGCCCACGTCGGCGTCACCCCGAACAAAACCGACGCCAATTCCTATGCCCTGCTGACCTTCGGCATCCCGCACGGATGCGAGGAGTCCGGCACCACCAAAGTGGCCATCACCCTGCCGGCCGAACTCAACGACGCCCAGCCAACGGTGAACCCCAACTGGACTGTGGAAAAAGTGACCGAGCAGCTCGCCGAGCCGAAGAAACTGGCCGACGGCACCTCCATCACCAAGCGCACAAGCCAGATTGTGTACACGGCCAAGGCTCCGCTGGACCATGAGCTGCGCGACGCCCTGGTGCTGTCGGTCAAGCTGCCCGACGCGTCCGGCACCACGCTGTATTTCCCCACGCTGCAGTCGTGCGAAGCCGGGCAGACTGACTGGTCGGAGATCGCCAAGGACGGCCAGGACCCGCACTCCCTGAAGGCCCCGGCACCGTCCATCACCATCACCGAGGCGGCCAGTGCGGACGGCCACGGCGCCGCTGCTTCCACGGCCCACACCGGCGAACCGCTGGCCACCGAACAGGCAGCCGCGGTGACTGACAGCGGCGCGGACGCCCGCAGCTGGGCGGGGCTTGCTGCCGGTCTCGGCGGACTCGCCTTGGCGGGGTGGCCTTCGCGCGCAGCAACTCAAAGCGCCGGCAGGAATCCGCCACGTAACATCGCGGGATTTGATGCCCGGATGATCACGATCCGGGCATCAAATCGTCCCGTCTGCCCGTGGCATCGTTGACTCCCGTCACAGCAGCAACAAAGGTGGTGCCATGACGTCTCAGCGCATTTCACAAGGGTTTGTTATTTCGACGGCGGTCGCGGCAGCGGCGCTGATGCTCACCGCCTGCGGACCGAGCCAGCCGCAGACGCAGGGGACGACGACGCCGGGGACCAACTCCGCCAGCCCGTCCACCACGCCGGCGTCTCCGGACGCGTCCCAGTCGCCGTCGTCGTCCGCCACCACTCCGGCCGGTCCCGCGCTCTGCAAGGCGGCCACACTGTCGGCGGCTACCGATGCGTCCGGCGGGGGTGCAGCGGGCAGCGTCTACATGAAGCTGAACCTCACGAACACGGGCACGGCACCCTGCCTGCTCAAGGGCTACCCGGGGGTCTCGCTGACCGCCAACGCCGACGGTGCACCGATCGGCGCGGCGGCGACCCGCGACGAAACCACCCCCGTCGCGGACGTCCTGCTGGCGCCGGGCCAGACCGGAACCGCCGTGCTCCGCTACACCCAGGCCGCGAACTACAGCGACTGCACGCTGACGGACGCGGCCGGTTACCGCATCTACCCGCCGGAGGACACGGCGTCGTTGTTCCTGCCGCAGCCCACCAGCGCGTGCAGCAACGCGAACATCACCCTCCTGAGCATCGGAGCTTTCCAGCCCGCCTGAAAATGTGGGGAGTATTCGGTCCGCTGCCCAGGCTAACTCACCGGCTGCAGGTGGGTCCGGAGTTCCTCGAGTGTCGGCGGATTTGCACCGGGCCGCCGCACCGTAATTGCGGCCGCCATCGCAGCTGTGCGTCCTACTTGATCAAGAACAGCGGGCGCCAAGCCATCGGTTCCGCGGGTGAGGAGCCCCAGGATCAGGGCTGCCATATAAGAGTCCCCGGCACCAATCGTGTCAGCGACCCGGGAGGTCACTGCCGGGATGGTTAGCCGTGCCGCAGCGGTGGCGAGCAGTGCACCGTGCGAGCCTTTGGTGATGACGGCCAAGCCGGCCCCTAACTCCAGAAGGCGCTCTGCGGTGTCCTGCAGGTCCTTCCCGGGGTAGAGCCACTGGGCGTCTTCATCGCTGAGTTTCACTACGTCCGTCAGTTGAACCAGGTCTTCGAAGACGGACGTCGCCTGGAGTTGGCTGCCGAGCAGGGCTGGCCGAATGTTCGGGTCATAGGTGATCATGCAGTGCGTGTGTGCCTGTTCGAGCAGAGATTTCACAGCCCCGGCACCGGGACTAAGGAAAGTGGCGATGGATCCGGTGTGCAGTATTTTCGGGAAGTACTCAGGAGCTGTCGAGGCAACGTCCCAGGAGATGTCGAAGTCGTAGCTTGCCGAGCCGTCCTGGGCGAGGGTTACCGTGGCAGTCGAAGTCCTGCCGAGTGAGCGGGAGGCCGGTAGCAGTGAGACGCCGGCGCTGAGTAAGTGCTTTTCGATGGCTGCGCCGCGGTCATCGTTACCGAACGCTGTAAGCAACCCGGTTGAGACGCCGAGCCGGCCGAGCCCGTAGGCGACATTTGCCGGTGACCCTCCGGGGTGCTCGACGCTTCCCTCCGGCGACGTGACGATGTCGGTGAGGGCCTCCCCCACGACGAGGACATCGAGGGTTTGCCGCGCCTGGCCGGCGGCGTCGGGGTTATGCATGTGATGTCCTTCTTCTGTTGGTGTGCCGGGTTAGGCGTAGTGAATGACGTCCAGGTTGGTGACCGCGGCCGTGCCGCCCAGGGCGTAGACCGCGAGGTCGGTACTGGTGGGCGCCGGGAAGATCAATTCGGTCATGGTGACCTGGCCTTCTTGGGCGAAGACCTCAACGGAGCAGCGGTCCACAAATATAGTGAGCTTGTAGTCACCGTCGATAGCCCGGATCGGGGCGGTGTCGATGGAGGCGAAAGTTTCGTGGAAACCTGTCTTCCCAGAGTCGCGCCGGTCAACAACGAGGGCGCCTTCAACGGGCCTGATGCCGATGCGGGTTCCCTGGTCGCCGTCGCCGCGGACCACAAGCCCGAATTCCGTGGCGCTTCCGGGCCTCAGGGTGACATCGATGCGTTGGACGCTGCCCGCTGCACCATCCAGGATGTGTGTGCCGTCAGCAATTTCCGTGTGCGCAAGCCTGAACGCCCGGGCCGGGTCGGAAATCGAGGCGAAATCTCCGGCTGCCTCTTGGATCAGCCGCGGTTTTCCTTCGATGGTGTGGAGGGATATTTCGCGGGCCAGGGTCATGGGGCTGCGCCAGGGCGAGGTGGGGATCTGGTTCGCGTATTCCCAGTTGTTCATCCAGGCGATCATGAGGCGCCGGTTGTCGGGGACGTCGCTGAACGAGACCGCCGCGTAGTAGTCCCGGCCCCAGTCCAGCCACTGGTACTCGCCCAGCCGGTCCGGGTCTTGGAGGCCTTCGGTCACGGTGGTGGCCGAAGTGAACGCGCCCCCGTCGAAGTCTCCGACGAAGTACTGCCCGGCAGAGCCGTTGTTGGGTCCGCCCGGGTTGAGGTTCACGGTGAGGACCCACTGAACGTTATCCGGGTCGCCGTCGACGGGGAGGGGGAACAGGTCAGGGCATTCCCAGACCCCTCCGGTGCCGTTGGCCGGGCCGAAGGTGCTCAGCAGCTCCCAGCTCTTAAGGTCCTCGGACTTGTAGAGCACCACTTGGAAGTCCGTGGCTTCCGCGGCGACCATGACCCAGTAACTGCCGGCGCCGCCGTCGTACTTTATGACCTTGGGGTCCCGGAACTCGGCGGATCCGCGGTTCAGGACGGGGTTGGCGGTGTGTTTGGTCCAGGTGTAGCCGCCGTCGCGGCTGTAGGCCAGGGACTGGGCCTGGATGCCGGCGTGTGCGGAGCCGGGTTTGAAGGCGCTGGTGTAAACGGCGACCAGGGGCGGAGCCGAGTCGGTGCCGAAACCGCTGCTGTTATCCCGGTCGAAGACGATGCTTCCGGAGAAGATGTCTTCCTCCTCGTCGCAGGCGATGGCGACGGGGTGTTCGGTCCAGGTGGTCAGGTCCGGTGAGGTGGCGTGACCCCAGGACATGTTGCCCCAGACGTTGTCCAGCGGGTTGTTCTGGTAGTAGAGGTGGTAGACGCCGTCGTGAAAAATCAGGCCGTTGGGGTCATTGAGCCAGGTGTTCCGGGCGGCGTAGTGCAGCGCCGGGCGGAAGGTGTCGGCCGTGGTGGCGGTCGCGGCAGTCATGGAGGTGAGGTCTCGTTTCTGTGCAGGTCTGCGGAGAACCCTTGTCCACAGGGTTCCCTGAAGCTGGGGTGGGCCGGTTAAGCCGGCCCACCCCGGTTGTGGAGCTAGGAGTTTTTCTTGTAGCGGTCGTAGGCCTGCTGGTAGACCTCGATCATTTTCTCGACGCCGACGTTTTTGAGCTGGGAGACGTAGCCGTCCCATTCCTGGTCAATGCCGCCGGAGACAATCCATTTGGCCATGTTCTGCTTCACCAGGGAGGTGATGTCCGTCTGGATACTGCTGATCTGCTGCAGTTCTTCGTTGGAGAGGGCGACCGGCGGGTAGCCGTCGTTGCCGGCGAAGGGCTTGTAGAGTTCGTTGACGGTTTTCTGGCGTTCGGCGGCGCGTGGTTCGGGAGCGACGACGGTGGTGAAGTTCTCGGCGGTGTTGGCCTTAGGGCCACCCGGGGCGACCTTTTGGCGTCGTTCGCCCTCGCTGGTCCCGGCCTGGGCTGGGATCTGGGTCAGGAGGCCGCTGTCGCCCTTTTGCAGGGTTTCACCGATGGGTCCCCAGTTGGCCTGGGCGGACTGGGTGGGGTCGTAGAGGTTGTCGGCCCAGCGCATGGTCGCGGCCGGGTATTTGTTGGTCCGCGTGATGGCGAAGGCACCGCGGGCGATTTCCTGGTTGTTGGACTGGCTGGCGATCCGCTTGCCGTCCACGCCTTCCAGGACCGGGACCAGGGCGTAGTTGTTGGCGCGGTCAGCGCCGACCATTTCGGGGACTTCCCACCAGACGAAGGAGCCGAGGTTTTCGGCTGCCGCCTTGCCCTTTGCCAGGTACGCCTTGTCATCCTGGGAGAAGGACTCGGGATCGATCAGGCCTTCCTGGTACCACTCGTGCAGAGTCTGAATGGCTTTTTTGTAGCCGTCCTGGGTGGGGGTGAAGATGACTTTGTCGTCCTGGACGATGCGGTGGTCCATGTTGTCCGGCACTCCGCCGAGGGCGGCGATCAGGTCAACGATGTCCCCGCACCAGGAGCCTGGCATGAAGCTCAGCGGGATGGTCTTGCCGGTTCCGGAGGCGTCCTGGGTCTTGAAGGCCAGCAGCGCATCGTGGAACTCATCGATGGTCTTCGGCATCGGGATGTTCAGTTTTTTCAGCCAGGACGTGTTGATGGCAAGTTCGTTGGGGAACTGGACCAGGCCGAGTTCCTCGATCGATGGCAGGGAGTAGATGTGTCCGTCCGAGGAAGTGATGGCGGCCTTGATGTCGGGCCGGTCCGAAAGCAGCTTGGCGAGGTTCGGTGCGTTCTTCTCGATGAGCCCTTCGAGCGGAATGAGGGTGCCGCTGGCGGAGTAGGTGGCGATCTCGGCGTCGGTCAGCCCGGTGTTGAAGAACGCGTCGGGGAGGTCACCGCTGGCGAGGAGGAGGTTCTTCTTTTCCTGGAAGACCGTCTCTGGCAGGTTCTCCCACTTGATGTGGACGTTGGTGGCTTTTTCCCATTCCTGCACCACTGTCATGGTGTTGTAGTCCGGGGCCAGGGCGGCCTTGGTCCCGGAGAATGTCAGGTCGAGTTGCTTGCTGACGATGGGGAAGCCTTTTTCCTGGAAGCCGAAGTCCGCGGAGGCGTCTTTGAGCTCCGTGGTGCCTGAGCCGCCGCCGGAGCAGGCGGTAAACATCAATGTTCCGGCCAGGACGGCGCCGAGGGCGGCGTATTTACGGCTGAGTGCCATGGTCATTCCTATTCTGAGGTGGGTTCTTGCGGTGGGTGTGCTGCCGTCCGACTGCGGTTGCCCGGGCGGTCGATGCGGGGAGGAGCTATTTGACGGCGCCGATCATGGCGCCCTTGGTGAAGTGCTTCTGCATGAATGGCAGGGCAATCATGAGTGGCAGGCTCGAGACGACGATCATGGCGTATTTGGTGAGCTCTGCGATCCGTTGCGCGGCGGCATAGGATGCGATGTCCCCGCCGGTGGTTCCGGTGGACGAGACGTCTGACTGGATGAGGATGTTGCGCAGGACGAGCTGCAACGGGTACTTGGAGTCGTCGTTGAGGAAGATCAGTGCGTCAAAGAACGAGTTCCACTGGGCCACGACGTGGATCATGATCATGAGCATGATCAGCGGTTTGGACAGTGGGAGCACCATTTTGAAGAAGAATTTGAAGTCGGTTGCCCCGTCCATCTGGGCGGCCTCGCGTAGCTCGTTCGGAATGGTGTGCTCGAAGAAGGACCTGGCGATGATGAGGTTCCACACGCCCACCGCTCCCGGCAGGACCACAGCCCACACGGTGTCCAGCATGCCCAGGTCGCGGACCACGAGATACTTGGTGATGAGTCCGCCGTCGAAGAACATGGTGATCACGAACAGGAGCATCAGGATCTTCCGGCCGGGCATGTCCTTGCGGGACAGTGCGTAGGCGCCGCACAGGATGGTGCTGACGCTGATGGCGGTGCCGAGGACGGTGTAGATGACTGTGTTGCCCAGGCCGTTCCAGATCCGGCTGTCGGCGAAGATCCGTTCGTAGCCTTCGGTGGTGACTCCGGAGGGGAAGAGCCAGACTTTGCCTTCGTAGACCGCGTTCGGGTCGCTGATGGAGGCAATGACGATGAAGTACAGCGGGTACACCACGGCCAGGATGGAGAGCATAAGGACAGCGGTGGCGGCGATGCTGAAGGCACGGTCGCCGTATTTGTCGCGCAGAGTCTGCTTGGGACGGACCTGGCTGACGGGCCGGCTCCGGTTCTCGGTAGTGCGGGGTTTGGTTGTCAGAGACATTTCGGCATCACCACAGGGTCGCTTGGTTGGCCCGGCGTGCCACCGTGTTGAAGAAGAGAAGCAGCGCCAGGTTGAGGAGGGAATTGAACAGGCCAATTGCGGCCGAATAGCTGAACTGCGCCTGCTGCAGGCCCGCGTGGTAGACGTAGGTCTGGATGATCTCCGAGGTCGAGATATTCAGGGGCGTCTGCATCAGCAGTGCCTTCTCGAAGCCGACGTTGAGCAGGTTGCCGATGGCCAGGATGAACAGGATCGTCACCACCGGCATGATGCCCGGGAGGTCAATGTGCCGGATGCGCTGGAGCTTGGAAGCGCCGTCCACCTTGGCTGCGTCGTGCAGTGCCGGGTCGATGGCGGCCAGTGCCGCGAGGTACACGATCATCGAGAATCCGGCGTTCTGCCAGACATCCGAGATGACATAGATGGGGCGGAACCACTCCGCCGACCCCATAAAGAAGATCGGCTCCCCGCCGCCCAGCTGGATGGCGTTGTTCACCAGCCCCGATCTCGGGGACAGAACCACGAACATGATGCCCACCACCACCACTGTGGAGATGAAAGCGGGCGAATACAGCACGGTCTGGGTGAACTTCTTGAATCTCTCGCTCTGGAGCTGGTTGACCAGCAAGGCCAGAATGATTGGAATCGGGAAGGCCACCAACAGGCCAAGGACGGCAATCCACAAGGTGTTACCGACCACCTGGCCGAACTGGTAGGAGTTCACGAACCTGATGAAGTGGGTCAGGCCCACCCAGGGGCTGTCCGTGAACCCGTCCACCGGGTTGTAGTTCTTGAACGCGATCTGCACGCCGTACATCGGCCAGTACTTGAAGACCAGGATGTAGACGATCGCCGGGGCTAGTAATACGTATAACTGCCAGGCACGGGAAATTCTCTTCATGCGGAGCGAAAGAGAAATTTTTCGTTGCGGCAACGGCGCCGCAGAAGGACTCCCGCGTCGGGCCGGGATGGTGCGGCTCATGGCATCTCCTTAGGGTGAGTCACGGAATTCCGTTCAATCAGAGGGCAGTCCATCAGCTCGACCCGGCCATCGGGTTCCGCGTCCTGGAGGATCAGGTCAACCGCGCGCCGGCCCATGGCGACGAACGGCAATTCAAAGGTGGTCAATCCCGGGCGAAGAAACGGCGCCAGAGTCGCCTGATTATCAAATCCCACGATCGACACGTCCCCGGGGATTGAGAGGTGCAGGTCCGAGACGGCCTGGTAGGCACCCCAGGCGCCACGGTCGTTCGCGCAGAAAATCGCGCTGGGCGGGTTGCTGGAGGTCATAAGCTCCAGCGTGTACTTGTAGCCGTCTTCCTCCCCGCCTTTACCGAAACGGACCAGTGACGGATCAATGCCCAGCCCCGCTTCGTCAAGTGCAGCGCAGTAGCCCTCGTAGCGACCGACGGCGGCAGGAAGGCCGCTTTCAAGGGTTTCGATATTGATCATCCCCACCCTGGTGTGGCCCGCCTCGAGCAGCCGGCTCGTGGCCGCGTACCCGCCCTTGACCTCGTCCGGGGCGACGCTCGGGACAAGACCGGCCCGGTCCTGCGAATTCAGCACCACGGACCTGACGCCCGCCAGGGCCTCCGGAACTTCCAGCCGCCGGTGATACATGGCGGCGTAGACCACGCCGGCGACCTTGTAAGAGAGCATGGTGTCCAAGGATGCGGCCTCGAGCTGCTTATCACCGCCGGTGTTTACCGAGAGCAGGAGGAGCCCGTCCTCCCACGCCCGCTGCTGGGCGCCTTCGATGATGGCGCCCGCAAAAGGGGTGGTGGCCACGGAATCGCCAATGAACCCGATCATGCCGGCCACGCCCTCGCGAAGGACTTTCGCGTGGGCGTTAGTGCGGTAGCCGAGCCGGTTCACGGCGTCCCGAACGCGCTTGCGCGTTTCCTCGGAAAAGCGCGACCCGGAGGCTGAATTCAGCACCAGCGACACGGTGGCCTGTGAAACGCCGGCAGCAGCAGCGACGTCGTGCATTGTCGGTCCCGACTTTGGCCGCGATCCAGCCATGGCGGACACCTCCTCGGGTCAGTTGCTTTGGTGAGTTATTCGTATAACTTCGGTCAAGATTATCGTGCATCACATCCGGCGTCAACGGGCTGCCTCACATTCCTTTCCAGGACTATGGGTCCGAACGTCAACGATAAGTACACTTAGCTTTCATGAAATCGCTCTGGTTGGACCGCGGGCAATCATTCAGCTCTGACCCGTTCGAGGCAGGCAGCCGCCACGACACCGTGGTGGCGGGGGCCGGGCTGACGGGGCTGGTCACTGCGCTGCTGCTGGCCCGGTCCGGGCAGCGGGTCCTGCTTCTGGAGGCCCGGTTTCCCGGGGCAGTGACCACGGGAAACACAACGGCGAAAGTCAGTCTGCTGCAGGGGACAGTACTGTCCGGCCTGGCCAGGCAGTATGCGCAGAAGCAGGTTGAGGCCTATGTGGAAGCCAACCGGGAGGGGCAGTCGTGGCTGCTCCGCTACCTCAACGAACACCGTGTGCCGTATCAGCGCCGGGATGCCTACACGTACGCCACCACCGCCCCGGGCACCGAGCGGCTGCTGGAGGAACTCGGCGCAGCCACAACCGCCGGCCTGGACGTCGAGTACGTACGCGATGCACGCCTCCCATTCCCCATCCAGGGCGCCCTGCTCCTGCCCGATCAGGCCCAGATCAATCCCATGGAGGTCCTGGATACCTTACTCAAGGACGTCCGTGCCCGCGGCGGGAGCGTAGTGGGCGGGACCCGGCTGCGGAATGTCTCCGGGAGCGGACCGTTAATTGTCCACACGGACCAGGGCGCCGTCACCGCCAATAACGTTGTTCTCGCCACCGGAATCCCCGTCCTGGACCGTGGACTCTACTTCACCAAGCTCAAGCCCCTGCGCTCCTACGCCGCGGCCCTGGAACTGCCGGCCGGAGTCACCGCGCCGCCCGGCATGTACCTGTCAGCCGAGGAACCCACCCATTCGCTGCGCGACTATGAAGCGGACGGCCGACAGTTCCTGCTGGTGGGCGGGCACGGGCACCAAGTGGGGCGGACCGACTCTGAAAAGTCCCACCTGTCGGGTCTGCTGGACTGGGCTACCGGGCACTTTCCGGGCGCGGTAGCCACCCACACGTGGTCGGCCCAGGACTACCAGGCCACCAACCTCATGCCCTTTTTTGGCAAACTGCCGCGGGGCCGGGGCCACATTTTCTTCGGCACCGGTTACAACAAGTGGGGCATGACCAACGCGGTGGCCGCCGCCTTGGGCATCTCCGCCGACATCCTCGGCGGCAGCCTCCGCTGGGCCAACACCATCCATCACCGCGTGACGTCCCCCGCCGGCGCGCTGACCGCCGTCGCCGTCAACGCGGGCGCGGCTGCGCGGCTGGCCACCGATTGGGGGAAGCTGGCGGTTGGGAAGGCGGGGGTTGAATCTATCGACCCCGGGGTGTCGACGGGCTCACCCGCCGGAGGTCCCGTACCGGCCGACGGCGGCACGAAGGTTTACCGCGACGGTGCCCGGCCCGTAGCGGTCTCCACAGTGGACGGCACCACGTGCCGGCTCTCCGCCGTCTGCACGCATCTGGGCGGGATCGTTCATTGGAACGACAGCGAACTGACCTGGGACTGCCCGCTCCACGGATCGCGTTTCAGCGCCGACGGCAAGCTCCTGGAAGGACCTGCAACCAAGGACCTCCCGAGGCTGGAGCAGGGTTGATCCACGCCTCCAGCGGCGCCGGCAATCCTGTCGGTGGGTTAGGGCATGATGGAGGAATGCAGCAGCAGCAACCGCCGGGAGCGGAGCCGGACGCCCTTCCCGGCACTGCCATGGGCCGTTTCAGCCGGCCCACGCGGGACTGGTTCCTGGGCGCCTTTGCGGAGCCGACCCCTGCCCAGACCGGCGCCTGGAACGCCATTTCGTCCGGCTCGCACGCGCTGGTGGTGGCGCCCACCGGGTCGGGCAAAACGCTCGCGGCGTTCCTCTGGGCCTTGGATCGTTTGCTCGTTGAGGCGCCGGCCCCTGATCCGGCCTTGCCTGACCCTGAATTGCCCGGCCTGGAAGCTGCGCCGGCCCACGGAACAGTCGAGGGGGCGGTCAGTGGGACCGGCAAAGGGACAGGCAAGGGGCAGGCCAAAGGACGACGCCCGCGACCGCCCAAACGCAAGACCCGCGTCCTGTACATCTCGCCGCTGAAGGCCCTCGGCGTGGACGTGGAACGCAACCTCCGCTCGCCGCTGATCGGGATCACCCAGACTGCCAAGCGGCTGGGACTTCCGGCGCCGCTGATCACGGTGGGTGTCCGGTCCGGTGACACCACCACGGCGGACCGTCGCTCGCTGTTGAACAACCCGCCGGACATCCTCATCACCACGCCCGAATCGCTGTTCCTCATGCTTACCTCCAGGGCGCGCGAGACCCTCACCGAGGTGGACACCATCATCGTTGACGAGGTCCATGCCGTCGCCGGAACCAAGCGTGGCGCGCACCTGGCGGTCTCCCTGGAACGGCTGGATGCGCTGCTGCCCAAACCTGCCCAGCGGATCGGGCTTTCGGCCACGGTTGAGCCGCGCGAGCTGGTGGCCCAGTTCCTGGCCGGTTCTGCGCCGGTGGAAATCGTCGCCCCGCCGTCGCGGAAGAACTGGGACCTCACCGTGTCAGTCCCGGTGGAGGACATGTCCGATCTTCCGGGCGCTGCGGGCGCCTTCGACTCCGGTCCCGCATCAGGGCTGCAGCCCCAGGCCTCGATCTGGCCCCATGTGGAGGAGAAGATCGTTGACCTGGTGCTGGCCAACCAGTCCACCATCGTTTTCGCCAACTCGCGCCGGCTTGCGGAGCGGCTCACCGCCCGCCTGAATGAGATCTACGCCGAACGGCAACTGAGCGCGGTCGGCGGTGGCTGGGACCCGCCTGCCGCGGGTGCCCCAGACCCTGGATTCCCGCCCCGCGCCCCTGCTTTCAGTCCTGCTTCCGTTCCTGCATCCACGGCGACGCCGGCCCATATGATGGCGCAGGCCGGCAGCACGGCGGGAGCCGATCCTTTACTGGCCCGCGCCCACCACGGCTCCGTGTCCAAGGACCAACGGGCACTCATTGAGGACGACCTCAAGTCCGGCCGCCTGCGCTGCGTTGTGGCCACCTCGTCCCTGGAACTCGGCATCGATATGGGCGCCGTGGACCTTGTGGTCCAGGTGGAATCACCGCCGTCGGTGGCCAGCGGACTCCAGCGCGTGGGCCGTGCCGGGCACCAGGTGGGGGAAATTTCTCAGGGCGTGCTGTTTCCCAAGCACCGCGCGGACCTGGTGCACACGGCCATCACCGTGGAGCGGATGCTCGAAGGAAAGATCGAGCGGCTCTTTGTCCCGGCCAATCCGTTGGACATCCTGGCCCAGCAGACCGTCGCGGCCACTGCCCTGGGCAGCATCGATGTGGAGGAATGGTTCGCCACTGTCCGGCGGTCCGCCCCGTTCGCGTCCCTCCCCCGGTCCGCGTACGAGGCAACCCTTGACCTGCTGGCCGGCCGGTACCCGTCCGATGAATTCGCCGAACTGCGGCCCCGGATCATCTGGGACCGGAACGCCGGCACCATCGAAGGCAGGCCCGGCGCCCAACGGCTTGCCGTGACGTCCGGCGGCACCATCCCGGATCGCGGCCTCTTCGGCGTGTACATCATCGGCACAGAGGTGGAAGGCTCCGGTGCGCCGGGAACGGACGGCAAACGCGCCGCCTCACCGTCAAAGGGCGGCCGCCGCGTGGGCGAGCTGGACGAGGAGATGGTCTACGAGTCCCGGGTGGGTGACATTTTTGCGCTGGGCGCCACCAGCTGGAAAATCGAAGACATCACCCACGACCGCGTCCTGGTCTCCCCCGCCTTCGGCCAGCCGGGCAAACTCCCGTTCTGGAAGGGGGATTCGCTGGGACGGCCCGTTGACCTGGGCCGTGCGCTGGGCGCCTTCGTGCGTGAACTGTCCGCGTCCGACGTCGGCCCTGCCACCGAACGCTGCAAGGCCAGCGGGCTGGATGAATTCGCCGCCAATAACCTGATCCAGTACCTCAGTGAACAGAAGCTGGCCACCGAGGTGGTCCCGTGCGACACCACGCTGGTGGTGGAGCGCTTCCATGACGAGCTGGGCGACTGGCGGGTGATCCTGCACAGCCCCTTCGGGATGCCGGTGCACGCCCCCTGGGCACTCGCCGTCGGGCAGCGCCTGCACCAGCGGTACGGCCTGGATGGGTCGGCCATGGCGGCGGACGACGGCATTGTGCTGCGGGTCCCAATGATGGAGGACGAACCGCCCGGTGCCGAACTCTTCCTGTTTGATCCCGACGAGCTGGAGCAAATTGTCACCGCCGAAGTGGGCGGCAGTGCGCTCTTCGCCTCGCGTTTCCGGGAGTGTGCCGCGCGTGCCCTGCTCCTTCCCCGGCAAACCCCCGGCAAGCGGCAGCCGCTCTGGCAGCAGCGCCAGCGGTCCGCGCAGCTCCTCGACGTCGCGCGGAAATATCCCACGTTCCCCATCGTGCTGGAAACCGTCCGCGAATGCCTCCAGGACGTGTACGACCTCCCTGCGCTGAAGGACATTGCGGCGTCGGTGGAACGCCGCGAACTCAGGATCGTGCAGACCACCACACAGCAGCCCTCGCCGTTCGCCAAGTCCCTGCTGTTCGGGTACGTGGCCCAGTTCCTGTACGAAGGCGACTCGCCGCTGGCCGAGCGCCGGGCCGCAGCCCTGGCCCTGGATTCAACGCTCCTGAACGAACTGCTCGGCCGGATTGAGCTCCGCGAACTGCTCGACGCGAAGGTCATCGATGCCACCGAGCTTGAACTCCAGCGCCTCGCGCCGGACCGCCGGGCCCGCGGCATGGAAGGCGTCGCCGACCTGCTCAGGTTGCTGGGTCCGCTGACCCCGGAAGAAGTCGCCGCCCGGCTGGAAGCGGCCGCGGTGGTTGAGGGGGCGCCGGTGGTTGAGCCTGTCGAAACCCCGGAGGTTGAGCGACTCCAAAGCCCGGTGGTTGAGCCTGTCGAAACCCCGCACGCCGACACTCCCCTGGCCACGACGCATCTGACCGCACTCCTGCGGGCCAACCGGGCCATCAAAGTGAACATCGGCGGGGCCGAGCGCTACGCCGCCGTCGAGGATGCCGCCCGGCTCCGTGATGCCATCGGCGTTCCGCTTCCCATGGGCGTTCCCCTGGCCTTCATCGAACCGGTGGCAGACCCCCTTGGCGACCTCGTTTCCCGGTACGCCCGCACACATGGACCCTTCACCTCGGCGGAAGCCGCGGCCCGCTTGGGGCTCGGCGTCGCCGTGGTCGGCACCGCGCTGAAACGGCTCGCCGCGGACGGCCGGGTGGTGGAAGGCGAGTTCCGGCCTCACGCCGCCTCGCCGGAACAGGCGGCCAGCGGCGGGCCGTCGGACGAAGCGGCAGTTGAGGCTGTACAACCGACTCAGCCGCTCCCCGCAGAATCCACGCAGACGCACCTGCCCGCGCCCACCACCAGCGAATGGTGCGACGCCGAAGTGCTACGCAAGCTCCGGCGTCGTTCGCTCGCAGCACTGCGCGCCGAAGTGGAACCGGTGGACGCCGCCGCCTATGGGCGTTTCCTGCCGGCCTGGCAGAATGTCCGTACGCCCGGGGCCGGGCGCGGGCAGCCGTCCCTGCGGGGGCTGGACGGAATTGTCACCGCGATCGACCAGCTTTCCGGCGTGCCGGTACCTGCTTCGGCGTGGGAGCCGCTGGTCCTGGCCAGCCGGGTTTCCAACTACCAGCCCGCCATGCTCGACGAGCTTATGGCCGCCGGCGAGCTCCTCTGGTCCGGCGCGGGAGCACTGCCTGGAAACGACGGCTGGGTCAGCCTCCACCTGGCTGATTCCGCCGAACTGACGCTGAATCCCGCCGTCGAATATGAACCCGGGGACGCGCAGCAACGCCTGCTTGACCACCTCACGAACAACGGCGGCGGATATTTCTTCCGCCAGCTGAAGGACGTGGCCGGTGGCATGGACTCGGTGCTCAGCGACCAGGAAGTGGTGTCCGCGCTGTGGGATCTGGCGTGGGCCGGCCGCATCACCGGCGACACTTTCGCCCCGGTCCGCGCCCTCATCGCGGGCGGCCACACGGCGCACCGCCAAGTGGCCCGCTCGCCCCGCGCCCGTGCCCCCAGGCTGAGCAGGCTCGGCCGCTCCCACGGCGCCGGCCTGCTGGGATCGCCCGGTTTGGGCACCTCCGGTTTGGGCTCCCCCTCACTGGGCGCCGGACGGTACGGCTCTTTGTCGGGAACGGCGGCAACACCCCCGCTGGCCGCGGGGCGTTGGTCTGCCCTGCCGTCGCCCGAACTCGACGCCACCATCCACGCCCGTGCCACCGCTGAACTTCTGCTGGACCGCTATGGCGTGGTGACCCGGGGATCGGTCATGGCGGAGCAGATCCTTGGCGGGTTCGGCCTGATGTACAAGGTGCTGGCCCGGCTGGAAGAGGCTGGACGCTGCCGCCGCGGGTACTTCATCGAGCATCTTGGGGCCGCGCAGTTCGCTGTCCCCGCAACCGTGGACCGGCTGCGTTCCTATTCCGGGGACACCCAGCTGGCCAAGCCCGAGCCAGCGGCATTGGCCCTTGCGGCCACGGATCCCGCCAACCCCTATGGCGCGGCGCTGCCGTGGCCGGCACTCAATGTGGAGGCCGGGACGGGGCACCGGCCAGGGCGGAAAGCCGGCGCGCTGGTGGTCATGGTGGACGGCGCCCTGATCCTCTATGTGGAACGCGGCGGGAAAACCCTGCTGGCCTTCAGCGAGGACACGACAGTGTTGTCCGCCGCCGGAGCGGCCCTGGTGAGTGTCGTCACCCGGGGCGCGGTGGACAAGCTGATCATGGAGAAGGTCAACGGCCACGGCATCCTGGACACACCGGTGGCAGCCGCACTCGCCGCCGCCGGGGCATACTCGACGCCCAAAGGTCTGAGGATCCGTGCCTGAAGGCGACTCCGTCTGGCGGGCCGCCGCCGAACTGCACAAGGCCTTGGCGGGGCAGATGCTCACGGCGACGGACTTCCGCGTGCCGAGGTTCGCCACGCTCAACCTGGCCGGCTGGACCGTGGAGGAAGTGGTC
Organism: Pseudarthrobacter psychrotolerans; assembly: GCF_009911795.1. Classification (NCBI taxonomy): domain Bacteria; kingdom Bacillati; phylum Actinomycetota; class Actinomycetes; order Micrococcales; family Micrococcaceae; genus Pseudarthrobacter; species Pseudarthrobacter psychrotolerans. Next base: position 4,165,414 of record NZ_CP047898.1, on the reverse strand, counting down.
CCGCGCGGCAAGCACCTCCTGATGCGCGTGGTGGGACCGGAGGGGAATGGACCTGAGGAGCGGAAACTCACTATTCACTCGCACCTGAAAATGGAAGGCGCCTGGCAGGTCTATCCGCCGGGAGGACGCTGGCGGAAGCCTGGATTCACCGCCCGGTGCGTGCTGCGCACGGCGGCAGCCGACGTCGTCGGATTTTCCCTGGGCATCGTGGAAGTGGTCAGGACCGCGGACGAAGACACCATCGTTGGCCACCTGGGTCCGGACCTGTTGGGCCCGGACTGGGACGTGGCCGAAGCAGAGCAGCGGATCCGCGCGGCACCCGACGTACCCATCGGGGTCGCACTGCTGGACCAGCGCAACCTGGCCGGCATCGGCAACATCTATCGCTGCGAAGCCTGCTTCCTGTCCGGCGTGCACCCGGCGACTCCCGTCTCAGCTGTCCACGACCTCCGGACACTGATGACGGATGCCAAGCAACTGCTCGAAGCCAACCTGGGCCCGGGACGCCGGGTGACCATCCTTAATCCGCGCGGCATGCCCGTCGGGCGGATGGCGGGCCGCCCGGGCTACTGGGTTTACCTGCGCGAACACCAGCCTTGCCTGAAATGCCGGACCCCCATCCGCCGCGGCGTGCTGGGCAAACCCAACGGCGAAGAAGAACGGGACATCTACTTCTGCCCGCAGTGCCAGCCGGTCCTGCCCTAAGAGTCGTGTCCTAGGGGTTCCTAGGAAGTCCTGACGCCGGGTTCGACGGCGACTGGCTCGCCAGCGTCCGGTTCCCCAGCGTCTGGTACGAGGACGGTGGGTTGAAGGACGGTGGGTTCGAGAGCGGCAGGTTGGGGCGGAAGCGCCGCAGGCACCATGAACCGCGGGAGCAGCAGCTGCACCAGCGGCCCGATCGCGAGGGCGTAGACCACCGTGCCCACCCCCACGGAACCGCCCAGCAGCCAGCCCACTCCCAACACCACCACTTCGATCAGGGTGCGCGAGGTCCGCACGGACCAGCCGGTGCGCCGAGCCAGCCCGGTCATCAGCCCGTCCCTGGCACCCGGACCGAACCGCGCGCCGATGTAGCATGCGGACGCGATGCCGTTCAGCAGCACTGCGCCGGCCAGCATGCCGATCTGGCCGCCCAGATGCGAGAACGCCGGGATCAAGGCCAGCCCGATGTCTGCGAAAACGCCCACCAGCACGGCGTTGCAAAGGGTGCCGAACCCGGGCCACTGCCGGAGCGGGATCCAGAGCAGCAGCACCAGGAAACTCACAATGATGACCACCACGCCGATGCTCAGCCCCGTCCTGCCGGCCACCCCCTGATGGAAAACATCCCACGGATCCAGTCCAAGTCCGGCACGGATGAACATGGCCAGGGAGATGCCGTACATGGCGAGGCCAATAAAGAGCTGAAGGAGTCTGCGGGTCAACATAACGACAACTCTGACAGACAACTGGCATTGAATTACATAGCCAGTCTGAGATACTGGCATCATGTCCCCCTCGCTGAACCCGCCCGCACTGGCCCGCCTCCTGGGCGAGTGGAACCTCGGCGTCGCGCCCGCCTACCGCGAGCTGGCCGACGTCGTCCGCCTCCTGGTCCTGGACGGCCGGGTGGCCCTGGACACGGCCCTGCCCAGCGAGCGCGCACTGTCTGAGGCGCTGGGCGTCAGCCGCACCACCGTGACAGCCGCCTACGGGCACCTCCGCGAGCAGGGTTTCCTCAGCAGCGGGCAAGGCAGCCGGGGCCGGACCCGGATTCCGCGTCTGACGCAGCTGGGTACCACGGTGCTCACGGACCTTGGCCTCACAACCGCCGGGCGGACGCCCGGAACAACATCTCCCGGGCTCGCGGCACCGGAGGGGCTGATCGACCTCGCCTACGCGTCACTGCCGGCCAGCGGTGAGGTGGTGCATCGCGCGTTCGCGGCAGCCCTCACCGAGCTTCCCGCGCTCTTGCCCGGATTCGGCTACGACGCCATGGGCCTGCTCCCCCTGCGCGAGGCGGTGGCGGCACGTTATACGGCGGCCGGCGTGCCGACCACTGCCGAACAGATCCTGGTGACATCGGGCGCGCAGCACGCCCTGAACATCATCATCCGCGCCGTGGCTGGGCGGCAGGACAGGGTGCTGGTGGAACACCCCAGCTACCCGAACGCCCTAGATGCCATCCGCGCGGCCGGGTGCCGGCCCATTCCGGTGGCATTCACCGCAGCCCATGGCGCAGCCGCCGACAGGGCCGACGGCGGTCCGCCTCCCTTGGCTTGGGACATGCACGCACTGCAGGCCGCCATGACACAGCAGCGTCCCAGGATGGCGTACGTGGTGCCGGACTTCCACAATCCCACCGGGCAGCTGATGCCCGATGTCCAGCGCCGCCAGCTGGTCCGGGCGGCCGTGGCGGCCGGGACGGTCCTGGTGGTGGACGAGACCCTCCGCGAGCTGAACCTCGACGGCGCCGAAACCAGTCCTGTGGCAGCCTTCAGTCCCGCCGTGGTCACCATCGGCTCGCTCAGCAAATCCCACTGGGCGGGCCTCCGTACGGGCTGGATGCGCGCCTCCGAAGCCATGATCCAGCGGTTTGCCGCGGCACGGACGTCCCTGGATCTGGGCGGACCGCTTATGGAACAGCTGGCGGCGGCCCACCTGGTCCGCGCCCTCGACGAGCCGCTTCCCGCACGGCTCAGCGCCCTCCGGGACAACCGCGCCGCACTTCTGGAGCTCCTGGCCGGACACCTCCCGGACTGGGAAACGGGACACCCGGCCGGCGGTCTGTCCGTCTGGTGCAGGCTGCCCGCACCGGTCAGCACTGCACTGACGGTCATCGCTCCGGATTTTGGCATCCGGCTGGCTGCAGGTCCTCGCTTCGGCATCGGAGGCGCCTTCGAACGCTACCTCCGGGTGCCATTCACCCTGCCGCCGGACCAGCTGGAGACCGCAGTCCTGGCCTTGCGCTCAGCCCAGGACAGGCTCGACGCCGCCCCGCAGCTCCGCCGGACCCTGAAGACAGCGCCGGCCCTGGCCATCGCGTGACGCGCGTGGGCTTTCGGGATCAGGCGCCGCCGGCGCCGCGGCCCGCGGCCCGGCCCATCCGCTGCTTGGCCGTATTGGTCCCGGCCCCGACCGGGACATGCGCCGTCGCCTTGGCCAGCCCAAACTCCCGCATCCCGTTGTAGACGACCTCGATCCCAGCGGCAGGCACCTGGTACGTCTCATGCCAGACGCCGACGTCGCCAGTCCCGGAGAGTTCCTTCATAAATCGGCGCCACGGTTCCAGGTGCGGGGACTCCCGGTCCGCGGCAAACCTCCGCAGGTGCTCGGGGCTCTCCCAGTAGCTGAGCAGGATGGTGGTGCGCCCGAACCACTGCTCATATCCGAGCATTCCTGCGGCGGGATCGGCGGCCAGGTGCTGGAGCATCCGCGGCATGGCGGAAGCCACCCTGCCGACGGTCCCGGCCTTCCACCACCGGTTCGCCCGCATGCCGATCAGGAAAACCGTCACTGATTCGCGGCCCGGGTCCGCGGTGTAGCGTCCCGGAAATACCTTCTGCGCCATGGGAACTCCTCAGGTTGTCAGTTTCATAACCTTGTTTCATAACGTTGTTACGAAACAAGGTTATGAAACAATGGGCTCCATGGCAAGACCCGTGGTGCATAACGATTCCCTCAGGCAGGACCTGCTGGCCGTCACGGCTGACCTGGTGGACCGCGACGGTCCGGCTCGGGTGACCTTGCGGGACGTGGCAGCGGCCGCCCGGACGTCCACCACGGCCGTCTACTCGCTGTTCGGCGGAAAATCCCAGCTCCTGACCGCCGTCGTGGACGACGGGTTCCGGTCATTCCGCAACTCACAGATGGCCGCGGCCCCGGGCGGCCTGCATGGGCTCGGCGTGGCCTACCGGACCTGGGCGCTGGAACATCGGGCGCTCTACCGGCTGATGTTCGGCGGCGCACTGGCCGCCTACGTCGATTGCCAGCCCAGCCCGGACGTTGCCGCCGATGCCATGGTGCCCCTGATTGAAGCAGTGGCTTCCGCCCAGTCCGCCGGTAGGGTACTCCAGGCACCCGCGGCAATGGTCGCCGTCGCAATCTGGGGCCAGGTCCACGGCCTGGTGAGCCTGGAGCTGGCACAGGTTGGCCCGCCGGAGGCGGACTGGGGCGCGGTGTACGGCTCAGCCCTGGACGCCGTCGCCCGCGGCTGGGCCGCCTGACGGGCAGTCCTTTCGAGGCGCTAATCCGCCCGCGACACGCAAAATACCTGACGCGAGTGAAATTTCCACTGCGCCAGGTATTTTGCGAGTCGAGAATGCAGCCTGCCCCAGGAACCCCTACGCGTAGACCTTCCCGAGGAAGCCGCCCCAGGCCGCGGCGGTCGCTGACGAGTCACCGCTGCCGCTGAAATCGTGGACCGTCATGCCCACCGGAGCACCAAAGGCATTGCGGCCGAAGAACCTGTACATCGCATCGGACGTCCGCAGGCCCAGGAAGTGCTCGTTGGCGAAGTCCACTTCCCCGGACAGCCGCCCCACGCCGTCGAGCTCCAGCTCAACCACGGAACCCCGCTCGGCAGAGTCCACGCCCAGCGCCTTCTTCAGGCGTTCAAAACCGTCCGGGGTCTGCGAGGCCGCGGGAGACTGGATGTCCGTGAACACCACCGGCTTGCCGTCGAAATGCTGCAGGTACTGGCCCAGCGTGTGGAGGTAGAACGCGGTGTGCTTGCTGGCGCCGTCGTACTGCTCGTCCCAGTTGTCCGCGAAGATCCCGCTGTGGACATAGTGCAGCCGGGCGCGGCCGCCGTCGAGCGGTTCCAGGACGTGCTCCAGCTGGTTGAACCAGCCATCCGGCCCGTCCATCCGGGAGACGAGATGCGTGGGGTGCTCCTGCACGGTCTTGACGTCCGGCCACTGGTCCGTGGGGAACATCCACGCCGGCGTTCCACTGGTTACGGCTTCCCAGACGCGCTCTGGCGTGCCGGGCAGTTCGGCGTCGTAGACGATCTCAAATTCACGGTTGTCAGTCATTGTCCTGCTCCTTCGCTGAAAGGGGTTTGATGGGGGTTTTGAGAACGGGGTGAAGGGCGACGACGAGCCGGTGCTTCCGCCCGCCACTCGCGGAAATGCCACCCGCGGAAGTGCCGCCAGGGTGAGTGACGTGCGCGGAAGTGCCGCCGGGGTGGGTCCCGCCCGACGGCGTGCCGCCCGGGCCGGCGACCGCACCGCCGTCGTGATATTTGTCCACCAGGCGGGTCACGGCGACGCCGAGCTCTTCAGCAAACGCGGCCCTGTCCGCTGCGCTGCGGAAGGTGATCTCGCCGTCGATCGCGAAGGTGGCCAGCTTCTGCTTGGCCGCCGCGGCACCGGCGATCAGCTTGCCCACCTCCTGGACCATCCGCCCGGCGAGCGCCAGCAGCCAGAAGGCCGAGAAGCGGTCCGAGAACCGGTGCGGATCCGGCGCCACCGACGCCAGGGCCACCGGGGAAATCAGGTACGAGGCCGCCGTCGCCTGGAGAACACGCTCGGTGACGTTCCCCTTGCGCCGCTCCTCCACAAGTTCCACCAGCCCGTGCCGTTCGAGGGCCTTGAGGTGGTAGTTGACCTTCTGCCGCGGCAGGCCCACTTTGGCGGCAAGCTGCGTGGCCGATCCCGGCTCGGCGAGCTCCTGGAGGATGCGCGTCCGGATCGGGTCCAGCGACGCTTCCGCCGCGGCCGGGTCCTCGATCACTTCTATGTCCAACATGTGTCCATCATGACAACCGACAACTTTTATTGTCAAGAACTTTTTTTCCGTCGGCTCTGGGATCGCCCTAAAGCGTTGGGGTCACCGGGCAGTGCCGCAGGAGCCGGCAAAGTAGAATGGACCGGTGATGCAATCCCCCCTCCCCGTGCGCGACGGCGTCAACGCCACCCGCCTGCGCCTCCCGGACGAGGGGCCGTGGTCCACCGCGATTGACTACATGATGCACCGCTGGGGCCACATTGATCCGCAGGGCATCGAGGACAGGTTCGACGCCGGCGAGATCGTGGGCGAGGGCGGCATCGCCCTGGACCGGGCCACCAGGCTCGAGGACCACACCTTCATCTGGTACTACCGCTCGCTGCCGCCGGAGACCCGCATCCCGGTGGAAATCAGCATCCTGCACCAGGACGACCACCTCCTTGTGGTGGACAAGCCGCACTTCCTGCCCACCACCCCCGGCGGCACCTACATCCAGGAATCGGCTCTGGTCCGGCTCCGGAACCAACTCAACCTGCCGGACCTGATCCCGATGCACCGCCTGGACCGGATGACCGCCGGCGTGATGCTCCTGTCCACCAACCCGGAAACCCGCGGAAATTACCAGGTGCTCTTCGAGAAGCGGCAGGTGCAGAAGGAATACGAGTGCGTGTCCGCCGCGGACCCCGCTGCCGGACACCCCGCCGTCGACTTCCCCGTGGTGGTCCGGAACCGGATGACCAAGTCCCGCAGCTACCTGCTGGCCGAAGTCATTGAGGGCGAGCCGAACGCGGAGACCCGGATCGAACGGCTGGAAACGTTCGACGGCGGCGCTTCAGTGGGTGCCGCTGGCACCGGCGACGCGGACCCGGATAGTGCGCCCCGCCTGGCGCGGTACCTGCTGGAGCCACACTCCGGAAAGACCCATCAGTTGAGGGTGCACATGGCCTCCCTGGGCCTTGGCATCGTGAACGACGCGTTTTACCCCGACCTCCTGGACAAGGCCCCGGACGACTACTCCAAACCGCTGCAGCTTCTGGCCCGCGGCATCCGTTTTGTGGACCCCATCAGCAAAAAGCCCGTGGAATACCGCAGCGGGCTAAACCTCAGCGAGGCTGCTCAAACACGGCCTTGAAGGCCTGCTCCATCTCAGGGCCGAACAGCACAAACTCCACCAACTCGAGTGCGCTCACCGGATGTGCGGCACCAAACCCTGCGACGGCGTCGTACGCGGCCTCCGCCACGTGGCGCCCGTGCCAGCCGTAAACTCCGCCGCCCACCGCGGGGAACGCGAGGGACGCCGCACCCAGCGAATCCGCCAGCCGCAGGCTTTCGCTGAAGCAGGACACCAGCAGGGCCGGGTTGGTCTGCCCGGCGTGCCGGTTGGGCCCAACGGTGTGGATGACCCAGCGCGCCGGGAGCCGGAAGCCGGAAGTGGCGACAGCGGCTCCCGGTGCCAGCCCGTGCGGCAGGTCCGTGTCGCGCAGTTTGCGGCAGGCGGCCAGCAACTCCGGCCCGGCCGCACGGTGGATGGCCCCGTCCACACCGCCGCCGCCCAGCAAGGCGGAGTTGGCCGCATTCACGATCGCATCCACGGCGCGGGTGGTGATATCGCTTTGGAGGATGGTGATCCGCATGCCGCCAGTTTCCCACTTAGGCGGCGCGGCTCAAAGGCCCCTCATCACGGCAGCCGAGGCACGCAGCCAGGCCTCGCGGGTGGCCGGCAGCAGCGCCTGGTAGTTGAGTGGCCCGCCGGAGACGAGGGACTTGTCATACGGCACGTCGAGGACTTCCCGGGTCAGGGATTCGAAGTGGGTCCGGGTCCTGTCATGAAGCTGCAGATCGGTCTTCAGGGACGGCGCGGCAAGCAGGGTCACCGCGTTGCGGACTTTATCCTCGTAGCCGCGTTCACGCAGCCCATCCACCAGCCAGACGGCGCTGGCCACAGTGTCTTCCCGCACAGTGGAAACGATGACCAGCTCGTCCGCCGCCGCCACCGCCGCTTCCCAGTTCGAGGACCTCATGTTGTTTCCGGTATCAACCATGATGATCCGGTAGAACCGGCGCAGCGCCGTGTGGAGCCGATCGAATTCACGGCTGCCGATGGTGGCAGCCCCCGCCGCGTCCTCGTCCGAAGCCAACACGTCAAACTGCGCGGATCCCTGGTAGCGCACAAACCGGTCAAGGTCCCCGATCCGCCCCAGGACAGGGTCTTCGAAGCGGTCTACTTCCTGCATCAGGTCCACGGCCGTGCCGGCGTGCCCGGCCAGCGGCGCCCGCCACCCCATGGTTCCGCGCGTTTCATTGTTGTCCCAGGCGAGCGTGTACCCGCCGCGCTGGATGCCCAGTGTCGCAGCCAGGAGCAGAGTCGCCGTCGTCTTGTGGGCGCCGCCCTTGGGGTTAACAACGACGACGGTCCGAGGGCCGTCCAAGCGCCGCTGAACCTCTTCGACGGCGTCCAGGTGAGCGAGTTCCCGCCGTCCGGGACCGAGGCTGAGGGAATTGCGGCTGAGCCGCCGGACGGCACCCTGCCAGCCCGCTTCGGCGAGCGGGGCCGGCTGCGTGGGCCTGTCGGCGAGGAAATCCTGGAGGGTGGGGACGTCGTCGGGAATGGTTGCCGGAGCCGGAAAATACGCTGGAGCTTGAAAATGCGCCGGAGCGCGTAAGGGCGCCTGGGGGACGTCGTCGTCGGGCATGGCCGCGGGAGGGACTGCGATAGCCATGGCGGACCTTCCTTTCTGTAGTGGCTTCCCCGTCTGTGGCGTCCCCGCCCGGAGGTGCCGGGGCACCCCGGCTTGCTCCGCCGTCGTGCTCCACGCGCGCTTGCCGAGGCGCCGAAGCAAGGAGATGACAACCGACAGCAGCCGGTACAGCAAGATAGCCAGGCCGATCACCGGCAGGGACAACATCAGGATGGACAACATGGAGAGCGACGCGGCGGTCGGGTCGCCGGCAGCGATGGCGTCACCGGCGAGCCCCGCGTGCTGCCGGATGGCAGTGGCGGTCTGCTCGATGATCATGGGCAGGTTCAGCAACATCCAACCGAGCGCCAGGACCAGAAGCGGCACGACCGTGACAACCCAGGCGGTCACGATGCGGCGGGCAAAGGGACGCAGCTCACTAACGCGCGGATCTATGGGGCGGCCGGGTATGAGGCTGAGCAGAACCGGGCGGATGCGGTTAAACAGGTCCGGGACGCCGGCGATGTCGGCCAGCACAAAATAGCCGTCGAAGCGCAGTGTCGGCACCAGCTGCTGGATCATCTGGAAATGCATCAATCCCGCCGCCAGCAGGAAGAACCCCTGCCCCGTCAGCAGGTACGCCCCGCCCAATCCGATCAGGCAGAGGCAGTTGAAGTACAGTCCGCCAAGATCCGTGCGGATCCTGCCCGCCCGGCCCAGCCGGTAGGAGTCGGTGACGTTGGTGAAGAATGCGGGAAAAACAAGATAGACGCCGACGCCGATCACCCCGGGCCTGGCGCCCCCGTACCGGCACGCTGTGGCATGACCCAGTTCGTGGACCACGGCCGCTACCGTCAGGAGCGCGAAGATGCCCAGGAGCAGCGCCGGGGTGAGCAGTATTTGTTCCAGGGAAGCCATAAAATCACTTCTGGCAATCACCAGGACGTCAACGGCGGCCAACACCAGCAGGACAGCCACCACCACCGGACCCCAATACAGCGGGGCCAGGATCCGGGCCAACGCGTTGACTGCATTGTCCGGAACGAGCGTTCCCCGCAGCCGCAGCGCCAGCAACGGGTCTGCCTTCGGCGGGGTCGGAGCGTCGGCCGCGTCGGCCTCGGCGTTGCGGACCAGGCCCATCGGCGCCAGCCTCCTGTCGATGAGGTGGAGGAGCCCAGTCACGCCCAGCTCACGGCCGTACGCGTCGCTGATGTCACGCGCCGTGTCTTCGAGGGATTTCTCTGCCGAGATGGAGACCACCACCAGATAGAGCAACGCCGAAAGCTGCACAATCTGCCCGTCTCCGCGCTGCAGCAGGTAGCTGCGGTCCTTAAGACCCGAGCCTTCAACCGGGCCCAGGAAAACAATCCCGGGCGCAGGGGACCAGCGACGGACAAACGCGGCATTGGGTGCTGTTGTCACTTTCCCCACCAAGCTGTCACTTTCACCACGAAGAGGCTGAACCACCAGGTACGGCGGACATGCCCCGGCATTTGGAGCATGTCCACCAGGTTAGCGATCCTGCAGGCCTACGGTTGAACTACCAACAGGTTCTGCCAGGCGCCCGAGTTCGCAACGGATCCGATTGACGCCGCATTAATGGCCATCGAAAGATTCACAGCGATTACGGGAGCGACGTTGATGTTGAAGAACAGCGTTTCCCGCATGGGTAGCAGTTCCAAAACTTCGGCGTCGAGTTCCACCGGTGATAGCTCGGTTGATGCCGGCATAGCACCTCACCTCTCTCCCCGGGCATTCCCGGGGTCCAGATTTCGGATAGTTGGCGTACTAACCCTGGGCTACAAGGATTGTTTGAACGGCGGCGCTGTTTGCCGTTGCGAACAATGAGCCTGCATTCAGTGCGAGAGAGGTGTTGGTCGCGTAAACGCCTGCCCAGTTGGTGTCCAGAAACAGGGTTTCCCGCGACGGCAACAGCTCCACCTGCTGACTTTCCAGTTCCTGAATTGTGAGTTCCTTCATCATGTCAATCACCCCCTTTCGAAGTCTCCCGCTCAGTCAACGCGGAACCCCGTGGCAGCTTCGTTACTGCGGTGTTATTTTTGCGTTGTTCCGTGAAACTATGGCGTGACACCTTTTGACTTGGGCGCCGAATAATCTATGCCTAGGATGGTCATACCGGGCAGTAATGTTCGGGGACGATTGCGAATTGCAGACAACGAAAGCAGGGCGCCCGCTCATGGCGGACATTGAAGGCACGATGGTCATCCGCGCGTGGGCGGAACCAGCCCAAAACAACCGGATTCGGGCACGCCTGATCTCCAGTCATCCGGGCCAGGAGCGGGAAGTCGTGGAAGCGGCCGGTGATGCCGACGAAATCATCCTGGCTGTGCAGCGTTGGCTCGATTTGCTGAAAGCCTCAGAAGCCACTGCCAGCGCCTGACCCTGCAGATTCCTTTTCGGCTGAGTTGATTCCGACGAGACGTTCCTGAATGACAACCGGCGCCAAGTTGATTGACCAGTATGTGGACTTATTCCCGGTATCTAAACCCCCAAAATCCCCTGTTACTAAATTGACTTGACATGATGCGTCGCAGTGCCACGATGGTTATCTGGGGTATCGCGTGTTGTCCGGTCGCTTGAAGGGGATAGGCATGACGGTGGCTCTCGCACAGGATTGGCACTTGAGTTTGCTGGGGGCTTGGCGGTTGCGCCGCGGCAACAATCCAGTGACGGTGGCCAGCCGTGAACAGAAGCTCATCGCCTGTGTGGGGCTCCTCGGTTGCCGGCACCGGAGTTTCCTGGCCGGGCTGCTCTGGCCGAAGAGCAGCGAAACCCAAGCTGCAGGGAATCTCCGCACCACCGTCTGGTGCATCTCCCACGCGTTCCCGCACCTCCTCCAGGCCGGGGCAGACACGCTGGAGCTGGACCAGTCGGTCCGCGTGGATGTCGCAGCACTGCAGCGACACGTCGCCAGAATGCAGGCACAGCCTGAAGCCCAGATTCCGGACAGCTACCTGGACCACCTGAGCCGGGCCGAGCTTCTGCCCGGGTGGTATGACGACTGGGTGATTTTCGAACAGGAACGGTTGCGGCAAATGCGCCTCAGCACACTGGAGCTCATTGCCCGGCAGCAACTGGCCGCGGGTGAACCCGGCAGTGCCGTCATCGCGGCGATCTCCGCGGCGAGCATCGAACCACTCAGGGAATCGGCGCATCTCCTGCTGGTTCAGGCCCACCTTGCGGCCGGCAACAGGGCTGCTGCTGTCCGCGCCTACACAATGTTTGCCGACCGGCTGGAAGGCGAACTAGGCGTTCAGCCCTCAAGCCAGCTAAGCGACCTTGTGGCGGCATTCCATCCGCACTAGTGCCTGACTCTCTTGGAGAAGGCGGGGAAGCATCATGGATGCCCTCATCGAAATCCCCGGAGACCGCACGGCGGCCAAGTTCGCCTACGCGGCCGCGGGCATAGGCGTCGTGGGCGTGGCAACACTGGGCGCCATGTTCGCCATCGAGGTGCCAAAGAACGGACCCTACGTCTTCGGCACCATCAACGATGCCACCGGCGGCGTCTTCCAGCTGGTCATCATCCCGGTGATCCTCCAGGTCCACCGGCGCCTGCGCCGCACACCCGGCTCCGAGGCAGCCAAATGGCTCGTGATCGCGGCCAGCGGCGCAGGATCGGCAAGCTCGTTCCTCCTCGTCGCGAAGAAGCTCGATTTCAATGTTTCCACCGGCATCTCGGTCGGGGCAATGGCGGTCCAGGCCGGCTGGTTCCTGCTGGCCCACCGGGCGCTGCTCAAGACGGGCGGCTACCCCCGGGATCTCGCGAAACTGGGACAGTTCATCGGCGGCGCCTTGGTGGTGGCGCTGCCCTTGGCTGCGCTGACGGCGCTGGAACCGGCGCCGGCCTGGATCCGCTGGGGCATCGGCGGGGCTGGACTCGCCGTGGGCGCCGCCGCGTGGGTCGCCTGGCCGTACTGGTATTTCCTGGCGGGACGGCACCTCAGCCACGTTCCCAGGGAAGTTCGCGGAAGAGTCCTACAGCCACGCCGCCGGAACATCGGCGCCGGGTACTGAGCCGCCGGGTACTGGGACTCTCGCTGAACCCAATGACGGTGAAGTCCGTGCCGCCCGCCAGCTCAGGCCGTGCTGCCGCGCAAAAGTACGGTACTTTGTGGCCATGGACTTTGGCAACGCCGACAGCTGGGGGCGGCGATCTATTTCTGGATCATCCCCGCGGTCCTCGGCGATGCCATCTTCCCGCCCATCCCGTCAGAGATGGTGGTGATCACCGGCGGCGCCCTCTCGGCCGACGGCCGGGCCAACGTCTTCCTGGTGGTGGGGCTGTCCGCGGTGGCGTCCTGGGTGGGTGACATGGTGGTGTTCCAGCTCTTCAAACGCCGGCTGAGCCACATTCTGGACCGGTGGCGTTGGGGCCGGAAGGTCCACCACGGCATCCATGATGCCATCGCCAAGGCCGGCCGCTCCTCCACCTACGGGACCATCATCGGTGCCCGCTTCATCCCCGGCGGGCGGCTGGCGACGTCGGCGGCGTCCGGCATCGCCGACGTTTCCACCCGGGGTTTCAGCCTGTGCGCCGGCCTCGGCGCGGTCCTCTGGGCCAGCTGGCTGGTGGGCCTGGGCTATTTCACGGGATCGGCAACCAAGCTGCCGTTCTGGGCGAGTTCGCTGATCGGCGTGGTGCTGGGCCTGGTGATCGGCGTCGTCGTCGGCATCATCGTGACCCGCCGGCGTGGCACCCGCTCACCCGTGGACGAGCCCGCCCCCGGCGAGTGAACTCCGGCGAGTGAGCTTGGGCGAGTGAGCTTGGGCGAGTGAGCTAGACAGGCGCCCAGCGGCCGCGGTTGCGGCGGAGCACCGTCAGTGCGCCGGTGAGCGCAACGCGTTCGACGGCGTCGCGCATCATCGCTGCCGAGTCGCGCGCCTGCTGGTTCTCACCGCTGTATTCGGTCGCCTCCACGAGAAAGCGGAGGTTCAGCTGCGGGACGCCGGCAGCAAGTTCGATCTGGTTGGATTCGACATGGTGACGGGTCTCCAATGCCTCAACCGCGGCGGCCATCACGGCTTCGGGCGGGTTGCCAGGTTTCAGTCCGGTGATTTTCAGGCGGGTCTGGAACGAAGGCATGCCTTCAACCCTATCCGGCCGCCCGCTGGCCCGGCTGGCCCGACTGGTCCGGCTACTGCCGGTCCTGCTACTCGGGGGTCGCTACTCGGGGCCGCTGTCCGGGACGGACACTGACCAGCGCTCTTCGATATGGCCGAAACGCCACACGCCCAAGGCAAAGAGCCAGGTGAAGATGAACAGCGCCACGGTTGTGTATCCGAGGGCGGCCAGGTCGAGTCCGCCGATCACAGCCAGCGGCCCGGACCGGATCCCGGCGCTGTCCACCAGAAGGGAAATCAGCTGCACGGAGCCGATGCCCAGCGCCACGGCCACGGACAGTCCGGTCACCACCACGTTGTAGTAGATCCTGCGGACCGGCCGGGAAAGCGCCCAGCGGTAGGCGAACGTCATAAAGCAGCCGTCGAGTGAGTCCAGCAGGCTCATACCCGCCGCGAAGAGGACCGGCAACGTGAGGATCGCGTACCACGGCAGCGCCGAAGCGGCGGCACCGGCAGCCAGGATCAGGAGACTCACCTCCGTCGCGGTATCAAAGCCCAAGCCGAACACGAGTCCCACGCCATACATCTGGCGGGGCTTGGTGATCAGTCCTGTCAGCCGGCCGAAGAGCCGCGTCATCAGGCCACCGGGGGCAGGTTGGTTTTCCAGTCCGGCACCGTTGTCCTGCGTGGACCGCAGCCGCCGCGCCGACCGCAGCACTTCCAGCAGGATCACCAGGTTCAGGACGCCGATGAGGTACAGAAAGACCCCCGAGACTGCCGTCCCGAAGATCTGCAGTCCCGCCTCGGTTTCGCCCGAAACCACCCCGCCCTGGTCCGACACGCTCCGGATTCCGGCCGCCAGAAGGGCACACAGTCCAAAAACGACGCTCGAGTGGCCCAGGGAGAACCAGAACCCCACGGTCATGGGCCTGTGCCCGGCGCGGGCCCGCCCGTTGCCAGGCTGCCCGTTGCTGGCCTGCTCGTTGCCCGGCTGCTTGTGGCCAGGGTGCCCGTCGCCGGCAAGTTTCCGGGTGGTGTTGTCGATGGCGGCGATGTGGTCCGCGTCGAAGGCGTGGCGAAGCCCCAGCGTGTAGGCGGCAACGCCGAGGCCGACCCCGAAAACGCCCGCGGAGCCAGCCGGAAGGTTTTCCGCTGCCACAACAGCCAGCAGCACGCCCCAGCCCACAGCATGCAGGAGCAACACGACGGCCGCCATTCCACCGATCGATGCCCGTTCCCGGCCGGTCAGTGCGTTCCTGGACCGTCCGGTCCTGGCCTGCGGCGGCGTGTTGCCTCCCGCTTCCGGTTGCTGCATTGTTGAGCCTCCGGCTTCCGCGTCATTGCAGAATACTGGGATGACTATACGCCTTTACCCGATGCGTGTGCAGCTGTCAAATATTGAGGTTGATTTATGGCCTCGACGAGCCTATCTTGGCAGAGAGGGGGCAGTACCCATGCACGAACTCTCGATCGCACAAAGCCTCATTGCCGCGGTTTTGGACAGGACCGGCGGCCAGGCAGTCACGGGCGTCAACCTTCGGATCGGGCCGTTATCAGGTGTGTTTCCGGACGCCCTCCGTTTCTGTTTTGATGTGGCTTCAGCGGGTACCACCCTGGCAGGGGCGCGGCTGCAGATCGACGAGCCGCAGGCCCGTGGGCATTGCCGCGAGTGCGGCACCGACTTCGCAATGACGGACATGTTCCTTTTGTGTCCCTGCGGCAGCGCCGACGTCGCAGTGGTCAGCGGGCGGGAACTCAACCTCGTTTCGGTGGAGGTGGCGTAGCGACATGTGCGCAACGTGCGGCTGCGGCGAGGACGCCGCCCCCGGGTGTACTCCCTCGAAGTGCCGGGGGCGCAAGCGCATGAGCATTCCCACGAAACTGGACACACGCACACGCACGACGGGCACACGCACAGCCACCCTCACGACCATGACCACTCCCACAACCACGCGCACTCCCACCCGCATGACCACGACCATGACCACAACCTCACGCACCCCCATGCCGACGGTCACATGCACACCCAAACCCACACCCCGGAACTCATCCCGCTGGAGCAGAACCTGCTGGCCAAGAACAACCTCCTCGCGGAACGGAACCGCGGCTGGCTCGCCGGACGGAAGGTCCGGGCCCTGAACATGATGAGCTCCCCCGGCGCCGGCAAGACCACGCTCCTGGTGCGGACGCTCACGGAGCTGGGCGACCGGCTGCAGGCCGGCGTCATTGAAGGGGACCAGGAAACCTCCCTCGACGCCGAGCGCATCCGCAAAGCCAGCCGACCCGTGGTGCAGATCAACACAGGAGCGGGCTGCCACCTGGACGCCGATATGCTCCGCCGCGGGCTCGACGCGCTCGATCCCCCGATGGGTTCCACGGTGTTTATCGAGAACGTGGGAAACCTCGTTTGCCCCGCGCTGTTTGATCTGGGCGAAGCAGCGAAAGTAGTAGTCGTCTCAGTGACGGAAGGTGATGACAAACCGCAGAAGTACCCGCACATGTTCATGGCAGCTGACCTGGTGATCATCAACAAGTCGGACCTGCTCCCCTACGTCGAGTTCGACGTCGACGAATGCGTTCGCCGCATCCGTCGCCTGAACGCGCACGCACAATTCCTGGTCCTCTCGGCCACTACTGGCGACGGCATTACCGCCTGGTACGACTGGCTGGACGGCCGCCCCTCCCGGACAGAGACCCTCGCAGGGTCTTTGTCAGGGCCTCCGGAAGAGTCCCTGACAGACGCACACTGAGCCCCCTCACGGGCTGCGGAAAGAGGCAACGATGCCTACCGAAACTTCCCTCAGAGCCGAAGAAACCCTGATTCACGTGCTCTGGATCAACGCAGGGCTGAGCTGCGACGGCGATTCCGTCGCCCTGACAGCGGCCACCCAGCCCAGCGTGGAGGAGATCGCGCTCGGCGCACTGCCCGGACTGCCCCGGATTGCCATGCACTGGCCCCTGATCGACTTTGAGTGCGGCCCCCAGGAAGGGGCGGACGACTTCCTGGAATGGTTCCGGAAAGCGGACCGCGGCGAGCTTGAACCGTTCGTCCTGGTGGTTGAAGGGTCCATCCCCAACGAGAAGCTCCACGATCCAGGCGGTTACTGGTGCGGGTTCGGCAACGACCTCGAGACCGGCCAGCCGATCACCACCAGCGAGTGGCTGGACCGCCTGGCACCCAAAGCCACGGCCATCATCGCCGCAGGCACTTGCGCAACGTACGGCGGCATCCATGCCATGGCGGGTAACCCCACCGGCGCCATGGGCGTCCCGGACTACCTCGGCTATGACTGGAAGTCCAAGGCCGGCATCCCGATCGTCTGCGTCCCCGGGTGCCCCATCCAGCCGGACAACCTCTCCGAAACCATGACCTACCTGCTGTACCAGGCCACCGGACAGGCCCCCATGATCCCGCTGGATGATGCCCTGCGGCCCACCTGGCTGTTCGGGAAGACAGTGCACGAAGGCTGTGACCGGGCAGGCTACTACGAGCAGGGCGATTTCGCCACCGAGTACGGCTCCCCGAAGTGCATCGTCAAACTTGGCTGCTGGGGCCCGGTGGTCAAGTGCAACGTGCCCAAGCGCGGCTGGATGAACGGGATCGGCGGCTGCCCCAACGTGGGCGGCATCTGCATCGGCTGCACCATGCCGGGCTTCCCGGACAAGTTCATGCCGTTTATGGACGAGCCACCCGGCGGCAAGCTCTCCACGAGCACCATCCGCCCGTACGGGGCCGCCATCAGGGCGTTGCGCGGCATCACCACCCACACGCTGGACCAGGAGCCCAAGTGGCGCCGGCCCGGACGCGAGCTCCTTACCGGCGCCCAGCGCACCTGGTAACCATCCCATTCCAGACAGGTGAAGAACATGACCTCAACGATTCCAATGCCGTCCGGGAGCGGGACGGACAACAACAACCTGGTGGAGATGGCCTGGGATCCCATCACCAGAATTGTCGGCAGCCTGGGCATCTACACCAAGATCGATTTCGCGAACAAACAGGTGGTGGAGTGCAAGAGCACCTCCTCGATTTTCCGGGGCTACTCCATCTTCATGAAGGGCAAGGATCCGCGGGACGCCCACTTCATCACCAGCCGCATCTGCGGGATCTGCGGCGACAACCACGCCACCTGTTCCTGCTACGCGCAGAACATGGCCTACGGCGTGAAGCCGCCGAACCTCGGTGAGTGGATCGTCAACCTGGGCGAGGCCGCGGAGTACATGTTCGACCACAACATCTTCCAGGAAAACCTGGTGGGCGTGGACTACTGCGAAAAGATGGTGTCCGAGACCAACCCCGGCGTCCTGGCCAAGGCTGAGAATACCCGCGCCCCGCACGAGGGCGACCACGGCTACCGGACCATCGCGGACATCATGCGCTCGCTGAATCCGTTCACCGGGGAGTTCTACCGCGAGGCGCTGCAGGTCAGCCGGTCCACCCGCGAGATGTTCTGCCTGATGGAAGGGCGCCACGTGCACCCGTCCACGCTCTACCCCGGCGGCGTGGGAACCGTGGCCACCATCCAGCTCATGACGGACTACATCACCCGGCTCATGCGGTACGTGGAGTTCATGAAAAAGGTAGTCCCCATGCACGACGACCTTTTCGACTTCTTCTACGAGGCACTGCCGGGCTACGAACAGGTAGGCCTGCGCCGAACGCTGCTGGGCTGCTGGGGCTCCCTCCAGGACCCCGACTACTGCAACTTCGAGTACAAGGACATGACCCAATGGGGCCGGAAGATGTTCGTCACCCCGGGCGTGGTGGTGGACGGCAAACTCGTCACCACCGACCTGGTGCGGATCAACCTGGGCATCCGGATCATGCTGGGCTCCTCCTACTACGACGACTGGGAAGACCAGGAGATGTTCGTGACCCACGATCCCCTGGGCAACCCGGTGGACCGCCGCCACCCCTGGAACCAGCACACCAACCCCAGGCCACAGAAGAGGGACCTCAAAGAGAAGTACAGCTGGGTCATGTCCCCGCGCTGGTTCGACGGCCAGGACAACCTGGCACTGGACACCGGCGGCGGACCCTTGGCGCGGCTCTGGGCCACGGCGCTGGCCGGACTGGTGGACATCGGCTATATCAAGGCAACCGGCAGCAGCGTGCAGATCAACCTCCCCAAGACTGCCCTGAAGGGTCCCGTTTCCTTCGAATGGAACATCCCGCAGTGGAGCAACACGCTGGAACGCAACAGGGCCCGCACCTACTTCCAGGCCTACGCGGCCGCGGCGGCGCTGCACTTCGCCGAGAAGGCGCTGGAGGAAATCCGGGCCGGCCGGACCAAGACCTGGGAGAGCTTTACGGTTCCGGACGAGGCCATCAGCTGTGGCTTCACCGAAGCGGTCCGCGGTGTCCTGTCGCACCACATGGTGATCCGGGACGGCAAGATCGCCAACTACCATCCGTATCCGCCCACTCCCTGGAACGCCAGCCCCACGGACTCGGCCGGGATTTCCGGACCCTACGAGGATGCGGTGCAGGGCCAGCCGATCTTCGAGGAGAACGACCGCGAGCACTTCAAGGGGATCGACATCATGCGGACCGTCCGCAGCTTCGACCCGTGCCTGCCGTGCGGGGTCCACATGTACCTGGGCAACGGCCAGACCCTGGAAATGCTGCACTCGCCCACCCAGACCCTGACCGGCGAGTAACCTGCCATGCCCGGCGCGGACCGGCCGCTGCAGACCGGCGAACTGCAGCGCGGAGAACGCATAGGTACGCTCCTCGACGCCCTCGGCGCCGGCGGGGCGGTGGCGCGCGGCCGCGCCGAAGACCTGGTCCGCCAGGTCACCGACATGTACGGCTCGGGGCTGGAACGCATGCTGGAAATCCTCGATGAGCAGGGAAAGCTCGACGACGGGACGCTGGCAGCGCTCGCCTCCGACGAGCTGGTGTCCGGCCTGCTGATCATCCACGGCCTGCATCCCGAGTCGATGGAGACGAGGGTGGCCGGCGCCCTGGACAGCGTCCGGCCGTACCTGGGCTCCCATGGCGGGGACGTGGAACTGCTGGACATCAGCCCGGAGGGCGTCGTGCGGTTGAAGCTGCTCGGCACCTGCCAGGGCTGCCCGTCGTCGTCCGTTACCTTGAAGTTCGCCGTCGAAGAGGCGATTGAAACGGCAGCCCCGGAGGTCACGGCCATCGAAGTGGTGGAAGCGGAAAAACACGCCGCCACCCCGGCCTTTATCCCCGTGGACTCCCTGCTGGTCCGGATGAACCACACGGACCCTAATTCCAGCACAGGCAACAATTCCAGCACAGGCAACGGCTGGCAGGACCAGCCGGACGGGTCCTGGGAGCCCGTCCCCGGCGTCGCCGACCTGGAACCCGGCGACGTGGCCGGGTTCCAGGTGGGCGGCTATGCGCTCCTGGCCTGCCGGACCGGGCAGGACGTCTACGCCTACCGGGACCACTGCCCGCGCTGCGACGGGTCCATGGCCGGCGCCGCCCTGCAGCGCGCCCTGGCCGCCCCTACCGGCGGCGGCCTGCTCCGCTGCCCCACCTGCCGAGCACACTTCGATGTCCGCCAGGCCGGCTCCTGCCTTGAGGACCGCAGCCTGCACCTGGACCCGCTCCCGCTGCTTGTACGGAGCGGCGTAATGTCCGTGGCCGTGCCCGTTGCAGCGGCGAAGGGCGGCTGACGTGGAGGCGCCCGGCCTGCCCGTTGCGCTGCTGCGCCGGATCGCCGCCGCACCCCCGGCAGCGCCCGCTGGCGAGCGCTGCGAAATGTGCGGGGAGCCCATCGCGGCCGAACACCAGCACGTGGTGGACCTGGACAGCCACGCCATGATGTGCACGTGCCGGCCGTGCTACCTGCTCTTCACGGACAGCACCGCCCACCTGCGGTACCGGTCGGTGCCGGACCGGTACCTGTCCTTCCCCGATTTTGAGCTTGGCCTGGGCCAGTGGGACGAGCTGGAGATACCCGTGGGACTGGCATTCTTCTTCCGCAGTTCCAGAATGGAGCGGACGGTTGCGTTCTATCCTGGCCCTGCCGGCGCCACCGAATCCGAGCTGCCCCTGGACGCCTGGGATGCCGTCATGGCGCGGAATCCTGCCCTGTCCATAGCGGCCCCGGACACCGAGGCACTCCTGATCCGGGGCCCCGGCGTCGACCGCACCCAGGCTGACTGCCATCTGGTTCCCGTGGACGCCTGCTACGAGCTGGTGGGGCACCTGCGGCGATTGTGGCGGGGATTCGACGGCGGCCAGGAGGCCCGCGACCAGCTCACCGTTTTCTTCGAAAAGGTCAGCAGCCGCAGCAAGCCGGTCCGCGAAGCCACCCGGGAATCAGCGTCCGGCGGTCCCCAGTGACTGCGCTGGCATTCGAGGTCCTGGACATCCAGCCCGAGCCCTACGCGGCGGCGCCCCAGCTCACCGCGACGCTGCGCGTGTCCGAGTCCACCGGCGCCGCTGTGCACGCCATCGCCCTGCGCTGCCAGGTCCGGATCCTGCCCCAGCGCCGCGGCTACACCCCCGGGGAAGAGGCCGGCCTGCTGGACCTCTTCGGCGAGCGCAGCCGCTGGCCCACCACGCTGAAGTCTTTCCTCTGGCTGCAGTGCAGCACCATGGTCCAGGGCTTCACCGGGGAAACCGAGGTGCGGCTCCCGCTGCCCTGCACCTTTGACTTCGAGGTGTCCGCCGCCAAGTACCTGCAGTCCCTGCGCGACGGAATCATCCCTCTGGAACTGCTGTTCTCCGGCACGGTCTTCACCCGGGGTGAGGCCGGCTTCGGCGTGGAGCAGGTGCCCTGGGATCTCGAAGCCTCGTACCGGCTTCCCGTGGACGCCTGGCGCCGGCTGATGGACCAGTACTTCCCCAACACCGGCTGGCTCCGCCTGGACCGGGACGTGCTCGCCGCCCTGTCGCACTACAAGGCGGCCCGCGGCCTGACCACGTGGGACGCCACGGTGGAGAGCCTACTGGCGGACGCCACGGCGGTGTCCCGGGCAGCGCTGTCCCCGGCCTCCGTAGCCCCGGCCGCACTGTCCCCGTCCGCCCTGTCGGGTGACGCGCTGCCATGAACATGAGCCTGAGCCTGGCCCGCGCCGTGGCCGATGCCGTCCTCTACGAGGGCTACCTTCTCTACCCGTACCGCGCGTCCTCGCAGAAGAACCAGGCGCGCTGGCAGTTCGGGATCCTCGGCCCGCCGGGCGCCGCCGCTGCCGGCACCGGCGAAGAACCGGACATGTTCGCGGACTGCCTGCTCACCCCCGGCCCGCAGGCCGACGTCGAAATCCACGTGCGCTTCCTGCAGCTCCAGAGCCGGACCACCGAAAAAATGGACGACGACGGCGGGTTCACGGCGGTGGATGAGCTTACGGTCGGTGCCGCCCGCTGGCTGAGCTGGGACGAGGCCGTGGAGCGGGAAGTCACGCTGGGACCGTTCCCCGTGGCCGGGTTGAGCGGGCAAGAGACGGTTCTGCCCGTGGCGGTTCCCGGCGGGGAAGACACCGAGGAACTCCGCGACGCCTCGGGTCGGCTGGCTGGGCGGCTGGTCCGCCGTCGTCGTCCGCTGCAGGGTGAGGTGAGGCTGGAAGCTGCGCCTGCCGGCGGGGCACTGCTCAGGCTGCGCATCAGCGTTGCAAACAGGGCTGCGAACACTGCGGCGGCCCCTGCCACAAGCGCGGCGGCTGGCTGGACGGACGGCTGGACGGATGCCGGGACAAGACAGTATGCCATCGCGGAATCCTTCATTGGCACGCACCTGCTCCTGAGCCTCCACGACGCGGACTTTGTCTCCCTGCTTGAGCCGCCACCGAGCGCCCAGGCCGCGGCAGCCACGTGCAAACAGCACCGCTGCTGGCCCGTCCTGGCCGGTCCGGAAGGGCAGTCGGACGTGCTGCTGGTGTCCCCGATCATTCTCTACGACCACCCCGCAGTTGCCCCCGAGAGTTCGGTGGCGCTGTACGACTCCACCGAAATTGACGAGATCCTCACGCTGCGCGTGCTGACCCTCACCGAGGAGGAAAAGGCCGAAGCCCGGGCCACGGATCCGCGGGCGGCCGCCATCATCGACCGGTGCGAGGCCATGTCCCCGGCGGAACTGCAGCAGCTGCACGGCATCCTGCGCAATCCCCATGCCTTGGACGGAACTGGATTGGATGTCGCTACCTTGGACGGCGCCCCGGACATCATGGAACCCCCAGCCGGACGCAGCGGCGACGAAGCCGCGTGGTGGACACCCGAAGCCGAAGCCCTGGTCCAGCCGCACTTGGATGCCGTGCTCATCAACGGGGTTCCGGTGTCCCGGGGCAGCAGGGTCAGGGTGAATCCGAGCCGCCGGGCCGATGCCCAGGACCTGTTTTTCGCCGGGCAAACGGGCCGCGTCACCAACGTCCACTTCGATGTTGACGGCAGCACCCACGTGGGCCTGGTCCTCGACCAGGACCCCGCCGCAGACCTCCACGAGGGCTACGGCAGGTCCTTCTACTACTCACCGGAAGAGCTCGAACCCCTGGGGCAGGATGGAAAGGAAAGCCCGCCATGAGAATCATAGGAATGGCCACCGTAGCGTTTTTGGCGGCGTTGGCACTCGGCGCCGTCTACGTGGGGATCCGGTCGGTCCCCGACGTCCAGCGGTACCTGAAGGCACGGCGGATGTGAGCCGGCATGACTGTGCTGGTGGCAGGCGTGGGCAACATGTTCCTGCGCGATGACGGCTTCGGCCCGGAAGTCGCCCGCCGACTGGCCTCGGAGGGGGACCTGCCGCCCGGCGTCGAGGTGGCTGACTACGGAATCCGCGGCATGCACCTGGCGTACGACCTCCTGGCCGGAGTGGACATGCTGGTGCTTGTGGATGCCGTGCCGCCGGAGCGCGGGACGGCACACAACGAAGCCCCCGGCAGCCTCCGTGTGCTCCGGATCCGAAGCGAGGATCTCGACGCCGGCGCCTCCCTGGACCCGCACGGCATGGACCCTGCCGCCGTCCTGGGCAAGCTCCGATCGCTGGGCGGCCAGGCCCCCGTAACCTATGTGGTGGGCTGCGTTCCGGCCGACGTCACCGACGGCATCGGACTGACACCGCCCGTGTCCGCCGCCATCCCGGCGGCGATGGCCGCCGTCGTGGATCTCGTCAGCCAGCACACCTCCCAGCAGACCTAAGGCGGACCAACCATGTGCCTCGGAATCCCCGGCCAGGTCATCGGCCCGATCGATGGCTACGGCAACCAACTCGCCCTGGTGGACGTGGCCGGAGTGCAGCGCAAAATCAACATCGGGCTCCTGGACGACGGACCGCTGCCCCCGGGCAGCTGGGTCCTGATCCATATGGGCTTCGCGCTCGAGCGGGTGGATGATGCAGGCGCCGAACGGGCCATGAGCGGCCTGGAACTCATGGGCCAGCCACGGCAACCCGACGACGTCAGCCAAGGCGGTTAAGCGGATGGGCAGGCGTTCAGCGTTCGACTCTTTATCGTTCGAGGGCGATGGCTGCGCCGCGATGCTCCACTCCGGTGTTGGCGATCTTGAGGTGCCGGCCGGTGAAGTGCTTCAGTTGCTGCAGCTGGTGCGGCGTCAGCCGGTCACAAACCCAGTCCCAATGGAGCGAGACCACATCACCTGCCGCGAGCCCGGCAATGAAGCCGGTTCCGTTCACGGCATATTTGGCGGTCTCCACGACGGGTTCGCCGACAGCCAGGGATGTGCCGTCCCACGTCAAGGGACGCGACTTCACCACGGCTTCGTCGCCGGTAATGGCCAGGACCTCGCCCCACCGGATCCGGCAACGGTCCAGGACGTTCAGTGCGGTGGAGTACCGGCGGTCATCGCGCAGCAGGCCCAGCCAGGGATAGATTTCGAAGACGTGGAAGCTGTGGTGCGGGACGCCGCCGGCCAGGACGCCTTCCACGAGGTGCGGAAACTGCCGGCCGGTGCGTGCGCGGAACCGGTCTTCCATCGAGTTGCCCATGGTGCTGATGCCCACGGTGTCCAGGAGGCTGTTCCCCACCCAGTAAGCCTCCACAACGCGGGCGTCGAGCGGGTCTGGGATGCCGTGGGCACCGGCAATCAGTTCCAGGTAGGGAAAGGCGCCGGCAAAGCCCTTCGCGAGTTCCCGCAGGCCCTGGTCGGTGACTCCGGACTGGCCGTAGTGGAGGAGGGCGTCACTGTCCGGAGGCCCGCAGCTGCCTCGGGAATTGGGCGGGTAGGCATACCGCACAAACATCTGGGCACCGTCGACAACCATCGCGTGGCCACCTTCTCCGGGAGTCTTTCGAACGTAGCACCGCAGCCGGTCCCGGACAAGGGAGGGTTGGCCGCCGGGGCACCACAATAAAACCGTTGACAGCCTCCGCGCTTGTGCGGCGGCTGTCGGACCGAAAGCAGGGGTCACGCACCATGGCAACCACTGATCTGAACCGCCGCGCCGCCCTTCAACTTCTGGTGGCGGGAGGCTCTGCGGCCCTGCTGGCCGGATGCGCGGGCACCCCCGGTTCCCCGCCGTCGTCGGGCCCTGCCACGAACGGAGGGAACGGCGGCAATGGCAGGATCAGCGTCACCGATCAGCGCGGCAAGACCCTCACCTTCGCCCGGCCGGTGACGCGGGTGGTGACCATCCCCATGCCGGCGGCGTCGCTGCTGGTGGCGGTGGACCGCACGGCTGACAACCTCGCCGCCATGCACAACGCCTCCTGGGTGGCCATGCGGGACGGCATCATGGGCACCATCTTTCCCAAGGCCCTGGCGCTGCCGCACGAGATCGCCACGCAGGATTTCACGGCCAATGTGGAGAGCGTCCGGGCCCTGGACCCTGACGTGGTCATCCAGTGGTCCGACGCGCAGCTCATCGACCCGCTGGAAAAGGCCGGCCTGAACGTCATCGGGCTGACCAACAACGGCAAGCAGGAGGATGTGGACGCGTGGGTGGCCATGTTCGCGGCGATGCTGGGGAAGCCCGAACGCGCGGTCGATATCAAATCCCGGAGCGACCTGGAACTGGCCGCCGTCAAGGACCTGGCGGCTGGCCGGAACTCCACCGGGCCCAGCATCCTGTACTTCAACCGGTTCACCGGCGGCCTGAAGGTGGCCGCGGCCAATAGCTACAACGATTTCTACATCAAGCTGGTGGGCGGCACGAATCCGGCCACCGGCGATGATCCTCTGAAGGGATCGGGGATGGTGGGCCTGGACGTGGAGCAGGTGCTGCGGTGGGACCCTGAGATCATCCTGTTGGGAAATTTCGACGCCGCCATGCCCCAGGATCTCTACTCAGACCCCGTTTGGCAGACCGTGTCCGCGGTCAAGAACCGGCGTGTGTACAAGGTGCCGCTGGGCGGGTACCGGTGGGATCCCCCCGGGCAGGAGTCACCGCTGATGTGGCACTGGCTCAGCGACATCGCGTTCCCCCAGCAGCGCTCGCTCCTCCGGAACAAGGTCACCGAGTACTTCGATTTCCTGTACAGCCACAAGCCAACGGCAGCCGAGCTGGACAAGGTCCTGTGGGCCGCGGCCAACGCTGATTCTGACCACTACCGGCAGTTCAATGCTGCATGACGCCAGCGACGAACGGCTTGAAGCCAGCCGCGCCCGTGCGCCCGGTGGCCCGGAGCGGGGCGCCGGCCCCGCCGGGGACGCTTACGACGCTGGCCGGGACGGTGTGCGGGCCGGTGGCGGGGCCCGGGACCGGGACCGTGGCACGAAGCGGGACGGCCGGCCAGGACCATCGGCCTCGAAGCCCATCGCCCTCAGCACCATCTTCCTGGTTGCCGTGACCTTGGTTGCCCTCGCAGTGGGCCGCTACAACGTTCCGCTCTGGCACGTGGTGCAGATCCTGGTGGGGCAAGTTGTGCCGGTCACCTCCGAAGCCACCGCCACCGAAGGGAATGTGGTGCTCCTGGTCAGGCTCCCCCGCGTGCTGCTGGCGCTGCTGGTGGGCGGCGGCCTGGCGATCGGCGGCGCCGCGCTGCAGGCCATCTTCCACAATCCGCTGGTCAGCCCGGACATCATCGGCGTGTCCGCCGGGGCATCCTTCGGCGGCGCGCTGGCGATACTCCTCGGGCTGGGGACCTTCGCCCTCATCACCAGCTCCTTCGCTTTCGGACTGATTGCCCTGGCCATGCTGTTCCTCATCACCTCGGGGCGCGGCGGGACTCCCCTCCTCATGATCGTCCTGGGCGGCGTGGTCACGGGCTCGTTCTTTTCCGCGCTGGTAGCTCTGGTCACCTACATCGCGGATCCCAACACCACCCTGCCGGCGATCGTGTTCTGGCTCCTGGGGAGCGTAGCCACCGCCACCTTCGCCAAGGTGTTGGTGGCGCTGATTCCCGTCGTCGGGGGCGCGTTGGTGCTCCTGGCATTGCGGTGGCGCATCAACGTGCTCTCGCTGGGCGACGACGACGCCACCGCGCTGGGGATCCGGCCACGTCCGCTGCGCTGGGTGGTGCTGGTTTCGGTGGCACTGATCGTGGCCGGGGCGGTCGCGGTCAGCGGAGCGGTCAGCTGGGTGGGCCTGGTGGTCCCGCACCTGGCAAGGATGTGGGTTGGACCGGACCACAGGGTCCTGCTGCCGGTGTCCTTCCTCCTGGGCGGCGCCTACATCATGCTCGTGGACACCGTGGCACGCACGTTAACGGCAGGCGAGATCCCGCTCGGCGTGCTGACGGCGCTGATCGGCGCGCCGGTGTTTTTTGTCCTGCTGCGCCGGAACCGGGACAGGATCTGGGAAAATGCTTGAGCTCAACGGCGTGGGCTTCGGATACGGCCGGACGGACTGGGTCTTCCGGGACGTCAGCTTCCAGGTGCTCCCGGGTACCGCCACCGCTGTCCTGGGACCCAACGGCAGCGGCAAAACCACGCTGGTGCGCTGCGCCGCCGGCCTGCTGAACCCGGTAGAGGGAAGCGTCACACGGGCGGCCAGAGCGGGCTATGTCCCGCAGGCCCACGGCAGTACCTTCGCCTACCGGGCCCTGGACATGGTGCTGATGGGGCGCGCCCGGCAGATCGGCCTCTTCCGTTCGCCCGGCGCGGCGGACCAGGCTGCTTCCCTGGAGGCCATGGACAGGGTGGGCATCGTCGGCCTCCGCAGCAGGTTCTTCACCACCCTCAGCGGCGGCGAGCAGCAGCTCGTCCTGATTGCCCGGGCCATCGCCGCCGGCTGCCCGGTCCTGGTGCTGGACGAGCCCGCCACCGGCCTGGACCTGAAGAACCAGGTCCGCGTCCTGCGGCTCCTGCGCGAACTGATGACCGACGGCATGGCGGTGCTCCTCAGCACGCACCACCCGGACCACGCCCTGTACCTCGCGGACCGGGCCGTCCTGCTTACTCCCGGCGGACCCCGGACCGGCGATGCCCTGGAGCTCCTGAGCGAGAAAGAACTCACGGCCCTGTACGGCGTGGGCGTCAGCACCATGGCGTACGCCGACGGCCGCAACACCCGCCGGACGGTGGTGGTTCACTACGGCGGCCGGTGAGAGAGCGTTCCGGAAAAACCCACAGGAAGTGAGAGAGCATCCGGTTCACGCAAACGCTCTCTCACTTAACGCAAGAAAACCGCCGACGCTCTCTCACTTTCCCTAAGAAAGTGAGAGAGCGTTGGCGGAAAATCCGCATTAAGTGAGAGAGCGTCCGAGGGGGTTAGCCAGTGTTGCGCAGGCCGGCCGCTACGCCGTTGACGGTGATCAGCATGGCGCGCTGGAGCCGTTCGTCAATCTCGGCGCCGCTGATGCTCCCGCCCTCGGCATCCTGGCTAGCCCGCACGCGGCGGAGCAACTCCACCTGGAGGTAGCTGATGGGGTCCAGGTACTGGTCCCGGATCTCCAGCGAACGCTTGAGCGTCGGCTGCGCGTCCAGGAGCACGTTCTCGCCGGTAAGGGTCTGGACCTCGGCGACCGTGAGGTCGAACTCTTCACGGATGGCCCGGAAAATGTGGTGCAGGTCCTCGGGAACCAGGGTGGCCACGTAGTACCCGGCGATGTCCAGGTCTGTCTTGGCCAGGGTCATCTCCACGTTGGACAGTACTGACCGGAAGAAGTGCCAGTTTTCCATCATCTCGACCAGCTGGGCGGAGTTTCCGGCCTCGCGGGCAGCCTTCAGGCCCGAGCCCACACCGAACCAGCCCGGCACGATCTGCCGGGACTGCGTCCAGCCGAACACCCAGGGGATGGCACGCAGGCCGCCGAGACCTGCCCCGGAATCCGGGCGTTTGGACGGGCGGGAGCCGATGTTCAGCGAGCCCAGCTGCTCCACCGGAGTGGAGGCCAGGAAGTAGGCGGGCAGGTCAGGATGGTCGATCAGCTTCCGGTACCGGTCGAAGGCACCGTCGGAGATGATTTCCATAACGTGCCCGTACCGTTCGCGCTGGTCGTCCGACGTGCGCGGATCCCGGTGCAGGGCCGAGCCCTGAAGCACCGCCGCGAGGGACAGCTCCAGGTTTTCCCGGGCCAGTTCCGGCAGCGAGTACTTGTCCGAGATGACCTCGCCCTGTTCGGTGAACTTGATCTCGCCTTCCAGCACGCCATTGGGCTGGGCCATGATGGCGTCGTAGGTGGGTCCACCGCCGCGGCCCACGGAACCGCCGCGGCCGTGGAACAACCGGACGCGGACGCCATGCTTGGCCGCCACGTCGCGCAGGTTGCGCTGGGTCTTGTGGATCTCCCACTGGCTGGTCATCACGCCGGATTCCTTGTTGGAATCCGAGTAGCCCAGCATGATTTCCTGGACGTCGCCGCGCAGCCGGACCAGGTCGCGGTAGGACGGAACGGACAGCAGCTGGTCCACGATCTCCGCGGAGGCACGCAGCTCCTCTACGGTCTCCAGCAGGGGCGCGAACCCGATCTTGGCGTAGGGAGTTTCCCCGAACAGGTTGATGAGGCCTGCCTCGCGGGCCAGGACGGCCGCGGCCAGGACGTCGTCCGCGCCGCGGGTCATGGAAATGATGTAGGTCTCGATGACATCCGGACCGTACGTGCGCAGGGCGCGGCGGATCTCCCGGAAGACGTCGTACGTGCCGTCAGCGACGCCGTCGAGCCTAATCGGGTGGCCGGACAGGGGCCGGCGTGAGGCCAGCTCCGAGCCCAGCACTTCAAAGCGTTCCCCACGGCTCAGTTCCGCGTAGCGGATGCCGGGGCCGCCCAGCCGGTCCATCAGCTGGCCAACGGCGTCATGGTGGTGGTCGGCGTGTTCGCGGATGTCCAGGGTGGCCAGGTGCAGGCCGAAGGACGCGACGGCGCGGCGGACCCGGGCCAACGCACCATCGGCTGCGAGCGACGCCGAGTGGTTGCGGAGGGACAGCTCCAACAGTTCGAGGTCGTTGAGGAGTTCCTCGGTGGAGCTGTAGTCACGGCCGTGCTCATGGGTGGAGTCGGCGGCAACCCGCTTGCCCGTGTTGATGAGCTTGGCCTTGATGCACGTGAGCTTGAGTCGGTAGGGCTCCTGGGCGTTGAGCTCAAGGACGCGCCGGTCCAGGCCCGGCAGCTTCTTCAGGTCCACGTCGATGGAGTCCAGCAGGGTCTGGTCTGCGCCGGACAATGCGGTGGAGTTGGACAGGATGGAGATCAGCTCATCCATCATCGCGATGCTGATGCGGACGGCGTGCTGGTTCTGGATCTGCAGGATTTCCCTCGTGACCGCCGCCGTGACGTTGGGGTTGCCGTCCCGGTCGCCGCCGATCCAGGACCCAAACCGGATGGGTGCGTCCTGGGATGAAAGGCTGACGCCGTGCTCACCGAGCAGTTCCGAGAAATCCGAGAGCATCTCGG
This sequence comes from Pseudarthrobacter psychrotolerans, assembly GCF_009911795.1. NCBI lineage: Bacteria > Bacillati > Actinomycetota > Actinomycetes > Micrococcales > Micrococcaceae > Pseudarthrobacter > Pseudarthrobacter psychrotolerans. The sequence goes on along the minus strand of NZ_CP047898.1, from coordinate 4,135,238 downwards.
GCATGGCGTCCGTCAGGATGCCGCCGAGGTAGTAGATCGCGTTGCGGGCCTCGTCCACCGGAGTGGGGCGTACCTGACGCAGTTCATCGGTCTGCCACATCTGGTCGATGACCTCCGAAAGCTGGCGGTCCTGCCGTCGGCGCGCCGTGGTGCCTTCCTTCGTGGGCTCGGCCAGGACATCAGAGAGCTTGCGGATCTTGTCCAGCACGGAACGGCGCGAAGCCTCGGTAGGGTGGGCGGTGAAGATGGGGCGGACGTCCAGCCCGTTGACCACTTCCTGCAGGACTCCGGGCCCCGCCTGGGCGACGATTTCGGTGACGGCCTTGGCCAGCCACCCGTCCTTCTCCTGCCGTGTCCGCAGGCCGCGGACCCGGTGGACCTGCTCGGCCGCATTGGCCAGATGGAAGTAGAACGCGAACGCACGCACCAGGTCGGTGGCCTGCTCGATCGGCAGGGAGCCGAGCAGTTCGCGGACCTGTTCGACGACGTCGTGCGCGCTCCATGGCCCGGTGGCATCGGCCCCGCCACGGGCGGCCTCTTTGGACTCCTTGGTGAGGAGGCGGACCTGCTCCACCAGATCCAGGAGTTCGGGGCCGTGCTGGCGGACCAGGGATTCGCCCAGCAGGGTGGAAACGCGCCGGACGTCGGCCCTCAGTTCAGAGGCGAGGTCGGTTGCGGAATTCATTGCAGTGTTAGCCATGGAAACTGTCTTTCGAGGGTTCGGACTTGGCTCGTACACTGCGCTGGATACTGTGAGCCACGTTACTAGCTATCGATGCTACCCGCACGGGATGGCGAAGGCGGAATCCGTCTCAGAAATTGCGCCGGCTGCATCACTTTTGACGTTACTCCCTGCGGGCTGCAAGACAAGGTCTGCGGCAGCAACGCGGCCGTGGTGGTCCGTGGCGGAATGGACAGCGTCTGCGCCGGGTTGTAAGCCTTGACGTTGTAGCCGGGGAAAACCAGAACCCTTTTGGAGGAACCATGAACACCACCGCAGCCGCGCAGCTGGAACGCTGGCAGCGTTTCCGCACCAACCGGGACAAAGCCCTCGCCACCCGCCACGGCTGGCTGACCCTCACGTCCTTCCAGTGGCTGGAGTCCCGGCCCGCCGCCGTCGACCTCGCCCCCGGCCTCTGGTCAACGGACAGTACGACGGCGACGCTCACCGCTGCGGCGCAGGATGGCCTGACGCTGGTGGAAACCGGCAAGCCCGTTGACGGGACCATTACAGCCTCCCTCGCCAACGAGGAATCCCTGATGTGGGTGCAGTTCGGCGGAGCGGACGGGCAGCAGGTAGTGGTGGAACTCGCCATGCGCGCGGACCGGTTCGCCATCCGGACCCGCGATTCCGGTTCGCCAGTGCTGACGGAGTTCGACGGCGTGCCCACCTTCGACTACAACCCGGACCTGGTGATCGAAGCAGCCTACGAGCCGTACCCGGAACCGGTGGCCATCCCGATCGGAACCGCTAATCCGCTGGTGGACGGCGTGCACTATTCGGTGGGCGAGGTGGTTTTCCGGCTGCCGGGCATTGACCATGAATACCGGCTGCACGCGGAGGAGGAAAAACTGGGGGCACTGACCATCACGTTCCACGACGAAACCAACGGGGACTCAACGGATGAGTGGCGGAAAGTCTCCACCCCCAGGCCCCGGCTTGATGCGTCCGGGAACGCCACGGTGGTCCTGGACTTCAACCGCGCCATCAACTACCCCAGCGCCTTCACCCCGTACGGCACCTGCCCCATGCCCGTGAAGGGCAACAGCCTGGACGCGAAAATCGAAGCCGGCGAAAAGCAGCCTGCCCTCATTGACTGAGCGCGAACATGCAGCTAATCCCCTCAAATCCAAGTTTTGAGGGGATCAGCTGCCAGTTCGCGCGAGTGCTGTGTGGGAGTCAGACGATCGCCGAGACGCCGGTGACCGCCCGGCCCACAATGAGCGTGTTGATTTCGAACGAGCCCTCGTAGGTGTAGATGGCCTCGGCGTCGGCGAAGATCTTGGCCATCCGGTAGTCGGTCACGATCCCGTTGCCGCCCAGGATGGACCGCCCCAGCGCAACGGTCTCCCGCATCCGGGCACTGGTGTAGGACTTGGCGAGGGCCACCTGAGGCATATCCGCAGCGCCGTCGTCCTGCAGCTGGGCAATACGCGCCATCATGGCCATGCTCGCCACGGCGTTGCCCAGCATCGTCACCAGCTGCTGCTGGATGAGCTGGAATTTCGCCAGCGGCCGGCCGAACTGTTGGCGTTCGACGGCGTACTGCCGGGCGACGTCGAAGGCCGCCAGCTGCTGCCCCACGGCCTGCCACGCCACCATGATCCGCGAGCCCCGCAGGAGCTGGTTGGTGTCCTCGAAACTGCTGATGCCGGCGAATCGATCGGCCTCGGCGACCCGGACATCCGTAAACACAATGTCCGCGTTCTGCACGGTCCGGAGCGCAATCTTGTTCTCGATCCGGCTCCGGCTCACACCCGGCAAGGAAGCATCAAGGATGAACCCGCGCACGGCGCCACGCCCGTCGGCAGCCACGGCCTCGTCCCTGGCCCACACCAGCATGTAGTCGCAGAACGTCCCGTTCCCGATCCAGCGCTTGGCGCCGTTCAGCACCCAACTGTCACCGCCGTCGTCGGGCTCTCCCGTTGCGCTGGAGATGCGCCGGGCACGAGTTTCCATCCCGCCGGCCACATCGGAACCGTGGCCAGGTTCGGTGAGGGCGAAGGCGCCGGTGATGCGCAGGCTTGCGGCGTCCGCAAGCAGCCGCTCTTTCTGGTCGGCCGAACCGAAACCGTAGAGCGACTCCACAAAGAGGCCGTGGTGGACCAGGAAAAACGTGGCAATCGAAGTATCAACGCGCGTCATCTCGGCGATGACCAGTCCGGCGAAGAGGTTACTGTAGCCGCGCTGCGCCGGCGTGCTCAGCTCCAGCGCGGCGAGCTTGGGCAGGATGTGCGCCGGGAACTCCGCCTTGTTCCACCAGTCCGACGCGTAGGGGGCGATCTCGGTGGCCAGGAACTCGCGCAGCTCGACCAGCTTGGCCCGCTCCTTAGCGCTGAGGAAAGACTCATAATCGAAAAAATCGGCGGTGGGCAGGTCGTCGATCGATGGCCCGGAGGTAGCGGGTTCCGAAGCGGCGGGTTCCGAAATGGCCGGCTCGGAGGTGGGCGTCCGGCTCATCTCGGGCCCATGCGGATGGCGCCGTCGAGCCGGATGGTTTCGCCGTTGATCATCGCATTTTCCACAATGTGGGCCACCAGGCTGGCGTATTCCGCGGGCTTGCCCAGGCGGGACGGGTGCGGGACCTGCCGGCCCAGCGAATCCTGCGCGTCCTGCGGGAGGGTTGCCATCATGGGCGTTTCGAAGATGCCCGGGGCGATGGTCACCACGCGCACCAGGGATCGGGCCAGTTCCCGGGCCAGCGGCAGTGTCATGGCGGCGACGGCGCCCTTGGACGCGGCGTAGGCCGGCTGGCCGATCTGCCCGTCGAAGGCAGCCACGGATGCGGTGTTGATGATGACGCCGCGCTCAGGGCCGCCCAGATCAGTGTTCACAGGTTCCGTTGAAACCATGGCCGCGGCCGCCAGGCGCAGCACATTAAAAGTCCCGATCAGGTTGACCTGGATGACGCGGTTGAACGTGTCCAACGGGAGGACGCCGTCCCGGCCCAGGACCTTGCCCGGCGTGGCGACGCCGGCGCAGTTCACAACAATGCGGAGCGGCCCGAGCGCCACAGCGGTGTCGACGGCGGCCTGCACCTCAGCTTCGTTGGTGACGTCTGCGGGGACAAAGGCCGCTCGTGCCCCGGAGCCGTCCCCCGAACCGTTGCCGGCAGCGTTCAGCGCTGCCGCGTTCAGCTCGGCGGCGTAGGCCGCGCCGGCAGAGGACGGCAGGTCGATCAGCACCACCGAGGCGCCCGCGTCGAACAGGCGCTTTGCCGTGGCAGCCCCTAAGCCGGAGGCCCCCCCCGTAATCAGCGCGACAGTACCCAAGACGTCCATACATCCTCCTTGATGCGGCCCCAACGCCGGTGACCGGCGCGGAACATTAGTTAGTGAATGTTAACTGAAATTCCGGTGGACCGCACCCGTTAGGCTAAATGGATGACCATGCCGGATGCCGAACCCGCCGACTGGCAACCCGTCGACTGGCAGGCCAGGGCCAACGTGGCCGCCCGCTCCGTCACGGAGCTCTTCGGCCGGCGGCTGCTCTTCCTGCCGGGAACCCACCTCGCTGCCGTGCAATGGCCGTCGAAACACCTGAAGAACCTCTTCCACCCCTGGCATTACTGGTGGCAGGCGCACTATGTGGACTGCCTGGTGGACGCCGGGCGCCGCGAACTGGGTAACGGTGCCACCCCTGCAGCCAGGTTCAACGGCCCGCGCCACCCCAGCGCCGGCAAGCTCGCGTCCAGGCTGGTCACCGGGATCCGGCTGCGCAACGCCTTCACTTTCGTCAACAACTATTTCGACGACATGGCCTGGCTGGCGCTGGCGACGCGTCGACTGCAGGGCCTGGCCGAGGAGACGCGTAAACCCGGACGCCGCCGCAACGCCAGGGTCCACAAAACCCTGACCCTGCAGTTCGATTCCGCCTCCACGGACGACCTGGGCGGCGGGACCTTCTGGAGCAAAAAACGCGATTTCAAGAACACCCCTGCCACGGCCCCTGTGGCGCTCTACTACGCCCGGACAGGCCAGCAGGCCAAGGCACAGCGGCTTGTGGACTGGCTCAATGCCGTGCTGTTTGACGAGGCCCAGGGCCTCTACATTGACGGGGCGCGGCTCAATGCGGCCGGCGAAGTGATGGTGGAGAACACCATCTACACCTACAACCAAGGCCCCGTGCTGGGAGCGCTGCTGGAGCTCGGCGGCGATGCCAACCTCGCCCGGGCCGCGGTGCTGGTGGACGCGGTCGCGAAGGAGCTCACCATACCGGGGCGGCTCGTCATACGTGGCGAGGGCGGCGGTGACGGCGGACTGTTCACAGGCATCCTGGTGCGCTATCTGGCGCTGGCCGCCCGGGACGAACGGCTTCCGGAAAGGATCCGGGCCACCGCCCGCAGCCTAGTGACCGACACGGCCGAAGCATTCTGGGCAGGCAGGACGGAAAGGGACAACGGGGCCCTCGTTTTCTCTCCCCAGCCACACCGCGCGGCGGACGCTACCTATCCGCCAGGCGCCGCCGTCGAACTGTCCACCCAGCTGCAGGCCTGGATGGCACTGGAGGCCGCAGCCAGCCTGGCCTGGCCGTCGCTCACTGCGGCAGCGCCGGCCGCACCCGGACCGGAGCAAGCTGGGCGACAACCAGGACGGCAGTGACGGAGCCGGCAGCCATGATTGCCGCGAGCACCACGATCTGGAAACGCCCCGCTTCCAAGGGTGAAATCCCGCCGAAGATGGCTCCCACGAACGCTCCGGGGAGGGTGACCAGACCCGTGGTTTTTGTCTGGTCCGTGGCCGGAATCAGCGCAGCGTGGACCGAACGGCGGGCGAGATCCAGGGTTGCCTGCCGAGGCGAAGCACCCAGGGCCAGCCAGCCCTCCACCTCTTCCCAATGGTCATGGACGGACTCGGCGAAGCGCCGGCCGGCCAGAACCGCGACGGTCATGGCGTTGCCGATCACTATCCCGCCGATGGCCAGGGCATAGCGGGGAGTGAAACCGATGGCGCCGGTGGCGAAAATGATGAGCAGCGTGGCGGTGATGCCCGCAGCCATCGAACCTCCCACAACGGCGAGGTGCGGCCAGCTCCAGCCAACCCGCCGCGTGGCGCTCACCAAGGCGACGGCGAACATCAGCAGCAACGCAACACCGACCCAGAGAGGGCTGGTGATCACGCCGCTAAGAATGAAACTGACTGCAGCAAGCTGCGCCGCTCCCCGAAGGATGGCCAGTGCGGGAGGAAACCGGGACGGCACATGGAATGCCAGCAGGGCAGCTATTGTCAGCGTCATCAGGAGACCCACGCCCGCCAGTGTCGGCACGAAATCTGCGAGCTCGGACATGAGGCCAGCATAGCCACCGGACCGCGGTTCGCAGGCTCCGTTGCCGAAGTTGGGAACATCGGGACCGGCCTGCCGCATCACACCTGCTTGGGCTAATTAAGTCACGCAACAGTTACGTAATTGATGTGATCCTCATCACATATCACCGATCGGGCTTGGCGGCTTAGGTATGGCTAACCTACAGTTTCTCGAGTGAGCCTCCCCTAACTTACCCGGCTCACCAGGACCCCGGTCCGACTGACTTTTTCGCAGAAAGTAGCCCCCATGAAGATCCGCACCAACGCGCTGGCCGGAATCGCTCTCGCCGTCGCCGCCGCACTCGGCCTGTCAGCCTGTGGCTCCGCCGCTACGCCCGCGGCCACCGGCAGCGCCGCCGCTGACGCTGACGCCAAGGTTTCCGGCGAAATCACGGTCTACAACGCCCAGCACGAAAGCCTGACCGAGGAATGGGTCGAGGCCTTCACCAAGGAGACCGGCGTCAAGGTCACCCTGCGCAATGGCGAAGACCCCGAGATGGCCAACCAGATCATCCAGGAAGGCGCGGCCTCCCCGGCTGACGTCTTCCTCACGGAGAACTCCCCGGCCATGACCCAGGTGGAGAACGCCGGGCTGTTCGCCGACGTGGACAAGTCCACGATTGACCAAGTGCCGGCCGAATTCCGTCCGAGCACCAACAAGTGGACCGGCATTGCCGCCCGTTCCACTGTTCTGGCGTATGACAAGACCAAGCTGAGCGAAGACCAGCTGCCCAAGTCCATGCTGGATCTGGCCAAGCCGGAGTGGAAGGGCAAGTGGGGCGCTTCCCCGTCCGGCGCTGACTTCCAGGCGATCGTCTCCGCGCTGCTCGAGCTCAAGGGCGAGGCCGCAACCGAAGAGTGGCTCAAGGCCATGAAGGAAAACTCCAAGGCCTACAAGGGCAACAGCACCGCCATGAAGGCCGTCAACGCCGGTGAAATCGACGCCGCGCTGATCTACCACTACTACTACTTCGGCGACCAGGCCAAGACCGGCGAAAACTCCAATAACATCGCTCAGTACTACTTCAAGAACCAGGACCCGGGGCCTTCCTGTCCGTCTCCGGAGGCGGCGTGCTGAAGTCCTCCAAGAACGCGGCCGCGGCCCAGGCATTCGTCAAATTCATTACCGGCAAGAAGGGCCAGGAAGTCCTTAAGACCGGAACCTCCTTCGAGTACGCCATCGCCTCCGAGGTCGCCGCCAACGAGAAGCTGGTTCCGATCAAGGACCTGCAGGCCCCCAAGGTGGATCCGGCCAAGCTGAACTCCGCGAAGGTCACGGATCTGATGACCAAGGCAGGACTGCTGTAATTCAGTGACCACTGACCTCTCGGCACCCCGAACTTCGGGGAGCACGACGACGGCGGGCCGGGGCAAGCGCCCCCGCCCGCCATTCGGCGTTTCTGCGGTAGCGATCCTGGCGGTGCTGATCGCCCTGTTTTCCTTGCTCCCGCTGGGCTACGTCATCTTCATGACCGGCGCCACCGGCTGGGATACCGCCGTCGCGCTCATCTTCCGCGAACGTGTAGGCGAACTGCTCCTGAACACCGTGCTGCTCATACTGGTCACCGTTCCGCTCTGCCTCGTGCTGGGCGTAGGCGGCGCATGGCTCGTGGAGCGTACAAAGCTGCGAGGCCACAAGGTCTGGGCGGTCCTGCTGGCCGCACCTTTGGCCATTCCGGCCTTTGTGAACAGCTACGCCTGGGTTTCTGCCGCGCCTTCGCTGGAGGGGCTTTGGTCAGGTGTGCTGATCGCCACACTGTCCTATTTCCCACTGGTCTACATCCCGGCGGCAGCCACGCTCAGCCGGCTGGACCCGGCTATTGAACAGTCCGCGGCCTCCTTGGGCCTGGGCGCCTGGCGTGTATTCTTCCGGGTGGTGCTGCCACAGCTGCGCATCGCCATGTCCGGCGGCGCGCTGCTCGTTTCGCTCCATCTGCTGGCCGAGTACGGCGCCTTCGCGATGATCCGCTTCGACACGTTCACCACCGCCATCATGGTGCAGTACCGGTCCACTTTCAACGGCACGGCCGGCAACATGCTGGCCAGCGTCCTGGTGTTCTTCTGCCTGATCCTGCTCCTGGTGGAGGTCCGCGGCCGCGGCACCGCACGCTATGCCCGGGTCGGCTCCGGCGCCCAGGCCAAGGCAATGCGGCTTCCCCTGCACTCCTACCACGCGCCTGCCCAGCTGTCCCTGCTGGCCCTCACCGCACTGGCCTTCGGGCTCCCGCTGTGGTTTGTCCTGCGCTGGATCATCGCCGGCGGTGCCGGAATCTGGACTGCCGACGAGTTCCTGCCGGCACTCCTGGCCACGCTGGGCTACGGCCTGGCCGGTGCCGTGGTGACCACCGCCGTCGCCTTCCCCATGGCCTTCCTTGCCGTGCGGCACCCCAGCTGGTTCAGCAAATCCCTGGAACTCTCCAATTACGTCACCAGCTCCATGCCCGGGATTGTGGTGGGCCTGGCATTCGTGACCGTGAGCATCCGGGTTTTCCCGGGGGTTTACCAGACCGCAGGGGTACTGATCGCCGCCTATGTGCTGCTGTTCCTGCCGCGGGCACTCGTGAACATCCGCTCCGGACTGGCGCAGGCACCCAAGGAACTCGACGAGGCCGCACAGTCGCTGGGCAAACCGCCACTCCTCGCATTCATCAGGGTGACACTCCGGCTGACAGCACCGGCCGCCGCCGGTGGAACGGCCCTGGTGTTCCTGGCAATCGTCAATGAACTGACCGCAACACTGCTGCTCTCCCCAACGGCACGCGGACCCTCGCCACCGAGTTCTGGAGCAAGAGCAGCGAGATCGATTACGCCGGCGCGGCCCCGTACGCCCTGCTGATGATCCTGCTCTCGGCACCCATGACCTACCTTCTCTTCCAGCAGTCCAAGAAAGTGGCCGGACAGTGACCGAACAATCCCCCTCCAGGCTTCCGGAACCGCGGATCGCGGCGTCGGTGGCACCCACCACCAACAGCCACCTGCAGATCACCGATGTCACCCGGAACTTCGGTTCCCAGGCCGTCCTCAAAGGCGTCAACCTGTCTGTGGCCAAGGGCGGGACCACTGCCATAGTGGGACCCTCCGGCTCGGGGAAGACCACCCTCCTGCGGCTGATCGCCGGCTTTGAACATCCCGCCACCGGAAGCATCTCGCTCAACGGCTCCAAGGTGGCGGGCGACGGCGTCTGGCTGCCCGCGCACAAACGCCAGGTGGGGTACGTGGCCCAGGACGGGGCGCTGTTCCCGCACCTGACGGTAGGCCAGAACATCGCGTTCGGCCTCGACACTGCCAAGCTCACGGGTGGGCGCCGCGCGGTTGCAGGCCGGATCAACGAACTGCTGGACATGGTCTCCCTGGACCCCTCCATGGCCAAGCGGCGTCCACACCAGCTCTCCGGTGGGCAGCAGCAGCGGGTGGCCCTGGCCCGTGCGCTGGCCCGTGAACCCGAGCTGATGCTGCTGGACGAGCCTTTTTCAGCCCTGGATGCCGGCCTGCGCGTGGCCACACGGCGGGCCGTGGCCAAGGTCCTCAACGAAGCCGGCGTCACCACCATCCTGGTCACCCATGACCAGGCCGAGGCCCTGTCCTTCGCGGACCAGGTGGCCGTGATGCGCGGCGGCAAGCTGGCCCAGATCGGCAACCCGTTTGTCGTCTACACCCGCCCCGCCGACCGCGCCACTGCGGAGTTCCTGGGCGACGCCGTCATCCTGGACGCCTGGATGGAAGGGTCGCTGGCCACGTGCTCACTGGGCGGAATTCCCGTGCGACGCCCGCCGGCCCAGGGCCGCGTGCAGCTGATGCTGCGTCCGGAGCAGATCCGCATTGCCGAGGATGGGCCCATCCGCGGCGTGGTGGTGGATACCGACTACTTCGGCCCGGAAACCACCGTGCGGCTCAAACTCTCTGTCCCCCCTGAGCTGGCGGGCGGCACGGACCACCGCTATCCCGGCGGCGGCGAGGTCATCACCATCCGGCACTGGAACGCCTCCATAGCCCGGCCGGGAATGGAACTCTGCCTGCGCGTGGTGGGCGAAGCCGTGGCTTTCCCGCTGGATCCCGCCGACGACTGAGCCCGGTGATTGAGCCTGTCGAAATCCGGCTCTACTGACCCCCGGCGGGCTTCTTCTTCTGCGGATACGGCGTCTCACCCCGGGCCAGCATCTCCACAAAGCCGGCGATTTTCCGTTCCCGCGTGGACGCCTGCTTAACCGAATTCGTCCGGTAAATCAGGGCATACCTGTTCACGGACGTGAGGACGTCGAACATGGCCTGGGCCTCGGGGACTGCAGCGATCGCGGCGGCCAGATCCGGCGGGACCTCCGCCGTCGCCTGCCCCACGTAGGCTGCCTCCCAGCGCCCGTCCGCCTTGGCGGCGTCGACGGCCGCGCGGCCTGCCGCAGTCATCCGGCCGGCAGCCTCGAGCTTCCCGATGCGGTCCACATTCCGCGCCGACCAGACGCTCTTCGGGCCGCGGCGGGTCATCCGTTGGAAGGAGCTGTCGTCGTCGCGCCTTTTGCCCTGACCGTCGATCCAGCCAAAGCACAACGCCTCCTGCAGCGCGGCTTCGTAGTCCAGTTCGGTGGTGTTGCCGCCCTTCTTGTGCAGCACCAGCCACACACCAGGGCTGTCGTTGTGGTTGGCCTCCAGCCACAGCCGCCACTCCGCCGTGTCCGCTACCAGCAGTTCCTCGAGTTCAATGGCCATGGCCCTATTCTGCCTGCCTTCCGCGGGAAGTGGCATGATGGCGGTAGCCCACCTGTCCCGGTTTCGAGGAGGAACCCATGCTGCGTGTCCGACCCGTCCATTTCACCTCCCGGCCGGACAATTGGGAGCCAATCCTGACTGCCCTGGGCCTGGCCAAGACCGTTGATGACGGCCCGTGGCGGGAGTTCGACGCCGGTTCCGGCCGGCTGGCCCTGCATCTGGCCGACGCCGGTGCCACGGACGACGGCACCACGGCCCTCGGCGTCGAGGTGGGTGATCTGGCCGAATTCGCCCGGCGCACCGCCCTGGCCGCGGAGGAATCCGAAAACACCGTCGCCGAACTCATTGCCGCTGACCACGGCGAGTCCTGCCGCATCACCAGCCGGGACGGCTTCAGCTTCCTGGCCGACAAAGGTGCGCGGGAGCCCAACGCGGCGGACGCGGATCCGGCACTCACCGTCGTCGGCGTCTGGTTTACGGCGGATCCCGGCGCCGCCGCCGTGACGCTGCAGGACATCGGCGCCAGGTTCCGCCCCGTACCGGACGCAGACGAAACCGCCGACTTCACCGCCAAGAACGGCGGGGTGCTGATGGTGCGCCCGGCATCCGGCCCGCCGCGGGCCGGCCTGGGATTTGAGTACGACGGCGATCTGGGCGCCTTGCGGGACCGGCTCGCAGCCGCCGGGCTGGACGTCAGCGAAACCGAGGAAGCGTTCGGCCGGACCCTGCACGTGGCCAACCCCGACGCCGCAGGCACCACCGGGACTGCGGAAACCGCTGCCGCGCCGCACGTCCCGCCCACCCTCTGGATCTCGCAGCGACTCGCCTCACAGTGAACCGGGCCAAGGGGTGAACCGGGCCGAGGGGTGAGATTCCTGTGCTTTGGGCGACGCTTTACGCTGAGAGCTCACCCGTCAGCGGTCCACGGCCGTCCGATGGGGTAGAACTTAACCATGAACGTTCGCACTCCTGACCCGAATCCCGGCTGGCTCTCCGAAGAAGACCTTTTTGAGGCCCGCGGGAGGCTCCCCATGATTTATGTAGAGGCCGTGCCGGTCAGGCTGGATCCGCTGGGTTTTGTGAACGAGGTTGGCACGCTGCTCCAGGCCGATGAAGACGGAAACATGATCCGGTCGCTGGTATCGGGCCGCGTAATCTACCGCGAGACCATCCGCGCCGCGCTCCTGCGCCATATGGAAAAGGACCTGGGGCCGCTCGCCTTTCCGCAGCTCCCCATCAGCCCCGTCCCCTTCACGGTGGCCGAATACTTCCCGGCCCCGTCCCAAACCGGCTTCACCGACGACCGCCAACACGCGGTGTCCCTGGCGTACGTCATCCCGGTGACCGGCGAATGCGAGCCCCGCCAGGATGCCCTGGAACTGACCTGGATGACTCCGGCGGAAGTGCTCAGCGCCGACGTCCAGCTCGAATTCAGCGGCGGCCGCGGCGCCCTGGTCCGCCAGGCGCTTGCCTTTGCCGGCGTGGGTCACTGACGCCCGCGGGATCCCCGGCGTCCCCGACTTCCGGCGCCCCGCTTTGTAGACTGTAGGGCGGACCGCAAGAGAACTTAAGGACTCCCATGACCGAAAACCCAGCCGCCCGGCACTACAGCGAACAGCAGGCTGGATCTCTGACCACCGGCGATCAGCTCCTGCTCCCCGACGGCGAACGCACCGCCGAAATCCAGCACGTGGAGTTTGAACAGGATGATTTCGGGACCCCTGCGGTAGTCCTGGCGAACCTCACCGGCGGCGGCACCCTCCGCATCGCGGCCGGCTCCACCGTGAAGATCCTGGACACAACTGTCCTGGTCACCTCGGTTCCGGACACCACCCTTCAGGACGCAAGCCTTCAGGACATTTCCTTTCAGGACGCAACGCCCGACGCCGTCACGCAGCTTCCGGTCGCGGCGCAACCCCCTGGCGAACAGCCCCAACACCCCGGCGAAGGGAAGGCAGCCCCGGCGGCTCCCGCCGTCGTCGTACCTCCCCTGCCAGCCATCCCGCCCGCGGCGAGCGGCCCCTCCGCGGACGAACTGGCGCTGATTCCGGCGCCGCAGGGCACCCCTGAAGCGGTAGTGGAGGCTGCCGCGGAAGCCCACCCGGACGCCGTTGGTGTGCTGCTGCTGGCGGACAAGCTGGCCAAGGGCATCAACTTCAAGTCCGGCAGCTGCCTCAAGGACCTCAGCGACCTTGCCCACGAACTGTTCATCACGCTCAAGGATCCGGACGGGGCGCTCACGGTGGCGGACCTGCTCAACGTCCTGCCGTTCGACGGCAACCCGGGCCGGTGGGCGTCCGTGGAGGCGTCGCTGGCGTTGTCCAGCTTCATCTGCCGCCAGGACCGGCAGGAGGAGCGGGCCGAAGTCTATGAAAAGCTGCTGCGTTTGCCCGAAAACCAGGAAACGGACCCGTTCAAGGCGCGGATGAACGCCAAGGTGCGCCAGCGTTCGCTGAACGAACCCAACCTGTACGACAAAGAGATCTTCCGCTCGATCGACAACTCCAACCATGAGGCCGAGCGGGAGTGGCGGCTGCTGCGCCTCGAATCCCTGCTGTTCCTGCGGGCACACGGCGGGTCTGAGACGATCGGCGTCGGCGAACTCCAGCGCCGGATCAGCAACGAACTCGAGGCCGTCCGGGCCTGAGCTGTCCGGGCGGGGGAATTACCCCCTACCCGGGGCTGCGCCCGCGTTGTAGATTCGGGCTATGACGAACAATCTGAGCGTGGTGATAAATGCTGACGCGCCGCAGGTCTGGACCATGCTGCGTGAACCGGCCAAGGTTGCCCAGTGGCACGGCTGGGAGGCCGATGAACTGGCTGATGAGATTGACGGGATCTACTTCAGCAACAAGGTCGTTGAAGCCCCGGACCACACCAGCCTGACCACCAACGGCGGCGACGTCTTCGACCTGAAACCGGTGCCTGGCGGGACTCTCGTCAGCGTCACCCGGTCAGCCCTGGACCATAACTCGGAGTGGGCGGCCTGGGACGAGGACATTACCCAGGGCTGGCTGACATTCCTCCAGCAACTCCGCTTCGCGCTGGAACACCACCCGCACGGCAAACGACACACGTTGTTCTTCGAATTTCCCGGTGAGCCGGGTTCCGAAATCGAAAAGCTGGGATTGTCGGATGTGCCCGCGCCGGGTGAGGCCTACGAGCTGACGCTGGCCACCGGGGAGCAAATCTCCGGCAAGGTCTGGTTCCGCAGCAACCACCAGGTGGGGCTCACCGTCCACAGCTACGCGGAACACGGGGACGGCCTGCTGATCGTGGCGGACCAGCCCGTCATTGAAGGGATACGGCCCCACGGAGGCGCCATGGTGATCGCCTCGACATACGATCTGGGGGCCCACAATGTGGAGTCCATCCGTTCACGCTGGGACGGCTGGCAGGCTGAGAACTACCCCACATCCGAGGCGGCCCACTGAGGGTTCGGCAACGTTTGCTGGCACACTGGAACCGTGCCAGCCAACCCCGCCTCCGCTACATCTGTCTCCGTTTCAGCCGTCTCCGCCTCTGCAGCTGACCAGTCGCAGTTCTCCTTCACCGTTGGCACCCGCCTTGCTGACAGCTGTGCGGCGTCGGCCGCCCATGTGTCTGCCAACGGCGGCGAATTCCTGGGCCGCACGGGGACCATCACCACGCCCCACGGCGAGATCCGCACCCCGGCGTTCATCGCCGTCGGGACAAAAGCCACGGTGAAGTCCGTCCTGCCGGAATCCATGGCGGACCTGGGCGCACAGGCGCTTCTGGCCAACGCGTACCACCTGAACCTGCAGCCCGGAGCGGACATCCTGGATGAGGCAGGCGGGCTGGGAACGTTCATGAACTGGTCCGGCCCGACGTTCACGGACTCCGGTGGATTCCAGGTGATGAGCCTCGGGTCCGGGTTCAAGAAGGTCATCGACATGAAAACTCTGTCTTCCGCGGACGCGGCTGTCCCGGACGACGCCGTCGCCCCCGGCAAGGAACGCCTGGCCCACATCGACGACGACGGCGTCTGGTTCAAATCGCATCTCAACGGCGACCGCCACCGTTTCTCCCCCGAAATTTCGATGCAGGTCCAGCACCAGATCGGCGCGGACATCATGTTCGCGTTCGATGAGCTGACCACGCTGCAGAACTCCCGCGGCTACCAGGAGGAATCGCTGGAGCGCACCCGGCTGTGGGCCCTGCGCTGCCTGGAGGAGCATTTCCGGCTGACCTCCGAGCGGGTGGGCAAGCCGTACCAGGCCCTGTTCGGCGTGATCCAGGGTGCGCAGTATGAGGACCTGCGCCGGAAGGCCTGCCGGGACCTTGGCGCCATGGACTTCGACGGCTACGGCATCGGCGGTGCGCTGGAGAAGGAGAACCTGGGCACGATTGTGCGCTGGTGCAACGAGGAGCTGCCGGAGGATAAGCCGCGGCACCTGCTGGGCATCTCCGAGCCGGACGACATCTTCACCGCAATCGAAAACGGCGCGGATACCTTCGACTGTGTATCCCCCACCCGGGTGGCCCGCAACTCCGCGTTTTACACGCCTGCCGGCCGCTTCAACCTCTCCGGCGCCAAGTACAAGCGCGACTTCGGGCCGCTCCAGGAGGGGTGTGACTGCTACGCCTGCGCCAACTACTCGCGCGCGTACATACATCACCTGTTTAAGGCCAAGGAAATGGTTTCCGCCACGCTGATCTCCATCCACAACGAGCGCTTTGTGGTGAAGATGGTGGACGACGCCCGGCTGGCCATCGAAGCCGGGACCTTCTTCGAGTTCAAGGCCGAGACGCTGGCGCAGTACTACTCCTAAGCGCCGGCCCGCGGGGCGCGACGCAACGAGGCGGCGTCCCGCCGTCGTCCTCCGATATCCTGACCAAATGCTCATCGAAATCCCTGCCGCAGAAGGCACGGCCGAGGCCATCATGGCACGCCCCTCTTCCGGCGAAGGTCCCTTCCCGGGCCTCATCCTCTACATGGACGCGTTCGGCCTGCGCCCCCGCATCGAGGAGATGGCGCAGCGCATCGCCGACTGGGGCTACGTGGTCCTCGCGCCGAACGCCTTCTACCGCGAAGGCTCGGCCGCGGAACTCGCCCCCGAAATGGACATGACCACGCCGGAGGGCCGGGCGGCTGCCGGCAAGGCCGCGTTCCCGCGCGTCGGACGCCTCACCACGGACAAAGCGCTGCCGGACATTGATGCGTGGGTGGAAGCGCTGGGAACGCTCGACGGCGTCGCGCCGGGTCCGATCGGCACGTTCGGCTACTGCATGGGCGCCCGTCTCGCCGTCCGCACGGCCATCGCCCACCCCGAAGCGGTGGCAGCCTGTGGCGGCTTCCACGGCGGGGGCTTGCTAGCGACGCCCCGGACAGCCCGCACCATGGACTCGACAAGGCCAGGGCGCGGTTCGTCTTCGGCCACGCCGACCACGACAAGAGCATGGATCCCGACGCCGTTGCGCGCCTGGGCGCGGCACTCGACGATGCCGGGCTCGAGGCTTCCAACGAGATCTATGCCGGGGCGCCGCACGGCTATTCGATGGCGGACACCTCGATGTTCCATCCGGAGGCCACGGAGCGCCACTACGCCGAGCTCCGCGCCCTCCTTGACGGGACGCTCAGGGGCTGAGGCTAGGCGGGGGCTGACCCTGCGCCGTAGCTTGGTTCGCGCTTCTTGATCCACCCGATCACCAGGGACGTCACCGGGACGAACAGGAACTCAACCAGGGTCTTGTAGACAAAGCCCACCACCACGTAGTTCACGAACGTGCCGAAGTCGGTGATGCCGATGACGGAGGCGGCGATGCTGCAGAAAATCAGGGTGTCCACGAACTCACCCGCACCGGTAGAGCCCATCAGCCGCGCCCAGAGGGATTTCTCCCCGGAGCGTGCTTTCATCTTCACCAGGATCCACGAGTTGATAGTCTGGCCGGCCAGGAATGCCAACAGCGAGGCGAGCACAATCTGCGGCACCGGACCCAAAGCCCCCTCAAGGGCCACCTGCTTGGACGTGCCGAAGTCGTCATCAAAGCCGGGCAGGGCGATGATCACCCAGTAGCAAATTGAGGCGAACACGGACAGTGCGAAAGTGGTGAAGATGGCTTTGCGAGCCACCTTGAAGCCGTAGACCTCGCTGATGACGTCGCCCAGGATGTAGGCAAGCGGGAAGAGGAAGAAGCCGCCGTCGGTGATGATCGGGCCGATCGCCACGCCCTTGGATGCGCCGATGTTCGACAGGATCAGCACCACGGCCATAAAGGCCAGCATGATGCCGAAGTACGGCGAGCCGATCGATGCAAATTTGGGTGCCGTCGGGGCGGACCCGGCGATGGGCAGGGCGTCAGGGCCCGAGGGGGAAGGCATGGGAGATTCCATTCGTAGTGGTTCGCTCGGCGCACCGTTCCACAACGAAAGTTGCCCCGGGGCGCCGGCTGTATTAGCACTGTCACGACATTCTCCCACCGAACGTGCGCAGCTCTCCCAACGGCGTTCGCAGCCATGTTTTGAACATGTTCAGTCGCATGGCATACTCAATTTTGAACATGTTCAAAAAAGGGGAACCGTGACCGCCAAGAGCGAGCAGACCAGGCAACTCGTAGCGGACGTCGCGCTGCGCATGTTCCGCGAGATCGGGTTCGAGAAGACCACCATGCGGGCCATCGCAGCCGAGGCCGGCATCTCCGTGGGCAACGCCTACTACTATTTCGCCTCCAAAGATGACCTGGTGCAGGAGCTGTATGTCCAGGTCCAGGCTGAGCATGCAGCCAAAGCTGACGAGGCACTCGAAGGCCTCACCGATCTGGGCAGTCGCCTGAAGGCCACGCTGCACGCCGGCCTGGATGTCATGGCGCCATACCACCGCTTCGGCGCCGACTTCGCGGCCACTGCCATCCGGCCGACGTCGCCCGTCAACCCCTTCGCGGGCGAGTCGACGGCGGCCCGGGAGGCCTCGCTCGGCATCTTCCGGGCAGCGGTGGAAGGAGCCAGCCCGCCGGCCCCGAAGAAGCTCCGTGCGGACCTGCCGGAACTGCTCTGGCTGGGCTACATGGGGATCGCGCTGTTCTGGGTGTACGACACGTCGGAAGGCCAGGGCCGGACCCGGAAACTGGTGGACGGAGTTGTCCCTCTGATCAGCCGGGGCCTGTCGCTGGCACGGATTCCGGGCGTCAACAAGGTGCTGGATGACGTCCTTAGCCTGAGCCGCAGCATCCGCGGCTGACGCGCCACCGAACACAACATTGGGGGAAGAAATGAACAGGACACAGACCGTGGTGCTCGCCGGGGCTTCGGGCTTCATCGGCAGCTATCTCCGGGACCGCTTCGAACAGGACGGCTGGACGGTGCGCACCATCGGCCGCCGGGCCACCGAGGGTACGGCCGAAGCGGCCAACTGGAACGACGACGGCGCCATCGCCCGGGTGCTGGACGGCGCCGACCTGCTGGTGAACCTCGCCGGACGGTCGGTCAACTGCCGCTACAACGCGCGGAACAAGGCGGCAATCCTCGATTCCCGAGTCTCCACTACCGCGGCACTCGGCCGCGCCCTCGCACTCTGCAAGGCACCGCCGTCGACCTGGCTCAACGCCAGCACCGGCACTATCTACCGGCACGCGGACGACCGGCCGCAGACGGAATCCGACGGCGAACCGGGAACAGGCTTTTCCGTGGACGTGGCCCGAGCATGGGAAGCAGCCCTGGACGCTGCCGCCACACCCGGGACGCGGAAGATTGCGCTGCGGATGGCCATCGTCCTGGGCCCGGGCGGCGGTGCGCTGCGGCCTTTCGTGGCCTTGGCCCGGCTTGGCCTGGGCGGTCACATGGGCGCCGGCAGCCAGAAGTTCAGCTGGATCCACGTCGAGGACCTCTACCGCACCGTGCGCTTCCTCCACGCGCGAACGGACATTTCGGGCCCCGTGAACGTGGCTTCCCCGGATGTCGTGGATAACCGCGATCTGATGCGGCTGGTCCGCCGGGCCTACGGCGCCAGGCTGGGTATCCCCACTCCGGCGTGGCTGCTGCGGCTGGGGGCCGTGCTGATCCGCACCGAGACCGAGCTCGTGCTGAAAAGCCGGTGGGTAGCCGCAGAAACTGCTTGACGCGGGGTTCATCTTCCGGGAGCCTGAGCTGGGCCGCGCGCTGCTCACCATCGCCAAAGGGACGGCATGAGCCGGCCGTACCGGGTGACGTTCGGCTCCGGAGCGTTCCTGCTGGGCGCCACCATCACCGTGCTTTTGTTCGGCTTTCCGCACGGCGCGACGGGCTACGTTTTCGGAATCCTTGCAGCCCTGCTCCTCGGTATGCCCCTTGCCCTGGCCACCGGAATGCTGATGCGGCCCGTCCGAGACCAGTGGCTTCATATTGTGGCCACCGGCGGGGTGGGACTGGTCACGGGCTTTCTCACCCTCCTTTTCCTTACGGGAACCCACTGGCACAGCATGTGGGGACTCGTTTTGTGGACCGGATTCTGCGCCGCCGTGGGAAGGCTGGCTGTTGTGGGCCTCGTGGACACACATGACGATAGTGAACTCACCGAGCATGTTGGCCCGACGCCGGATGGCAGGATAGTGCCATGACTTTTGCTTCAGCTGCCGTCCAGTCCCCCGTGTCCGCTCCCGCCGTCGTCCTGACCATCGCGGGGTCCGAAGCAACGGGTGGCGCCGGAGCCCAGGCCGACCTGAAAACGTTCCAGGAACTGGGCGTATTTGGCATCGCCAACCTGACCTGCATCGTGTCCTTCGATCCGAGCGACAACTGGAACCACCGCTTTGTGCCGGTGGACCAGCAGGTCATTGCGGACCAATTGGAAGCCACGACGGCGGCCTACGGTCCGGCGTCGGGCGCCACCGCTGGCGGGGCGTCGGGCGAGTCGTTGGCGCCGGGCCGGCCTGTCCTGGACACCGTAAAGATCGGCATGCTGGGCAGCCCGGCCACCATCAGCACGGTTGCGGCAGCACTGGAAACGGGCCGGTTCCGGAACGTCGTGCTGGATCCGGTGCTGATCTGCAAGGGCCAGGAGCCGGGCCACGCGCTGGACACGGACCAGGCCCTGAAGGCGCAGATCCTGCCGCTGGCCACGTTCGTCACGCCCAACCACTTCGAAGCCGAATCGCTGTCCGGCCTGGCGATCACCGACATCGAATCCCTGAAAGCCGCAGCAGTCCGCATCCACGAGCTCAGCGGCGCTGCAGTTCTCGCCAAGGGCGGGGTGCGGCTGGAGGGCCCGGACGCCGTCGACGTTTACTACGACGGCGAGATCCTGGAGGTCCTCAGCGCTCCGAAGGTGGGCGAGGTGGCCGTGTCCGGTGCCGGCTGCTCGTTGGCCGCGGCCGTGACGGCTGAACTGGCCAAGGGCGCCACACCGCTGGAGGCTGCCCGGTCCGCCAAGGTCTTTGTCACGGCCGGAATCCGCAACCGGGTGGCGTCGGGCGCCCCGTTCGACGCCCTCTGGCAGGGTGGCCCGCGCTAGTCAACGGCTGCGCAGCTGCAACGCTCTCTCACTTAGTGCAAGAAATCCCGGGACACTCTCTCACTTTCTTGTGGAAAGTGAGAGAGCGTCCCGGTTTTTGCTGCAGGATTTGAGAGAGCGTCCAGTCAGGAGCGCGGGTCGGCGACCTTCCCCATAAACAGCGGCAGGCCGGTTTCCACATGCACGATCTGGTAGTGGAACGGCCGGTCGAAGGCGATGGTCCGCTCGGGCTGCTGCGGAGCGCTGGAGACGGCACCGTTGATCTGGGTGACAGCGGCGGCAATGGTGCCCTTTTCGGCGACCGTGATGTTGGCAGCCTGCGCGGCCTGGGTGATCATCATCTGGGGCTGGATGTTGTTGAAGTCCTCCGTGGTGTCGAGCGTCTTCTGGAGTCCCCGTGACTCAAACACCTTCCGCAGGTCAAAACTGCACTTATGGTCCCAGCGGGGCAACTGGATCTGCACTGTCTCCAGCGCTGCAGTGTCGAAGGTGTCGGCGATTTCCGTGAGCTTATCCGCACCGAAATCCGCTGAGGCGGGGCGGGACCCGGCGTCGGCTCCGGCTTCCGGCAGGACCAACCGCATAACGAAACCGTCGGCATAGGGAAGGTCCACGCCCCGCCAACCAGCACCCTCCGCATACTTCATCTCCAACTCGTTGTGCATCGCAGGCGCGTCGATTTCCTCGCCGGCAGCCGTTGTGAAGGGCAGGTCCGAGGTGTCATTCGGGTCAAATGGCGCGCTCCAGGCGGAGGCAAAGTACAGGGAATTGAGCAGGCTGAAGGTGTTCCTGGGGTCGTACTTGGCGGGCGCTTCCTTGATCCGGCCGCCCGTGTTCCTGTTGACCCAGGCATCGATGGCGGGCTTCGTTGCACCCTCATCGCTGAAGTCCACCGGGTACACACCGGTTCCGTAGTGCCGGGCCAGAGTGTCCAGGAAGGACTCGCCGGTTGGCACGTCCTTGTCCACGAACAGCCCGTTGGCGGCGTGCATGACCGGTTTCCGCGGCGGGTTGTCCTCATCCACTGCGCCGGGGTCGCCGTCGAACTTCTCCAGCGAGCTGAGGACCGCGTTCATGGCCTCATCGCGGTTCTCCATGGGAAGTTGCAGGACGCTGTCCATCTCCGCCGCAGTCTCGCCCGACGCACCGGCGCGAAGCATCGCGAGCGCAATCAGAAGGCTTCCGGGCGAAGACACCACGTTCCCGTTGGAGCCGTCGCCCCCGTCGGCCAGCAGGGCCTCGCCGAGGCCCAGGGCGGAAGCCCGGAAGGAACGCAGTTCAGCGGCATACGCCGCCCGGTCCACCGAAACCCGTTCCACGCCGTCGGCCTTCAGGAGCTCCGGAGACGACGCCGAACATGCGGTGAGCGCCACGAGGGCACCCGCCGTCGCGATCCTGGCAGCGCGGAATGTCTTCATTTCTCCCCATGGACCTGCCTTGCCGGCGCTTGGCGGGAATCCGCCCGTCTCCCATCAGTCAACCAGCCTGCGTGCCACAGGACGATGGCCGTAGGGTCACGGTTTGCCGTCTTTTCGGTCTCGGAAGCGGACGACGGCGGGCTGGACGTCCACAGTCCTGGGAACCTAGCGCCGGGGGATGTTGCGCAGGTTGCTCCGTGCCATGCTGACAGCCTCACCGGCACCGCGGTTCAGCACCACCTTGGACATGGCAGTCGCGAAACCAAGCACCTGGGATCCGGAAATCTTCGGCGGAATCGAGAGTGCCTGCGGATCCGTAATCAGCTCCACCAACGACGGACCGGGATGGGCGAAGGCTGCTCGGTAAGCCCCCTCGATCCGCGCAGGATCCGTGACCCGCACGGCATGGAAACCCAAGGCCCGGGCGACGGCGGCGTAGTCGGCGTCGGGCACGTCTACACCAAAGTCGGGAAGCCCGTCCACCAGCATTTCCAGCTTGACCATGCCCAGAGTGGAATTGTTGAAGACCACCACGTTGACCGGCAGTTTGTGGGCGGCCACCGTGATGAGCTCCCCGAGCAGCATCGAGAGGCCGCCGTCGCCCGATACTGACACCACCTGCCGGCCGGGGAATGCCAGCTGGGCGCCGATGGCGTGGGGCAGGGCATTGGCCATGGAACCGTGCAGATAGGAACCGATCAGCCGCCGGGTGCCGAGGGGGTTGATGTACCGGGCCGTCCAGACGTTGCACATGCCGGTGTCCGCCGTGAAGATGGCATCCTCCGCGGCCACCTGGTCCAGCAGGGAGGCCGCGTACTCCGGGTGGATCGGCTGTTTCTTCTCCACTTTGCGCGTGTAGGCCCCCACGGCCTTGTTCATCAGCCGGTCATGCTTCTTGAGCATCCTGTCGAGGAAGCGGCGGCTCTTTTTCGGCTTCAGCAGCGGCATCAGTGCGGCGAGGGTGGGCAGCACGTCGCCGTGGACTGCGATGTCGACGTCGGTCCGCCGTCCCAGCCTGTGCGCTGCACGGTCCACCTGGGCGGTACGGGTTTCCGGCAGGAACTGGTCATAGGGAAAGTCTGTGCCCAACAGGATCAGCAGGTCAGCGTCCTCGATCCCCTCCGCGGCAGCGCCGTAGCCCAGCAGGCCTGTCATCCCGATGTCGTAGGGGTTGTTGTACTGGACAAAGTCCTTGCCGCGCAGCGAATGGCCGATGGGCGCGTTGATCAGTTCCGCCAGGGAGATCAGTTCGTCATGGGCGCCCGCTACGCCGGCCCCGGCGAAGATCGCGACCTTCCCGGCGTCGTTGATCGCATCGGCCAACTCCCGGACGCTGGCCGGATCCGGGCTCAGGCTCGCCGGCCGGAAGGTGGCAGGCAGCGGTGCTTCGGCTGTCGCTTCAAGCCCGGCGATGTCGCCGGGAAGGGTAACGACGGCGACTCCCCTGAGACCGATCGCGTGCTGGATGGCGCTGTGCACTACACGCGGTGCCTGCTCGGCCGTGCTGACAAGTTCCGAGTAGACCGAACACTCGTTGAAGAGCCGGTCGGGGTGGGTTTCCTGGAAGAAGCTGCTTCCGATCTGCTTGCTGGGGATGTGGGAGGCGATGGCCAGCACGGGCGCCCCCGAGCGGTTCGCATCGTACAGGCCGTTGATCAGGTGGAGATTGCCCGGACCGCAGGAACCCGCGCAAACTGCGAGCTTGCCCGTCAGCTGGGCTTCGGCCGCGGCGGCGAAGGCGGCTGCCTCTTCGTGCCGGACGTGGATCCAGTCGATCCCGCCCTCCTTGGCGCCTCCCGTTTGCCGCACGGCATCGACGATCGGGTTGAGGCTGTCGCCCACAATCCCGTATATCCGCTGCACACCCGCAGCCTGGAGCTGTTCGATGAGCTGGGTGGCGAGTTCCTTGGCCATGAGTGCACACTCCCGCGATCAGGTTGATGAGCTGTCACGGCCAATATAGTCCCGCCGCCTGAAGGCGCATCATGATAAACCCGGGACGCTCTCTCACTTTCCATAACCTGCAGGAAGTGAGAGAGCGTTCTGGTGCGTAAGCGGTGACGGCGGTGAGCGGACGACGGCGGGCGGCCACCCGCCGTCGTACGCTCACCGGAGCCTCTGCCCCGGAACCTAAACGCTAGACGTTGATGGGGTCTTTGTCCTTGTCGTCGTCCTTGGCAGGCCGGTTCCAGGCATCGCCTTGTTCGCGGTCCAGGTGGGTGGCCTTCTTGTTCTTCAGGGCGAAGATGTAGACCAGCAGTGAGATGGCAATGGCCACGGTGACATAGGTGAAGAACAGGTCCACGCGCTCGGCCTTCTGGAACGCGGCGCCGAGCAGCGGGACCGTGCCGCCGAAGAGCGAGTTGGCGATCGCGTAGCCCAAACCGACGCCGAGGGCGCGGATGGAGGCCGGGAACAGCTCGGCCTTCACCAGGGCGTTGATGGAGGTGTAGCCGCCGACGATCAGCAGGCCGCCCAGCATCAGCAGGAATGCCGTGAACGGGTCCTTGGTGTTGGACAGGGTGGATAGCAGCGGCCAGGTGAACAACACACCCGTGATGCCGAACCAGAGCAGCAGCGGCCGGCGCCCGACCTTGTCCGAGATGATCCCGTAGACCGGCTGGAGCAGCATGAAGATGAACAGCGCCCAGAAGTTGATCACGGAGGTGTCGGTCTTGGCGATCCCGGAGGTATCGTTCATGAACTTCAGAATGAAGTTGGTGTACGTGTAGAACGCCACGGTGCCGCCGAGGGTGACGCCGATGCAGATCAGCAGCGGCTTCCAGTGCTGGGTGAACAGCAGCTTCATGGTGCCCGGCCGGGCTTCGCCGGCCGCGACGGGCGCCTTGGCGGCCGCGACCTGCTCCGCGGAGACGGTTTCCTCCATCGAGCGCCGCAGCCACAGGACCACCAGGGCAGCCACACCGCCGATGGCGAACGGAATACGCCAGCCCCACTCGGTCAGATCGCTCTTGGGCATGAAGTTCTGCAGGATGACGAGCACCAGCAGGGCCAGCATCTGGCCGCCGATCAGCGTGACGTACTGGAAGCTTGAGAAGAAGCCCCTGCGTTTGGACGTGGCGGCTTCGGACATGTAGGTGGCGCTGGTGCCGTATTCGCCGCCCACGGAGAAGCCCTGGACCAGCCGCACAAGGATCAGCAGAATCAGCGCCCA
The DNA here is from genome assembly GCF_009911795.1 of Pseudarthrobacter psychrotolerans. NCBI lineage: Bacteria > Bacillati > Actinomycetota > Actinomycetes > Micrococcales > Micrococcaceae > Pseudarthrobacter > Pseudarthrobacter psychrotolerans. Next base: position 4,110,474 of record NZ_CP047898.1, on the reverse strand, counting down.
GACGCCTATCTGCTGGGTCGTCGGCAGGATGGCGATGGCGAAGGAACCGGCGGACATGATCGTCACGCTGAGCGTCAGGGCCGCCTTGCGGCCCTTGCGGTCGGCATAGCGGCCGAAGAACCAGGCGCCCACCGGGCGCATCAGGAACGACGTCGAGAAGACGGCCATCGCCTCGAGCCCGGCCTGCAGGTCGTCTTGGGAATTGAAGAAGTGCGACTGGAAGTAGGCGGCGAAGACGGTGTAGACGTAGAGGTCGTACCACTCCACGAGGTTGCCTGCTGAACCTTTTAGGATGTTGCTCACGGCCCGGCGGGTCTGTGCTGCTTCGCTCTGGACTTCGGCCTGCTGGGTGCTCATCGCTGAACCTTCCTGGGCTTCGGCGCCTTCTGGCTTACTTTCGTGCTGTCCATCGCTACATTGCACATGGTTCCTCCTCGACGTTGACGGTCCCCCTCAAACGCCGAGGGCCTCATCCCAAGTTATGCGTGAGCCACGGCACATCCAACGTCAAAGGGCATTTCCTAACACTTCCTTAGGTTTCGCCGGGAGAAGGGGTAATCTCCAAAGCGGGCAGATTGACGTTGCCCGCTCAGCGAATAAGGGAACCAGGCCATGGAGTTGCTCATCGTCGAGGACGACGACGCCATGGCGTCCGCCCTCGCCGCCGCCGTCGCGACCGCGGGGCATAACCCCACCCGGGTTGCCCGGGGAGCCGACGCCCTGCTGGTCCACCGGAAGTTCGAAGTAATCCTGCTGGACCTGGGCCTTCCCGATATGGACGGACTGGACGTCCTGCGGAAACTGCGCCAGGTCACGCCGGTGCCCATCCTGATTCTCACCGCGCGCGACGACGAACGCAGCGTGGTGCTCGGCCTGCGGTCCGGAGCGGACGACTACCTCGTTAAGCCTGTGAAGCTTGTGGAACTTCTTGCCCGCATCGAAGCCGTCACCCGGCGTGCCGGGCGTCATGGCGGTACGCGGCAGCAGAGCGTGGTGCTGGGGGATCTTGAGATCGACCTTGAGCGGCGCGTGGCAGCCCTCCGTTCCGAGGTCCTGCCGCTGACCGCCACGGAGTTCGACCTGCTGGCACTGTTGGCCAGCCACGCCGGTTCCGTAGTCACCCGCGAACAGATCCTGGACGCGCTGTGGGGCGACGCTTTTGTGGCCTCTTCCCGGTCCCTGGATGTGCACCTGACGGGGCTGCGGGCGAAGCTCCGGTTGCCTGGCTTCATCATCAACGTCCGCGGTGTCGGCTACCGGGTCGAGGCGGACCCGGCGTGAAACTGCGCGTCCTGGGCATCCTGAGTGTCCTGGCGGTACTTATCGTCATCATCGCCTCCAACGCCATCCTGACCTCGGCCGGCCGGGAGCTGACCCAGGAACTCCAGATCAACCGTGCCGCGTCGCTCAACCGCCTGGCGCAAGTGGCATTCGACGCAGCTTCCGCCGGCGAGACCGCACAATTGCAGGCGGAGATGGACAGGTATAGCGAACTCTACGGAGAGGGAGTCCTGATCCGCCTCCAGCAGGGCACCCTGCGCTCCGGCGGCCTAAGCGAGGACCGGCCGGACGTCCGGGACGCGGTGGCCAGGGCGAACCTGAACCTCAGCGACACCACGCTCACACCGCTGCAGCCGTTCGGGCCATCCTCCGAGGTGATCTCCCGCTCCTTCGGCAGCGCGAGCCAGGTCCTGGGCGAAGCCGTCCTCGAGGTCAACCTGGACGCGGCCCGGCAGAAACTGCGGGAGCGGTGGCTCATCGTGGCATTGGCGGCGGCGGTCCTGGCTGCGGTGCTCCTGCTGGGCGCGGCCCGCGTGACCGGGTGGGTCCTCCGGCCCGTGCACCGCCTGAACGCGGCTGTCACCGAACTGGAGGCAACAGGCCGGACCGGTCAGCTTCCCGAGGCCGGGCCGCCGGAACTTCGGCAACTGAGCCGTTCATTCACCACCATGGCGCAGACCGTCAGCCACAGCCTCGATTCCCAACGGCAACTGATCGCGGACACCTCGCACGAACTGCGCAATCCCGTGGGCGCCCTGCGGCTCAGGATCGATCTGCTGCAACTGGAACTGAAGACCGCCCGGGAGCACGACGCCGCGGCAGGGGCGCTGGCCGAACTCGAACGCGTGGAGGAGATCCTGGACGGGGTGCTTCGGCTGGCGGCCGCCGAGCACAGGGCCTCTGAGGACTCCGCCCGGAGCCCGCTGGGAACCGCGTCGCCCGCGGCACAGGCCCCTCTTGATCCCTACCCGGTTCTGCAGGAAGAAACCGAACGGGCGGGCCCCGCCGCCAAGCACAGCGGAGCATCGATCGTACTGACAGATCCGCCGGACACCGCCGTTAACATCGCCTGCAACTCCGCAGAACTGGCCCAGATGGTCGGCGAACTTCTGAACAACGCCATCAAATACGCTCCCGGCGCCCATATCTCGGTTGCTGCCCGCGAGCGCCAGGGCGCAGTGACCATCGAAGTGTCCGACGACGGCCCCGGCCTTTCCGCCGATGAACGGACGGCGGCCACAACCCGCTTCTGGCGGTCCCCGGCGCACCGGACCATCCGCGGCACCGGGCTGGGCATGACCATAGTGGACAAGCTCGCCGGGGCCAACGGCGGCCGGCTGGTGCTTGCGGACGCCTCGCCGCATGGCCTGATCGCACGCCTGGAGTTTCCGCGTGCAGCGGACGCGCCTGGACCTTTTGCCGGACCGGAGCAGGTGGCCCCGCGTGGCTGACCTGACCGGAGCACGTCTGAGTGGGGCGCGGGCCCTTCCCGCGACATACCCGCTTCCCCCGCGGCGGACCGTCCTGAAGGCCGGCCTGGCCGCCGGGATGTCCGGGCTGCTCCTGCCGGGCCTGAGTGCGTGCACGCCCACGGACCGCCCGGGCACCGTAACCGTGGCCGGCGGCGAACCCGGCGGCTTCTACCTCGAGTTCGCCGAACTGCTGGCGGCGTCCCTCCAGCGTCATGGTGTTGCCGGCCAGGCGACGGCGCTGACTACGGGCGGCAGCCTGGACAACCTCGAACATCTGCTGACGGGCAAAGCCACGTTCGCCGTCGCGCTGGCGGATTCGGCGGCCCAACGCACAGCGGTGGGTGACCCGCCCGCCGTCGGACTTTCCGCCGTTGGAAAGGTGTACGAGAACTACGTCCACTGCGTCATCCGGCAAAACAGCGGGATCCGGGACATCGGCGCGCTTGCCGGCCGGACCGTGGCTGTTGGCAAGCCCGGCTCGGGGACGTCGCTGACCACTCCGCGGCTGATCGAGGCTGCCGGGCTCAGCACCACAGCCGGAGCGGCGGGCGGCGTCACAGTGCTGAGCCTCGGCCTCAACGAGGGCATCGCGGCCCTGCGGGACGGAACAGCGGACGCGTTGTTCTGGTCAGGTGGCGTGCCGACCGCGGCCATTGCTGCCGCGAACGACGACGTCGGGCTGGGTTTCCTTGATCTGTCCCCGCTGCTGCCGGCACTTCGGGCCAAATACGGCGTTTTCTACGACCGGGTGCTGATCCCGGCAGGCGCCTACGCGGGCATTCCGGCCGTGTGGACCGTGGGCGTGGCGAACGTGCTGCTGTGCCGGAGCGATCTTGATGACCAGACCGTCAAGCGGACCGTCGAATTGCTCGTGGGACACGCCGAGGAACTCATCCCTCGCTCCAGCCTGGGGGTCCAGTTCCTGAGCCCGGAATCCCTGATCAACACCGCGGGTTTGCCCCTGCACCCCGGCGCTGCTGCAGCGTACCGGGAGCTCCACGGGTAAGGAAACGCTCTATCACTTGCTGCAGCAAATTCCCCGGCCCTCTCTCACTCTCCCCAAGAAAGTGAGAGAGCGTCCTGGGAAAAACCAGCACTAAGTGAGAGAGCGTCCGGGGGTCAGCTCCCCGAGTGCGCCTGCAGGAAGCTGTACACCTCGGTCTCGTCCACGCCGGGGAACGCGCCGGGCGGCATCGCGGCCAGCAGGTGCGTGTTGGCGCGAGCCGCCGGCCAGGCGTTCCCCGCCCACTCGGAGGCCAGTGCTGCCGGGGGCCGCTTGCAGCAGTTCGGGTCCGGGCACGTGGACTTTTCGCGGGCCGTGGTTTCCCGGCCGCGGAACCACTTCACATGCTGGTACGGCACCCCGATCGACAGCGAAAACTCGCCGTTGGCCGAGCGCTCTGTCCGGGCCGTGCACCAGTACGTGCCGGACGGAGTGTCGGTGTACTGGCTGTACGCGCTGAACTTGTCCGGCACATCGAACACCGCCCGCGACGTCCACGCCTTGCACGACGGCTGGCCTTCAATGGCGCCGGTGTGGTCCATCGGGAAGGTCACGCCGTCGTTCTCGTAGGCCTTGTAGATGATGCCGCTCTTGTGGGTCTTCTGGAAGTGGGTGGTGATGCCCAGATGCTTCGTGGCGAGGTTGGTGAAGCGGTGCGCGGCGGTCTCGTAGGACACGGCAAAGGCGTCCCGGATGTCCTCAACAGCGATTTCCTTGGCAGCCTTGGCCTTCTGCAGGAAGTCCACAGTGGCCTGCTCGGGCAGCAGGAGCGCGGCCGCGAAGTAGTTGGTGGCCACCCGCTGGCCGAGGAAGTCGCCGTAGTTTTTCGGCGTCTCGTGCCCCAGGACGTAGTGCCCCAGCGCCTGCAACAGCACAGAGCGGGGGTCGTGGTCCTGCCGCTGGCTCTGCGTCAGGTAAATTCTGTGATTCTTCAAATCCGTCACTGAACGGGTGGAATGCGGCAGGTCGCTCACGTGATGGAGGGTGAATCCGAGCTTCTCGGCGATGTCGGCGATGACGTGCTGGCTCAGCGGCCCGGCCGTGTAACCCACCAGCCCCAGGACCTTCTGCGCCTCGGCCTCATACTCCGGGAAGTAGTTGCCGCGCTCGCGCATCATGGCACGCAGCTCACCGTTCGCGCGGCGGGCCTCCTCCGGCGTCGCCACCTGCTCGTTAAGCTTGCGTTCGAGCTCGTGCAGCAGACCCACCTGCGCCTCCAGCACATCGACCGGGAGCCGTGAGCTGATGCGGATTTTGGGCAGGTTGAGGGACTCGTACAGGGGCCCCGCTGGTAGCGTTCCAGCTCAATTTCCAGGGCGGCCCGGCGGCTCGGCGGTTCGGAGCCAAGCAACTGGTCGATGCTCACGTTGAGCGCGGCGGCCAGCCCCTGCAGCAGGGAAAGCTTGGGCTCCCGTTTGCCGTTTTCGATCAGGCTCAACTGGCTGGGGGCGGTCCCGACGGCGGCGCTCAGGTCATCGAGAGTGAGCCCGGCCTGCTTGCGCAGATGCCGCACCCGGCGGCCCAGGCTGATGACGTCCAGCTCCAGGGAGGCGGCGGACGACGGTGGCAGTACGACTTCGCGGTTCCAGCTTCCAGGCGTCATTTCTTGAGCATACGCGAAGAAATGCATTTCTTTCCATTGTTTTCCCCTAGAGAAGTGTTGTGAAGTGCTGAAAAGTAGTAATCACGGAAAGAAACACCGCACCGGGCATGCCGGCCGGAACTGCAACGAAGTAGCTCCGGCCGGCGGATTACCACCCGGAGCTCAATCAAGGAGACAACGATGACTGCAGCATTTGAGCCCACCCAGCAGACGCCCGAAGAGCAGGCCGCCGCCCTGGAGCTCGAGTGGGCCGCCAACCCCCGCTGGGAAGGTGTGACCCGTGACTACAAGGCCTCGGACGTCGTCAAGCTCCGCGGCCGGGTCTCCGAAGAGCACACGCTGGCCCGCCGTGGATCCGAGAAGCTGTGGAAGCAGCTCACCGAAGAGCACAAGACCGGCGGGTACACCAACGCCCTGGGCGCCCTGACCGGAAACCAGGCCGTGCAGCAGGTCAAGGCCGGCCTCCGCGCCATCTACCTCTCCGGCTGGCAGGTTGCCGCCGACGCCAACAACTCCGGCCACACCTACCCGGACCAGTCGCTGTACCCGGCCAACTCGGTCCCGACCGTAGTGCGCCGCATCAACAACGCCCTCCTCCGCGCAGACCAGATCGAATTCTCCGAAGGCATCCAGACCGTTGAGGACTGGATGGTCCCGATCATTGCCGACGCCGAGGCCGGCTTCGGCGGCCCGCTGAACGCCTACGAGCTCATGAAATCCATGATCCAGGCCGGCGCGTCAGGTGTGCACTGGGAAGACCAGCTCGCCTCGGAGAAGAAGTGCGGCCACCTCGGCGGCAAGGTGCTCATCCCCACCCAGCAGCACGTCCGCACGCTGAACGCGGCCCGCCTGGCCGCCGACGTCGCCGGCACCCCCTCGGTGGTCATAGCCCGCACCGACGCCGAGGCAGCCACCCTGATCACCTCCGACGTCGATCCCCGCGACAAGGAATTCGTCACCGGCGAACGCACCCCGGAAGGCTTCTACAAGGTCCGCAACGGCATCGAACCCTGCATCGCCCGCGCCAAGGCCTACGCCCCGTACTCTGACCTCATCTGGATGGAGACGGGCACCCCGGACCTTGAGCTGGCCCGCAAGTTCGCCGAGGCCGTCAAGGCTGACTTCCCGGACCAGATGCTCTCCTACAACTGCTCGCCGTCGTTCAACTGGCGCAAGCACCTGGACGACGCCACCATCGCCAAGTTCCAGCGTGAACTCGGCGCCATGGGCTTCACGTTCCAGTTCATCACCCTGGCCGGCTTCCACGCCCTGAACTACTCGATGTTCGATCTCGCCCACGGTTACGCCCGTGAAGGCATGAGCGCCTACGTCGAGCTCCAGGAAAAGGAATTCGCCTCCGAGTCCCGCGGCTACACCGCGACCAAGCACCAGCGCGAAGTCGGCACCGGCTACTTCGACGACATTGCAACTGCGCTCAACCCGAACGCATCAACCCTGGCACTGGTGGGATCCACCGAAGAAGGCCAGTTCCACTAACACTTACCGTTCGACGGCGGTTGTCACCGCCGGCCTTCGGACCGGCATCGCTCGGCGTGCTATTCCCCATGGCCGGCTTCTTACCTCGCTGAGCGAGGACGAAGCCGGCCACAGGGCCCCTTTTACGCACGCTGCCGCGTTACCGGCTCCTTCGGCCTTGTGCCTCGCTCACCGCTGTGCCGCTACCCGACGTCGAACTCCCCTTTTCGTCTTTAAGGAGATTGAAATGAACACCTTCACTGACAGCTTCACCATCAACGGGATCACTTTGGCCGCGCAGCCCATTTGCCGGCAGGACGAGGTCCTTACTCCGGATGCACTGGAGTTTGTCGCCAAGCTGCACCGGGCCACGGCTGAGCGCCGGCAGGAACTGCTGCAGGCACGCCGGACCCGCCGGGCCGAGATCGCTGCCGGCCAGGATCCGAAGTTCCTCCGCGAAACCGAGGACATCCGCAACGACCCGTCGTGGCGCGTCGCTCCCCCGGCCCCGGGCCTGGAGGACCGCCGCGTGGAAATCACCGGACCGGTGGATAAGAAAATGACCATCAACGCGCTGAACTCCGGCGCGAAGGTCTGGCTCGCTGACATGGAAGACTCCTCCACCCCCACCTGGCGGAACGTCATCAAGGGCCAGCTGAACCTCACCGACGCGCTGGAACGCCGGATCGACTTCACCACTCCCGAGGGCAAGGAATACAAGCTCCGCCCCGCCGGGGAACTGCCCACCATCGTGGTGCGCCCCCGCGGCTGGCACCTGCCCGAGAAGCACATGATCATCGACGGCGCCCCCGTGGCGGGCGGCATCGTGGACTTCGGCCTGTTCTTCTTCCACAACGCCCGCCGCCTCCTGGCCCAGGGCAAGGGCCCCTACTTCTACCTGCCCAAGATCGAGAACCACCTCGAGGCACGGCTGTGGAATGACATCTTCGTCCTCGCCCAGGACCTGCTGGGCATCCCGCAGGGCACCATCCGCGCCACCGTGCTGATCGAGACCATCACCGCGGCGTTCGAAATGGAGGAGATCCTCTACGAACTGCGTGATCACGCCTCAGGCCTGAACGCCGGCCGCTGGGACTACATCTTCTCCCTGATCAAGAACTTCCGTACCCGCGGCCCCCGGTTCGTCCTGCCGGACCGCGCCCAGGTGACCATGACGCAGCCGTTCATGCGCGCCTACACCGAACAGCTGGTCCGCGCCTGCCACAAGCGCGGCGCCATGGCCATCGGCGGCATGGCCGCTGCCGTCCCCAACCGCAAGGACGAAGCCGCCAACACCAACGCGTTCGAGAAGGTCCGCGCCGACAAAACCCGCGAGGCCAACGACGGCTTCGACGGCTCCTGGGTGGCCCACCCGGACCTGGTTCCGGTCTGCCGCGAAGTGTTCGATGCAACCCTCGGCGACCGTCCCAACCAGCTGGACCGTACCCGCGAGGACGTCATCCCCGATGACCGCGCCCTCATCAACGTGGCCGCGACCGAAGGCACCATCACCGAACAGGGCATCCGGAACAACATCGAGGTAGGCATCCGCTACATCGAGTCCTGGCTCCGCGGGAACGGCGCCGTCGCCATCCACAACCTCATGGAAGACGCCGCCACCGCGGAAATCTCCCGCTCCCAGATCTGGCAGTGGATGTTCGCGTCCGCCATCACCGACCGCGGCGAAATCATCACCCACCAGTGGATCGAGGAACTGCTCGACGAAGAGTTCGCACGCCTGGAACGCTTCGACGGCGACCGCTTCGACGACTCCCGCGACATCTTCGAGGAAGTCACCCTCGGCCAGGACTTCCCGTCCTTCCTGACCCTCCCCGCCTACGCCCGCTACCTCACCGAAGCCCGCGAAAAGGCAACCAAAGAGGAACTCGCCGCGGCCTAAGCTGCAGCAGGCTACTGAATAGATTTCCGTCCGCCGGGCAGGCACGCCCTTCGCAACAGGCACCCCGAGATCCGGGGCGCCGGCCCGGCGACGGAACACCCCGTGTGACCCGCGGACGCTCTCGCACTTAATGCAAGAAAACCGGAGACGCTCTCTCACTATCCTCAAGATAGTGAGAGAGCGTCGGTCGTTAAGCTGCGTTAAGTGAGAGAGCGTCGGTAAATCATGAAGGGGAAGGAAGAGAACGTACGACGGCGGGACGCGTCAGCGTCCTTTCGGCACCAGCCGAACGGCCAGGGTTGTGCAGACGAAGAACATCAGCACCGACCCCAGGATCACCAGCAGCGCCGGGGTCCAGGAACCCGAGGTGTCGTGCACGAACCCCACCAGCGGCGGGGCCACCGCACCGAAGCAGTAACCGAGCCCCTGGACGGTGGCGGACATCCGGCCCGCGGACGCCTGGTCCCTGGCCAGTTTGATGATGGCAATGAAGATCAGGGTGATCCCGCCGCCCTGCGCGATGCCGCCGAAGGTGGACCACAGCCACCACAGCTCCGGCGCCAGCAGCAGCCCGGCCGGCACGGCCGTCCATAACAATCCCACGGTGACTGCTGTCGTCGTCGTACTGAAAAACTTGGCCGCGAACGGCACTCCCAGGCCGCCAACAATGGCGAAGATCTGGAACAGCGATGAGCCTGCGCCGGCCGCCGAGGCGGACATGCCAAGTTCGTCGTTGAGGTAGCTTGGCAGCCACGCTGTCACCGCGTAATAGGAAAAAGCCTGCCCGGCGAAGCCTGCAGTGAGCCCGGCGGTAATCCAGCCGGAACCCTTGACGGCCGGGTGTTCCTGCCCGCCGGCCACCACGGTGCGGGAGGGCACAAATGCGGTGCGGGCGCCCACGGCGAGGGTCCAGAAGATGATGGCAATCACGGCCAGGATGCCCACGGACACCAGGGCCACGCGCCAACCGGCCAGCTCGGCAAGGGGCGCCGTGACCATCGATGTCAGGAACGAGCCGATGTTCAGAGCCGCGGTGTACACACCCATGGCGGTCCCTTGGCGCAACGGGGAGAAGTCGCGGCGGATAATCAACGGCACTGCGATGTTGCCCACCGTGATGGCCAGGCCGATTATCACCGTGCCCACCACCACCGGTCCCGGGCCGCCCGCCGAGCGCACAATCACGCCTGCCAGGACGCCCAGGATGGTGAGGGAAACGGCGAACTCCGCGCCGAGTTTCCTTGTGGTCAGTGACGCCAGCGACGCCGCGAGCGCGAAGCACAGCACCGGGATGCTCGTCAGCAGGCCCAACATCACGGGGGTGAATCCGAGGTCGGCCTGCATCAGGTCAACCACCGGGGCAACGGCAACGAAGGGTCCGCGCAGGTTCAGCGCCAGCAGTCCGATGCAGGCCAGCAGGATCCAGCCCTTGGGAACTTTGGCCAGGAACTGTCCGCTCATGAGGATTCCGCGGTGGCTAAATAGGATTTCATCACTTCCATTGCTATCACGCTGCATTGCGCCGGACGCCCCAGCCAACGTCATGGCGCCCTGGCATACGATGAAGCTCACACCAGCCAGCCCCAACGTGCGGGATATTAAGCCGCATCCTCGGACCGCCGCACCCTCGGACGAAGGAACAGACATGCAGCAACGGCTTGCCATCCTCGACGACTACCAGGACGTGGCGCACGGCTTCGCCGACTGGAGCTCGCTTGAAGTGTCGGGCGTCTCCACGTCCGTCTTCCGCGAGCCCTTCCAGTCCGAGGACGCCCTGGCAGCGGCGCTCGCCAACTACGGGATCGTCGTTGCGATGCGTGAGCGGACCCCGTTCCCCCGGACCGTGCTGGAACGGCTCCCCGGGCTGAAGCTGCTGGTGACCACCGGAATGGCCAACGCCGCCATCGATGTGGCCGCAGCAACGGAACTCGGCATTACCGTGTGCGGCACCCCGGGGTCACCCACCGCCGCGCCCGAACTGACCTGGGCCTTGCTGCTTGCGATCGCCCGCAACCTCCCGGCCGAGGAGAACTCGCTGCGCGCCGGCACGTGGCAGACCTCGGTGGGGATGGAGCTTTCGGGCAAGACCCTGGGCATCGTGGGCCTGGGCAAGATCGGGCGGCGGATCGCGGCGTACGGGCAGGCGTTCGGAATGGAGGTGCTCGCCTGGAGCCAGAATCTCACCGCTGAGGCCGCCGCCGCGGCCGGGGTCCAGAAGGTCAGCAAGGAGGACCTTTTCAGGAATTCCGACGTCGTCTCCCTCCACCTGCGGCTGTCTCCCCGTTCCGAGGACATCGTGGGCGAGCAGGAACTGCGGCTCCTGGGGCCGGAAGGCATCCTGGTGAACACCTCGCGGGGTCCGCTGGTGAACCAGGATTCCCTGGTGCGGGCCCTGAACGAGGGCTGGATCCGGGGCGCGGCCCTGGACGTTTTTGACCAGGAACCGCTTCCCGCGGGCCACCCGCTGCTCAGCGCCCCCAACACGGTCCTTTCCCCCCACCTCGGCTACGTGACGGCAGAGAGCTACCGGCAGTTCTATGGTGGCGCGTTCGAGGACGTCAAGGCCTGGCTGGAGGGAACACCGGTCCGCGTGATTACGGGCTAAGGGCTAACCGGCCGCCTGGAGCGTGGCCTCAATGGCTGCCGGCGACAGGACGTATTGCGTGACCATCTGGCTCGCACCAAGAATCGCCGCCTGGTCCCCGGCGATGGACAGAGCGATCCGCAGGTGGCTGGTTGCCAGCGGCAAGGACCGCCGGTAGACCACCTCGCGGACGCCGGCCATCAGGTGCTCGCCTGCCTGGCCCAGGCTCCCGCCGATGACAATGACCGACGGGTTGAGCAGGTTCACCACTGTGGCCAGCACATCGCCCACATCCCGGCCGGCCTGGCGGAGGGCGTGGATCGCTTGCAAGTTGCCTTCGCCCACCAGGCGCAGCACGTCGCTGCCCTTGGCTGCAGGGACACCCTGACTGCTAAGGTCCGCAGCCACGGCCGGCCCCGATGCCAGCGCCTCCAGACAGCCATAATTGCCGCACCGGCACAACACATCGTCACCACGCGGAACGCGCACGTGGCCCAGGTCGCCGGCTGTTCCGTTGGCTCCGCGCTGAAGTTGGCCGCTGCTGATAATGCCGGAGCCGATACCGGTGGCCACCTTGATCAGCAGGAAGTTGTCCTCATCCGGCCAGTGGGCGGTCCGTTCGCCCAGGGCCATAATGTTCACGTCGTTGTCCACCAGCACCGGCACCGGCAGCGAGCGCTGCACGTAGCGGACCACGTCGAACCCGTCCCAGCCGGGCATGATGGGCGGTTTGACCGGCCGTCCGGTGGCATGTTCCACCGGGCCCGGGAGTCCGATCCCCACTCCCGAAAGGTCGCTTGCACTCCTGCCGGCCTTGCCGAGCAGGGAACGGCCTTCTTCCACCACGCGGTGCAGGACAGCTTCGGGGCCGTCGGCAACGTCCTGGGCGAGCCGCTGTTCGGCCAGGACGTTGCCGCCCAGGTCAGTGACGGCAACAATCACGTGGGTGGCGCCGACGTCGACGGCCAGAACGGCGCGTGCCGCAGGGTTGAAGGCAAAGCGCGACGGCGGCCTGCCGCCACTGGAGTTCGCCTCCCCCGCCGGGCCCACGAGTCCTGAATGGATCAGGGCGTCGATCCGCGACGCCACGGTGGAACGGGCAAGCCCCGTACTCAACGCGAGTTCCGCACGGGTGCGTGCCTTGCCGTCCCGAAGCAGCTGGAAGAGATCGCCGGCGCGGGAGAGACTGCCGCCGGTGTCAGGGGCGACGGTGTCAGTAACGGGCGTTGAGCTCATGAATCAGTGATAGCACATGGAGCTTCTGCGTGTCACACAAAAAAAGATTGTCATCAACTTAGCAACTTTTGCTTGACGTTCGACAAAAGTCCCTCTAGCTTGAGTTGTGAGTCAGCTCACCCCACCTTGGGTTTCCAGGACTGGCCCGGTTTCTCCATTCGCGACTACAAAGAGGTAAGAGCTTGTCGAGCAAATCCCTGGCAGCACCCGCCGTCCTCGGCGTCGGAATACTCGGCGCCGGCCCGGTAACGCAGGCCATCCACCTGCCATCCCTTGCCCGGCTGCAGGACATCCTCGAAGTCCGGCACATCATGGACGTTGACCCCGCAGTTGCGGGGTCCGTGGCGAACAGGGTAGGAGCAGCCTTCAGCACCAGCATGGAGGAACTGCTCGCGGACCCTTCGGTGGATGTGGTGGCCATCTGCAGCCCGCACCAGTTCCATGCCGCCCAGGTCATCGCGGCCTGCCGTGCAGGCAAAAAGGCAGTGCTGTGCGAGAAGCCGTTTGCCATGAGCGGCGACGAGGCCGCCAGCCTCTCGGCCGTCTCTGCTGAAACCAGGACCCCTATCATCGTCGGAGCAATGCACACCTTCGATCCGGGCTGGCTCGCCGCTGAGGCCGCGTGGGGCGACCTGCCGGAACAGGTGCACACCATCAGGTCCTCCATCGTCCTGCCACCCAATCCCAGGTTCGAGGACTTCGCCACCGAGATCGTGGGGCGCACCCCCATGCTGGCACGTGACAGCACCGATCCGGAGGTCATCAAGGCGATGCTCACCGGCGGAGTGATGGGCCTGGCTATCCATGACCTTCCCCTGGTGCGGCGATTCACCCCCGATTTCGCGGCCGTGGAAGTGCTCCACGCCGAGATCGTCAAGCCCTTCGGCTACGTGATCTCCCTCCGGGCAGGCCACGTCACCATCGAACTGCGGGCGGCCATGAACGCCACGTGGGAGCCGGCCTGGGAGTTCGAAGCCATCGGTGACGACGCCGCACTCAAGATCGACTTCACCCCCTCCTACGTGCACGCCGGCTCGGCGACGGCCCAGCTGCGTCAAGCAGGGAAAACCACTGTCCTTGGCCCGTTCGGCCACAACGGCTACGAAGGTGAATGGCGCGCTCTGGCAGACCTGGCCAGGGGTGACGGCCAAGCCCCTTCCGGTGAGACCCTCCTCCACGACCTCGAGTTCGCCCTGGCTATAGCCGAGGCGGCTGCCGCCCGCGTGGACGTCCAAGCAGCAACCCGCCAGGAGGCCACAGTATGACCGCCCAGCTGTCAGTCCAGGCAGACGCAGACGCCGAAGCGGCAGGCGCCGTCGCCGCCGTCGTCTCTTCCCTGCCCGTTTCCCTCAAGCCCGCCGATGCTGCTGCCGACCTCGTCGCCATTGCGGGCTCCGCAGGCTGGACCGGACGTGCGGACGCCGCTATCCGCCACGGCGCCAAGGGGTCGTCGTAGTCAACCCGCAGGCTGAAGATCCTGCTGCGCTGGCCGCGGTCGCAAAAAAGCACGGCGCCGCAGTGGTCCTTGACCAGCAGTGGGCAGGAAATCCGGTGCTGGCAGAGACGCAAAAAGACGTCCGGGCCCTCTTGGCCAAGAATCTGGCCGACGCCGTCCTGGTGGACTCCGTGGCACATGCCGCGGCTGGAAGCGATGCCGCCGCGCTGTTGACCGAGCACCTGGCCGCGATCCTCATTTGCGGGGTTGAGGCGTCGGGATGGACGCCAGTGCAACGCACCCCGCACGGCTACGTGGTGGCAGGCAGGCTTTCCAACGGCGCGCCCTTGGTATTGCACGGCGTCCTGACGTCCGCAGTGCCGGCCACCGCAAAAGTGTCCATCCTGACCGCCTCCGGGCGTGCCGACGTCGTACTTCCCGATCCATCCGCTGCCTGGCCCGCGGAAGTACGCATCGTCACCGCAGAAGGCGCCACGACCCTTCCCTCACTTTACGAATCCAGCCACCGGCACAGCTGGACGCGGCTCCGCGACCAGCTGCTGTCCGGCGCGCCGGGCAGCGATCTTGAGCAGTTCGCCGCCCTGACCTCCACAGTCCGCCGGCTCACCGCCTGACCGCAGTACCAGCACCTCCTCCTAAATGCAGTAGCTCCTTCAACACTCAGTGACGAGAAGGGCCGGCCAGCTCAACGGACCGGCTCCCGAAAGGAAAAACATGTTCAACAAATCCTCCGCAGCATCTTCCGCACTCTCCCGCCGAGGCTTCCTCGGCCTGACCGCCGCAGCCGCGTCGGTTCCGCTCCTGGCAGCGTGCGGCGGCGGCTCGGCTTCCCAGGGCGGCGACGCCTCCGGTGTCATCAAGTTCTGGGACATGCCCTGGGCCACCCCCGCCTACAACGATGCCGCCAAGAAGATCGCGGAAGGCTACGCCCCCGCGTCGGGCAATCTCAAAGCAAGCTACCAGACCATCCAGTGGAACAACTTCTACCAGACGTTCTCCTCGGCCATCGCCTCCAAGACCGGACCGGCGGTGTCCACCGGCGGCGGTTTCCAGGCCTTCCAGTTCGAGAAGCAGGGCCAGATCGCCTACGCAGACAAGGTGATCGAAGAGCTCAAGAAAAACGGCCAGTTCGACGACTTCCTGCCCGGCGTCCTGGAGCCGTTCAAGTCTGACAAGGGCTACGTGGCCGTCCCCTGGCAGCTGGACATGCGCGTGTTCTGGTACCGGAAATCCCTCTTCGAGCAGGCCGGCGTGGAAGTTCCCACGGACTGGGCTTCCCTCCTGGAAGCCGGCAAGAAGCTCAAGACCATCGGCGCCTTCGGCTTCGCAACCGGCTCCGGCGCCGGCAACAACATCGGCAACCACTCCATGATCATGATGATGGTCAACAACGGCGGCGGAGTGTTCAGCAAGGACGGCGAACTGGACGTCATGAACGACCGCAACGTTGAAGCCATCGAGTTCCTCCTCGAACTGGTGTCCAACGGAATCATCGACCCGGCGTCGGTGAGCTACACGACAGAAAACCTCAACGCCATGTGGAAGGACAAGAAGGCGGCCTTCGGCCCCTACGTTCTGGGCGTGCCCCAGCGAGTGGGCGACACCTCCGGAGACATTGTGGTGGCCAGCCCCATCGCCGGACCGCACGGCGACAAGGGCGGACTTGTGTTCCCGAACAACATCATGATGTACAAGAACACTCCGTCGCAGGAATCCTCCGAAGCCTTCCTGGTCCACTACATGAGCCAGCTGAAGGAACTGTGGCAGCAGAAGCTCATGAACGCCCTGCCGGTCTTCAAATCCATCACCGAACTTCCCGAGTTCTCGAGCGACCCGAACAACGTAAAGATCGTCAAGGAATGGCAGCCCATCGCAAAGACCTTCGCATCCCAGGGAACGGTGCTCAACGACAACCTCGCAGTCCTCGACGGCGGCCAGGCCCTGAACCAGTTCACCCAGACCATCCTCACAGGCAAGACCGACGCGAAGTCCGCACTGCAGGCGTTCGAGTCCGGCCTTAAGTCCGTCATCAAGAAATAGGCGGCCCGTTTCCATGGCACTGACAACAGCCAAATCCGGCCTCAGCCGGGCCCGCCAAGGGCTTGCCCCTGGCGGGGCCAGCGGACCAAACGGACCCGCAAACCGCAAAAGCAAACTCAGCGCGCAGACCAGCCGGACGTTCTTCTGGCTCCTACTGCCTTCGGTCATCCTGCTCGTCCTCATCCACGGCTACCCCTTGGTTGAGGCAGGTGTGCAGGCCACCCACGACGGCTCGCTGATCGAGACGGGCAACTTCGTCGGCGCCGAGAACTTCGCCAACGTCCTCAGCTCCGACGCCTTCTGGCGTGCAGCCCGATTCACCCTGCTGTTCACCATCGTCGGAGTCTTCGGCTCCTGGCTCGTCGGTCTGGGGCTCGCGCTCCTGCTCCGCACGAAGATTCCCGCGGGCAGCACCTTCAAGGTCCTGCTGCTCCTGCCCTGGGTGGTCCCGATCGTGGTGTCCTCCACCGCCTGGAACTGGCTCGTCGCAACGCCCGGCAGCCTGGTTCCCTCCCTGTTCCGGAACCTCGGCCTCGGCACCCCGCTCTTCCTCGCCGACCCCACCCTCGCCGCCGTCACCGTCATGGTCTTCAAAGTATGGATCAGCTTCCCCTTCATGATGATGATGATTTCGGCGGCTTTGGCCTCTGTGGACAGCACCGTCTACGAAGCGGCAAGCATGGACGGCGCTACCCCCTGGCAGCAGTTCAGCCAGATCACTCTGCCACTGATCGCCCGGTCCACCTACATCAGCTGGATCCTGATGACCATCTTCTGCGTCAACGATTTCCCCACCATCTATCTGCTCACCGGCGGTGGCCCGGTGGACGCCACCACGTCCCTCGTTGTCCTGGCCTACCGCAGCGTCTTCCAGGACTTCCAAACCGGACCCGGCGTTGCCATCGCCTTCCTGATGACCATGACACTGGTGGTCGTCTCCGTTCTCCTGTACCGCCAGATACGAAAGTCGAGCGTCGAATAATGAGCGCAGCAGTCCACGCCCGCCCCGAGTCCGGCCCGGTCCTCGGCGTCGCCGGCCCAACTAATAACCGCCGCGTCCTCTCTGAGGCCGGCCACACCGGTCAGTGGTGGCGGTTCGTCCTGATCCTGGCCATCACCGTGATTGTCCTCGTGCCCATCATGGTCACGGTGGTGCTCGCCTTCACACCCGGCCCCACCAGCACCACCACCACGGGACTCACTTTCGAGAACTTCGGCAAGGTGTTCTCCGGGACGCTCGCCTCCACCTGGCTGCAGAACAGCCTCATCACCACCCTGAGCACGGTGGCCGTGTCCGTGGCTGTCGCAGCGCCCGCCGGGTACGTCCTTTCCCGCGGCCGCAGCAAGGCCGTCTCCGGCTACTCACTGCTGCTGTTTGTTATGCAGTCCCTGCCTATCATCACCTCGGTGGTGCCACTGTTCATCCTGTTCGCAGGCATGGGCCTCGTGGACAACCTGATGGGCCTGACCATCATCTACGTCGGCTCCACCATGACAGTGGCCACCTGGATGATGGCCGCCTACTTCGACTCCATCCCGATGAGCCTGGAAGAAGCCGCCTGGATCGATGGCTGCTCCGTTTTCGGCTCCTTCACCAAAGTGGTGCTGCGGAACTCTCTTCCGGGCATCCTGTCCACGGCGATCTTCGCCTTCCTGCTGGCCTGGAACGACTACCTCGTTGCCATCGTGTTCCTGCGCTCCACCGAGATCTTCACACTTCCCATGGGCGTGCAGTCCTTCTTCCAGCAGAACCAGACGGACTGGACCTCAGTCATGGCCCTCGCCGTGGTCATGATGCTCCCGCCGGTCATCGTCTTCGCCGCACTGAACAAGTACTTCAGCGTGGGCGGTATCGGCGGATCCCTCGCCGGCCGCTAGCCTCAAAACCAGATTGTCTTCCAGAACCGACAACTCCCATAAAGGAAACACGATGTCCTACTCGATCCAGCTTTACACCCTGCGCAACGCCATCCAGGAGGATCTGCCCGGCACCATCCGCAAGGTCGCGGAGATCGGCTTCACCCAGGTTGAGCCCTACAACTTCGTGGCCACGGCGAAGGAACTCGGCGCCGCGCTGAAGGAAAACGGCCTCACCGCCCCGTCCGGACACGCCCCCCTCCTCAGCCAGGACCAGGACGAAATCTTCGCGGCAGCCAAAGAACTGGGCATCATCACCGTGATCGACCCCTACCTTCCAGCCGAGCACTGGCAGTCCGCCGAGGACATCCAGGCCACCGCAGCCAAACTCAATGCAGCAGCCAAGAAGGGCGCCGAGCACGGCATCCGCGTGGGTTACCACAACCACGCGTGGGAACTTGAATCAACCATCGAGGGCCGCACTGCGCTGGAGTACTTCGCGGACCTCCTGGACCCCGGGCTGGTCCTCGAAGTGGACACCTACTGGGTTGCCGTGGGCGGCCAGGACCCGGTGGCGGTGCTGGAGCGCCTGGGCGACCGGGTGAAGTTCATCCACATCAAAGACGGACCGCTGAACACCGACACCAAGGCGCAGCAGCCGGCGGGTCAGGGCAAGGTCGCCGTGCTGGACGTCATCGCCGCCGCAAAGTCCCTCGAGGTGGGCGTAGTCGAATTTGATGACTACGCCGGGGACATCTTCGAAGGCATCGCCGAGAGCCTCGCCTACCTTAATGCCGCACAGGGCACCGGCACAGCCGGAGCACGCGCATGAGCCACGCAGCATCGACCCGCCGCGGCCCGGTGGGAGTTGCCGTCATCGGCGCCGGGAACATCAGCAAGCAGTACCTGGACAACCTCACCGTCTTCCCGGACCTGAAAGTCCTCGTCATCGCTGACCTCTTCGAGGAAGCCGCCGAGGCCCGCGCCAAGGAATACGGCATCGCGGAGTGGGGCGGCGTGGACGCGGCACTGAACCATCCCGACGTCGAAATCATCGTCAACCTCACCATCCCGGCGGCGCACGTGGAAGTGGCCACTGCAGCCGTCAACGCCGGCAAGCACGTCTGGACCGAGAAGCCGTTCTCGCTGGACCGCGAATCCGGGCTGGGCCTGCTCAAAACCGCCGACGCCGCCGGAATCCGGTTGGGCTGCGCCCCGGACACCTTCCTGGGAGCCGGGCTGCAGACCGCTTTGCGGCTCATCGAACGCGGCGACATCGGCACGCCATTGACCGCGATGACCACGTTCCAGACTCCCGGTCCGGAATCCTGGCACCCCAACCCGGCGTTCCTTTTCCAGCACGGCGCAGGCCCGCTCTTCGACATGGGCCCGTATTACCTCACCACCTTGATCCAGGCGTTCGGCTCCATCCGCAAGGTGGCCGCCATCGGCTCCAAGGCCAAGGAATTGCGGGTCATTGGTTCAGGGCCCAAGGCCGGCGAGGAGTTCACCGTCGAAGTGCCAACGCATGTGTCCGCCATGGCGCAGTTCGAGAGCGGGGCGTCCTCGCACAGCGTCTTCTCCTTCGAATCCCCCCGCGTGCGGATGGGCTTCGTGGAAATCACCGGCACGGAAGCCACACTGTCCCTACCGGACCCCAACCATTTCGACGGCGACATCCGCCTTTGGCGTGCCGGTGACGAGGACTGGACCACCGTCCCGGCCACGGGACCCGCCAACGGCCGTGGCATGGGCGTCCTGGACATGGCGCGCTCCATCCGCGCCGGGGTGCCGCACCGCGCCACCGGCGACCTGGCCTACCACGTCCTGGATTCCATGGTCTCAATCACCGAATCCATGGAATCCGGAACTTTCGTGGACGTCGAAAGCTCTGCTCCGGCATCCCCAGCCCTCCCCGAGGACTGGGCGCCGGAAGCCGCTACCCTCTAGGAACCCCACCATGACCTCACACGAACCAGCGAACAATCCGCGCCCGGAACTCAAAAAACTGGGTGTGGCGATGATCGGTTATGCGTTCATGGGCAAAGCCCACTCGAACGCGTGGCGGAACGTCGCCAGCTACTTCGATGTCCCGGCGTTCGAGCAGAAAGTCCTGGTGGGCCGGGACGCCGCCGGGGTTGCCGAGGCCGCCGGGAAGTACGGCTGGGCTGAAACGTCCACCGACTGGCGGACGGTCATCGAACGCGATGACATCGACATCGTTGACATTTGCGCCCCGGGCTGGCTGCACGCCGAGATCGCGATCGCCGCCCTCGAAGCGGGCAAGCACGTGCTTCTGGAGAAGCCGCTGGCCAACACCCTGGCTGAGGCCGAGGCCATGACGGCAGCGGCGCAGACTGCCCGGGCAGCAGGAGTGCAGTCCATGGTGGGGTTCAACTACCGGCGCGTCCCGGCCCTGGCCCTCGCGAAGGAGCTGATTGCGGAGGGCAGGCTGGGCACCGTCCGGCACGTCCGTGCCGCCTACTTCCAGGACTGGCTCGCTGATGAGAGCGCACCCATGACGTGGCGGCTCAAAAGGGAGACCGCGGGCTCGGGGGCGCTCGGGGACATCGCCTCACACGCGATCGACCAGGTGCTGTTCCTGCTCGGGGACCAGGTCACCGAAGTGTCCGGCCGGATGCACACGTTCACTACGCAGCGTCCCGGAGAAGCCGGACTCGAGGAAGTAACGGTCGACGACGCCGCTTGGGCAACGCTGTCCCTCTCCTCCGGAGCAATCGCATCCGTGGAGGTCTCCCGGGTAGCCACCGGCCGGAAGAACTCGCTGAAACTGGAGATCTACGGGGAAAAGGGCGCCATCCTTTTCGATCTGGAGAACCTGAACGAACTGGGATTCCTGGACGCCACCGTTTCCGTTCGCGAGCAAGGCTTCCGCCGGATCCTGGTCAACGAGCCCGAGCACCCGTATCTCGCAGCCTGGTGGCCGCAAGGCCACATCATCGGCTGGGAGCACACGTTCACGCACGAGATCCGCGACTTCCTGTTGGCGATCGATGCCGGGACCGAACCGTCGCCGTCGTTCGAGGACGGCCTCACCGTCCAGCGCATCCTGAATGCGGTGGAAGAATCCGCCGCCGCTAAAAGTTCCATCATCCAGCTGGCCGGCACCCCGGCCGGCACGCCGACAGCCCTGACCGCTACTTCTGAAGGAGCCTGACATGTCCCGCCCCTATACCCTGTTCACCGGCCAGTGGGCCGACCTCCCGTTCGAGGAGGTCGCCAAACTGGCGTCCGGCTGGGGCTATGACGGCCTGGAAATCGCCGTGTCCGGGGACCACCTGGACGCCTGGCGCTGGGACGAACCCGGCTACGTCGAGTCCAAGCTCGCCGTCCTGGCCAAGTACAACCTCAAGGTCTGGGCCATCTCCAACCACCTCAAGGGCCAGGCCGTGTGCGATGACCCCATCGACTTCCGCCACGAAGCGATCGTGGGCGCGAAGGTCTGGGGCGACGGCGATCCCGAGGGCGTCCGCCAACGCGCCGCCGAGGAAATGAAACACACCGCCCGGCTGGCAAAGGCACTCGGCGTGGACACCGTCGTCGGATTTACCGGCTCCTCGATCTGGCAGTACGTGGCAATGTTCCCGCCCGTCCCCGCCGCCGTGATCGAGGCCGGCTACCAGGACTTCGCCGACCGCTGGAACCCCATCCTGGACGTCTTCGACGAATGCGGCGTCCGCTTCGCCCACGAAGTCCACCCCTCCGAAATCGCCTACGACTACTGGACCACAGTGCGCACCCTCGAAGCGATCGGCCACCGTGAAGCGTTCGGCCTGAACTGGGACCCCTCCCACTTCATGTGGCAGGGCATCGACCCCGTCTCGTTCATCTGGGACTTCAAGGACCGGATCTACCACGTCGACTGCAAGGACACGAAGCTCCGCCCCACCGGCCGGAACACCGTTATGGGCTCGCACCTGCCGTGGGGCGACCCCCGCCGCGGCTGGGACTTCGTCTCCGCCGGCCGCGGCGATGTCCCCTGGGAATCATCCTTCCGCGCCCTCGCCGCGATCGGCTACACCGGACCCATCTCCGTCGAATGGGAAGACGCCGGCATGGACCGCCTCCACGGCGCCCCCGAAGCCCTCGCAGCGCTGAAAAAGTTCGACTTCCCGCCGTCAAACACCTCCTTCGACGCCGCCTTCAGCTCCAAACCCTAGGAAGCGAACGTAGAATCCCTGCATGACCCACACCATCCGAAAGGCAACAACGGACGACGCCGGACCGCTCGCCGAGCTGGCGGCCGTCACCTTCCCGCTGGCCTGCCCGCCGTCGTCGTCACCGGCGGACATTGCCGCGCACGTGGCCAACACGCTCAGCGAAAAGCACTTCCGGGAGTACCTGGCGGATCCTGATGTCACCGTCCTGGTCATCGACGCCGACGGCGCGCTCCGCGGCTACAGCCTGCTCATCAACCGGACAGCGGAGGATCCGGATGTGGCGTCCGCCCTGAAGATGCTGCCTTCCATGGAGCTCAGCAAATGCTACGTCCACCCTGAACATCACGGCCTGGGTGCCGCCGCCGAGCTGATGCACGATAGCCTGCAGGCTGCCGCCGCAGCGGGCGCGGCCGGGGTGTGGCTCGGCGTCAATAGCCAGAACGCGAGGGCCATCCGTTTCTACGAAAAGTCCGGTTTCCGCAAGGTGGGCAGCAAGTCCTTCCGGCTGGGAACCACAGTGGAGCACGACTTCGTCCTGGAGCGGGCCGTCTGACCGACCGCCCCCACAATGGTGACCAATCTGACACCCCGCGGCGGAATGGCCCCGGGGCATCCGCAGTTGTGGCAAGCATGAAGATTGAGATCTGGTCAGACGTCGCGTGTCCGTGGTGCTACATCGGCAAGCGACGGTTCGAGGCCGCCCTGGCCGAGTTCCCGCACCGCGACGCTGTGGAGGTGAAGTGGCGCAGCTACCAGTTGGACCCCGCCCTCCCGGAGCACTATGACGGCACCGAACTGGACTACCTGAGCACGCGCAAGGGCATGGCCCCGGCGCAGGTCTCACAGATGTTTGACCACGTCACCGCGCAGGCAAAGGGCGAGGGCCTGGACTACCGGTTCGACCAGGTGGTGGTGGCCAACAGCTTCACCGCCCACCGCCTGATCCACCTCGCGGCCCGGCACGGACAGCAGGATGCCGCCAAGGAACGCCTCCTGAGCGACCACTTCGAGCACGGCAAGGACATCGGCAGCGCCGAGTACCTTGCCGCCCTGGGCCAGGATCTGGGCCTCAGCACCGACGAAGTCACCGAACTCTTCACCACGGACAAATACGCCGACGACGTCCGCCTCGATTTCGAGGAAGCCCGCGCCCTGGGCATCACGGGTGTCCCGTTCTTCGTGATTGACCGCAAGTTCGGCCTCTCGGGTGCCCAGCCTGCAGAAACGTTCACTGCGGCGCTCAACCAGGCCTGGCAGGAGACCAACCCGCTGGTTCTGGTCAACGCCGCGAACGGCAACGACGGCGAGGCCTGCGGCCCGGACGGCTGCGCGGTCTAACCCCTCCCGACAAGTTTTTGTCCAGATAATCCACTCAAACCACGGCCAAACCCTGATGATCTGGACAAGAACTCCGGGTTTACTGACACATCGCGGTAAAGTGTCTGCATGCCCAGGATTTCGGCGGCCAACAACGCCGCACAACGCGCCGAGACTCAACGCCGGGTCCTGACAGCGTTCGGGGAACTCCTGTTCACCCACGGCCTGCCCGGACTGACCATGACAGACGTCGCGCGGCATGCCGGGGTGGGGCGCACCGCGGTCTATAACTATTACGCGGACATCGAAGAGCTGCTGATCTCCTACGCCCTGGATGAGACCGAGCGCTTCCTCGCCGAACTCCGGGAGTCACTGAGCACGCTCGAGAACCCCGTCGAACGGCTGGCCCTGTACGTGCGTACCCAGGTGGAGGACCTCAGCCGCCGCCACCTCCCGCCCGGACCGGCGATGGCGGCGGTCCTGTCGCCGTCGTCCTTTGCCAAACTGGCCGACCACGTGGGTGAACTCAGTGTCCTGCTGCAGGGAATCCTCAGGGACGGCATGGCGCAGGGCTACCTGCCGCAAGCGGACATTGGGCAGCAAGCGCAGCTGATCCACGGCACACTCTCCTCCAGCGCCGCGCGCGGCAGCAACGAGCCCGCGGAACTTGAGGCCCGGATCGCCCGGACCGTCCGGTTCATCCAGCTGGGCGCCGGGGCAAGGTTCGACGACGACGGCGCACCACTGCGCGTTAGCCTCCCCTTGCCGTAAACCCCTGCGTTGCTCTATCACTTCCGGTCGTCATCCGCCTGGTTTAACGACCAGACGTGATAGAGCAACGGCAAATGGTCAGGGGCCGGCCGTTGGAATAACCGGCCATTTGGCATCGTCAGCGATCCGGCGGCTTTCACGCGGACAGCTGAGCTTGCCTGGCGTCTGGTCCACGCGGTCCGCGGCGGCGAGTTCCCGGTAATCGCTGGAAAGAATGACGTCCACGCTGGCGTCCGTCCGGCCATCCTGGAAGTAGTCGGAGCCCAGCAGGTTCCGCTGGACGCTGAAGGCGGCAGACTGCCCGGCGGCCCCGGAAATCACTGCAGCCACGCCGCGGAAACCGGCCTCCGTGTTGGCCACGGCCCCCACCACAAACTTCCGGACCAGCAACTCATCCGCAACAGAGCGGGCCAGCCCGGGACGGCTGGTGGAGTTGTAGACGTTGAGGTTGATTTTGTCGTTGGGCGTGTAGTCAAAGGTGGCCCCGGGGCAGGTGGCCAGGGGCTTATCGCTGCCCGCCGTCGTCGGAAGCTTCAGGTGCCCGTTCATGATGGCCAGCGCAACGATGATGGCGCCCGCAATGAGGCCCAACAGCAAAACCAGGACCACTCCATGCACCACGCGGCGGCGCACCCGCACCGGATTGTCGGGGTCGCCGGCAGCTTCAAACGTGGCCCGCAGTTCGGGGCCGGTGACAATGTGGTGGCCGTGCAGGACCCTGGCGTCCCTGGGCTTCCTAGCCATCTATGACCAGCACACGGGCGTGGATGGCGGTCCGCTGGTGCAACGCTGTCCGGACGGCGCGGTGCAGTCCGTCCTCCAGGTAAAGGGTTCCCTGGTACTGCACCACGTGGGGGAAAAGGTCACCGAAAAAGGTGGAGTCTTCGGCCAAGAGCGCCTCGAGGTCCAGTGTCCGTTTAGTGGTCACCAGTTCGTCCAGGCGGACAGGACGCGGGGGCAGCGACGCCCACTGTTTGGGCGTGTTGAAACCATGGTCGGGATACGGGCGTCCCTCGCCAACAGCTTTAAAGATCACCATGCCACCCTAGGCAGCTTGGCGGCCCAAGAGAAGTGTCTGGCCCGCGGCGTCCCAAGGTTGTAGCCAAACAGTGACCATCTGTCACATGCCGCGGACATTGCACCGCCGGCGCAGGATTGCCTGGTGATGCTACAGCTGCTTCCGTGCAACAAGATGAGCGAGCAGGGCAGGGTTGCGGAGGTCCCGTGCCAACAAGGGGATGGCTTCGCCAGCCGCGGTGTCTCCCAGGACGGCGCGGTGCGAGTGCGCACGGACCACGAGTTCGCGGAGCCCGCTGCGGCTGGCCACATCACTGAGCTCGGCAGCGTAGCGTGCCGCATTCGGTGAATTCGTATTGATGGCAAACTGGCAGGCTGTGTCCAGGACGCGGGCCCTGAACCACACGTACCAGGGATGGGGCATCAGTCCCCGGGCAATCCATTCGGGGGCGCCGGAAGCGTTGCCACGCGCCACGTTCAGTTTGACCTGGGCGTTGGCGGACGCGTCCATGTAGCAGCGGTCCCCGGACAGTTCGGCAAGAACGGCCGCGTGCTCGATCATCTGCCCCGCTTCATCCAGCTGGCCAAGGGCAAGGTACGTTTCGCCGCGCAACGATTCAGCCAGCGGGCGGAACGCTGTCCAGTGTTCCGTGGCGATGGCCGCGAGCGACCGGTCGAGCGACACGGCGGCCTCCTGATACTCGCCGACAAGCAGCTGGACCCGCCCTGTCATCGCCGCAGTAAAGGCCTGTTGACGTCCGCTGCCTGTGACCGCGGCAAGGTCATCGGACTTCTTCAGCGCCGTCAGGGCCACGTCGTACCGTGCAACGTCCGACGTCGTCATGCCACGAACGCCGAATATCCTTGCTAGTTCCTCCGGCATACCCTGGGCTGCAGCTTCCGCCTGCTCGAGCCACCGGGCGGCCCTCGCCGGGGTCCCGCGTTGGGCGGAAACAAAGCCAAGCTCCCGGTACGCAGCAGCCGCCACGCCGGAAACGCCGTCCGGGGTAAAGGACAGTGCGCGGTGCAGGAGGTCGTCCGCTTCCGCTCCCCGCCCGCCGGCTGAGTGGATCAGGGCTCCCGCAAGCGCCAGCAGCGACTCTGCCCGCAAATCGCTGTCGGCGGTCCGGTCCGCAAGGACAGTTGCCAGCCGCAGGTGCTCCAACGCCCTGTCCACGGCGCCGGCGCTCAGGCAGGACTTGGCCGCATCAAGGTAGGAACGGACGGTGACCGGAGTGGCCGGGAGCTCTGCGCCCGTCCGCCGGGCGGGAGACTGGAGCGCCCGCTGCACTTCCTCGGGCATCCCGACGCCCAATTCCCGTTGGAAGAGTTCGGCGCAGCGGGAAGCATAATCCCGGGCCCTGACACGGTCCCCGGCGGCCAGCAGCGCCCTGATCAGCACCGCGTGGAAGTCCGCGTTGAACGGGTCCATCTCAACTGCCCTGCCGGCAAGCCCGGCAGCGTCCTGTGGGGCACCGGATGCAAGGGCAGTCAACGCGCCCTCGTACAGCAGGGTTTGCACACAATTCCGGATCCGGTGCCGCTCCGTGGTCAGCCATGCGTCGTAGGCCGGACAGTCCGCAAAGGAGAGTCCTTCCAGCAGTTCACCCGCCGGCGCAAGGTCCAAGGCCTGAACTTCCTGGGATCCGGTAGCGGCATCGACATCGCAGCCGCGCCCCAACGGGAGCAGAAGGCTAAGCGGGTCACCGCCGAGCACCGCACCGGGTCCCAGTGCCCTTCTCAGCTCCGACAGATTCCAGCGGAGCGCCCCAAGGGGATCTTCCGCATCGGGGAACAGCATGGACGCCAGCTGCGACCGGTGTGCCGAAGCGTGCCGGACCACGAGATAGGCCAACAGAGCCCAGGCCTTCCGGCCGCGGGGCTGCCGGCCCTCTCCATCGGGGCGCTCGATCGCAGGTGGGCCGAGAAGCCGAATCCGGACGTCGGCCATGGCCAATTGTACGTCCAACCGAACGCAGTCAACCGGGAGTTTCCGCAGCCGCAGCAGGCCAGCCGCAACGAGCTCAACGGAGCTTTCATGCGCGGCCCCTGATCTAGAAACTCCTGGAAACGTAGGGGCTGCTGGGCAGCTCATCTGCCGACCAAGGCCGGTGGGAAGGCTCTGGCGGCATGTGCCCCCGGCCATCGCGAAGGACGGCCACGATGGTGCCGGCAATCGCCAGCAAGGCTACTACTACGAGGAAGACAATGACGGCTTCCATGGTTCCGAACATTTTGCATGCACCCCTTGACTAGCCGGCGGACTGTCCGCCCGTGATGGGACCAGAATGCGACGACGGCGTGTGAGTAACCGTGTGCGCCCGTAGGGCTTGGGCTGAGAGAATGGTGCAATGACTGCACCCGAATTCCCTGCCGGCACCACGCCCGGCGCCCGCCTGCCGTCCACCCCGCCCCTCGCCCTCCTGCTCGACGTCGACGGACCCGTGGCCAGCCCCGTGACCCGTGACGTGAAACCAGGCATCATTGCCGATCTCGTGGCGCTGGCCACCGCCGGAATTCCGGTCATTTTCAATACCGGCCGCTCCGATACCTTCATCCGGGAGCAGGTCATGGCGCCGATGATCGCCGCGGGAATGCCCGCCGGGACGGTCATCCACGCCATTTGCGAGAAGGGCGCCGTGTGGTTCAGCTACACCGCTGCCGGGCCCGGCCCCATCCACGTTGATCACGACCTTGCCGTGCCCAGGTCCTACGGCGATGACGTCCGCAGGCTCGTGGCCGAGGACTACGCCAGGCACATGTTTTTCGACGAGACCAAGCGCGCCATGGTCTCCGTTGAGCAGCACATCGAGGTGCCGTCCGCCGATTACCTGGCCGAACAGAAGCTTTTCGATTCCGACGCCATGGACCTGATGACCCGCCACGGCATGGGCGTGGTCCGGCTGGAGCACCACGCACCGAATTCCGACGACGAGGTGGACTACCGCGTGGACCCCACCATCATTTCCACCGATATTGAGTCCGTGCGGCTGGGCAAGGACCTCGGCGCCAGCCGCGCCGTGGAGTTGCTGGCCGCGCAGGGCATCACGCCACAGGCGTGGCGGACCGTCGGGGACTCCCGCACGGACTACGCAATGGCGGACTGGCTGCACCACAACGACCATCCCGTGAAGCACATTGATGTCCGCCCGGCGGACGGCGTTCCGGTCAAACCCTATGACGTGTTGACGGCCGCCGATCTGGGGCTTGGGGAAGACGTCATTCACGACGACGCCGGCGGAGCCTTCCTGCGCAGCTGGCGGGAGGCAATGGTCAGCTGAGCCCCTGCCGGGCGGAGTTCCGCTCGTTTGGAGCATGCCATTTTGGGCGTCGCGGTATTATTCAGATAAGAACGCTTACCATTTACCCGCGACGGAGACAACCATTACAGAAGCACCTGTCCAGGACGAGATCTACTACGGCGGCCAGGCGTCCGTAGAACCGCGCACCCACGCCGAGGTGACATCTCCGGCGGCTGAGGCGCGGCTCAAACACCGGCCGGACGTCGTCCGGCACAAGGGCAGGTATGCCCTGATCAACCACAACCGGACGCCGTACCAGGCCATGGTTGAAGACCTGCTGTTCCTGCGTGGTGTCCTCGCAGGCGAAGGCCTGGACTACCTGCTGGTCCGGGGCAACAACGACCGTCCGGTCATTGCCCTGGACTGGAAGGACCGCAAGAAGCTGCGGGCAGCCCTGGTGGAGGCCTGCCGCAACGAGCCCGTCTACTCCATGACCGTGGACGCGAAAAAGAAGTCCTCCGTGCTGGTAGCCGACGGGGATCTCTCCCCCAACCGCCAGGCCCGCATCTTCCGGCTCTACCGTCCGCGGGTGGAGCCCGACGGCGGATTCGAGTTCGGATCCTCCGCCGGCGTCCAGATCGAGCTCTGGAGCTTTGAGGGCGATCAGCTGATCCTTCCGATCGAAAACTCCCTGACCCGGCGCACCATGCAGTCTCAGGACGCTGTCCGCGGGACGGTTGAACGGTACGGCCACACCTGGCCCACCATCGAGAACATGTTCGCCGACCACGCCAGCGACATCAGCTTCGACATCGACCTGGTGTTTTCGTGGGTTGATGGCAGCTCGCCCGATTACATCGCGGCCCGCCGTGCCCAGCAGAAGGGCGTGGTCCTCGGCGAAGGCGACGACAATGAAGCCCGCTTCCGGCAGATCAACGAACTCAAATACGCCCTGCGCTCGGTGTACATGTTTGCGCCCTGGATCCGCCGTATCTTTATCGCCACGGATTCCCCCGCCCCGGAGTGGCTCGCCGAGCACCCATCGGTAACCATTGTCCGCAGCGAGGAATTTTTCGCCGACCCCACGGTGCTGCCTACCCACAACTCCCAGGCCGTGGAATGCCAGCTCCACAACATCGAGGGCCTGTCCGAGCACTTCCTCTACTCGAACGACGATATGTTCTTCGGCCGGCCTGTGGGCCCGGACATGTTCTTCACGCCGGGTGGCGTCACCAAGTTTATCGAGGCAGAGACCCGGATCGGGCTGGGCGACAACGATGCCGAGCGCAGTGGCTTCGAGAACGCCGCCCGCGTTAACCGCAAGCTGCTCTGGAACCGCTTCGGGCGGATCACCACCCGGCATCTGGAGCACACCGCCGCCCCGCTCCGGCGCAGCGTTGTGGCCAGGATGGAGCGGGAGTTCCCGGAGGAGTTCCAGAAGACTGCGGGCAGCAGGTTCCGTGCCGCGGACAACATCTCGGTCACCAATTCCTTCTACCACTACTACGCCCTGCTCACAGGCCGTGCGGTCACCCAGACCGCGGCCAGGGTGCGTTACGTGGACACCACCGCCCGCGCCGGACTGAACTACCTGCCCAAGCTGCTGGCCAAGCGGAACATGGACTTCTTCTGCCTCAACGACGGCAGCTTCCCCGAAGTCCCCGCGGACGAGCGCGCCCAGATCGTGACCGGCTTCCTGGAGAAGTACTACCCCATCAAGGCGCCCTGGGAGCACTGAGGTTGGGTGTGCCGACGCTGGCCGCGCCGGCGTTGGCAGGTCAGGCCCGCCGGGTTAGGCAGGCTAGATGGCGTAGTAGGGAACGGCCACCTTCCTGGTGCCTCCCGTTTTCGCGTTGTCGGGAATGCTGACGCCCGCGGCGGCCAGCCGCTCGGCAGTCATTTCCGAGGTGACGCGCTCGCCCACTGTTGCCGCGCTGCCCAGCGGAACCACGGAGTGGACAATGGTGTGCTCGTAGACGTGCACCAGGTTAAAGGCCTGCCCGCCGTCCCGGCCGCGGGTACCGCCGACGGCAACGTTGAGGTCCTGGGTGTAGCACGTCGCCGAGGCGACGGAGACAGGAATCCCCGCAAAGGTGGCGGTGGTCGAGTAGTGCAGGTGTCCGGCAAGAATGGTCCGGACGTCGGAGTTGCGGACCACGGAGGCCAGGCTTGCCTGATCCCGCAGTTCCACGAGCACTGCAAGCTCCAGGACGGACGGGACCGGCGGGTGGTGGAGCGCCAGGATAGTGCCGTCGGGGCCGGGGTATCCAGCTGGCGGGTGAGCCACCCGAGCTGTGACGGGCTCAGCTCGCCGTGGTGGTAGCCCGGGACCGAGGTGTCCATGGTGATGATGCGCAGGCCATTGATAAAGTAGCTTCGGTCCACCGGTGCATCGCTTGCCGGCTCGTCCAGCAGCCCGGTCCGGAAGTTGGCGCGGTTGTCGTGGTTACCCATGGCCCAGATGACCTGGGCGCCCATGTCTTCGCAGGCGGGATCAACTATTGCCCGGAGCTTTGCGTAGGCTTCAGGGTCTCCCCGGTCGGCGAGGTCGCCCGTGAAGATCACGGCCTCGGGCCGCGCGCCGGAAGCCCTCACCTCTTCAAAAAGCTGAATGAGCTTGGCTTCGCTGTCAACTGCGCCGTAAAGGGGATCCGGACCTCCCAACAGGTGGGGGTCGCTCAGGTGGAGAAGGAAGTGGCGTGGCCGGGGGTGTTCGGCCTCGATGTGCTTCATTGCTGCCTCTGTGGTTGGTGGGAAACGGCGTTTCCCTTCTACCCTTCAGTAACTATTATCCAACCAGATAATTGGAAAACTGTGGGTAAATCTGCGGCCAAGTTGGCAAAAACTAAAAGAATTACACTCCGGAAAGTTCCGTGATCGCCGCCGGTCCGTCAAATTCGGCCAGTGCCGTTTCTACGGCATCGACAACTTCGGCGGAGTCCGGCTCGACGTTAGGCGCGAAGCGTGCCACCACCTCACCCTTCCGGTTGACCAGGAACTTCTCAAAGTTCCATTTCACCAGGCCGGGCAGCACACCGGCTCTAAACTTGGTCAGCTCGGCATAGAGCGGATGCTGGTCCTTGCCACGCACATCGGCCTTGACCGTCAGCGGGAAGGTGACACCGAAATTCCGCTCGCAGAACTCGACGATCTCGCTGTCGGTGCCCGGTTCCTGGCCTGCGAATTGGTTGCACGGGACTCCGAGCACGTCGAAGCCGCGGTCCCGGAACTTCTCGTAAACCGTCTCAAGGCCCGTGTACTGAGGCGTGAACCCGCACTTTGACGCCACGTTCACCACCATCACCACGTTGCCCTTGAACCGGCTGAAATCGGTGTCGGTGCCGTCGTTGAGGGTGAGGGGAATGGTGTACAGGTCTGTCACAGCGCCGTCCTTATAAAGGTTGGTCATGCAGGTGATTCGTTGCCAACCATCAAGGGTACGTGTGCAGTCTGGGAGTTTTCTGTCAGCGTCCCGCCGTTTCGGACCCGGTTGCAGTGTATGTAGGCGTGGCGGTGGTTGTGGCCGTCAGCGTAGCTGTGGTTGTGGCTGCAGCCGACGGCGACGGCGACACTGTCGGCGCTGACGGTTCGGTACTCGTTGTGGCCGTCTCTTTCGCTGGCGGCGTCGTCAGGGCGGGAGCCGTCGTCGTCGGTGCAGCCGTAGTGCCCGTTGGTGCGGGAGCCGTCGTCGTCGGTGCAGCCGTAGTGCCCGTTGGTGCGGGAGCCGTCGTCGTCGGTGCAGCCGTAGTGCCCGTTGGTGCGGGAGCCGTCGTCGTCGGTGCAGCCGTAGTGCCCGTTGGTGCGGGAGCCGTCGTCGTCGGTGCAGCCGTAGTGCCGGTGGGAGCCGTCGTCGTGTCGCTTGACGTGCCAGTCGGCGTCGGCGACGCCGATGTGCCAGGTGCGGAGCCCGTCGGTGAGGGTGACGCCGTGGCAGTGGCGTCCGACGACGGCGTTTCCGCGGGCGCTTCGGACAGTTCCTCTTCGCCGCCAAGGACGGTGTGGCTGTTGTCCGCCGCGACCGGAATGGCCCAGCGCTGCGCCCCGGCGTTGTCCGCCGCCTTGCCGTCATAGCTGACCATGGCAATGTCCTCGAGCTTGTCCAGCTGGCGGGTGGGGAGGAACGTCCAGTTCAGCGGGCTGGTGTGCTTGCCGTGGAGGATGGTTTCGAAATGCAGGTGGCAGCCGGTGGACCATCCGGTGGTTCCAACCCGGGCAATGACCTGGCCCACCTGCACGGAATCCCCCGTCCGTACGGCGACGGCCTCCAGGTGGTTGTACGTGGTGATCAACCCGTTGCCGTGGTCTATCTCCACGCGGTTGCCACCGCCCCAGGGGTGCCAGCCGGCGGCCCGGACCACCCCGGCGTCAGCCGAATAGACCCTGGTCCCGCATCCCGCGGCGAAGTCCTGGCCCAGGTGGAAATCGCCGGCCGCGCCGGTGATCGGGCTGACCCGGTACCCAAAAGGAGAACTCGGGGCCAGGAATTCAAGCGGCGCCATGAGGGAGCCTTCCGGTGGGCGCGTGAGCCCGGCAGAAGCCACATTGAGCGGGGCGCTCGCACCCATGGCGATGGTCCTGACCAACGTGCGGTTGAAAGGTACCAAGGCCCGGCTGTCGGTCAGGAAAGCACCGGCCAGCCCAGGCAGGCCAACCTGTCCGGCGCCGACCGCTGACACTACCGGGTCCCGTTCAACGGAGGGCGTTCCAGGGAAGCCAACGGCGAAGAGGGAGACCGCGACAACGGCACTGGCGGCCAGTGCGCGCACAGCGATGGCGCACGCGCCCGCAGGCTCTTGGTCCCGGCCGGACCCCAAATGACTGCCCACTCGTTGACTCCCGGTTTGGCCCGCCAGACCCCGGATCCAGGCGGACTTTCCATCTCATGGGACCACAAAGGCCCGGCCCTGTGAACCCCCGCGCCGGTACGACTGCGGATATTGTGTGGATCCGCAGTCAGAACCATACCCGCCGGCGCTGGGCGAGAATAGTCGCATGAGAAATTTCCTCAGGGAATGGCGGGGCGAAGTCAAACGGGTATTCACCGGCAGCCCTGACGGCCCGCCCGCTTGGGTTCCTCGGCTGGCCGAGGGGGACGACGCCGGCTATCACCTGCCGGGCTCGGCCGTCTGGGCGGTGCACGGCTCCATGACCACCATTGTGGCCGGGATCCGCGCGCTCCTGATGCAGGCCTTGCATCCGGGTGCGCTGGCGGGAATCCACGAGCACTCCAACTTCCAGGCAGATCCGCTCAGCCGGCTGGCCCGGACCATCCGCTGGATCTTCACCGTTACCTATGGCTCAAAGGCGGCCGCCGGCGAGGCTTCCGCCAGGGTCCGTCGCCTGCACGAGCCTGTTCAGGGGAATTACGGTGACGGGCACGGCGGCGAGCGGAGTTACTCGGCCAACGATCCGGAACTCGCCCGCTGGGTCCACATCGCGTTCGTGGACGCCTTCCTATCGGCCCACAAAATCTGGGGTGGCGCGATTCCCGGCGGCCCGGACGCCTACGTCCGCGAGTGGGCCCAGGCCGGACGGCTGATGGGCGTAGTGGATCCGCCCCTGAGCGAGGCAGAAATGAGGGAACAACTGGACCGCTGGTACAACAATGGCGAGCTGGTGGCGGACAGCAGGGTTGCCGAGACCGTTGAGTTCATCCGCAACCCGCCGCTGCACCCGATGCTGCGCCCGGGCTACCGGATCATGTTCGCCGGCGCTGTCTACAGCCTGGAGCCGAAGTACCGCCTAATGCTGGGGCTCGAGGTCCCCCGGCTGGGGCCGTTCCCGCTCCCCGTGAGGCTTGCGACGAAGGTGACTCTCGGCGTCGTACATCTTGCCCTTGGACGTGGCCCTGGACCCAGCGAACAGGCGGCCCGGGAGCGCCTCCGCCGCATCGGCTTCGCGGGCAGCTGACACGGGCAGGCGGGCTGGGCAGCTGGGCTCCAGCCACGGGTCAAGGTCCGGTTGGAGGAAAGCAAAAACCCGGCTCTGACATGGTCAGAACCGGGTTCTTTTGCTGGCGGAGAATGGGGGATTTGAACCCCCGAGGGCGTTAACCCAACACGCGTTCCAGGCGTGCGCCATAGGCCGCTAGGCGAATTCTCCAGCTGCTTCTGAATCAAAAGCAGACACTAGACTACCTGAACTTTCCGGCATCGCCCAATTGGGCCCGGCGAACTGTTGCCGCGGCCGGGCCGCCCGGACGCATCTGGCCCGTTAACGTCAAAATGGACGCCCCCAATGCGCCCATTCCTCCGATACGCCGTTGAGCTGCCGGGTCCGGCCCTCCAGCCAGGCCCCGCAGCTCACAACCTTGAGATTGCCCCAATCGGTGTACATATCCATGATCGGCCCTACCCGCCGGATAAGCAATGAAATTGCTGCCGATAACCCTGCCTTCTTGGCAGGATTAGGCCATGACACAGCTGCACGCCCTGGTGGTTTACGTTCCGGATACACACTTGGAGGCGCTTCTCGCGGCAATCGGCGACGCCGGCGCGGGCAGGATCGGGAACTATTCGCACTGCACTTTCACCTCCCCCGGCACCGGGCGCTTCACTCCACTACCGGGCGCCGAACCGTTCGTCGGGGCGGTGGGTGCGGGCGAGCGCGTGCCGGAAAGCCGGGTGGAGTGCGTTGTGGAGGAAGAGATGCTCGACGCCGTTGTGCAGGCCCTGGGCGCGGCACACCCTTACGAGGAGCCCGCCTTCATGACCTGGCCCGTGGACGGCTGGCGACGCTAGCGGCACGCCGGGGGTGCCCAATTTCTTATCAACATCCCCACTTGGCGAACAAAGTGATAATTAGATTGGAAAATTAATTATCATTCCTTCGCGGCGGGCCACCCATGACAATTTTCATCGCTGACCCAGTGCTGGCCGAGACGTATTGTCCATTGGGATTGCCGATGAAGGCACCGTTGTCCGAACCAGACCGGAGCGGCTCAACAGTAGTGGAGCCGAATTCTTCCATGTTCCTGTCTGCGCGCCACGGGCGCTTCACTCCCCGTCCGGACGCCCAGCCGTCTGTCGGCGCCGTGGAAACGGGCGAGCAGGTGTCCGAAGTCCGGGTCAAGTGCGTGGTCGAGTTGGACGTACTCGACGGCGTGGTGCGGGCCTTGCGCGCTGCTCACCACTACGAGGAGCCGGCGTTCATGAGCCGGCCTGTGAACGGGTGGCGGTGACATTCTGAAGCCAGGTCGGCTACTCAGCCATACCGATGTATTCCGTCTTGAGCCCGCAGGCTTCTGCTATTGCGTCCAGGAAATCGGCATTCGTCAGAAACCATTCCTTCCCGACCTCGGATTTGCCCCTAACAACAGTTCGACGGGGGTTGTCATGGCCAGCAGTGCTTAAGAGCTTATGGAAGCGTTTCTCCTGCAACTGTGATTCACCCGGCTTAGTTGTGTAGATCCTCAAGATCGAAACCGGCTCAGGCATGTGTGTCTTGACTGCATAGCCTTGATGCTCAACAAGCCGTCTTCCAACCTGGTCTGACCGGCCAACCTTGATCAACGTATTTCCACGGTCTGCATCCACCGGGCTCTCCAAATACCATCCATACGAAAATGCGTAGATCCCTGCAACGTGAGCCAAGCGCGTCAGTGTTTCGGCGAGTTCTTCTTCTTGGCTGTCAGCAACCCATGTGTCCAGAGGAGACTCGTCAGAGATGACCGAGTCGTAGGCTTTCTCGAGGGAGTATATGTGTCCTTGGAGCAGCGCTGCTGCCGCTGATGACAAGGCTCCACGGTTCTTTTTCAGGAAGGAACGGGCCGCCGCGCCCGTCGCGCTCAAGTAGCTCGGGCCCGGAACAACGCCATCCAGGAGAGCCTCAATTTTCGCCTTGTAGTTGCCGACAAAGCCGCTGGTTGAAACATTTAGGTCATTGGCGATGTCATTTGCTGACTTGTTGTCCTCCAGTCCACGAAACACGTCGCCGAGGCGGGTCGTATCAGCCCGAAGAAGTGCGCCCAGTTCCTCCCGGGGCGTGACTGGCAGGCTCGAATCCGGCGTCGGGTCAGCGGCAAGGGCGTCGCTCACTACCTCGACGTACAGTTCCGCTTCGAGTTCATCGGGATCAGTTGACAGGGAATCCAAGGCGATACTCCATAATCTCCGGCGCAGGTATCTTCCAACGATCCTATGCGTCTCCACCGACACCGCGACGCTCTATCAGGCACAGTAGGCCTTTGGGCCATGCTCCGCACGACAGCTGTTTTACGGCACGATTTCCGCTGCAAATACCTCGCCTTCGGTGGC
This sequence comes from Pseudarthrobacter psychrotolerans, assembly GCF_009911795.1. Lineage (NCBI taxonomy): Bacteria > Bacillati > Actinomycetota > Actinomycetes > Micrococcales > Micrococcaceae > Pseudarthrobacter > Pseudarthrobacter psychrotolerans. The sequence continues at coordinate 4,073,783 of NZ_CP047898.1, read as the reverse complement.
CTCATAAATAGTGCCGTCCAGTTCAAACACTCTGTGGGCGCTCTTGACCAGGCCCCGGGCCACGGCAAAGTTCATGGCGCCGCCGATGGCTGCCCCGACGCCGAACGGCACCACTTTTCCCAGGACGACGATTCCTTGCTTGGTCCCATGCTTGGTGATGAAGTATCGCCCCATCACGCTGTTGACGGCCTTGAGCGCTCGCGTGGGAATGAGTTTGATGAGCTTCGCTGACCAGTGCTTACCTGTCTGCCCGGCCACCTTTTCAGCCGCACCCTGCCACCAAGTAGGACAGTGAGCAACAAAGCCTTCTTCCGTTCAACCTCGCCAATCGAGACTCCATGGAGCTCGGCGAGGCACAATCAGCCAGCGCAAGCCAGCGGCCACCGAGCGCTAAAACGTTCCGGACCGCCGTGGAAGTTTGCATCAGCGGTCCTGACCCGCTTGAACGGTGTGGGCCTGCACCGCTCAAGCGGGCCCGGGCCGCGATCATCACAAGCGGCGCTGGGCCCTGGCGCCGCCTCCTACGGATTCTTCAAGTGGCCGAGACGCCGCCAAGCCCCAAACGGGTCCGCCAGAGGTACAATAAGTTGTACTCACCAGGAGGCCTGTCCGTGAAAACACTTACCTACTCCCAGTCGCGCGCGCACTACAAGGAAACTCTCGACGCCGTCACGGACGACCGCGAAGAAGTGATCATCACGCGTCCCGGCAAGGAAGACGTGGTTATGGTGTCGCGGGCCGATTACGAATCCCTGCGCGAAACGGCTTATCTGCTTCGCAGCCCAGCGAACGCCCGGCGCATTCTGGAATCCATCGAACGCCTCGAATCCGGGCACGGGACCGAACGCGATCTCCTTGAATGAAGCTCTCGTGGGACGAAAGCGCATGGGAGGACTATCTGTGGTGGCAGGCACAGGACCGCAGGACAATGAAGCGGATCAACGCATTGATTCAAGACATCGCCCGGAACGGCAACGAAGGTATCGGTAAACCCGAGCCGCTGAAGCACGGCTTCCACGGCTATTGGTCACGCCGCATTACTGACGAGCACCGCCTCGTCTACCGGTACGCCGAAGGTGGCTCCGGCGTAGAAATTCTGATCGCCGCCTGCCGGTACCACTACGGCAACTGATCGGGCTACGGCCAGCCGGCGCCGGGCCCGTCCAGACCTTCCTGAATCTTCGGGTAAACTTGTCTGCGGCCCCTCATGTGGCGTCATCCTGTTGAACTCCCCCAGGACCGGAAGGTAGCAAGGGTAAACGGGCTCTGGCGGGTGCATGGGGGTCTTTACTATTCCCCCACAGGGCGGCAGACTGTCAGCCCGGATTGGTAGGGTTTTCTCGTGACTGTTACTACCACCGCCCTTTACCGCAGGTACCGCCCGGACTCTTTCGCTGACGTTATCGGGCAGGAACACGTCACGGAGCCGCTGATGACGGCACTGCGGAAAAACCGCGTCAATCACGCCTATCTCTTCTCCGGCCCACGCGGTTGCGGAAAGACCACCTCCGCCCGCATTCTGGCCCGCTGCCTGAACTGCGCCGAAGGCCCCACGGACACCCCCTGCGGTACGTGCCCCAGCTGCATCGAACTGGCCCGCGGCGGCTCAGGCTCCCTGGACGTCATCGAGATCGACGCCGCCAGCCACGGCGGCGTGGACGACGCCCGCGACCTCCGCGAACGCGCAACGTACGCTCCGGTCCGTGACCGCTACAAGATTTTCATCATCGATGAGGCCCACATGGTCACCTCAGCCGGGTTCAACGCCCTGCTGAAAATCGTTGAAGAGCCGCCGGAGCACATCAAGTTCATCTTCGCCACCACGGAGCCGGACAAGGTCATCGGCACCATCCGCTCCCGCACACACCACTACCCTTTCCGGCTTGTCCCGCCGGAGCCGCTGATGGCGTACCTGGAGCTGCTCTGCAACCAGGAAAACGTTCCCGTAGCACCCGGCGTGCTGTCCTTGGTGGTCCGGGCGGGCGGCGGCTCTGTCCGCGATTCCCTGTCCGTATTGGACCAGCTGATGGCCGGTGCCGGACCCCACGGCCTCGATTACGAACTGGCCGTTGCCCTCCTCGGCTACACGCACGCCTCGCTTCTCGATGACGTGGTGGAAGCTGTGGCCGCCTCCGATGCCGCCACCGTTTTCCGGGCTGTGGACCGCGTGGTGCAGACCGGCCACGATCCCCGCCGCTTCGTCGAGGATCTGCTGGAACGCTTCCGCGACCTCATCATCGTCCAGGCCATGCCCGAAAGCGCCCAGGTCATCCTCCGCGGCATGCCTGCGGACCAGATCGCCCGGCTCCAGAACCAGGCCCACAACCTCGGGGCTTCCGAACTCTCGCGCGCCGCTGATGTCACCAACACGGCGCTGACCGAGATGACCGGCGCCACTTCTCCCCGCCTGCACCTCGAGCTTCTCTGCGCCCGCATCCTGCTCCCCAGTTCAGAACAGACCGAACGCGGCATCGCTGCCCGGATCGACCGCGTGGAGCGCCGCCTGAATTACGCCGGGAACGACGTCGGCGCTCCCGCCCCGGCGGGCGCTGCGGTAGCCGCAGTGCCGGCAGCGGCATTGCAGGTTGCGGCTGCACCTGCTGGGGCACCAGTTGCCGGCCCACCAGTTTCTGCCGCACCAGTTGCAGTACCACCAGTATCTGCGCCGCCCGTTTCCGAGGCGCCAGCTGCGGCGCTTCCGGTTGCTTCGGTTCCGGCTGCGGCACCGCAAGTTGCTGCTGCGCCGGTTGCTGCGCAGCAGCCTTCAGCGCCCGCCGCTGCCGGTACCGAGTCAGCCCGGCCGCGGTCCGCCGGCACCGAAGAAGCCAGGCCACCGCTGACGCCGCCCAGGGTCAGCACCGACGACTGGCCGGTTGACGAGTCCACAGGCCGGCGGCCCGCATCAACCCCACAGGCAACCGGCCAGCCCGCCCGGGAGACCATGCCAGACGCCGCCCGCGAAGTTCCACCGGCCGCCCGGCCGGCAAACACAGACCCTGTCCCGGTTACTGCCACCGCTGCGCCCGTCCCGGCAGCACCCGCTTCGGCTGGTGATGCCCCTGCCTCTCCTGCGCCGACCGGAGCCATAGGAACTGAGGCTGCAAGCACGGTCGCAGCAAACACACGTGCGGCAGCCACCGTTGCGGCAGGCACAGGCGATGTCGAAGTCCTGCGCCGTGCCTGGCCTGAAGTTCTGCAGACGCTCTCCAAGATCAAACGCAGCACGTGGGCCCTGGTTGAGCCGAACTCCCAGGTAGGTGCCTTTGACGGCCAGGTCCTGACCCTGTCGTTCAGTACCACCGGGTTGGCTGGCGCCTTTGGCCGGGCTGACCACTCTGAGAACCTGCGGCAGGCGATCCACAAAACGGTCGGCATCGACTGCCAGATCACCGCAGTCGCCGGTGGCGCCAACAGTGTAGCGAGCGCTGAGCCAAACCCAAAAGCACCCGCTAGCCCGGAAGCTCCGGCCAGTTCAGCCGATGTCGCGTGGGGCCTGGCCCCTGCCAGCGCCGTTTCCACCCCTATCGTTCATGCCACGGCGCCCGCGCCTTCCCCTGCTCCCTCCCCCGCGACGCGTGCTCCTGAACCGGCTGTGCCTCCTGCCATTGCTGAACCGTCCGTGCCCACTGCTACTGCTGCGCCTTCTGCAGGCGCGGCTGGTCCTGCAGAAACTGTCCAGTACACCGGCGCCGTCAGCGCACCGGCAGCCACTGAGTCCGCCCAGGTACCAGACGCCCAGGGTCCGTCCGGACCAGCTGAGCCGGAGGGCATTGCCGGTTCGTACGCCTACTCTGATGACGACTGGGGCCCTCCTCGCGACGAAGATGCTCCGCCCCTGGACGAGGAACCCCCTATGGACTGGGATCCTTCGGCTTCAGCTGCGCCGCGACCGTCAGAGCCTGAGCCTTCAGCGGCCGCACCCGCCAAGCGGTCCGCGCGAAGTGCTCCGAAGGCGGCAGCAGCAAAAACCTCCCCAGCGGCCAGATCCTCTGCTGCTGCATCGGCCGTTCCTCCGTCACAGCCCGATACGGCACTGGATCCGTGGGGCCGGGCCGTCGAGCAGGCGCCGGGCGTATGGGTCGTTGGCACCGAGCCCAATGTTGGCAAAAGCCCGAGCACGTCCGTCCCTGAGGAAGCCGCAAGCGCCGCTCCCGCGCCCAGCTACGAGCCCGCCACCGCCCAGGTCCCCCAGCCGTCACCTGTCGTTAGTCAGTCCGAGGCCGACGCCAGCTGGGGCTTGCCGCCCGCGGCTGCTGCCGCAACCTCCGACGTCGCTGCACCACAACCAGCTGCATCACAAGGCCCCGCACGGGAAACCGCGGCGCCCCATCGAGCGGCGCCAACCGGCGAAGCCCCGTCGGCTCCGGTAGTCCCGGCGTGGGAAGCAGTGGTTCCCGAACCGGCTGAGACCCGCGAGTACGCCATGGCATCGGCTGCTCCGACTGCCGCACCCCTGCAGCCGGCACCGGCAACATCCGAGTCCGCTGCTGCCGCCAGGCAGAGTCTTTATCAGCGCCTGTCCAACAGCCCCGAGGCCGAGGCCGGGCGTGCCAAGGCTCCGGCCAGGGCTGCCGCCGCCACTTATGTCCAGGACATTCCGAGCGCGGACGATGAAACCATCGAGGAATCCGGCGTCTTTGGCCGCGCCGCCGTCGAGCGTATTCTGGGCGGAAAGCTGATCGAGGAACGATCCCCGGACGGAAGCCCTCTCGTTTCGAAGTTCTAGGCACATGGAGCACATGCGCCCGCAGCTCCAATCACCATCCAAGCCAAACCAAAAGAGGAAAACGTGTACGAAGGTGCAGTCCAGGAGCTGATTGACGAGCTCGGACGGCTTCCCGGTGTCGGTCCCAAATCCGCCCAGCGGCTTGCCTTCCACATCCTCGAAGCGGACCCCCAGGACATGAAGCGACTCGTGGAAGCCATCACCATGGTGAAGGAACGCGTGAAGTTCTGCACGGTATGCGGCAACGTCACCGAGCAGGAATTGTGCAACATCTGCCGCGATCCCCGGCGGGACCCGTCGGTCATTTGTGTGGTGGAAGAGTCCAAGGACGTCCTCGCCGTGGAGCGCACCCGGTCCTTCCGCGGCCGCTATCACGTGCTGGGCGGAGCCATCAACCCCATTGCCGGCGTAGGGCCCGAGCAACTGCGGATCCGGGAACTCCTGACACGGCTGAACGACGGCGCCATCCAGGAAGTCATTATCGCCACCGACCCGAACCTCGAAGGCGAAGCGACGGCCACTTACCTGGCCAGGATGCTGAAAACAATCGGCATCGTGGTAACCAGGCTCGCCTCCGGACTGCCTGTTGGCGGCGATCTTGAGTACGCCGACGAGGTCACACTCGGCCGCGCGTTCGAAGGCCGCCGCAATGCCCTGATCTGAGCTGACCCGACCTCGTCTGAAAGACGGGGCCATGCAGACGGGGCCCCAACCTCGTCCTGCCAGGGTTGAGGAGGCAGGGTTCAGGCGGCAGGGTTGAGCCGTCGTCGGGCGGCCCGGTGGCCGCCGGCCAACAGAATGCCTGCAGCCCCGGACTGCGTGCCAATCCCAATCAGTGCCGGCGGCATCTCAGCGCCTGTCTTCTCCCGTTCCTGCCCCTCCACACACGGAACCTGTGTACCTTCCGCCGCGTTCTGCAGCTCCCCGGGGAGCCAATCCAAGGCGTTCTCCTTGGGCTCGGCCTCACCGGCAATCAGCGCAAGGATCACCATCGGGTTGCTCGTCGCCATCCAGAAGATCCGCTCGGTGTGGTAAACCTCGGCGATTCCACGGAACTCCGGCGAACACCGATAGGAGATGACCCTGCCGAACTCGTCCCGTTGAATGTTGATGGCCACCACCACCGGCTCATAAGCCCTCACGCTGGGCAGCAGCGCTATCACCGCCACAACGTTTCCGACCAGAAGCAAAGCTGCGACGCTCCAGGCCAGAACCGTTCCTCCCTGGCCTTCGAACCACCGCGCAGCCCCCGCGCCAATGCCGCCAAAAACCATGACTTCAAGGATCATCAGGGCGAAGGAAACCCCGGCAACTGCTGGCGAGGACTCAGACCAGAACGAGAGCAGCAACAGGAAAACGACAGCCACGCTGGCGAAGATCAATCCTTTGGCACCGCAACGCACCCAGCCCAGCAGCGGGCCGGCCACACCGGCGTCGGCAGGATCCGGCGCAGCGCCGGGCCGCACGGCCCCCCACCGGACAGCGAGCACACAGCTCACCAGCACCAGCATTGCGGCCGTGAGCACGTACACCCAGGCATGGGATTCCGGCGGCAGGTCACCGCCCGCGACCACCGCGATCACCAACAGCGTGCCGGCGCCCCAGCAGAGACCGAGAATCGCGGCGCTCTCCCACCAGAAGCGGCCAGAGCGGACAGTCAGCAGCGCCGTTGCCAGCGCACTGATGACGAGCAAACGAACCTGGACGCCGCCCGGGGAAGTGGCGTCCCCGGCGTAGATTTCATCGTCGTCCTGGATTTTTCCGGCGCCAATAGGTTCGTACAGAGGTTCGTCTGCAGCCGGATCCTTCCCGTCAGCCACAGTCCGTATCCGCCACGTACTTAGCAGCCGCGTTCTTACCAGCCACGCGCCGCCTCCATCCCTCTGGACAGGCCCAGCTCCGACGTCACCGGCCGTTTCGGCTGGCTAGTCCAATCGTGATCCGCTGAAGCGGGCCTGTCCAGTGCACATGCAGTGCCCCGGCTGTCCAGTGCGAGGACTGTCCCGCGGAGGCGCGCCGGCTTTAGGCGATCCGGGTACCGCGCGCCAGTCTGTGCGCCGGGGTGCGCAGCGAGCGCCAACCCAAGCACATCAGCAGGCCGGCAAGCAGCAGCTGCAGGCCGAGCCCCAGTGGCCACAACGGAGTGGACTGCGCCAGGTAGCGGGGCTTGGCCTCGCCGTTGGCGCAGGGGTACGTGCCCTCGGGACCGGCCATGGCATAGCGCGCACCCTGGCTGATGGATTCGATGGCCCCAACGGGTGATGACATGCCGAGGCCACTGTTGACGCGGACCGTGTAGGGGATGGCATCTGCTACCACCACGTAGGGGTTCATGGCCAGCATCCACGCCACCCGTTCGGTGCGAACGGCCGGCTGGGCGCGCAGCGGTCCGGAGCAGGTGTACTCCGGCTCCTGCGGCACCGCTTCGTCGGGTACCGGCCGCAGCGGTTCGTAGTTGCGGTACTGCGCCTGGTTGGCCATGATGGTGCCCTGCGAGAGTCCGGTGCCCAGGCCGAAGGAAATCAATGAGCCGAAGACCAGCCCGGCCACCGCAAGATACGTGACCACAATGGAGAACAGCGGGCGACCCGTCAGCGCGGAAATTCCGACGCCAATGGCACACACAACGCCGACTTCAACCGCCAGCATCAGCAGGGCCACGAGGACATGGCCAGGCGTCATGCCGCCGAGAGCGACTCCGGTCACCAGGAACGGCGTGCTGGCCACCAGGAATGCCAGGGCGGCGGCCCACGCGGCGAAGAACTTGCCCCACAGGATCTGGCCGGGACGGAGAAGCGTCACCTGGAGAATGGCCAGGGTGCCACCGGCACGGTCGCCGTTGACAGCATTGGCAGACAGTGCAGGAGCCACCAGTAACGCGAAGAGGAGGACAAAGGCCAGGACCACTTCGAAGATCATGGACCCCGGCCCGGTGTCGGGCGGCATAAAGTTCGAAAATGCCCGCTGCGCTTCGCGCTGGGCATTCCAGCTGGCCCACGTCAGCCAGGTCACCAGGCCGGTCAGGATGAACCAGATGGCGAGCATGATGTACCAGCCGCGGGACCGGAGCCGCTGCTTGAGTTCCAGGACCACCACGTCCCGGATTCCGGCAAAGTAGCCGGCAGCAAGGCCGGAGGCCGGCGGGCGCTGCGTTGTATCTGTCAGCTGGCTCATCGCCGCTCCCCCTCAAGGTTCATGTACGTCTCTTCCAGGGCACCCGAGGCGGGGGCAAAGGAGCTGACCCCGACGCCGGCCAGCACCAGGTCGCGCAGGAGGCGGGCGGCGTCGTCGTCGTTCAGCAACACCAGGCTGACGGCCGGCCGGCGGCCGTCCTCAACCCGGAAGGCCAGGCCCAGTTCGGTGAGTTTGGCGGCCAGCGCAGCACCGTCGGTGGCCGAGATGGCGTAGCGCCTGCCGGAGGCGGCGGCCTCGTCCGTGGTCTGGTGCCGGACGGTCCGCCCGCGGTTGACGAACACGGCGGCGTCGGCAATTTCGTCCAGTTCGCTGAGCACGTGGGAGGAGACCACGATGGACTTCCCCTCCGCGGCAAGCTGCCGCAGCATAACGCGCAGCTCCACCCGCGATCCCGGGTCCAGGCCGGACGCCGGTTCGTCGAGCAGCAGCACGGATGGATCGTGGATCAGGGCACGGGCCAGGCTAAGGCGCTGCTGCTGCCCCCGGGACAGGACACGGGCCGGCTGGTCCGCCAGGTCGCTCAGGCGGACCCGGTGGAGCATCTCGGTGACGCGCTGCGGGATGCCGGCCTTGGGCAGCTGGTAGAAACGGGCTATCTGGGTGAGGATCTCACGGGCAGTCAAGGACTCCCACACCCCCAGGGTGTCCGGCATCCAGCCAATCCTTTTGCGGACTTCCGCGCGGTGGTGCTGCGGATCCAGCCCATCCACCGTGACAGTGCCGGAATCCGGCGCCAAGAGCGAAGCAAGCATCAGCAAAAGCGTTGTTTTACCGGCCCCGTTGGGGCCGATCAGGGCAGTGACTTTTCCCGCCGGAGCATAAAAATCCATGTGCTCCACGGCGTGTACCGGCCCGAAGCTGCGGCTCACCGCGGTGGCGCTGATGCCGTCCTGGCGAGGGCTTTCCGGCTGGGCCGGAATGCCTATTTGTTCCCAATTTTCTGTCATTTCGCGAGCACCTGTCCCCCAAGCCGTCCATGCATACTGACTATCTGAGCCTACGCCTGAGCCGACGGGCGCAGTATCCGCCGGAAGGCTGAGATTTGGACACAATTCCGCGCCAGGCCGCAGCGGCGATAAACTGGGCTGACACGTCACGCCGTCCAGCCGTAAGGCCGTGCCTGACCTCCAGAACTCCGATTGATCCAGTGAAGGTACGCGCATGAGTACGCCCACTTCCGAAGTGCACACAGCAACGCAGCCACAGGAGCTGCCCGCAAGCGCTGCTGTGACCAAACAACTGATCGTGCAGAAGTTCGGCGGCTCCTCCGTATCGGATGCCGAGGGGGTGAAGCGCGTCGCCAAGCGTGTGGTCGACGCGCAGCGGGCCGGCAACGAAGTTGTGGTGGTCGTTTCGGCCATGGGCGACACTACCGACGAACTGCTGGACCTCGCCGCCCAGGTGACCGATTCCGCCCCTGCCCGCGAGATGGACATGCTCCTCTCCGCCGGTGAGCGGATCTCCATGGCCCTGCTGGCCATGGCCATCAACAAATTCGGTGCTTCGGCACAGTCCTTCACCGGATCCCAGGCCGGAATGATCACCGACGGCATCCACGGCAAGGCGCGCATTATCGACGTCGATCCGCACCGCATCCGCACGGCCCTGGACAAGGGGCACATCGCGATCGTCGCCGGCTTCCAGGGGATGAGCCGCAGCACCAACGAGATCACCACCCTGGGCCGCGGCGGCTCGGACACCACCGCCGTCGCCCTTGCGGCCGCACTCGACGCCGACGTCTGCGAGATCTACACGGACGTTGACGGCATCTACACCGCAGACCCCCGTGTGGTGCCGTCCGCCCGGAAAATCGACACCATCTCCAGCGAGGAAATGCTGGAACTCGCGGCGTCCGGCGCGAAGATCCTGCACCTGCGCTGCGTCGAATACGCGCGCCGGTTCGGCGTGCCGTTGCATGTCCGGTCCTCATTCAGCCAGAACGAAGGCACCTGGGTCATCCCCAGCGCCGAAGACAAGATCACCACTCAAGAGGGAGTTGCCTTGGAGCAGCCAATCATCTCCGGCGTTGCACACGACCGTTCCGAAGCCAAGGTCACGGTGGTGGGTGTACCGGACATTCCCGGCAAGGCGGCCGCGATCTTCCAGGTCATTGCCGACGCCCACTCGAACATCGACATGATCGTGCAGAATGTTTCCACGCACGGCACGGGCCGGACGGACATTTCCTTCACGCTCCCCATCGTCGAAGGCGCGGAGGCCCTGGAAGCGCTCAAGGCCGCGCAGCCGGACATCGGCTTCGAGAACATCGAATACAACGAACAGATCGGCAAACTGTCCCTGATCGGGGCCGGCATGCGGTCACACCCTGGCGTCTCGGCGACGTTCTTCAAGGCCCTGTCCGACGCCGGGATCAACATCAACATGATCTCCACCTCGGAAATCCGGATCTCCGTGGTGACCCACGCCGATCTCCTCGATGACGCCGTCCGGGCCATCCACAAGGCGTTCGACCTGGACAGCGAGGACGAGGCAACCGTCTACGGCGGCACCGGACGCTAGCCACCGGGCTGGATGCACGTTAAAAAGAATGTTCTGGGGCCGGATCTTCCGGCCGCCAGAACATTTTTTTTGGGGTAGTCGGGCGCCTCAGCCCTGCTTTTCGAGATCTTCGCGGCGGACGCCGTAGTGGTGCCCGTCAGAATCGGTTTCCACTACGAAGTGGGAAAGATCCTCATCGGAGGCCTGCTCGAAATCGTCATGCTTATGTACCACGGGGGCATCCGTGTCCAGGCGAGTGGCAGGCCCAAAGACGAAACGGAGCCTATCGGTCAGGTTCATAAAACCGGTGAGCGCATGTCCCATTGCTTACACCCCCTTCCCGCATTCCGGGCGGAAGAGCCACGGCCCCAGGAGGAGCCAGTGCCACTATTTTACGCCCGGAACTCCAAAAAGGGCCCGGCAAAGTTCGGCGTAGGCGCCGTTCAGGGGAGGCGTTCCCGCTGAGGCTCCCAGCGGCGGCCTCAGCGGAGGGATTGGTCATCCGGGTTCCTGGGCACAACATAGGTGCTGCCGTCCGGGCGGGTCACCGTTTCCCATTGCTGGGTTTCCCGCTCGCGCTGGGCCAGGAGCGCCCTGTTTTCCTCAGTCATGTCATGCACCAGGGAACTGCGGTTGGCCGGACCGAAAATAGCCCTGAGCTTCCCCGTTGCCCGCATGAACCGCTGAGATGCATTGCCCTTCTCGGCTGGTTTGCCCTTGCCCATGGAAGTGACCCCTTACTGATAGAACCAAGTTACTTGTTCCAGTGTACGCTAATAGTTAGTGCACTAACTATTGAAGGATTGTGATGACGGCAACTTCCGACGCCGTGCGGCAGCAGGACGATGACCTCCTCCTCGAGCAACAGCTCTGTTTTGCCCTCACCGTGGCGTCCAGAAGCGTGGTAGGCGCCTACAAGCCGGTCCTGGAAAAGCTGGGGCTCACCCACCCGCAGTATCTCGTGATGCTGTGCCTCTGGGAATCAGCGCCCCGCACCCTGCGCAGCATCAGTGACGCCCTGGCGCAGGCCCCGGCCACCATCTCACCGCTTCTCCGGCGGCTGGAGGAGGCCGGCTTGGTCACCCGTCAGCGGGTGGACGGAAACGAACGCAGCCTCGCCGTGGGCCTGACCCCCGCTGGCTCCGAGCTCCGGCAGCAGGCCCTGGCCGTCCCGGTCACCATGATGGAACGCCTGGGGTTGTCACGCGAGCAGGTTGGCGAGCTGCACAAGTCAATGATGGGACTCATCGCCGCCACCGCCGCACGCACCAGAGAGAGCAAAGACGACACGTAGAACGCCGGCCGAAGGCCTGGCTCCTGGATCGCTCCCGCAGCGAGCGGGGTTAGCATCCAAATCCCTCCCTTCCCACAAATCCACTCGGTAGATAAAGTGGGAAGAGGCGTGCTGGGGAGCTCTCCTTCAAAACGAAAGCTGCTTATGCACCCGCAGCTAGCTCCGCAGGAAATTCCCGCCCTTAAGCTCAGCGTCCGCGGCCCTGTCTTCGCACCGACGGATGCAGGCTTCAGCGACGAAGTTACGGCTTTCAACCTCGCTGCCAGGCACACGCCCGATCTGGTCGTGGGAGCGATGGATGCCGACGACGTCGCGGCGGCAGTTGCGTGGGCGGCCCAACGGGGCGTCTCAATTTCCGTGCAGTCCACCGGACACGGCGCCACCAACGACATCGAGGGCGGACTGCTCATCAGCACGCGGCGCATGCTGGAGCTGGACATCGACCCGGCCGGCATGACAGCCAGGGCAGGCGCCGGCGTCAGCTGGACGGCCGTGATGGATGCCACTGGGCCGCTGGGGCTGATGGGCCTCCACGGCTCCACCACCGACGTCGGAGTGGTGGGCTACACCCTTGGCGGCGGCCTGCCGGTCATGGGCCGTAAATACGGCTACGCCAGCGACCACGTCACTGCCTTTGACTTGGTCACTGCTGACGGTTCCCGGCAACGCGTGACGCCGGAAAGCGATCCGGGTCTGTTCTCGCTACTCCGCGGCGGCAAGGGAAATCTCGGCATTGTGACAGCCCTGGAATTCAAGCTATTTCCGACCGGGGAGTTCCATGCAGGAGGCATTCACTACCCAGGGGCGTTTGCCCGGGAAGTGCTTTCCGCATTCAAGGACTGGGCACCTACCCTCCCGGGCGACGTCTCGGCGTCGCTTGCCTTCCTGCGACTGCCTGACCTCGAGGTGGTCCCGGAGCCGATGCGCGGGCAGTTTTTCATGCACCTCCGTTTTGCGCACCAGGGCACGGAGGCGGAGGTCGCTGAACTGCTCCGGCCGATGCGGGCCTGCGACCCGGTAGCCATGGATGCCGTGCGCCCGATGCCGTTCTCGGAGGTGAACTCGATCCACCAGGATCCTGAGGATCCTGTCCCTTTCCGCGAAAACGGATTCATGCTGTCGCGCCTGGACGATGAAGCAGTGGAGGTGCTGCTTGAGCTGCTGGGGCCAGGTGTGGACAGCTCCCTGCTCATTGCCGATATACGGCTCATGGGAGGCGAGTTGTCCACGAAGCCCGCGGAAGGCGACTGCGTCGGACCGCGGGATGCCGCCTTCAGTTACTTCGGGGTCGGCCTGGCCATACCGCCGGCCGTGGACCGGCTCCCCGGGGAACACGCACGCATCCGCGAGGCGTTGGCCCCGTTCTCCACGGGTGGAACCTTCATCAACCTCCATGGGCATTTTGGCGATGCCGAGGACCGCGCCCGGGCGTGGACTCCCGACGCCTACGCCCGGCTTGTGGAGGCCAAGGCCGAGCTTGATCCGCAGAACCTCTTCAGGCACGGCCACGGGGTGGAATCCTCCCTCTGATCCCGAGGGAATTATTAAAGAGCCCCGTCAGGCGTAAAATGGCAGCAACCTAGGAGGGTCCATGCGCTTGCTGACACTACGGCCATTGCTGGCGGTCCTCGCCCTGGCCGGGCTGGCCGGACTCGCCGCGTGCACGCCCACGCCTGACGGGACAGGGCCTTCCTCCGCCAGCCCGACAGCCAGCTCTACCGCAAGCCAGGGCAGCTCCGGCTCCCCTGCTCCGGACACCGAGACCACCGTCCCTGCGCCGTCGCCTTCAGCGCCTCCGGCCCCTTCGGCCGGCCCCGGCGCCGGCAACGCCGAACTGGCCATCATGGTCAAGCCATCCTCTACGGAACCCGCGGTGAACTACACACTGGTCTGCCGCGACGGCCTCCCCACCGCTGAGAGCAAGCACCCCAAGCCGGAGGCTGCGTGCGCCGCGCTCAAGAACAACGCTGCCCTCCTCAGCCCGGCGCCCAGGAGCAAAGACGTCGCCTGCACCCAACAATATGGCGGCCCGCAGACCGCCACGGTGACCGGAATCGTTGATGATACTCCAGTGGATGTCACCTTCGCCAACACCGACGGCTGCGAAATCGCAGCCTGGAACGCAGCCCGGGACGTATTGGGTGCCAGTGCCGGAGGAACTTAGCCTGCTGACGGCCGAAGCCTCGCGTGGGCGCGAAGAAGCGCACGCCCAACGCGTCCGCCGCTACTCTGACCCCTACCTGGCCCGCCGCTCGGCAGGTCGGAAGCACCCGGTGGAGGACTTTCTTTTCACCTACTACACCCAGAAGCCCGGCCAGCTGCTGCGCTGGCACCCCGGAGCCGGCGTCGTACTCACCGGCGAAGCCGCGTCCGCCCGCATGGGCTGGAAGCACTACGTAACGCTCGACGACGGCGAACTCGCTTCCCTTGGGCTGCCGCCAGGAACCACGGCAGTGACTTTCGACCGCGCCAAATTCCTGGCTGACCGGCACGACGCAGTGACATTCGCCGAGATCATTCTCCGCGGCACCGCTGCCCGGCCTGCGCAGTTCGGCTGCTTCGGGCTGCACGAATGGGCCATGGTCTACCGCCAGGACAAATTCGACCTGCGCCATGAATACCTGCAGCTGAGGCTGGGTTCTGCCGGCACGGACAAAGTGGTGGAGGACAACCGGATCCGGTGCTCCCACTTCGACGCTTTCCGTTTCTACACTCCCGACGCGATTGCGCTGAACGAGCTGGCCCCCAGCCGCGAAAACCAGCGGCACATGGAACAGCCGGGGTGCCTGCATGCCAACATGGACCTCTACAAGTGGGCTTACAAGCTGCTGCCCGCGCTTCCCAGCGAACTGGTCATGGATTGCTTCGAACTGTCCTGGCGGATCCGGGCCATGGACATGCAGGCCTCCCCTATGACCTTGCGGAGTGGGGTTACCCGCCCATTCGGATTGAAACCACTGGAGGCAAAGCGGCTTATGTTGAGCATCAGCGGGCCTTCGCGGCGGAAGCTGCTGCACTCCGCGGACGCCTGGCCCAGACCTTGGCGCCGCTCGCACCTTCGGCAACCCCATGACCGGCATCGAAAAGATAACGGATGGCCCGAACTCCGTTGACCTGACCATCAGGCGTCGGGAGGAACCGTCTGCCGGCGAATACGTCTTCCGGCTGGTTGCGGCGGCCGGCCGGATCATGGACGGCTCCTCCCTGCCGGCGCCTGAGGCCGCGCTGGCTGAGGTGGAGCGGTTCGGCGCGGACATCTTCTTCCCGACGCCAGGGCCGCCCAAGCTGTGCACGCAGCAGTACGGCGGGCCGCAGGTTGCCGTGGTTACCGGGATCTTCCATGGACGCCGGGTCCATGCCATGTTCAAGCGGACGGACGGCTGCGAGATCGGCCGCTGGAATTCGCTGGCTGCGCTGCTGGGCGGGACACCCGGGGCAAGCGGGCAGTCCCGGACATGAAGCGTCCCGGTCAGCTCAGCTGCCCGGGACGCTTCATTTCCTATCTGTCTGGGTCGGCCCTTAGCCCGCAGGGATCCCCGCAGGAAGCCCATTGACGGCTGCCATCGACGGGGCACCTGCTGGCGGCGCCGCGGTACCGGCGCCCACCCGGACGTTGACCCACGTGCTGATGCCGTGCTCCCCCAGGCTGAGGCGGGACGCGTAGGAGCCGTCCTGGAGGCCCGTCCAATTGAGCGTGGCTGCCGTGGATGTACCGTTCGGCGCCACGATCGGATTCGGAGTGACTGTCAGGTTCCCGGCGTCACCGGAGAAGGCGACGGCCTGGACTGCTGCGTTGGCCGGCCCGTTATTCGGGGTGGAGTACAGATTGGCCACGACGTAATACGTACCGGCCCGCGGCGACACCAGGTCCAGGAACTCGCTGGCCGCAGCAGTAGCCACCTGGGTGGCCACCAGTCCGCCCGCGCCGTCCGGTGCGTAGACCACCATGTCCCAGTCGACGTCGTTCGTTTCAGCCTGCACGCCGAGCCGGGCGGAGCTGGCGCCCGCCGGAACCGTCACGCCGAGGAACGCGTTGTGCTCATCATTTATGGGCGCATAGGCACCCGGCGTCTTGGCAATGGCGGTCTGGCTCAGCGGAGCGAGGCCCTCCACCGCAACGCCGATGGGAGCATCGGAGCCGGAGACCAGGTCCATGGTCCCGCTGCCCGTCCCGGTGGCCGAACTGAACGAGAAGGACGGTGCGATCTGCGCATCAACGGGCCGTACGGCGATGGGTGAGCTGACGGTCCGCGGGCCCTTCCATGTCAGCGTGCCGGTGCTGAACTCGCCCGCAGGAGCACTGACGTTCCTGATGGTAATGCTCACTTCGCGGGTCTGGCCTGCCTGGGCGAAGTTCAGGACCTGCGGTTCCACGTGGACATTAAACCCTGGCAATTCCACTTCCGGCTTGTACTTTCCCGGCACGAGGGCTGTCAGCCGCCGCTTGACCGTAACTTCTCCCACCAGGCTGCCGAGGGCAATGGAGGGCAGGTTCAGGTCGCGGGCAGCGATTGAGCCGGCCTGGGGCGCACCGGTGGCCAGCCCCTGGCCGTTGAGGAATGCCAGCCAATCCGTGATGCCGGAGTCGTACACGAGTCCGGGATCCAGCACGCGGAGCGAATCAATGTGGCCGGCGCCGCCCTGGAATGGATCATTGTTGGGAGTGCCGTCGGCTTTGACCAACGGATAAGCGGTGGTCATCATGGCCGACTTCACCGTCGCCGGGCTCCATGTGGGCTGCTTGCTGAGCACGAGGGCCCGAATCCCGCGATGTGGGGTGCTGCCATGGAGGTACCTGACATGAACCCGAACTGGGCGCCGTGGTTGCCGATGGTGGATACACCGGCAAGGACGTTGACGCCGGGGGCCGAGATGTCCGGCTTGAGCAGGTCGCCGCCGGACGCCAGGCTGGGCCCGCGGGACGAAAACCCGGCCACCTGCGGGGCAGGTGCCGGCGGGTCTCCGGTGAGGTCGCCCTTGCGGAGGCTGACCGTGAGCGCGGTGTTGGCGGCGAGCTTGGACTTCAACTCCAGGCTCTTGGGGGCGTTCACGTGGACGGTGGGAAGGACATGGTTGTCAGCGTCTTCGGAACTGTC
The DNA here is from genome assembly GCF_009911795.1 of Pseudarthrobacter psychrotolerans. Classification (NCBI taxonomy): domain Bacteria; kingdom Bacillati; phylum Actinomycetota; class Actinomycetes; order Micrococcales; family Micrococcaceae; genus Pseudarthrobacter; species Pseudarthrobacter psychrotolerans. The sequence continues at coordinate 4,056,973 of NZ_CP047898.1, read as the reverse complement.
GGTGAGGTTCACCAGGACCATGCCCACGCCGCCCTTGGCCTGGACTTCCTGGCTCTTGGCCGTGCGGTCCACAACTCCGCGGTCGCAGACCACCACCTTGCCGGCAACCTTGGCCGGGTCCAGGGAGCCGGGGCCGCAGAGGCTGGCGTTGGCGACGCCGGCAGCCGCTGCTTCGGCGGCCACAATCACCGGCTTGTCCGTGAGTTCGGTCTTCATGATGGACGCTCCCCGGTAGAGTGTGCCATCGGAAACCTCCACGGTGCCCAGCAGATCACTGGGGAAAGTGGACGCGGCCACTGTGGTCAGCCACGGCGACGCATGATTGACCGTGGAGGCCGTGGGACCGGAGTTTCCCGCGGACACGGAGACAAAGACTCCTCCTGCGGCGGCGTTGAGGAACGCCAGGGCCACGGGATCGGTAGTGCTGTCCGTGTTGCCGGAAATCGAGTAGTTGAGCACGTCAACACCGTCCTTGACGGCAGCGTCAATGGCTTCCACCGCGGCGGAAGAGTAGCAGCCGCCTGTCGCCGGGCTGTCATCTTCCCAGCAGATTTTGTAGACCGCAACCTTTGCGGCGGGTGCCACGCCGGAGCTCTTGCCGAAGCTCACGCCGTCGAGCACCTGCTCAATGTTGGCGTTTCCAGCTGCCGTACTGGCCGTGTGCGTGCCGTGGCTGCCCACATCCACCGGGGAGATCAGTTCCTGCGGCGCGCGGTGTTCCGGTGCGACGTATTGGAGGAAGGAATCGGCAAAGTAGCGGGCGCTGATGACCTTGGAGTTGCAGAGTGATCCGTCGAACGCCGCTCCGGTGCCCACACCGACCTGGCATTCGCCTTGGAACGTTGTGCCGTCGGCCTTGAGCATGGCAATCCTGCCTTCGGGGGTGCGGTACGGCACGCCCTCCTGGGCCTGCCCGCTGAGCGGCTGGACCCGCTCGCCCTGCAGGAACGGGTTGTCCGGGGCATACCCTGAATCGATCACGCCCACCACAACGCCCTTTCCGGCGTTGGCCTCACCGCCGAATTGCGTCGCCCAGGCGCCTTGCGGACCGGTGAGCTCCAGGAAGTCGGTGGTGGTGTGGCCGGGGGCATTTTCGACGTCGGGCGCAACGGCGAGCACGCGGGCGTCCTTGGACAGTTCGGTCGCCTGGCCTGCGGTCAGTTCGGCCGTGAAACCGTTGAGGGCAGCCGTGAACTGTTTCGACGGCGTCACGCCCTGCCCGGCGGCAACGTCCCGTTGGGTAGTGCGAAGGTGTGCGTCATAGGCCATGTAATTGGGGCTGCCCGCATCCAGTTTCCGGCCGTTCTGCGGTTTCGTGGCAGCCAGGCCAGGAGTCTCCCCCTCATAGGCTGCGGCAGCTTCGGCCGTGAGGACCACAACGTAACGGCCGTCTTTGAATTCAGTGGCCGCAGTATTTTTTGCTGCGATTGCCGTGTTCTGCCCGGCGGGCGCCGCGGTAGCGGGCTCATCGCCAGCGAGGTCAGGAGCAGCGGCAAGCCCACGGCCAAAGCCGCCGCCTTCCGGAGGCTCCCGCCCCGCAGGGGCTCTTTCCAATGGATTTCACGAGCGACTACACCTTTCACGATAAACGTGCCGGGCACCTTGCCAGTCTGGAACAGCTGGAACGGCCATGGCATTACAGGTTATGTAATGCCATGACCAGCCGTTAAACGGTACAGACCGAGAGCTGAATATGACCTAGGCCACATCAGGCGTATAGGTCTATCATGCATCGTTCAGGTGAAGGCCGGAAGGCGGGCCGGAGCCGACGTTGATCCCCGTACTATCAGGCGCGTTGGCAGGACCACGGGCTGGCCCGACTGCGAGTGTGCGCCACGGGCAAATGCCAGCAGGTTGCTGACCGCCGTGGATCCGAGTGCGTAGAGCGGGGCTTCCACCGTGGTCAGCGCAGGGGTGACGAGGCCAGCCCCGTAGCTGTTGTCAAAGCCCACCACACTGACGTCTTCAGGGACGCTAATGCCGCGCTTTTGGAGGGCCCGGATGAACCCCATGGCCATCTGGTCGTTGTAAGCGATAACGGCTGAGGTTTGGTGGGCCAGCCACTCCAGGGCAGCTTCCTCGCCGCCCCGGACGGTTGGTACCCCCAGCGGAGAAGTCACAGCCCGGGATGTTGGTATTGGCGACAGGCTTCATGGCGATCTGCTGGATCTTCTGGTCGAGGGTCATGGCCCCGATCAGCAGGTCGGAGCGCTGCTCGGCAGAGAGGGCCGTGTTCATCCAGGCAACTCGTCGGCGGTGGCAGCCGTGGGCACGGTGAACCCCAGGGCAAGGGCTGCAACCAGGCCCACGCGCAAAGTGCGATGGGCCCTCTTTGCAATGCGTCTTTCCATGTCTCTATCTCCTTTGATTGGACACCGGAGGGGAGCTAGCTGTGATTTCCCTCGGAAGTTCCATTGAGTCGGCCATGAGTTTGCACGGTCAAGGAGTTGCCATGAGTTGCCACGGGTTGCCGCGGGCGGTGCAGCTCTCCGGGGGACACAAAAAGACCCCCGCGCGGGCCGGACTTTGAATAGGTCCAGTCCCACGCGGAGGTCTTCTTCGGTGTTAGGAAACCACCCTGGCTCAGCCCTTGGGCGTCACCTGCAGGCGGTCGAAAGAGACCTGCTTGCCATCCTTGTCCAGCACCACCACGTCGTCGTGGCCGTTCTGTACGCCGGAGGGCAGGATGAATTCCACCGTGTTGTCCGTGGTGGGGAAAATCCAGCCGATCCGGTAGCTCTTCTTGTTCAGGTACACGTAGTACCACTGGCCGTAGTCGAGACCCTTCAGGGTCACCTTCTGGCCGTTGCGGTACTTGTCCTGCGTGCCGAGATCGAAGGGAGCCGTCTGCCCCTCGAGGTCCTGCACGGCGAGGACGGGGACCGTCCCGGGCTGCGCCGGCTGGAGGTCCAGCAGCAGTGCGCCTCCGGTCACGGTAGCCGTGACCTGCTTGGCGCCGTTGGTGGCACTTGCTTCGAACGAGACGGCGTCGAGGTGGCCTGCCGCGATGTCGGCTGCGGTCAGGACGTGCTCGCGCGTTGCCGTTACAGTCCCGCCCACGGCCAGGGCGACCTGGCTGATGGAAGCGTCCGGGGCGCTGAGCCCGGTCAAGGTGACATTGCCGGCGTTGCCAACGGTGTAGGCGTACGAGACGGTATCGCCTTCGCTGGCGAAACGGTCGCCGTCGGCGTCGGACCACTCAGCGGAAACGGTGCCGTCCAGCTTGGCGTCGCGGACCTTGAGGTCCACTTCGCCGCCGTCGATCGTGTAGACCTTGCTGCTCTGGCCTGCGGAACTGACTTCCCAGGTGGTCTTTGGAACGAAGTAGCCCTGCGCGGCTTCTTCCGCGGTCACGGTGTGGCGCGGCGTGGCGCAGGTGTAACCCTGGCCGGCCGGCAGCACGCCGTAGCGGCAGTTGCCCGGGCCTTCGGGGACAAACGGGCTGAAGTTACCGGCGGTGGGGACCACTTTCTCAACAAGCAGGCTCGTGTTGCTCACGCTGAAGGTGTACGGGAAGGCATCGCCGGCGGCGTACGGCTGGGTGGCGAGGTCGCGTCCGGAGTCCGCACGGGCGCCGGTGATGCTGGCGGACACCAGACCATCACGAAGGGCCACGGCAGCTCCGGTGAACGGAACCGTCTTGGTGAGCGACGGCGTCGCGCTGGCTGTGACGGTGAAGCTCGCCTCGGGACGAAGTAGCCGCGGGCGATATCCTCGGCGGTCACCGTGTGCTTGGCCGTGATGCAGGGGTAGCTGGCACCGGCGGCCAGGTTGTTGAACCGGCAGTTGGGGGCCGACGGCGGCAGGAAGCCGGCGTCAAAGGTCCCCGAAACCGGTACCGAGTTCGCCGTGACGTTGGCGGTGCTCTTGACGTTGAACGTGTAGCTTAGGACGTCGCCTGCCTGGTACGGGCTCGCGCCGACGTCGCGGGCCGGGGCCGTTCCGGTGATGGTGAGGCCCACCTGCGGGGCTGCCGGGACGGTGGCCGTGAAGGTGAACTGCGAAACCCGGCCATCCGCCGTCGTAAAGGCAGAGTTCAGGTTCTGCGGGCCGCTTGCGTTCGCCGGGGCAGTCAGGGCGACGTTGACGGGGGCAGAGGCGCCGGGCGCGACGTCGGGCACAGGCACCGTGGTGGCGGTCCAGCCGGCCGGGGTGTAGACGGTGGCGTTGGCGCCGGAGAGCGTGCTGGCTTCCTGGTTGGTGACGGTGACGGCTACCTGCGAGGTGGCGCCGGGGGCCGTGGTGACGGCCAGCACGGACAGCGGGGCGCAGGCGTAATTCAGCCACGCGTCGTCGAACTTCGCGAACTGGATGCTGTCGGTGTAGTTGCCCTCATATAGGACGCCGAACTTGCCGTCCTCGAGGCGGGACACGGTGGAGTAGGCGGAGAAGCCGGCGCGGATGGTGCGCACGCCGGGCCAGGTGGCGCCGTCGTCGCAGGAGATGCGGGCAGAGACGTTTTCACGCCCGGTCTTGGAATTGGCGTTGGTGAAGATGAGCTTCTTGGCGTCCGCCGAGCCCTGCGCCGCGGCCGGGAACATCCGGGCGATGGAGCCGTTGTTGGCCGGGTCCGGCAGCTCGGTGTCCTGGGTGACGGGACCGTAGGTGGCACCGCCGTCGGTGGAGATGGCCACCTTGCGGTAGCCCTGGTTGGCGTTATCGCGCGAGTTCAGCATGACGCGGCCGTCGGAAAGTTCAACAGTTTTGTTCTCGTCCATGCGGTCGCCGACGTTGGCACCCTTGTGCCAGGTGACGCCGTGATCGTCCGAGTAGACGCTGTAGGCCTGGATCTTGTTGGTGCCGTCCGCCTGGCGCACATCGCCGGCGTACTGCTGGATCAGGCGGCCCTTGTACTGGCCGTACTTGAGCTGGATGCCCTCACCCGAGGAGGCGAAGTTGGAGCGTACGTCGCCGGCCACGGGGCTGGTCTTGCTGGTGCCTGGCTTGGTGACGTTGGTGATGAGGCGCGGCTGGCTCCAGGTGATGCCGCCGTCGGAGGACTCGATCACCGAGGAGGAGATGATGGTGCGGTCGGCGTCGTCGTTGCCGAACTGGCTGCCGCCGAAGCCCTGGTCCTTGGAGTAGACGGACAGCGCGAAGACCTTGCCGGCCTCGGCGTCGTAGATGTATGACGGGTCGCTGTAGCCGTACTTCGGGGCGGTGGCATCTGCTTCGTGGCCCGCGGCGATGACCTGGACGGGGCCCCAGGTCTGACCGCCGTCGGTGCTGCGGCGCTGCACGATCGAGTTGGGGTTCGGGGAGTCCGCGGAGCTGCCCGGACGGCCGTCCCAGGCGGCGAGCACCACATTGTTGCCCAGGTAGGTCAGTGCGGGAATCCGGTAAAAGAAGTTCGCCGCCGTACGGTCGGCGCCAATGTTGGCCTCCGAAAATGACCCGGGAGGTGCGGTGGGGCTGTTCGACGGGATCGGTGCCGCCTGCGCGGCGATCCCGGATCCGGCCAGCAGCGCCAGCGCTACCAGCCCGATTCCTGCGGTCCTGCCAATATTTCGGTACCGGCTCCGCTGAGTGAAAATTCGCAAATCCACATCCTTTCAAGGCGCCGCGGGGCGGCGGATCGGGAGAATTCGGCCGTGCGGGCGGTCTCGGAACCCAAGGGATACCACCTGCCACATACGACATCCTACGACCCTAGTGTGTAGAACGTCACATGGCTAGGAGGTTCCGAAAGAACATTTGGGGGCGGTCTGGGCAGCGCCTCGGGGCGCCTCGGCAGCAGGGCGTTTAGAGCAGCCGAGGATCTGGCGCAGGGCCTTGGCCTTGGCCTTGGGCACAAAAACGGGCGCCCCCGTTACAGGGACGCCCGCTTAGGCTTGCCTAAAGACTTGAGTCCCGGGTAAGGAGTGGGCGTCTACTGCCTGGGCGTCCGGACCACGTCGCTGATCCACTGGCGGGTCTTTTCGTCCATAGGGCCGGTCACGTGCGTTTCCCGGGCAGCCCGGTCCGCCTTGATCTTCTGCACTACCATCCGGCCCAACCCGGCAAAAACGGCCAAAGCCATCATCGGCAACAGCACGGATTTCGATTTTTCAGCCATGCCGCAATCCTAGTGACGCCGGCCCCGCGAGGCCATAGCCGCCGTCGTCCTCCACCTCCCGAAAGCCCGCCCCGCCGCCATGACTGTGGCCGATCCCACCGAATACAGGGTGCGGCGCTCGGCCCGGTAGAATGGGCTAGCAAGCTCGCGGAGCGCCCGTCCACACTGTTCTGAAGACACTGTTCGAAAGACTGTCCCGAACATCCCTGAACGGCGTAAGACGGCGTGACTCCGCTGCTCCCTTACCCAATGCTCACGCACAGGAGTTGCCGGATGCCCCGGATCGTTGTTGACGTCATGCCCAAGCCCGAGATTCTGGACCCGCAGGGGAAGGCCATCGTGGGTGCACTCCCCCGCCTGGGCTTCACCAGCTTTAGCTCTGTCCGACAGGGCAAGCGCTTTGAACTCACGGTTGACGGCGAGGTGACCGACGCAATCCTGGCCCAGGCCCGCGAAGCCGCCGAGACCCTGCTGTCCAACCCCGTGATCGAAGACGTCGTCAACGTCGAGGTCGTCGAGGCCTGAGATGACTGAACTTCCCTTGATCGGCGAGGCGATCGCCGTCGCCGCCGTGCCCCGGCTCGCAGGTGCCCGGATCGGCGTTGTCACCTTCCCAGGCACCCTTGACGACCGAGACGCCGCCCGTGCAGTCCGGCTCGCCGGCGGCACCGCAGTGCCGCTCTGGCACGCAGACACCACCCTTGGTGACGTGGACGCCGTCGTGATCCCCGGCGGTTTCTCCTACGGCGACTACCTCCGCGCCGGCGCCATTGCCCGCTTCGCCCCGTTGATGTCCAAAATCATCGACGCCGCCAACTCCGATGCCAAGCTGCCCGTGCTGGGCATCTGCAACGGCTTCCAGATCCTGACCGAGTCGCACCTGTTGCCCGGCTCCATGATCAAGAACGACCACCTGAAGTTCATGTGCCGCGACCAGGTCCTGCGGGTGGAAAACAGCAACACCGCCTGGACCCTGGACTACGAGGCCGGCCAGGAAATCACCGTGCCTCTGAAGAACCAGGACGGCCAGTACATCGCCGACGAAAAAGTCCTGGACGCCCTCGAGGCTGAGGGCCGCGTGGTGTTCCGTTACGTGGGCTTCAACCCCAACGGTTCGCGGCGCGACATTGCCGGCATCTCCAACGCCGCCGGCAATGTGGTGGGCCTTATGCCCCACCCCGAGCACGCGGTGGAAGTTGGCTTCGGCCCCGAAACCGGCCTGCCCGGCGGCGCCGGATTCGGCGGGTCCGATACCGACGGCCTGGGTTTCTTCACCTCCGTACTGAACAAGATTGTGGGAGGCAACAAATGACCGAGATCAATTCGGTGGTCGAGCCTGTCGAGACCTCATCCAAGAAGTTCAACATCGACACCGTCGAGAACGCTGCCAAGACGCCGGACACCGAGCTGCCGTGGGCCGAACTGGGCCTGAAGCAGAACGAGTTCGACGAGGTAGTGAAGGTCCTGGGCCGCCGCCCCACCGGCGCCGAGCTGGCCATGTACTCCGTGATGTGGAGCGAGCACTGCTCCTACAAGTCTTCGAAGAACCACCTGCGCCAGTTCGGCGACAAGGTGACCGAGGAGATGAAGAAGGACATGCTGGTGGGCATCGGCGAAAACGCCGGCGTCACCAATCTGGGCGACGGCTGGGCCGTGACGTTCAAGATCGAGTCCCACAACTCGCCGTCGTTCGTGGAGCCCTACCAGGGTGCGGCCACCGGCATCGGCGGCATTGTCCGCGACATCATCTCCATGGGCGCCCGCCCGGTGGCTGTGATGGATCCGCTGCGATTCGGCGCCATCGACCACCCGGACACTGCCCGCGTGATGCACGGTGCCGTTGCCGGCATCGGCGGCTACGGCAACTCGCTGGGCCTGCCGAACATCGGCGGCGAAATGGTATTCGACGCCGTTTACCAGGGCAACCCGCTGGTCAACGCGCTGGCTGTTGGCGTTATGCGCCACGAGGACATCCGCCTCGCCAACGCGTCCGGCAAGGGCAACAAAGTGGTCCTGTTCGGTGCACGCACCGGCGGCGACGGCATTGGCGGCGCCTCGGTGCTGGCCTCGGAGTCCTTCGACGACACCAAGCCGTCCAAGCGCCCCGCCGTCCAGGTGGGCGACCCCTTCGCTGAGAAGGTCCTGATCGAGTGCTGCCTGGAGCTCTTCAAGGGCTCGCTGGTTGAAGGCATCCAGGACCTCGGCGCCGCTGGCATCTCCTGCGCCACGTCCGAACTGGCCTCCAACGGCGACGGCGGCATGGAAGTTGAACTGACCTCCGTCCTGCTGCGCGACCCCACGCTGACCCCGGGCGAGATCCTGATGTCCGAGTCGCAGGAACGCATGATGGCCGTGGTCACCCCGGAGAACATCGCCGCCTTCGAAGCTGTGATGGACAAGTGGGCCGTGGAATACTCCTGGCTCGGCGAGGTCACCGACACCGGCCGCCTGATCATCACCTGGGACGGCGTCGTCATCGTGGACGTCGACCCGCGCACCGTGGCCCACGACGGCCCGGTCTACGACCGCCCGTACGCCCGCCCCTCATGGCAGGATTCAGTACAGGCCGATTCCTTCACCGGCTCCGTGCAGGACGCCGGCCGCCCCTCCGCCCCCGCGGAACTGGCTGCCGCCGTCACCGAACTCGTTGCCTCGCCGAACATGTGCAGCAAGGCCTGGATCACCAACCAGTACGACCGGTACGTGGGCGGCAACACCGCCCTGGCGTTCCCGGACGACGCCGGCGTGGTCCGCGTGGACGAGGAAACAGGCCTGGGCGTTGCCCTGGCCACCGACGCCAACGGCCGCTACACCTACCTTGACCCGTACCACGGCGCACAGCTGGCGCTGGCCGAGTCCTACCGCAACGTGGCCACCTCCGGCGCTGTTCCGATGGCCGTCAGCGACTGCCTGAACTTCGGTTCCCCCGAGGACCCGGACGTGATGTGGCAGCTCGCGGAGGCCATCCGCGGCCTGTCCGACGCCTGCATGGTGCTGGGCATCCCGGTCACCGGCGGCAACGTTTCGCTGTACAACCAGACAGGCACCACTTCGATCCACCCCTCCCCCGTGGTGGCAGTGCTGGGCAAGCTCGACGACGTCGCCCGCCGCACGCCGTCGGGCTGGAAGGAAGATGGCCAGGCCGTCTACCTGCTGGGTACGACGGCGGCCGAGCTGGACGCTTCCGAGTGGGCCAACATGCGCGGCCACCTTGGCGGACTTCCGCCCAAGGTTGACCTCGCTGCCGAACGCGAGCTGGGCGAAATCCTGATCAACGCGTCCCGCGACGGCATGGTGGACTCCGCCCACGACCTCTCCGAAGGCGGCCTCGCGGCAGCCCTGGTGGAGTCCGCACTGCGCTACGGCGTCGGTGCCCGGATCGCCCTGCAGGACGTTCTGGACCGCGACGGCGTGGACCTGTTCACGGCGCTGTTCTCCGAGTCACAGGGCCGCGCAATTGTCGGCGTGCCCCGCTCGGAAGAAGTCCGGTTCAAGGACATGTGCACGGCCCGCGGCTTTGCCCACACCCGCATCGGGGTGGTGGACGCGGCCAGCGGCAACCTGGAGATCAACGGCGTGGACACCATGTCGCTGGACGCCCTCCGCGAAGCCCACGAGGCAACCCTGCCGAAGTACTTCGGCTAGTCCCCACCGCCGCCCTAGCCTCGCAAGCTCGGCCAGGGAACCCGGGCAGCGTGGGCGCACCCCATCGATTGCTCCGTAACCGCCCTTTTGAGCCTTCAGAAGGGCAGTTACGGAGCAATCGTTGCTTAACGGGCCATGCGCCAACCCGCCTGGAGCAGGGCTGTGCGGACCTTGGCCACCGCAAGCTTCGCGTCATTCAGCATGTGCCGCTTGGAAATCCTGACCTCAGTCCACCCAAGCGCCTCGTAGCTCTCAGAACGCGTGATGTCCCGGACGATCTGCCCTTCGTCGCCGTGCTGTTCACCTTCGTACTCGATCCCGATCCGGTACTTCCGGTAGGACAGGTCCGGCTCGTGATGCCGGAGACCGTCGTCGCCGATGATCGGCACGTTCAATTCAGGTTCCGGCAGCCCGGCCCTGACCATGGCCAGCCTCAACAGCGTCTCCTGCGGCGAGTCAGAGCCCACCCGGATCAGTTTGATGGCTTCCTTGGCCCTACGTAGCCCGCGCTTTCCCTTGTGCCTGTCGATCATTCGCTGCAGATCGGCCAAACTGCAGAGTGGCATGTCCCTGTCGTCAAACGCCGCCCTCGGCACGCGCACACAGCTATCCCCCATGGCCACAAGCTCGTCTACTGTGAGCATTTCCGCCATGTCCAGCCAGGTTCGCTCCGGAGTGGTCACGGGAATTCCGTCAACTGTGGTGATCTCGTCGCTGTAAAGCTTCATGCGGTGCACAATGACATGCGGCCGGTTCAGGTGTGCCGAGCCCTCAGGCCTGATGACGTGAAACATCTCGGGAGTCCCTTTCTGCTGACGTCGCGGCAGCACGAGCATCTCCGCCGCGGTGAGGTGCGACGCGGCGCATCGCTCATTGACCTCGATGAAAGGCCGGACCCTGCCGCTCAAGGGGAGCTCCGCCGTCGGGCTTTCCGACCGGATCCCCTTGCCGAGGCGATGCAGTGCCCGGTGTCGCAGCCGCTTGTGCGACACCCCGGCACGCGCCGCCTCGAAAACTGTGAAGGGACGGTCCTGTAGTTCCTTGGGCAGCGGGCGCGGGGTCTTCATGGATTCATCAGAGCAGAATGCTGCGTTCGCTGCAGAAGTTATCCACAGCCTTCATCGACTGCTCCGTAGACGCCGTTTTGGGCAGGCAAAAGGGCGCCTACGGAGCAATCGATGGGTCAGTCGTCGCTGTGGAGCTCCCGCTGCCTCGAGCTGAGCAGCTCAAATTCGGGCCGGGCGGCCACAAGGCGTTCGACGGCGGTGAGCACCTCCACGAGGTGCGCCCGGTCTGCTGCCACCAGGCCGGCGCCCACCTGCGAGCGCCTGTACTGATCGTGATCCCCCACCTCCGCAACGGACACGTCGAAGCGGCGCTTGAGCTCGGCCAGCAGCGGCCTGATGACGGAGCGTTTCTCCTTCAGGCTCTGGACATCGCCCAGGAGGATGTCGAATTCAATCCAGCCGATCCACATGCACTAATCGTATCGACTGCTCCCCAGGGGCCGTTTTGAGGGGTCAAAAGGGCCGCTGGGCCCACGCTGGCAGGGTTCCCTGGCCGAGCTTGCGAGGCGAGGGAACCGGTGGGGAGCAATCGATGGTCAGATGGTGAGCTCGCCCATCCGGTCCCAGCCGTCGCCGTCGCGCTGGCGGCTGATGATGCGCGGCGTCTCGGCCAGGGCCTGCGGCATGTCCGCCATGGCCTGCTTGAAGTGGGTGCTGTTGACGTGGTCCCCGGCGGCGTCGTCCTTGAAGGCTTCCACCAGGACAAACTCGTTGGGGTCATCCACACTGCGGGACCAGTCGAACCACAGGTTGCCGGGTTCCGCCCGGGTGGCCTGGGTAAAGCCATCAACGAGGCCAAGCCAGCGCTCGGACCAGTCGGGTTTGACCTTGAATTTAACGACGATAAAGATCATGGGGTTTTCCTTCCGTTGCGGGACATGGACTATCCCGCGGCGAGCTGACGTGCCCCTTCAACGTATCGCGAAGTGATGTGCTTCTGCGCGGCCCGGGCCAGCAGGCCGCCGGCCTGATAGAACCAGTTGGCGTGCCTGCTGAAGGCCGTGATCTTCAAAAACACCCGCCCGTCGGCCCCGATCTCAACTTCGAATGCTTCCTCGCCGCGCTCCGGGTGGCCGGGCAGCGTCCCGTAGCCGAAGCCCGCCGACTGCGGACCCTCGCCCGGCAGGGGATGCCGGACCCAGACGACCTCGCACGGGGCATTGATCCGGAAGGGCCCGACGCCGAACCCGCTCACCACGCGTGCACCGGGGACCACGACGTCGGACTCGGTCCGGACGCGCAGCCCGGACCGCCGCTGCAGTTCCCAGGTGAGGATTCCGTGTGCCACCCGGCCGTAGACCGCCGGCCCATCGCCCAGGTACTCCCGCGAAACGAAGCAGGGGTAGCCTTCCGGCGGCCGGCCGTGTTCGGTGGAGCCGATGCCCGCGTAGTTGAGGTCACCGGTGGTGAGGCGCTTCCCCGTCAACGGGGCCCGCCCGAAGAACCCGAAGAACCGGACAGCCGCGCCCATCCCAGCTGCTCCTGTTGCTTGCGGCTCAGGGAGGCCACCACCAAGTCGTAGGAGTCCTCCACCATGTCCCGGACCATGGCATCGGGCAGGTCCCCGTCCAGCCGCACACCGTTCCAATGGGTCTTGTTCATGTGCCACGCGCCCGTAATGTCCGGATGGGCGGCGCGCAGCTGCTCAGCCAGGGCGGGCTCGCACTTCAGGCTTACGGACAAGTCGTCGGGGTTCATAGCGGACGCCGCAAACATCTTGGCTTCATGCCGCGCGCCGCCCGCCACTGCAGCCCGGACCTTAAACACGGAGGTCTCCGGACCGAAGGGAAAATCCTCGAAGGAACCGGGAAATGACAGGCAGATGGCCTTGAGTTGCGCTGCGTCCATGGACCGAGCCTACAAAGCCCTTCCCTGCGGTGCTAGTCTGCGAAGATGTCACCCGACCAGGCCACTATCCCCGTTCTGGACATGAGCGCCGCACGCCAGCCGTACGGCTCCTTCAGCCCGGAATTCATTGACCAGCTGCGGGACGCCGCCCACAACGTGGGCTTCTTCCAAATCACTGGTTACGGCGCCGCCCCCGGCCAGGCCGAGGAGCTCCTGGCCCTCATCAGACGGTTCTTCGATCTGCCGCTCGAGGAGCGGATGAAGCTGGACAACAGAATTTCACCGCACTTCCGCGGCTACACCCGGATGGGCACCGAAATCACGCAGGGGCGGGCCGACGCGCGTGAGCAGATCGACTACTCGCCGGAACGCGAACCCGTCCACAACTACCCGGCCGATCAGCCGTACTGGCTGCTCCAGGGGCACAACATGTGGCCCGATGAGGCATTGCCGGAGCTCAAACCCGCGGCCATGGCCTGGGCCGACCTGATGTCCAGCGTGGGCATGGAGCTGCTGCGTGGCATCTCCGTTTCCCTGGGACTCCCGGAGGACCACTTCGACGAGCCCTTCGGCAATGAACCGGCCTGGATGGGCAAGCTGGTGCATTACGTCGGCGGTGTGGTGGAGGCGGCCGGCGACCAGGGCGTGGGCTCCCACGCCGACTACGGTTTTGTCACCCTGCTCCTCCAGGACGAGGTGGGTGGACTGGAAGTACTGCCGCCCGGGACGAGCGAATGGGCGCCGGTTGAGCCTGTTCCCGGGGCACTCGTGGTGAATTTGGGCGAAATGCTAGAGGTGGCCACGGAAGGTTTCCTTGCCGCCACGATCCACCGGGTCCAGGCGCCGCCACCCGGCGTGGACCGCTACTCAGTCCCGTTCTTCTGGTCACCGCGGCTGGATGCCGTCATCGATCCGGTGCCCCTGCCTCCCGAGCTCAAAGCCCAGGCTCGCGGTATCTCCGACGATCCGTCCAACCCGTTGCTCGCGTCCTTTGGCCTGAACATGCTCAAGGGCCGCATGCGCGCCCACCCCGATGTGACCGAACGCCACTACCCGGAGCTCATGCAACGCTGAGCCCCAGGGAACCCGCGCGTGCGGAACCTGCGCGTCCAAGGAACCAGTCAGAGGTTGTACCTCCACGCCTGCTGCGCGGGGCAAACGTTCATCACCACGTCCAGGCCCGCGGCCTTGGCACGGTCCACTGCCGCTTCGTCGATAACGCCCAGCTGCAACCACACGGCCTTGGCGCCCACCGCAATTGCCTGGTCCACCACCGCCCCGACCTTCTGTGAATTCACAAAGCCGTCGACGACGTCGAGGGGTTGCTTTTCAGGGGGAATCTCACCCAGCGTGCAGTACCCGGTTTCGCCGTGGACGGGGTCGCCGGGAAGGTTGACGGGGATGATCTCCATGCCGAGCCGGTCGCGGATAAAAAGCGACGTGTCGTAGGCTGCGCGCCACTCATTGGTGGTCAGGCCCACGATGGCCCACCGCCCTTTGTTTCGCATCAGGCGCTCAATAACGGCAGGATCGTTGACGTGGCCCATGATGCAAGCGTACATCGTCCCCGGAGCGGCCCCTCGTCGAATAATCGACTGACCGGCAGGCATCAATGCCAGGCGTGAACGAATATTACGTTCCGTGGACCCCGATTTGGCGCAGGGCGTGCGGTTCAGCTGTAGTGGAAGTGACCATCCCGAGCGGCCAAGAGACCTGGATCGATGAAGCCGCAGCATCCCTGACCAGCGCTGTACCCGTTGAGGCGACCATCCTCGGCACACAGCGGAGGGTGCTACCGCCAGGATCGATGGAGCACATCTATGACACCAGAAGTATCTTCTGCCACGCCTATGACCACCCTGAGTCCCGCCAGTGCCACAGCAGCGGCCGTTGAAACGGACTCCCCACAATCCACTTCGAACGCGACGGCGATCGAAGCAGGGCTGCGTGACGCGCCCGGCCCTTCCAGCAGCTCATCGGGATGGTCCTCGACCGAGCCCAACGACGTCGCCGTGCACGGCGCACCGTCGGGAGGGCCGGCGCGCCACAGCAGCACCACCACAGAGCAGACGGCGGAGCACAAAGAAACACGCGAAGACGCCCAGCCGGACCATGTGGCATTCTGGGAGCAGCAGGCCCTCCGCCTGGACTGGGCCCGGCCCGCGGGACCCCAAGACGGCAAGCCATGGCACACGGCCCACCGCCGGGTCCCGGCCGATGCCGCCGCCCGAAAAGGCCCGGAGATCACCTGGTTTGAGGGCGGCAAGCTCAACGTCGCCTACAACTGTGTGGACCGCCACGTCGCCAATGGCCGCGGCGACAAGGTGGCCCTCCACTTCGAAGGCGAGCCCGGGGACCGCCGAGCCATCACGTACGCGGAGCTGCAGCGCGAAGTCTCCAAGGCCGCCAACGCCCTGCTGGCCCTGGGCATCACCAAGGGTGACCGCGTGGTCATCTACCTGCCGGTCATCCCCGAAACCGTCATCATCACCCTCGCTGTGGCCCGCATCGGCGCCATCCACTCGCTCGTTTTCGGTGGCTTCTCCGCTGAAGCCCTGAAGTTCCGCGTCGAGGACACAGGCGCCAAGCTCCTGGTAACCACGGACGGCCAGTTCCGCCGCGGTGTCGCCGTGCCCGTCAAGGACAACGCGGATGCCGCCGTCGCCGGTGACAACGCGATCGAACACGTGCTGGTCATCAACCGCACCACGGCGCCGGAGGACCTGGCCGCCGTCCCCATGACTGAAGGCCGCGACGTGTGGTGGCATGACGCCGTCGGGAGCGCCGCGGAAGTCCACGAAGCCGAAGCGTTCGACGCCGAAACGCCGCTGTTCATCATGTACACCTCCGGGACCACCGGCAAGCCCAAGGGCCTGGTCCACACCTCCGGCGGGTACCTGACCCAGGCGTCCTGGAGCTTCGAACACCTCTTCAGCAACCCGGATCCCGCGCTCCGTGACCAGGACGTGCACTGGTGCACCGCCGACCTCGCCTGGGTCACGGCGCACACCTACGAGATCTACGGTCCGCTTTCCAACGGCGTGACCCAGGTGATCTTCGAAGGCACACCGAACACCCCGCACCCGGGCCGCCACTTCGAGATCATCGAACGCTACGGCGTCACCCAGTACTACACCGCGCCCACCCTGGTCCGCTCCCTCATGGGCTGGTTCCCGGACGGCGTGCCGGACAGCTACGACCTCTCCTCCATCCGGATGCTCGGCACGGTTGGCGAGGCCGTGAACCCTGAAGCGTGGCGCTGGCTGCGGCAGAACGTCGGCGCCGGTACGGCACCTGTGGTGGACACGTGGTGGCAGTCCGAAACCGGCGCCACCATCCTCTCCCCCGCCCCCACAGACACCGAGTTCAAGCCCGGCTGCGCGGCCCGCCCGCTGCCAGGCGTCAGTACCAGGATCGTGGACGACGCCGGCAATACCGTGCCGCCGGGCGTCCAGGGCTTCATTGTGGTTGACACCCCCGGGCCCGCCATTGCGCGCACCGTCTGGGGCAACCCCCGCCGCTACTACGACTCCTACTGGAGCCAGTATGTGGAGCAGGGCTGGTTCCTCGCCGGCGACGGCGCGAAGTACGACGACGACGGCGACATCTGGATCCTCGGGCGGGTGGACGACACCCTGAACGTTTCCGGCCACCTGCTGTCCACCATCGAGATCGAGTCAGCACTCGTGTCCCACCCGGACGTGGTGGAGGCCGGCGTCTGTCCGGTCGCCGATCCCAAGACCGGGCACGCGATTGTCGCTTTTGTTGTGCTGAAGACCGGGGTTTCGACGGTTTCGACCAGCTCAACCACCGAGGAACTCCGGAACCACGTCGCGAAGGCGATCGGCCCCATCGCGAAGCCGCGCGACGTCGTCGTCGTTCCTGACGTACCGAAGACCCGCAGCGGCAAGATCATGCGCCGGCTGCTCACCCAATTATTTGAGGGGACCGCCATGGGCGACACCACCTCACTCCAAAACGAACCGGCGATCGCCGGAATCCAGGACGTCCTGCGCGAGCGGGCCCTAGTAAAGGAAAACTCATGACAGACATCAGCAACGTTGCCCGCCTTTCAGAGCCGCTCAAGTTTGCGTACTGGGTGCCGAACGTCTCCGGCGGCCTGGTGGTCTCCACCATCGAACAGCGCACCGGCTGGGACTTTGACTACAACAAGAAGCTCGCGCAGATCGCCGAGAACTCCGGCTTCGAATACGCCCTGACGCAGACCCGGTACGCCGCCTCCTACGGAGCCGACAAGCAGCACGAGGCCACGTCCTTCAGCCTGGCCCTGCTCGCCGCCACCGAGCGCCTCAAGGTCATCGCCGCCGTCCACCCGGGCATGTGGCACCCCGGCGTACTGGCCAAATTCATCATCACCGCGGACCACATCTCCAACGGCCGCGCCGCCGTCAACATCGTCTCCGGCTGGCTCAAGAACGAGTTCACCAACTTCGGCCTCGACTGGCTGGAGCACGACGAACGCTACGTCCGCACCGAGGAATTCATCAAGGTGCTGCGCGGGCTGTGGACCGAGCAGGAATACAGCCAGGCCGGCAAGTACTACAACATCACCGATTTCACCCTGAACCCGGCACCCGTGGACGTTCCCGGCCGCGCGCACCCGGAGGTCTTCTTCGGCGGAAACTCGACGGCGGCACAGGCCACCGCAGGCCGCGTGGCCGACTGGTACTTCTCCAACGGCAAGGACCTGGAAGGCTTCAAGGAGAACATCGCCGGCGTGGTTGCAGCTTCGGGAGAGACCGGCCGCGGAGCCCAGGGCACCAACGGCGCACTGGCTTCTCCCAGGTTCGGCCTCAACGGCTTTGTGATCGCCCGCGATTCCGAGAAGGAAGCCCGCGATACCCTCCGCGAAATCGTGGCGAAGGCACACAAGCCTGCCGTGCAGGGCTTCCGCGACGCCGTGCAGGAAGCCGGCGCGTCCACCAAGGACGGCAAGGGCATGTGGGCCGACTCGAGCTTCGAGGACCTGGTCCAGTACAACGACGGCTTCAAGACCCAGCTGATCGGCACCCCGGAGCAGATCGCCGAGCGGATCGTGGAATACAAGAAGATCGGCGTGAACCTCTTCCTCACCGGCTACCTGCACTTCCAGGAGGAAGTCGCCGCCTTCGGCCAGGACATCCTGCCGATCGTCCGCGAGCTCGAAGCCGACCTGGCCCGCAAGAACGGCACCGAGCTGGACCTTTCCAAGACCCCGGTGGCCGCAGCCGCCGAGCCGGTGGCTGTCTGATGGCTGACCGCAAGTTCGGTTTCCGCACCCGCGCCCTGCACGCCGGCGGCACCCCCGACGCCGAGCACGGCGCCCGCGCGGTGCCGATCTACCAGACCACGTCCTTCGTCTTCAAGGACACCCAGGATGCCGCCAACCTGTTTGCCCTGCAGAAGTACGGCAACATCTACTCCCGCATCGGCAACCCCACCGTGGCGGCATTCGAAGAGCGCATCGCCTCGCTTGAGGGCGGCATCGGTGCGGTTGCGACGTCGTCGGGCATGGCCGCGGAGTTCATCACGTTCGCCGCGCTGACGCAGTCCGGCGACCACATTGTGGCCGCGTCCCAGCTGTACGGCGGCACCGTCACCCAGCTGGACGTGACCCTCCGCCGCTTCGGAGTGGACACCACCTTCGTTCCCGGCACCGACCCCGCGGACTATGCCGCGGCGGTGCAGGAAAACACCAAGGCGATCTTCGTCGAGGTGGTGGCCAACCCGTCGTCGGAGGTCCAGGACCTGGCGGCCCTGGCGAAGGTAGCGCACGACGCCGGCGTCCCCCTCGTGGTGGACGCGACCTTGAGCACGCCGTACCTTGTGCGCCCGATCGAACACGGCGCCGACATCGTGATCCACTCCGCCACCAAGTTCCTCGGCGGGCACGGCACCACCCTGGGCGGTGTGATCGTGGAGAGCGGCCGGTTTGATTGGGGCAACGGCAAGTTCCCCACCATGACCGAGCCGGTGGCGTCCTACGGAAATGTCTCCTGGTGGGGCAACTTCGGCGAGTACGGCTTCCTCACCAAGCTGCGCTGCGAACAGCTGCGCGACATCGGCCCGGCGCTGTCCCCGCTGTCTGCCTTCCAGCTGCTGCAGGGCGTGGAAACCCTCCCGCAGCGACTCGACGAGCACCTCAAGAACGCTAAGGCAGTGGCCGAATGGCTCGAGGCCGATCCCCGCGTGGCCTACGTCAACTTCTCCGGGCTTCCCTCGCACCCGCATTTTGAGCGCGCGAAGAAGTACCTGCCGCTGGGCCCCGGCTCGGTCTTCTCCTTCGGGGTGAAGGGCGGCCGCACTGCCGGCCAGAAGTTCATCGAATCCCTGCAGATCGCCTCGCACCTGGCCAACGTGGGCGATTCCCGCACCCTGGTCATCCACCCGGGTTCCACCACGCATCAGCAGCTGAGTCCGGCCCAGCTGGAGTCCGCGGGCGTGCCCGAGGACCTGGTCCGGATTTCCGTGGGCCTGGAGGACCTCGAGGACATCCTGTGGGACCTGGATCAGGCTCTGGACGCGGCCTCGGTTTCGACAGGCTCAACCACCGAAGCGGACTCCTGCACGATTGGAGCGAACGTATGAGCACCGTCGAACGTACCTGGACCGGGCCTTCCGCGCCGGAGCGCCTGAACCTGCTGCGCGCAGCCACATCGATTGCGATCGTGGGCGCCTCGGACAAGCCGTCCCGGGCGAGCTATTTTGTGGCGACGTACCTGCAGTCGTCTACGCGGTACAAGGTGTACTTCGTGAACCCCGTGGTCAAGGAGATTCTTGGTGAACCCACCTACGCCTCATTGGCCGATCTTCCGGAAAGCCCGGACATCGTGGATGTCTTCCGCAAACACGATGACCTCCCGGGCGTCCTGGACGAAGCCATCGCGGCCGGCGCCAAAACCATCTGGCTGCAGCTCGGCTCCTGGCATGAGGACGTGGCCGCGGACGCGGAAGCCGCCGGGCTCAACGTGGTAATGGACCGCTGCGTGAAGATCGAGCATGCCCGGTTCGATGGCGGGCTGCACCTGGCCGGCTTCGACACCGGCGTGATCTCCTCAAGGCGGCAACTGCTGTCCTGACCGAGGGGCCCTTCCTGACGGAGTACCTGACTACCGGTTGAACTTCTTCAGCCAGATTGAACCGGGTCCGGCACTGCCGGCCCCGGTTTTTCCTGTCAGTGCCGGAGGGACGAGGGCTGACGTCAGGGACTCTCCCGCGGTGGCTGCTTCAGCCAGGGTGCCGGCCACCTGCTTGCCGGCCTTCTCAAGCTCGGCAGCTGCGGCGGCAGCGGCCCTGGCAGGACCATTGCTCTCCTGGGTGGAAGCGTCCTGGGTCGCTGCGTCCCGGGAAGCAGCGCCGCCAGGGGTGACGCCCACAGCGTTCCCCGGCGCGCCGTCGTCGTCCGTCTTTGATTTGCCGGGCGCCGTGTCGTTTCCACGGCCGGCCGGCGCTGTGCCCGCGCTCTGGCCTGCGTTTTCCGGGCCGTCCGCTGGCAGGGCAGTTTCGGGTTCAGCAGTTTCGGGAAGTGCCGGCGCCGCGTCGTCAGGGGATGCCGGCTCTGCCGGCGGCTGCACCTCCGCCGGATTGGCGGCCCTCCCGCTGGCGGCGGGAGCCCCCGCCACGGACCAGGCGGGAGCCCAGTCCTGCAGCAGCTGCTGAATGGAGTTGCTGGCCTGTCTGCCCGGAGCGGTCCCGGTGGCGGCCACGCCGGTGACGCCCAGCCCCATCCCCGCGATGACAGCCAGGCCCACAACGGTGGTCCGGTGCTTGCGGAGCAGGCGGTGCCGGGCGAGCTGGTGCGTCTGGCCCGAGAGCAGTGCCGCCAGTTCAGGGCCGGGCTCGGTGACCGGCAGGGAGGCAAGGGAACCCACCGCGAGCAGCGTTTCGCGGAGCCCGGAGGTACCGCCCCAGCCGTCGTCATCGGTCCAACCGGCGTCAAGGAGCATTTCATCCACGGTCCGGGTCAGGGAGCTGGCATTGGAGGTCATGGCGCCACGTACTCCTTCACCGCGGCCTGCTCGCGCAGCCGGATCAGTGCACGGCGCTGGAGCTGTTTGATGGCACCGGCGCTCTTTCCCATCACAGCGGCCGCCTGGTCCACTGTCAGGCCCGCGACGAGGCGTAACGACAGCACCTCCCGCTGCTCAGCAGGCAGTTCGTTCAGGAGATCCGCGACCTCCCGCGGCGAGATCCGCTGCAACACTTCATCCTCGGCGGATGACTCCTCGCGTCCGTCCAGGTCCGGTTCGAACGGGAGCGCAACGGGGGCGCGGCGCTGCCGCCGGTGATCGTCCACCATCCTCGCGTGCGCCACGGAAAAGACAAACGTACGCAGCCCGGCGACGCCGCCGGTAACCGTCTGCAGCCGCGGCAGGACGGCGAGGAAGACTTCCTGCATAACCGCCTCCGCATCTTCTACCCCGCGGGCTGTGAGGTAGCCCAGGACCTGTGACGCATAGGTTCGGTACACGATGCTGAAGAGCTCCGGATCCCGGGCGCGCGCACGCAGAACGTCGTCTGTCAGTGCATCGCTCACGGACACAAAGGCCTTCGGTGGAGGGGACTGGGCTTGCTCAGCTTGGGGCCCGCACGTCACACGCGGAATGCCCTCGCCTGCTAACTTTACCCTCCGGTAACAAAAGAGCCGGTCTGGAACATGATGGGGGACAAGTTCCAGACCGGCGCTTCATAGGGGTAATCGTTCCAGGCACCGCAGGGGTTACGCGGTCGGACAAAAAACTTTCCGGGACCGGGACCGCGATGCAGGGTGGGATTCTTGGGGGCCTACGTCCAGCGCGGCGCGGTCAACCTCCGGCGCGGTCCCTTGGCAAGGACAAAGGTGTGCGTCCTGGTCGCGGGAACGCCCTGGTCCCCGCAGTTCGGCTGGGGTTGGGCGCGGCCCGGCACAGCGGCAGCCGCGGGGGCGGTCGGTACAGCTTTGGCGGCCGGGCAGAGATCGGTGACCAGCCCTGTCCCGGCGCATTCGCGGACGGCGGTGATACCGGCAGCCACTGCGACTTTGTCCTCAAAGGCTCCGGACACAGCCATCACCGTGCCGTCCGGTGCCGTGAGGCGGAACCTGAAATGTGAATCCGAATCCAAGAAAACTTCAAACTTCCCGGCCATGATAAATCCTTCCGGTCTGCGGGTCCCGTCCGGGCGGCATATTCGCCACGGGCGGTCCCGGAGCATCGCTGCGTCCGGCACCTGCGGGTCTGGTCGAATGATCAACTGATCAGTTCAGCGTGTGCTTAAGAGTCTGTCCGGCCCGCGTACAGCCTCACAAGTCCGGCCGCGTAAACCCTGTGTAAATTGCGTACAACCCCTCTGAGACCGGTGCAACAGATGCGGGCACGCTCCCACCCCAGGTAAGTCGCAGTAAGTGTCGTTTTGAACGCTCAAAACAACACTTACTGCTACCCACTTGGGTTAACAGACGACGGCGGCGGGCCACCTGGAAAGGTGACCCGCCGCCGTCGTGCTTTACAGGCTGTTAGTCGTTGATCAGATCGTGGACCACGATGGTCTGGTCGCGGTCCGGGCCGACGCCGATCGCGGAGAAACGCGTGCCGGAGAGCTTCTCGAGAGCCAGCACGTAGTTGCGGGCGTTCTCGGGGAGGTCCTCCAGCGTACGGGCACCGGTGATGTCCTCGGTCCAGCCTTCGAAGTACTCAAAGATGGGCACCGCGTGGTGGAACTCGGTCTGTGTCATGGGCATTTCGTCGTGCCGGACACCGTCAACGTCGTAGGCAACGCAGACCGGGATCTGCTCGATGCCGGTGAGGACGTCCAGCTTGGTGACGAAGTAGTCCGTGAAACCGTTCACGCGGGAAGCGTGGCGGGCCAGGACGGCGTCGTACCAGCCGCAACGGCGCGGACGGCCGGTGTTTACGCCGAACTCGCCACCGGTCTTCTGCAGGTACATGCCCATTTCGTCGAACAGTTCGGTGGGGAACGGTCCGGCGCCAACACGGGTGGTGTAGGCCTTGATGATGCCGATGGAGCGGGAGATCCGGGTGGGTCCGATACCTGATCCAACGGACGCGCCGCCAGCCGTGGGGTTGGAGGAGGTCACGAACGGGTAGGTGCCGTGGTCCACGTCCAGGAACGTGGCCTGGCCGCCTTCCATGAGCACCACCTTGCCCTCGTCCAGGGCGTTGTTGAGGACCAGCGTGCTGTCGATGACCAGCGGGCGCAGGCGCTCGGCGAAGGCCAGGAAGTAGTCCACGATCTCGTCCACCACGATGTCGCGGCGGTTGTAGACCTTGACCAGGAGTTCGTTCTTCTGGCGCAGGGAGCCTTCCACCTTCTGGCGGAGGATGGACTCGTCAAAGACGTCCTGGACGCGGATGCCAAGGCGGGCCACCTTGTCCATATAGGCGGGGCCGATGCCGCGGCCGGTGGTGCCGATGGCGCGGCTGCCGAGGAAACGCTCCGTGACCTTGTCCAGGACCTGGTGGTACGGCGCCACGAGGTGCGCGTTGGCGGAGATGCGCAGCTTGGACGTGTCCGCGCCACGGGCCTGCAGGCCTTCGATCTCCTGGAACAGGGCCTCAAGGTTCACCACACAGCCGTTGCCGATGATCGGAATCGCGTTGGGGCTCAAAATGCCGGCCGGAAGGAGCTTGAGCTCATACTTCTCACCGCCTACGACGACGGTGTGCCCGGCATTGTTGCCGCCGTTGGGCTTTACGACGTAGTCAACGCGGCCGCCCAGAAGATCGGTGGCCTTGCCTTTTCCTTCGTCGCCCCACTGGGCTCCTACGATCACGATTGCTGGCATGGGATCCTCCCCCATTCGTTCGGGCCGCACAGGTTCGTCCACCGAGATGGCAAGCCTGCGTAGCGCCGTTCATGAGAATGCCCCGAAGGCCATAGCCTGGCCGGACCGCTACGGCGGCCAACCACGCAAGAGTCCGGGGCTCTTACCACCCAAGTTTAGCCGATCACGGACTTTGTCCACTCAATAGGGTGCCCGTGGCCCTTCGCGCGCAGCAAAGGACCACGGGCAGACTTCCTGCGAAGGACTACTCGTCGTCAGCTTCCTCGCCCGGACGGGACGCCTGGGTGTCCAGGCTGTCCCAGAAGGAGGTGTCGGCGTCGGCAATCGAACCGTCAGCGATGGCCGCCGCGGTGGCCGCCAGCGTTGTCACCGTCTGCTGGATCAGGTAACCGTTGCTGCGGAGCCCGAGGGCGTAGCCGTCCAGATAGTGATCAGACATGCCACGCATTTCGAAGAGCAGTGTAGCGATCCCGTACTCCACTGCTATCCCGTTGCGGCTTATGGTCTCGGCGCTGCCGCCCACGTACTTGCCCAAGTGTCCCCAGCCGGTGGAGTCAACGTTGTTGAAGACCACGGTGCCCAACTGCTTGGACTTTTCCACAACAGCCGGATCGGCGTTGGGCGTAGTGGGGTAGAGGATGGACCCGGAGACCAGTTTGCCGTCGCGTTCACTCCGGGTGCCCTGGTGGTGCAGATCGATCATGTAGTCGATTTTGTACTTGCGCATGACGTTGTTGTGGAGCCCCTGGGTTTCGGGCTGGATCTTGGCCACATGGTCGCGGTTCAGGTCCACCTCCTCGGCGTTGTACCGCGTCATGTGGCGGTCGCCCTTGGCCAGGTAGTCATCCAGCGGGAAGTTCACATCTCCCATCGCGCCGTCGGCGTTGAGCATGGGAACGATGAGGATGTTTACTCCGTCCAGGATGTCCCCCGATTTCCCGGTCCCCAGGTGTTTCACGAATGCCATAGCACCCTCGGTGGTCAGCTGCTCATTGCCGTGCTGCTGGGTCAGGTACAGAATGGTGGGCTTGGCGGGGTCCGAAATGTACTTCACCAGGTGGATATCCCGGCCCTTGACAGTCTGGCCGATCACCTCCAATTCCATGGCTGGCTGGCGGGCGTCCTGATCTTTCAGGAAGGAGACCAACTCGTCATAGGTTGTCAGTTTGGAGGTGGTGATCTGGCCGTTGCCGTCATAGTTGGGGCCTTCGCCCACAGCATTTGCCAAGGGTGCCGGCGCGGCGATTGCCGCCAGAACCAGGGCTCCGGATACGGCCAGGGTCCTTAAGGTTGCCAGGGTTTTGTTCACGGTGCGTTACCTCTTTCGAGTGCATGTAGGGTGCGACCAGCCGCAACGTCCTTGACTGCGGGCTGTCACAGAAGCCAACCAAGCTAAACGAAAGCTGTCAATCTGTTTGACACTTCTTGCCGCCCTATGCCCTTCATCACGGAATATCACCGGAGGGGGTCCGCATTTCGCGGGGCTTGCTAAACTGATAGAGATCGACCAGGAATCGGTCCACACCACATTTGAAACCACGCCGGACGGGCGCGCCCATCACGCGCCCATTTTCCGGATTGGCAGCATCGCCGAGCCCCGCAGGAGACATTGCACTATATGACAGCCCTGGCCCCAGAATCCCTCCGTGAACAGCTCCTGAGCCGCCGCTACGAGCCCAACGTTGCAGCCGTCAACGAGCTGTGCGATTCCCTGCAGAGCGTCAAACCCCACACCGAAGTCCCCTACGTCGACCCCATGCACGACGTGGACGAGTGCCGCATCATCAGCCTCTACTCCAACATCGGCGAGGCTGACCCGTCCGGCTTCATCACCGCTGGCGACGAAGACGCCGCCACCCGCATGCTCGGCATCCAGTGGAAGCTGGGCCTGCGCCCCGAGTTCGTGATGCCCTGGAACGTGCACCCCTGGCACACGCCCGGTGAGGTCAACGGCAAGTTCACGCCGGACCAGATTTCGGCCGGCCTCAAGCCGCTCCTGAAGTTCCTCGCCGTGGTCCCCCGCGCCTCGGTGATCGTGGCCCACGGCACCGAAGCCAACCGTTTGGCCAACCTGCTGCTAAAGACAGAAGTTCCGCTGCTCTGGCGCCGCGGGCTGAAGACCTACAAGGTCCGGTCCCTCAGCGGCCGCGCCTTCGCCGGGACGCCCGCGCGGCAGGAACAGTACCTCGAGGAAATGCGCGTTGTCTACACCGACGCCATGGCCCGCACGGGCCTCGCGAAGGTCTAGCCACAGCCCTCCGCTCAGCGAGTGTGGGCCCACGCCCGCAGGGTTCCCTGGCTGAGCTTGCGAGGCGAGGGTGCGGGTGGGGAACGACGGCGGGCGGTCACCTTTTCTTCTGAAAGGTGACCGCCCGCCGTCGTTCTTCTACTACTTGCCCTCGATGGCTGCCTTGGCTGCCGGGTCCGAGTCGTTGAGGAACTTCTCGATCCGTTCCGGTTCATCGGCTTCACCGATGGCCGCGGACGCGCGGCCCAGCGAGTAGAGTGCGCGCAGGAAGCCGCGGTTGGGTTCGTGCTCCCACGGGATGGGACCCACACCGCGCCAGCCGTTGCGGCGCAGCGAGTCCAGCCCGCGGTGGTAGCCGACGCGCGAGTAGGCGTAGGAATCGATGGTGCGGCCCTCGGACCACGCCTCCTCCGCCAGGACAGCCCACAACAGCGACGACGTGGGGTGCTTTTCCACCAGGTCCAGCGCTTCGGCACCGGCGTCCAGCTGCTGGTAGACGTCGGTCTCGGCAGGCAGGAGCGTCGGCTCCGGACCCATCAGGTTCTTGCGGAACTCGTCCGACATAATTAGAACGTCTTACCGAGGGAGCCGAGCTGGCGGGCGGCCTCGACGATGCGGGCAGCCATGCCGGCCTCGGCGGAGGCGCCCCAGACGCGGGGGTCGTAGGTCTTCTTGTTGCCCATTTCGCCGTCGATCTTCAGGACGCCGTCGTAGTTGGCGAGCATGTGCCCGGCCACCGGACGCGTGAAGGCATACTGAGTGTCGGTGTCGACGTTCATCTTGATCACGCCATAGGAGACCGCGTCAGCGATTTCCTGGTCACTGGAGCCCGACCCGCCGTGGAACACGAGGTCAAACGGGTTCTCCTTGCCGATCTTGGCACCCACCTCGGCCTGGATCTGCTTGAGCAGCTCCGGGCGCAGCTTCACGCCGCCGGGCTTGTACACGCCGTGGACGTTGCCGAACGTCAGCGCCGTCAGGTAGCGGCCGTTCTCGCCGGTGCCCAGGGCCTCGATGGTCGCCAGGGCGTCTTCGGTGGTGGTGTACAGCTTGTCGTTGATGGCGTTTTCAACGCCGTCTTCCTCGCCGCCCACGGTGCCGATTTCAACCTCGAGCATCATCTTGGCCGCAGCGGAACGCTCCAGCAGCTCGCGGGCGATGCGCAGGTTGTCTTCGAGGGTCTCGTGCGAGCCGTCCCACATGTGCGAGTTGAAGATCGGGTTCCGGCCAGCCTTGACCTCGGCCTCGGACGCCGCCAGCAGCGGCAGGACAAAACCGTCCAGCTTGTCCTTGGGGCAGTGGTCCGTGTGCAGCGCGATGTTGACGTTGTAGTTCTTGGCCACTTCGCGGGCAAAGGCGGCGAAGCCGAGCGAACCGGCAACCATGTCCTTGACGGACGCGCCGGACCAGTACGCTGCGCCACCGGTGGAAACCTGGATGATGCCATCGGACTCAGCCTCGGCGAACCCGCGGATGGCTGCGTTCAGGGTCTGCGACGAGGTCACGTTGACCGCCGGGAACGCAAAGCCTCCGGCCTTGGCGCGATCGATCATCTCGGAGTAGATCTCTGGGGTTGCAATGGGCATGGTGACTCCTATGCTGAGTTTTCGTCTGTGGGTTGTGACCCTGGAGTAGACCTCTTACGGCTAGCCACCATCCTAGCCATTTCTGTGCAGGGGCAGTGGTTCGGGTCACGCAGGCCGGTAACAGTTACGCTCACACGCCGCACGGGGGTGGCACTTCGCGGCAGTGCCGGTGCCAGGGACTGCCGCGAAGTGTCATCTCGGGCGCCAGCCTCGGCTTTCCAGTGCGGCCCGGACTTTACGCACGACGGCGGGACGCTCCCCTGCGAGGTCGTCTTTGGACACCCGCACCTCAAGCCAGCCGTACTCACGTGTCACGGACTCCCGCCGGATGTCCCGCCGGTACTGCTCAGTGCCGCCATGGCCGGCACCGTCGTACTGGATCGAGATCCGCCACTCCAGGTAGGCCGCATCCGGCCACAGCACCGGGGCGCCGTCCACTCCCCACAGCACGTGGTTCAATTCCGGCTCGGGCAGGCCGGCCCGGACCAGGGCCAGACGCATCTCGGTTTCGGGCCGCGAGTCGGCACCCGCGCGGATCAGCTCCAATGCCGCCCTGGCCAGCCTGGCTCCCCTGATTCCGGAATGCTTCGCAACCATGGCGCGCAACTCCTCCACCGTGCACAACGGGTCACGCGGGACGGGGAACTCTTGGCCGTGGGAGCACACCAAAGAGTCTCCCGCGATGACAAGTTCATCCACACCGGTCATGGATGCCAGGTCCAGCCACGTCCTGGCAGGCGAGGTGAGCCGGACGCCGTCGTACTCCACGAGCTCTCCGGGAAGGAAGGTCAACAGGTGCCCCGCCACATTGACCCGGCGCGGCATGCTGGACCCGGGCCGACGGGACAAATGGACCCGCCAGTCGCCCTCGAGCCTCCAGCCAAGGGCGGCGCACCAAACCCGTGCCGCGGAAACGTGGGTCAGGGCAGAAGTGTCATCCAGTTCCGTGTAGGCCCGCAGCGCCGCAGCACCCTTGGCGGCTGATCCCAGGTGGACACGGATGCCCCGGGAAACTGTGGCCAGGTCTTTGGCCGCCGTGCGAGTCCTGCTGATGCCGGCTTTGTCGGACATACGAAGCGAGAACGAACCGGCGGTCAGGTGTTCGGGAAGCGGAGCCCTATGCATCCCCGAATTCTTCCCGATCCGGACGTGCCGTGGAGGGTTATCCACAGGCAGGCGTCCCGTCAGGCACCGAGATGGCATTTCACGGCAGTGCCGGAGCCCGGGACTGCCGTGAAATGCCATCTCGGCGGGGTCAGACGTGGCGAGGGGGTCAGAAGTGGCAGGGTTCAGAAGTGGCAGGGTTCAGAAGTGGCAGGGTTCAGAAGTGGCGAGGGGTCAGACGGGCTGGCTAAAAACGTGCCGGCGGATCCAGGCGTGCATGGCGATCGCGGCCGCGGAGGCGGCGTTGATGGAGCGGGTGGAACCGAACTGCTCGATGGACAGGGTGGCCAGGGCCGCCTCGTGGACCTCCGGCGTCAGCCCGGGCCCTTCCTGGCCGAAGACCAGGACACAATCGCGCGGCAGCTCATACGTCTCCAGGGGCACGGAGTCCGGGAAGATGTCGATCCCGATGATCGCGAGCCCCTCCCCCTGCGCCCACACCACAAAGTCCTCCACGGTGGGGTGATGGCGGACGTGCTGGTAGCGGTCGGTGACCATCGCCCCGCGCCTGTTCCACCGGCGTCGTCCGATGATGTGGACTTCCTTGGCGAGGAATGCGTTGGCGGTGCGCACCACGGTTCCGATATTCATATCGTGCTGCCAGTTTTCGATGGCGATATGGAAGTTGTGCCGCTTGGAATCGAGGTCCGCCACGATCGCATCGTGCTTCCAGTAGCGGTACTGGTCCACCACGTTGCGCCGGTCGCCGTCGGCGAGCAGTTCAGGATCCCAGTGGTCACCCGCGGGCAGCTCGCCCTCCCAGGGCCCGACACCGACCTCCGCCTTTGGCTCCCATGCCTCCGGCGAGGGCTCCTCCGAGGGCTCCTCCGAGGGCACTGGATGAGGTTCGGCTGGGTTTCCGGGCGTTTGTTTCACCCCTCAACACTAGACTGGACCACTGGAGCATTCATCACCGGCGGAGGTAAACGTGGCAGAAGCAGACCAGGTACAGGGTTCACCGGCGGTTTACCGCAACGGCCAGGAGATCGAATGCTGGCTGACAGACATGGACGGCGTACTCGTCCACGAAAACCATGCCGTCCCAGGGGCCGCAGAACTGATCCAGCGCTGGGTGGACACGTCCAAGCGGTTCCTGGTGCTGACGAACAACTCGATCTTCACGCCCCGCGACCTCGCCGCCCGGCTGCGTGCCTCCGGGCTGGAGATCCCCGAGGAAAACATCTGGACGTCAGCACTGGCCACCGCCCACTTCCTGAAGGACCAGGTGCGGGGTTCCGGCTCCGGGAACCGCGCCTACACCATCGGCGAGGCAGGGCTGACGACGGCGCTGCACGAGGCAGGCTTCATCCTCACCGACCAGGACCCGGACTTTGTGGTGCTCGGCGAAACCCGTACGTACTCCTTTGAGGCCATCACCATGGCCATCCGCCTGATCCTGGCCGGCGCCCGCTTCATTGCCACCAACCCGGACGCCACGGGTCCGTCCAAAGACGGCCCCATGCCCGCGACGGGCGCCATCGCGGCGCTCATCACGAAGGCCACCGGCCGGGAACCGTACATTGTGGGCAAGCCGAATCCCATGATGTTCCGGTCCGCCATGAACCAGATCGATGCGCACTCCGAAACCACCGCCATGATCGGGGACCGGATGGACACCGACATCATCGCCGGCATGGAGGCAGGCCTGCACACGGTCCTGGTCCTCACCGGCATTACGCAGCGCGAAGACATTGCCGCCTACCCTTTCCGGCCCAACCAGGTCCTGAACTCCGTTGCTGACCTTAAGAACCAGATCTAGAAGACCGTCACCTTCGAGCCACCGCGGGGCAGCGGGAAAAACTCGTCCATCAGCCGCTCCACGATGGGCCGGTAGATGAGCGGACTCCAGCCCGGGCTCGCGTGCGCCGGCAGGGCACCATCCGTTTGCAGATCCATGGACACCATGTGGGGCTGAAACGCTGCCGACCACGCGGCCTTGGCCGTCTGGTAACGGACGGTGCTGTCTTTGGGGTTGCCGATGTACGCCATCCGCGTATCGCCGAGCTTGTCCGCAAACCGGTTCCCGTCGAAGTGGTAGATGTAGGCCGACTCGGACTGGATGAGCACACTGGACGGGGCGATCGGGGACAGCTGCTCCAGGGTCTGGTCCAGGATCTGCCGCCAGGTCCGCTCGTCCTTGTGGATGACGCGTTCCCCCAGTTCGTAGCTGCCGCGGACAACAGACGGGACCCGGAAGCCGCTCTCGTACAGGAACACGACACCGTCGAACCAGCTCTCGTCCAGCACGTCGCTCCGGCTGTAGGGGCTGGAGTCCAGCAGGATGAAGTCGACCTCCACGCCGTGGAATTCCCTGAGCCGCGCGGCCACCTGGGTGGCCACCATGCCGCCGAAGCTGTGGCCGTAGAAGAAGAGCCTGGTGAGCTTTTTCGCCCGGACGTGTTCGATGACGGCGATTACCACCTCGTCGATGTCCAGTCCCTGGTTGGAATATCCGACGGCGGCGAGCTGGCCGCGCTTGTTCAGCGCACCACGCATCGCGTTAAGGATCCAGAGCGCTTCTTCCCAGCTGGTCTTGTAGCCGGGGAAGAGGAACCAGCTGGCGTTCGGGTAATAGGCGTCGGCGAAGTCGTCCGCAACCTGCAGGATCCTGTTGACCCGCCGCTCCGCCTGGACGCGGCGGGTAACCAGCATGTCCGCTGCCAGCAGGGCCGAGGCACCGGTACCGGCCAGGAACCCGCGGCGCGAAAACCGCTTGAGGGCGGCGGCATTGGCAAGCAGCCGGGCTTGATGAGCACCAGGCTGTTCCTGCGGATCTGCTTCCTCCCTGTACGGCACACCTCTACCGTAGCCACAGCGGAAGCCGCCGCTGCAACCCCGGCCCCCGGCAACCGCCCCGGGCAACCCTGGGTGGAGCGGCCGCCGTACCGGCCGGGACTGGCCGAACTCGCCAGGAGAGGCCTGGCTAAGAGAGGCCCAGCTCGTCCTTGCCGAAGGCGAACAGGTAGGGCACACCGGTCTCGGCTTCGATCTTTTCCTTGGCGCCGGTGTCCCGGTCCACAATGACGGCCACGGCCACAATGTTGCCGCCGGCCTTCCGGACACCTTCCACGGCGGTAAGGGCGGAGCCACCGGTGGTGGACGTATCCTCCAGCACCAGGACCTTGCGGCCCTCAACCGACGGACCCTCAACCTGGCGGCCCATGCCGTAGGACTTCTGCGCCTTGCGGACCACAAACGCGTCCACATTGCGGCCGGCGTCCACCGCGGCGTGCATAACAGCGGTGCCCACGGGATCAGCACCCATGGTCAGGCCACCGGCGCACTCAAAGTCGATCCCGGCGTCGTCCGTCAGTGCCAGCATGACCTGGCCCACCAGCTTGGAGGCTTCGTGGTGCAGCGTGATGCGGCGCAGGTCGATGTAGTAGTCGGCCTCGGCACCGCTGGACAGGATCACCTGGCCGCGGACCACGGCAAGTTCCTTGATCAGTTCCAGCAGGCGGGCACGGGCAGCAGTGTTGGACGCAGCATCAGGGGTGGCAGTCATGGTCTCCAGTTTACTGGCTCCGCCGTTGATGACGGCCGTCCGGGACGCCGTGCGAACGCCGGCGCATGTTCGGGCCTGGGACCGAAGGCGATCAACCGGGGAAGGAGCCGCCGCGCCACCGGCGAATGCCGGACCACAAAGAAAAGAAGCGGTGGAATTCCGGTCCTCTTCCCCGCGAACAACGGAACGAACACCATCCGGTGCATGATGCGCTGGACGGTCTGCAGCACAATAGTGGGCATCCGGCGCCGCCGCTGGACACCAGCCAGATCTTTGACCGGCACCCGTCCCCGGAGCAGGCCCGGCGCCAGCCTGGCTGCTGCCGCGACGGCATCCTGGACTGCAAGGTTGATACCCACGCCTCCGGCCGGCGACATGGCGTGGGCGGCGTCGCCAATGCACAGCAGCCCGTCCACGTACCAGCGCCTCAACCGGTCCAGCCGGACATCCAGCCAATGCAGGTCCTCGAGCGAATGGATCGAGTCAACACGGTCCGCGAGGTCTGGACGCAGTCCGGCAACGCGTTCCCGGAACCGCTCCACCCCCTCGGAACGGATCCGCACATCCTCCCCTTTCGGGCCGAGGTACCCCATTTGGTAGTAGTCGTCGCGGAACAGTGCGATCATCGCCTCGCGGTCCCGGAACGCCGGAACGATGCCTGCCACTGCCCCTTTCTCCGAAGGATGCCGCGGCAGTTTGAACCACCAGGTGTCGAAGGGTACGGGGTACTCTTTCGGCCGCAAGCCAGCTGCCCGACGGAGCACGGAATGCCTTCCGTCGGTGGCCACTACGAGGTCCGCGTAGAGTGCAACTTCAGCGCCGGGCCTATCCGTTCGCGTACCGGCGGAACCCGCCGCCCCGGAGCCCGTGCCCTCCGCTACCGCGCGCGTGCGGTAGCGGACACCGGCAACGCGTCCGCCGTCGAACATTAACGACGTTGCTTCGCGTTCCATCAGAAGCGTGAACGTGGGTTCCCGCGCGGCCTCGGTGGCCAGGAAGTTCAGGAAGTCCCACTGCGGCATCATGGCGATGTAGTTGTACGGGGGCCTCATGGATGCAAAATCCCGAGGGTGACCAGGCCGGCGCCCGGGATGGGGATGGCAACGTTGTTCAGCCTGCTCTGCGGAAGCCGGCGGAAGCTGTCGCCCAGTCCCAGTTCGTCGATCAGCCTAATAGTGGAGGCATGCACTGTGTCGCCGCGGAAATCCCGCAGGAAGTCGCCATGCTTTTCGAGGACCGTGACCTTCACGCCAGCCCGGGCCAGCAGCAGCCCCAGCATCATGCCCGCCGGCCCGCCGCCAACAACAGCGCACCCCGTTCGCTCCATGCACTAACGCTACGCCGCACGGGGACTGGCCGCACGCGCCTGGTTTGGGACGCGCAAATAGTCCGGCGGCACAGAAATGGAATGGCGCTACGCGTGTACGCGTAGCGCCATTCCATCTGCGAGTCGTCAGTCTAAGACCGCAGCGATAACCCTAGAGCCGGGTGTCGAAGGAATCGCAGAAGACGTTCTCGTTGAACGTCCCCTGGAACTCGGACTTGCCCATGATCTTCTCAATGGTGGCCCGGATGGCCTCCACCGTTCCGGCATGGGCGTGGATGGCGGTCTTGACCATCGGCACGTCGATCAGGTGGTTGGGCTGGTTCAGCGACACAAACACCGTGGGAACCTCGGTGACGTACCACGGGATTTCCGCGGCCATCGGGGTGGACCACTTGATCCGGATGGCCGCTTCCTGAGCGAAGCCCTTGACGTTGGCGAAGACAAACGCCGCGTCATACTTGTCCGCATAATCGCCGGTGGCTTCCTCGGAAATGACGGACATGAAGTTGACGCCCGTCTCCCCCGCCGCCTTGCGCTGATCGGCAGTCTTGAACACGTGCACCTCGAAGCCGGCTTTTTCCAGCTCGTCCTTGACCGTGTCCAGGTAGGCCAGCGGGTCCGCCATGGTGAAGTCCGGGCCGCCGGAGATGCCGTACAGGCGGATCCGCTTGTGCGTCTCCGGCCGGATAGGCAAGTTGTTCGCGGTGTCCTTGACCAGGGTGACGGTCTTGTCCGCGATCTCCGCGGCGACGGCACGGTGCGCCGCGCTGCCGATCTTCGCCAGGGCTTCCACCGGAGGAACCAGTTCGTTGCGTGCCTTGAGGTGCAGCCCCAACGAGGCCTTGAGGGCAAGGATGCGGCGCAGGGCGTCATGCAGGCGCTGCTCGGTGATGACGCCGGACTTGAAACCGTCCAGCATGTACCCGAAGTCCTCTTCCGGGTTGCGGAAGAACAGGAACATGTCGCAACCGGCGGCAATGGTCGCCGGAACCAGGTCCTTGCGCTTCATGGCCTGGGTCAGGCCGATCATCTGCGAGGCGTCCGTGAGGATGAGCCCGTTGAAGCCGAGCTCGCCACGCAGCAGGTCCCGGAGCAGCTCCGGAGCCAGTGTGGCGGGACGGATGTCCTTGTCCGCCAGGCCCGGGCGGAAGTGCCGGGAAAGCTCCGGCGCGCCGATGTGCCCGATCATGACGGACTGCACGCCGTGCCCGATCATCTCGCGGTACACGTGGCCATACGTCTTGTTCCACTCGTCGTAGCCGAGGGTGTTGTAGGACGTGACCACGTGCTGGTCGCGCTCGTCCATGCCGTCGCCGGGGAAGTGCTTCATGGCACAGGCCGTGGGTGATTCACTGATCCCGTCGAAGTATTCCTTGGCCCGTTCCACCACGATCTCCGGCGTGTTGCCGAAGGCCCGGGTGGAGATCACCGTGTTCCGCCAGTTGTAGTGGATGTCCACGATCGGTGCGAAGGCCCAGTTGCAGCCCAGGGCCGCGGTTTCAACGCCGGCAACCTGCCCCATCCGGCGTGCGATGGACTTGTCCGGGTGCGAACCTGCCTGCAGGTGCGTGGACACAAACGTGCCGTCGTCGCAGCTGCCTGCACCACCCATTTCCGGGTTGGAGGCCACCAGCAGCGGCACCTTGGACTTCGACTGTGCGTGCCGGATGTGTTCCTGCACGGCAGCGGACGGGCCTGGCCGGTAGCGCATGCCGCCCACATGGAAGTTCTCCAGCACACCATCGAGGTACTCCGGGGAGTAATCGTTGTTGTGGTTAATGAACAGCTGCCCGATCTTTTCCTCAAGCGTCATCGATTCCAGGGTGGTGTTCACCCAGGTGACCGCTGCGTCGTCGAGGTTGAACGGCGCGGCCTGGAGGTCGACGTCGAACTGGCGCACTGGGGTGCCCGTGGCACCGGCGGTGGAGGTTCCGACGGCGGCAGTCACCGCAGCTGCGATGCCCGCCAACGCGTCGGCCACGACCTGGTCCACTGGACCGGCGATGTCCACCACAATGCCTGCCTCATCCGCTTCCAGCGCTTCGAGGGTGGCCAGCTGGGATTCCAGCAGCGCGGGCGGCATGAAGTGCCCGGAGCGGCCTTCGGTCCGTGCCCTAAGAACGTCCTTGCTGCCGTGCAGGTGCAGGAAAACAGTGTCCGGCGCCTGGGCGCGGATGGCGTCGCGGTAGCTGCGCTTCAGTGCAGAGCAGGCCAGAACCAGGCCGCCCTTGGCAGCGGCGAGATCAGCTCCCACCGTGGCGAGCCAGGGCCAGCGGTCCTCGTCGGTCAGCGGGATGCCCGCTGCCATCTTGGCCACATTCTCCACGGGGTGCAGCGAGTCGCCGTCGAGGAACGGGACGCCCAGCTCGCGGGCCACCAGGTCACCGATGGTGGTCTTGCCGCAGCCGGAGACGCCCATAACGATGACGCGGGGACCGGTGGCTCCCGCTGCGGAGGGGGATGTCGTGGTGGTCACCAGTCGTGCACCGTTCCGTCCACCAGGCGGTTGTACGGCAGGTAGGCCTGCTGGTACGGGTACGCTGCTGCGGCTTCCTCGTTGAATTCGACGCCGATGCCAGGCTTGTCGCCCGGGTGCAGGTAGCCGTCCACGAAGGTCATGGACTGCTCGAAGACCTCGTTGGTCTTGTCGGAGTGCTGCATGTATTCCTGGATGCCGTAGTTGTGGATGGCCAGGCCTACGTGCAGCTGGGCGGCGAAGCCCACCGGGGAGATGTCCGTGGGGCCGTGGAAGCCGGACTTGATCTGGTACTGGGCGGCGAAGTCCATGACCTTCTTCAGCGGGGAAATACCGCCGAAGTGGGTGGAGGCTGCGCGCACGTAGTCGATCAGCTGTTCCTTGATGATGGTCTGGTAGTCGTAGACCGTGTTGAAGATTTCACCGATGGCCAGCGGGGTGGTGGTGTGATGGCGGACCCAGCGCAGTGCTTCCTGGTTTTCGGCCGGGGTGCAGTCCTCGAGCCAGAAGAGGTCGTACGGTTCCAGGGCCTTGCCGAGCTTGGCGGCCTGGATGGGGGTCATGCGGTGGTGTCCGTCATGCAGCAGCGGCAACTCCGGACCGAATTCGTTGCGCACGGCTTCGAAGACGGTGGGCAGGTGGCGCAGGTACGCGCGGGTGTCCCAGTCTTCCTCCACCGGGAAGGCGCCGCGGCCTGCGGGCTCGTAGTCATAGCGCTCGCCCGAAGCCTGGGCCTGGGCGGCAACACCGTAGACGGCCTTGATGCCGGGGACTGCGGTCTGGAT
Source organism: Pseudarthrobacter psychrotolerans (assembly GCF_009911795.1). NCBI lineage: Bacteria > Bacillati > Actinomycetota > Actinomycetes > Micrococcales > Micrococcaceae > Pseudarthrobacter > Pseudarthrobacter psychrotolerans. Next base: position 4,020,484 of record NZ_CP047898.1, on the reverse strand, counting down.
GCGGACTGACTTGTAGCCCAGTTCCAGGTGTTCACGGACGGAATCGAACAGCGACTCGATGTCCGCGCCGGACGCGTGGCCGTAGGCCCGCAGGCCGTTGCGTGAGGCGCCGCCCAGGAGCTGGTAAACCGGCATGTTCGCCATCTTGCCCTTAATGTCCCACAGGGCCATGTCGACGGCGGCGATGGCCGCCATGGTGACCGGGCCGCGGCGCCAATAGGAGCTGCGGTACAGGAACTGCCAGGTGTCCTCGATCCGGTGCGGATCCTTGCCGATCAGCAGCTGGGCCACGTGTTCTTTGAGGTACGCGGCAACAGCCAGTTCGCGGCCGTTCAGTGTGGCGTCACCGATGCCGGTGACCCCGTCGTCCGTAGTGATGCGCAGGGTCACGAAGTTACGTGACGGGCTTGTCACGAACACCTCAGCGGCAATGATTTTCACGGCAGATCCTTTCGGGGACTTCTGGTCAGTTGGTAGTGCTGGAAGTTAGTGGCCGGCGGTTTTGCCGGCGCCAACCGGCGTGCGGGCATCAGCCGTGGTGCCGGCGTCAGCGGTGATGCCGGCGTCAGCGGTGATGCCGGCTTCAGCGGTGGTGCTGGCGTCAGCGGCTTCGCCTTCGCCTGCTCCCACAGTTTTGGTCCGGCGTTCCTGGATTTCCTTGAGGATTTCCGCGTGCTTGGCGTCGGTCAGCGTGTACTTGCTCATAACCAATACCGCAAGGATAGTCAGTACGGCCGGGATTGCGCCCGCGGCCAGCTGGATGCCGAACAGAGCATCCGCGGTCTGGGCCGCGCCGGACTTGTAACCGCCCAGTGCCAAGGCGTACGCCGCCAGGGCGCCGCCCACAGCCTGTCCGGACTTCCGGGTGAAGGAGAACAGTGCGTACGTGATCCCCTCGGTGCGGACACCGGTCCGCCATTCGCCGTACTCCACCGTGTCGGCTTCCAGCGCCCACACCACGATGTTCACGGCGAGGACACCCACGAGGCTGATCACGAGGCCGGTAAAGCCCATCCAGACCTGGCCGGTCGGAGTGAAGAAGATGATCGCACCGCCAATGACAGTGACCAGGGAAGAGTAGATGTAGACGCGCTTCTTGCCCACGTTTCGGACAAGTTTGGGCATAAAGGCGGCCAGGAAGAAGGTAAGCGCCAGCTGGATGATGGACAGTACCGGGTACAGGTCCAGGCGGCCGAGGACGTCGCGCAGGTAGTACAGCTGCACGGAAGTCAGGGCGAGGTAGCCGGAGAGGAAGAAGAAGGAGCTCAGGCACAGCATCAGGAGGGGCTTGTTGCCCTTAAGAGTTTCCATGCTCTGCTTGAACGTGACCTTGGGGACGGCGCGGTGCACGCGTTCCTTGGCGGTCAATGCCGTGAAGAAGTACAGCGCAGTTCCGATGACCACGAAGATCAGGGTGATGGTGGTGAACGTCGACTGGAGGTTGGCGCCCGGCTTGATCAGCGGTGCGACGAAGATACCCAGGGCAGAACTCACCAGCAGGGCGCCCACCATGCGGGCCGAGCCCAGTTTTGCGCGCTCCCCCGGATCCTGCGTCATGGCGCCTGCCAGCGAGCCGTACGGAATGTTCACGAGGCTGTAGGCCAAGCCAAGGGCGGCGTAGGTGACGTAGGCGTACAGCAGTGTGCCGGATTCACCGATCTGCGGGACGGAGAACGTTGCCATGCTCAGCAGGAGCAGCGGGATGGAGCCGAACATGATGAACGGGCGGAACTTACCGAAGCGCTTGCTGTAGGTCCGGTCTACGAGCCGGCCGGCGAAGACGTCGGCGAAGGCGTCAAAGAGCCTGACCACGAGCAGCAGGGTTCCGGCGGCCGCGGCGGAGATACCGGCAACATCGGTGTAGTACACCAGCAGGAACATGGTGGCGGTGGTGAATGCGAGGTTGTTGGCTGCATCGCCGGCCCCGTAGCCGATGATGCTGAGCTTGTTTAGCTTTTTCATGAATTGGGCTCCTTTACCCTTGCCGCCGTGTTGGCCAGCGAAAATTATTGAAATGCTATGAAGCGGTGAATCTTTGGTGATGCTGGAGTCGGCAGAATCCGCATCCGGCGCGGGTACCGCCGTGTGTTTCTCGTTGCCTGTAATCCTAGTCACTTGGCAATAAAATGGCAAGCGGTTGCCATAAATTTCTGTTGAAGCTTCACAAAACAGAAACTGCCCGGTCCAGGATCCCGGACCGGGCAGTTCGTACAGCAAATAGTCGGTCAGCCGTTGCTGGCGCCCGCAGTGAATGTGCCGAGCAGGCCGGAAACGAGCTCCACCACGGCGTCGTCCGCTGCGACGGCAGGATCCACCAGCGCCAGGACCGCCCGCACGCGCTCCGTACCCGCCAGCAGGTTGGCCGCGGCCACCTCTGCTGCCAACGGATCGTGGAACGTCTCGGCCGCGGCACTGAAATCAATCCAGGCTGCGATCATCAGCGCCGCAGCGGCACCGGACTTGCCCTGGGCCCGTTCGGCCAAGAGGACAGGCACGGCCCGCATGCGCAGCTTGGTGCTGCCGTCCATGGCGATCTGGGCGAGGTGGTGGGCAATACGCGCATTGCTGAAGCGGGCCAGCAGGGCGGCGCGGTACGCCGGGACCTGCAGGTCCGCGCCGCCGGCCGCGGCGCCGGACAGGTTCGCCTCGGCCTCGTCCCAAAAGCTTTCGACGGCGGTCAGGCACTGCGGGTCCGCGAGGGCCTGCGCCACCGTGGTGTGTCCGCGGAGCTGGCCGGCGTAGGCCAGCAGGGAATGGGCGCCGTTCAGGAGCCACAGCTTGCGGTTTTCGTAGGGCTCGATGTGGTCAACGAAGACTGCGCCGGCATCTTCCCAGCGCGGGCGGCCGGCGGGGAAATCTCCGCTGAGCACCCAGTTGGTGAAGGGCTCTGCCACTACGGGCGAGTTGTCGCGGTAGTCGCAGGCGGCCTCGACGGCGGCGATGTCCGCTTCCGTGGTGCGCGGGGTGATGCGGTCCACGGACGTGCTGACAAAGCTGACGTTTTCCTCGACCCAGGCAGCGAGCTCCGCGTCCCAGGCCTGGGCCAGGCCCGCCACGGCGTTGCGGGCTACCGTGCCGTTGTTGGCGAGGTTGTCGCAGCAGACGACGGCGAGCGGCCCGGCTCCGGCAGCCCGGCGCGCGGCGAGGGCGAACACAAGCCTGCCCAGCGGCGTCGACGGGTTTCCGCTGCCGGACGCCAGCAGCGCAAGGTCGCCGGCGACGTCGGACGCCGTCGTGTCCAGCTGCCCGTCGGCACCGAGCCGGTACGCCGCCTCGGTGACCGTCAAGGTGACCATGGCCGTGGCGGGCGCCGAAACGAGCTCTGCAAGCCGCTGCACGTCCGCGCCGTCTACCGCTTCGACGATGCTGCCGACGACGGAGAACGAGTCGCCGCTGTCAGCGCGCTCCACGAGCGTGAAGAGGCCGTCCTGCTCGGCAAGAGCCAGGGCAGCGTCCGGGCGGCGGCCGGTGAAAGCGGCGATGCCCCAGTCAGCGGCGTCGCTGGCCTGGCTGGTGTACCAGGCCTGGTGCGAGCGGTGGAAGGCACCGAGTCCGAGGTGGACGATCCGCACCGGCGGCTTGGCGGCGACGTGCGTGGTTCGGTTCAGCTGCGGCAGGGATTCGGCTGCCTCGACTGCTGCGTCCGTCTGTTCGATGCTCACAGTTTGAAAACCCTTCGCGGGGAGGAATCGACGGTGTCCACGATGATTTCGTGGGCACGGTCTTCACTGACACGGTGCTCGGCCACGAGGCGGGCCAGGAAGGAGGCTTCGATCCGGCGGGACGCATCGTGGCGGGCGGGAATGGAGCAGAAGGCCCTGGTGTCGTCGATGAAACCGGAGGAACGGGAGAACCCGGCTGTTTCGGTCACGGCGGAGCGGAACCGGAGCATGGCATCCGGGGCGTCCAGGAACCACCAGGGTGCGCCCAGGTAGACGGACGGGTAGAAGCCGGCCAGTGGTGCCAGCTCGCGGGAAAACACGGTCTCGTCCAGGGTGAACAGCACCAGGTGGAAGTCCTTGGCCGTGCCGAAGTCCTGCAGCAGCGGGCGGATGGCCTCGGTGTAGTTGGTGGCGAACGGGATGTCGTGGCCGGTGTCGGCACCGAAGGCCTCGAACGTGGGCGTGTGGTGGTTGCGGAACGAGCCCGGGTGGATGGTCATGACCAGCCCGTCCTCCACCGACATGCGACCCATCTGGTACATCATGTGGGCTTCGAAGGTGTTGCGGTCCTCGGCCGTGGCCTTGCCGGCGCGGGCGAGCTCGAAGATCCTTTCGGCTTCGGCGCGGTCCAGCTTGAGCGTTGCCGGGGTGGCCACACCGTGGTCCGCCGAGACTGCGCCGTGCTCCACGAAGTAGCGGCGGCGGTTTTCCAGGGCCGTGATGTAGCCCGCGTAGCCGTTGGCGCCGTCACCGGCTGTTTCGATCAGGCGGTCTACGTTGGCGCACCAGGTGGGGTGCGCAATGTTGAGGTAGGCGTCCGGGCGGAACGTGGGCAGGACGCGGCCGTTGAAGGTGGAGTCCTCGGCGATGGCCTTGTGGCTGGCGAGGTTGTCCAGGGGATCGTCCGTGGTGGCCAGGACCTCGATGTTGAAGTCTTTGAAAAGCTGGCGGGGACGGAAGCCGGGCTCCACGAGCTTGGCGGCGATGGCGTCATAGCTGGCATCGGCGGACATGTCGCCCAGGTCTGCGCCCAGGTTGAAGACGCTGTCGAACTGATTGCGCAGCCAGTAGCCGGAGGCCGTGCCCTCAAAGAGCGGCCAGGCCTCGACGAACGTGCGCCAGATTTCGCGTGACTCGGGCGCCGTGGGACCGCCGGCCCGCAGCCTGTCCAAGGGGGCGCCGTTGGCGTGGATCAGGCGCGTGACGTAGTGGTCCGGGCTGACGAGCAGCGCTGCCGGGTCGGGGAACGGCGTGTTGTGCTCGATGACGGCGGCGTCAACGTGGCCGTGCGGGGAGATGATGGGGAGGTCCTGTACGCGCGCAAGGAGGCCGCGCGCAATGCTGCGCGTTCCGGGGTCGGCGGGCAGGAGCCTGTCTGGGTTGGCAGCAATCGACTGTGACATAGATCAATAATCTGCCTGGTGCCGAGTTTTGTCAACCGGTTGCCATAAATTGCCAAATGCTGGAATCGGCCCGTCAGGACTCACTTCGCGGGCAGGATCCTACCGCTGGAGCCGCGCAGCACAAGCTCAGTCTCCACGCTCAAGGTGCCGGTCTGTTCCCCGCTCCCGTGGAGAAAGTCCAACAGGCGTGTGGCGGCCGCCTCGCCGCACTCCCCCAACGGCGAACGCACGGTGGTGAGCGGCGGAGTCGTGAAGTCCGCGCCGAAGATGTCGTCAAAGCCGACGATGCTGATGTGGTCGGGCACCACCACGCCGGCGGCCTGGAGTTCCTGCATGAGCCCGATGGCCAGCAGGTCGTTGTACGTCAGGACCGCAGTGGCACCGCTGGCGCGGACATCACGCGCAGTCTGCCGGCCGCCGTCGACCGTTGGTTTGCTGGACTCAAGCCGCACGGCCTCAAGCCGGGACCACTCGCAGGCCGCCTGCACGCCCTCCCAGCGGCGTTCGGACATCCAGGATTCCGGCGGGCCCGCCACATAGGCAACCCTTGTGTGGCCGTTGGCGGCCAAGCTGCGGACCGCCTCGCTGATCCCCTTGTTGACGTCCGGCACCACGCACGGCACGCCCTCCACTTCGCGGTTGATGACCACCACGGGTTTGTCCCGGGCCAGGGCGCGGATGTTGTCATCGTCCATGCGCGGGCTCGCGAGAATAAGCCCATCCACCGTGGCCATCAGCCGGCGGGCTGCAGTCAGTTCCGTCGCCGGGGACTCCGCCGACTCGGCGAGCACCAGGGTGTAGTCCCGGCTGGTTGCGGTGGTCTCTGCGCCGCGGATGATGTCAAAGAAGGTGGGGTTGGTGATGTCCGCGACGATGAGGCCGAACGTGTTGGTCTTGCCCGTGGGAAGGGCGCGCGCGAACGGATTGACCTGGTAGTTCAGCTGGGCGGCCGCATCCTCGATGAGCTTCTGCGTCTTGGGGCTGACCCTGCCCGGCTTGCTGAGCGCGCGGGAAACGGTGGACGCGTTGACGCCGGCCATCTTGGCGATGTCGTAGATGGTCGCGTTGGATTTGCGGTCGCGGCCGTGCTTTCTGACCGAACCCGTTGATGGGGCGGTGTCCGGCGTTTGGGGTTCAGTCACCGCCCCATCCTAACGATGAAACCACCTAAGCAGGTCGCAGCTGTGGCCGTTTTGATGGTCCAAAACGGCCACAGCTGCTGGTCAGCTCCGCTGCTCACCCAGGAGTCACCCAGGAGGTTACGCGCGCTGCGGGAACTTGCCTTCTTCGGCGATGCGCTTGTTGAGCTCGGCGAGGAATTCGTTCTCGTCGAAGTCCAGTCCAACTTCTTTGCCGGTCCAGGCGGAGAGGTGGATGGCGTTGGCCAGGCGGACGCCGTTGATGCCGTCCGAACCCGGAGCGAGCAGCGGCGTGCCGTCCAGGATGTTGGCGGCGAAGTTCTCCAGGACGCCGGAGTGCTGGGCACCCCAAGCGGACTCGAACTCGATGACCTCAGTGGTGTAGTACTCCTCCGGATTCAGCTCGCCCATAAAGAGCTTGCGGACATCGTCCATGCCCATGCCGTCGCTGAGCTCCCGCTCGGGCTTGTGCAGGCGCGTCACCGTGGCGGTCTTGCTGCCCTCGACGACGATCTTGCCCTGGTCGCCCAGGATCTCGAAGCGGTCGGTGCCGGTCAGATCGTGGGTGGCGGTGACAAATACGCCGGTAACACCGTCTCCATAGTCAACCACCGCAGTCACTTCATCTTCGACGGCGATGTCGCGGCGGAAGCCGAAGGAAACCTTGGAGTAGACGGACTTCGGCACGCCACAGATCCACTGCCACAGGTCCAGCTGGTGCGGTGCCTGGTTGACCAGGACGCCGCCGCCTTCGCCGCCCCACGTCGCGCGCCATTCGCTCGAGTTGTAGTAGCCCTGGGGACGCCACCAGTTGGTGATGATCCAGTTGCTGCGGCGGATGGCACCGATCTCGCCATTTTCCACAATCTCTTTGAGCTTCTTGTACAGCGGGTTGTTGCGCTGGTTGAACATGATGCCGAAGGAGAGCTCAGGCTTGGAGGCCGCGAACTCGTTCAGTTCCTTGACCTGCTTGGTGTAGACGCCGGCCGGCTTCTCCACCAGCGCGTGGATGTTGCGTTTCAGGGTCTCGATGCCCATTTCCGGGTGCAGGAAGTGCGGCACGCAGGTCACGACGGCGTCAACGTCGCCGCTTTCCAGCATCGCGATGTAGTCGTCATAGAAGGGAGCGTCGGGGTATGTGGCCGAGGCAATCTCCTTCTTGGCCGGATCGGTGTCGCAGATGGCCCCGATCACCATGTTGGGAACCATGCCGTCCGTGATGAACTTGGCGTAAGCGCCGCCCTGCTGGCCCAGGCCGATGATGCCGAGGCGTACTTTCTTGCTCACAGTTGTTTATCCTTTTTCGTGGGTTGAGCTTGTCGAAAAGATTGTGGAGATCAGTCCGCTTAGAAGAGCTCGGACTGGCCCAGGGCAATCAGGTTGTCGTAGGAAGTCTGCAGCGCTTCCCAAACCGTGCGGCCATAGAGTTCGTCCTGTTCCACCAGCAGGTACTCGGCGCCGGCAGCCTGCGCGGCCGGGATGATGGATGCGAAGTCCAGGTTGCCTTCGCCCACTTCGGCGAACTGGACAACATTCTTGAACTCGGCCATGAAGCCCATAAAGTCGCCGGAATCCAGCAGACCCATGGCCGACTCCGGCATTTGGCCTATCCGGTAGTCCTTCAGGTGGACCATGGCCGTGCGGCCGGCGTACTTTTCCAGCGTGCGGACCGGGTCCAGGCCGCCGCGCTGGACCCAGTGCACGTCGATTTCCATGCCCATGGCCGGGGAGTTCTCCGCAATGATGTCCAGCATGTATTTGCCGTCGAACTTCGCGAACTCGATGTGGTGGTTGTGGTAGTACAGCCCCAGGCCCTGCTCCCGCAGGCGCTCGGCATACTCGTTGGCCTGCTTGGCGAAGTCAATCACCGCGCCGATGGACGTCATTGCCTCGAACGGCAGCATACCGATCCGCAGCAATTTCGAGTCCAGGCTCTTGGCGTCATCCACGATCTTGTCAAAGTGCTCCGCCAGGGAATCGCCGGGCCGGCCCTTGGGAGTCTCCATGGCCACGGAAAGGGCTGCGATGTCCATGCCCAGCTCGCTGCGGGACCGATCCAGTTCAGCGACGTTTTCCGGCGTCATCGGGATCTGCGAGATCTCGACGGCGTTGTAGCCGATGTCGCTGACCTTGCGGAGCGTTTCGAACGCCCCGATTTCGGTGAAGCTGTCCTTCAGCATCATTGCCTGTACGCCAATTTTGGCCACGTTATTCCTCCATTGTTGTTGCTGTTGAGTTAGTTCGGGCACGAGCCCTAGGCAAGGACAGCGGCCTGCTCGTTCTGCTGGCGCTGTTCTTCGAGCAGCCGGTGACGGTCGGCACGGCGCTTCTCCTGGCGGTCCGGATCCGGCACCGGGGAAGCGAGCAGCAACCGCTGCGTGTAGGGGTGCTCGGGGTTGCGCGTGACGATCTCTGCCGGCCCCTGCTCCACGATTTCTCCACGGTACATCACGGCTACACGGTGGCTGATGTGGCGGACCACGTCAAGGTCGTGGGAGACAAACAGGTAGGAGACGCCCGTGTCCTTCTGGATCTGCAGGAAGAGATCCAGGACGCGGGCCTGGGTGGAGAGGTCCAGTGCGCTGACCGGCTCATCACAGACGATGAGCTTGGGAGACAGTGCCAGGGCGCGGGCAATCGCCACGCGCTGGCGCTGGCCGCCGCTGAACTCGCGCGGAAGCCGGTGGATGGCGTCCGACGGGAGGCCAACCTGGTCCAGGAGCTCCTTCACGCGTTTCTTTGCTGCTGCCTGCTCCATGCCCTGCACGCCCAGGGGTTCGGCCAGAATGTCGCCGATTTCCAGGGCGGGGTTCAGTGACGTGTAGGGATCCTGGAAGACCACCTGCATGTCGCGGCTGAGGACGCGCCGCTGCTTGCGGGTGGCGTGGCTGATGTCCTGGCCTTCGAAGGTGATCTTGCCGCCGCTCACCGGCGCGAGACCCAGTACAGACCGGCCCAGGGTGGTCTTACCCGACCCTGATTCGCCCACGAGGCCCAGGGTCTCACCCTGGCCGATGCTGATATTGATGTCGGTCAGGGCGCGGAATTTCTTGGCGCGGAAACCCTTGCCTGCGTAGTCCACCACCAGGTTCTCGACGCGAAGGAGTTCTTCGCGTGCCGGGGCCGATACCGCGGCGCTTGAGGCTGCAGTTTCCGTCACAGGACATTCTCCTTAGCACTTGATGACGCGGTTGAAGACGAAGCAGCTGAAACCAGCATGGTCATCGGTTCCTTGCCTTCCAGCATCGAAGCCAACAAAGTCTGGGTATAGCGTTCCTTCGGTTCGCGCAGGATCTCCCGCACGGGCCCTCCTCCACCAGCCGGCCGTTCTGCATGACCACAACACGGTCGCAGAGGTCAGCCACAACGCCGAAGTTGTGGGTCACCAGGATGACGCCGACGCCGAGCCGGCGCTGGAGGTCGCGGATGAGGTCCAGCACATCGGCCTGGACCGTGACGTCCAGTGCGGTGGTGGGCTCATCGGCAATGATGAGGTCCGGTTCGCAGCTGATGGCGCCGGCGATAAGCACACGCTGGGCCATGCCACCGGATACCTCGTGAGGGTAGGCCTTGAAGGTGCGCTCCGGGCTGACGATGCCGACGTCGGAGAGCAGCTTCATGGCCCGCTTGGTGGCTTCGGCCTTGGTGATTCCCAGGACACGCACCATGGGCGTAACCAGCTGGTAGCCGATGGTGAAGGCCGGGTCCAGGTTGCTCATGGGTTCCTGCGGGATGTAGGAAATCCGCTTGCCGCGCAGCTTGGAGAGGCGGCCCTGGTTGACCTTGTCCTCACCTGGAGCGACCGTGTAGTTGCCATCGAACTGGATGGCGCCGCCCACGATTCGTGCGGTGTCCGGCAGCAGGCCCAGGATGGAGAAGGCAGTCTGGGACTTACCCGACCCGGATTCGCCCACGATGCCGAGGATTTCGCCGCGGTCAACGTGGAAGGAGACGTCATCCACCACTTTCTTGATGGATCCGTCCGCCTGGGGTAGCCGACGCCGAGGTTGGTCACCTTGACGAGGTGGTGTTCGGTTCCGGCCTCGACGGCCGCAATGGTCTTCCGCGCTGCCTTGGCGGCGCTGGCTGCCGCAGCATCTTCGGCTTGATGTGCTTTCTGCCTGCGGTGCTTGATTTTTTCGCCGTCTTCCAGGGCGTCACGGAGGGCGTTGCCCAGCAGGACCAGGGCGCCGATGGTCAGCGCCATGGCAAACGCAGGCCAGAAGAGCAGGGTCGGGTTGAGGTATACGTTCTTGAAGCCCTCACTGAGCATGACGCCCCAGGTGGCTTTGGCCGGATCGCCCAGGCCCAGGAACTCGAGTCCGGACTGGATGGCGATGGCGACGCCGGCGATTGCAGCAGTCTGGATGATGATCGGGGCGCGTACCACGGAGAAGATATGGCGGACGATGATGCTGAAATCGGAGAGCCCCGAGACCCGCGCAGCATCCACATAGAGTTCGTTGCGGACCGACTGTACCGCCGACCGGGTCAGCCGGAAGTAGGAAGGGCTGATCAGGACGCCGAAGGCGATCATGGCAATCCAGACCGAAGGGCCGAACGCGGCCCGGATGGTCAGCAGGACGATAAGGCCCGGAAGGCTCATCAGGATGCTGACAACCCAGTTGGAGGCCGCTTCGAACTTGCCGGCGTAGTAGCCGGCGATCAGGCCTGCCGGCAGGCCGATGGCAATGGCGACGGCGGCGCACAGCAGCGCCGAGCTCAGTGTCAGCTGTGCCCCGAACAGCAGTCTGCTCCAGACATCACGTCCCGAGCTGTCGGTGCCGAGAATGTTGACAGAGTCCGGCGCGGCGAGGGTCTTGGAAATGTTGGCGAAGTTCTCTTCGAACGGGGCCAGGGCGTCGGCAAATACGGCCATGAAGGCCATCGCCAGCAGGATAACGATGGCGATGATGCCAAGAGGATTCTTCAGCAGCCGCTTGAGGACTGTTGAGCGGACAACGGTTCCGGTCTGGCCCGACGTTCCGGGTGCGGGCGTCAGGGCAGAGGTTTCGACGGACTCGGTCACGAGACACGCACCTTCGGGTTAAGCCAGCCGTTGAGCATGTCAACAATGAGGTTGACCACAATGACAACGGCGACGGTGTACATAACGACGCCCATGACCACGGGCTGGTCACTCTGGCTGGTGGCGGCTACGGCGAGTGGCCCCATGCCGGGCAGGGCAAAGATCTGCTCGATGATGACCACACCGCCGAGCATGCCGATCAGCTGGAGGCTGAGTACGGTCAGGCCGGCCGGAGCTGCGCTGCGCAGGACGTGCTTGAACAGGACCTCGGTCTCGCCGATTCCGCGGCTGCGCAGGGTGCGGACATAATCGCGTTCGAGCTGCTTGATGACGGCGCTGCGGATCTGCTGGGCACCGCCAGTGACGCCGTTGATCAGCAGCGCAATCACCGGAAGGGTCAGGGAAAGTACCCAGGCGTCCGCTCCGACACCGGGCGAGATGGTGCTGGTGGCGGGGAAAAGGCCCATCTGGATGGCCAGGATGGTCACCAGGATGATGCCGATGACAAAGCCTGGAACGGAATCACCGATGATGGCGCCGATCTGGACGATTCTGTCCACCCAGCCGCGCTTTACTGCCGCGGCAACGCCGATGAGGGTGGCGATGATGGAGATCAGGAGCATGGCTGCAATCACCATGGTCATGGTCACCGGAATGCGCGTGGCCAGCGCGTTGGCGACGGGCTCAGAGGTGAACCACGATGTGCCGAGGTCCCCGCTCAGTGCGTGGGTGAGCCAGCTGAAATAGCGCGTGATGATGGGCTGGTCGAGCCCCAGTTCGGCTTCCTTCACGGCCAGCTGCTCCGGCGTTGCCTGGTCGCCCAGGATGTTCCGCGCTATGCTGCCGCTCGATACGTAGAGCAGGGAAAAAACGAGGATCGAGACGGCGAACAGAACGACGAGTCCGCTGCCGAGGCGTTTGAGAATGAAAGTGATCATTGCTGGCTCCGTTGAACTGGCATGGGTTGGCTGCCTTGTTCCGGCACGCCGCCCCTGGACGGGGCGGCGTGCCGGAACCGGAAGGCTACGTCGCTGGGCTACTTTGCGGGCGAGTAGTTGTAGATCGACGGGACAGCCTGCTGGATCTGCGGCGTGACGTTGATCTTGGAGTTGTGGTAGTACATCTGGTTCACGCGGAACAGCGGGGCGAACCACGCCTGGTCAACCACATACCGGTTGACGTCCTGGGCCAGCTTTGCAGCATCCTTTCCACCGTTCTGCACGGCATCGATCTTGGCCTGCAGCTCGGGGCTGGTGTTCTTGAACGGGTTGTACAGGGCCTTCGTGGAGACGATCTGGTTGATGGCAACCCACGGCTCACCCTGGAAGAGCGAGAAGTACATGCTGGTGAACTTCTGCCCGGCGATGTCCGTGGTGTAGGTGTTGGTGATCGCGGCACCAATGTTCACGGTGATGCCGACGTCAGAGAGCTGCTGCTTGACTACTGCCAGCTGGGTTTCAAACCCGGGAACGGACGGGAGCTCGAGGACGACGCCGGTTTCGAAGCCTGCTTCCTTCAGCAGTGCTTTCGCCTTGGCTGGGTCGTAGGGGTACTTGTTCTCAAGGTCTTCAACCCAGGCGCCGCTGGCCTTGCCGAAGGGCTGGGACGTGGGCGTGCCCTGGCCCAGCAGGACCTGGTCGAGGATCGTCTTGCGGTCAAACGCGTAGTTGATGGCCTGGCGGACCTTGACATTGGCCAGTGCCGGGTTCTTGGCGCCATCGCGGTCGAACAGCGTCAGGCCCTGCCAGTCCACCTCGTTCGCGGCGAGGATCATCTTGGATCCCTCTGCCTGCTTGCCGGTCTTGGGATCCAGCAGCGTGGCGTCAACCTGTCCCGAAACCAGTGCGTTGGTGCGGGCGGTCAAGTCAAGCAGGATCTTGAAGGTGATCTTCTCGAACTTCTGGTTGTCCTTGTTCCAGTAGTCCTTGCGGGCTGTGAACACGGACTGTGAGTCCTTGACCGTTGCTGCCTTGTCCATCACGTACGGGCCGCTGCCCACAGGTTCGGTCTTGATACCCTCGGTGCCCAGCGCCTTGGGGCTGCCCATCAGGCCGGCGGCCTGGCTGAGGTAGAACTCCAGGGAAGGGTCAGCGGCGGTCAGGTCCAGCTCGATAGTGTCAGCATCAACCACCTTGACCTCCGAGACGGCGGTGAGCTGTGCCATCTGCGGACCATTGGCGGTTTTGAAGTGATCCAGGTTTGCCTTGGCTGCGGCGGCATCAAACTTAGCGCCGTCGCTGAACGTCACGTCTGTGCGCAGGTCCACGGTGAGCTTGGTGTGGGTGTCGTTGTACTTCCAGGCCGTGGCCAGCATCGGGCTGAGCTTGCCATCCGGTTCCCGGAGAAGCAGGGAATCGTAGGCGGCCTGGTAGGGCTGCAGGAAGTGGCCCACGTGGGCCTGGGCCGGATCCCAGGAGCGGATTTCCTGGACGGCGCCCAACGTCAGGGTGGTTGTCTTGGCTGCTCCCGCAGCGGTACCGCCCGGGGCGCCGCCGCCGCACGCAGTCAGCGCCAGTGCTGCGCTGACGATGAGGGCGGCTGCTGCCGCCTTGGGACCTAACTTCATTGTTGGCTCCTGAATCTGTGGAACGTGAGAGTTGCGATTGGGCCGGTGTGGCGTGGGCCACACCGGCCTTCGAGATTCAGAATACGCATGATTGCCAACTTTGGCAACCGATTGTCAATATTGTTGCAATCTAGGCGAAAATCGCCGTGAATGAAACGTTCTAACCGGCTTCAACCGGTTGCCGTGAGCAGCTCAGGAGACTTTCTCCGTCGCGTCCGGGTAGCTCTGGCGGTAAATCTCCTTGACGATTTTCAGAGATTTCTCGGCCTCTTCAGGGTTGATCCAGAACGGACCCGAGTCGCCGAGGCGGGCATAGAAATCAGCAATGAGCAGCTCATGCGAGACCCCCCAGTAGGCGCGCCCACCGGACTCCACCACACGCTCGGGGACCACGTCCACGCGGCCGTCCGCATAAGTGACCGTCAAGTCCCCACGAAGACTGAGAGTCGCTTTTTCCGTGACAATATCCAGGGTGACCGGCGCGTTCGCGGCATTGGCCAGCGTTGCGTAGAAGGCGCTGCGCGCACCGTTGGCGTGCTGGGCAACAAACTCCGCCGTATCCTCCACCTCGATGGTTTCGCCCAGGAACCTGGTGGCCGCGTTGCCGGACAACGAAACGACGTCGCCCACCAGCCACTGCAGCAGGTCAACAGTGTGGATGGCCTGGTTCATCATGAGCCCGCCGCCGCCGCCCTCCCAGGTTCCGCGCCACGGCCGGCTGCGGTAATAGTCCGCCTCCCGTTGCCACAGCACGGTCGCCGAAGCCCCTACTACCGCGCCGAGCTCACCGGAGGACAGCAGGGAATGCATGGCCTGTGCAGTGGCGTTGTAGCGGTTCTGGAAACAGACGGCAATCTTGGCAGTGGACGCTTTGGCAGCCTCCACCAGCCGGCGGCCTTCCTCGAGCGAATGCGCGAGCGGCTTTTCAACAATCACATTCACGCCACGCTCAAGGCAGTCCGCCGCAATCGAGGCGTGCATGTTGTGCGGCGTCGTAACGTGCACAACATCCGGTCCGATGGCCTCGATCAGGCTGAGGTGATCCGGGAACCCCGGGACGCCATAGGCCGCCACAGACGCCGCAAGGCGGCCGGGATCAGAGTCACAGACACCGGCCAGCCGCGCGCCGTCGAGCTTTGCGATGGCTTCGAAGTGCACTGCTGACACGTCACCGCAGCCGATAACTGCGGCCTTGAGGCCCGTCACGAAAGTTCGATTCCGTTCTTGGCGGCAAGGACCGCGAATGCGCGGGCGGCGCTGCCGAAGGCAACCGGCCCGGAGAAGCCACCCAGTTCATGGTGGCTGGCGAGGTGCGGTTCCAGGGAGGCGAAACCTGCGTACCCGTCCGCCTTCAGGGCGGCAATGGTGGCGTCGAGTTCGCCGTCGCCATGGCCGGAAGGAACAACCTCGCCCGTGGCCATGATGGCGTCCTTGACCTGGAGGTATTCGAGGTAGGGGCGGAGCATGGCGTATCCATCGGTGTACGGCCGGACGCCAACCTGGACGAAGTTGGCGTTGTCCCAGGCGATGCGCAGTGCGGGCGAGTCGACGGACTCCATGATGTCCAGGACGCGCTGCGGCGTATCGCCGTAAATGTCCTTTTCGTTCTCGTGCAGGAGTACGACGCCGGCGCTTGCGGCTTCAGCGGCCAGTGCCCGCATGCGCGTGATGACGTCGTCGCGGATTTCTTCCGGCGTCTGGGTTTCACTCCGGTAGAAGGAAAATACCCGGATGTACTTTGTATCCAGTCCCTTGGCTACGGAGATGATCTGGCGGAGGCGTTCCACTTCGTGCTCCACAGGCAAGCTGATGTCCACCTTGCCGATGGGGCTGGCCACGGCGGAGACCTTCAGGCCCTTGGCGTCCAGGATTTCCTTCAGCTCGGTAACCTGCTCCGGCGTCAGCTCGGAGACGTTGACACCCCAGGCGCTGCGTACTTCGATGTAGCTCGCGCCCAGTGCAAGCAGGACAGCGGCCTGAACGGCGGGGTCCGGATCCACTTCATCGCCGAATCCTGAGAGCTGCCAGACGGTGTTTGTTGCTTCGGTTGGTGTTGCGGTCACGGGAATCTCCTTAGGTATGCCCGCGACGGGACAGCCTTGGTGCCGCTCCGGCGCGCGGGTGACTCAGTTCACAAAAAGTGCTGCCCTAAGTCTAGACACGTCAACTGTCAATGACAACCGATTGCCAAATGATTGCATCCTGTGGCAATCTAGGAGCTACAGGGCTGTGGCAACCGTCACAAGCCCCCTGTCATCCCGTTCAGTGAGGAGCGCGCCATGGCGATGCAAGCAGCCGGAACAGACCGCCCTGCCACCATCCACGACATCGCCGCCATCTGCGGCGTGGCCGCATCTACCGTGTCCCGCGCCCTTTCCACTCCGGACCGCGTCAACATCCGCACCCGTGCGCGCATCGAAGCGGCTGCGGCCGAGTTGAACTACACGCCGAACAGCCAGGCGAAGGCCCTGAGCTCCGGCCGCACCGGCGCCGTCGGCGTCCTGGTGCCGGACATCACCAACCCCTTCTATTTTGACCTCATCCGGGGCACCCAGCTGCAGCTCAAGGCGGCCGGCTACACCCAGCTGCTCGTGGACACCGAAGAGTCCGACGAAGTGGAGGCCTCCACCATGGAGCAGCTGCGCAAGAGCGCCGACGGAATCATCGTCGCCGCGTCCAGGCTCAGCGATGAGGCGCTGCTGGCCGCGGCCGCCAGGATTCCCATGGTGACCATCAACCGCGACGTAGCCGGCATTCCCGCCGTCGTCATTGACACACCGTCCGCCACCAGCCAGGCCTTGGACCACCTGATCTCGCTCGGCCACACCCGCATCGCCTACATGGCCGGCCCCCTCACGTCCCAATCCAGCACTCTTCGCTGGATAGCCCTGGCGGCCGCCGCCGAGGACCGCGGCGTGGAGGTGCGCAGGCTCGGCCCGTTCGCCCCTAAGACACAGTCAGGTGCCGCCGCAGCAGACGCGGCCGTGCACTCCGGCGTCACCGCTTGCATTGCCTTTAACGACCTCATCGCCATCGGCATGCTGCAGCGGCTGCGCGAACGCGGCATCCGGGTCCCGGAGGACATGAGCGTGGTGGGCTGCGACGACATCTTCGGCGCGGACTTCTGCAATCCCCCGCTGACCACCATGGCTTCCCCGATCGAACAGGCCGGCCGCGTGGCCGTGTCCATGCTCTTGGCCCAGCTCAACCCGCTGGCGGGCGGTGGTAGCCGCAGTCGCTCCCTGATGCCGACGCATCTCACGGTGCGCGGTTCAACCGGAGCGGCACCGGGAACGCGGTAGCTCAGTGCCCAAGTGTCCGTTTGCGCCTGTAGGCCCCAAGTGTCCGTTCGCGCTGGGGTGCTCAAGTGTCCGTTCGCGCTGAAACGTTCGTGGTTCGGGTGGACACAGTTGAGCGTTGTTGACAGCGCTGACTAGGCTGGATCACATGCGCGAACTTCAGGCCACCATCATCGAAGAAATGGGCGTGCAGCCCCGGATCGACCCCGTCGGGGAGGTGCGTAAGCGGGTGGATTTCCTGAAGGATTACCTCCGGGCAACCCACACGAAGGGCTTTGTCCTGGGCATCTCGGGCGGGCTGGATTCCTCCCTCGCCGGCAGGCTGGCCCAGCTGGCGGTGGAGGAGCTTGACGCTGAAGGCGTGGAGGCCAACTTCGTCGCAGTCCGTCTGCCGTACGGCGTCCAGCACGACGAAGAAGACGCCCAGGCCGCCCTGGACTTCATCCAGGCCAAGACGGAATGGACCTTCAACATCTCCGCAGCCGTGGATGGCTTCGAGGAAGAGTTCGAGAAGACGGTCGGCAACGGCATCTCCGATTTCCACAAGGGAAACACCAAGGCCCGCACGCGGATGATCGCCCAGTACGCGCTGGCCGGCGAGCACAACTATCTGGTGATCGGCACGGATCACGGAGCAGAGTCCGTCACGGGTTCTTCACTAAATTCGGCGACGGCGGCGCGGACATCCTGCCGCTGTTCGGCCTCAACAAGCGCCAGAACCGTGAGCTGCTTGCTGAACTCGGGGCGCCCGCACGCGTCTGGGAAAAAGTACCCACCGCCGATCTCCTGGACGGTAAGCCCGGACGCACCGACGAGGAGGAACTGGGCCTCAGCTACGACCAGATCGATGATTACCTCGAAGGCCGCGAGATCCCCGAAGCGGCCGCTGAGCTGATCGAGCAGAAGTACCTGCGCACGCGCCACAAGCGCACTGTGCCGGTCACCATCTTCGATACCTGGTGGAAGTAGGCGGCCCCGAGGTAGGCCCGGGTCGGGCTGTCAGCCGAACCGGGGCACTTTTAACCCCGTCTGAACCGATCCCGCCAGAAATACCGGCGTGTCCGTGTCAAAGTGCCCCACGACGGCCCGCGGGGCATCATTGGCGCACCAACGGACGGCCCTGTCGGCGGCTCCAATTACGGGATGAGCACGAGCTTGCCCCGGACGTGTCCCCCGCGGCTGAGGCCCAGCGCCCGGGCCGCTTCGGTGAGGGGGATCCGCTCCTGGATGTCGAAACGAAGTTTCCCGTCGGCTGCCAGCCGGGCCGCTTCCGCCGTCCGTCCGTCAAGCAACCGGACCGGGACGATTCCTGCAGCCTTGGACTCTTTGCCGGGCACAGTGGTTACCGCGGTGCCGTGACCACCCAGCAGCTCGACCGTGGCCGCCGTCGTCTCTTCCCCGCCAAAGGTGTCCACCACGGCGGTGATGCTGCCCAGGGAACGGACGCGCTCAACGAGGCCTTCGCCGTAGGCCACAGGTTCGGCTCCGAGCCCGCGCAGGTAGTCATGATTCTGCTCCGAGGCCGTCCCTATGACGCGGGCGCCGAGGTCCCGGGCGATCTGGACGGAGGCCGAGCCGACACCGCCCGCCGCTCCGTGGATAAGGACGGTGTCCCCCACACCGATGCCCAGCTGGACCAGGGCCGAATACGCCGCGCCGCCCGCTATCGCCATGCAGGCTGCCTGCTCAAAATCGATGCCGGCCGGCTTGCGTGTCAGCTGGGCGGCAGGAAGGTTGGCCACGGCGCGGTAGCCTCCGGCGATGCCGTTCCAGATGACCTCGTCGCCCACTTCGAACCCGGTCACGCCGGGGTCGACGGCGGTCACCGTTCCTGAGGCTTCGCAGCCGGGGACACCGGGCAGCTGCAGTGGGAAGTAGGGTTCCAGGTAGCCCGCAACGAGTTTCCAGTCCACCGGGTTGACGGCGATGGCGCGGACGCCCACCTGCACCTCGCCGGGACCCGGGGGTGACTGCTCTTCTTCGCCCGCGGTGACGACGTCCGGGCTGCCAAAATGGTCGAACTTCATTTTGATGCTTTTCATGAGGCTGCGCTCCTTAGGCTCGACCCGATTGCGGCCTATGTTGCCAGCATCTTGCACAACAGGTGTGTGCGCAAGCGCCTGCAGTGAGTGAACCTGGCAGGTGCGCGGGTCAGCCACACACCGCCGAACACTTCAGGCGGCGCCCGGCGAACGGGTCAGCAGCGTGGAGATCCGGTGGGCTTCCTCCATCAGCAGTTTCCCGAGGAACTCCTGCCGCTCCGGCCGGAACCGGGGTTCGATGCCGGTGAGTGAAAGCGCGCCCACCGGCCGGCCCAGCTGGTCGAACACGGCCGCCCCCATTCCCCAGCTGCCCTCAAGCACCAGGCCGGGATTCACTGCAAAGCCATGCAGCCGGGTCCGTTCCAGATTCCTGCGGACCACGTCCACGCCGTGGCCTGCTGCGAAAGTGCCGGCGTGCTGGTCCCAGCCGGTCAGGATGGCGTCCTGCTCCTCATCCGGGAGGAACGCCATGATGGCGGTCCCGGCGGAGGCCACACCCAGCGGAAACCGTACTCCCTCGTGCAGTACGAAGGAGCGCACCGGGAAGCTGCCCTCTTCCCGCAGCACACAGACCGTCTCCTGGCCCCTGCGGATGGAATAGAAGGCGCTTTCGCCGGTCTCCTCCGCCAGCCGGCGCAGGCCCGGCCGCGCCAGGTCCTCAAACGGGAAGCGGGCCGCCGCTACCGAGCCCAGCAGGAAAATCTCCGGGCCCAGGATCCAGTTTCCGCTGCGGGCATCGTGGTCCAGGAGGCCCTCCGCGGCGAGGGAGGCCAGGAGCCGGTGGACGGTGGGACGGGTCAGCCCGGACTCCCGAACCAGGCCGGAAATCGAGCTGCCTTCCGGCTTCCGGCCGACAAGCCGGAGCAGTGACGCCACTCGGCCCACTACTTGCGCTCCTTGGACTGGATTTGTCATTGAGCTCACCAACTTTCAGGAAATCCTCCACAATGTGGACAGCTCAAAGCCTAGCGTCCACGCTGTGAAATATCTGCCTTTCAGGGATGATTGCGCTGTTGAACATCTTCAGCGACCAACCTAGGCTCGTTCTTCAGGCCCAATGTCCACAAAGTGGATATCCCGAATGGCTCTGCATGCTCGATGACGAGGAGACGGAATGTCCAAACTGAAATCCAACGCCGCCGGTACCCTGGCGGACGTGCTCCGCGATGGCATGACGCTCGCCGTCGGCGGATTTGGCCTGAGCGGCATCCCGGCGGACCTCATCGAGGCCGTCCGTGATTCCGGCGTGCGCGACCTGACCGTCGTGTCGAACAACATGGGCGTGGACGGGAAGGGCCTGGGCGTGTTGATCGAAGCCGGCCTGGTCCGCAAAGTGATCGCATCCTATGTCGGCGAGAACAAACTCTTCGCCGAGCAGTACCTCGCCGGCCTGCTTGAGGTGGAATTCACCCCGCAGGGCACCCTGGCCGAGCGCCTCCGCGCCGGCGGCGCCGGCATCCCCGCCTTCTACACCAAGACCGGCGTGGGAACGCTGGTCGCGGAAGGCAAACCTCTGGCAGAGTTCGACGGCGAAACGTACGTTCAGGAGCGCGCCATCCGCGCCGACGTCGCACTGGTCCACGCGCACACCGCGGACACGGACGGGAACCTGATCTACCGCTACACGGCCCGGAACTTCAACCCGGTGGTGGCCACCGCCGGCCTGGTGACCATTGCCGAAGCCGAAGTCATCCTGGAGCCGGGCGCACTGGATCCGAACCACATCATCACACCGGGCGTGTACGTCCAGCACCTGGTCCAGGCGAGCAATCGGGTGAAGGACATCGAACAGCGCACCGTCCGCTCCCGGGAAACGGCAACAGTCCCCGCCTGAACGCCTACCCTGGCCTGCCCCCGCCTGCCCCACCCCGCAGCGCGAACGAACACTTAAGCCCCCGCACACTTTGAACCCCAAGGAGAACCCCATGGCCTGGACCAGGGATGAAATGGCTGCCATCGCGGCCGAGGAACTGAACGACGGCGACTACGTGAACCTGGGCATCGGCATCCCCACGCTGGTGGCCAACAATCTGCCCGACGGCGTCCGCGTGGTCCTGCAGAGCGAAAACGGCCTGCTCGGCATGGGCCCGTTCCCCTATGGGGGCGAGGAAGACGCGGACCTCATCAACGCCGGCAAGCAGACCGTCACGGTCCTGCCCGGCGGCAGCATCTTCGACTCCGCCACGTCCTTCGGGATGATCCGCGGCGGCCACGTCAAGGTGGCCATCCTGGGCGCCATGCAGGTCTCCGGCAACGGCGACCTCGCCAACTGGACCATCCCCGGCAAGATGGTCAAGGGCATGGGCGGCGCCATGGACCTCGTCGCCGGCACCCCGCGCGTGGTGGTCCTGACCGAGCACAACGCCAAGGACGGCACGGCAAAGATCGTCACCGAGTGCACCCTGCCGCTCACCGGCCTGCGCTGCGTGGACCGCATCATCAGCGACCTCGCGGTTTTTGATTTGATCAAAACGGACGACGACGGCGGGCGACAGCTCACGCTGACCCGCCTTGCGCCGGGGGCCACCGTGGCGGAAATCCGCGAAAAAACCGACGCCGCATTCACCGTCGCCCCGGAAGCAACCCTGAACGAATCAACCCTCGAAGGAGCCAGCGCATGAGCCTCAAGGAACAGTTCGGCAAGGATGTCCTGCTCACCGGCTGGGGTCACAGCCGGTTCGGCAAACTGACAGACGAGACCCTCGAATCCCTGATCGTCCAGGTCGCCACCGAGGCCATCAGCAACGCCGGGATCGAGCCCGGGCAGATCGATGAGATCTACCTGGGCCAGTTCAACTCCGGCATGATGCCCCTGGCCTTCCCATCGTCGCTAGCCCTCCAGGTCTCGCCGGACCTGGCCAACGTCGCGGCCACCCGCGTGGAGAACGCCTGCGCGTCCGGTTCGGCCGCGTTCCAGCAGGGCACCAAGTCGCTGCTGGCCGGGACGGCTAAGACCGTGCTGGTGATCGGCGCCGAGAAAATGACGCACGCCGGCGCCGACGTTGTGGGCGCCGCCCTGCTGGGCGCTGACTACGACATGGCCGGCCAGACGTCCACCACCGGCTTTACGGGCCTGTTCGCGGACGTCGCCAAGCACTACGACAAGCGCTACGGACGCGGCGACGGAAAGCTGGGCGACGTGCTGGGCTCCATCGCGGCCAAGAACCACCGCAACGGCGTGGACAACCCGTACGCCCAGCTGCGCAAGGACCTCGGCGAGGAGTTCTGCCGCACCGTCTCGGACAAGAACCCCATGGTGGCCGACCCCCTGCGCCGCACCGACTGCTCCCCCGTGTCCGACGGCGCCGCCGCCGTCGTGCTGTCCACCTCGCCAACCGGCGGGGCCACTGCGCAGGTAAGGTTCGCCGGTTTTGGCCACGCGAACGACTTCTTTCCGGCCGAACGGCGGGACCCCACAGCCTTCGCCGCCACCCGGGTGTCGTGGCAGCGCGCGATGGGGATGGCCGGCGTCGGGCTTGAAGACCTGGACTTCGCTGAGGTCCACGACTGTTTCACCATCGCCGAGCTGCTGATGTACGAGGCCATGGGACTGACCGAACCGGGCCAGGGTGCCCGTGCTGTGCAGGAAGGGTGGGTCTTCAAGGACGGAAAGCTGCCCATCAACGTCTCCGGCGGACTCAAGGCCAAAGGCCACCCCGTCGGCGCCACGGGCGTCTCCCAGCACGTCATCGCCGCCATGCAGCTCACCGGGACCGCCGGCGACATGCAGCTCGCCAACCCGCGCCGGGCCGCCGTGCAGAACATGGGCGGCGTGGGCATCGCCAACTACGTCAGCGTCCTCGAAGCGGTCTAGAGACATGAGGTGGGTTTCGCATCTGGCGTCCACAGAACCACAAGCGTAGGGTCATAGAACCATCGTGTTCCTGGTGGAGGTCCGGCATGACAGATTCGTTGCCCACTAGGCTCCGTTGGAGGCCGATCAGGACGAAGATCCCACGACTGATCGATCCGCGGCGGCAGCCCTTCTAATCCACCGCGGGGTCCACAGGAACGGGCCCCGCAGCGTTGCTTGCGTCAAAGGAGCCCTGGATGGCTGGATGGAATGCTGACACCGCGGCGGGCCCCCTGGGGCCACGGTGACACTTGTGGATGGCTCAAACTTCTGTATTTCCGGTCTTGCCGGCGACATGTACTCCGACCGTCCCCATGGCGTGTTCCATGAGGACACCCGCATCGTCTCCCGCTGGAGACTGACGGTCAATGATGTGACTTTGGAGCCGCTGGCCGCCCGTGCCCTCGAACCGTACCGGGCCGTATTCATCGGCCGTCCGGCCCGGGCAGCCGGCCGTGCGGACAGCCCTTTGATCGTGGAACGAAACCGCGAGGTGGGCTCGGGCATCCTGGAGGAGATCACCGTCTGGAACCATTCCCGCGAGCCTGCCGTGTGCGTTGTGGAACTGGCGATGGACGCGGACTTCGCGGACCTCTTTGAGGTGAAGGACGCCCGGATCATCCGGCACTGGGACCAGTCCCGGCGCCCGGAAGGCGACTCCCTCACCATCAAGGGCGTCTGGCGGGGAATGCATAAGGGGGTTGTCCTGCAGGCTCCCGACGCGACGTTCAGTCACGAAGGCCTGGGCTACCGCACCGTGGTGCCGCCCCACGGCCAGTGGCGCACGATGGTCACGGTGTCGCCTCTACTGGATGCGGCCGAAACGCCCGCACCCTTCCGGCGCCAGGAAACCGGCACGTCGCCTGCGGAAATACGGCGCCAGGAGTGGATTCGGAAGATCCCCGCGCCGCACATCAGCAACGTGTCGTTTGCCCGCACCATGCAGCGCAGCCATGATGACATCGGCGCCCTCCAGATCGAGGACCCGCTGCATCCGGACCGGACCGTTGTCGCGGCGGGCGCCCCGTGGTTCATGGCCCTTTTCGGCCGCGATTCGCTTCTCTCGTCCTACATGGCGCTGTCTGTGGACCCGTCGCTGGCCCTGGACACCTTGCAGACGCTGGCCGAAAGGCAGGGCAACTCGGTGGACGCGCTGACCGAAGAGCAGCCCGGCCGGATCCTCCATGAGGTCCGGCTGGGCGTCAGCACGGGTCTGGCACTGGGCGGGAAGTCCGCCTACTACGGCACGGCCGATGCCACGCCGTTGTTCGTCACGCTGCTCGGCGAAGTCAGCCGCTGGGGCCTCGCCGCGGACCAGGTGGCGGCGCTGCTGCCCAACGCTGACAGGGCGCTGGAATGGATCAGGGATTACGGGGACCGCGACGGCGACGGCTTTGTGGAATATCAGCGGCTCAACAACCAAGGGCTGATCAACCAGGGATGGAAAGATTCCTGGGACGGCATTAATTTCGCGGACGGCCGCATGGCAGAGCCGCCGATCGCCCTCTGCGAAGTGCAGGGGTACGTGTACGGCGCCTACATCGCCAGGGCGTGGATGGCGTACGACGCCGGGGAGCTGGTTTTGGCGCGGGAGCTGCGGGAACGCGCAGCGCGGCTTAAAAAGCAGTTCAACGAACAGTTCTGGCTGCCGGACCGTGGCTACTATGCCATCGCGCTGGACCGGGACAAGAGACCGGTGGATGCCTGTGCCTCAAATATGGGGCACTGCCTGTGGAACGGGATTATCGACGCCGACAAGGCGCCCCTGGTGGCTGCCCGGCTGATGTCGCCGGAAATGTTCAGCGGTTGGGGGATCC
Organism: Pseudarthrobacter psychrotolerans; assembly: GCF_009911795.1. Taxonomy (NCBI): domain Bacteria; kingdom Bacillati; phylum Actinomycetota; class Actinomycetes; order Micrococcales; family Micrococcaceae; genus Pseudarthrobacter; species Pseudarthrobacter psychrotolerans. The sequence continues at coordinate 3,995,674 of NZ_CP047898.1, read as the reverse complement.
GTACATTGGCCACGGATATGGGCGCCTACAACCCGGCGAGCTACCACAACGGATCCGTGTGGCCGCATGACAACGCGATAATTGCCACGGGCCTGATGAGGTACGGATTTGTGGACGAGGCCCGGCGGGTTGCCCTCGGGCTTATTGAGGCCGCGGATTTCACCGACCACCGCTTGCCTGAATTGTTTTGCGGATTTGACCGCGCTGATTTCCCGGAACCGGTGACTTACCCGACGGCTTGCTCGCCCCAGGCCTGGGCTGCCACCACCCCGGTGCATCTGCTGCGCACAATGCTGCGGTATAATCCCCACGTATCCATGAACGGTATGTGGATGGACCCTGTGCTGCCGGAGTCCTGGGGCCGGGTCCGCATCACTAACTGCCCCATAGGCGATGGCCGGATCACCATCGACGTGACCGGCAGCCAGGCCACGATCGAGGGGCTCCCGGCGGGCATGACGTTCCACCGCGGGACACGTCCCCCCCTTGCCGATCTGGTTGAGCTCGCCGAGAAACTGGACAAGACAGGTTAAACGCGGAGCAGGAGCGCGAATCTTGCGGATAGGACTGATAGCTCCACCATGGCTCCCCGTCCCACCCATAGGCTACGGCGGAACGGAGGCGATGATCCATGCGCTGGCCACCTCGCTGGCGGCGGCCGGGCACAGCGTGGTGCTTGCCGCGGCGTCCGACAGCACCTGCCCGGTCGAACGGATCGGCGGATTCGCCAGAGCGGAGCGTGCAGCCATGGGCAAAACAAGCTCAGAACTGCCGCACGTGATCAGGGCCTACGCCGAACTGGACGGCGTCGATATCATCCATGATCACACCCTGGCGGGACCGTTGTACCGGCACCGCCCACCCGGGTTCCAGTGGTCAGCACCATTCATTCGGACATGACGCCGGAGCTTTGCCGGGTATATGAAGCCTTCAGCCGGGACGTGTCACTGGTGGCCATTTCGCAGCACCAGGCCAACAGCGCCCCCGACGTGAAAATCCGGCGGGTCATCCACCACGGCATCGATCCCGCAACTGTTACACCCGGTGCCGGAGCCGGCGGCTACGCGTGTTTTCTCGGCCGAATGGCGCCGTGCAAAGGCATCGCTGAGGCAATAGCGGTGGCCCGCAGAGCGGGCATGCAGCTCAAGATCGCCGCAAAAATGAGCGACCCTGCTGAAGTGAATTATTTCCGCTCCGTGGTAGCACCCTTGCTCGGGCCTGATGAAGAGTTCCTCGGAGAACTGGACGCCGACGGAAAGTTCGCCCTGCTGGGCAATGCCGTCGCGCTGCTCAACCCCGTGCAGTGGGACGAACCCTTTGGAATGGTCATGATCGAGGCGCTGGCCGCCGGCACCCCGGTTGTGGCCACTCAGCGGGGCTCCGCACCGGAAATCATCGAGCACGGAGTCACCGGTTTCCTCGCCGCGGCTACCGATGAACTGGCCGGCTGCCTGCAGCGTGCGTCCGGCCTGAACCGGCATGACTGCCGGTCCGCCGTCGAAACCCGATTCAGCGCGGAGACGATGATGCGGAAATACGTGGAGTTGTTCGAGGACGTGCTCTAGCGGGCACGGATCAGGGCAGCGATCTCACCGAAGCCCAGCCGCTCCGCATTCTCCAGCGCCGTGCGGCCTTGAGGATCCCGGATGTCCGGGTCCGCACCGGCGTCCAGGAGCTGGCGCACCACGTCCTGCTGGCTGGGCCCACCGTCGTTGAGGAGCACAGCCTCCTGCATGGCGGTCCAGCCCAGGTTGTTCACATGGTTCACGGGCACTCCAGCGGCCAGGAGGATGCGCACGGTCGCCACATGGCCGTGTTCGCTGGCGGGAATCAGTGCCGTCCCGCCATAACGGTTGGTGCTGGAAACGTCTGCGCCGGCCGCCAGCGTCAGCTGGAGCACCTCGTTGAATCCCTCGGCCCCGGCATAGAGGAACGCGGAATCCTGGATGGCGTCCTTGGCGTTCGCGTTGGCGCCGCGGCCGATCAACTCACCCACCAGCGCCACATTGTTGGCCTTCGCGGCGGCGATCAGCTCCTGGTCGAGCCAGGTCTGGGCCTCGGCGGACAGGGCCGGTGGCTTGGTGGCTGCCGTTGCCATGGAAGCAGGCGGGGACGTACCCGGCGAAGCTGACGGTCCGGGCGGGGGCCGGCTGCCCGGGCTGACCAGGACGGACGACGGCGGCGACTCCAGCGGCTGCGGCCCTCCCGGGTTCCCCTGGCACGCAGCCAGGGAACCTGCCACTGCAACCGCCACGATGAGAATCCGCGCTGCCCCGCGGGTCCGGCGCCGGGTCCTCAACCGCCAAGTCCTGAACCGTTGCATGGAGCCGAGCCTACTTGGCCGGGCCGGCTGCCAGCGCGGCAATGGCCTCGGCGCCGGCGGTGGCGCAGGCCTCGTCCAGATTGCCGTCGGGGGCGCCGCCCACTCCGATGCCTGCTACGGACACACCGTTGACCTTGAGCGGGACGCCGCCGGCCAGGAAAAGGGTGCCGGGGAGGTCCGCGATGCTGGGCCCGTTGCCGTTGACGCGCTTGGCCAGCTCGCTCGTCGGCGCACCGAACGCGGCTGCGGTGTAGGCCTTCTGCTTGGCTGCTTCGATCGTGTGCTCGGCGGCGTTGTCCCCACGCAGGATCGCCTGGACGGTGCCGAACCTGTCCACCAGGGCCACCGTGACGTACGGCAGCTTGTCCGCCTGGCATTTGGCGAGGGCTGCCCGGACGGCATCGGACGAGGCGCCCACCGTGATGCGGTTCTGCGCCACCACGGTTTCCGGCGCCGGCGGGATATCGACGGCGGGTACCGCAGCGGGGGCGGGCACGGCGGCAGGGGCGGCAGCCTGGCTGGTCCCGGCATTGGCTGCAACGGTCAGCCCTCCGGTCAGCAGCAAAGCTCCGGCGGCGGCAGCGGCGGCAATCTTGTTGGACTTCTTCACGGTGATCTCCTTGGGTTGATGGACGCAACGTTGATGGACTCCCGTTGCTGGACCCACGTTGGCGGAAGGGGCCCACGTTGGCGGAATGCCCCGATGGGCATCGGCTCCATCCATCCTGTCCAGTCCCGCCGGAACAAACATCGGGCCTTTGGCTGCGCTCCGGTCCCCCGGAAGGCCAGCAGCATCAGCCAAAAGGCGGAGAGACCAGCAACGGCGCGGGCAATAGCATGGGGTAGGAAAGCCCTCTGACCTGAACCGGACCCATGCCCTCCCCAGCCACTCCCCGTGAAACCCCGTCAACCGGACGCGCCCGGCCTGTTGAACCGGCCGCTGAACCGCCTGCTGAACCTGCCGCCGCCCCGGGCCGGTTCGGCCGGATCGACACCGCCGTCCATCTGGGCTTCGCTGTCCTGCTCGTCGCGTCGGCCGTCCGCTATGTCATGCGGCACAGCCTGCCGGACAACCTCCTGGTCCTCGGCCTGGCCGGAACGGTTTGCGCGCTCTACGCCGTGATCGCCCTACTGGCCCGTCAGAGGCGCCGGTGGTCAGTCTGGATGCTCGTGTTTGTGGCCGTCTGGGCAGCCCTGGTTATCGCCGCACCCAGCTTTGCCTGGTGTTCCTTTGCGATCTTCTTCCTTTGCCGGACGGCCTTTACTGGCGCCGTGGGTTACGTGGCGGCGGGGGCGACGGCGGCCGCCACCGCCGTCGGGCTCTTCCGGCTTAGCGACGGGACGGACCTCGCGATGCTGCTGGGACCGATCGCCGTCGGCGTTATGCTGACGCTGATCTATGACCGCATCGAGCACGACGCCGCGGAGCAGCGCCGGCTCCATGCCGAGGTATCTCTGGCACAGGGGCAGCTGGCGGCCAGCGAGCGCAGGGCCGGCACCATCGCCGAACGCGAGCGCGTCTCGCGCGAGATCCACGACACCGTGACGCAGGGCCTGGCCAGCAGCCTGCTGCTCCTGGAGGCCGCGGACCGTTCGTGGCCCGGCCAGGAATCACGGCAGGACCTCAACCAGGCTACTCAGCTGCTGCGCCGGAACCTGACCGTGACCCGCAGCCTGGTCCACGAGCTCGCTTCCCCGGGACTCGACGCGTCCCCGCTGCCCGAGGCGCTGCACCAGGCGGCCGCCCAGTACGTCCCGAACACGCGGCTCCTGGTCACCGGCGAGCCGAGGGCCGTCTCCGCGGAGGTCCGTCACACCCTGCTGCGGGTGGTCCAGAGTGCGGCCGCGAACATCCAGCGGCACGCCAGCGCCACCACAACTACCCTGACGTTGGGGTTCCTCCCGGACTCGGTCACCCTTGACATCTACGACGACGGAACGGGCTTTGATCCCGCTGCGGCAGCACCGCCGTCGGACGCCGGAGGATACGGGCTGCGGGCCATGCGACAGCGCGTGGAGCAACTGGGCGGGGTATTCTCGGTGGAAAGCATCCCCGGCGAAGGGACCATCGTGGCCGCACAAGTGCCGGCTCGGGTGCAGTCAGCGCCACCTGTGAAGCACACCACCCGGGACGAGCCATGACAGGCATCACCGTCCTCCTGGTGGACGACCACCTGGTGGTCCGGAGCGGACTCAAGGCACTGCTGGGCACGCAGCCTGACCTTGACGTGGTGGCCGAGGCCGCCTCCGGCGAGGAAGCCCTGGACCTTGTGGAACAACTTTCCCCTGCGGTAGTGGTGATGGATCTGGCCATGGGCGCCGGAATGGACGGAATCGAGGCCATCAGGCAGCTGAGGCAGCGCAACAACCGGCAGGCCATCCTGGTGTTCACCACGTACGATTCGGACGCAGACATTGTCCGGGCCGTGGACGCCGGCGCCATGGGCTACCTCCTCAAGGACGCCGTCCCGGATGAAATCTTTGCCGCAATCCGCGGAGCAGTTCAAGGGAAGAGCGTGATGAGTGCCCCCGTGGCCTCCCGGCTTTTCCAGCAGCTGCGCAATCCCGACGAGGTCCTGACGCCCCGGGAGGCGGAGCTGCTGAGCCTCCTGACCGAGGGGCTCAGCAACCGGCAGTTGGGTCAGCGGCTCTTCATCTCCGAGGCCACGGTCAAGACCCATCTGGCGCATATCTACGCCAAGCTCGGGGTGGAGACCCGGGCCGCGGCCATCGCCACGGCCATCCGCCGGGAGGGTATGCGCTAGCCGAGGGCAGTCAACGCAGACACATCCCGGAGCCGGGTGGCAGCCGACTTCGGCGGTTCGGGCGCCCGGTTCCCGGGTACCACTTCAGTAACAGCAGTGACACTTGATGACTGTAGCTATTGCACGCCCACCGCGCAGCCCCTAGGTTTGAGACAGCGGACTACAGACTCCGCGTCTGCCTGCCGTCCGAGCAGGACCAGAAAAGGGTTACAAAGGAAGTTAGCAATGGCAACAGGCACAGTTAAATGGTTCAACGCTGAAAAGGGCTTTGGCTTCATCGCTCCGGACGACGGATCCGCCGATGTTTTCGCGCACTACTCGGCAATCGCCAGCAGCGGCTACCGCTCGCTGGATGAGAACCAGAAAGTCGAATTCGATGTGACCCAAGGTCCCAAGGGCCCGCAGGCAGAGAACATTCGCCCGCTCTAAGGTTCTGATCAACTGCCCTGGCCGTGCTGCAAAGCATGGCCAGGGCAGTTTTTTGTTAATTTTTTGCTCAGCGTGAATTTCTAGACGAAGGCCGATTTTCCGGTGACGGCCCGGCCCACAATCAGCGAATTGATTTCGTAGCTGCCCTCATAGGTATAGAGGATTTCGGCATCACCAAACAGCTTGCCCATTTCATAGTCCGAGCTGATCCCGTTGCCGCCCAGCAGCGAGCGTCCCATCGCCACCGAAGCACGGGCCAGCCGGGTGCACGTGGACTTTGCCATGGCCGCCTGGGCCATCTCCAGCTTGCCGTCCGTCTGGATCCGGGCGAGCTGGGCCATGAGCGCCAGTGACGCCGAGGCGTTGCCCAGTATCTCCGCCAGTTGCTGCTGGACCAGCTGGAAGCATGCCAGTTCCTTTCCGAATTGCCTGCGTTCCAGCGAGTAGGAACGGGCGACGTCGAACGCGGCCAGTTGGATCCCGGCACCTTGCCAGCCAACCCAGGCGCGCGAATCCCGCAGGAGGTCGTTGGCCTTGGAGAAGTCCGTGGCGCCCGGCAGCATGTTGGACGCCGGAATCCTGACGTTGTCCAGCACGATGTCCGCGTTCTGCATGATCCGCAGGCCGATCTTGTTGGCAATCTTGGTTGCCCGGTAGCCCGCGCGGCCGGTCTCCACAATGAAGCCTTTGATCTGCCCGTCAGCTTCGTCACGCGCCCACACCAGGGCAAAGTCCGCGATAGTCCCGGAGCCGATCCAGCGTTTGGCGCCGTTGATCACCCACTCGCCGTCCTCCAGCCGCGCGGATGTTTCCAGCCCGCCGGCAATGTCCGAGCCGTGCCCGGGTTCGGTCAGGGCGAAGGCGCCCAGCTGGGTAAAAGTTTTCAGGCCAGGCAGCCACCGCTGCTTCTGTTCCTCGGAACCGAGGGCGTCGATCATCCCCACGATCAGTTCGTTGTGGATCCCTACCAGAGCCGACAGCGAAACATCCGCCCTGGCCACTTCGACGTACATCAGGCCCTTGAAGAGTTTCGAGGTGCCGTCCGTCTGCAGCGCGCCGAACCCTCGCTTGCCCATCTCCGCCATCAACCCGAACGGGAACTCCTCGCGGTTCCAGTAGTCAATGGATGCCTGCCGCACCGTGGACTGCAGGAACGCCCGGAGATCCAGATACCGCGCTCGCTCCGCCGCGGGGAGGAGGTCCACGATGTACATGAGATCTGCTTCGGGAAACGGCGGGGCGCCGGTCAGATCACGCTCACGTCCTTGTGGCTGCACGCTTTACATCCCTTCGGTCTTCCAAACCCTTGGATGTCCTAGTATATTGCACAGGGTCGAATCTTTAGTGATGCGCATCACTGGACGAAAGGTGTTCCCTTGTCAGTCACCGATGACTTCCGCGAAGCACGCGACCGCCTGCTGGCCCTCCGTACCGACTACCACCAGGCCGGACGCGAGTTCGAGTGGCCGAGGTTTACGGAATTCAACTTTGCCCTCGACTGGTTCGATCAGATCGCCGCAGATCCTGAGAAGGCCACCAATCCGGCCCTCGTCATCGTGGAGCAGGACGGCTCGGCCACACGGCGGAGCTTCGCGGACCTGGCGGCCCGTTCCAACCAAGTGGCCAACTGGCTGAGAAGCCAGGGCGTGCGCCGCGGGGACCGGATGATCATCATGCTGGGCAACCAGGTGGAGCTCTGGGAGCTGATGCTGGCCGGCATCAAGCTGGGTATTGTCCTGATCCCCACCACCACTCTGATGGGTCCGGAGGACCTGGCCGAACGCGTGGAGCGCGGCGAGGCGGGCTGGGCCGCCGTCGGGCGTTCCAACATCGGTAAGTTCGCCGGCGTCCCCGGCGATTACCGCCTGATCGAAATCGGCGGGACCGGCGCAGCCACAAAAACAGCCGCAACAACCGTCGCAAAAACTGCCGCCATCGCAGAAGCCCTCCAGTACACGGATTCGACGACGGCGGCAGTCACCTTCACAGCCGATGCCCCCACCCAGGCGGACGAGACGCTGCTGCTGTATTTCACCTCCGGAACCACGTCGAAGGCCAAGCTGGTGGAGCACACCCACACGTCTTACCCGGTGGGGCACCTCTCCACGATGTACTGGATTGGCCTGGAACCCGGCGACGTGCACTTGAATGTGGCATCGCCGGGCTGGGGCAAACACGCGTGGTCCAATTTCTTTGCCCCGTGGATCGCGGAGGCCTGCGTTTTTGTCTACAACTACGAACGGTTCGACGCCCGTGCCCTGATGGAGCAGATGGACCGCGAGCGCGTCACCAGCTTCTGCGCCCCGCCCACGGTCTGGCGGATGCTGATCCAGGCGAACCTGAAAGTGCTGAAAACTCCTCCCACCAAGGTGGTCTCCGCGGGCGAACCGCTGAACGCTGAAGTGATCGAACAGGTCCAGCGCGCGTGGGGCCAGACCATCCGGGACGGCTTCGGCCAGACCGAAACCACCGTCCAGGTGGCCAACACGCCCAGCCAGCCGGTCACCGTCGGCGCCATGGGGCGGCCGCTTCCCGGCTACGACGTGGTGCTGGTGGACCCGAACACGGGGGAAGAAGCCGACGACGGCGAGCTCTGCCTCCGCTTGGACCCCCGGCCGGTGGGGCTGATGAAGGGCTACTACGGGGACGCGGAGCGGACCGCCGAGGCGTTCCGGGGCGGCTACTACCACACGGGCGACATGGCCAGCCGGGATAAACAGGGCGTCATCACCTACGTGGGCCGCGACGACGACGTCTTCAAATCCTCCGACTACCGGCTCTCGCCGTTCGAACTGGAGAGCGTGCTGCTGGAGCACCCGGCCGTGGCCGAAGCGGCAGTGGTTCCGTCGCCGGATGCGCTCAAGCTCTCCGTCCCGAAGGCCTACGTTGTCCTGGTGTCCGGACTGGAGCCGGGGCCGGAACTGGCTGAGGACATCCTCCGCTACTGCCGCGAACACCTGGCGCCGTTCAAGCGGATCCGGCGGCTGGAATTCGCGGCACTGCCCAAGACCATTTCGGGCAAGATCCGCCGCGTGGAACTGCGGCACAATGAGAAGCTCCGGCATGGCGGGGCGCCCATCCCGACGGCCTGGGAGTGGAATACTCCGAGGCGGATTTCCCGGGGCTGAAGGGCTGAGGAATGGCCGCGCCACTGCCCCGGGACCCCATCGCCGACGCCCAACGGAACTGGGAGGAGCACGGCTGGGCCGACGTCGCCGCTCCCATGGCCGCGATCACCGCCATAATGCGTACCCAGCAGATCCTGCTGGCACGGATCGAAGGCGTCCTGAAACCGTTCGGACTGACTTTCGCCCGCTACGAACTGCTCGCGCTCCTCAGCTTCGCCCGCAGCGGCGCGCTGCCCATGAACAAGGCGAGCGCCCTCCTCCAGGTCCATCCCACCTCGGTGACCAACGCCGTCGACCGTTTGGAAGGCTCGGGACTGGTGGCTCGTTTGCCGCATCCTACGGACGGCCGCACCACCCTGATCGAGCTCACCGCGGAAGGGCGGATCGTTGCCAAACGGGCGACGGCGGTGCTCAACACCGAGGTGTTCGGCCAGTCAGGGTTCGACGCGGCCGACGTGGACCAGCTGATCCGCATCCTGGGCACCTTCCGCCGGAATGCCGGGGACTTCACCGGCTGAAGACCGGCTCAGTCTCCGATGCCGGCGAGGACGGGCCTGCGGTCGAGGTGGATTCCGGCGATCATGCACCGCACGGAGCCTCCGGCCAGTTCGATGGTGGGAACATCGACAGGCAGCAGGGTACAGCTGCTTTCTATGATGGCCTTCTGTTCCGCCGTCAGGCTCCCCAGGGCCCGCCCGGACAGCGCCAGCACGCGGCCCTCCCCGCCCTGGAGCTCGATCGCGTTGCCTGCGAAATTGAGGATCTGGTCGTGGCTCAGCTCGATCACCATCCGTCCCCCGCCGGAAAGCCGTTCCACCACCTCGCGCCGGCGCTCCGCCGACGGGATCAGGCCCAGCCCGACCATCGCGAAGTCCGTCGCCACGGACATCATCACATTCGTGTGGTAGACGGCGGTGCCATCCGCATCGGCCGCGTCGAACAGCATGGGCTCATAGCCGAAGTTCGTGCAGAACCGCTCCAGCGCGACGGGATCGGCCCGGCGGGAGCGTGCGGCGTATGCCACACGGCCGCCGTGGTCCAGGACCATTGCTCCCGTTCCCTCCAGGAACACGCGGTCCATTTCCAGCCCGGAGTAGTCGATAACGTCCTGCACACGGTAGTGGGTCTTGAGGAAGTCAAGAATGTCGCTGCGGCGTTCGTGGCGGCGGTTGGGGGCGTACATCGGGAATATCCCAATGTGGCCGCCCGCATGCGTGGAGAGCCAGTTGTTGGGAAACACGCTGTCCGGGCGGGTTTCGTCATAGTCCTCGAACACGTGCACCGTGACGCCGGCTGTTTCCAGCGCCTCGGCCAGCCCGGTCACCTCATTGCGGGCTGCCGCGGCAAGCGTTTGCCGGTCCACGGAATGAGCCGACATCTGGAAGGCATTGTCCACTACCGTCGCCGGGTTGGGCATGAAGGTGTGCGGCCGTACGAGGACGACGGCGGACGGGGCTTGAACTGACATCGGAGACTCAGGAGCCAACCGGAGAGAGGGCACCCACGAGGCCGAACAGGTTCTTCGGGTCCTCCGGGCTTGCCACGAGGTCGATCTCGACGAAGAAGTCGGTGCCGTCGACGGCGTCGCGCACGAACCGCAGGGCCGAGAAATCCTCAATGGCAAAGCCGACTGAGTCGAAGATGGTGATCTGCGCAGCCGCCGTGCGCCCGGGCACCCTGTCCGTCAGGACCTGCCAGAACTCCGTCACGCCAAAGCCGGCCGGCATGTGCTGGATCTCCCCTTCGATGCGGGTCTGGGGGGCGTACTCCACGAACACGTCGCCGAGTCCGAGGATCGCCGGTTCAAGCTCGGTCTTCCCCGGGCAGTCCCCGCCGATGGCGTTGATGTGGACGCCCGGTTCAATCAGGTCCGCCGTGAGGACGGTGGCGTTCGCCTTGTCCGCGGTGCACGTGGTGATGACATCGGCCCCGCGCACCGCGTCCGCTGCGGACGTGGCGATCGTAATGTCGAAACCCAGGGGTGCCATGTTGGCCACGAACTTCTCCAGTGCGGTGGGGTCGGTGTCCCATACCCGGAGCGTGGAAATACCCAGGGCGCTGCGGAACGCGAGGGCCTGGAACTCGGACTGGCTTCCGCTGCCGATCATCGCCATGACGCGCGAGTCGGCACGGGCCAGCTTTTTCGCCACCATGCCGGACGTCGCCGCGGTGCGCAGCGCCGTCAGCACCGTCATCTCGGTAAGGAACGTGGGGTAGCCGTTGTGGACGTCGGCCAGGACGCCAAACGCCGTCACGGTCTGGAACCCACGCGCGGGGTTGGACGGGTGCCCGTTGACGTACTTGAAACCATAGGTCTCGTGGTCGCTCGTGGGCATGAGCTCGATGACGCCGAACGGCGTGTGGCTGGCGACCCGGGGCGTCTTATCGAACGATTCCCAGCGCCGGAAATCATCCTCAAGGTACTGGATCATTCCGGAAATGATGTGCTCCGGACCGCGTCCTGCAGCCCAGCGCACCATGTTGTGAACATCGACAAAGCGCGTCATCTGCGCCCCCTAATTCTCTAGTTATCCACTGATGCCACAACTCTAGGGTTCGGCGATATGCAGGCTCAATTGCCAAACAGCAAGCTTTCTGTTGAATCGCTGAGCAGAATGACGAGAAGTATTGCGCATTATGTACACCGGGTCGTCTGGATCCGGCATCCCCGGATCCCTAGCGCAGCACCGAGCTGAGCAGGAGGCTCGTCTCGCTGTTCACAATGCCGTCGACCCCCCGGATCCGCCCCAGGACCTGGTCGAAGCCGATGAGGCTCTCGGTCCGGAGCTCTGCAACCAGGTCCCAGCCTCCGTTGGTGGTGTGCAGCGCCGTGATTTCCGGAAAGCCCCTGAGCTGGCGGATGACCCTGTCCGTAGTCCTGCCCTCCACGGCGATCAGGGCAATGGCGTGGATCGCCAGAGGATCGAGCTCGTCGCGCACCCGGACCGTGAAGCCGACGATGGTCCCCGACGCGACCAGCCGCCCCAGCCGGCTGTTGATCGTGGCCCGGGCGACATCGAGTCTGCGGGCCAGGCTGGCCACCGAGGCCCTGCCGTCCTCACGGAGGGCGGAGAGGAGCCTGCGATCAAGGTCAGTGAGGGGGGTCATCGTCATAATGTATATCGGGATTCATCGTTTTGTGAGTTTTTTCAATGAAAAGTTGGTTTTTTGACCATTGAGGATGCACATCACCCAACCGTAGTGTTGTCGCAGCGGTGACGCAGGACACAAGAAACGCTGCCGCCACTCCGCTCTCACCTAGTTCAAAGGGTAAAAAGATGCCGTCTTCCTTCATGCCGTCGCTGAGGCTCGCTGCCGTTGTCGCAGCCGCCGCGCTGGCCCTCACCGGTTGCACCAACGCCTCGCAGACCGCCGCAGGCTCCTTGTCGGAGCCTGCGGGCTTCGACCCCTCGGCAATCGAGAAGGACGAAGCGCTGGCCGAGTTGGTTTCCCCCGAGCTGAAGGCAAAAGGCGCCCTGACCGTCGGCTCCGACACGTCCTACGCCCCCGCCGAATTCCTGGGTGCCGATGGACAGGTGCCGCAGGGCTACGACGTCGACATCGCCAAAGCGATCGGTGCGACCCTCGGCCTGAGCACCAAGGTTGAGACGGCGGAGTTCACCGGCATCCTGCCGGCACTGGGCCCCAAGTACGATCTCGGGATCTCCTCGTTCACCATCAACCCCGAGCGCGCCCAGACCGTGAATTTTGTCAGCTATTTCGATGCAGGCGTGCTGTGGGCCGTAGCCAAGGACAACCCGAAGAACTTCGCGGTGGAGGATATCTGCGGCAAGAAGGTGGGAGTCCAGACCGGCACCGTAGAGGAGGATCCTGATGTGTCCGGCCGCTCCCGCAAGTGCGTCGCCGAGGGCAAACCCGCCATCGACATTGTCACGCTGAAGAACCAGACAGACGTCACCACGCGCCTGGTCAACGGCAGCATCGACGCCATGGCCGCAGACTCGCCGGTCATCGGTTACGCCCTGTCCCAGACCGGGGACAAACTCCAGACACTGGGCGAAGTCTACGACGCCGCACCGCAGGGAATTGCCATTGCGAAGTCGGACACTGCGTTGTCCGAACTCATCGGCAAGGTTATGAACAAGCTCATCAGCGATGGCACCTACGGGAAAATCCTGGACAAATGGAACAACTCCAAGGGCGCCGTGTCGAAGTCTGAAGTGAACCCGGTGGTGGGCAGTTGAGCACACTAACGCCGGGCAAGACCACAACCGTCGCGCCCGGGCAACGGCGCCGGGGACCGGAACTCATCAACGCCGTTCCGGTCCGGCACCCCGGCCGGTGGGCCGCGGGCGCTATCATCCTGCTCTTCGCCGCCATCATGGCCCAGAGCGTGTTCACCAACGCCAACTTCCGCTGGGAGACTGTGGGGAAGTACCTCCTGGACGTTCTGGTGGTCCAAGGCATCGGCTGGACGCTGCTCCTCACGGTGCTCTCGATGATAATCGCCATTGTGCTGGCCGTGCTGCTCGCCTTCATGCGCCAGTCCGACAACCCGCTGTTCCGGGGCGTGAGCTGGGCCTGGGTCTGGTTCTTCCGCGGAACGCCGGTCTACACCCAGCTCGTCTTCTGGGGCCTCATTTCGGTGCTCTATCCCAAGATCGCCGTGGGCGTTCCGTTCGGGCCCGAGCTGTTCAGCTTCAGCACACAGGATGTGGTCACCGCCTTTGTGGCGGCGGTCCTGGGCCTGGGGTTGAACGAGTCCGCGTACCTTGCCGAGATCTTCAGGGCGGGCCTGAAATCGGTCGACCCGGGCCAGATGGAAGCCGCCGAGGCTTTGGGCATGCGCAAGTCCAAGATCATGTGGCGCATTATCCTGCCCCAGGCCATGCGCGTGATCGTTCCCCCGACCGGCAATGAAACCATCGGAATGCTTAAGACCACCTCGCTGGTCCTGGCAGTGCCTTTCACCCTGGATCTCACGTTCGCCACCAACGGAATCGCCAACAGGAGCTACCTGCCCATTCCCCTGCTGATCGTCGCCGCGCTCTGGTACCTCGTTATCACCAGCGTTCTCATGGTGGGTCAGTTCTACATCGAACGCCACTTCGGCAAGGGTGTGGACAACCTCGCTCCCGCGCCAGTCCAACCCTTACAAGCCCCCGCCAGCGCCCTCGCCGCCCCGGCAGCCCACGCACCCCACGCAGCCCGGAAAGAGGATGAGGTTCTGTGACCATCACCAGTGACGTCGTGACGAAGGAAGCCCTCGTCCGGATTGACGGGGTCCATAAGTACTTTGGCAGCCACCATGTGCTCCGCGGCATTGACATGACGGTCCGGCAGGGTGAGGTTTCAGTGCTGATCGGGCCGTCCGGGTCCGGGAAGTCCACGCTGCTGCGCTGCATCAACATGCTTGAGACCATCAGCGCCGGGCGGATCCGCGTCAGCGATGACCTCATCGGCTTCCGCGAAAGCCGCGGGCGCCTCCATGAACTCACCACCAAGGAGATAGCAGCGCAGCGGCGGGACATCGGCATGGTGTTCCAGAAGTTCAATCTCTTCGCCCACCGTACCGCGCTGCAGAACATCATCGAGGCACCCACCCAGGTCAAAGGACAGTCCAAGGTGAAGGCCAGGACGAGGGCCATGGAGCTGCTGGACAGGGTCGGCCTGGCTAACCACGCCAATCACTATCCCGCCCAGCTCTCGGCGGCCAGCAGCAGCGCGTGGCCATTGCCCGTGCACTGGCCATGGACCCGGAACTGATGCTTTTCGACGAGCCCACCTCCGCCCTCGACCCCGAACTGGTGGGTGATGTCCTCAACGTGATGAAGGACCTGGCCAAGTCCGGCATGACCATGATCGTGGTGACCCACGAGATCGGCTTCGCCCGGGAGGTCGGTGACACGCTGACCTTCATGGACGGCGGCGTCGTCGTCGAAAGCGGCGACCCGCGCCAGCTGATCGCCGACCCCCAGCACGCCCGGACCCGGGAGTTCCTTTCAAAGGTCCTGTGAGATCCGGGCCTGCCTCCAGTGCAACGTCTGGCGATGTCGGCGGCCGAGGCGCCGTCTGGCCGGGAACGCGGCCCGGCCGTCCCCTAGACTTCGGTGGAGCGGAGCGTTCGGACGGAACGGGCCTGGACCTGAGGAGTACACAATGATTCCGGAGATCAACTTCTGGGGCGTGCTGGTGGCCACCTTGTCCAGCATGGTGGTCGGGTCCGTCTGGTACACGCCAAAGGTGTTCGGCACCTACTGGATGCGCGTCGCCAAGGTCACGCCCAGCGGGGAAGCCAAGGATGCCGTCAAACCCATCCTGATCACGCTGGGGGTCAGCTTCGTCAGTGCCTGGGTCCTTGCCGGTTCCGCCGCCATCTCCCAGCACTTCTACGGCGGAAATTTCCTTCCCAACACCCTGATCACGGCCACCATTCTCTGGGCCGGGTTCACGGCGGCCCGCTTCATCACCCACGATGCCTTCGAGGGCCGCCCCGCCCGCCTGACGCTCCTGAACTGCGCCCACGAACTGGCCACCTTTGAAGTCATGGCCCTCATCATCGGCCTGTTCGGGATCAGCGCGGCGTAGCCTGCCCCGCTCCCCGACAGCTACCGGCGAAGCCGCTCCCTCGGCCCTGCTCAGCCGGGGCCGGCTTCGCGCGGACGTGCATTCTCTCGCCCTGGCGCCCAAAGAGGCTGATGAACTCCACCGGCCGGGCATCCGCCCGGCCGAACCAATGCGGGATCCGCGTGTCGAACTCCGCCGCTTCGCCGGTAGGCAGCACGATGTCCTGGTCCCCGAGCACCAGCCGCAGCTTGCCGTTGAGCACGTAAATCCATTCGTAGCCCTCGTGGACCTGAGGTGTCGGCTCCTCTGGACTACCTGCGTTTAGGACGAGCTTGTAGGCCTGCACACCACCGGGCCGACGGGTCAGCGGCACAATGGTCATCCCCTTATTGATGATGGGCCGCGGATCCCCGGTTGTGGGCGCACCCACCAGTTCGTCCAGCGGAACCTGGTGCGCTTTGGCCAGGGGCAAGAGCAGTTCCAGATTGGGCCGCCGCTGTCCTGATTCCAGACGGGAGAGCGTGCTGACCGAGATACCCGTTACCGTCGAAAGCGCAGACAGGGTGGCGTCGCGGCTGATCCGCAGGGCGCGGAGCCGCGGACCGACGGCTGCAAGGACATTATCAAGTTCATCCATGCTTTCAGCTTGCCACTTCAGCAAAGAAGGATGCCACCGTCTGAGCCGCCATCGACGATGGATGTGGAGGTAAGAAAAATGACAAAAATGAACAACACATTGGTGGACGTCGTCATTGTTGGCGGTGGTGCAGCCGGCTTGAATGCGGCCCAGATGCTGGGCCGGTCACGCCGGTCGGTACTGGTGGTGGACGGCGGTGAACCCCGGAATGCACCGGCCGACGCGGTGCACGGCTTCCTGTCCCGCGACGGGATCAGCCCTGCCGAGCTGTACCGGATTGGCCGCGCCGAGGCGGAGTCCTACGGCGGCCGGTTCCTCAACGGGCAGGTGGTTGGCGTCACCGGCTCCAAGGGCCGCTTTTCGGTAGCGCTGGAGGACGGAAGCATGGTCCGCGGCCGCAGGCTCCTCATCGCCACCGGGCTGGTGGACGAACTGCCGGACATACCGGGTTTGCGTGAACGCTGGGGCAAGGATGTCCTGCACTGCCCCTACTGCCACGGCTGGGAAGTCCGGGACCAGGCCATTGGCATCCTTGCCACCGGACCGCTCGCGGCCCACCAGGCACTACTTTTCCGGCAGTGGAGCGCCAACGTCACACTGTTCCTCAATGACGCCCTGCAGCCCACGGACGTGGAACTGCACCAGTTGGCAGCGCGCGGCATTACGGTGGTTGACGGCCGCGTGGACTCCCTTCGGGTGGAGCGGGACAGGCTGACCGGAGTCGCGTTGATCGGCGGCAGCGTCGTGGCAGCGGACGCTGTGGTGACGGCACCCCGATTCATGGCACGGACCGCTGCCTTTGCGGAGCTGGGACTCAAGGCCGTCCAGCACCCGACCGGAATGGGCGAACACCTCGACACCGACGACGACGGAGCCACCGGCGTGCCCGGGGTGTGGGCGGCAGGCAACGTCACGGATCTCCGCGCGCAGGTGCTGTCCTCGGCAGCCGCCGGGGAGTGGGCCGGCGTCGGCATCAATTCGGACCTGATGGCGGAGGAACTGGCGGAAGCCGTCGCGGCGCATAAGGGCAGCCTCACCGCCTAGCCCGGCGCGGCATCAGGCGCGACGCGTTTGTTGCCTGGCGACGCGCTAATGTCCTGGCGCTACTGGAATTACAGTAGCGCCAGGACATTAGCGCGTCGCAGGGATGTTTGCGCGTCGTGTTTGGCTAGCGGTGGTTGAATTCCGGCTGGCGCTTCTCGCTGAAGGCCGCCATGCCTTCCTTCTGGTCCTCGCTGGCGAAGAGCGAGTGGAAGATCCGGCGTTCGAACAGGACACCCTGGGCGAGTCCCGTTTCGAAGGCGGCGTTGACGGCTTCCTTCGCGAGCATGGCCACGGGCTTGGATTTGGACGCGATGACCTCCGCGGCCTTCAGGGCCTCCTCCACCACATCCTCCGCGGGCACCACGCGCGAGACGAGGCCCGAACGTTCGGCCTCTTCGGCGCCGATGAAGCGCCCGGTGAGGATCATGTCCATGGCCTTGGCCTTGCCCACGGCCCGGGTGAGCCGCTGCGAACCGCCCATACCCGGCAGCACGCCGAGGTTGATCTCCGGCTGGCCGAACTTGGCGTTGTCGCCGGCGATGATGAAATCGCACATCATGGCCAGCTCGCAGCCGCCGCCCAGCGCGAAGCCGGACACCGCCGCGATGACAGGGATCCGCAGCCGTGTGAAGTCCTCCCAGCCCCGGAACCAGTCGGCGGCGTACATGTCCATGTAGCCCTGCGAGGCCATTTCCTTGATGTCGGCCCCGGCGGCGAACGCCTTGCCCGAGCCGGTGACCACCACCGCGCCCACGCCGGGATCGGCGTCCATGGCGGTGACGGCTGCCACGAGCTGGTCCATGGTGGCCTTGTCCAGGGCGTTGAGCGCCTCCGGCCGGTTGAGCGTGACCAGCCCTACCCGGCCGCGCTTTTCCACCAGGATGTTCGTGTACTCCGTCATGCGTGACCTTTCAAGTATTCGTGGATGTTGCTAGGGCTGCGAGTGGTGACAGTGCTGCAGATACTGCTACTGCTACGATTTGTCGCGGATATCGGTGATGATTCCGGAGAAGTCCCTGCCTGCTCCGCCTTCAGCGGCAAACGTATCGTAGATTTCCGACGCCAGCGGTCCCAGCCGGGCGGCCACTCCCGTACTTTCCAGCGCATTCAGCGCGAGCCGCAGGTCCTTGGCCATCAGCGCCCCCGCGAAGCCGGGCTGGTAGTCACGGTTGGCTGGGCTGGTGGGGACCGGTCCGGGCACGGGGCAGTTGGTGGTCAGGGCCCAGCATTGCCCGGAGGCGTTGGAGGCGACGTCGAAGAGCGCCTGGTGCGTCAGGCCCAGCTTCTCACCCAGCACAAAGGCCTCGCTGACCGCGATCATCGAGACCCCCAGGATGAGGTTGTTGCAGATCTTCGCGGCCTGGCCGCCGCCGTGCCCGCCGCAGTGGACCACGCGCTTGCCCATCACCTCAAGCAGCGGCCGCACGGCCTCGAAGTCCTCCGCTTCGCCGCCCACCATAAACGTGAGCGTGCCGGCTTCGGCACCCACCACGCCGCCGGAGACCGGGGCGTCCACGGCACGGTGGCCGGCCGCAATGGCGAGCGCGGAGGCTTCCCGCGCCTCGTCCACGTTGATGGTGGAGCAGTCCAGGAACATGGTGCCCGGCTTGGCCTCGGCCAGCAGGCCCGGCTGTCCCTCCGCGCCGCGGTAGGCGTCCAGCACGTGCTGTCCGCTGGGGAACATGGTCAGCACCACGTCGGCACCGGCTATGGCGTCCAGCGGACTGGCCGCCGTGGGGACGCCGTGGGTCTGGGCGGCGTCCAGGGCAGCGGGGACCACGTCGAAGCCCGCCACGGTGTAGCCGGCCCGGACCAGGTTCACTGCCATGGGCCCGCCCATGTGGCCCAGGCCCAGGAAAGCGACGGTGATTTGTTCAGGCATTGTCCGGCTCCTTTGTGTGCAGGTTGAGCTCCCGGTCCCCCAGCGGCGCGAAGAACCGTTCCACGTCTGCCGCGCGCACCTCATGCAGCGTGGCCGGCTTCCATTGCGGCGTACGGTCCTTGTCCACCACCTGCGCGCGGATCCCTTCGCGGAAGTCCGGCGCGGCCAGGAACCGAAGCCCTACCCGGTATTCCTGCGCCAGTGCTTCGTCCAGCGTCAGTCCCTTGGCCCGGCGGAGGGACTCCAGGGTCACTTTCACGGCCGTAGGGGACTTCGCCTCAATCGTGGCGGCCCCTTCGGTTGCCTCGGCCCTAGGCTCCCCGCCCGGGGCGCCGCCCGGCGCGCCCTCCACGGTCCGCAGCCGCCGGACAATGTCCTCCACGTCATCGCTGGCGTAGGCGGCATCGATCCAGTCGCGCTGCGCTTCCAGCCCGGAGGGCGGCGGGCTCTGGGCAAACCGTACGACGGCGGCTTCCGCACTTTCGTGTTCGAGCGCCGCCGCCAGCTCCGGCAGGCGCCCCGACGGGACAAAGTGGTCCGCGAGACCCAGGAACAGCGCATCCGCCCCGGTCAGGTGGGCGCCGGTCAGCGCCGCATGGGTGCCGGTCTCCCCAGGTGACTTCGCCAGCAGCCAGGTCCCGCCGACGTCGGGCACAAACCCGATGGTGGTCTCCGGCATCCCCGTCCGGGTGCGTTCGGTGACCACCCGCACCGAACCGTGCGCGGAGATCCCCACGCCGCCGCCCAGCACCAGGCCGTCCATCAAGGCCACATAAGGCTTGGGGTACGCGGCAATCAGGGAGTTCAGCCGGTATTCGGCCTGCCAGAAGTCAGCCGTTTCCGTCCCGCCGCCAAGGATGTCCCGGTAGATCGCCACAATGTCGCCCCCGGCGCAGAGGCCACGCTCGCCGGCGCCGTGCACCAGGACGGCGGCCATGCCGTCGTCGTCCGCCCAGGCGGTGAGCTGCGCCAGCATGGCGGCCACCATGCCGGCGTTCAGTGCGTTGACTGCTTTAGGCCGGTTGAGCGTCATGATGCCCAGGTGGCCGCGGCGTTCGAAGAGCACTTCAGCGGTACCGGCTTCCGCGCCACCTGCTTTCGCGGCGCCTGCTTCCGGCGGGAGACCGGTCATCAGCTGCCTTCCGGCATGATGAAGCTGGCGCCCTGGCGGATCCCGGACGGCCAGCGTGTGGTGACTGTCTTGGTCTTGGTGTAGAAGCGGAACGCATCGGCGCCGTGCTGGTTCAGGTCGCCGAAGCCGGACGCTTTCCAGCCGCCAAACGTGTAATAGGCGATGGGCACCGGGATGGGCACGTTGATGCCAACCATTCCTACCTCCACCCGGCTGGCGAAGTCCCTGGCGGCGTCGCCGTCGCGGGTGAAGATGGCCACGCCGTTGCCGAATTCGTGCTCGGAGCAGAGCCTTAGCGCTTCGTCGTAATCGGCGGCACGGAGCACGCTCAGGACGGGTCCGAAGATCTCTTCCTTATAGATCTTCATGTCCTTCGTGACGTTGTCGAAGAGCGTGGGTCCCACCCAGAAGCCGTCGGCGTAGCCGTCCACGGTGAGGCCCCTGCCGTCAGCAAGGAGGGTGGCCCCCTCGTCCACACCGGACTGGATGTAGCCCTCGATCCGTTCCTTGGCACTCGCCGCCACCACGGGCCCGAAGTCCGAGTCCTTGTCCAGGCTGTGGCCCACCCTGAGGTGTTTGACGCGCTCGGTCAGCTTCGATATCAGTGCGTCCGCGGTCTTCTCCCCCACCGGGACGGCCACGGAAATGGCCATGCAGCGCTCGCCGGCCGAGCCGAAGCCGGCGCCGATCAGGGCGTCGGCGGCCATGTCCAGGTCCGCGTCCGGCATGATCACCATGTGGTTCTTGGCCCCGCCGAAGCACTGGGCGCGTTTCCCGTGGGCGGCCGCGGTGGCGTAGATGTACTGTGCGATGGGCGTGGAGCCCACAAAGCCGATGGCCTTCACGCGGGGATCTTCCAGCAGCGCGTCCACGGCTTCCTTGTCGCCGTTGACCACGTTGAACACGCCGTCCGGGACGCCGGCTTCGGAGTACAGCTCGGCAAGGCGCAGCGGCACCGAGGGGTCACGCTCGGAAGGCTTGAGGATGAAGGCGTTGCCGGCGGCGAGGGCCGGGCCGGACTTCCACAAGGGGATCATGGCCGGGAAGTTGAACGGGGTGATGCCCGCGACTACCCCGAGTGGCTGGCGAAGCGAGTGGACGTCGATGCCTGCACCGGCGTCGTCGGAAAATTCGCCTTTGAGCAGGTGCGGGGCGCCCGCTGCGAACTCCACCACCTCGATGCCGCGCTGGATATCGCCCTTGGAATCGGCGAAAGTCTTCCCGTGTTCGGAGGACAACAGCGTGGCGAGTTCATCCATGTTCTCGTTGACGAGGTCAACGAACTTCAGCAGGATCCGGCCGCGGCGCTGCGGGTTCATGGCACCCCACTGGACCTGCGCTTTCTCCGCGGCGGCCACCACGTTCCGGACCTCCTCCGCGCTGGCCAGGGGCAGGCGCGCCTGGACCTGGCCCGTGCAGGGGTCAAAAACGTCACTGAAGCGGCCGGAGGTCCCCGTCACCCGTTGGCCGTCCACGTAATGGGATAGTTCGCGCACCATGATGGAATGCTCCTTCGCATGTGATCCAGGTCATCTCTGCAAGCGAATATACTCGGACTTCCTACTAAATTCCAGACTGTCCCGAACCCTCGTGGCGTATGCTGTCGCCGTCACCGTCTTTTTGTTGCGGCACCCCGTCCTGGGGCACTTTGACCCGTCTCCGGGGCCCCGCTGCACGATTCAACGGCGTGTCTGCGCCATAGTGCCCCGTTTCTGCGGGCACCGGCCGACAGGCTGATCGGAACCCTCCGCGGCAACGCCTCCGGGCGACAAGTTCGGTAAGTTAGGGACTGTGAAGATTGCTACCTGGAATGTGAACTCCCTCCGTGCCCGCGCCGACCGTGTGGAGGCCTGGCTGCAGCGCAGCGATTGCGACGTCCTGGCCATCCAGGAGACAAAGTGCAAGGACGAAAACTTCCCGTGGGAACTGTTCGAACGCATGGGCTACGAGGTGGCCCACTTCGGTGTGAGCCAGTGGAACGGGGTTGCCATCGCGTCCCGGGTTGGCCTGGAAGACGTGGAGCGCACGTTCCTGGACCAGCCTCCGTTCGGGAAGGAAGGCAAGGACCCCGTCCAGGAAGCCCGTGCGATGGCTGCCACGTGCGGCGGCGTCCGGGTCTGGAGCCTCTACGTGCCCAACGGCCGCTCCCTGGACGACGAACACATGCCGTACAAACTCAAATGGCTCGAATCCCTCAAGGACCACGCCCAGGGCCTGGTCGCCGCTGATCCCAAAGCCCAGATTGCGCTCATGGGCGACTGGAACATCGCGCCCCTGGATGAGGACGTCTGGGACATCGACCTGTTCCTGTCCCAGGGCCATACCCACGTCAGCCCGCCGGAGCGCGCAGCTTTCCACGCTTTCGCAGAGGCCGGGTTCACCGACGTGGCACGCCAGTACACGCCCGGTCCCGGCGTGTACACCTACTGGGATTACACCCAGCTGCGGTTCCCCAAGAAGGAGGGAATGCGCATTGATTTTGTCCTTGGCTCCCCCGCTTTGGCGGCCCGCGTCACGGGCGCATCGATCGACCGCGAGGAACGCAAGGGCAAGGGCGCCTCGGACCACGCCCCCGTCCTGGTGGACCTGGCGGACTGATGGCTGCAGCCGGGGCCCAGGAAGGGAGACTGTAATGACGGGAAACCTCTACCGGGGCCAGGCCGGCCTGCCGTTCTCCTCCACCCTGCGCGTCTACGAACCGCTGGAGGCCTTCCCGGCAGGACAGCAGGACGCCATCCGCACCGCCGGTGCCCGCACGGCCTCCCGCGCCGCCGTCGAAAACGCCGAACTGCTGGCCTCGCTGGGCCGAATCACCCGCTCCGGCGGGGACCCGTTCCCCACCGGACGGACGGACCTGGTCCGGGTCACCAGCATTCCCGGCGTACCCCCCGGACGGACCCCGCAGGCAGGAACGTCCGACGCCGGTGCTGCCGCCGGCCTGGGTGCCGAAACCGGCTTGGGTGCCGGGATAGGCTCCAGTTCCGGACCTGGGCCTGACGCTGGGGGCGCTGGGAGTGACTCCGGGACCGGACGCGTCCTGCTGTACTGCCCCAGCCAGCTCGTCCTGCGCGCCGGCCTGGCCGCCAACGCCCTCATGGAAGGCATCCACGGCCCGCTGGCCGAAATGCTGATTCCGGAAGAGCAGCGGGACAAACACCAGGAGCGCATTGACCAGGTCAAAGCCCGTGACGGCGCCATCCGCGTGCATAGCCGCGCCTCGACCTGGGGTATCCCTTTCAGCTGGTTCTCGCTCTTTATGGAAGGCGACCATAAGGACGTGGTGGAATCCGGCGGGCGCATCCTCACCGTCAGGGTGTGGGCTCCCATCACCGAAGCCATGGAGCGGGCACGGTACGCCGTGGCCCACCTGGCGCTGGCCGCGCCGGACCTGGACATGCTGGACGACCTCGCCCAGCTGACCCAATGGCTGGAGCTGTTCCACGTCAATTCCATGGTGGAACTCGACTACGGCGCTGTAGCGGACAAGGTGTACCCGGACGAGTCGCCCATGGACATCCGGCTGGGCATTGAATGCCTGGCCGAGGGCGATATGACGGGCGCCGCGGCAGCCTACCGCCGGCTGGCTTCGCGCTGGATTCCCATCCGGCAGCTCGCCCGCGCGTCCTGATCACAGCTTCCTGACCGGGATGCTACCCAGCGCCGGCTCAGGAAGGGGGCGGCGCCGTCGTACGCCTGACGATGAGCTCGTGGGGCGCGACGGCGGATTGGACCGCCCCGACCATGCCGTCCAGTTCGTCGAGGAGCATCTTGGTGGCCAGCTCGGCCTGTTCGTCGGGCCGCTGGCCCACGGTGGTCAGGCCCACGGCGTCGGCGAAATCATGGTCGTCTATCCCCACCACGGAGAGATCTTCCGGCACCCGGACGCCCGCCCTGGCGGCTTCGAAGATGACGCCCATGGCCATTTCGTCGGACGCGCAGAAGATGGCGGTTGGCTTGGGGCCCGGCCGGGCCCAGAGGCGCCGGAAGGCCTCCTGTCCGCTGCGGACCGTGAAGTCTCCCCATTCGTCCCACTCGGGGCGGGTGGCGAGCCCCGCTCCTGCCATGACGTCCTTGAAAGCCAGGATCCGCACGCGGGGAACGTCGAAGTTAAGGTCCGTTTCGTCGTCGCCGTGCAAGAGGGCAATATCCCGGTGGCCGAGTTCGATCAGATGCCGGACGGCCGTGGACGAGGCGGCGTAGTCGTCGATACCGATATACGCGCACTCCTCCACGTGGCCACCCACCACGATCAGCGGGATATCAATCTTCTGGAGGTGCTCCAGTTCGTCGGTGGTGAGGGCCATACAAAGGACAAGGAGCGCGTCAATCTGCTTGTAGACCATGGTTTTGCTGAAAAGGCGTTCACGGTTGCTGCCGTGCCCGCCCAGGTTGAAGAGGGAGAGGTTGTAGTGGCGGGCGTGAAGTTCACGGTCCGCGCCCTCAATGGCCTTGGAGAAAAACCAACGGCTGACAAACGGGGCCAGCACGCCGATGGTCTTCGTACGGCCGGTGGCCAGCCCTGACGCGGACGACGAAGCGACATAGCCCAGGGCCCCCGCCACTTCGAGGATTTTCTCCCGGGTGGCGGGCGAAACCCGGGGCAGTCCGCGCACGGCCCGGGAAACGGTGGCAGTGGACACCCCTGCGGCCGCTGCCACGTCCTCAATGCTCACGCCGCTGTGGCCACCCCGTTGAGACCTTTCAGCCATGCCTGCCACCGTTCCCCTCACATGCTCCCTGCAGGCACTACCTGCTATCTCCGCGCCGGCAGCCGCCGCCGCAGCCGCACCATTCCGTAGACCGCCAGAAGTGTCACCAGCAAGCCCAGCGCCCACCAGAGCGCGGGCTGGCCGGTCACCTCCATCCACACTGTGACTGCCAGCAGGACAACGGCCCAGAATCCCAGAAACCCGATGATGATGTCAAAGTCTTCACCGGAACGTTGCATGCGGCGGCCGTTTCCCGCCCCCTTGGAACGGTGGGGGCGGGCAACATCCTCTGTCACTTGACTGCACCTGCTGTCAGGCCGGCAACAATCTTCCGTTGGAACACCAGCACCAGGATCACCAAGGGAATGGTGACGATGGTGCCCGCAGCCATGATCGCAGTGTAGGGGATCTGGTTGGGCTGCGCGCCGGCAAAGTTGGCGATGGCAACCGTGACTGGCTGGGTGGCATCGCTGGACAGCTGGCTGGCGATCAGGAACTCATTCCATGAGGAGATGAATGCCAGGATGGCCGTGGTGAAGATGGCCGGCGCCGCCAGCGGCATGATCACCTTCCGGAACGCCTGCCCCTGTGTGCACCCGTCCACGCGTGCTGATTCCTCGAGCTCCCACGGCATTTCGCGGAAGAAGGAGGTCATGGTGTAGACGGTCAATGGCAGCACGAAGGAGATGTTCGGAATGATCAGCGCCTGATACGTGCCGATCCAGTGGATATTCGTGAACAGCTGGAAAAGCGGTGTGATGAGGGCAACGCCCGGGAACATGGAAGCCCCGAGGATGAAGCCCAGCACGAGGTACTTGAACCGAAAGTTCAGTCGCGCCAAGGCGTACGCCGCGAAGACACCCAGCAGCAGTGCGATGAGGGTAACCGTCAGGCCGATGAAGACGCTGTTGAGCAGGGCCTGGCCGAAGTGGTTGCCGAACGAGGTATCGAAAGCCGTGTTGAAGTTGTCCAAAGTGACGTGGCTGGGCAGGATCGAAGTGTCGTACGTGAAGCCGACTTCCCTGAAGGCAGTCACCACCATCCAGTAGGCCGGGGCCAGGCACCAGATGAGGACAACTACCGCACTGATATAGGTCCGGCCCTGTGCCCACTTTTCGCGGTTCTGCGCATTTTTGCGGCCTTTGTCCTGCCGGGCACGCAATTCGGTGGCTGCTGTCGCGGTGCTCATTTCTTCCCCTTACCAGTGGCGCCGCTTTGCTCCACAACATTTGCACCCAGGAATCGGACAAAGATGAAAGCGACCAGAAAGATGATGATGAACGTGATGGTGGACAGTGCCGCCGCTGCGTTGAATCCCTGCCTGATCTGGTTGATCACCAGAATGGACAGGGTGGTGGTGTTATTCGCGCCACCAGTCAGGATGTACGGGAGGTCAAACATACGCAACGCGTCCAGGGTGCGGAACAGTACCGCCACCATGAGTGCGGGTTTGACCAGCGGCAGCGTGATCATCCGGAAACGCTGCCACGTGGTGGCACCGTCCACCTTCGCGGCCTCGTAAACGTCCGCCGGAATCATCTGCAGGCCCGCCAGGATCAGCAGCGCCATAAAGGGCGTCGTCTTCCAAACATCGGCGATAATGACGGCCCACTTGGCGGGCCATTCGCTGCCCGTCCACAGGATGGTGGTGTTGAACAACTTGTTGGCGATGCCTTCAAAAGCGAAGATGAAGAACCAGAGCTTGGCGGTGACGGCGGTGGGGATGGCCCACGGCACCAGCACTGCGGCACGGACGAGGCTGCGGCCCCTGAACGTGCGGGCCATGATCACGGCCATCCAAAAACCCAGGACGGTCTCCAGCGCTACCGTCACCACGGTGAAGAAAAATGTGGTGGCTGTGGCCGACCAGAACTGACCGCCGAGCGTACCTGCCGGACAGGCCAAGGTGCCGCCCCCGGGGCGGCACACTGCTGGGCCAGCCAGTTTACGTAGTTCTGGAGCCCGGCCGATCCGCCTTGCACAAACAAGCCGGTGGCCGGATCGAGGCCCGCATCTTTCTGGAAGGACATCACGATGGCGCTGATAATCGGGTAAACGATCACTATGCCCAGGGCGACGATGGTAGGGCTAACAGCCAGGAGGCCCATCTTCCCTGGCTGAGTATTTTGTTGTCCTCCCCGACACCCTTAGGTGCGTGGTGGACCGGGGTACCGCCCGACGCCGGTGACTTTACCGGCGTCGGGCCCAATTCGGTTGCCATGGCAGAACTACGATCCCGCACCGGCGGACTCGATGGACTTCTGCATGTCAGAGAGTGCAGAGTCCACAGACTTCTCGCCCTTAATGGCCGAGTACGCGTTCTCCTGGATGGCCTTCGTAACGGCCGGGTAGAACGGCGAAACGGGGCGCGGAACTGCGTTGGAGATGGACGTCTTCAGTACCGGCAGATAAGGCAGTTTGGCTACCAGGTCCTTGTCGTCGTACAGGGCTCCTAGCACCGGAGCCAGCGACCCCTGCGTGGCGAAGAACTTCTGGTTCTCAGCGTTCGTCAAGAACTTCAGGAAGTCCAGGGCGGTGGCCTTGTACTTGGAGTAGACGCTTACCGCCGCGTTGTGACCGCCCAGCGATGAAGAGCCCGGACCCGACTTGCCCGGAAGTGCCGTCATGCCCAGCTTGTCCTTCACAGTGGAGGACCCTTCGGTGGTGGCCAGGTTATAGACGTACGGCCAGTTCCGCAGGAAGAGGAGCTTGCCGTCCTGGAAAGCCTGCCGGCTGAGTTCTTCCTGGAAGGTAATGCCTTCCTTGGGAATGTTGCCGTCGGCATAGGCCTTCGCGAGGTTTTCGAGTCCGGCCTTGGCCTCAGGCGTATTCAGGCTCGGTTTGCCGTCCTTGTCCAGTACCGAACCACCTGCGGAGTTAATCGCCTCAGAGGCGTTGACGGTCAGGCCCTCGTACTTGCTGAACTGGCCTGCGTAACATCCGATGTTGTTGGCCTTGGCGATGGAGCACATGCTCATCATCTCGTCCCAGGTCTTGGGAGGGGTGGGCACCAGGTCCTTGCGGTAGTAGAGGATGCCGCCGTCGGACGTTTGCGGCGCCGCGTACAAGGTTCCCTTGTAGGTGGCGCTGTCCACAGTCGGCTTCAGCATGGCGCTGGTGTCCAGCGTCATCTTGTCCTTGAGCGGCTGCAGCCACCCCTTCGCGGCAAATTCGGCGGTCCAGACGACGTCCACATCCACGACGTCGTAGGAGGCGTTTTTGGCCTGGAAGTTCTGGACCAGGTCATCGTGCTGCTGGTCCGCCTGGTCCGTCTGTTCCTTGAACGTGACCTTTTGGTCTGCGTGGGCGGCGTTCCACTTGTCCACGAGCGGCCGGACGACGTTGCTGTTGTCTTTGCCCTGGACATACGTGATGGGCCCGCGGCCGTCAAGGTTGGCGTCGGCATCGGAGCCGCCGCCCGTGGTCCCGCCACCGCCGCCGCCGGCACAGGCGGAGAGCGTCAGGGCCAAGATGCCGGCAGCTGCTGCCGGGAGTAGGTATTTACGGGTTTTCATAGCTTGAAGCTCCTCGCTGAGTGACAAGTACGTCGACTGTGCGGTTGATGTGGTGACCATCACACTAGTAAGGTTGTCGTGGGCAATGCAAGCGTTTACATCAAAAAGTTACAGGAGCGGAACCAAATGCAACATCCACTCGTTCCCACCCCCGGTTCCGCACTCAACTCATGGTGGGCCAGCGCCGTCGTCTATCAGATTTATCCGCGTTCCTTCGCTGACGCCAATGGCGACGGCATGGGTGACCTCCCCGGAATTACGGCCCGCCTGCCGTATTTGCGGAGCCTGGGAGTGGATGCTGTGTGGCTTTCACCGTTCTACAAATCCCCGCAGGCGGACGCGGGCTACGACGTGGCTGACTACCGGGTCGTTGACCCTCTTTTCGGGGCCTTGCCGGACTTCGACGAATTATTACAGAATGCTCACAGCCTGGGGCTGAAGGTCATTGTTGACCTCGTCCCGAACCACACGTCAGATGAGCACGTCTGGTTCCGCGAAGCTTTGACGGGCGCACCAGGATCCAGGGTGCGGGACAGGTACATGTTCAGGCCCGGCAAGGATGCGGTCGCCGGTTCCGGCGACCGAAACCTGGCACCGAACAACTGGAGGTCGATCTTCGGTGGGCCGGCCTGGAGCAGGGTCACCGAACAGGACGGCACCCCCGGCGAATGGTACCTCCATCTGTTCGATACCAAACAGCCGGATCTGAACTGGGACAACGCCGAGGTGCGGGAAGAAATGCGATCCGTCCTGCGCTTCTGGCTCGACCGTGGGGCTGACGGCTTCCGCGTGGACGTTGCCCACGGCCTGGTCAAGGAAGCGGGACTTCCCGACTGGGAGGGCGTGGCCGCCATGGTCGAAGGAACCGCGGAGGCCCGGGACGCGCGGCGTACGACGCCGGGCGACGCACCAGGCGCACATACCGATGCACAGGAACCGCACCGTGCCGTGTCGCCGCAATACCCGCCGTCGCCGTTCTTTGACCAGGACGGCGTGCATGAGATCTACCGAGACTGGCACAAGGTCCTGGCTGAGTACCAGGGCGACCGCATGATGGTTGCCGAAGCCTGGGTTGAACCTGCGGAGCGCTTGGCCCGGTACGTCCGCAAGGACGAGATGCAGCAGGCCTTTAACTTCGATTTTCTCCTGGCAGGCTGGGATGCCGAGCGAATGGCCGAAGCCATCGAAGATTCCCTCAAGGCGGATGCATCCGTGGAAGCCCCGTCCACATGGGTGCTGAGCAATCACGACACCGTGCGCCACAGCACCCGGTTCGGCCTGGAGGACCCCACCACCTTCCCCAAAGGCATCGCCGCCGGAGATGAGCAGCCGGACGCTGCCTTGGGCCTGGAGCGGGCCCGTGCCGCCTCCCTGGTCTCGTTTGCGTTGCCCGGATCCGCCTACATCTACCAGGGCGAGGAATTGGGCCTTCCGGAGCACACGACACTTCCGGACGAAGCCCGCCAGGATCCTACGTTCTTCCGTACCAAAGGTGCTGAAATCGGCCGCGATGGGTGCCGGGTGCCGCTGCCCTGGAGGGCAGAGGAGACCGGGTTCGGCTTCGCAGACGCGTTCACTGGTGACGGCGCACGGGATACCAAGGCAGCGGACGGTGCCCCCGGCGTCCGCAGGCCGGCCGCGCCATGGCTCCCTCAGCCCGAGTCCTTCAAGGACCTCGCAGCCGACCGGCAGGACGGCTTCGCAGGTTCCACGCTCGAGCTATACCGCTCTGCGCTGGCCTTCCGTTCCGCCCACAGACTGGGGTCCGGGACCTTCCAGTGGGCCGGCATCCATCATCCGGCCCAGGGTGTGCTGGCCTTCAAAAACGGCGAAGTCCTGGTCCTGAGCAATATGGCGCAAGCCGTGGTGCCGGTCCCCGCTGGATACACTGTGGCTCTGACCAGTGGCCCGCTGACCAGTGACGCCATGGCTGAAATACCACCGAACTGCACGGCCTACCTGACCAATAAGTGATTCTCCTTGGCCGCTCAGTGGGCCACCGGAACTGGGCACTGCCTGAAAACCCAAGGACGCCGAGCCCCAGGGGGCGCGGCGTCCTTGGAGCCAGACTGAAACGGTAAATGCCTACTTGCCGCCCTTGAACAGCCCGGCGATCCTGGCGCCAAAGCCCTTCACGTTCTCAGTCACATTGCCGGCCAGTTCCTTGGCGTTCTCAGTCACGTTGCCGGCCAGTTCCTTGGCGTTTTCGGACACGTCACCGTCGAAGAACTCCTTGACGTTTTCCGCCGCCTCGCCAGCGAACTCCTTCACGTTCTCCGCAGCCTCACCGGCGAACTCCTTGGCCTTTTCCGCCGCGCCTTCGACGCCTTCGTTTGCTGCTCCGCTGCCAGTTACTTGCTCGCTCATGGTGTTCTCCTAGATTCCCCGGTTATTCCATCCGGACAGTGGTGGTGGCCTTTTGCCAGGCGGTGTCCGCCGACATTGGCACAATCAGATGTCTCCCGCATCACACTAACGGACGCGTTCGGCCCGGCTGAACCGTGTCCTGGCCCCGGCACCGATGTGGATCAGGACGGGCGTCCGTTTTCCCACCACCTGGTCCAGCGCGTCCACCAAGGCAGAGACCTCGGCGGCCAGGAGATGCGGCGCCACGCCCTGGCGCGGCTGGAGCCGGATTTTCAAGGCCGGGCTGCCCTTGACATCGTAGGTTGCCACCGTGGCACCCGCCAGATCGGGCCGTTCAGCCAAGGCGTGCTTCAACGCCTGCTCCGCCACTCCCCCGCTGATCCGTACGTCTCCGGCCACTGTCCCGGGATCGTACTTGGCCACCAGCAGGTTGCTCCGGCCTTTGCCCTGCTGCGCGATCCAGGCAACCATCAGCCCGATCAGAATCACCAGGGCAAGGGCCATCACCATCCAGAGCCAGCTTTCCGGCCGTCCCGGAATGCGGGTGTTGTCGAAGGCCTGGTTGAGGCTGTTCCAGGCGGATCCGGACCAGGCATGCCACCAGGTTCCCACGGCTGGAACGGCGGCCAGCAGGACGAGCAGGATGCCCACGGCGAGCAGCTTGAGTCCGAGGATGCCCAGCAGGATCCTGTTGAGGAGCGAGGGTGTGGACGTCATGCTCCAATCACTCCTACGGTGGAAACGTTGACGCGGACGTCAGGCAACGGGACCAATGACATCCCGCTAAGTTCGTCCTGAACCGCGGCCAGCACCGCCGCTTCGGCCACTGGAACCCCTGAGGTGGGGCGCAGATTCACTAGGACCTGCCGTCGGGACACCACCACCATGACCTGTCCCGGGGTGACATTGGCCGCGAGCCGTGCGCTGCGCGCCAGGGCGGAGGCGATGACCTCGTCATCGACCACCACTGCGGACAAACCCCCGGTGCCGTTCAGCACGTGCCGGGCGCGCCTTCCCGGCAGGACGGCGTTGAGCAGGAAAAACAGTCCTACCACGGCTACTACGGCGCCGCTGGCACCGAGCAGCAACGGCGGGATGCCCGCCGGAAGGGCAACGATGCGCTCCGCCGCCAGCTGCGGTTCAATCAGCCAGGCGGGCTGTCCGATGGCGTGCACGGCCGATTCGAGAAGACCGTAGCCGGCCAGCCCCATCACCAGGACGGCTGCCAGCGTTGCCACTGCTGCCCGCGAGGAATGGGTTTCCCGGTAGACGACCCTGCGCATGTCAGGTTGCGGCTGGGCCCGGGCGCGGCTTGTTGGCCTCGAATCCGCCAGGTCCCCGTCCACTGTTCCGCCGCTCACTGGACCCTGCCTCCCTCGATCGGCTTAACGCCACTGATACGGATATCCACCCTGCTCAGGCGGGCGCCGCTGAGGGCCGTGACCGTCGAAAGGATCCTGGCTTTGGCATCGACCGTCCGGTCCCAAATTGATCCGCCGAATGCGGCGACCCGGCCGGCATCCCTGAGCACGGTGGTCAGCGGCGGGATCCTGATAGGTGACACCAGCGACAAAGCCAGCAGGCCGTCGTCGTCCGCCCAGTCCGCCCGGACATCGTGGGGATCCACACCCAGGGCTTCCGCGGCCGCTGACCTGGCAAGGCTGGTCAGGGCCTGCGTGCTGATGCGGTTGTGTCCGCTCAGGACCCGCCCCCGGAAGGATGGTGCGGCTGACGTCATGACGAGGAGCGCCGGCCGATGATGGCATCCAGGACGCCGCGCAGGTCCAGTTTCCCTTCCGCAGCGCGGCCCAGGAGGGCGCCGATAGCCATAAAGAGGAGCGAGACCAGGAAGCCCCACAGCCCAAACTGGAAGGACATAAACGCCACGAAGGCGCCCATGGCGATACCCACAACGGTCAGGTTCATAGCAGTGCCTCCCTCTCGACGACACCAGTGGCTGCGGCCTTCGCCGGCGGCGCCACGTAGACATCGGTTATTTCGACATTGACTTCAATGACCTGCAGGCCGACGAGTTCCTCGACCGCGCGATAGACGGCTGATCGGACCTGGTCGGCCAGGGAATGCAGGGGCGTGCCGTAGGAGGCCACCAGGCTGATGTCCACCGCCACTTGCGTCTCACCGACCTCGGCGCGCACGCCGGCAGCGTGGTCCGAACTGCCGACGGCGTCCCGGATGGCTCCCAGCGCCCGGGACGGAGCCGACCCCAAGGAATAGACTCCGGGCACGGCGCGGGCGGCAATGCCGGCAACCTTTGCCACGGCGGTCTCAGCGATCACGGTGCGGCCATGCCCGGGCACGGGCGCCTCGCTGGCGGCATGGTGGCTGGCAGCCAGCTGGCGCTCGACGCCCACATCGGGTTGTGGGTTCTGGTATTCCATCAGGCACTCCCCTTCTGTTGTTCCCAACCCTATCCCCTGCGTGTGGGAACGCACGGGAACCGGCAGCAAGTCAGGACAGCTTCCGGCCGGTCAGCGAAAATTCGGCTTTGCCGCCTTCACTAAACACCGAGGCATCCGTGTTGGGCCAGTCCGGCAGGAAGAGGTCTGTGATGACAGCACCGCTTTCGGGGGCGAATACTTCCACTGATGAGGTGTCCAGCAGGATCCGCAGCTTCAGTTTTCCGTCCACGAGTGGCACCCTCACCTGGTGGTATGGGCTGAACTTGTCCGAAAAGTTTGAGGTCCCTGCCGCGGACCGGTCAACCGTCAGCGTGCCGGACTGCGCCTGGTAACTGATCTTGAGCCCGCGCAGTTCGATTCCTGCCTCCGCATCACCGTCCGGCGTCAGTTCCACGTCCAGGAGTTGGGACCTTGAGGAGAAGTCCTCCCCCAGCGGCTTGCTGCCATCGGCACCGATGAGTTGCCGCTCGGCGGAAGCTCCGCTGGACAAAACTCCAGCAGGGACGGCGGCGATGGACGAGCGCAAGGCGGGCTTGCCGCCGTCGTCGTTGCTGCTGCTGCTGCCCGCGTAAAGCGTCAGCTCGCGGGGAATTGCCATGGCGCCGCGCCAGGGGGTAGTGGGCATCTTCTGGGCGTAGTCCCAGTTCCCCATCCAGCCGAAGAGGACGGGCTTGCCGCCGGGGGCGCCGGAAATGGTGGTGGCCGCGTAGAAATCCGCGCCGTAATCCACCCATTGGTGGTCCTCCAGCGGAGCGTCCGGACTGGAGGCACCCTCGGCGCGGAACGTCACGCCGTCGAACTCTCCCGTGAAGTACTGCATACCTGAACCGCCGGCTATGCCGCCCGGGTTGATGCTGAGGAGCATGACCCAGCGCCGCTCGTTCGTCCCTTCCACGGGAACCTCCAGGAGTTCGGGCATTTCCCACAGTCCGCCCTGTGCGCCTACCCCGGAAAAGTCGCTGAGGAAGTCCCAGTGCAGCAGGTCCTTGGACTTATAGATCTTCACCACGTGGTCGTCGGCCACGACCGTGGTCATGACCCAATATTGTCCCGGCTCATACCACGTGACTTTGGGGTCGCGGAAGTTCTGCGAAGAGGGCTGCAGATCCACGACGGGATTACCCTGGTACTTCTTCCAGGTGCGGCCGTGGTCAAGGCTGTACGCGGCGGACTGGGCCTGGGAGCCTTTGGGCAGCGGGGCATTGTCCTTGTAGGCACTCGTATATAGGGCGACCATGGCCGGCTGGTCCTTGCTGCCCAGCCCCGAGGTGTTGCCGGTGTCCACCACGATGGAGCCGGAGAAGATTTCCTCGGTCTCCGTGGCCTCCATGGCCACCGGCTCTTTCACCCAATGCACCAGATCAGTGCTGGTGGAATGGCCCCAGGACATGTTGCCCCAGTCGTTGCCCTTCGGGTTGTACTGGTAGAACGCGTGGTAGGTGCCGTCTTCGTACACCAGGCCGTTGGGATCATTCATCCAGTTCTTTGACGGCGTCAGGTGCGCGGCCGGTCGCCAGGGCTCGCTAGCCGACGGCGTTCCGGCACTTTGGCCGGACCCCTCACCCGGGCGGTTCCCGGCGTCGGGATTTCCGTCGTGATTCTGCGAATCAGGCGTGCAGCCGGCGGCGGTCACCGCCAAGAGCAGGGCGACGACGGCGGACAGCGCCGGTCTGCCGGACCTGCGTCTGTCCGAGCTGCCGTGGTGCGGCCGGGAAGCGGTGAAAAAGAACATGGGGATCCTAAAATTTGAGGCGGGGACGCCCGTGGATGTCACGGACGTCCCCGTTTACTGACTTCGCCCCGATCAGGGGAGGTGCTGACTAGCGATGGTGCCTGCTAGCGATGGTGCCGGTCACTTGTAGTGGCCGGCGCCGCCAACGTTGAGATTGGTGGGCAAGTAGCCGAACGGGCCAAGGCCGTTCTGCCCGAACGTGCGGTCAACCTGTGAAATTCCGTCGCGGAAGTTGATCTTCACGGTGGGTGACAGGGATCCGCCGCGGACACCGTTCACGTTGTCGATGAAGGACTGCACCAGGCCGCCCGGCTGCACGTAGTGCGAATAGGCCTGGAACTGCCGGCCATTCTGGTTGGGGGTCGGCCTTTCCGGGGATTCGGACGGAAGATTCAGGTCCGTCGGCGAGGCCAGGGCCAGGCCGCTGTTGTTCATCGGCTGGTAGTCCGAGCGCACGCCGTCGCCAACGAAGCCGTAGACGCCGTCGGGGCCGCGCATTCCAGCCGCGTAGGTGAACTGGTGGCTGATGGTGAACAGGTAGTACTTGTTCTTGCCGCCTTCGTTCTGGATGAAGATCTGCGGGCGTTCCGTCTGGTCGTTCACGCAGTTGGCCGAAAGGACCGGCGGCAGGAAGGACCACTTGGTGAGGTCCTTGTTGTCCGCCACTGCCAGGCCAACGTTGGCGGTCTGGTAGTTAGCCCCGATGCTGTTGACCTCGTTGAGGTTCTCGGCGTTGGGGTCTCCCGGCTGGTAGCCGAGGTCCTCGGCCTTGCACTCGTATTCTCCACGGGTACCGCCGGTGTTGCCTTCGAAGACCATGTAGGTCTTGCCGGGGTGTGCGGGGTCCTCGAACGTGTACGGATCGCGGAAGGCGAAGCCGGGGTTCTGGGCCTTGTTCTGGTACATCTCGCCGTCCGGCTCAAGGAGCTTGGTGTGCGTGAAGCCATCGAAGCTGACGCCGTTTTTGTCGGCGTGGATGTTGCCGAGGGCCTTGGCGATGGCTGCGTCGGGGGCGATGCCGCCGCCGCCCGCGTTCCGCTCGGCCACGTCGTAGAACGTGGTGGCCGTGTAGAACACGTTGACCTTGTTGCCCTGCATCAGGCGGGTGGAACCGGACCACTCGGTGTTGCCGATCGAGGCGCCGTCAGCGAAGACGTGGCCGCCGTAGTTCCACTTGTCCTTGGCCGGGTCAGCGTTGGTCTTCCGGAAGAAGTAGCCGATCCGGGCGTTCCAGTGGCGCTGGTCGAAGCCGTAGCCCGCGTCGCGGTCGGCGACGAGGGAGAAGATGACGTCCCAGCCCTTGTAGCTGACCTGGTTGGCGTTCTCGTCCGTGAGCGACCAGGTGTCCCAGACCCAGACGTCGTCATTCATGGTGGGGAAGTCTTCGGGGATCTCCGGCATGGTGACGTCCGGGCTCATGGAAGTCACGCCGGGAGCAACCGTGGAATCGCTTTGGGCCATGATCTGCTTGGCGTCCGCACGGGTCCACTTCGAGGTGAAGTCCGACGCCGGGTCATAAGCCTGCTGGGTGTGCGTGGTGGGCAGGGGGAATCCGGGGGTCGGGGCCGGCATCTGCTGCACGGCCGGCGGATCCGACGGCTCGTTTGCCTGCGCTGAGGGAACGGCCAGGAAGGCCGAGGCTGCCACAGCTGCCGCCAGTGCTGCGGCGACAGAACGCCACCGCAGCATCCGGGGTGATTGGGGGTGCTTGTGCATTTTTGCTCTTCTCGCGGAGTTGTAACTATTCGTGGAAGACGGGCTGGTGCCCTGTTCCCCGAAACTCCGGCGGGCCCGACCACACAACAGGCGTCATCGAGGACGCCGTTGTATCGAGGGGATACGGGGCTTGGGTAGGGCCCCGTGCGTGGCCCGGAACGATATCTGTTGCCTGGCCAGCCTCTACGCTAGGCAGCCCGGCGGGGGCCTGCCAAACCGTGCGTCAGGGGTCCCGAACTGCTGTAGCCCGGGGTGTGTGCAAGCGCTTACATTTCTGATTGCGCGCGCGTTCCATATCGGAGTGGCAGCGTCAAATATTTCAGTTCGAATCTGTTTTAGTGAGAAGATTCACGTGCCGTTTGCCTGCTCTTAGGCATCCATTGCTCCGTAACGGCCGTTTTGAAGCCCCAAAAGGGCCGTTACGGAGCAATCGATGGAGAGGTGCTGGCCGGGAGCAGGAATCAGGGGAGAGCAGTGACCGTGACGTCCTGGTAGGCGGCGCGCCCGTCGAAAACGTTCAGCCCCACTTTGCCCGAAGCCACGGCTGCGTCAACCACGTCGATCAGCTGGGCGCCGTCGAGGTTCACAGTGAGCCGGCCGCCCTCTGCGTGCGCTTCCAGCCGGTAGCTGACGCCGTGCGTGAGGAGCAGCGGAACGCTCGCCAGGACACTGGTGGCGGGATTGAAGGAACCGTTCTCCAGCTTGAAGATGCGGGCCAGGCGCAGGTTCGGATCCAGGTTGACGTAGTAAGCGGTGGAGGCATCGGCTGACGACCGGAGCAGCACCGAGCCGGCACCGCCATAGCCGTGCTCGGGTGCCCTGTCCCGGTTGAGCAGGGCTCCGCCGTATGGTTCGCCGCCGAAACGGACTGTCGCCTCAACTTTTACGTTGGCGTACGTTCCCGCGCTCAGCACGGTGGAATCCTTGTCGAACGTTCCGGCCAGCCCGGCTCCCGTGCTTTCCCAGCGGCCCCCGGGAACCACGGAGTAGGAACCCAGGTTGTGGCGTGCCGCGCCTGCTGGCGCCGGCAAAACCTGCGACGGCGGTGCCGTGGTCAGGCGGGAAGTGTCCGCGAGCTGGTGGACCTTCGCCGATACCAGCCGGGCCGTGCCGCCGCTGGCGCTGAAGGACAACCCCGTGGCGGCCGGGCCGGGGAAAACCAGCGAGGTCAGTGCTGCCGTGCCGTCACCTCCGAAGACTTCCACGGAGGACGAATCCACGAGGACCCGCACCTTGATCCGGCGTTCCGTGCCGCCGCCGGCCAAGGCAACAGTGGAGGAATGCCACAGCGTGCTGGAGTTCTCAGCCGGAGCCCCCGCAAAATACCTTGTAAAGTCCTCACGGCCGGACTCAGCGCGGTCCAGGGTCAATGTTCCGGCGCCGGTGTCGTAGCGAAGCAGGGTCTCCTGGGTGGCACTCCCGTCGGTCCCCTTTCGGAGTCCGAAGGAGAACGCCGACGCGCCACCGGCCGAGGGGATGCCCACTTCTGCTTCGAGCTCAAAGGAGCGCCCGGCAGCGTTGGCCAGCGGGTTGGCGGACGCGGGCGTGACCGTAACATCTGTGGCCTGCCAGGTGGAGGTCCGCAGGCTGGTGAGTTCCGGGACGGGTTCCTGGGCGAGTCTGAGCCCGCTTCCCGGCACGTCCTTGAGGCTGACTTCGCGGGGAACGCTCAGCTGGCCGTTCCAGCGGCCGGTGGGCGGGCTGAAAGCGAGTCCCAGTTGCTCATCCAGCCCAGCATGATGCGGCGGCCGGCCGGCGCACCAAAAAAGCTCATCGCCGCGTAGTAGTCGCGGCCGGAATCAGCCTGCAGCACCTGCTCCGGGCCGGTGTCGGGAGTGAACGCCGTTCCGTTCCAGGCACCGGTGACATACTGGGCCGCCGAACCGTTCGTGGACCGCACTGCCCCGGTACTCCACCAGAGCACCCAGCGCTTCACGCCGGGCTGGCCGTCGACAGGAAGTTCAAAAAAGTCGGGGCATTCCCACACTCCGCCGCGCACCCACTGGCCATAGCCGAACGTGCTGGCGAAGGTCCACTCCAGCAGGTCGGTGGAGGTGTAGAACCGCAGATGATCCCCGCCGGCCACCACCATGATCCATTGTCCCGCCGCTGCGTCCCAGGTGACCTTCGGGTCCCGGAAGTCCCAGCCGCCGTCGGGCCCGCCGGGGTTGTCCACCACTGGCGCGGCCTGGACAACCGACCACGTGCGCCCGTGGTCCTTGCTGTAAACAGCCCGCACGGACTGGTTTCCGTTGGGGGCGTCGTGGTTGAAGCTGGTGTAGAAAGCCACCAGGCCCTGTCCCCCGCCGAAGAGCCCGCTGGCGTCCGTAGCGTCCACCACCGCGGAACCGGACCAGGATTCCCCGGCCGCCAGGTGGGGCAGGGCGATGGGCAACTGTTTCCAGTGCAACAGGTCCGTACTCACGGCGTGGGCCCAGCGGCCGCGGTCCTGGTGGAACAGGTGGTATTCGCCGTCGAAATAGACCAGGCCGTTGGGATCCGAACTGTTGCCGGAGTTCTGGCTGTAGTGGTATCCGGGCTGGTACAGGCCGTTCATGTAGGCGTCCACGTCATCGGCGCGGACGTTCTGGAAATAGGCGCCGCCGCCGCTGACGCGCAGCCCGAAGCCGCCGCCCGCGGCGCTCCCGGCCGGCCCGCTGACAACCTGGAGGCCATTGATCAATGCCGAGGCCTGCGTCTCCCGGACGGTGAGCTGGATCCGGTTCAGCTGGCCGACGGCGAAGCTGTCCAGCGGCAGGGGGCCGCTCGCGAGCACCGTTCCGGTGGCCCGATCCTTCAGGACCACGGTCCTGGCTCCGGGGTCGATCCTCAGTTCCGTACCGCCGCTGCCGTCGGCATCGCTGCGGACCACGACGGCGGCTGTAGCAGGGGCGGCGACGTCCAGGTCCAGGGACACCACGACGTCGGACGCCACTGCCGGGATGAAGCGCACGGCTTCCGCCCCGTCAGCGGCGCCGCGCAGGCCCCTCGCGTCGGGTTCCCAGCCGCCGGAGGCAGTCCGCCAGCCCTGGAGGGAGCTTTCCAGGCTTTTGAGAGTGAGGCTTTGAAAGACGGACTCCCCGTTGTAAGAGCGGACGCCCACCTGGCCGGAGCCATGGGCTGTGTCCTGCGCTGTGATGACCGGGGCATAACCGTCCGGGTCCAGGAAGTCGGTCTGCCAGTGGACGGCGAGCCGGCCGCCGTCGGCCGTCACCCGGAGCCGGTAGACCTGGTTGACGGCGATAGAGGTGGTGAAGACGCCGAGCGTGGCGTTGTCTTCAATCCGGTACAGGCGCAGCCGCCCGGCGTTCGGATCCACCTCCGCGGCATAGCCCGCACTGCCCGTGCTGTTGCTGCGGAACAGGACCGCACCCACAGCATGGGCGGAAGTTATCTGGATATCGGTGGTGAAATCCGTGACCTGCGGGCTCTGGTCAGCAGCAATAGCCAGCAGGCTGGCACCGGCAGCCGCCACCCCCCGGAAGCCTGTGGCGGATGCCTGCCAGCCGGCGCCGGAGGCGATCCAGCCCGTGACGTTCGCCTCGACCGAGCGGGCGGACGGCTGTCCGAAGTGCACCTCGCCGTTGTAGGCGTGCAGGCCCAGGTGTCCGCTTTCATACCGCTGGTCCATCGCATCCAGGCGTTCCACGCCGTTCACCGCGACGTAGATGCGCGGACCGTCAACGTGGA
This sequence comes from Pseudarthrobacter psychrotolerans, assembly GCF_009911795.1. Lineage (NCBI taxonomy): Bacteria > Bacillati > Actinomycetota > Actinomycetes > Micrococcales > Micrococcaceae > Pseudarthrobacter > Pseudarthrobacter psychrotolerans. Next base: position 3,955,657 of record NZ_CP047898.1, on the reverse strand, counting down.
CGTCAATCGAGTAGTTCTGACCGGTGTCCAGCGCCAGGGCGGCCGGCGGAACCACGTCTTCGCCGGTGGCAAGGTCAAAGAGCCTGACCCGGTCGAGGTTGGGGTCAATCGTCGCCGCATAGCCGCTGCTGGCATCAGCGGCGGCCCGGAAGAGCAATGCTCCCACACCGTAGGGAGTGCCGGGGTCCACTGAAACTTCGGCCGAGTACCGGCCCGTCCCGTTGATGAGCTGCTCGCTGACGGCGGCGGCATTCTGCCCCGACGGCACGACGGCGGTGTAGCCGCCTTGGGCGCTCCGCGTCCAGGATCCGCCTTGCGCGACAGCATCGGGAATGGGACTTGTGGTGCTGTTCACCGTGATGGGGGCGCCGGCGGAAGCCCGCGCCGGACCGGCGAGGATTGCCGGAGCCAGCACGGCCCCTGCGCCTAGCGTGCCGAGCCCCAGGGCGGCGGCAGCGATTCCTGCAACGATTCTCTTTGACATTCAGATCACCTTTGATCATGGCGGAACGGTTCAGGATTGATCGGTTGCTCCGTAACGGCCGTTTTGACTCCCCAAAAGGGCCGTTACGCAGCAATCGATGGTGGTGCTGGGCGGTAGTAGCGGCTAGGGGAACAGCGGCCGGGGGCCGGTGAAGGCGTCCTCCATCCGCCAGGCGTCGAGCTGCCGCAGGCGCACGTTCCCGACGGCGGACAGCCGCACAGCCGTCCCGCCAAGGGTGGGATAGACCCGGGCAGTCAGGGGCTTGCCGTTGGCGAAGATCTCCAGCGCCGAGCGGTCCACAAGGACTCGAAGGTGAAGCTTGCCGCCGGGCAGCGGCACCGGTCCTGACCTTTCCTCCGCGTCCACAGAGTGGTCCAGGCTGCTGCCGGAGCGGTCCAGCCGCAGCCATGAGTCCCCACTGTTTCCGGCGGCGCGGCCCACCTCGATGACGGTCTCCTCGGCGGGGTTTTGGGAAGTTCCGGCGCGAGATATGCCGGAAGCCAGGATCCCGAGCCGGAAGACGCTCCCCGGCTCCAGCTCCAGCTCCAGTTCCAGGTCCAGCTGGTTGCCGGACACCCTTGCAAGAACGCTGCTGTCGGCGACTTCGCGCGGCCCGATCCTGACGTGGTCCCGGCGGAGCGACTCGACCTCCGGCACGGGCGTGAAGGCCAGTTCCCCCTGATCGTCGAGTGTCGCCACGCGCGGCAGGCTCATCACGCCGGACCAGCCTGCCTCCACCATGGCTTCATCCGTCCGGCCCTCCTGCAGCCACCCGAACATCACGCGGCGGCCGGCGTCGTCGGCGAACGACTGGGGCGCGTAGAAGTACCTGCTTCCGTAATCCAGCCGGCGCAGCTGCCGCGGGGTGTATGAGTCTCCGGCGTATCGCCCGGTCCAGTACAGCGGGTGCCGGGTGTCGCCGTCGTCCCAGGCGGAGAAGACGAGTACGTCGTCGGCCGGACCGCCGTCGGCCGGGCCACCGGCGTCACCCAGCGTCCCTGGTCCGGCGCGGAACAGGTCCACGCACTCCCACATGGTGCCCTCCCAGTCCGTCGCCGCCGGATCGCGGGCGGACGCGTCGCCAATAAACAGCGGCCCGATGTAGTCCCAGGACCGGAGGTCAGCCGACTCGTAGAGGAACGCCGTGCCGCCGCGGCCCCGGATGCCGGAGCCCACCAACTGGCGCCAGCGGGAGCCCTCGCGCCACACGCAATGGTCCCGGTAGGCAGTGACGTCCACCCCGGACGGCGGGGCGGCGATTACCGGGTTTTCCGGTGCTTTGGTCCAGGTGAGAAGGTCCGGCGAGCCCACGGCAACGCACGGAAGTTCGTGTTCGCCGTGCCGGCCCGAATACACCAGGGTGGGCGTGCCGGCGTCGTTCACCAACACCCCGGACCAGCAGCCGTCAGCGTCCGGAGAGTCCGGCCCGTCCGTGGGTTCCAGCGCGACCGGCTGATCCGTCCACGTGACCAGGTCCGTGCTGGTGGCGTGGCCCCACAGGATGCGGTGGTGGAAGGCACCCTCCGGGTTGTACTGGTAGAAGAGGTGGTAGGTGCCGTTCCACTGGCTGACGCCGTTGGGATCGTTGAGCCAGCCCGCGGGCGAGACGAAGTGGAAGCGCGGGCGGTGCGGGTCCGCCTCGGCGCGGATCACGAGTTCGTCCTGCGGCACGGTGGCCAGCGGGTGGGTCAGGCCGGTCATGCGGAAACCACTTCTTCCAGGGGGTCTGTGGCCAACGCATGGCTGGATGCAGCGGCCGGCGGCCGGTAGAGGTGGCAGCGGACCCAGTGCCGGTCGGCAGGATCGCCCACCTGGTGCCGCACGGGTTCGGCGGAGGAGCACCGCTGTTGCGGGTCGCCGTCGTAATCGCACGACGCCGGTTCCATCACCGCCGCCCGCAGCTCGGCCCGCTCGGACGGATCGTAGGATCCGGTGCGGGCAGGGTCCGGAACTGCCGAGACCAGCAGCCGGGTGTAGGGGTGGGCCGGATTCGCCAGGAGATCAAGTGATTCACCCTCCTCCACGAGTTCGCCGGCAAACATGACGGCGATGCGGTCCGCGAGGTAGCGCGCCGAGGCAAGGTCGTGGGTGATGTAGAGCATGGAGATGCCCTTCCCGTCCCGGAGCGCGCGCAGCAGGTTGAGGATGCCGATCCGGACCGAGACATCCAGCATGGAAGTGGGCTCATCGGCCAGGATCACCTCGGGTTCCACGGCCAGCGCCCGGGCGATGGCCACGCGCTGGCGCTGGCCGCCGGAGAGCTCATGCGGGTAGGAATTGAGCATGTCCGGAGTGAGTCCCACGGTGGTCATCAATTCATCCAGCCTGGTCCGCAGCTGGTCCGGGGTCCCGGCTTTTCCGTGCAGCGTGAGGGAACGCGTCAGGAAGTGTTCGATCCGGTGGACCGGGTTCAGGGAGCCGAAGGGGTCCTGGAACACCATTTGCACCTGTGCCCGGTATTCCCTGGATGCCTGGAACCGGTCCCGTTTCAGGACGTCGGTGCCGTCCAGCAGGATCTGGCCTGCGGTGGGCCGTTCCAGCCGCGCAATGCAGCGGGCGAGGGTGCTCTTCCCGGAGCCCGACTCGCCGACGAGGGCCACGATTTCGCCCCGGCCGATGCTCAGGTCCACCCCGCCGAGGGCCCGCACCTTTGACTGGGAGAACAGGCCGCCGCTGTGGAAATCCTTGACCAGGCCCCGTACCTCAAGGGCCGGTGCTTCAAGGACCGGGGCTGCCAGATCCTGCGAGTCGCTGTGCTTGCTCATGGGTGGGCTCCTTCCAGGGCAACCTGGGCCTGGGGAATCTGGTCCGGTGAAACCGGTGCCACAAAATGCCCGGGAGCCGCTTCCCGGAGGTCGGCGATGTTGCTGAACTTCACACCGTCGGCCAGACCGGTGAGCGGCACGCGCGGCCCTGTCAATGGTGGGAACGCTCCCATCAGCGCCTGCGTGTACGGGTGGCGCGGGGCGGTATGGATGTCCCTGGACTTGGCCGTTTCCACGATCCTGCCGCCGTACATCACCGCCATCCGGTGCGAGAGTTCCACCATGAGGGACATGTCATGCGTGATGAAGAGGACGGAGAAACCCAACTGGTGCTGCAGGTCCTTGATCTGGGCCATGATTTCCTGCTGCACCACCACATCCAGGGCGGTGGTGGGCTCGTCGAGGATCAGGAGCGAGGGCTTCAGCGCCACGGCCATGGCGATGACCGCGCGCTGGCGCATGCCGCCGGACAGTTGGTGCGGGTAGGACTTCAGCCGGGCGGGATCGATCCGGACCAGTTCCAGCAGTTCGGCGGCCCTTCGCAGGGACTCCTTGCGGGAGTAGCCGGCATGCGTGGTGAAGATGTCGACGATCTGGTCGCCGATGGTCATCACCGGGTTGAGGGAGTTCATGGCCGACTGGAAAACCATGGCCACGTCCTGCCAGCGGAACCGGCGGAGCTCCTCCTTGCCCAGCGCCAGGACGTCGCTGCCGCCGAAGCGGATGCTGCCGCCGGCGATCTCCGCGGGGTCGCGCAGCAGCCGCATGATGGCGTTCGCGATGGTGGATTTGCCGCAGCCGGATTCACCGGCCAGGCCGAAGATCTCGCCGGCGCCGATGCTGAAGGAGACACGGTCGACGGCGGTGGTGGACCGGGTGTCACCGCGGTACTTCACGGTGAGGTCCTTGATCTCCAGGACGGGCAGGTGCGAGCCGAGGGAGGTCTGGGAAACGGTCATGCCGCTGCTCGCTTTCCGGTGGGGACAGGATTCGGTTTCTTGATTTTGCGCAACCGCGGGTTAGTGACCTCGTCCACGGCGTAATTGATCAGCGCCAGCGAGAAAGCCACTAGCGCGATGCACAGGCCGGAGGGGACAAAGACCCACCAGCTGCCGGTCAGCAGTGCACCTTCGTTGCCGGCCCAGTAGAGGTTGTTGCCCCAGGAGACCGTGCTGACATCGCCCAGGCCCAGGAACTCCAGGCCGGCCTGCGCGCCGATGCCGTAGATGATGCAGGCCAGCAGCGTGCCCATCACAATGGAAGCCATGTTCGGCAGGATTTCGCCGAACATGATCCTGAGCGGCCGTTCGCCGGTGACCACGGCTGCGGCCACGAAGTCCTTGGACCGGATGGAAAGCGCCTGCGAGCGCAGCACCCGGGCGGAGCCGGCCCAGCCGGTGACCACCAGGACCAGGATCACGGTGCCAAGGCCGGGCGGCAGGAATGCGGCCAGGATCACCAGCAGCGGCAGGCCCGGCAGCAGCAGGAAGACATTGGTGGTAAGGGACAGTGCCTCGTCGATGAACTTGCCGAAATAGGCCGAGGCGAGGCCCACCAGGATGCCGATGAACGTAGAGGCGAACCCCACGGTCAGGCCCACAAACAGGGAGCTGCGGGAACCGTGGATGGTCAGGGCCAGGACGTCCTGGCCCTTGGCCGTGGTGCCCAGCCAGTATTCGGCGTCGGGCTCCTGTGACGCCATGCCGGTGATCTTGGACGGGTTGTCCGGATAGAGAACCGGCGCCAGGAGCGCCAGCGCGATGAAAACGAACAGGATGGCCGCGCCGGTCATGGCTTTCTTGTTGGTCAGCAGCCCGTGGAGGAGACTCCGGTTGGATTGCCGGACGGAAACCGCGGGCGGAAGCCCGGTACCGCCGTCGGGCGTTTTGCCGGTGAGCGGATCTGCCGCGCGGGTCTCGCCGGGAAGGCTGGAAGCGGTGTTTGCGATGGAAGTGGTCATGATCAGTCCTAGTTGCTGCGCACGCGCGGGTCGAGGCGGACGTAGAGGATGTCCACCAGGAAGTTGGCCAGCAGCACGGCGGCCGTGATGGTCAGGAACAGGCCCTGCATGAGTGGATAATCGAGTCCTTGCACGGCGGCCAGCAGCTGGTAGCCGACGCCCGGGTAAGCGAACACCACCTCGGTCAGCAACGCACCGCCCACCACAAACCCCAGGCTCATGCCGAAGGCGGTCACGGACGGCAGCATGGCATTGCGGGCGGCGTAGCGGAACATGATCCGGCCCGGGCGCAGGCCCTTAGCCTCGGCCATGGTGATGTAGTCCTCGGCGTTGGTGGCGATCATCGTGTTGCGCATTCCCAGCATCCAGCCGCCGATCGAAACCAGCACGATGGTGAGGGCCGGCAGCACCAGGTGCATGCCGACGTCGGACACGAACTCCCAGCTGAAGCTGGGCACGATGGTGTCGCTGAAGGCGTGCCGGATGGGGAACCAGCCCAGCGTGACGCCGAACAGGTAGAGGGCGCCCATGGCGAGCCAGAAGTAGGGGAAGGAGCCGATGAAGATCAGCAGCGGTGGGAGCGCCGAGTCAACGGCGCCGCCGCGGCGCCAGGCTGCCAGGATTCCCAACAGGTTACCCACGACGGCGGCGATCACCAGTGCGGTCCCGCCCAGCAGGAGCGTCCAGCCCACCTGCGATCCGATCACTTCCGTGACGGGAGCGGGGAAGCGGGACATGGAAACGCCCATCTGGCCGGTCAGCATGTTGTGGAGGTAGCCGAAGTACTGCTCCCAGAGCGGCCGGTCGTCCACGCCGAGCAGTTTGCGCAGCTGCTCGATCTGCTCGGGCTGCATCCGGTCCTGGTTGCGGGCGAACATCCGGGAGACGGGGTCGCCGGGCATAAAGCGCGGAAGCAGGAAATTCAGGGTGATGGACACCCAGAAGGCAATCAGGTAGAAACCCAGGCGGCGCAGGATAAAGCGCACGGTTTCCCTCCATTCGGGAATTGCGGAAAGTTTTTTTGGGTGGCGGACCCGCGCCCCATTGGAAGAGGCGCGGGCCCGCCAGTAGAAAGGGTGGCGACGCGCTACTTGCGCGGTTCCAGCGTCGTCAGGACCAGGACGGTGGTGGGCGACTTCACCGAGAGGGTCGCGTAGGGATTGTCCTCCGTGGGCCAGCCGGTGAACCGGGTGTCATTGAAGGCGCCCCATTCCGGGCCGGAGAACAGCGGCACCACGGGCGCGGCGTCGTTGTATTCTTCCTGGAGTTTGTCGGCGATGTCCTGCTGCTTGGACTCGTCGGCTTCCGCGGCGAACTCGGCGAGCAGCGCATCTGCCTTGGCGTCCCCGAAGCGGTGGTAGTTGTCGAACGTCTTGGTCCCCACCGGCTTGACCGATGCGGTGCCCATTGCGTTGTTGAAGTACTTGTACGGGCTGGGGTCGTTGGCGCTCCAGACGATGCCCGAATCGAAGTCGCCCGTCTCGTAGCCGGCTACAACTGCCGCCCAGTCCGGGGAGTCAACCTTGGCCGTCACGCCGACTTCGGCGAGGTTCTGGGAAATCACGTTGGCCACGGAAAGCCAGTCGGATGATGAAGCGCCCACGGAGATCTTGAACTCAAAAGGCTTGCCGTCCTTCAGGGTGCGCTTGCCGTCGGTTCCCTTGGCAAAGCCGGCCTTGTCCAGCAGCTGGTTCGCAGCGTCCACGTCCAGTTTGGTCCACGTGCAGTTGTCCTTGACGGTGGCGTTCTTCCACTTTTCATAGTTGCCGGACAGGCCCGTGCAGTCGGCCGGCTTTGCGTAGCCGCTCATGCCGATCTTGGTCACCTGGTCGCGGTCCACTGCCATGCTGAGTGCCTTGCGGACGTCGACGTCGTTGAAGGGTGCCTTGGTGGTGTTGAGTTGCCAGTTGATGGTCGCGCCCGTGGCCGGGAACCAGTACTGGCGGTGTTCCTTGTCCTTGGAGACGAAGGTCTTTTCAATGTTCGGAATGTACTGCGGCGCCCAGTCGACGTCGCCGTTCGCGGCGGCGAGGTTGGCGCCGTCGTTCCCGGCGAAGGCAAGCATCTTGATGCCGGCGATCTTCTGCTTTTCCGGCTGCCAGTAGTTGGGGTTCTTCTTCAGCACGAACGACTGGGCCTGGAAGCTGTCCACCTCGGTGTACGGGCCGGTGCCCACCGGCGTGGCGTTGGTGTCCTTGCCCGGGTCCGCAATCGCGGACCAGATGTGTTTGGGCAGGATGGTGAGCTGGCCGAGGTCGTACAGGGCCGGCGACCAGGGCTTGTTGAAGTTGAAGGTGACCTTGTTGGCGCCGTCGGTGGTCACCGTTTCGAGGTATTCAAAGCCGCCCTTGATCTTCTTCTGCAGTTCGAACGTGTAAGCGACGTCTTCTGCGACGAACGGCTTTCCATCCGACCACTTCACTCCATCGCGGAGGGTGAAGGTGATGGACTTGCCGTCGGCTGCCGCCTGCCACTCAGTGGCGAGCCACGGCGTTGTGTCCCCCTTTGCCGGGTTGAAGATCAGAAGGGACTCGTAGATCGACTGCTGCACCATGGGGTTCACCGTGGGTGCGAAGGGGTTGAAGTTCTGGACGAACGTGCCCATGTCCTCGCGGGGAATGGTCAGGAATGCGCTCTCGGCTGAGGCGCCGGTTGCACCTGTTGTGCCCTGGTTGGCTGAGCAGCCGGTGAGCAGGAGGGCTCCCACGGCCAGGCCGGCCGCCGTGATTCGGGCAGCCCTGAAGAATCGCTGTTGTGTCATGATGGGTATCTCTTTCCTCTCTTCATCGCTGAAGGTGAAGGTGTGGTTGGGGTTTGCTTTTCAGGTAATGATTTGCCGTCAGACTGAAAAGCGTTCTAGCAGCGGACAGTCGACCATTTGCTGATGGGCGGTGATCGGCTGTCCTGCTGTAAGGCTTGCGAGTGTCTGGACACCCAGCGCACCCATCTCCTCGAAGGGCAACGCAACCGTGGTCAGTTTTGGCCTGAGGTAGGCCGCAATGAGTTCCTGGTTGTCGAAGCCGATCACGGCGATGTCTTGGGGGATGGCGAGCCCGCGCTCCTTGATGGCGTCGTAAGCGCCCATGGCCATCCGGTCGTTGAGGCAGAACAGGGCCGTTGGCCTGCCTTCCCCAGCGGGATATCTATCAAGAATTTGGCAGGCTGCCTCGTAGCCGCCGTCCGCCGTCGCGTATCCCGCGACTAGAAGATCAGGGTCCAGTTCCAGCCCTGCTTCGGCGAGTGCTTCACGGCACCCCTCCAGTCGTCCGACGGCGGCGGGGATGTTCGGATCCAGGTTGATGACACCGATTCTGGAGTGGCCAGCCTGGAGCAAACGTTCGACGGCGACGCGGCCGCCGGCGCGCTCGTCCGGGACGATCGAGGGAAGCTTCCCGTCCGCGTCGAAGCAGTTGATCAGGACAGTGGGCACCTCGTGGGCGCTTTCCGGAACGTGCACGGCCCGGTGGAACGTGGCTGCGTACAGAAGTCCTTCCACCCTCTGCTCCAGCAGCTTTTCAAAGGCTGCATCCTCCATACCCTGGTTGGGTCCTACGGCATCGGCCTGGTCGGAGGGCGCGATGAGCAAGAACCGGCGTGACAGCCAGGCCTGGTCCTGTGCGCCCTTGATGATGTCCACGGCAAACGGTGCCGTGACAATCTCCGTGACAATGCCGTACCAGTCGCTTCGCTGGGAGGCCAGGGCCCGGGCGCCCGCGTTGGGACGGTAGCCGAGTGTTTGGACCGCCTCAAGGATGCGGTGCTTGGTGTCCTGCGAGACGTTGGCGTGCTCCCGGTTGCTGAGGACGAAGGACACAGCGGTGCGGGATACCCCGGCGTGCTTGGCCACATCCGCCATGGTGACGCCACGCTGCGCGGGGGCTGCCGCCGTCGTACCTGCTGCGCGCCTCTTCGCGGCAGGTGCGGGTGGGTTGCTGTTCGCCATTGAATGCTCCGGAACTTCTGCGTGGGGCCTGTCTGGTGACCGGCCGGATTCATTTAGTAACGCGCGTTACATGCTGCGTGTGATTTAGGTTACGCGCGTTACATGGGACCTGTCAACGGAATTTTCGAAGGTGTTCCGGAATGAGTGCCGGCCGTAAGCGCAACTGGGCGGCCGGCCAGGCCCCGGCGTGGACCGCTTCCACGACGCGCACTTTCCTCACCGACACGGAAATGGCCTGGCGACACCCGTATCGCGCGTCCTGGGAGCTTTTGCGTGTCGCAGGCCCGTTTGCGTGTCGCAGGACGTCGCGGCCGATGCGCCGGTCAAAGAAGAAAAGCACCAGTTCCGAAGAACTGATGCTTCCCAGTGGTGGCTCCGACCGGCGTCGATCCGGTGACCTTTCGATTTTCAGTCGAACGCTCTACCAACTGAGCTACAGAGCCTAGGTGACATGTCACCTTGACCGCCGGAATTTCTTCCGGCAATCAGAGCGACCCTGACGGGACTTGAACCCGCGACCTCCGCCGTGACAGGGCGGCGCGCTAACCAACTGCGCTACAGGGCCTTGATTTTCTTGCTTCGCGGCATCGCTACCGCTTTTTTCAAGGCTTCCAGCTTACCAGACGTTTTCAGCCTGCCAGACCAGTTCCTTGCGTACCCCCAACGGGATTCGAACCCGTGCCGCCGCCGTGAAAGGGCGGTGTCCTAGGCCGCTAGACGATGGGGGCCAGAACCCGTTCGGCACAAAATAAAAGGCTTCGAGCCGTGGCTCTCAGTCTTGTCGTTTGCAGTTGCTCCGAACTGGACTCTAAAACTATAGGGCCTTGGCGGGAATAACTCAAAATCGGCCCAGCAACACCTGACCCAAGCGGCCGGAACACGCGAAGATGGACAGATGGATGCCGTCGCCGCGCTCAATGAAATTGCTTTCTGGTTGGAACGGGAACGCGCTGCCACGTTCAAGGTCCAGGCATTCCGGAAGGCGGCCGGGATCATCGCCGGGCTTGACCCTTCCGAGGTGGCAGCCCGCGCCCGGGACGGCAGGCTCAAGAGCATGAAGGGCATCGGCGACAGGACTTACCAGGTGGTCCGGCAGGCCGTGGACGGCGAGGTGCCCGAGTACCTTGAGGATCTTCGCCAGCGCAGCGGGGCGCCTCTGGCGGACGGTGGGGCCGAGCTTCACGCAGCACTCCGGGGCGATCTCCACAGCCATAGCGACTGGTCCGACGGCGGCTCCCCCATCCAGCTCATGGCAGACGCCGCCCGCCTGCTGGGCCGCGAGTACCTGGCACTGACAGACCACTCCCCAACCTGACCATCGCCAACGGGCTCAGCGCCGAGCGCCTGACTGAACAGCTTGACGTTGTGGCCGCGATCAATGCCGCCTCCGCAGTTGACGGCGACGAGGACGGATTCCGGCTCCTGACCGGCATCGAGGTGGACATCCTGGAATCCGGCGAACTGGACCAGTCGCCGGAGATGCTGGCCCGGCTGGATATTGTGGTGGCCAGCGTCCATTCGAAGCTTCGGGCGGACCGCGCCACCATGACCCAGCGGATGCTCCACGGCATCCAGAACCCCCGGACCAATGTGCTGGGCCACTGCACGGGACGCCTGGTGGAGGGATCCCGTGGCACGCGCCCGCAATCGGACTTCGACGCCATGAAGGTGTTCGCCGCCTGCGCCGAAAACAATGTGGCCGTGGAGATCAACTCGCGCCCCGAGCGGCAGGACCCGCCGGACGACCTGATCCAGCTGGCCCTCGACGCCGGCTGCCTGTTTTCGATCGACAGCGACGCCCACGCTCCGGGCCAGCTCGATTTCCTCCAGTACGGGGCGGCCCGTGCCGCGCACAACAACGTACCCGCGGAGCGCATCGTTACCACCTGGCCCCTGGAGCGGCTGTTGGAGTGGTCGGCCCGGGATTGGCAGAAACTCGACTAGACGTGACCGATTCCCGCCAGCTGCCGGCGTTGCCGCGGGGATAGATTGGCAGCATGGCTTCAAACACCCCCGCCAGGGCAGCAACATCGGCTTCCCGCGCAGCAACATCAACGGCGCTTCGCCCACCGCCTGGCCGTTCCAACGCCCTCGGCGTCGCTGCCGTGGTGGTCACCGTGGTGTTGTGGGCCTCGGCGTTCGTGGGGATCCGGGCCATCGGCCCCACCTTCTCCCCCGGCTCCCTGACCCTGGGCAGGCTGGCGGTTGCCGCCGTCGTGCTCGGCGCACTGGTGCTACCGCAGCTGGCCAAAAGCAAGCTGTTGCCGCGGGGCCGCGAATGGTGGCCCATCCTGGGGTACGGCGTGATGTGGTTCGGCGGCTACAACGTGGCCCTGAACGCGGCGGAACACCTGCTCGACGCCGGGACCGCCGCCTTGCTGATCAACGTCAACCCCATCCTGGTTGCCATTATGGCCGGATTCTTCCTAAAGGAGGGCTTCCCGCGCTGGCTGATTATCGGGAGCCTGGTGGCGTTCAGCGGGGTTGCGCTGATCGCGCTCGGATCCGGCTCAGGTTCCGGGGAACGTTCGACGGCGGATGTGGCGGGCGTGCTGCTCTGCCTCCTCGCCGCTGTGCTCGCCGCCGTCAGCGTCATCATCCAGAAGCCGGTGTTGCGGAAGTTCCCGGCGGCCCAGGCCACCTGGTTCGGCATCATGGTGGGGGCTGTCTGCTGCCTTCCCTTCAGTGGCCAGCTGGTGTCCGAGCTGCAGTCGGCACCGCTGCCGGCGACCCTGGGACTGGTGTATCTGGGCATCTTCCCCACCGCCATCGCCTTCACCACCTGGGCGTACGCACTGTCCCTGATTGACGCCGGGAAACTGGCGGCCACCACATACCTGGTGCCGGGCACCACCATCCTGATCTCCTGGCTGCTCCTCAGCGAAGTCCCCGCCGCGCTGGGCCTCGTGGGCGGGCTGGTCTGCCTGGTGGGTGTGGGCCTGACGCGCCGCAGGTCCCGGTAGGGGCTCCGTTCAGTCGAGCTGGTAGTGAATGCTGGGCTGGGCTGAGCTCAGCGAACCGCCGGCCGCGGCACTGCCGTCCCCGCGATGATCGGCGTGGCCAGGGCAACCGCCGGGGCCTCCAACCTGCTGACTTCCGTGAACTCGAACCCTGCTTCGCCGATGGATGCCACCGTGTTCCGGTTGAGGTGGCACCCGGGCGCCACGCAACGGCCCCACAAACCGTCCAGCCTGTCCTGCCAGCGGGCGGCCCGGCCCTGTCCGCGGACATGTTCGAGCACCGCGAGGGTCCCGCCGGGTTTGAGCACTCTGCGGGCCTCCATCAGGGCAAGCCGCTGATCCGGCACCGAGCAAAGAACCAGGGTGAACACGACGGCGTCAGCTGTGCCGTCCGGCAGCGGCAGGTGCTCCGCATCGGCGTCGTATACCTCCACGGGAACCGAGGACTCCCCCAGACGTTTGCTCAATCTGGCCCGCATGTAGCGGTCCGGTTCCACGAGGATTACCCGCTCAGCGTGGCGGAAGTGCCGCACGTTGGCCCCGGTGCCTGCGCCGACGTCCACCACGGTTCCGGTCAGCCCGGAAAGCAGCCGCGCACGGCGAGGCGCGAGCTCCCGGCGCTCCACAGAGGCCGACAACGTGTCGTAAGTGGCGGCAAAAAGGCGATGGCGGACAGACATCCGGCTCCTCAGGACAGTAAAGGGACGGGTTCAGTATGCGCTCCAACCCCGCTGCGGACTAGAGTCTGCTTATGCCCGCCAACCTGCCGCCCGGCCTGCCCATCATCCCGGATGGCCCGCAAGAGTCCGGTCCGTTTGAGATGTCCGCTGACGATTTCGAAGCCGCCGTCACGGATGCCCTCGGCCTGATCCCTGCCAAGCTTGCGGCGGCCATGGACAACGTGGCGGTGTTTGTCGAGGACGACTACGTGCCAGGCCCGGGCGAAGATCCGGACACCGTTCTGCTGGGCCTTTACGAGGGTGTTCCCTTGACGGAGCGGGATTCATGGTGGGATGCCGGTTCGCTGCCGGACCGGATCACCATTTTCCGCCAGCCCATCCTGGACATCTGCGGGTCCCGCGACGAGGTGATCCAGGAAGTGGCTGTGACGGTGGTCCACGAGATCGCCCACCACTTCGGCATCGACGACCGGCGGCTGCACGAGCTCGGCTGGGACTAGCCTTGTAGGCATGGGACACGACCACAGCCACACGCACGGGATCACGGCGACAGGCCGGCACCGCAAACGGCTCATCGCCGTCCTGGCCATCACCCTGACGGTGGTGGTTGTCCAGGTGGTGGGCGCGGCGCTGTCCGGTTCTCTGGCCCTGCTGGCGGATGCGGGCCACATGCTCTCCGATGCGGCAGGGGTGACCATCGCGCTCCTGGCTGCCTGGATCGCTGGACGCCCGGCGAGCGACCAGCGGACCTACGGCTACCAGCGCGCCGAAGTCCTGGCCGCCCTCGCCAACGCGCTGATCCTGATTGTCATCTCGGTGGTCATCTTCACCGAGGCCATCCGACGGATCGGCTCCGCGCCCGAGGTCCACACCGACATCATGCTCTTCGCCGCCATCCTGGGCGCGGTGGCCAACCTGGTCTCGCTGCTGATCCTGCGCGGCGCACACCAGGACAGCCTGAATGTCCGGGGCGCCTACCTTGAAGTGCTCGGCGACCTGCTGGGCTCAGTTGCCGTCATCGTTGCTGCCCTGGTCATCATGTTCACCGGCTACCAGGCCGCCGACACCATCGCCTCCGTGCTCATCGCCCTGATGATCCTGCCGCGGGCCTGGAGCCTGCTGCGCGATGTGGTGGACGTCCTGCTGGAGGCGACCCCCAAAGGCGTGGAGGTGCAGATGATCCGCGAGCACATCCTTAGCGTTGAAGGAGTGGTTGACGTCCATGACATCCACATCTGGACGATCACCTCCGGCGTGCCGGTGTTTTCGGCCCACGTGGTGGTGGAGGACGGCGTCCTTAATGCCCGCGGTGCCGACCAGCTCCTGGACAAGCTCACCACCTGCCTGGGCTCCCACTTTGACACGGAGCACTGCACTTTCCAGCTGGAGCCTGCCAGCCACTCGGAGCACGAATCGCGCCAGCACGCCTGACCGTTGCGGCCGAGTCCGCACGGACTCGAAACGACACGCCGGGTCCATATGTGCCGGAATCGTGCTCTTGTTGTTTATGTTATTGATGTGACCAGTGTCGCCAAAGTGCACATGCTCACGTAGCCTCGGACTGCTGGGAGATCAGCAGAGGGGCTCCTTGTGCCGCCACCAGACCTCGCTCCCCCAGCCTTACTGCGTGCGAGGTTCTGCGAATGGGTTTGACCGGATCCGGCCTGAAGGCCGCCGTGCTGTGCACCGCCGTCGTACTTTTCGGCACCATGACCCTCCCCGCCCAGGCAGCGCCGCTGCCGCAGGCTCCGAGTCTCCAGCGCCCGGCGTCGCCGGAGCTTCCCATCCCGGAGGACATCGCCACAGCCAAGGCGAGTGAACGCGCGACGGCGGATCAGGTCGCCATCATCGAACGCCTCCTCGCAGACGCCACGAGCGCCCAGCAAGCCACGTTTGCCTTGTCACTGCAGGCCAACAACGCCTACGGCGAAGCCCTCGTGGAACTCCAGGACCGCAGGACCGCGGCGGAAATGGCCACTGCCAAGGCCACCGCCGCGACGCACGAGCAGGACAGGACCCGAAAGCAGTAGGCCAGCTCGCCGGTGACCTCTACCGCAACGGCGGGCTGAACCCTACGCTGGGCACGTTCGTCAGCGGCAACGCCGAAGCCTTGCACCAGGCCGCGACGCTGGAAGCCATTTCAGCCAGCCGGAGCCGTGCCTTCGAATCGGCCGCATCCGCAGCGTCCGCGGCGCAGTCATTGACGGCCGCCGCCGACGCCGCCAACCGGGCCGCTGACGACGCCGCCCAAAAGGCCGAAGCCCGCAAGGAAGAGGCCGAGCAAGCCAACGCTACCCAGGCCAAGGCCGTAGCCGAAGCCGCGGCGCAGCGGACTATCCTCGTGGATCAACTCGCACAGCTGCGGAATACTACAGTGGCCCTCGAATCAGCTCGCATCGACGCCTTGGACCGCCAGCGCGAGGAGGCCAGGCTCGCCGAACTGACCGCGTCGGCTGACCGGGCCGCGGCGGGGCAAGCAGCAGACCGGCCCGCCGCCGGACCGGCCGCCGGCGGGAACCTGTCGGCCGCGCCGGCCCCCGCTCCCCGCCTGCCCCCGCTCCCGCTCCCGCGCCAGCACCAGCACCAGCACCAGCTCCGGCTCCCGAGCCCACACCAGCCCCGTCGCCGGGCGGTTCCAACGAGGCTGCCATCTCCGTGGCGATGTCCAAGGTGGGGGCGCCGTACTTCTACCAATACGGCGGCTCCGGCCCGAACGGCTTCGACTGCTCCGGCCTCGTGCAAACGGCCTTCGCCGCCGCGGGCAAGTACTTGCCGCGCACGGCTGCGCAGCAGTATGCGACAGCCCCCGTTCACGTTCCGATCTCCCAGGCACGGCGCGGCGACCTGCTGGTCTGGGGCTCAGCCCCGGGCTTCTATCACGTGGCCATCTACCTGGGGAACGGCCAGGTGGTGCAGGCGCTGAACTCGGACGATGGCATCGGCGTGACCCAGTTGAGCTGGATGGCCGGGATGCAGCTCCACCCTTACGCAGCCCGCTACTGACGCGGCCAGGGGTCAAGGCGCAGGACATCCAGGCTCAGGACAGCACGTCCTTAGTGACAAACCGGCCATAGGCGAGCGCCCCGAACACCGCCGCGTAGCCCGCCTGCAGCAGCGCGTTGCTGGCAAAAGAGTCCCACAGCACCGGCTGCCGCAGGACGTCAGCGAAGCCGAACCAGTAGTGTGTAAACAGCCAAGGGTGCAGCCATTCCAACTGCGGCAACTGGTCCAGCACCTGGGAGACCACCGACAGCACCACCGTGGCGGCCATCGCGCCCACCGGGACCACCGTCAGGGTGGACAGGAAGAGGCCGATCGCCGAGAGTCCGGCCAGGGACACCGCAAGATACGCAGCAATGAGGACCAGGCGCAGCGCGGCCTCCGGGGGCTGGACGACGTCGCCGGACAGGAGCGTCACCGGCCCAACGGGGAACAGCGACGCCCCGATCGCGGCGCCGGCCACGGCAACCGTGACGGGCGCGGCAATGCAGAACGCCAGCGCTCCGGCGTACTTCACCAGCAGCAGGCGCACGCGCCCGGCCGGCGCTACCAGCAGGTAGCGCAGCGTGCCCAGGCTCGCCTCGCCTGCGATGGTATCGCCCGCCACCACGCCAATGGTCAGGGGGAGGAACAGCGGCACGGAGACCAGCATCGCCGTGACCGCCACAAACAGCCCGTTTTGGCTGATCCGGTCCAGGAAGGCCGGTCCCCTCCCGGGAGGAACGGATGACGAAAGCCGGACGGCGAGGGCGATCAGCACCGGTATCGCGGCAAGGGCCACCAGCATGGCCGCGGTCCGGCGGCGCCGGAAAAGCGTCTTTAGCTCTGACGCCAGCAGCGACAGGCTCGACGGCGCACTTGAAGCACGGCTGGCATCGGAACCACTGCGGGCGTCAGAACCACTTTTGGCTGCAGGAAGACTCCCGGCTGCCGGAGCACTGCCGGTCTCAGAAGCACTATTGGGCAATGTCGAACCCCTCCCCCGTCAGCGCAACAAAGCGCTCCTCCAGGCTCTCCCGTTCCACGGAAAAACCCCGGACCCGAACCCCGGCCGCCACGAGCTCCGCCACAATGTCCTCCGGCGCCTCCAACCGGGACGCAGCCGCGACGGCGGTCAGCACGTCCCCGTCCGGTTCAGGCGTTCCGGTTCCCGGGGACATGCCCAACCGCAGCAGGACCTCACTGGCTGTCCCGGCGTCGGGCGTTAACAGGCGGATCCGCGTCTCGCCGGCCTGGCGGAGCTCCGCCAGCGGCCCCTGGGCCACCAGCCGTCCGGCGCTCATGATGGCCGCGTGCGTGCAGATCTGTTCCACCTCGGCGAGGAGGTGGCTGGAGACAAAGACGGTGGCGCCGTCGGCGGCCAGTGACCGCACCAGGCTCCGCACTTCCCGTGTTCCCTGCGGGTCCAATCCGTTGGTGGGCTCATCAAGCACCAGCAGTTCCCGCGGCGACAGCAGCGCGTTGGCGATCCCCAGCCGCTGCTTCATGCCCAGGGAGTAGGCGTGGACCCGCTTGCCGGCGGCGTGTGAGAGACCCACCCGCTCAAGCGCGGCAGCAACGCGGGCGGTCCGGGTAGCGGGCGCCGCATGCCGGCCGGCGGCGTCCAGCCGGTGCAGGTTGGCGGTGCCGGAAAGGAACGGATAAAACGCCGGCCCCTCCACCAGGGCGCCAACCCGCGGCAGGACCTCGTGCAGGCGCTGCGGCATCGGCAGGCCCAGGACCCTGACGGTTCCGGCCGACGCCGCGGCAAGGCCCAGCAGCATCCGGATGGTAGTGGTCTTGCCGGAACCGTTGGGGCCAAGGAATCCGAACACGGCACCGTGGGGCACGGCGAGGGCCACGTTGTCGACCGCCAGCTGGTGGCCGAAACGCTTGGTCAGGCCTTGGGTCTCGATGGTCAGCCCGGCTGTCCCGCTCCCGGCACCCTCCCCGGCCGCGGTCACGCTGCGCCGGCGGCGGCCTGCAGCCGCTCCGCCGGGACCATCCCCACGAAGATCCTGCCGTCGTCGGTCAGCAGGACGTTGACCAGTGCCGTGGACAGGAGCCGTCCGCCGGGCACGACGACGGCGGCCTGGGACAGGAGCGGATCCTTCAGCAGGGATTCAGTCCAGGCAGCCGCTTGCCCGCCGGGCGCGGCGGGGAACCCGATCACGGTCTCCCAGCCCTTGCCGGTCACCGTTGGCCGCGGTGCATCGCGGTGCCGCAGGCTGGCGTCGCTGCCGGGAATCTTATCCGGGGCGGGCTGGTCCGGCACAGGGGGCTTATCCGGGGCAGGAACCTGGTCCGGGGCGGGCTGGTCCGGTCCCCCGTCCGGTACAACGCCGGGAGTAACCCCTCCGGGGCTGGGCGGGAGGGGCGGCATGCCGGGCTGGAGCGGAAGCGGTGGTACCTGCAGCTCCTTGACCGTGGTGCCTGGCGGGGCAACGAAAGTAAACACCGAGTCGTCCGGGGCCACCAAAGACAGGCTGGTGAAGCCAGCCTCGAACGCCGGTTCTGCCTGGCCGCGTGCCATCACCGACACCCGCAACGGCATTCCTGTCTCGCCGTCGACTGCGATGGCAACTTTCTCAACCAAAGTCCCCTCCGTCCTCGGCGCCAGTGCAAGGCTGTACGCGGACCGGCCGGCAACTTCGATATCAGGGCCCACAGTCACTTCGGTCGAGCTGTCCACCGCTGCGAGGAACTTCCGGGCCAGGTCCTCGGGGGTGGGCAGTACAGGTGGGCCGGGCAGGATGGGCATGGACGGAACGGGCAACGGCAGGTCGCCGGGCAGTTCCGGACCGGGCACAGCGGGAACTTCAGGGACCGCGGGAGCTCCACGGACCGGCAGCGGCAGGTCGCTGGCGAATGCCGGCAAGGCCAGGTGGGCGGCGCTGTTGTCTTTGGAGTTGTAGAACCACACGTCGCCGTCCCGCCGGATGACGTCCCGTTCAGCCAGCCGGTCCATCACCTGGACCCGCATCTTCGTTGGCCCATCCGTAAATATCCGGGCGGTGTGCTCACCGGCCAGGAACTCCAGGATCGAGGCGGCGCCACCAGCCGAGACCGGTCCGGACGTGGGACCCACAGCGGGCAGTTCGGGCAGGCCGAGCTCGGCGGATTGCTCGACTGTTCCGGAGAACGACCGGGTGCTGTGCTGGCCCAGGAAGGTCAGGACCTCAGCCGGAGACTTTTGCGGCAACGGATCGCCGGCCCGCGCCGGAATGGATCCCACCAGCACGCCGGCGGCGATCACTGCAGGTACAGCTGCGGCAGGCACCCATCGCAGCCATGCGCGGTTCATGCCAGCCCCGCTTCATCCTTGGAGCCCATACTTCAGGTTACGCCTCGTGACCGCCGCGCACACGCCTCATCTGAAAGCCGCGCCGAGGGTTCTCTGGCTACGAAGGCACCACGGTTCCGGCGCCGCCGTCGACCGTTATTTGCTGCCCGGTGGAGAGCCGAAGGGTGGCGTCCGGGACGCCCACCACCGCCGGGATGCCGTACTCCCGGGCCACCACGGCGCCGTGGGAATTGGGTCCGCCCATCTCCATCACCAGTCCTCCCGCGGTGAGGAACAACGGTGTCCAGCCGGGGTCCGTGGACGGCGCCACCAGGATTTCTCCCGGTTCCAGGTGCGCGCCCACGGGGTCGAGGATCACGCGGGCAGTTGCCGTGACAACACCGGCCGACGCCGGACTCCCGCTCAGGGCCCCCGGCACCGTGGATGCCGCGCCAGCGTCGCCCGATGGTATGGCTTCCGGCTCCGTGCCGTCCGACAGGAGCACGCGGGGTATATGGCGCCGGTCAAGTTCCAGGGCGTACTCCGCGCGCCGCTGCGCCACCAGGTCGCGGAGGTCGGCTACCCGCGTTCCGGACTTGAGGCCAGCCCTGGCTTCGTCCAGGTCGAGGAAGAAGATGTCATCCGCCTCGGCGACCACCCCGGCCTCGGCCAGCGCCGCACCGGCCAAGGCGAGTTGCTTCCGTACTTCGGCGAGGCCCACCACCAGCTGGTACTTGGGCAGCTCGCGCAATCCGGCGAATAGCCTGGCCCGCCGCAGTGCGGCCCGGACCACCGTCCCGCGCAGCCGCCCACGGATGTGTGCCTCCGCGACGAGGCGGTCAACGCAGGCTTCAGCCTCTTCTGCGGCATTGCTGAACTGGGCATCCGGCGCCAGCGCGGAACCCTCGAGCCGGAGATAGTTGGCCAGGACGCCCAGGATGTGGGTGGGGTCATCGGACCAGCGCGGCATGCCGACATCGATCTCGGCCACGGCGCGGTGCCCGTACTGGCCCATGAACCGTGCCAGGCCGGACTGCAGGACGGCGGGCAGCTGGCCCGTGCGGAAGTCTTCGGCCAGCTCGGCGGGTTTCCGGTCCGTCACGGCGGCGCGGGAACCGCCGTCGTTCTTAATCACCTGGGCGAGGCGCCACAACTCCAGGTCCATCTCGGTGGTGACGTTGTTAGGCAGCCCGCGGAGCACAGTCTGCAGATCTTCCCACCGGCCGCCGCCGAGCAGTTTTCCGGCGAGCGCCAGGGCAGCGAACCCGAGCGCTGGGAGCGGCAGGATGGACGGCACTACCGAGAAGATGCAGGTGCCGAGCACGTGTTCGGCGTGGTCCAGGCGCTGCAGCGGGGTGAGGCCGGTGGGCGGTTCGAGTGAGTCGGCGAACTCGCGCGCGCGCCGGTTGGTCCTGCGGAGGGCCGCGTCGGGGCGGAACACAGCCCGAAGCAGCGTCTCCGGCACGCCGGCTTGGACCGCCGCCGGGACAACGTGCCGCAGCAAGCCCAGCGGCGTCCGGCGGGTCACGGAAAACCGCGGGTCCTCGAAAACCCGGCGCAGCACCGTGGCTGAGCGTGCTTCCATCACGTCAAAGACCTTGGGAACAATCCGCCGGCCGGTCGTGCTGCGGGCCACGGCGGTCAGGTCGAAGTAGATGCGCTGGCCCGCCACCGCGTACGGCGACGGACCCTTGCGCGGCTCGGGCACATCGAATTTCGCTGCGCGGGCCACCGAGGAGGCGATGAGGCGGAAGGCTGCCAGGCCCATGGGTGTGATGGGGCGGGTCAGGCCCTGTGCCAGGCTGAAGCAAAGGTAAACGCGCGTGCCCTCGCCGCCGGCGGCAGTGCCTACTCGGGCGGCCCGCTGCGGGACCGGGAACAGCGTGGTGATGGGCCGCGACTGGGTCAGCCAGAGGCGGCCGTCGCCGGCGATGGCCCATTCAATGTCCTGCGGCGAGCCAAAATGACCCTCCACCTGGTGACCAAGGGCTGCCAGTTCGGCAGCCTGCTTGTCCGTCAGGCAGGCCGCTGCCCCGCCGTTGCTGAGCGCCAGCGTCCTGGTGCCGCCGCCGGGGATGGACCGGATCGCGATGCGTTTGTCCCCAAGCCGGCGTTCCAACACCCGCCCGGTGAGCGGGTCCACGACGAAATGGTCCGGGTTCACCGCCCCGGACACCACAGCCTCGCCCAGCCCCGGGCTGGCATCGATCACGGCCTGCTTCCGGCGGCCCGTCAGCGGGTTGGCTGTGAAGAGCACACCGGCGGCGGTGGCGTCCACCATTCGCTGGACCACCACGGCGAGCGCCACCGCAGCCGGGTCGATCCCCCGGCTTGCCCGGTAGCTGACCGCCCGGTCCGTCCAGAGTGAGGCCCAACAGTTACGCACGGCTTCCACGACGGCGGCGGCCCCACCACATTGAGGTAGGTGTCCTGCTGGCCGGCGAAGCTCGCCGACGGAAGGTCTTCTGCCGTGGCCGAGGACCGGACTGCCACCGGAACGTTGTCACCCAGGGCTGCGTAGGCCGCCTCTACGGCGGCCGCCACCTCGGCGGGGACAACGGCGTTTTGGATAACGTCCCGTGCCCGGGACGCCAGCGCAGCCAAGGCGGGGAGGTCGCCGTCGGGCGTTGCTTTCAGGGCCGCGTGGACCTCGGCGAGCGTGCCGCCGCTTCGACGAGTATCCACGGTGGTGGCCTGTCCCGCAGGGGAACCGTCCGCCGTCGCCTCGCGGTAGGCCTCTGTGGTGAGGCAGAAGCCGTCGGGCACGGGCAGGCCAGCGCTGAGCAACTCCCCCAGGTTGGCCGCTTTGCCACCCACGAGGGGAACCATTGCTGCGCTGACCGCCGCCAATCCGAGGATGGGAGGCGGGTTGCCGATGCCAGGCATGTTATGCCTCCTGTTGCGAAGGTGATGGGTCAGGCTGCGCCGGGGAGCGGTCCGTACTGCGCCCGGTCCGCCAGCCGCGGATCGTCGCGGTCCGGAACCACCAGGACCGGACTCTTGGCGTGGTGCAGCACGCCGCCGGACGTGGAGCCCAGGAGCATGCCGGTGAATCCGCCACGGCCCCGGGTGCCCACAACTACCAGTTCCACGTGCCGGCTGGCCTCCACAAGGACGTCCACGGCCGAGCCGTCCAGGAGTTCAGACTCCACGGAAAGCTTCGGGTAGTGGCTCTTGAGCCAGGCCATCCCCGCGTCCAGTTGGATCCGGATGTCATCGAAGAGGGCTTTCCGGTCCATGGGGGCCGGAACCCAGGCCAAGGAACCACTGAACTGCGGCACCGCACAGATCACGCGCAGGGTTGCCCCGAGCCGTTCAGCCTGGTCGGCAGCCTCCAACACGGCGATCCGTGCCTGCTCGGACCCGTCCACGCCCACCACTACAACGTTTTCAACCTGCTTGTGCCCTGGCTTGGCCTGTTCGGCCCTGATGCGCTTGTCTTCGGTGGTTTCACCCAGCCGGTCCGAACACACCAGCGGCACGGTGACCGTGGGGCACTTGGCGTGTGCCGGCAGGGCGCTGCTCACCGAGCCCAGCAGGCGTCCCACAAATCCGCCACGGCCCCGGGTGCCGAACACCAACAGATCAGCTGTCTCGGACATTTCCAGGAGCACACCCGAGGCGTCCCCGTTCTCCACGGAGCCGTCAACCTCGATGTTGTAGCCGGAAACCTTCTCCAGCGCCTGCTTGACGATCGCTTCAGCGCCCTCGCGGATCACGGAATCATCCACGGTGGCGTACCCGCCGTCCAGCCCGGACGCCGCAAAGATCGGTACTGAATACGCGGTGACAATATGCAACGGACGACGGCGGCGCTCGGCTTCCCGGGCTGCCCACACCAAAGCGCACTGGCCGTGGTCGGACCCATCCACGCCGACAACAATCCCTACTGGAGAAGCCGAATTTCCGGCCCTGTCCTGTTCCGGATCCGGATGCAACTCATGTGCGCCCATGGGGCCGCCTCCTCGCGATACTGCCTTATGTTGCGGCTATTCTGCCAGACGCGGCGCCCTCTGCCCGCACCGGCCGCGATGTGGGCCCCGACGGGCTGGAGAACCCTGCTTCCGGTTCTCACTATTCTCGGTCCGCGGACACTTAGCAAGCGGCCCCGGGCCACCGGATGGCCGGTTATCCACAGCCCACGGCGAACGGAGAGGAAAGCGTATTCATCGCAGATTCATCGCGGAGAAGAATGTTTGTGTTTGGGCTATCCACGGCCCTGAATGTTCTGTAGTCTTCGAGGCACTGCCGGTCCGCCGACGCCCAATTCCAGGAGCGTCCCGGGCCGGTGCTGCGGCCGGACTTTGGGGGTAACGGAACGCATGCGGGGCGACGCTGCCTGCATCCGGAAACCTTTGAAGGAGGAAAACTGTAGTGTCAAGCATGCCTGTGAATGGCGGGACCGAACGGACCACCACGGTGATCATCGGCACGGGGCTCTCAGGCCTGGCTGTTGGCGCAGAACTGCGCCGGCGCGGCGTGGACGCCATTGTGGTGGACGGGCTCGACATCCTCGGCGCCGGACAACCGGCCAACACTGCTTCGCTGCAGCGCTGCGACGCAGCAGACTCCGATTCCCTCCGGGAACGCAACGAGATCCTCCGCCACCTGCGCAACTACGCCGCCAGCCACCACATGGATGTCCGCAACACCACCCGGGCGGTTCAGCTGACCATGGTGGGCGGCGCACCAGGTGGAAACAGTACGGGAACAGCCGCGGGGTCCCCGTCCGGCCAGTGGGAAGTCCACACGCCCAACGGAATCCTGCTGGCAGATAACATTGTGCTGACCCGGTGCGCGCATAGCCAGCTGCGGCGTATGCTCAGCGACTTCGGGATCACGGTTGGCCGGAACCTGGTGGCAGCCATGCGGCAGATCGGCATCTACCTCGTGGGAGTAGGCGAGCTCATCACGCCCTCACCCAAGGAAGTGCTGCGTCAGGCGAAGACCGTGGGTCAGGCCATTTCAGCCACGGTCCACCCGGAAAGCGTCGCCGCCGTCTAGGCCTCTTCGGTTTCGTCGTCTTCGCCGCCTGCGGTGAGGCGGCGCTTCGCGAGGATACCGATGGCCACCAGCAGCCCCACGGCCACTGCGGCAAAGATCACCAGGCTCCAGGGGAACGGTTCGGACGCGCCTTCGGCCGCGGCCGGAGATGCCACGGTTCCCGGCTGAGCGGTTCCCATCGTGGGAATAGCGGCCGACGGCGATGCTCCCGCCGCCGATGTTCCCGAGGGCGCGGCTCCCGCCGCAGCGGCGGTCGCCGTGAAGCCGAAGGTCCCCTCGATCGGGTGGGAATCCGAACTGACGACGCGCCAGGCCACCGTGTAGGTTCCGGCCCGAGCGCCGGCCTTGAGCTTTTGCGTGGCCGTGTTGTCCACGATCTCAACAGCGCCATCCGCCCACTCAGCCCCGGCGGAATCCTTGACGGAGAACTGTGCGCCGATGCCCAACGGGTTCTTGTTGAACGTCACGGACACCTGATCCGGCGCCGTTGCCACAGTGGCGCCCTGCGCAGGGCTGCTGGACTCGGCGGCATCGTGGGCCGAGGCCGGGGCCGCGAATCCGAGCACCGCGGCTACGAAAACGAAGGTCCCGAGCACAACGCTCAGCAACTGGCGGCGGATGGATCGCATAGGTGCACTGCTCCCTTGGGGTTGGCGTCCTTCAAGCCTAGGCGAACTTCCGTAGGCGAACTTCCCGGGCACCGGCGTCAGCCGGCGACGTAAGCCGCGAGGTGCTTGCCGGTGAGCGTGGACTTGGCGGCCACGAGCTCGGCGGGCGTGCCCTCGAAAACGATCTTGCCGCCGTCGTGCCCTGCGCCCGGGCCGAGGTCGATGATCCAGTCGGCGTGCGCCATGACCGCCTGGTGGTGCTCGATGACGATGACCGATTTGCCGGACTCGACAAGCCGGTCAAGGAGGCCGAGGAGGTTTTCGACGTCCGCGAGGTGGAGGCCGGTGGTCGGTTCGTCAAGGACGTAGACGTCGCCCTTCTCGGCCATCTGCGTGGCCAGCTTGACGCGCTGCCGTTCGCCGCCGGACAACGTAGTGAGCGGCTGGCCGAGCGTCAGGTACCCGAGCCCGACGTCGACGAGCCGGTCCAGGATCTTGTGGGCGGCGGGCGTGCGGGCCTCCCCTTCGCTGAAGAAGACCTCAGCCTCTGTCATGGACATGGCCAGCACCTCGGAGATGTTCCGGCCACCCAGCGTGTATTCCAGCACGGACGCCTGGAACCGCCGGCCCTCGCAGTCCTCGCACGTGGACTCGACCGTGGCCATCACGCCGAGCTCGGTGAAAATGACGCCCGCGCCGTTGCAGGTAGGGCAGGCACCTTCGGAGTTGGAGCTGAACAGCGCCGGTTTCACGTTGTTCGCCTTCGCGAAAGCCTTGCGGATGGGCTCGAGCAGGCCTGTGTAAGTGGCGGGGTTGCTGCGGCGCGAGCCCTTGATGGCGCCCTGGTCGACTACCACCACACCGTCACGTCCTGCCACCGAACCGTGGATCAGCGAGCTCTTGCCTGAACCTGCCACACCTGTCACCACGCAAAGCACGCCGAGGGGAACGTCGACGTCGACGTTCCGGAGGTTGTGGGTGGAGGCGCCATGCACCTCCAGGACGCCGGACGAGGTACGCACGGATCCCCTGACCTTCGCCCGGTCATCGAGGTGGCGGCCGGTGATGGTATCGCTCCGCCGCAGCCCGTCCACGCTGCCCTCGAAGCAGACGCTGCCGCCCGCGGTGCCGGCGCCGGGGCCGAGATCGACCACGTGGTCGGCGATGGCGATGGTCTCGGGCTTGTGTTCAACCACCAGAACGGTGTTGCCTTTATCCCGCAGCTGCAGCAGCAGCTGGTTCATCCGCTCGATGTCGTGCGGGTGCAGGCCGATGGTCGGCTCATCGAAGACGTAGGTGACGTCCGTGAGGGACGATCCCAGGTGCCGGATCATCTTGGTCCGCTGGGCCTCTCCGCCGGACAGGGTGCCTGCCGGGCGGTCCAGCGAGAGGTAGCCCAGCCCGATTTCGGCGAAGGAATCCAGCAGGTGCTGCAGTCCGTTGAGGAGCGGCGCAACCGACGGCTCGTCGAACTCGCGGACCCACTCGGCCAGGTCACTGATCTGCATCTCGCAGAGATCGGCGATGTTCTTGCCCTGGATCCTCGACGACCTGGCCTCGAGGCTGAGCCTCGTGCCCTCGCACTCGGGGCAGGCCTGGAAAGTGATGGCGCTCTCCACAAAGCGCCGCACGTGTGGCTGCATCGCCTCGACGTCCTTGGACAGCATGGACTTCTGGATCTTGGGGATGATGCCTTCGAACGTGAGGTTGATGCCCTCAACCTTGATCTTGGTGGGCTCGGAGTACAGCATCGTCTCGAGCTGCTTCTTCGTGAACGTGGCAATCGGCTTGTCCATCGGCAGGCCCATTCCTTCGAACAGCCGGCCGTACCACCCGTCCATGCTGTAGCCGGGGACGGTCAGGGCACCGTCGCCGAGCGACTTGGTGTCGTCGTACAAAGCGGTGAGGTCAAAGTCGGAGACCGAGCCCATGCCCTCGCAGCGCGCACACATCCCGCCCAGGTAGACGGCGTTTTGGACGACGCTTTTCTCGACCCGGCCGCCGGCCTTCTCGGTGCTCATCACACCGCTGGCCTTCCGCGTCGGGACGTTGAAGGAGAAGGCCGTGGGTGGCCCGACGTACGGGGTTCCCAGCCGGCTGAAGAGGATCCGGAGCATGGCGTTGGCGTCCGTGGCAGTGCCCACCGTGGAGCGGGGGTTCGCGCCCATCCGCTCCTGGTCAACGATGATCGCCGTGGTCAGCCCTTCGAGGTGGTCCACGTCGGGCCGCGCCAGGTTTGGCATAAATCCCTGCACAAAGGCGCTGTAGGTCTCGTTGATCATCCGCTGGGACTCGGCGGCGATCGTCGCGAACACCAGTGAGCTCTTGCCCGATCCGGACACCCCCGTGAATACTGTCAGGCGCCGCTTGGGGATCTCGATGCTGATGTCCTTGAGGTTGTTCTCCCGGGCACCCTGCACACTGATCAGATCGTGGCTGTCGGCGACGTGCGCCGCGGGGAGCTGCTGGTCTGTCGATGTGTCAGTAGTCATAGTGTCTCCAACATTTGCTCGGCATTGTGAGGTTCCTGACAGACATTCTAGGCGCGCACCACCCGCCCTCTAGGATCAAGTAACCCCAACAACACATCCGGAGGACTAATGCTTAAGCAGGGCTCTGCCTTGGACCGGTACTTCAAGATCTCCGAGCGGGGGTCCAACCTCTCCCGCGAGATCCGCGGCGGCTTTGCCACGTTCTTCGCCATGAGCTACATCGTGGTGCTTAACCCCCTGATCCTCTCCGGCCCGGACTCCACCGGCAACACACTGGGTTTTGCTGCAGTGGCTGCTGTGACGGCGTTTGTGGCGGGCATCCTCACCATCCTGATGGGCGCCTGGGCCAGGCACCCCTTCGCGCTGGCCGCGGGCCTGGGCGTGAACGCGTTTGTGGCCGTCACGGTCGCCACGAACCCGGGCCTCACATGGCCGGACATGATGGGCCTGGTGGTCCTGTCCGGCGTGACCATGCTGATCCTGGTCCTCACCGGCTTCCGGACCGCCGTCTTCAAGGCCGTCCCGGACGGGCTGAAGACCGCCATCGTGGTGGGCATCGGCCTGTTCATCGCCCTGATCGGGCTGGTCAACGCCGGCTTTGTCCGCCGGATCCCCGACGCTGCAGGCACCACGGTTCCCGTGGGCCTGGGCTTTGACGGCAAGCTGCTGGGCTGGCCCACCCTCGTGTTCGTCTTCGGACTCATCCTGACCATCGCCCTCGTGGTCCGCAAGGTCAAGGGCGCGATCCTGATCGGCATCGTCACCTCCACGATCCTGTCCGTGGTCCTGGAATTCACCCTGCACATCGGTCCCAGCATTCAGAAGGACAAGCCTTTCAACCCGCAGGGCTGGTCCCTCGTGGCCCCGAAGTTCACGGACTGGGCGGCCCCGGACCTGTCCCTGATCGGCAAGGCCAACCCCTTCGGCGCGTTTGAACACCTGGGCGTCGTGGCCGCGGCCCTGCTGGCCTTCGTGATCCTGCTGAGCTTCTTCTTCGACGCCATGGGCACCATGGTGGGCCTGGCCACGGAGGCCGGCACGATCGACAAGGACGGCAACATCCCCAACGTTGACCGCGTGCTGATGGTCGACGCCGTGGGCGCGATCATCGGCGGCGGCGCGTCGGTCTCCTCCAACCAGATCTACGTGGAATCCGGTGCCGGCATTGGTGAAGGCGCCCGCACCGGCCTGGCCTCGATCGTCACCGGCCTGCTGTTCCTCGTCGCCATGTTCTTCACCCCGCTGATCAACCTGGTTCCGTTCGAGGCCGTCGCCTCGGCCCTCGTCGTCGTCGGCTTCATGATGGTCTCCCAGGTCGGCAAGATCGACTGGCAGGACTGGGGCATCGCGATCCCGGCCTTCCTGACCTTCACCCTGATGCCGTTCACCTACTCGATCGCCAACGGCCTCGGCGCCGGCTTCATCGCCTTCGTCCTGATCCGCACCTTCCAGGGCCGCGCGCGCGAGGTGCACCCGCTGATGTGGGCCGTGGCGGCCGCATTCCTGCTGTTCTTCGCAATCGGCCCGATCGAGGCCGCACTCGGCATGCCGTAGCGGCAGTGTCCGGGATTCCGGACAGCCCGACGGTGGCGCTGCTGGTTTTCCGGCCCGCGCTGCGGTGAGCTAGGGGGATGGTTTCTCCTGAGCTCACCGTTGACGTTTCCCCGCAGCCCTGGACGGGGCGGTTCGATGGCGACGGCGCCGAGCACCGCCGTTGGTGGCAGGCGGTTTCGCCCTACGCACCCGGCGCTGATTCGGCTGACATTCCGCAGAAGGCATCCCCCGCTAACTCCGCCGAAGTCCCCGCCGTGATCCTGGGCTTCGCCAGCGACGAGGGTGTCCGCCGCAACAAGGGACGGACCGGAGCTGCGCTGGCGCCGGCAGCCATCCGGTCAGCGCTCGGCCCGCTCGCCTTCCACCTTGATCGCACTGTGTCCGACGCCGGGGACATCGTGGTCTCTGACGGCGCCTTGGAGGCCGGCCAGGTCCGCGCCGGGCACGCGATGACCGCCATGCTCGATGCCGGCCACCTCACCGTGGTGTTGGGCGGCGGGCACGAGACCGCGTTCGCAAGCTATCTGGGCGTGGCCGGATCAGACGCAGTGCGAGGCGGAAAGCGGCTTGGCATCCTGAACCTGGACGCGCACTTCGACCTCCGCGATGAGCCCCTTCCCAGCTCGGGAACGCCGTTCCTCCAGATGGCCGGGGCGGAAGCCGCCGCTGGGCGCGCATTCCGTTACGCCGTCGTCGGGATTTCCGAGCCGAACAACACGCGGTCACTCTTCAACACAGCGGATGGGCTGGGCGTGCGGTACCTGCTGGATGAGGACTGCACGGCGGAGCGCGTGCGGGCATTTGTGGCGGACTTCCTGGCAGCCGTGGACGTGCTGTACCTGACGATCGACCTGGATGTCCTGCCGGCGTCGGTGGCTCCCGGCGTGAGCGCACCCGCTGCCTACGGCGTCCCGCTGCCCGTTGTCAGCGCGGTCTGCCGGCAGGTGGCGGAAAGCGGCAAGCTGCTGCACCTGGATGTGGCCGAGCTGAACCCGGAGTTCGACGTGGACGGCCGGACCGCCAAGGTTGCCGCTCGGCTGGTGAACACGCTGCTGCGTTAAGCCCCGCGGCTGGAGATGCTGGCTCCGGTCGCGGCTAAGCCTTGAGCACGTAACGCCGCTCGGGCCTGCCCGCGCCGTACTTGAGCCGGACCTCCAGGACGCCCTCATCATGGAGGTACTCCAGATACCGGCGCGCGCTGACACGGGATGTGCCCAGCTCGACCGCAACTTCGGCAGCGGACAGGTCGCCGTCGGCATCGTTCAGGGCAGCTTCCACCAGCTTCAGCGTTTCGATGCTGCAGCCCTTCGGCAGGGGCCGATCGGTCCGGTCCAGCCCGAACACCCGGTTCACATCCGACTGCTCCGCCACATCCTTGGCCGAGTCCAGGCCCTGGTAGGCGCTGCGGTAGTGCTCCAGCCGTTCCTGCAGGTCGGTCTGCGAGAAGGGCTTGATGAGGTAGTGCACAATCCCGCCGCGGAGGGCCTTGCGCACTGTTTCCACCTCACGGGCAGCGCTGATCACCAGGACATCCAGTTCAGGGGCCACCGCGCGCAGTTTGTGCATAAGGTCCAGGCCGTTGATGTCCGGCAGATGGATATCAAGGAGCACCAGGTCCGGTTGCAGCCTCCCGGCTTCGATGACCGCCTGGGCGCCGGTGTGGGCCACCCCGACGACGGCGAACCCGGGAGTGCGCTGGATGAACCCTGCGTGGACCTTGGCCACCATAAAGTCGTCATCGACAATCAGGACGTTGATCATTGCTGCAGTCTCCGTGTTTGTTCCGGGCGGGTTCGATCCGGCCTGGTTGGTTCCAACGGGGTTCGTTCCAGCCGGGCGGTGAAGACCGCCCCGTTGTTGTTGGTTACCGTGAGGTCGCCGCCGCTCCGCCGACAGACCACCCGTGAAAGCGCCAGGCCGAAGCCCCTGCTGCCGCCGGGGCCGGGCTCCTTGGTGGTGAAACCCTGCCGGAAGATCTCCCCCGGATCCCCGCTAACGCCGGGGCCGGAATCACGGACGGTGACCGTGACGCCGTCGGCGGTGTCCTCCACGAGCACCCTGACCACTGCCTCCGGAAGCCCGGTGACGGCGTCGAACGCGTTGTCCACCAGGTTCCCGACGACGGTGGTGAGGTCCCGGGACAACTCATCGTCAACGCGCTCCAGCCCGGATTCCGGGTCGAGCTGCAGGGTGACCCCGTGTTCGGTGGCCAGGCTCGACTTGGCGATCAGGAGCGCGGCGAGCGCCGGGTCCTCGATGCGGCTGGTGACTTCGTCGTTGAGCCGGGTCCGGTCCAGCGTGGCACCGTTGACGAACTGGACCACGGAATCGTATTCCCCGATCTGGATGAGGCCGGAGATCACATGCAGCTGGTTGGCGAATTCGTGGGCCTGGGCGCGGAGCGTGTCGGTGGCCGTCCGGGTGGCTCCGAGTTCCCGCTCCAGTGCGGACAGTTCCGTCCGGTCACGCAGTGTGGTGACGGAACCGATGTCGCGGCCGCGCGAAAGGATGGGGACCCGGTTCAGCACCACCAGCCGGTCGCCAACAAGCACCAGCTGGTCCGGCTCCGGCTGCTCCCGGGTGAGGACTTCCTTGAGGGCCGGTTCGACGGTCAGGCCGGCGAGCCGCTTGCCCACACAGTCAGCGGGGAGGCCAAGCAGTGCGCGGGCGCTGTCGTTGGCCACGGTGATCCGCTCGTGCGGGTCCAGCGCCACCACTCCCTCCTTCAGGCCATGGAGCATGGCCTCGCGGTTCTCCACCAGGCCGGTAATTTCGCTCGGTTCCATGCCCAGGGTCTGCCGCTTCACCCGGCGGGAGAGCAGCAGCGAACCGGCAACACCCAGCACGCTGGCCACGCCGAGATAGGTGAGGAGGTTGGGCACGGCGTCCCCCAGCCGCTCCAGGATGGACGGGTAATTGCGGCTGATGGACGCGATGCCGATCATAATCCCGGCGTCGTCCAGGACCGGAACGTGGGCGGACAGTTCCTCCGTGCCGGATCCGTCCACCACGCCGGTCCAGGCGCGGCCTTCCAGCACGCGGCTGGCACCGAGTTCCAGCGGCTGGCCCAAAAGGTCGGGATTGGAGGAGGCTACCACTGTGCGGTCAAGCTTGGCGAGCGCTACGTGCGAGGATCCGGAGACTGTCCGCACGGACTCGGCCACGGCGGGAAGGGCCGAGCCGCCGCGCGGTTCGGCCGCGGGCAGCAGTGCCCGTACGGTGGGATTGGCACCCAGGGCTTCGGCAGCGGAGAGCGCCCGGCGCCCCTCAACCCGCTCGAATGCTGCAGCGGACTGGGCCAGGGAGATGGCCACCACGGCCACCAGGACGGCGAAAACGATGAGCAACTGCAGAACCAGGTACTGCCCCGCAAGGGACATGCCTCTTCGTCGAGTCACTGTGGTTCATTTCCTCTTGTTGTCGGGTCTCTGGTGGTCAGGCTACCTGAACTATGCCTACTGCTGAGCCACGGTGGGCCGCCGGAAACGTGAACGCAATGAACTTAACTTTCTCTGCTTACACAAGAGTGATGCCTGTCACTTAGCCGCCTAGCATCGGATCACGAGTCAGTCTTTGCTGAACATTTTTAGAGAAGAGGAACACCATGCGCCAGATCCGCGCATTGCGAATTGCCGCGTCGCCGCCGGCATCGCCCTGATGGCCACCGGCTGCGGTGCCACCGGGAAAAGCTCCACCGACGCCAGCTCCGGCGCTGCTGCCGGCCCACTGACCGGGCTCCAGATCATGGTCCCCAACACTCCCGGCGGCGGCTATGACACCACCGCCCGCGTGGCGGCGAAGGTTCTCGACGCCGAGAAGGTCGCCACGAACACTGAAGTCTTCAACCTCGCCGGCGCCGGCGGAACCGTGGGCCTGGCCCGCATCGTCAACGAAAAGGGCAACGGCGACCTCACTATGCTCATGGGCCTGGGCGTGGTGGGCGCGAGCTACACCAACAAGTCCGAGTCCAAGCTGACCGCCACCACCCCGCTCGCCCGCCTCATCGAAGAGCCCGGCGCCATCATGGTCAACAAGGACTCACCCTACAAAACCATCGATGACCTGGCCACGGCCTGGAAGGCTGACCCCGGCTCCATCAGCGTTGGCGGCGGTTCCTCCCCCGGCGGCCCCGACCACCTGCTGCCCATGCAGCTCGCCGGAGCCTTGGGCATCGACGCCACCAAGGTGAACTTCGTGTCCTACGACGGCGGCGGAGACCTCCTCCCGGCCATCCTCGGCAACAAGGTGGGCTTCGCGGCATCCGGCGCAGGCGAATACCTCAAGCAGATCGAATCCGGCGAGGTCCGCGTCCTGGCCACGAGCGGCGAGAAGCGGCTCGACGGCGTGGATGCCCCCACCCTGAAGGAATCGAACATCGACCTGGTGTTCACAAACTGGCGCGGCATCGTGGCCCCTCCCGGCATCACCGACGCCGACAAGGCCAAGCTGATCGCGGCACTCGAAAAGATGCACGGCACGGCCGCCTGGAAGGAAGCCCTGAAGACCAACAGCTGGAGCGACGCCTTCATCACCGGCGCCGCGTTCGAAACCTTCCTGACCGAGCAGGACAAGCGGGTGGCGGACGTCCTCACGAAGCTTGGCCTGGCGTGAGCTCCTCACCAACATTGGCCTCACGGCTCAAGGGCCGCTCCGAGCTGGGGGTTGCCCTCCTGCTCGGGGCGGCCGGGGCCCTGGTCATCTGGGATGCAACCCGCATCGCCACCACGTACTCCCGCACTGATCCCGTAGGACCGAAGACCCTGCCGTTCATCGTGGGCGGCATGTTGCTGGTCTGCGCCGTGATGCTCGCCATCAATGTGCTCCGCGGCGGCAAGGGTGAAGCGGAAGGCGGCGAGGACGTGGACCTTTCCCACCCCGCCGACTGGAAGACCGTCCTGCCGCTGGCAGGCGCCTTCATCGCGAACATCCTGCTGATCGACTGGGCCGGGTGGGTCATCTCCGGCACCATCCTGTTCTGGGGAAGCGTGTGGGCACTGGGCGGCCGGAACTACATCCGCGACGGTCTCATCTCCGTGGCGATGTCCCTCCTGACCTTTTACGGCTTCTACCTTGGCCTTGGCATTAACCTGCCCGCCGGTCTCCTGGAAGGGATTCTCTGATGGATGTCTTCTCCTCCCTGATGGACGGCTTTGCCACCGCCCTGACCCCCATGAATTTCCTCTACGCCGTGATCGGCGTCGTCCTGGGTACCGCCGTCGGCGTCCTCCCGGGCCTTGGCCCTGCCATGACCGTCGCGCTCCTGCTTCCAGTCACGTACGCCTTGGAACCCACCAGCGCCTTCATCATGTTCGCCGGCATATATTACGGCGGCATGTACGGCGGCTCCACCACCTCCATCCTGCTTAACACCCCGGGTGAATCGTCGTCTGTGGTCACGGCCATCGAAGGCAACAAGATGGCGAAAGCCGGCAGGGCCGCGCAGGCACTGGCGACGGCGGCCATCGGCTCGTTCGTGGCCGGCACCATCGGCACCACCCTCCTCGCCGTCTGCGCGCCGATCGTGGTGAAGTTCGCCATAAGCCTGGGCGCCCCCAGCTACTTCGCCATCATGGTTCTGGCCCTGCTGGCGGTCACCGCCGTCCTGGGCTCCTCACGGCTCCGGGGCTTCGCGTCCCTGGGCCTTGGCCTCGCCATCGGCCTGGTGGGCCTGGACGTTGTCACGGGCCAGGCCCGGCTCACGTTCGGCGTGCCGCTCCTGGCTGATGGCCTGGACATCGTGGTGGTGGCTGTGGCGATCTTCGCCGTGGGCGAGGCACTGTGGGTTGCGGCGCACCTGCGCCGGACCCCGATGCAGATCATTCCGGTGGGCCAGCCCTGGATGGGCAAAGAGGACTGGAAGCGGTCCTGGAAGCCCTGGCTCCGTGGAACCGCCCTTGGTTTCCCGTTCGGCGCACTTCCTGCCGGCGGTGCCGAGATCCCCACGTTCCTTTCCTACGTCACCGAGAAGCGGCTCAGCAAGCACCCCGAGCAGTTCGGCAAGGGCGCCATCGAAGGCGTGGCCGGTCCGGAAGCAGCGAACAACGCTGCCGCTGCCGGCACCCTGACTCCCATGCTGGCTCTGGGCCTGCCCACCAACGCTACGGCCGCGGTGATGCTGGCAGCTTTCACGCAGTACGGCATCCAGCCCGGACCGCAGC
This sequence comes from Pseudarthrobacter psychrotolerans, assembly GCF_009911795.1. NCBI lineage: Bacteria > Bacillati > Actinomycetota > Actinomycetes > Micrococcales > Micrococcaceae > Pseudarthrobacter > Pseudarthrobacter psychrotolerans. The sequence continues at coordinate 3,920,787 of NZ_CP047898.1, read as the reverse complement.
TGTTCGAAAGCCAGGGACCGCTGGTGTGGGCACTCATCGCGAGCCTCTTCATCGGCAACTTCCTGCTCCTGATCATCAACCTGCCCCTGGCACCGTTGTGGGCCAAGCTCCTGCAGATTCCGCGTCCCTACCTGTATGCCGGCATCCTGTTTTTCGCCACGCTGGGCGCCTATTCGGTGAACCTACAGGCGTTCGACCTGGGGCTCCTGCTGGCGCTCGGAGCGCTTGGCTTTATGATGCGGCGGTTCGGACTTCCCGTCCTGCCGCTCATCCTCGGTGTCATCCTCGGACCACGCATCGAAAAGCAGCTCCGCCAGACGCTGCAGCTCAGCGCCGGTGACCCTGCCGGCCTCTGGAGCGAGCCGATCGCCGTCGGCATTTACATCATCATCGCCCTCATCCTCCTGTGGCCGCTGCTGTTCAAGCTGATCCGCCGGAACCGCCCGGGGAACAATCCGCTGATTCCCGCCAATTCCGGCGGAGCCGACTACAGCGACTGAACAGCCGCCGAGCACTTCGCCGCACGCCACCTATCCACAGTCAGCAGAATCAAGGAGCATTCATGACGATCGTTGTAGGATACGTCCCTACCCCAGAGGGCGAAGCCGCCCTGACGCAGGCCATCGCCGAGGCCCGGAATGCCAGCGCCACCCTGCTGGTCATCAACTCGTCCAAGGGTGATGCGCTGGTGGACAACCGCTACGCGCAGGAAGACGAGATGCAGGGTATCGAGGAACGTCTGGATTCGCATGGGATTGAGCATGTCATCAAGCAGCCGGTCCGCGGACACGACGCCGCGGCAGAGGTGCTGGACGCTGCCGAGGAGCACAACGCATCACTGATTGTGATCGGCCTGCGCCGACGCACCCCGGTGGGCAAACTGATCATGGGCAGCACATCGCAGCGGATCCTCCTCGAGGCTGATTGTCCCGTGCTGGCCGTGAAGGCTGTAACGACGGGCTGATCCAGGCACAACCTTCAATCCGAAGTTTGTTCGCGAGACCGCACCTTGACGGGGCGGTTCAGCGAACAAGCTTCGGATTTTCGGCGTCTGAGCGCTAGAGATAGCAGTCATCTGACATCCAATGTCCTCGGCCGGTATAGTTGAACCTATGACTACAGCAACATTGGAACGCCCCGTGGCCGCCGTTACGGCCGTCGAAGCCGCAGATGCCCTGTCCATCGACCTGCAGTTTTCCACTGCGCACGAGATGCACGAAGGCCTGGACAACGCTGTTGCCACGCTGATCGAGCCGGCAACAGACGCGGCCTGCGGCATCCTTGTTACGCGACTGCACCCCGGACGATTCACCGTTGCCCTGGACGAGTCAGTCCCCTTCGGCAAAACGTACGAAAGCATTGCAGCCTGAGCGGGTTCGGCCCTGGATCCGCCGCTCGGTCCGGACTTCGTTTCAGCCCGGGATCCACGCAAAAGAGTCCCTGCCCTCCGGTAACGGAAGGCAGGGACTCTTCTGCGTTTTGGTCTTGCGTTCCTAGCTCCTGCGGACTTCCACGCCGTCGGACTTAAGGAAAAGTTCCTTCTCTGACGGAGTGGCCGGCACGAGCCACAGCACGTTCCCGCTCTGCGATACTTCTTCCACTTCGCCCGCCGCAATGACGTGCGCGTGTTTGATGATTTCCACCTGGTCCCCAGCTTTGAGCGTTCCCCACTCCGAGATGGTGGCCGAATGGACATTACGCCTCGACAGAACCGCTCCACGTGCTTTCATCTGAACTTCTACCCCTTTGTATACGTCCTGCGCCACAGCCTCGTTGATGTGACTTTTACTACACCTTCATTTCTACTACAGTCCCGGCGCCCAAATGTCCGTGTCGCACCATATTTCGACATTGGTCGAATTTCGTAGCAGGACTGAAGAATATTCCCGCTCAGGCAAGAATTCCGACGGCGGATTCGGCGGCCGCCCGGACCTTTCCTGAGGCAACCAAACGGTCAGCCGCTTCCAGCTCCGGTGACAGGAACCGGTCGGTTCCGGGGCCTTCGACGACGGACCGCAGCACCCCGATCACGGCAGCGCCTGCCGGGCCTGGTGTGAGCTCGCCGTCGGACAGCTGCGTCCGCATGTCGATGGCTCGCGCACTCGTCACCAGTTCGATGGCCAGGACGCGGCGGAGGTTCTCCACGGCCTTGCGCAGCTTTCGGGCCGCGTGCCAGCCCATGGAGACATGGTCTTCCTGCATGGCGGAGCTGGGGATGGAATCCACCGAGGCCGGGACGGCCAGGCGCTTGTTGTCCGAGACCAGCCCTGCTTGTGTGTACTGCGCGATCATCAGGCCCGAGTCCACGCCCGGATCTGCGGCCAGGAAGGCCGGCAGCCCGTGCGAACGCGCCGGGTCAAGCATGCGGTCCGTGCGGCGTTCGGCGATGGAGCTAAGGTCCGCGACGGCGATGGCCAGGAAGTCGAGCACATAGGCCACGGGTGCGCCGTGGAAGTTGCCGTTGGAACTCACGCGCCCGTCCGGCAGGACCACCGGGTTGTCGATGGCCGCGGCGAGCTCACGGGATGCCACAAGCGCGGCGTAGTCCACCGTGTCCCGGGCGGCCCCGGCCACCTGCGGCGCGCAACGCAGCGAGTAGGCGTCCTGGACTTTGGAGTCCCCCACCCGGTGCGAGGCCACGATCGGGGAGTTCGACAGCACACGCAGCATGTTGTCAGCGCTGGCGGCCTGGCCGGGGTGCGGACGCAACGCCGCATGCAGCTCCGGTACAAAGACCTGGTCTGTACCGAGCAGCGCCTCGACACTGAGCGCGGCGGTGATGTCCGCCGTCGTGAGCAACTGGCGGATGTCCGCGATGGCCATCAGGAGCATGCCCAGCATGCCCTCGGTGCCGTTGACCAGCGCCAGTCCTTCTTTCTCGGCGAGGGTGACCGGTTCGATGCCGTGGCCGGCGAGCAGCTCAGCGACAGGCGCCTCCCCCCGCCCGCCGTACGTCACGCCGTCGGGCCCTTCCGCCTGGCCCTCGCCCATCAGCACCAGGGCGCAGTGGGACAGCGGGGCGAGGTCGCCGGAGCAGCCGAGCGAGCCGAACTCGCGGACCACCGGTGTGATGCCGGCATTGAGCACGTCCACCATGGTCTGCAGGACGACGGGGCGGACCCCGGCGCGGCCGGACGCGAGAGTCTTGGCGCGCAGGAACATGATGCCGCGGACCACCTCGCGCTCCACGGCCGGGCCCATGCCGGCGGCGTGGCTGCGGATGAGGGACTTCTGCAGCTGGGTGCGCAGCTCGCTGGGGATATGCCGGTTGGCCAGAGCACCAAAGCCGGTGGAGATGCCGTAGGCGGGTGTTTCGCTGTGCGCCAGTTCGTCGATGTGCGCGCGGACCTTGGCCACCGCGTCCAGCGCTTCCTGGGCTACGGTCACCTGGGCGTTGTGACGGGCGACGGCGACAACGTCCTCGGGCGTGACGCCACTGGAGCCGAGGGTGACGGTGAGCGCTTCGTTCGTGGTGATGGTCACTTTGTGATTCCTTCTTCATTCTCATCGATTGCTCCGTAAATGCCCTTTTGGGGGTTCTAAACGGCAGCTACGGAGCAATCGATGTTGGGTTGGGCCTCGGTTAGCGGGTTTCGGACGCTATCTCTTGCATCGGGATGCGGACGCCGCGTTCTTTGGCGACGTCGAGGGCGCGGTCGTAGCCGGCGTCGGCGTGGCGGATGACGCCCATGCCGGGGTCGTTGGTGAGGAGGCGTTCGAGTTTCTGCGCGGCGAGGTCGGTGCCGTCGGCGACGGAGACCTGGCCTGCGTGGATGGAGCGGCCGATGCCGACGCCGCCGCCGTGGTGGATCGAGACCCAGGTGGCGCCGGAGGCGGTGTTGAGCAGGGCGTTGAGCAGCGGCCAGTCCGCGATCGCGTCGGAGCCGTCGGCCATGGCCTCGGTTTCGCGGTACGGGGAGGCGACGGAGCCGGAGTCGAGGTGGTCGCGGCCGATCACGATGGGGGCCTTGACCTTGCCTTCCTTGACGAGCTGGTTGAACAGCAGGCCGGCCTTGGCGCGGTCGCCATAGCCGAGCCAGCAGATCCGGGCCGGCAGGCCTTCGAACTCGACGCGTTCCTGCGCGGCGTCGATCCAGCGGTGCAGGTGCTTGTTCTCGGGGAAGAGTTCCTTGATGGCCTTGTCCGTGACGGCGATGTCCTCCGGGTCGCCCGAGAGGGCAACCCAGCGGAACGGGCCCAAGCCTTCGCAGAACAGCGGCCGGATGTACGCCGGGACGAAGCCGGGGAATTCGAAGGCGCGGTTGTAGCCGCCCTTGCGGGCCTCATCCCGGATCGAGTTGCCGTAGTCGAAGACCTCGGCGCCGGCGTCCTGGAACTCGACCATGGCCTGGACGTGCCGGGCCATGGAGGCCTGGGCCTTCTTGGTGAAGCCTTCCGGGTCGGCGGCGGCCTCGCCGTGCCATTCCTCCACCGTGATGCCTTCGGGCAGGTAGGACAGGGGATCGTGCGCGGAGGTCTGGTCCGTGACGATGTCCACGGTGAGTTCCCCGGCGTTGTGGCGGCGCAGGATCTCGGGGAAGACCTCGGCGGCGTTGCCGACGTAGCCCACGGACCAGCCGCGGCGCTCTTCCTTGGCTTTGAGGACCTTGGCGATCGCGGTGTCGAGGTCCGTTTCGACCTCGTCGAGGTAGCGTTTGCCGGCCCGCCGCCGGAGGTGGCTTTCGTCGACGTCGACAATCAGGCAGGCGCCTTCGTTCATGGTGACGGCGAGCGGCTGGGCGCCGCCCATGCCGCCGCAGCCGCCGGTGAGGGTCAGCGTGCCGGCGAGCGTGCCGTCCTCGTCACCGGTGAGTTTGCGGGCGATCGCGGCGAAGGTCTCGAAGGTGCCCTGCAGGATGCCCTGGGTACCGATGTAGATCCAGGACCCGGCGGTCATCTGGCCGTACATCATCAGGCCCTCGGCCTCCAGCCGGCGGAATTCGGGCCAGTTGGCCCAGTCGCCCACGAGGTTGGAGTTGGCGAGCAGCACCCGAGGTGCCCACTCATTGGTGCGGAAGACACCCACCGGTTTGCCGGACTGGACCAGGAGGGTCTCGTCGTTTTCCATGGTCTCCAGGGTGCGGGTGATGGCGTCGAACGCGGCCCAGGACCGCACGGCACGGCCGGTGCCACCGTAGACCACCAGGTCATCGGGGCGTTCAGCCACCTCGGGGTCCAGGTTGTTCATCAGCATGCGCAGCGGGGCTTCGGTCTGCCAGCTCTTGGCGGTGAGCTCAGTGCCGCGGGCTGCTTTGACCGGACGGGCACCGGTAGTGAAATCGGCGGGTGCCATGAGGGGCTCCTTCGTGTTCTGGGCGACTGTGAGGTGTCGCGGTATTGGGAAGAGGTTCTGTATCAACTAAAGCCCTTCCAGGCAGGGCAGGACAGGGCTTTCGGAAGGGCGCTGTCCGGGATTCCAGACTGCTGCCGTTTCCCTGTTGCTCTATCAGATCCGGTCGCCAAACCGGGGGAATGGGAACCGAAAGTGATAGAGCAACGTTCGGGGGGCAGGCTACTTGGAGGGGCGGCCGTGGATGCGGACGGAGAGCTCGTCCGCTACCTTCTGGACCCGTGCGGCGAGCGCCGGCCATTGGTCCGCCGGCAATTTGTCCTCGAGGAACGTGACGGCGACTGCCGCCGTCGGCCATCCCACGTGGTCCGTGACGGCGGCGGCGATCGAGCCGAAGCCGGGCGTCACCTCGCCGTGTTCGGTGGCGTAGCCGCGCTGCCTGACCTGATCCAAGTGGGAGGACAGCGCCGAGTACTTCATGATGGCGCCTTCCACCTCATGCCGTGCAGTGAAGGCGGCGGCGTTCGGGTAGAGCGCGCGGACCTGCGACTTCGGCAATGCCGCGAGAATGGCGCGGCCGCTGGCGGTGAGGTGGCTGGGAAGCCGGACGCCGACGTCGGTCACCAGGGACGGGCGGTTCTTGGCCCGTTCCTCCACGATGTACAGCACGTCGCGCCCGTGCAGCACTGCCAGGTGTGCGCTCTCACCGATCACGTCCACCAGCGACGCCAGCAGCGGCCGGCCCAGCCGAGACAGCGGTTCCTGCCGCGAATACGCCGAGCTCAGTTCGAAGGCGCTGATCCCCAGCCCGTAGCGCTGCTCCTCGTGCAGATGGAGGACAAAACCGTTCGCTTCCATCACCCCGAGCAGGTGGTAAACGCTTGAGCGCGGCAATCCCAAGGACGTGGCAATGCTCGACGCCGCCGTCGGCCCCCGCTTGGAGGCCAGCAGTTTGAGGATACGAAGGGTATTCTCTGCAGCTGGGACTTTGGACGTCGCCCTTGATTCGCCGCCGGCCTCAGGCCTGGCTTCCGTGCTCGACACCAGTGTGCCCTCCGTTGTTTTCTCGCGTGGCTTCCGGCCATGTCCGGGATCCCGTACTTAACCTTGCGCCCACGCCAGGTCCGTTCATCGCCATTCAAACACAGCCTGTGTCCGGAATACCAGACTATGGCCTTAGGGTTCGAACCCGGTCCCGGTCCCGGGATGTTAGCCCCAGGTTTCCCTCCCGGTCCGCTCGGGTCCGGCGGCGCTGGTCGTAGGCTGAAACGTATGGCCTCAACCACGGATATCCTTGCCGCGTACGATTCCCAGCTCCGCCGGCTGGTTCCGTCAGCGGTTCCGGCAGGCCACGACTATCAGCTGCTGGGCCCCTGCTACGTGTGACCGGACAGCGGCGGGGCTTCATCGAGTCGGCTCACGACCTCGGCGTGGAAGGCGGGACGCTCGACAGGATGATCCTCGAGCAGTGTGACTACTTTGCAGGCCGGGGCGAATCCGTCGAATGGAAGACCAGGGCACATGATCTCCCGAATGATCTGGAGTCCCGCCTTGGCGCAGCGGGCTTCGTGCCGGAAGACCGCGAGACCGTTCTGGTGGGTGAGACGTCTGCAATGTCCGGCGGCACTGCGGCCGCGGAAGGTATTCGGGTGAGACTGGCCCGGGAACGCCCTGACCTGGAGCGCATCGCGGCCATGAAGTCTGAAGTGTGGGCCGCCGACTACAGCTGGGTGGCTGCTGATCTGCATGACCGGCTGGCCTCGGACCCGGAAAACCTGGTGGTCTTCATGGCCGAGGCCTCGGGGAAGTGGTGTCGGCAGCCTGGCTGGAGATCAATCCGGGCACGGACTTCGCTGGTTTATGGGGCGGCTCGACATTGCCTGCATGGCGCGGGCGGGGGATCTACAAGGCCTTGGTGTCGGCGCGGGCTCAGGTGGCGGCTGCCCGTGGAGTGAAGTACCTGCAGGTGGATGCCTCCGCCGACAGCGAGCCGATCCTGCGACGATTGGGATTCAGGGCAATCACCACCACCACGCCGTTTGTGTGGACTCCTCTTGCCAAGGGCGAGAGCCCGGGAGCACTTGGGTAGAGTGCCCGCTATGGACGAAAAAGAGACATTGCATCACTATCTGCGCGTCAGGCGGGACGATCTCCTGGGCAAGCTGGATGGCCTGAGCGAGTACGACGCCCGTAGACCACTCACACCAACCGGCACCAACCTATTGGGCCTGGTCAAACATGTGTCGAGCGTGGAGCTGGACTACTTTGGCGAGGTCTTCGGCCGTCCCAGCGGGCGGCACCTCCCCTGGTACGACGACGATGCCAGCCCCGACGCCGACATGTGGGCGGCCGTCGGGGAAACCCGGGACGACATCGTTGAGCTCCACCGGTTCGCCGCTGCGCACAGTGACGCAACTATCGAGGCCTTGGCGCTGGACGCCGACGGTGTGGTGCCGTGGTGGCCGGAAGAGCGGCGTCACGTCACCCTGCACCAGATCCTGGTTCACATGCTTTCGGAAAGGGCCCATCATTTGGGCCACGCGGACATCCTGCGCGAACTCATCGACGGAACCGCCGGCCAGCGTCCCGGCGATCCCAACCTTTCACCTCGCAGCCCGGAAGAACGGGCGGCGCACCGCGCTTCCCTCGAGGCGGCCGCGCGGGCAGTTTCCTAGACGCTGACGTTCACTGAGGACGGAGAAATCGGCTTAACCGGGGACGCGTCTTCTGTCAGGGGCTCGTCTGGCTGGTGGTCTGGCTGCTGGCCCTCGGACAGGGATAGCCCGCCGGGCGGGCTTTGGGGAACCGGCCCAAAATCTTGAAGTTTTAGCCCTTCGCCACTTTCTTGATGCCCCAGCTTTTCGAGGATCTGGCGAGGCCAGTGGGGTGGTTCCCAGTCGGGGTGTTCGCTGGCGTAGTGCCGTCCGGTCGGTGATGCCCAGCCGGGTGGTTCGTTCTTGGTGGCTCCGGTGGGTGTCCAGGCTGTGGTGTGGCGGAGTCGGTGATGGCGGGGCACGGCTGACCGAGATTTGAGATCCCGGTGGTGCCGCCGTGGGCCCAGGTAAGGAGGTGGTCTGCTTCGTTGTCCAGGGAGTGGTTGCTGCAGCCGGGGAACGGGCAGTTGCCGTCCCGAAGTCTGAGCCATTGGCGTTGGGCTTTTGTGAGCCGGTAGCTGGTCCGGCCGATCTCCAGCGGGGCACCGTCCCGCGGGTCGATGAGCACCCGGTGGAACGACTCCGCACCGTCCGCGATCAGGTGCCGGGCCATGGAGGGCGGGATAGGCCCGTACCCATCGAGCATGGCCGGTTCCTCCGTGACGCCCAACAGGGCTAACACCGGGACCGTGATGAGGACCTGTGCCCGCGGCGACGGAACACCGTTGCCCACTGCCAGGCCCGTTTCGCCGATGCCGCCCGTCACACCGGTCATGCCACCGGTTCCGGCGCCGGCGATGTTGTTGGTGAGGAGCCAGGTCGCGGCGGTGTCGGCGCGGAGTTGGGTGAGGGTCCGGTCCTCATGAGGCCCCTGGAGCGCTCTCGAGGCGGTCGTGATACGGTCCCAGATCCCCGCGGCGGTGTCGGCGGGCAGGTACGCGCTGAGCCAGGCCATGCCGTCGCGGTCCGGGGAGTACTCCACCCGCCGATCTTGGACACCGCGTACATGGCGCTTTTCGATGCTGACCGGATGGTGGCGTTCCCGCCAGGTGCGGGCCTTGTGCCGGAACCTCCCGGGGGCGAGCTCACCGGCCGGGCACCCACGGGCCGGATTCGCGACGTCCGGGTCCAGGAAATGCGCTTCGAGCGCTTGCGCCCCAGCGGGGTCCAGGTTCAGGGTTTCGTCGACCATGATCCGGGCGTGTTGCCATGAAATGACTCCAGCCTGCAGCGCCGACAGCGTCAGCGGCAGTGCCGTGGTCAGCGCCTGAGCCTCGGCAAGCAGAGCACCCGCGGCGCGTTCGCTGACCGTCAGCACGCAAGCGACCTCCGCGACCACCGCCATCTCCTGCCCGCCATGGTCCTGCGGCGACTCAGCCGGACTCGCAAGGATCTGAGCGGCGTCGACATAATCGGCGGCCGCCTGAACCTTCAGGGCAGCCACCTTCGCCTCCGTACGGGCCACGGCAGCCAGAGTCTGCAAGGCAATCTCGGCCCTCCGACGCAACGGATCAGCATCCAAGGAACCCAAGGAACCGGTCCCGCCAAGGAGCACCACAGCAAGCTCAGCGAAAGACACCGCAAGGGCCTCCGCCGTCTCCACAGCTCCTCTGCTATCCATACCCAAAGCATCCCAGCAGGGTCTGACAATAACGGCGAAGCTGAATGGCTATGTGGATAACTCTGCTGACATCATTCTTAAGTGCCGGAAGACAGGGGCCTAAGTGTCCGTCCACGCTGGGTGGGCCGGCGCCTAACTGTCCCCTCGCGGCCGAGGATGCGAGGTTGAAGAGCGTCAGATGCTGACAACTACCTTGCCGCGGCTCCGGCCCTCGTGCATGTGTTCAACGGCAGCCGGCGCCTCAACGAGCGCGTAGACCTCGTCCACGGCAGGCTTCACACTGCCAGCTTCAATCAGCGTGGTCAGCGCCTCAAGATCGTGATAATTCTCCGTCGAAACAAGCCCCTTGAATTTCTGCCCGGAGAACAGCGACACCAGCGGCGCACCCATCGAACGCTCAAACCCGCCGGTCAGGTTCCCACCGCCTTCACCGCCGACGATCACCAGGATCCCGCGGGGCGTGAGTGCCTTACGCAGGACTGAGAGCGGCCGGTTTCCTGCGGTATCCAGGATGACGTCGTACAGCACCCCGGCGAGGGCAAAGTCGTCCAGGGTGTAATCGATGACGTGATCGGCGCCGAGGGACCGGACCAGCTCCACTTTGCCGGTGCTGCAGACGCCGGTGACTTCCGCACCGAGTGCCTTCGCCACCTGCACGGCAAAGGACCCGACTCCCCCGCCAGCGCCGATGACCAGCACCTTCTGGCCGGCACCAATCTGCCCGGCATCACGGACAGCCTGCAACGCCGTAACTCCAGAAATGGGCGCCACCGCTGACTCCTCGAACGTGAGGTTTGCGGGCTTCGCGGCCACTAGGTTCTCCTTGGCGCAGACAAATTCCGCGAAGGACCCCTCACAGGTGCCGAACACTTCATCGCCGGGCTCGAAGCGTGTCACGCCAGCCCCCACCGCCTCGACGACGCCGGCCACCTCGCGTCCGCGGACGGGCACCTTGGGCTTCTTCAGCCCGAAGCCGAAGAGCCGGACCAGGTACGGCCGCCCGGTCATGAGGTGCCACACGCCCTGGTCGACACCGGCCGCACGGACCCTGATCAGCACTTCCCCTTCGCCAGGCACTGGCTTCGGAATATCCCGTAGTTGCAGTACATCGGAATTCCCGTAAACGTCCTGCACGATCGCTTTCATGATGCGTCTCCTTCGTGGTTCGGGTATTGAAACACGTCCTCAAGCGGCACGCTGAGCACGTGGGCGATCTGGAAGGCCATCTCCAGGGACGGCGAGTACCGGCCCTGTTCGATGGCGATGACGGTCTGGCGGGTGACTCCCACACGCTCGGCGAGTTCGGCCTGCGTCATCTCGCCCCGTTCGAAGCGCAGGCGCCGGATGGAATTGGTTACCCGCGTTGGCTTCACCACGGCTGGAACCCCCGCCGGTAGGCCACGATTTTGGCCACTGAGCCCAGGATCGCGGACAGGACGAACGTCAGGTAGATGACGTTTGCGATCCAGAAGTGATCCACCTCGGCCATCGCCAGGAGCAGCGCCGCGACGCCGCCGATGACCACAAACGACTGTCCGATGTACTCACCGAAACGGTAGATCTCCCTGTCGCGCTGGTCCTTCTTCCCGGCCTCCTTGGGCGAAAGGATGCCCAGGAGAATGTGCAGGGCGATGGACGCAGCAATGGATGCCCCGACGGTCCACAGCAGTGGAGCAACGTAGGGAACCTCGGCAACGGGCATAGTGCCGGCCAGGCCCAGGACGATGGCCAGATACACGCCATAAGAGCTCGCCGCCACCACCCCCATGATCCAGGCACTCTTCTCTTCGAAGGACATTTCGGCTCCTGCCATTCCCACCGGATGTAAAACAAAGCTGACATCTCAAAAGTAAAGAAAACCAGACATGATGTCAATAGTTTTGGACTAGATGCCATGCAAAGTTCAAATGCCACCCCCCAGTCTGAGATCGAAGACACCAACCGCCGGTGAGCCTCATCATGTCAGGCGCCAAAGTGGTCTGCTGGTTGGCGATCCCCCTCCCAATGACGAGAAGGTATTCGTATGCAGCACTCCGCCACCAGGCAAGACACAGACGTCAGGCAAGACGCAACTCCGGCCGAAAAGCCCAGGCCGGGTTCCGCCGTCGCGCTCGTCCTGAACCGGGGACTGAACGTCCGCCATATCCGCTTTATGGCCCTGGGTTCGGCGATCGGAACAGGCCTGTTCTACGGCTCGGCCTCCGCCATCCAGAAGGCCGGCCCCGCAGTCCTGCTCGCCTACATCATCGGGGGAGCGGCGGTATTTATGGTGATGCGGGCCCTCGGCGAGATGGCCGTCCGCCACCCCGTCTCGGGCTCGTTCGGCCAGTACGCCAGCCGCTACCTCGGGCCGCTGGCAGGGTTCGTGACCGGCTGGACCTATGTCTTTGAGATGGCGATTGTGGCCATCGCGGATGTCACGGCTTTCAGCATCTATATGGGCTTCTGGTTTCCGCAGGTGGACCGCTGGATCTGGATCCTGGCCATCATCTGCTTCCTGGCCGCACTGAACCTGCTCAGCGTGAAGGTCTTCGGCGAGCTCGAGTTCTGGTTCTCGCTGATCAAGGTGGTGGCCATCATCGCCATGATCGTCGGCGGCGCCGCCATCATCGCATTCGGTTTCCAGGCGGGCGGCTCCACCGTGGCGCCGGGGCTCGGCAACCTCGTGGAACACGGCGGGCTGTTCCCCAACGGCTTCGAGGGCCTGCTGGCCTCATTCGCCGTCGTGATGTTCGCCTTCGGCGGGATCGAGACCCTCGGCATCACCGCCGGCGAGGCCGCGGACCCCAAGAAGGTCATCCCCAAGGCCGTGAACACCGTTCCGGTCCGTGTCCTACTTTTCTACGTGCTGACCCTCGGTGTGCTGATGAGCCTCTTCCCGTGGAACGAAATCGGGACCAACGGCAGCCCGTTCGTCCAGATCTTCAGCGGCCTGGGCATCCCGGCCGCACCGCACATCCTCAACGCCGTGGTGATCACCGCCGCGCTCTCCGCCATCAACAGCGACATCTTCGGCGCAGGCCGCATCCTGTTCGGGCTGTCCGGCCAAGGCCACGCGCCGGCAGTTTTCGGCAAGGTTTCGCGCCACGGAGTGCCGTGGATGACCGTGGTGATGATGGCCGGCATCCTCCTGGTGGGCGTGGTTCTGAATGCGGTCATTCCCGAGGACGTCTTTATCCTGATCGCCTCGATTGCCACGTTTGCCACCGTCTGGGTGTGGGTCATGATCCTGGCTTCCCATGTCGCGATGAAACGCGAGATCGCGCGGAAGGGCCTGCCGGCGTCGGAATTCCCGTCCCCGTGGTGGCCGGCTGCCTCCATCCTGACCATCGCGTTTATGGCACTGGTCATCGCCGTCCTGGGCGCCTTCGAGGACACCCGCGTGGCTCTCTACGTGGGAGCGGTGTGGCTGGGGCTTTTGGTCCTCGCCTATCGGTTCTGGGTCAAAGGGGACGGACGACGCCGGGCCGAACTTGTGGACGAAACCTCACCACTGCCGGCAGGCCCCCGCCGGAGCTAAGATCAGGCATGGTTCCGCTCTCAAACCTGCTGGCGTTTGCGCTGGCATCCGTGGTGCTGATCGCTGTGCCCGGACCCAGCGTGCTGTTCGTGATCGGCCGTTCCCTGGCCCTTGGCTGGAAGGGCGGCGTCCTGACGGTACTGGGCAACGCGACCGGGCAACTGGTGCAGGTGGCTGCAGTTGCGTTCGGAGTGGGCGTTATTGTGGCGCAGTCCGTGGTCCTCTTCAGCGTGGTGAAGCTGGCGGGGGCCGCCTACCTGGTCTATCTGGGCATCAAGGCCATCCGGAACCGGCGGCACAACTCATTCGCCGATCGTCAGCCGGTGGCCTCCTCGCCGCGACGGCTGGTGGCGGAAGGCCTGGTGGTGGGTGTCACCAACCCGAAGTCGGTGGTGTTCTTCGTAGCGGTACTGCCGCAGTTTGTGGACTACCCGTCCGGGGCCATTCCGTTCCAGCTGGCGCTGCTGGGGGCGGTGTTCCTGCTGATCGCCATAGTTTCAGATAGCCTCTGGGCCGTCGCCGCAGGTTCGGCCCGCCAATGGTTTGCCCGTTCCCCCCACAGGGTTTCAGCGGTGGAGGCAACAGGCGGAGCCTTAATGATCGGCCTCGGCGGAACGTTGGCCCTGACAGGCAGCAAGTCCTAGTCACCCAAACGCTCTCTCACTTCCGGGCGGTTTTGGGACAACGCTCTCTCACCTGAGGTGAGAGAGCGTTGTCCCAAACAGTGCAGGATGTGAGAGAGCGTTGCGACGTCGGTCTGGCCGCGTCCTGCTTAAGCCGAAGCGAGCGCCGAACGGACGGCAACCGGCATCGGCGTCGTGGGCCGCCCGATCAGTTCGCGGAGGTCCGAACCGCTGACCAGGAGGTCGCCCCGGGCAATGCCGAGGTCCGAGTCCGCCAGGATGTCGGCGAAGAGCTCCGGTACGCCGAATCCGGCAAGGAGTCCGGCGTAGTCGCTGGCCGGAAGGTCCTGGTACACCACGGGCTTGTTGGCCGCGGTGCTGATTTCCTGGGCCAGCTCGGTGAGCGTGAAGGCGTGGTCCCCACCGAGCTCGTAGATCTTGCCGGCCTGGTTATCGGCAACAAGCACGGCTGCGGCGGCTTCGGCGTAGTCCGCCCGGGACGCGGCACTGATCTTGCCTTCCCCGGCGCTGCCGGCAAGCGCGCCCTGGGCCAAGGTGCCCTGCAGCTGGTCGGTGTAGTTTTCGAGGTACCAGCCGTTGCGGAGGATGGCGAACGGCACGCCTGCATCCTTCAGGATGGCCTCCGTTGCCTGGTGCTCGGCGGCCAGCTTCATGCCGGTGGTATCCGCGTTGGCGATGCTGGTGTAGGCGATCAGCTCCACGCCCGCCGCCGCTGCTGCCTCAATCACCGTGCGGTGCTGGTCCACGCGCTGTCCAACCTCGCTCCCGGAAATCAAGAGGACCTTGCTGGCGCCGTCCAGTGCCTGTGCCACGGAAACGGCGTCCGTGTAGTCCATGGCCCTGACCTGAACGCCGCGAGCTGCAAAATCGGCAAGCTTTTCAACGGATCGGCCGGCGGCCACTATTTCTGCTGCCGGAACACTGCGCTGCAGGAGGGCCTCGACGACGTGACGGCCAAGCTGTCCGGTTGCTCCAGTAATGACGATGCTCATGGGTTGGTTCCTTTCACCATTTCTTAGGGGGTCACCCTCCACAACCAGCCCTTCCGCCGATTACTTCCCGAAAGAGAGTACGCACTTTCAAGTAAGGTACTAACCTTTTGGTAAGCTACGGGCATGGAAGCAACCGTTTGGCCCGCCAGCCTGCCGGCAGATCTCAGGGCACACCTGCCGGAGGGACTGGCCGACGGCGTGTTCCCGGCAGGGTGCCCCAGCCGCACCGTCCTGGACCACATCACCAGCAAATGGGGCGTGCTGATCCTGCTGGCACTCTCGGAAGGCGAGCAGCGCTGGAGCGAACTCCGGCGCCGCGCGGAAGGCATCAGCGAAAAAATGCTGGCGCAGACCCTCAAGACCCTGGAGCGCGACGGCCTGGTGCTGCGGAAGGCCCAGCCGGTTATCCCGCCCCACGTTGACTACAGCCTGACCGAACGCGGCTTCGAACTCTCCGGCCTGCTCGTCCCCCTGGTCACCTGGGCGTACAACAACGCCGACGACATCCTCAACGGGGAACGCTGATCCTCGGCCAGCCCTGATTCCCGGCCCACGCCTACGTCTAAATCCCCTAAGTAGGACTCGTCCGCGAAGACGAGTACATGTTACTGGTGTGACTGGTGTGAATAGCGCCTAACGTAAATGTAAGGTGCCAGCCAGGAATAGGAGGACCATCCTCTGCTGGGAGCTTTCCGGCTACCGCACCAAAGTGGGCGGCTCCACGCCGCGCTTCAAGGAGTGGTTCGCATGGTGAAAGCACATGTCCAGGACCTGGCCAGTATGGGCCGGCCCGTCAGACTTTCAGCCCTCGTTGTCCGCGCCCGGGACCGGGTCCGCGCGGCGTTCCGCCCACGGTGCCCCTATCGCGTGGGCGATGCCGTGGTGGGTGACGATCCGTTCAACGGCCGGCACGCGGGAATCATCATGTCCCACAGCGGTCCGTCCGTGGAACTCGGCGCCGCGGCTGGGGTCTTCTTCTACGACCACCGCCACCTGAGGCCGCAGGATTAGCTGCCTCAGGTGGCGGGTGTTGCAACGGACCGAAGCAAGCAGTCCGGACTGCGCGCGCGGCCCGCGGGGCCCGGCTTACCGCGCCGACCAGCCGCCGTCCATCATGTAGCTGGACCCGGTGACCATGCCGGCATGATCGGACGCCAGCCAGGCCACCAGGGAGGCAACTTCCTCCGGTTCCACCAGGCGTTTCACGGCGGACTCGGTGAGCATCACCTTGGCCAGGACCTCTGACTCGGGAATGCCGTGCACCTTGGCCTGGTCTGCGATCTGCTTTTCGACGAGCGGGGTCCGGACATAGCCCGGGTTGACGCAGTTGGAGGTGACCCCGTGCTCCCCGCCCTCAAGCGCAGTCACCTTGCTCAGCCCTTCCAGTCCGTGCTTGGCGGAAACGTACGCGCTCTTGAACGGGGAGGCACGGATTCCGTGCACGGATGACACGTTGATGATGCGGCCAAAGCCGTTGGCATACATGTGCGGCAACGCGGCCCGGATCAGCAGGAACGGGGCCTCGAGCATAAGCGCGATGATCCGGCGGAAATCCGCCGGATCGAACGCTTCGATAGGGCTGATGCGCTGGATCCCGGCGTTGTTCACCAGGATGTCGCAGTCCAGGCTCAGGGCGGCGAGCGCGTCCACGTCCAGCAGGTCAACAGCCCAGGCAGTGCCGCCCACTTCGTCGGCGAGGGCGGCAGCGCCGGCGGAGTCGACGTCGGCGACCACCACCTTTGCCCCGCGGGCGGCGAGCTCCCGGACACAGGCAGCGCCGATCCCGCTGGCGCCGCCGGTCACCAGGGCCTTGCGCCCGTTCAGTGTGTTTTCCATTGCAGATCCGCTTCCCATCGTGTGCTCAATATCCCTGCGGTGAACAGCTCAAGCAGCTCAGCGTGAGCCCGCCGGGACCAGTCCCTCGCGGGCGGCGTCGGCCTTGTCCACTTCCTCCAGCGCAATGCCCTTGGTTTCCTTCAGGCTCAGCACGGTCACAGTGGTGATGGCGCAGGCAACCACGAGGTAGATGGCGGTGGGCAGCCAGGAACCGGTGTCCTTGAGCCACTGCGTGGCCAGCAGCGGCGCCAGCGAACCGGCGAAGATCGAGGTGACCTGCGAGCCCAGCGATACACCCGAGTACCGCATCCGGGTGGGAAAGAGCTCGGCCATGATGGCAGGCTGGCCCGCATACATAAAGGCGTGCAGGCACAATCCGATGGTCACCGCCAGGACAATCATCACAGGATTGCGGGTGTCGAACATGGGGAAGGCGAAGAACGGCCAGGCTGCACCGGTGATTGCGCCTACGAGGTACACGGGTTTGCGGCCCCAGCTGTCCACGAGCCGGCCCACCTGCGGGATGACCAGGAAGTGGATGACGTGGGCGATCAGGAGCGCCAGCAGGAGCGAGGACGTGTCGTACTTGTGCACGCTCTTGAGGTAGACAATGGCGAAACTGACCACCAGGTAGTACATGATGTTCTCCGCGAAGCGCAGTCCCATGGCCTGCAGGATGCCCTTGGGGTACTTGCGCACCACCTCGAAGACGCCGTAGCTGACGGCCTGCTCCTTCTCCAGCAAGGCCTTGGCCTCCAGGAAGATGGGTGCCTCGGTGACGTGGGTGCGGATGTAGTAGCCCACGAAGACGATCACGGCGGAGAGCCAGAAGGCCACGCGCCAGCCCCAGCCGAGGAATGCTTCGGGGCTGAGTGTGGTGGACATGATGAACAGCACCAGTGTTGCCAGGAGGTTGCCCACCGGCACGGCGGCCTGCGGCCAGCTGGACCAGAATCCGCGGGATTTGTTAGGGCTGTGTTCGGCCACCAGCAGCACCGCGCCGCCCCATTCACCGCCGAGCGCGAAGCCCTGGATAAAGCGGAGCGCCACCAGCAACGCCGGGGCGAGGTAGCCGACGTCGGCAAAGCCGGGGAGGCAGCCCATCAGGAAGGTGGCCACACCCACGATCACGATGGTCAGCTGCAGCGTGGGCTTGCGGCCCAGCTTGTCGCCGATCTGGCCGAAGACGATGCCGCCGAGGGGTCGCGCCACAAAGCCCACCGCGTAGGTGAGGAACGCCTGGATGATGCCGTCCAGCTCGTTGCCGGTGGCGGGGAAGAAGTACTTCCCGAAGACCAGGGTGGCGGCGGTGGCGTAGAGGAAGAATTCGTACCATTCCACTACCGTGCCCACCATCGAGGCGGCCACAATCTTCTTCAGTCCGGATCCCTTGGGTGCGGATCCGGCGGCATTGTCTGCCGAGCGCTGCTCTACGCTCATGAGTTTCTCCTTAGTGTCCACTTTGACACGTGCTGTGATCCACAGCACCAATGGCTCCTTTGAGTATTACTGCACAAACATGCACCTTCAATGACCAATCCAGCACCAACTGTGTGCACAATTGCAGATATGAAGGCGAATCCCGATGACCTCCTGGTCCTGCTTGCGGTATCCCGCTCCGCAAAATTTACGACGGCGGCGCAAGTGTTGGGGCTGAACCACACCACTGTTTCACGCCGGATAGCCGCCTTGGAGAAGGCGCTCGGCGGCCGCGTCCTGGCCCGGGCCGCCGGCGGTTGGGAACTGACGGAACTGGGCACGGAGGCCGTCCGGGTCGCCGAACAGGTGGAGGCGGCGGTGAGTGCGCTGGGACCGGCGGGCCAGGCACCGGATCCGATTACCGGCGTCGTACGCATGACGGCGACCGACGGCTTCAGCGCCTACATCGCTGCACCGGCGGTGGCGCGGCTGCGCCGGAAACACCCGGGACTGAGCGTGGAAGTGGTGACCATGACCCGGCGGGCACTACAGCAGCGCTCCGGCCTGGACATCGAAGTGGTGGTGGGCGAACCACAGGTCCACCGGGCCGAAGCCGTACAACTGGGCGAATACATGCTGGGGATGTATGCCTCGCGTGCCTACCTCGCCGAGAACGGGACGCCGGCGAGCGTTGCCGAGCTGACGGAGCACCCGCTGGTGTACTTTGTGGATTCGATGCTGCAGGTGGACGATCTGGACGCGCCCCGGCGGCTGGTGCCGGCCATGCGCGAAGGGCTTATGTCCACCAATGTTTTTGTCCATGTGGAGGCCACCCGCGCCGGCGCGGGCATCGGATTCCTGCCGTGCTTTATGGGCAATCTGCACAACGACCTGGTCCGGCTGCTCCCCGACGACTTCGCCGAACTGCTCCCCTACTGGATGGTGCTGCGGCCTGATTCCATGCGCCGCCCTGCCGTGGCCGCCGTTGTTCAGGCATTGCGCGATCAGACGGCGGCGCACCGGGATGCCCTGCTGGGCCGCGGAAGAGCTTCATCGACTGCTCCGTAACCGCCGTTTTCGGGGCCCAAAAGGGCCGCTACGGAGCAATCGATGGTGCGGGCGGGTCGTGGCGCACCGGGGAGTTCGCGGCGAAGGCGCGCACCTGCGCGTCGTTCCAGATGTGGGCCGGGACGGCACCGCCCAGGAGCCGGCGGGCCAGCTGCGGGTCGCCGTCCAGCGGGCTGTCGCTGCCGGCCATCACCATGTTGCCGTAGCGACGGCCCTTCAGCATGGCGGGGTCGGCGATGATGACGGTGTGTGCGAACGCGGCCGCGATGGTGGCGGCCTCTTCCCGCGCATTCAACAGGCTCGGGGCGTCGCCCGAGTTCACCACATAGATACCGCCCGGCGCCAGGACGCGCTTGATGTGGTCATTGAACTCGGCAGTGGTGAGCGACCGCGGCGTGAGCGAACCGGCAAACACGTCGCGGATGATGAAGTCGCGGCTGTCCGGAGTGAGCGTCTCGGTGACCTCGCGGGCCTCCCCCACGCGCAACCGCAGCAGCGGCGCCTTGGGCAGGTCAAACCAGCCGCGGACGTACTCGGCCAGTTTGCCGTCGAGTTCCACCACCACCTGCCGGGCGTCCGGATAGGCGGCGTGGAAGTACCGGGCCAGGGAACAGGCCCCGCCGCCCAGATGCAGTCCGCGCAGCTTCTCGGCTCCGCCCGCGGTGGGCGCGACCGCCTTGGCCCCGCCCTTTCCGGACTTCGGTGGCCAGCGTGACTCAATCAGCGCCGCCATCCAGCGCATGTACTCAAAATCGAGGAACAACGGATCGGCGAGGTCGATGTGGGAACTCATGACACCGTTGATCTTCAGGAGCCAGCCGTTGGAGTTATCCTGGTCCGCGATGAGCTCGCAGTCGCCGGTATCAACGTAGTAGACGCCTTCAACCGGGCCTTCAGGACGGGTTCCCTTGGGCACCTCGATGACACCCGCCGTCGAACGCTGGCTGTTCCGCCCGCCTGACTTGCCGCGCTTTGCCATTACCCGTGTGCCGCTTCAGTCATGGATCAACCATAATTGACCGCCCTGCATCAGCGGTCCGGCGCGGTCTCAGTCCAGACCGGGTCCGGGCGCCGAATTTGGCTAGGTTGCCAGCGGCCTGTCCCGATCTGTCCTTTCCTGGTTCCGCCGAAGTGCCTCCGCCCGGGTGGCGTCGGCTCGGGTGGCGTCCGTTCGCTCGTCGCCTTCCGGATTCACGTCGGGGTCCGGCCGAAGCGCCTCCGCCCGCGTGGCATCGGCCCGGGTGGCGTCGGTGCGGGTGGCGTCGTCCGGATGCACGTCGGCGTCGGCCCGCATGGCGTCGGTACGCGCGCCCCCGTCCCGATTCATGTCGGGGTCCAAGGCATCAGCCTTCTGGGTGCGCTCGGCCACGTCTTCCCGGAGCGACCTGGCAGTGTCGGTCTTCTGCTCAGCCTCCTGCTTCAGCCTCGCAGCGTCCACCTGCGCCTTCTCTGCGTCGGCACGGGCGCGAGTGGCCCGGGCTTCGTTCTCACGCGCATCGAGCTCGATGTCCTCGGCTTTCCGGCGTATTTCGGCGGCCTTTTCGCGGTGCGATTCGTCCCGCTTCAGCTGCATGGCCTGACGGCGACGCCCGGTCACCAGCCACACCACGATCAGGACCAGCACGACGATGGCAACAATCACCCAAACCCACGATGTTGTATCCACGACTACCCACCCTTTCCACTTTGTTGTGACGGGGTCCCTGCGATGCCGGGGCGGCAGGCGATACGAACCCCCTTGAAATTCAGGTAGGAAGGGTACTTACCTTCCGTTGCTAATCATGCTTACTATTTTACGGCCAGTATCGCTGGTTCTTGATCAACAACAGGCCTTCTTTGGAAAGAGAGAGCGAAGATGACAGAGAACCAATGGCCCGAGGATTCGGCTTACCCGGCTCCACAGGCCACCCGCGGAACCACAGGAGAACGCGCGCCCGGTACGTTCCCCAGTACGTTACCCACAGCAGCGCCGCAGACGGACGGTCCATCCCGCACGGATGCTGTCCGGGAAGAAGCCGAAGATGTTGCGCGGACCGCGGCGGACTCCGCACAGAATGTGGCTGAAACCGCCAAGTCGGAAGCGGTCAACGTCGCGTCAGAGGCCAAGGCGAATGCCAAGGACCTCCTGCAGCAGGCCCGTTATGACCTCACCGAGCAGGCCAGCGCCCAGCAGCAGAAAGTGGCCAACGGCCTCCGGTCAGTCTCGGACGAACTGCACGCCATGGCACGGGCGTCCGACCAGCCCGGGGTGGCCACCGACCTGGTCCGCCAGGCCGCGGAGCGTTCCTCCTCCGTTGCCGCCTGGCTGGACGGCCGCGACCCCGGATCGCTCCTGAACGAAGTCAAGAGCTTCGCCAGGCAGCGGCCCGGGACTTTCCTGCTCCTGGCCGCTGGCGCCGGTGTCCTCGCCGGGCGGCTCAGCCGCAGCCTGAGCGCAGGCGCACCGGAGTCCGGCCCTGCCAGGGCCGGCGGCCAATACGACGCGACCGGGCAATACGGCACCGGTGGCCAGTACGACGGCACCGGCGGTCGGCCTGCCGCGGGCCCCGGCGGCTACACACCGTCGGGCGGCGGCACTGTCCCGCCTCCGCCGGTACAGTTGCCCGGCCCGGTCACCACCACGGCAGGGTTCGACCGCGGCGCGCCGGGAAGCAGCTATGGTGACCCTTCGCGTCCCGCCAGTCCCTTGGACAGCCCCCAACTCGCGGAACAGCCCTCCTCCGGGGACCGCCTCGCCGACGATCCCTTGGGCGAACGGGAGCTCGCCGACGATCCAATGGCCAACGACCCGCTGACACGTGACCGCTCCGCAGACGGTCAGACTGGCAGGCTGTGATGAGCAGCCAGATACCTGCGCCTCCCCCATCGGCGGCGCACGCGAAGGCGGACAACACATCGTTGGGCGACTTGCTCGGTGAGGTGACCCGCGACCTGTCCACGTTGATGCGCCAGGAAGTGGAGCTGGCCAAAGCCGAGCTGAAGGAATCCGCCAGCAAGGCAGGCAGGGGCAGTGGCATGCTCGCGGGCGCCGGCGTAGCCGGCCACTTCGTGCTGCTGTTCCTGTCGATCGCCCTCTGGATTGCGTTAGGCGAGCTGATGGGACTCGGCTGGTCCGCCGTCGTCGTCGCAGTCATCTGGGGCGTCATCGCCGCGGTGCTGGCGTCAGTGGGCCGCCGGGAGCTCAAAACTGTCAAGGGCATGCCCCAAACCGCTGAAACACTCCAGGAAATTCCCCCAACCCTAAAACCCGGTGAGGTAAAACCATGAGCGAGAACCCGGACGTTATCCGTTCAGATATTGAAGCAACCCGGGCCCGCCTGGGCACAAACGTGGACGCGGTGGCAGACAAGGTGACGCCGTCGAATATCGTCCATCGTCAGACAGACAAAGTGCGTGACGCCGTGTTCGGAGTGAAGGAGAAAGTTATGGGAACAGCCGACGACGTCACCGGGCGTGTGCACGGTGGCGCCCACGCCCGCACCGACAGCGCAGGCAACGCCCTCAGTGAAGCGGGCGCCGCCATTGGTGACGCCCCGCACCAGGTGAAGGCCAAGACCCAAGGCAACCCGCTTGCTGCTGGCCTCATCGCCTTCGGCGCCGGCCTGCTTTTGTCCTCGCTGATCCCGGCGAGCGAGAAGGAACGCGAAGCAGCGGATGCGCTCAAGTCCGCCGCCGAACCGTTGACCACCGAGCTGACCGAGGCCGCCAAGGATATGGCCGAAGGCCTGAAGGAACCGGCCCGGGAAGCGATGGAAAACGTCAAAGCAACGGCTGCCGACGCAGCCGAGCATCTCAAGGCTGAAGGCCAGGTAGCAGCGGCCGACGTCAAGGACCGGGCCACCGACGCCAAGGACACCGTCCAGAACACCTGAACGGCAGCAACTTCCCGCCAACAGTGACAGACAGGCCGGTCCCTCCTTCCCGGGAGGGCCGGCCTGCCCATTACCAACCCGAGAGGACATGCCATGGCCGCTCAAGACTCATCCGAAACCAGCACTGCCAAAGCGGGCCAAGCACCGGCGCCCGACGACTCCCGGAAACCGGACAGCCCCACCGACGTCACCAAACCGTCCTGGAAGTACATAGCTAAGAAGACCCTCAGGGAGTTCAACAAAGACCAGTGTCCGGACCTCTCGGCAGCCCTTACTTACTACGCCGTGCTGTCCTTGTTTCCTGCCATGCTCGCGCTCGTTTCCCTGATCGGGCTCTTTGGGGACCCCGAGAAAACAACCACGGCCCTGCTCGAAATCGTGCGGGGCTTCGCCCCTGCCGAGACAGTGAATACCGTTAGCGGCCCAGTTGAGGAGCTAGTCAGCGCCCCGGCGGCAGGGCTGACTCTGGTCATAGGCCTTGCAACCGCGCTCTGGTCCGCCTCGGGGTACGTTGGTGCTTTCGGTCGGGCCATGAACCGGATTTACGAGATCGATGAAGGCCGTCCTTTCATCAAGCTGCGCGGAACCATGCTCGCTGTTACGCTCCTCGCCGTAGTCATAGTGGCGCTCCTGGCAGGCATGCTGGTACTCAGCGGACCTGTGGCAGAGGCCGTCGGCGGCTTCATCGGGCTCAGCGGTGCGTTCCTCACCATCTGGAACATCGCCAAGTGGCCAGTGATGGTGGCGCTCATCGTCGTCATCATCGCTGTGCTCTACTACGCCACGCCCAACGTCAAGCAACCGAAGTTCAGATGGATGAGCCTTGGCTCCGGGATAGCCCTGCTCATCTTCCTGCTGGCCTCACTGGGGTTCGGCTTCTACGTGGCCAACTTTGGCAACTACAACAAGACCTACGGCGCGCTCGGCGGTGTGATCGTTATGCTGCTCTGGCTGTGGATCCTGAACATGTCGCTGCTGTTCGGGGCCGAGTTCGACGCCGAGATGGAGCGCGGACGCCAGCTCCAGGCGGGAATCGAGGCCGAAGAGACCATCCAGCTTCCGCCGCGGGACACCAAGAAGAGCGAGAAGATGCAGGAGCAGGAAGAGGACGACATCCGGCGCGGCCGCGAGCTGCGTGAACGCCACCGGAACGGCCCGGATCAGGCGGAACCGGATGCGGAACAGGACAGCGCCAGGCGGGACTAGGCAGGACTCGCCACTTGGAGGAAGATCAATATCAGCAGATTCCTTCAGTTTTCCCGGGTCTTTGACGTCCCGGGTGTCAGGCGGGGTCGGCGGCGAGGTGGCCTCTTCTGAGACCGAGGCCAGTCCCCCAGTCGTCGTCGGCCCCCTCGCTTTTCTTCGCTTCTCAGCGTTCGAACGCCACAGCGGACTCCATGCCAAGGGCCAGCAGGTAGGCGCCGAAACCTTGCGGCGCCCGGGCCTCGGTCCGCCCTGAGGTCACAACCCGGACCGTGTCCGTGGACGTAATTCGGTACCCGTGGCGGCGTAGCCGTGCTGCCAGTGCCCGGTCCTCATGCGAGCGCTGACGGGGAAAGCCACCAGCACGAATGTAGGCCGAAGCCCGCACCCCGAAATTCGCACCGTACACGTGGGGATGGTCCTCCCCCAGCGGATGCCGGACGTGCCAGCGCCTCAGGAGTTCGCCGTCCATGCCCGCCGGATCCGGTTCCACCGTTCCCAGGACTGCATCTGCGCCGCGGTCAGCCAGTTCCACCTGACGCAGGAGCCAGTTTTCCGGAACGCAGGAATCAGCGTCGGTATTGGCCAGCCATACGCGTTCGCCGGTCCGCGGGCGCCCCGCCCCCGCACAGTCCGGCAAGCGCCCTGTGAGGACCAGATTGATGCCTGCGCGCCGGCTCCTCCCGACGCTGCGGAACGCGACCGGCAGCAGGGTGATGCGGTGGTCTGCCGCGGCAAAACGCGCGGCCACGTCGCCCGAGCCGTCAGTGCAGCTGTCCAGGACCACCACGATGGCGATGTCCGTGTCCGGCTGCGTGTCCTGCAGGGCATCGGCTGCGGCACTGACGGCTGCCAGGGCACGTGTCAGGTGCGGTTCCTCGTTATGGACCGGAATAACCACGGCAACCTGTGCGATCCTGTCCATGTCAGGACACCGGAGGTCCGGGATCGCCGGTCTCACCGGGAGCCACCAGTGTTTCCAGCACAAAATCGCGTTCCCGGTAGAGACTGGCGGTGGGCCACCGCAGCCGGTTCCGGGCCAGCGCGTGGACGGAGTCGCCGTCGAGCTCCCATCCGGAAACCGGGTGCCGCCAATGGCACAGCAGCAGCGTTCCGCCCGGCGCTATCGATTCCTGGATCCGCTGCAGCAGCAGCTCAAACTCCGCAGGCGACAGGTAGTAGCCCACTTCGGAGACCACCACAAGGTCGTAGCTGCCCCCGGGCCAGTCAGCGGGGAGCGTCAGCTGCCGCGTGGAGACCCCGGGAAACGGCGCGAGGCGCCGGGCCGCAAGCTCGAGCGCGGTGCCGCTAGCATCCACGGCAAGGAGGCGGGTGCATCTGGTGGCCAATTCGGCGGTCAGGGTTCCGATGGAGCAGCCGATTTCCAGGCCCGACCGGTACTTCTCCCGGGGTAGTGCGGCGAGCGTGAGGGCGCGCTTGCGCCGCTCGTACCAGCTGGTGATGTACGCCCAGGGGTCCTCGGACTTCGAGTGGACTGCGTCGAAGATCCGCTGCGCGTCGGCACTCGTGTTGGGAGTGGATTGGACCGGGTGGGCCCTTGGCGGCGTCCAGGCAAAAGTCTCAAACGCGCGCCTGAAATGTTGCAGCAGGCTCTCGCCGAGGAGCACTTCGTCCCCGGGCAACCCGGACAACGGACGTATCTGGCTCGTGTGTGAGTCCATGGCGGATCTCTTCGCCGCCTGCTGTTCAGTACTCAGCGGTAGGCGCGACCAGGACTGCCAGGCCGGGTCCTCCGGGGAAGCCCACAGCCAGTACCAAATGGGGTACTCCAGCAGGGCGTGCCCACCTTCGTTGGCAACGTCGGCGGCCACGGCTCCGAGGGCGTTGTGGTCCGAGTGTCCGTCGTCTCGGTACGGGGCCACAATTGCCAGCTCCTGCGGTGGGCCGGGGTGCTGCCCGATGGCCTCGCGCAGCCGGGTGGCGATTTCGGGCGTCCGCTCCTGTAGGCCCCGGTCCGGCAGCCCGAGGAAACGCCAGTGCCCGGCCAACCCCAGTACTTCCATCGCTGCCGCAAATTCCTCAAGCCGGACGGCAGCGAGCTGTTCAGGCGTGGTACTGGCCGAGTCCGGGTGCGAACCCTCCCCCGCCGTGCACAACAGCACCTCGACGTCGGCGCCCAGCGAGTGCAGCAGCGCCAGCAGGCCGCCGGCGCCCAGGGTCTCGTCGTCGGGGTGGGCAGCCAGCACCACGAACCGCATGGCGGCCAATTCCTGCTGCCCCAACAGCAACTCCGCCAGCCCTGGGAGCCCGCTTTCCGCCCAGAGGGCCTCCGCTGTCCCCTGGTCGGTGTGTGAGAAGGTCACCACAGATGTTCCCCTTTCAGCGTCAGCCTTCCCAGCTGAGCATCGTCCCGCATGGCATGGTGCTGGCGCACGTACAGTGCAAGGTCCGCCATGCGCTTGGCATACGGTTCGTCGAACGCCAGCGGCGCCGGACCACGGTTCCGGCTGACCAGGGACAGGACACGCTCGACGGCGGCCGCTACAGTTCCGCGCACGCGCAATGCGTCGCTCCACGCGCTCCGGTCCGCCGCTGGCTTGCCTTCGACGGCCTCCGGTTGGCCGTCCACGGTTTGCTGGCTGCCGTCCTCGGCCTCCCACGTGTCTTCCCCCGCGGAAAGTCTGCCGTCGTCAACGAGTGCTGCCGCTCGCGCCAGGTACTGGAGCGCGGCGGTGAGGATCCTGTCTGTTTCGCCCAGGGCAGCCAGGGCAATCTGGTCAGGTTCGCGGCCGGACTGAGCGGCGTCAGCCAAGGAGTCCTTGTAGTCCCGCGCCACGCCCACGGCGCCCCCGAGCCAGCAGGCAGCTACCCCCATGCCACCCCAGGCAAAACCGGGGCGGCTGAAATACCAGCCGTCGCTGCCCAACTGGTGTGCGGGCACCTGGCTGAAATGGACCGTCCCGCTGGGAATCTCCCGCAACCCGCGGGCCACCCAGGCCGGCTCCTCGCACGTCACGCCCGGATCCCGGAGGTCCACCGCGAAGGCCGCTCTCCCGCCGGTTTCGGTGTGGGCAGTGATGACAGCCCTGTCCAGCAGCGGCGCCAACGAACACCACGGTTTGGATCCGCTCAGCAGAGTTCCGGCGTCGCCGGTCTTGGCCTCGAGGCGAAGCCCCAGGCCTTCCGCGGCAAACACTCCCCACGCGCCCTTGCGGTCGGTGGGAACAAGGCTCGCAGGATCAAGGCGCGGCCGATAGTTCCCCGCCTGGACCTTTTCCGCCTGGGCAAGGATCGCCTGGGCATCCATATGTGGTTCAAAAACGCGTCCGGCGGCAACGTCCACGGCGGAGACGGAAGCGAGCAGCTCCCAGAGAAGGGCAGCATGCCCGCCCCCTGGCTGCGGCCAGTTGTCTCCCGCGTCCCGAGCCAACGACAGCAGCGCGGGAACATCGCCTGCCGCGGAGGCCACGGAGTCGAGCAGGGGCACTGCCCAAGCCAGTTCCGCTTGTGTTGAGATCAGCCGGACGGGCCGGTGGGATGATGCAGGCATGCTGGCGTTTCTCCGGCCCCGCCTACTTTGCCGCCGGTTCGGTGACGGCCGCGGACGGAGTCATGGTTTCGGCATTGACCATCCATGCGAGCTGTTCCAGGCGTTCGATGGCGGCATGCAGCAGGTCGGCGCTGGTGGGATCCTCTTCATCCACCTCATCGTGGACATCCCGCATGGTCTGCACCGTCCGCTCCAGCCTGGCAGTGATCAGTTTGACGGCGTCCTTCGTGGAAATCAGCCCGCCCGTCAGCTCATCCAGCCGGGTGTCCGTGGACACGGTGTTGCTCCGACCGTCGGGCAGGGCGTGCAGTGCCCGCATCCGTTCCGCCGTGTCGTCGGCAAACTGCCTGACGCTGGCGATGATCTCGTCCAGCTGCAGGTGAAGGTCGCGGAAGTTGGTGCCCACGATGTTCCAGTGGGCCTGCTTGG
The DNA here is from genome assembly GCF_009911795.1 of Pseudarthrobacter psychrotolerans. Taxonomy (NCBI): domain Bacteria; kingdom Bacillati; phylum Actinomycetota; class Actinomycetes; order Micrococcales; family Micrococcaceae; genus Pseudarthrobacter; species Pseudarthrobacter psychrotolerans. The sequence continues at coordinate 3,892,728 of NZ_CP047898.1, read as the reverse complement.
CCTGGAGATGCAGCTCAATCAGATCCGTAAGGACCATTTGAAGGTTGCTGGCAAGGGTGGGTGACGCTTTCATCGTGTTCCTCCACTGCAGGCGGTTCCGGACGGGACATCGGCCGGACAGTCATTCTAAGCATACTTAGCAATATTCGGGGAAGGATCCGGTCCGCGCCCAAGACTCAGCTGCCCGGGTCACTGGCTCGCGGTTGGATGCCTGCCGTTAGAAGCTTGCGGTCAGCGCTCAGCGGACACGCGCCAAGGCGAACCCGTCCCAGCCTTTGGACCCGACAGTCTGGATCACGGTGGCGTCGAGCTGCGGATGCTTGCCCAACAGTTCCAGGGCGCTGATGATCCCCGGGGCGTTGACCTCGTCAATTGAAGAATCCAGCACGGCGCCCTCCCAGACGGCGTTGTCCAGGACCACCACGGTTCCCGGCCTGCCCAGGCGCACGGCCCACTCAAGGTACGCGGCGTCGTTTTCCTTGTCCGCATCGATGAACACAAAATCGAAGGGTTCCTGGCCCTCCGCCTGGAGCGCGGCCAAGGTGTCCAGGGCGGCGCCCACCCGGATCTCAACCATGTCCCCCAGCCCCGCCGCCTCCACATTGGTCTGGGCGATGTCCGCATGTTTGGTGAGATATTCGCACGTCACCAGCCGGCCGCCGTCGGGCAGTCCCTGCGCCATCCAGATGGTGCTGAACCCGGCCAGCGTGCCGATCTCCAGCACCCGCCGGGCGCCGGACAGCTGAACCAGGAGCTTAAGCAGCTTGCCTGCGTTGGGCGTGACTTCAATGGGCGGCATCCCGGCGTCGACGGCGGAGCGCACCGCCTGCTTTAGCGCGCCGTCGGGGTGCACCACGGTAGTTGTGAGGAAGTCTTCCACGGCCAGCCACTCCGGCTGGGTCTTGTGCTCAAACATGGCGACAGTCTGGCACGCGGGCACACGCCGGTCTAGGACTCGGCGCAGGAAACCTGCTCAGGAACCTTCTGAGAGGGCCCCTTCGAGGCGGTCCACTTTGGCGCTGAGCTCGCCCTCATAACCGGGCCGGATGTCTGCCTTAATCACCAATGAGACACGGCTGCCAAACTTACCAACGGCTTCGGTGGCGCGCTTTACGACGTCGAACACCTCGTCCCATTCGCCCTCGATGGTAGTGAACATTGAGTCCGTCCGGTTAGGCAGGCCCGACTCCCGGACGATCCGCACGGCGGCCGCAACGGCGTCGTGCACTGAAGCGTCGGTGGGACGCGATCCCCCGGCGAGTGTACCGGACGGGGCGACTGAAAATGCAAGCAACATAGGGCAAGTCTGTCATGCAGCCCACCCTGAAACGGGTTTGGCGAGGCCGGCGAAGCGTCACATAGCCGGCTACCCTCCGGTAACCATGATGGCTGCCCGCGGCATTGCTAACCTGAACGAATGAGCATTGCTGTCGTCCGCAAGCCACTACGCGCAGACGCTGCCCGGAACGTGGACAAGATCATCCTGGCCGCGCGCCAGTGCTTCCGCGAGCATGGACCCGACGTACCCCTCCAGGCCATCGCACTGACGGCAGGCGTTGGCCCTGCCACCCTGTTCCGGAACTTCGCCGACAAGGAGGAGCTGGTCCTGGCCGCCCTCAACCGGCAGCTCCGCGAGACCGTGGACCCCGTCATGGCGGACGCGTTGGCTGGCATCGACGCAACTGCGGGACTGCTGCGCGTCCTCGAAGCCATCATGGCCGCGGCCAGCGTTGATGCCAACCTGCTGGGTGCCGTGGCGGGCCGCCGCGAACTCCTCACCGGCATCACCGGCTCACTGATGGATTCCATGAGTGTCCTGCTGGGCCGCGGCCAAGGTCAAGGCACGCTGCGTTCCGATATTTCCATGACTGACATGTTCCGCCTGCTCGCCATGCTGATCGGCGTCGTGGACACCATGGAGCCGGGTTCCGATGCCTGGCGCCGCCCCTGGCACTGATCGAGGACGCCATCCGCACGGAACGGCCCCACCGCCCGTTGCCCGCGCATGTGCCGCTGCCCGCTCCGCAGCTTCAGGGCCCACAGTTCATTTGACTCCCGGCGCCTAACCAACCGCCGGGCCCGCGCCTGAGCACGCGCCTGCAAACCGCCCTCGGCGCCCCATTGTTGGTGTCCAAACGTTGGATTAGACTCAAGTAGGGTTACGCAGCCAGCCTCTGAATCTTCAGAGGAGCATCGGTGAAACACGTTAAGCGCAGCCAATCCAACGCCATCGTCCGCCGATGAACCACATGCACTTGTTGCGCGTCATCCACGACCCCGGCGGCCCGGAGGAGATCCTTCCTGCGCTGGCAGCGGAGGAACTGGCCAATCTGCTGGACGCCCTCTACCAGAACCTGGACACTCCCACCCCGGCGTTCGGTGCGCAGGTCTGGTACGAGCTGGCCGTTGAAGAAAGCGCCCGCCGGACAGGGTCGCCAGAGGATGAGCAGACGGCCTGACCCCCTACGCCCCTGAGCCCCTACCGTGGCACTGCAAAGCGACGATGTTGAACCCCGTCAGCCGCCGTTGCCGTCAGGGTTCTTTTCTTGGGGCGGGGCTTCCTGGGCGTGGGATTCCTGGGGCCGGGGCTCTGCGGGCCCGGATTCTTCGGGCGGGGTTTCGCGGCGACCGGCAGTGCCTTTACCCTCCGACTGGTGGGGCTCCTGGTGCGGCTCCTGGTCGTCCTTGTGAGGCTCATGATCGTAGTGGTGGGGCACGTGTTCCTTGGCCTCCAACAGGTGCTGCTGCAGCTTCTCCTCCGCGTCGCGGCGTCGCCGGGAAGTATCCCTCAGTTCCCGCGTCGATTCGGAGACACTGGTGTCGTACACCGGCCGCGGCTTCGCGTCCGAACCCAGGGGGTTGTCGGTTCCGCTGTCCGGATCGGGTGCGTTGGGCTCAGGCTGATCATTCATCTAGGTGGCTCCTTTAGGCGTTGCAAACCGCATCACGCCGACATGCTTCCGGCCGTCAATCGTCCGTTTCCGTTTCCCGGTTTCGGAGTTCGGCCCGAACCGCCGCGTGCAGGGCGGTCATATTCGCTTCCTGGCTGAGGTCCAGGGCCAGTCTTATGCGCTCGGAAAGGAAATCCAGGTCCTCTGGCGGCAGGTCGGCCAGAGACCGGAACCGGGTAAAGAAGCGCTTGACCGGCAACCCTGCACGCCATCCATCAGATGCCTGACGGCGTGCTTTGCCGGGTCTTGAACCGGCTGGGTGCAGTCTTATCTCCATGGTCAGCGCTCTCACGAGAGTCCACGGCCAACTGCATAGCCAGGCCCAATGTTACAGCGCATGTGAACCGCACCACCAGTGGTTTGGTGCCGGTTTCACATGATGGGCGTCAGTTCCATCCGATGAACCGCAGCAGCGCTGCGGCACCGGCGCCCACCACGACCACAACGAGGAAAGGTGCCCGGAAGGCCAGTGCGACGGCTGCGGCGGCAAGGGCTCCCAGCCGCGCGTCCGCAGCCAGGGTCTGGCCCGACGCAACAGTGTTGACGATGGTCAGGGACGCCAGAAGTCCGATGGTCATGGTGCCGGCAATACGCGACATCCGGGGGTCCTTCAGCAGGTTTGCCGGGACGAAATAGCCCACCAGCTTCCACGCGTAGGCAAGGACGCACGCCAGCAACAACCAGATCCAGAGATTCATGGGCCCGCCTGCCCTGCCTGCCCGTGGCCGTCCCCGTGCAGGTCCCGAGGCGTGTCCCGGCTTTTGTCCCGAGGCGTGTCCCGGGTTTTGTCCCGGCCCCGTGGTGCGGGTCGTAGGGATCCACGTCCGGTTCCAGGCCTTCGTCGCTGCGTCCGTGGCTGAACCAGCCGATCAGCGCCGCTACAACGGCGGCAATCAGGATGGGCACGCCCGCGGGAACGAACGGCACGGCCAGTACCGTGGCCAGGGCGCACACGACGGCAATCGCCGCCGGCTCCCTGCCCTTGAGGCGCGGCCACAGCAGGGCCAGGAATGCTGCCACGGCGGCACCGTCCAGGCCCCACTGTTTCGGATCACCCAACCCGCTTCCGGCGAGGGCCCCCACGGCGGTGAAAAGGTTCCAGAGTATGTAGATGCCAATACCGGCCGTCCAGAAACCACGGCGTTGCTCATCGGGATCAGTCTGCCCGCTGCTGGTAGCCGTCGACTCGTCGATGGTGACCTGCGCCGCGACATACCGCCGCCAGCCCGTCGGATGCAGGAGGGCGTTGAGCTGCATGCCGTAGATGCCGTTCCGCATGCCCAGCAGCGTGGCCGCACTCATGGCGGCAATACCGGAACCTCCGCCCGCCACCACACCGATGAACGCGAACTGGGAGCCGCCGCTGAAGAGCAACAGGCTCAGCGCCATGGTCTGCCAGAAATCAAGACCCGATGTGACGGACAACGCGCCGAAGGAAATCCCGTAAAGCCCCGTTGCAATGCTGATCGAGATTCCCACCCGCACAGCGGGCGAGGCGAGCAGCTTCACCGCCGCGACCTGCCAACCTTTGACTTGGCGGCGGCGCCGGCGGACCGCAGGCTCCAGGCCCACAGGATCAGCGGCAGCTGAAGCGGCAACCTGACGGTGTGCACCTTGCGCTGCGTCGGGGAACCCGCGGGGCCGTACGCGCGGCGCAGGGCGTCTACGTGACCGGCCAGGAATACCGCGAACATTGTTGTTACGGCCGTGGCAGTTGCCCGCCGTGTCACCGGGATCAGGAGGCCGACGGCGGCGCCCGCCTCCAGCAGTCCGCTCACCGCAATCCATTCCTCCCGTGACATCACCGCCAGGGGCCGCCTGCCGCCGTCGGGCGCTGACAGTCCACGCTCCTCCGGCGACTCGCCGCCGGTATTTGGCGCCTCGCGGCAAAGATAGTCAGGGACCACCTGTTCGAAGAACCGGGGCTCGCGGAAGTGCTTCATGGCGCTGGTGATCAGCAGCGTGCTCATGGCCGCCGCGGAGACTGTTTGGGTGGCCCGGGCGGACCAGCGAAAAGGCATGGGTCCACTCAATCACAGCGCCGCCCCGGGGGCTAAACAGCAGAGGCTCAACAACGCAGGCTAGACAGCAGCGGCTCAGGACGGCAGCTGGACCTGTTGCCCGCTCGGCTGGAGCTGCGCCAGCACACTGGCAGGTTTGTTCGTGGTGATCTCGTGGATCCCCAGCCCCTGGCAGAGGGCCACATCCCGCTCCGAATCCACGGTCCACACGCGGAAGCGGCGGCCGGATTCCAGCCAGCGCTGGACGGTCCGGGCGTGCTCGCGGACGTACATGATTCCCGGCCCCGCGAGTCCCACCTCGCACTCGTCCAGGATGCGTTCGCCTTCCAGCTGCGCGGCCTTCATCACGTTGGCGAGTGCGCCGCCAGCCAAGGGACCCAGGCTCAGTTCGTCGCGGAGTTCGTCGACGTCGATGTCGTCCACCAACTGGCAGATGAATTCGGCCGGAACGCTCCGGAGCAGATGCTTCACCGAATCCGGGCTGAAGCTCATGAACGTCACCCGGACGTTGTCCACCGTTGACGTGCCGGCGTCCCAGCCTTCACCCCGGAGCACGTCCAGCACACGGTCTTCCAGTTTCAGCTGGTAGGGGCTGGGATGCTTGAGTTCTATCGCCAGTCCGATCGGCCGGCCGGCGCCGCGCAGGATGTCCAGGAGTTCCGGCAGGGTGAGCAACTGCTCCGACCGGGCGCCGTATTTCTCCGGGATCCTGGCGCCTTTCCAGGACGAAAAATCCAGCAGCCGCAGCTCTGCCAGCGTTCGGTCCGCAACGGGCCCGGTCCCGTCCGAAGTCCGGTCGAGGTTGGCGTCATGGAGCAGCACGACGTGCTGGTCGCGGGTGAGGTGGACATCGCACTCCATCCCGTCCGCGCCGTCGGCTACCGCCTGCAGGTAAGCGGCGCGCGTGTGTTCGGCAAATGCCGCACTGGCGCCCCGGTGGGCAAAAACCAGTGGCCGTTCCGGCACGGACTCCTCGAATGTCATGAGGACACGCTAGCGGACGCGGCGCGACGGCGCGGGGCTAGGCTGGGCACATGCAGGTGAACTCTGAGCCAACTACCCGCCAGTCCCAGCCCGGGCCCGCAGGTCCCGCGCCACTGTCCCCGGAGTCCCCAAGGCGGGCGCCGCCGTCGCCGGTCATCAGCTCAGCGCAGGGGATGCCGAAAAGGCGGCAGCGCTGCGGAAAATGAAGCTTGTGGCGCTGGGACTCCTCATTGCCATGGCGGTCATTTTTGTTTTCGCGTTCGCGCTGCAGAAGGAGTATCCGTGGCTGCAGTACGTCCGCGCCGCGGCTGAGGGCGGCATGGTGGGCGCACTGGCCGACTGGTTCGCCGTGACCGCGCTGTTCAAGTACCCCATGGGCATCAAGATCCCGCACACCGCCATTATCCCGCGCCGCAAGGACCAGATCGGGGCGTCGCTGGGTGAGTTTGTGGAGACAAACTTCCTGTCCGAGCAGGTGGTCCAGGAAAAGCTGGCCAGTGTGAACGTCGCCCGAAAGGCCGGCCAGTGGCTCGCCGGGCCGGGTGGCGCCGAGCGTGTGGCGAAGGAGGGTGCCGCCGTCATCCGCGGTGCGTTCAAGGTGTTGAACGACGACGACGTCCAGGCGGTCATCGAGGGAATGGTGCGTAAGCACCTGCTGGCTCCGCCGTGGGGACCGCCGGTGGGCAGGATGGCGGAACGGATTTTTGCCGACGGGCACCACCACAAGCTGGTGGACCTGCTGGTGGACCGCGCCGCGGACTGGGTTGACGACAACCACGAGACCGTCAGCCGGCTGGTTTCGGACCGCTCCCCCACCTGGGTCCCGCAGTTCGTGGACGGGCTGGTGGGCGACAAGGTCTACGTCGAGATCCTCAAGTTCACGCGCGCTGTGCAGTCCGACCCGAACCACCAGGTGCGGCAGCAGATCGACAAGTACCTGAACGACCTCGCGCAGGACCTTCAGCATGATCCCGCCATGATCGCCCGTGCCGAGGACATCAAGGCACAGGTTCTGGGAGACCCCGAGGTCCGCGAACTGGCCTCCCGCACCTGGGGAACCGTAAAAAGCGCCCTGTTGTCTGCGGTGGAAGATCCGGACAGTGAGCTGACGGTTCGTTTCAAGGCGGCGGTGCGTGATTTCGGCTCACGCCTGGTTACCGACGCCGAACTGGCTGGCAAGGTCAATGCCTGGATCGGCGACGCCGCCGGCTACCTGGTGCGGACCTACCGCTCGGACATCGCGGGCGTGATCACCGATACCGTGGCCCGCTGGGATGCGGATGAAACGTCGCAGAAGATCGAACTCCAGGTGGGCAAGGACCTGCAGTTCATCCGGATCAACGGCACCGTGGTGGGCTCACTGGCCGGGCTGGCCATCTTCAGCGCGGCGCACCTGGTCTTCGGCTGACGCGGCCCTTCCAAACCAACGCGGGGTCACTTACGGCCCATGTTGGCGCGCGGCATGGGCCGTAAGTGACCCCGCGTTGCAGTGGGCGGGATTACGCGAAGGATTCCAGCTCTACGCCGGCCGCTTCGAGCCCGGAACGAACACCGGCGGCCATCTCCACAGCCCCGGGGGTGTCCCCATGGATGCACAGCGAATCCGGCCTGACCTGAACCACCGTTCCGTCCACGGCAACAACTTCGCCCTTCGTCGCGAGGCGCACTGCGCGCTCAACGATCGAGTCGACGTCGTGCAGGACGGCACCCTGCTGCGAGCGCGGCACCAGGGTGCCGTCTGCCTGATAGGCGCGGTCCACGAAGGCCTCGACAAACACGGGGTGGCCAGCTTCCTTGGCCTGGATCAACAGCTGCGAGCCCGGCAGGCCTAGAATCGGCAGGCCGGGGTCGTACGCCTGGATGGCGGCAACCACGGCGGAGGCCTGTTCGGCGTCGTGGACCAAGCGGTTGTAGAGGGCGCCGTGCGGCTTGACGTAGTCAACGGAGGCACCGACTGCGTGCGCCACGCCGTCGAGCGCGCCCAGCTGGTAGAGGACGTCGCCGAACAGCTCGTCGAAGGACATGTCCAGTGACCGGCGGCCGAAGCCAGCCAGGTCCCGGTATCCCACGTGCGCACCGACGGTCACAGCGAGCTCGAACGCGGCACGGCAGCTGTCCAGCATGGTGAGGGGGTCGCCCGCGTGGAAGCCGCAGGCCACGTTGGCGCTGGTCACCAGCCGGAACATCGCGGCGTCGTCCCCCATGTTCCACGAGCCGAACGATTCGCCGAGGTCAGCGTTAAGATCCAAGGTTGTTGCCTTCCAGAGTAAGTTTTTCCGGTTCCGCCACCGTGGCCATGAGCTCCCCGGGGACAGTGTCCGGCATGGGGCCAAAAGCTTCCTTGGCGCTAGCCACCACGGCGCGGCCCATTATGAGGTTACCGGCACCGCCCACCACCGCGCCGATGCCGAACGGAAGCGCCCGGCCAAGAAGCGCCGTTCCTTGGCGTTTGAGCAGGTTCTTGAGGAAGGCCTTCTGGATCTTGTTCCGAATGGCACCGAAGCCCGATGGCATGGACTTGGTCAGCACGCTGCCCCACGCCTGGGTGGCACTGGCTCCCTTGCCCATGGCCTGGCCGCTCAGGGTTCCCAGCAGGGCAGTGCCTTCTTCGCCCAGCATGATGGCCATGACCATGGTGGAGGCCTTTTCCGGGCTGGTCAGCCGGATGCCATGAAGTTCCGCCAGCGAGGTGGCATAAAGTGCCGTGGCTTCGAGGAAGCCAACCGTAGCCGCGGCGGAGAGACCCAGGGAGGCCACAGTTCCGACGCCGGGTACAACAGCCGTTGCCCCGACGATCGCACCGCCGCCGGTCACCGCCCGCAGGTAGTCGCGTTCAAGGATCTCCGCGAGCCTGGCGGCGCTGGCGCGCGGGTGTTTGCGTTGCAGCCGCCGGACGTAGGCAAGCACCAACGGCCGCTGGATTTCCACTGCCCGGAGGAGCATGTTGTGGACTCCGGGTTTCGGTTTGCCGTCCGCGTCGAACACCGCGTTGTGGGCGGTCTCCTGTGCGATACGTACTGCGGGATTGCTGCGCTTGGCCATGGTCACCTCTGCTTCGGTACTGCTTGTGTCCGCCGGCAGTTTTGGCTGCGGCCCTGCCTTAACACTAAGGGTGCTTAAGACTAAGCCGTCCCGGCCCGGACGGAACCACGCCACTTCAGTTCCTCCAAAAACCGGCCGAGCCTAGACTTGCCATATGCCCACGCTCCAAGCCCTGCGACCCTTTGCGCACCGCGAGTACCGGGTCCTTATCGCGGCGCTGGCCATCTCCATCTTCGGATCGGGAATGTGGGCTGTCGCGATGGTCTACCAGGTGATCCATCTTGGCGGCGGCCCGCTGGAACTGTCCCTGGTGGCCACTGCCGGCAGCATCGGGCTAGTGGCTTTTGTCCTCGCGGGCGGGATCGCCGCTGACCGTGTGCCGCAGCGGCTCCTCATCATTGCCGTCGAAGGTGCCAACCTCGCCGTCATTGCGGCGATCAGCGGGCTGGTCATGGCAGGGTGGCTGCAGCTGTGGCACCTCGCCGTGGGCAGCTTCGTCCTGGGCGTGGGCGCCGCGTTCTTTTTCCCCGCCTACTCCGCGATCCTGCCGCGGATCCTTCCTCCCGAAGACCTGCTGGCCGCCAACGGCATGGAGGGGACCATGCGGCCCATCCTCCAGCAGGCGGCCGGACCCGCCGTCGCCGGCGTGGTGGTGGCGGCGCTCTCGCCGTCGCATGCCGTGACCGGAGTGGCCGCCTGCCACCTGTTGGCGTTCATCATCCTGAACTTCCTGGGGCGCCATGCCCTGGCGGCGCCCGTCAACGGGGCCGGCGTCGGGGCTGACGGCGGGGCTGAACGCGGGAGCGCCGAGGCCGATGCGCAGTCAACGGGCGCCGGAAAAACGTCCTTCTTCCACGACCTCCGCGAGGGCATCAGCTACACCATCCGCACGCCGTGGCTGCTGTGGACCTTGCTGTGGGCCTGCGTCTCGGTGCTCTTCCTGATTGGCCCCATCGAAGTGCTTATGCCGTTTGTGGTCCGCGACCAGCTCGGCGGCGATTCGAGCATGTTCGGCTTCCTGCTGGCCGTAATGGGCGTGGGCGGGGCCGTCGGTTCGCTGGTGACCGCGTCCCTGAAACTGCCGCGCCGCTACCTCACGGTAATGATGGTGTCCTGGGGCGCGGGCAGCTTGCCACTTGCCGCCATCGGCATTCTGGACAACTTCTGGACCGTGGCCGCCGCGATGTTTGTCTGGGGCGCCACCGGCAGCGTGGGCATGGTCATCTGGGGAACGCTGCTACAACGACGCGTGCCCAGCCACCTGCTGGGACGCGTCTCCAGCCTCGACTTCTTTGTGTCCCTCGCCCTGATGCCGGTCTCCATGGCACTGGCGGGACCGGCAGCGGAGGTGTTCCCCATCTGGGCGATCTTCCTTGCCGCCGGCGTCGTCTGCCCCATCCTGGCGTGACCGCCATGATCGTAGCCAGGATGCCCTCCGACGAGCTTGCCCACCCGCTGGACAAGGCAGTTGAAGTAGAACGCACGACGGCGGCCGGAGACTGACGCACCCCCTTCACCTGAGGCGCGCAATCACCTCAGGCAGGAGCCTCACCTCACAATGGGGAGGCTCGCCGTCTGGGGCCCGCTGGGGAAGACAGTGCGCTCCGGACACACAACAGGCTCCAGGGCAATCCGGACCGGTTCCGCACCGATGCTGAGCACCTGGCCGCGGACATCCACATCCAGCGGTCCGCCGCTGCGGACGCTGAGCGTGAGCGCACCGGCGTCGAGCTCCACCAGCAGCAGCCGGCCCTGGATCTTCAGGTGGAAGGACAGCACCTCCCACTCGGCCGGGAGCCGCGGATCGAAGAACGGCAGGTGGCCCTGGTCCCGGAGGCCGGCAAAGCCGGAGACCAGCGAGCTCCAGACTCCCCCGGCGGAGGCGATGTGCACACCGTCGATCGTGTTGCCATGGGTGTCGTCGAGGTCGATGAACACGGCGTTCGTGAAGTGCTCCAGGGCAGCCTCTGGGTGCCCCACCTCGGCAGCCATGATTCCCTGCACGCAGGCGGAGAGGGTGGAATCGCCGGTGGTGATGGGGTCGTAGAAATCGAACGCGCGGCGCTTTTCGTCGGCGGAGAAGTCCTGCCACTGCAGGAACATGGCCAGCACCGTGTCCGCCTGTTTGAGCACCTGGTGCCGGTAGATCACCAGCGGGTGGAAGTGCAGCAGCAGCGGGTACTTGGACCGGGGAGTGGTCCAGTCCCACGATTCCAGGGTCATGAAGTCGTTGTCCTGCGAGTAGACCTGCAGGTCGTCGTCGAAGGGCAGCTGCATGCGAGCTGCGGCCTGTTCCCACAGCTCGCGTTCCGCGTCGTCGATCCCTGTGTGGTCCAACGCTGCGGCGGCGCGCAGGTTAAACCGGGCCATCACGTTGGTATAGAGGTTGTCGTTGACAACTGCCGTGTATTCGTCCGGTCCGGTAACGCCGTGGATGTGGAATTGCCCGTCCTTGCCGAAGAAGCCGAGGGAACTCCACATGCGGGCGGTTTCGATCAGCAGTTCGGCGCCCATGCCTTCGCGGAAGGTTTCGTCGCCGCTGGCCCACAGGTAGCGGTTGGTGGCGAAGGCAATGGCGGCCGCGATGTGGAACTGCGCGGTGCCGGCGGCGTAATAGGCGCTGGCTTCAAGGCCGTTGATGGTGCGCCAGGGGAACAGTGCGCCGTCCACGCTGAGCTCCTTGGCCCGGATCTTGGCGGCCGGCAACATGTCGTGCCGGAACTCCAGGACCTGGCGGGCGCCGTCGGGGTTGGTGTAGGTGAGGTAGGGCAGGAGGTAGACCTCCTGGTCCCAGAAGTAGTGCCCCTCATAGCCTGAGCCGGTGACGCCCTTCGCGGGGATGCCGGCGATGTCCGCCCGCGCGGTGGCCTGGGCCAGCTGGAACAGGTTCCAACGGATGGCCTGCTGGAGCTCGGACTGGCTGCCCACCACGATGTCCGAGGTGGCCCAGTACGCGCGGTAATGCTCGCGGCTCTCGGTGAAGATGTCCTCCACAGACCGGAGCCCGGCTTCGGCGGCCTCCGCCGCGTCCCGTTCCGAGTCCTGGACGCCGCGGCCGGCCGCATAGCTGACGCTCTTTTCCAGCCGGAACGGCTCCTGGGCACCGACTGCCAGGACGTAGCGGACGCTGCTGTCATCTTCGCCTGCCACGGTCTCGAAAGGCTGGTGGCCCGCCGAGGTCCAGTGGTCCACGGCGATGCCCACGCGCTGCCCGGATTCCGCCGCTTCCCAGGAGAGACGGAGCGAGCCGTCGCCGCCGTCGGTCCTTACCGGCAACAGGACCCGGCCTGCGTGGCGGCCTGCCCGGCGCGGGTCGTGCGCCGAGTGGTCCTCCACAGGCTGGTCCTGGCGGTTGATGACGGACGATGTCACGTCGGCGGAGACCTCGCGGTCCGATGCTACTTCCAGCGAGATACCCAGGCTGCCGCGCGAGGCGAAGCCCACGGCGCGGCGTTCGGTGGTGGTCACCGTGGCGCCGGACCGGCACAGCCAGGTGATGCGGCATTCGTAGATGCCGGTGGCGAAGTCAACGGAGCGGCGGTAGTCCAGGACGGCCGATTCGGCGAGGGTGAGGCTCTCGCCGTCGACGATCACCGTGAAGTTGTTCGCATCCGGGATGTAGATGATCCGCTGTCCGGTCCGGGCGAAGCCAAACGCGTTCTCCGCATGCTTGATGTCCCAGATCTCGTGCAGGCCGTTGATGAAGCTGCCCGGCAGGTCGGCGTCCGCGGCCGCCCAGTGGGCGCCACGAATACCCAGATGCCCGTTGCCCAGGGCAAAGAGCGTTTCCAGCGTGCCAGCGCTGCCCGGCTGGTGGTGTGTTTCCACAAGCTGCCAGGGGGTGTTGGGGAACCGTTCACGGTCCGCGGTGATAAGAGCCATGGTGTTGGGATCCTTTGGCGTTGTGCGGGGCGGGGAGGTGCTTCGTGCCTGAGGCCGGGGAACGTCAGGCGGCGATTGGTGTTACAGCAGTTCGTCGAGGTCGTTGACCACACTCGTGGCCCCGGCGTCGAGCAGGGTCTGCCGGCCGGCGCCACGGTCCACGCCGATCACCGAGTGGAACTGCCCCGCGTGTCCGGCCTGGACCCCCGAGACGGCGTCTTCCACCACCACGCATTCTTCGCTGGGCAGGCCCAGCAGTTCCGCGGCGTACTGGTACGTGGCCGGGCTCGGCTTGCCGGGCAGGCCTTCGGCCGCAGCCACCACGCCGTCCACCACTATTTCGAAGTGCCTGTTCAGGCCGGCGGCCTTCAGGACAGCCGGGGCGTTCCGGGACGAGGAGACGACGGCGACCTTGAGTCCGCGGTCCACGGCGGCTTCCAGGAAGCGCACCGAGCCTTCAAACGGCTCGACGCCGGCGCTGACGATGTCGTTGAAGACCTTGTTCTTCCGGTTGCCCAGTCCCTGGACGGTGGCGTTGGCGGCGCCCTGCTCGGTAGCGCCCTGCCGGGTAGCGTCCGCGGCGGAACCATGACCGGTGGTGCCGTCACTTGGTGCGCCTTCGGGGAGCACGATGCCGCGGGACGCCAGGAAGTCCCGGACGCCGTCGAACCTGGGCTTGCCGTCGATGTGATCGAAGTAGTCGTCCTCGCGGTAGCCGGGCACATCCGGGCGGGACGCCAGGAAGCCCTCGAAGAGTTCCTTCCACGCCTGTTCATGGACGGTGGCCGTGGGGGTCAGCACGCCGTCGAGGTCGAACAGGATGGCCGAGGCCGTGGTCCAGCTGGTGCTTTGGGTTTTCAGAACGTCGGTCATGCGCGGTGTCCTTTCAGACGGCGGGCAACAGGCGGGCTGCCGCGGGCGGGATGTCAGTGGGCGGTACTTCACGGGCAGGATCGTTGGGCGGAACATAACTAAGCAGATGTAGAGCAGACAGAAAAGCGGTGGGCAGCACGGAGGGGTCCGAACAGGAGCGGGGGCGCGGCCACGATGCCGCCGGGTCAGCAGGGGCGGCTAGGGGCCGGGGTGAAACCACGGCAGGCCGGTGGCTGCTGTTTAACGTCTTCTTCCATCATGGGCGCCTTGGCACGGCCTGACAACCTGGCCGAGCAGGGCCGGCGGCGCAAGGCGGGCCGGAGGCCGGGGACGTGGCATGTGTCAGACTTCCCTTTCCGATGGTTCAGCCGCCCGCAAAGAGTGGGCCACCGACGAGTGTAAGCGCTTACAAATTTGGCACGCAACTGTTTTTCCCCGGGCGTTCGCTCCACGCACTCTTCGGCCGGGATTGTGACGGAATTCTCGTCGGGAAGGCGCCCGATCAGCCGAGCACAGGGTTCAACCAAGCAGACAGTTCAGCTGAGGACGTAGTGGCGCAGGAAGGCGCTGACGTCCACCATCTCCGTCTTGCTCATGGCGTGGCCCATACCGGGATATGTCCTGGCGGTCAGCCGGGTGTTTTCGTTCAGCCATTGCCCGGTGTAGGCCGTGGCGTCCTCATTGATCACCAGGTCCGCTTTGTCCCGTCCCCAGAAGAAAGGCGGCGGCGCCGTGAACGATTCGGTCAGAGTCAGCAGTTCGTTTTCCAGCACAAAGCCGGAGAGGCCCACCGTTGCCATGTAGTCCGCTGTATGGAGCCGCAGCAGCGTGCTGGCCATGGCCATTCCCTGCGAATAGCCCAACAGACTCACGCTGCTGTGCTGGCCCCTGACCGAGTTGATCCACGTCTGGACGGTGTTGGTGGCGGTGATGACATCCGCGAAATCGTTGGCCAGGAAGTAGTCCAGCAGGAACCAGCCGTAGTGGTCGCCGATCACCATGGGGGCCCGCAGCGCGACATAAGTGAACTCCGCCGGCAGGTATTCGAACAATCGCACCATCCGCGACTCATCGGTGCCGTAGCCATGCATCATGACCAGCAGCGGCGTGCCGTCCCGTTCAGCCTCCGGCTTGGACCAAACAACTGTCTCCATCGGATTAGCCTAGCCAGTGGCGGGCCCCTGAGCAGGCGCGACGCTCACCCCGGGGCCCGGCCAAATGATTGAATCGCACCCGGCCGGGCTGTAGCGTGAGCGTACGACAGCATGCTTATCAAGTTCGGCACCACAAGTACTCGAACAACAAGGAGCAAGTCATGAGAATCGGTTCCTCCATCTTCCTTATTGCACTCGGTGCCATCCTGGCCTGGGCCGTCGCCCCGGGGCTAATCCCCTTCCTGGACCAGGTCATGGTCGGCTACATCCTGATGGCCGTTGGCGTGATCGGACTGATCGCCTCCCTCGTCCTGGCCTCACCGGGCCGCAGCCGCCGGGTCAGCGAAACCCGTTCGGTGGTTGATCCCAATACCGGCGAGCGCATCACCCGCAACGAAAGCCGCGACGGCGGCATCTAGGCTCCAAACCACCCGGACGCCGGGCCGGACCGCAAAGGTCCGGCCCGGTTTTTTGCGTTTCCCGGGCCCGTCGCCCGCCCGCCCGCCGCCCGCGAGTTTTGTCCACCTATTGGGACTTCCGAGCCGTTCAACTCCCAATAAGTGGACAAAAACTCCAGGCGGTTCTGCGCTTTTCTGGCTTTCGTTGACAAACCAACATAGTCACAGATAAAGTCAAGTAATTCAACATCATGTGATGCCAGTCACTGGACAACCGGGCACTGGCGATCCAGCACTTTACGCAATGGAGGGTACGTGTTCGCCGAGGAGCGCCAGCAGAAGATTGCCGAGCTAGTCGCCGGCACCGGCCGGGTCAGCGTGACCATGCTGGCGGAGCGCTTCCGCATCACCACCGAAACCGTGCGCCGCGACCTCGCCACCCTTGAAAACACCGGCACCGTGCGCCGTGTCCACGGCGGAGCAGTTGCCGCCGACCGCTTCAGCACCACCGAGGAAAGCATCAACGAACGGACCATCCAGCGCCCGGATCAGAAGATGCGCATCGCCCAGGCGGCGCTGGCACTGATCCCGCAGGCAACGTCCGGCAGCATCCTGCTTGACGCCGGGTCCACCACCGAAGCGTTGGCCGACCTCCTCTCCCGACGCGCCGCCGTCGTACCTTCCGCTACCGATTCCGGCGCCGAACTCGTGGTCATTACCCACGCCGTGCCCATTGCAGCGAAGCTGTCCACCGCTCCCGGAATCGCCCTCCAGATCCTGGGCGGCCGGGTGCGGGGCCTCACCCAGGCCGCGGTGGGGCAGTCAACCGTGGAGGCGGCGCAGCGGATGCGCCCGGACATTGCCTTCATCGGCACCAATGGCATCCACCCCAGCTTTGGCCTCAGCACTCCCGATCCTGAAGAAGCCGCCGTCAAGGCAGCCTTCGTCCATTCGGCGCGCCGCATCGTGGTGCTGGCCGATTCTTCCAAGCTGGACGCAGAAACCCTGGTCCAGTTCGCCTCCCTGAAAGATCTGGACACCTTGATTACAGACAGCGAGCCCGGCCCCGAACTGGCGGCGGCCCTGACCGAAGCCGGCGTTGACGTGGTGATCGCATGATCGTCACCTTTACGGCCAACCCCAGCCTGGACCGCACGGTGGCCCTGCCCGGCCCCCTGGAACGCGGCGAAGTCCAACGCGCGGTCTCGGTCAGCCAGGAATCCGGCGGCAAGGGCGTCAACGTCTCCCGCGCCCTGGTCGCCTCCGGCCTGGAGACCATCGCGGTGCTTCCGGGCGCTGAAAGTGACCCCGTCCTCGCGGGGCTGCTCCACGATGGCGTGCCATTCGCGGCCCTCCCCATAGACGAGCCGCTGCGCACCAACGTGGCGCTCACCGAGCCGGGCGGCGTGACCACCAAGATCAACGAGCCCGGACCCATCATGGATGCAGACCAGCAGGAAGCCCTGATCGGCCTGCTACTGGAACGCGCCCGCGGCGCCAGCTGGGTGGTCCTGGCCGGTTCCCTGCCGCCCGGCTTCCCGGACGACTTCTACGCCACCGTCACCCGGCGGCTGCGGACTTCGGCCGACGGCGGTGCGCCGCTGATCGCCGTCGACTCCTCCGGCGGCCCTCTCGTCGCCGCCGTCTCCGGCATCTCGCCGGACGGCACGGCACAGGATGGCACTTCACAGGCCGGTGTGTCCGGGAAACCGGACCTCCTCAAACCCAACGCCGAGGAACTGGCGGAACTGGCTGCTGCAGCCGGCTTCGCTACGGCGTCCACCGCAGACGAACTTGAAGCGGATCCGGAGGCCGCTGCAGCGGCCGCCGCCGCCGTCGTACGTTCAGGTGTGGGTGCTGTCCTGGCAACTCTCGGATCCAAGGGAGCTGTCCTGGTAACGGCCGACGGCGCGTGGCTGGCCACGCATCCGCCGGTCGCCGCGGTCAGTACTGTCGGCGCGGGCGATTCATCGCTGGCTGGCTATCTGCTCGCCCACGGCCGGGGCGCCGCCCCGGCCGATTGCCTCCGTCAGGCGGTGGCACACGGTGCCGCCGCCGCTTCCCTGCCGGGTTCCACTGTCCCGGCAGTTCACCAAACCACCCCGGATGCCGTAACCATCACGGCCCTTCGAAAGGATTGACAGTGACTCAGCTCATCACCACCGAACTGGTCGAGCTCGACCAGAACCTGGGCACCTCGCCCGAGGACGTGATCCGGCACCTAGCCAGCAAAGTAGCTGCCACCGGCCGCGCGTCAGAAGTTGAAGGCCTCTTCGCCGACGCCTTCGCCCGCGAACAGAAAACCGCCACCGGCATCCCCGGCGGCATTGCCATCCCGCATTGCCGCTCTGCTGCGGTCATCGAACCCACGCTGGCCATGGCCCGGCTCAACCCCAAGGTGGACTTCGGTGCCAAAGACGGCCCCGCGGACCTGGTTTTCTTCATCGCCGCCCCTGACGGTGCGGACCAGGAGCACCTGAAGCTGCTGTCCAAGCTGGCCCGGTCCCTGATCAAAAAGGACTTCACCGCGGCGTTGCGTGCGGCGTCTTCCCGCGAGGAAATCGTGGAACTGGTGGACGGTGCCCTGGCGGACAAGCCGGCATCCCACGCGGCGGCCGTGCCCGCTGAAACGGCGACCGCTGCTGCGGCTCCGACAGGCTCATCCACCGGCGCCACCGCAGGTCCCAGGCGGCTCGTGGCCGTGACCGCTTGCCCCACCGGCATTGCCCACACGTACATGGCGGCGGACTCCCTCGTGGCCGCAGCCCAGGAAATGGGCGTGGACCTGCAGGTGGAAACCCAGGGTTCCTCCGGCGCGAAGCCGCTTGACCCTGCCGTCATTGCCGCCGCCGAAGCCGTGATCTTCGCGGTGGACGTGGACGTCCGCGGTAAGGAGCGCTTCGCCGGCAAGCCCGTCATCAACGCACCCGTCAAGCGCGGCATCGACGAGCCCGCCAAGATGGTCCAGGAAGCTCTCGCCGCCGCTGACAACCCGAATGCGCGCCGCGTCCCCCACTTCGGGGCGGAGGAACAGGCTGAGAACGAGGCCGCCGAAAAGGGCGAGCACATCGGCCAGAAGCTGAAGAAGGCACTGCTCACCGGTGTCAGCTACATGATTCCGTTCGTGGCCGGCGGCGGTCTGCTGATCGCCTTGGGCTTCCTCCTGGGCGGCTACCTGATCACCAAGTATGCGGACACCATCGTGGTGCAGAACAGCCTCTTCAACCTGCCCACCGAGTTTCCGGACAACGCGTGGGGCCCCCTGGGCGCTTACTTGGGCGCGGTCCTGTTCAAGATCGGCGGGTTGTCGCTGGGCTTCCTGGTCCCAGCGCTTGCCGGCTATATTGCCTACGCCATCGCTGACCGTCCGGGCATCGCACCGGGCTTTGTGGCGGGCGCAGTGGCCGGGTTCATGGGCGCCGGCTTCCTCGGCGGCATCGTGGGCGGCCTGCTGGCCGGCTACATCGCACACGTCATCGGCCAGCTACACGTGGCCCGCTGGCTGCGCGGCCTGATGCCGGTGGTTATCATCCCACTGCTTGCTTCCCTGGTCGCGTCCGGCCTTATGTTCCTGATTCTCGGCTTCCCCATCGTTGCGATCACCAAGGGCCTGAACGCCTGGCTGTCCGGCCTGACCGGCGCGAGTGCCATTGCGCTTGGCGTCATCCTGGGCCTGATGATGTGCTTCGACCTCGGCGGACCTGTCAACAAGGTTGCCTACTCGTTCGCCGTCGCTGGCCTCGGCGCCGCAACGCTGGAAAACCAGGCGCCCTGGCAGATCATGGCCGCCGTCATGGCATCCGGCATGGTTCCTCCGCTGGCCATGGCCCTTGCCACGGTTCTGGACAGGCAGCGCTTCAGCCTAGCTGAGCGGGAGAACGGCAAGGCAGCCTGGCTGCTGGGCGCATCCTTCATCTCCGAAGGTGCCATCCCCTTTGCCGCGGCCGATCCCCTCCGTGTCATCCCGGCCAGCATGCTCGGGGTGCCATTACAGGCGCCATCTCTATGGCTGCAGGGGTTGGCTCAAAGGCTCCCCACGGCGGAATCTTCGTCTTCTTTGCCATCGACAACTTCGTGATGTTTGTAGTCTCGATCCTCGTTGGGACCGTGGTCACTGCGCTGGCAGTCCTCGCGCTCAAGCGCTGGGCCGTCCGCCAGCCAGAGAGCGCTGCTAGCGTGGAGTCCGTTCCCGCAACCGTCTGACCCTGCCTTACCCACTACAGATCCACGGCGCTGAACCAACAGGGCGCCGCAAGACAAAAGGAGCAAAAATGCCAGAACGCACCGCAACCGTCGCCAGCCGCGTAGGCCTGCACGCCCGCCCCGCCGCCATCTTTGCCGAGGCCGCCGGCGAGTTTGACCTGGACATCACCATCGCCCGCCAAGGCGAGCCGGTCGATGAGGCAATGGACGCCGCAAGCATCCTGTCCCTTATGAGCCTAGGTGCCGCCCACGGCGATGTTGTGGTGCTCCGCACCGAAGGTACCGGCGCGGATGACGCCCTGGAGCGTCTGGTCCAGATCCTGGAAACGGACCACGACGCCGAGTAGCGGCTCTGCCCCAACGGCCGCCGTCGCGCCTGTCCCCGCGTTTGGGGAAGGTACGACGGCGACCGCTGGTCTTTAAGCGTCCGGCCCCACCCAACCAGGTCGCAGTAAGTGTCGTTATGGGCGCTCATAACGCTCATAACGACACGTACTGCTACTCACTTGGGCTGCTTAGACGCGTTCGGCGATCTTTTTGACGTCCGCCACGAGCATGTCCCACATGCCCTTGGAGTGCTCTGCCGCGTCTTCGTTGGCGTTGTTGTCCTGCGAGAGCGTGAGCGTTGTTGCACCATCCTGGTCAGCGAGGGTCCAGGTGAGCGTATGGTAATTTTCCGGGTTGTCTTCCTGGCCGCCCAGCGGACTGAAGTGCGTGTGGACCAGTTTGCGGCCGGGATCAATCTCGAGGATCTCGCCCTTATCCTCGTATGGTTTGCCCTCCCACTCGCCACGCCAGGCGATGGGCCCGCCCACCGTCCAGTCTGTTTCCAGGTCAGCGCCGAACATAAATTCCTTCACGGCGGCCGGATCGGTGATGACCTTCCAGACCCGGACCGCCGGAGCATCAATGTTGATGGTGGATGTGGCCACAAGGTTCCCGGGCACTACCGGGCCTCCTTGGCGGTCAGCAGCAGATATTCCCATTCCATTTGCCACACGGCATCACCGTGGGCCTCGCCAAAGGAATCGGCCAGTTCGGTGAGTGCTTTGTCCAGGGCCTGCGCCTTATCCTGGTCCTCGCCAATGAACTTGTAGGCCGAGATGGTGGGACCGTAGTGGGACTTGAAGTACCGCAGGAAGTCCTCCGGCTGGTGGAAACTCCGGATAGCCAGCGTGCGCTTTTTCGCCTGGGTATCGGTGATCCTGTCGCCGAAGAGTTCCCGGACGTGGTCCTCGCTGCCCCACAGCGGCGGCGGCTGGGCTCCAGGCGGAGGCGGCGGCGCGAACGGTTTCATGGCGGCAAACATCCTCCCAATGAAGCCTTCGGGCGTCCAGCTGAGTAGGCCGATGGTGCCGCCGGGTTTGCAGACCCGCACAATTTCGTCTGCTCCGGCCTGATGGTGCGGAGCGAACATAACGCCGAGACAGGAGGTCACGACGTCGAATTCGTCGTCCCCGAACGGCAGGGCCTCGGCGTCTGCTTCCGCCCATTCAAGCTCGACGCCGCGATCGGCAGCCTGCCGGCGCCCGGCGTCGAACAACTCCGGAGTGAGGTCGCTGGCCACTACCCGGGCACCCATCATGGCCGCGGGGATGGCCGCGTTTCCTGCACCGGCGGCCACGTCAAGGACGCGCTGCTTCGGCTTGATTCCGCAGGCATCAACCAGGATGGCCCCGAGATCCTGCACCAATTCGCTGGCCAGGGCCGGGTAATCCCCCGAGGCCCACATGGCCCGGTGCTTTTGCTTCAACACCCGGTCTGCCTCGTCTGCGTCCGCTTTGTCATTCATGGTGGCGCCCCTCTCCTTTGACAGGCTTTCCCTTGACAGGCTTCGAGTGACAGCACTCTGTTGCACAGGGCTGTAGTGCGACCCATTGTGTCCGCAGTGGCGCGGGCTGTAAAGCGTCCGGAGCTACGGGCTCGACTCGAAAACAAGCCACCTTAGTGATTCCTTGTGTTTCCAGAGGCCCGGAATTAGCGTGGAAGCTTGACCAGCGAAGACGGTGCCACGGCCAGATCACGGTCCCGGTTGAAGGAGGACGCCATGCCCGGCAAAAAGAACCCGAGCCTGAAAGATCCTGAACTCTACGAGGAACTGCGCGAGGACGGCGCGTCCAAGCAAAAGGCCGCCCGCATCTCAAACGCGGCCGCCAAGCAGGGCCGTTCCGCGGTGGGACGCAAAGGTGGGAAATCCGGCGACTACGACGACTGGACCGTTCCCCAACTCAAGGCCAAAGCCAAGGAAATAGGCCTCACCGGCTACTCCGCGAAGAAAAAGAGCGAGCTTATCTCCGCCCTGCGGAACTCCTAGGAGGCGGCCATCGCCCCCACAGCAGAGTGTTCCCGGACCGCCCGTTCGCGGACCGCCTCAAGCACCCTTCCGCACCCGCGTGGTGGTGGCCTTCGCAGCAGGCTTTGCAGCGGACTTACTGGCTGCGGTGGACGTTGTGGCGGTCTTGGTCCCGGAGGACTTCGCCGCAGCCGGTTTGGCACTCGTTGTTTTGGTTCCCGCAGCCTTTCCGCCGGCGTTAGCAGGAGCCTTCCCGCCGGAACTGTCGGCACTTTCTTCCGTGTCGGCGTCGTCCTCGTCCCCGGAGGCCGCGTCCCCGGAGCCAGTATCCCCGGAGGCGGCAGGCTTCGTGCCGCCGCGTTTCCGCTCCAGGCTGCGCTTCAGCGCCTCCATCAGGTCGATCACCTCGCCGTTGCCGCCCTCACCCGCTTCTGCGCCGAACGTTTCATCCGTATCGAGCGAATCGCCCTTCTCCAGCTTGGCCTCGATGAGCTTCCGGAGCTGCACCTGGTAGTCATCGGTGAAGTGCTCGGGTTCAAAATCGGCGGCCATGGACTCCACGAGGGCGGCGGACATTTCGCGTTCCTGGGCCGAAATCCGGATGGACGTGTCCAGTGCCGGGAAGCTGGCCTCCCGGACTTCGTCGGGCCACAGCAGGGACTGCAGGACCAGTACGTCGTCCTTGATGCGCAGCGCCCCCAGCCGAGTCTTCTCGCGCAGGGCGAACTGGACGATGGCCACGCGGTCCGTATCCTCGAGCGCGCGGCGCAGCAGGACGTAGGCCTTGGGCGACTTGGAATCCGGCTCCAGGTAGTAGCTCTTCTCGAACATCATCGGTTCCAGCTGCTCCGACGGGACAAACTGGACCACCTCGATCTCGTGGCTGTTCTCCGCCGGGATGGACTTGAGCTCATCCTTGGACAGGACCACCGTGCGGCCATCGTCCTCAAACGCCTTGTCGATGTCCGAATAATCGATGATCTTGCTGCACACCTCGCAGCGGCGCTGGTACCGGATCCGGCCGCCGTCAGCACTGTGGACCTGGTGGAGGCTGATGTCGTGGTCCTCGGTGGCGCTGTAGACCTTCACGGGCACGTTGACCAGGCCAAACGCGATGGCACCTTTCCAGATGGCTCTCATCCCTCAAGTGAACATCACGCGTGGCCGGAGGTGAAGACCCATGGCCGGCCCTAAGGAGCGCGTCAGGGTGGCGGGGCGGGAGCTGACCCTCACCAACCTGGACAAAATCATCTACCCGGAGACCGGCACCACCAAGGCCGATGTCCTGGCGTACTACGCCGCCGTCGCCCATGTCCTGATTCCCGCGGCAGCCAACCGGCCCGCCACCCGCAAGCGGTGGGTCAACGGGGTGGGCACCGCCGGGCAGCCCGGCGAGGTGTTCTTCCAGAAGAACCTGGAGGATTCAGCGCCCGGCTGGCTCCCCCGCGCCGCCATCAAGCACAAGGACCGGACCATCTACTACCCGATGGTGAACGACCCCGCCACACTCACCTGGTTCGGCCAGATCAATTCGCTGGAAATCCATGTCCCCAGTGGCAGGTGGACTCCCACGGGAAGCAGCTGAACCCGGACCGCCTGGTCCTGGACCTCGATCCCGGCGACGGCGCAGGACTCGAAGAATGCGCCGAGGTTGCCAGGCTGGCACGCGCCATCCTGCAGGACGTGGGCCTGGAGCCGGTGCCGGTGACCAGCGGCAGCAAGGGCATCCACCTCTACGCGGCCCTTGACGGAACCCAGACCTCCGATCAGATCTCGGATTTTGCCCACGAACTGGCCCGCGCGCTGGAGGCGGACCACCCGGATCTCGCCGTCAGCGACATGAAAAAGACGCTGCGCAACGGCAAGGTCCTGGTGGACTGGAGCCAGAACAGCGCCGCCAAAACCACCATCGTGCCGTATTCACTGCGCGGCCGCCTCACCCCCACGGTGGCCGCCCCGCGGACCTGGCAGGAGATCGACTCACCCAAGCTCCAGCACCTCGACTACAAGGCCGTGCTGCGCCGGGTGAAGGCGGGCAAGGACCCGTTCGCCGCCGTCGTCCACGGTGCCGGGCACCCTGGGGACGCCGGGAACCCGGGTTCCCCGGATGGGAAGACGGACGACGGCGGCGCGCACGCCCGCCTGGAGCGGTACCGGTCGATGCGGGACCCGGACGCGACGCCGGAGCCGTTCTCCGGCGCCTCGTTCTCCGGCGCCTCAGGGACCGGGGACACCTTCGTGATCCAGGAGCACCACGCGAGCAGGCTGCACTTCGATTTCCGGCTGGAGCATGAGGGTGTGCTGGTGTCTTGGGCCCTGCCGAAGGGCGTCCCGGAATCGGGCGGGAAGAACCACCTGGCGGTCCAGACCGAGGACCACCCCTTGGACTACGCCACTTTTGAGGGCACCATTCCAAAAGGCCAGTACGGCGCCGGCGAGGTCACCATCTGGGACCACGGCACGTATGAACTGGAGAAATGGATCAACGGCCGGGAGGTCATTGCCACGCTGACCGGCGCTGACGGTGGCGGCCTGGGCGGCATCAAGAAATTCGCCCTCATCCACACCGGCCGCGGGGAAGGCAAAGATACTGAGGGGCAATGGCTCATCCACCTGATGGACAAGGACCACCACACATTCCACCCGCGGCGTGGCCCGGCGGAGGACGAACCGGCAAAGGACGAACCGGCGGAGGATGAACCGGCGGAGGACGGTTCGCCGGCCCCTGCCGCGGCTTCCCCGCTTCGTGCTGAAGATTTCAGTCCCATGATGGCAACGTCGGGCACCGCGGTGGACCTTCAAGGCAGCGACTGGCAGTTCGAGCTTAAGTGGGACGGCGTTCGTGCCCTGCTGGTCGCGGACGAAAAGAAGGTCCGTATCTTCAGCCGCAACGGCATCGACGTCACCGCAACCTACCCCGAACTGACGGACCGGACCTGCTGGCCGGAGCAGGCGTTTGTCGCCGACGGTGAGATCATCGCCGTCGGGCCTTCCGGCAGACCCGACTTCGGGCTGCTCCAGGGACGCATGAAACTGACTCGGCCCGGCGACGTCGCAAAGGCCCGCGCAGCAATCCCCGTCCGGCTGATGCTTTTTGACCTCCTGTCCGACGGCGGCGAGGACCTTCGCCGGCTGCCTTTCGCGAAGCGGCGGCAGCGGCTGGAGGAGTTCCATCACCTGTCGGAGTGTCCCGTGGAGCTTTCCGCCGTCCTGGACGAGAGGATCGAGCACATCCTGGCGAGCGCACAGGAGCTGGGGCTCGAGGGCGTGATGGCCAAGCGGACCGATAGCCGCTACGTCAGCGGACAACGGACCCGGACGTGGATCAAGATCAAGCTGGAGCAGACGCAGGAAGTGGTGGTAGGTGGCTGGCGGCCGGGCAAGGGCGGGCGGCAGAGTTCGGTGGGTTCGCTGCTGGTGGGCATCCCCGACGGCAAGAGGCTGCGCTATGTGGGCCGGGTGGGCAGCGGGTTCAGCATGCGCGAACTGCAGGAACTGCGGCAGAAAGTGGACGATCTGGCGCGCAAGACGTCACCGTTCGAGGACGTTCCAGTTGAGGATGCCTCGGAGGCCCATTGGGTGACGCCCCGGCTGGTCGGCGAGGTGACTTTCGGGGAATGGACAGGCAGCGGGAAGCTCAGGCATCCGGTGTGGCGGGGCTGGCGGCTGGACAAGACCGCCGACGAAGTGGTGCCGGAAACTTAGCGCCGCGGCCTCGTGCTGCTGAGCTGCCGACGCGCAAATTCCTCCAGGACTCGCAAAATCTCCTGGGACACAGACAAGGCCTGGCGACGCCCGAATTCGGGTGTCGCCAGGCCTTTTGCTTGTCGTCAGGTCAGATGCGCGTCGTCAGTGCGGGTGCTCCTAGGACGAGTGCGGCATCTGCGGGCGGCCGGTGCGGTGCACGGCCGTGACTGCAGCTTCCTGGCCCATGCGGCCGTGGCCTGCATCCCGCTCTTTGGGGTGCCGGTGCTTGCCGTTGCCGTCCGGCCAGTGCTGTTCGCCGGCCATCGCCGTGGTCACCGCAATGGTGGCCGGGTCAGGCATGGACGGGGTGTCCATGGCTGCCGCGAGATGGCCCGCGACCTCCGGTTCAATCTTTGCTCCAGCATCTTTTTCAGCCATTTTTTCTTCCTTCCGCAATGAAATGAAGTGGTTACCAATAGTAGGTCTGGCGTGCTGTCCGGGCGCTGGAATTACCAGCGGACCTTCTTTTCGGCCGGCCCCTGCTTGCCGCTGACGTGCGTGGGCTTGTGGCTCTTGCCGACGCTCTGCAGCCCGGCATCGCCGCCCCGGGATTTGCTGGCGAGCATAGCCCGCTGTGCTTCGGTCAGCCCGGCCCGGATGCCCTTGGCCTCGGCGTCGTCCGGCGTGGACTCGGGGTGGCTGGGAGTGTTGTTTTCAGTCATTAGGTGGAACCTTTCTGAGGAGAATCAGTGTGTCTGACGAGATCAGCAGGACGGGGCCGGTGGTACCAGGCCGCAGGCGTCCGCTTACTCAAAAATCAGTGTTCCCATAGCTCAACAATAGGCAGTTTCAGGCTCGGTTGTGAACCCCCGGTTTCCGGCCCGTATGTAGGACCGGCTAGCGGTCTGCAGCGCGGCCGGGGCTGGTGCCCGGATGGCCGTGGCGGCCGTCACTTTCCCGCGCAAATCCGGGGAGAAATGGCCTAAAAAATGCGTCGTGAACAAAAAGATTCCGTAACGATGGGCCTGAACCGCCCGAATCCCAGTGATGACGGGGCGAGACCAGCCAAAAGAAATCCCTGGAAACCGCTGGAAACCCTCTCTAAGTAGGGCACTTTACGGTACAAAACTCTCATTTGCCATGGAAACCGCGTAAAATTGAAAGCCTGCCCAGAGCGGGGCAGCTACAAGTCGCAAGCAAATGACCTCCACAGGAGTTGCCCAAATGCCCACAGACCGAAGCACGACCGACTCTTCAGCAGGCGTGAACAACGCCAGCAGAACCAACAACGCACTACCTAACAACGCACCACCCTCCGCGCCAACAAACGCGCGTAAACCGAAGATCCTTGCGCGTCGCCGACTCAAAGAGTCCGACGTGAATGTTGTCAACCAGCCCATGCTTAAGAAAGCGCTCGGCGGAACCATCGTGGGTAACACCATGGAATGGTTCGACGTCGGTGTATTCGGCTACCTGATCACCACCATGGGACCTGTCTTCCTCCCCGAGGCCGACAAGTCTGTCCAGACGCTGTTCCTGCTTGGAACCTTCGCTGCCACGTTCATTGCCCGTCCACTCGGCGGCATCGTGTTCGGCTGGCTCGGCGACAAGATCGGGCGCCAAAAAGTACTCGCCGTAACACTCATGATCATGGCTGCGAGCACGTTCGCCGTCGGACTCCTGCCCGGATACGCGCAGATCGGCATCTGGGCCGCTGCTCTGCTCGTAATCCTGAAACTCGTACAGGGCTTCTCCACCGGCGGTGAATACGCAGGTGCCACCACGTTCGTCAGCGAATACGCCCCGGACAAGCGCCGCGGTTTCTTTGCAAGCTTCCTGGACATGGGCAGCTACCTCGGCTTTGCCTTGGGTGCGGCACTGGTTTCTGTGCTGCAGCTGACCCTTGGCCAGACAACCATGGAGGAATGGGGCTGGCGCATACCCTTCCTGATTGCAGGTCCGTTGGGCCTCATCGCCATCTACTTCCGGAACAAGATCGAGGAATCCCCTCAGTTCCAGGCCACCCTGGATGCCCAGGAATCCATCGGGCAGGACGCCGCAGCAGCTGACGTGGACGCCGCCAAGACTCCATTCGGAATCGTCAAGGCCTACTGGCGCTCCCTCATCGTCGCAATGATCCTTGTCGCCGCTGCCAACACCGCCGGCTACGCCCTGACGTCCTACATGCCGACGTACCTCACGGAATCCAAGGGCTACGATCCCGTCCACGGCACGCTCCTGACCATCCCCGTGCTGGTCATCATGGCGTTGTGCATCCCGCTGACAGGCAAGCTGTCCGACCGCATCGGCCGCCGGCCGGTCCTGTGGATCGGCGCCATCAGCACCGTGGTGCTGGCTACCCCGGCATTCCTGCTGATCGGCGTCGGCGACGTCTGGTCCACACTGGCAGGCCTCTCGCTGATCGCCTTCCCAGTGACGTTCTATGTTGCGAACCTTGCCTCGGCATTGCCTGCACAGTTCCCGACAGCCAACAGGTACAGCGCCATGGGTATCGCCTACAACTTCGCCGTTGCCATCTTCGGTGGAACCACCCCGTTCATCGTTGCCGCGCTGATCAAGGCGACCGGCGATGACATGATGCCGGCGTACTACCTCATGGTGACTTCAGCCATCGGGGCTGTGGCCATCTACTTCCTGAAGGAATCAGCCAAGCGTCCGCTGCCCGGCTCCATGCCCAGCGTGGACACCCAGGCTGAGGCCAAGGAACTAGTTGCAACTCAGGACGAGAACCCGCTGATCGACCTGGCCGACATGCCGTTCGAATCCCAGGACGTCACCGATGCCGCGGCCGCTAAAGTTCTGGCCGGAGTCTAGGCGACAAACCGAAGCAACAAAACCGGCCTGACCGGGCCGTCTTGTAGCCCGCGCTCAAAGGCCCGTCCCGCGCACTTTCCTTGGGGGAAGCACGCAGGGCGGGCCTTAGCCGTGCCCTGCCCACCCGGCCCCCTGGCCCGCCCGGCCAAGGGACGCCCAAACGACGCCCTGTGACCCAGCTAATGGTGGCCATTCCGGGCTTCTGCTAATTTTCGAACAAGGGTCTGAAGGATAGGTGGTGTTGGCTGTGCGCAGAGTCATGGCCCATGCCCGCACGCTGCATGCGCTGGGCCCGGCGAACAACGACCGGCTCTCGGCCGTACGGGTTGCCCTCAGCGTGGCAGTGCCCTCCCTGGTACTCCTGGCCATTGGCCGCCCCGAGCTCACCATGTACGCAGTGTTCGGTGCCTTGACCGGCATGTACGGACGCTCGGAATCCCATCAGCTTCGCCTCAAGCACCAGTCGCAGGCGGCAGTGGTCCTGGTCAGCGGCATTGCGGTAGGCGTATTCCTGTCCGTTAACCACATCCACTCCTGGTGGCTGGTCCTGGTGGAGGCTTTGCTGGCCGGTGTTGGCTCCCTGTTCTCCGACAAGGTCCGGCTCAAGCCGAACGGACCGTTCTTCGGCATCCTGGCACTGGGCGCCTGCGCCTCGGTCCCAACGAGTGTGCCTTTCCTGACGGCCGTGCTGATCGGTGCAGCTTCGGCCGGGTTCTCGATCCTGGTGGGCTTCGCCGGCTGGCTGCGGGTCCGGGCCTGGCAGGAGGGTGCCGTGCGGGACGTTCCGCGTCTCAGCCGTGAACTCCGGCAGTCAGCGCTGGTGCACGCCGCCCGCTATATCCTGGCCGTCGGTGCCGCCGGAACCATCGGAGTGCTCAGCGGCAGCGGACACCCGCACTGGGCGATGGCCGCGGCCGCCGTCCCCCTGGCAGGAGCCGACCTGCCCAGCCGCGTCCACCGCGGGATCCACCGCATCGTGGGGACGTTCGTCGGGTTGGCGCTGGTCGCCGTCGTACTCTTCCCGGGGCCGCTGTCCCCGCTGCAGTATTTCCCCGGCCACACCGCCGCCGTGCTGGCGCTGCTGGTGATCGCGTTCCAGTTCCCCACCGAGCTGTTCATGGCGCGGCACTACGGCTGGGCCATGGTCTTCTTCACCCCGGTGATCCTGCTTATGACGCAGCTTGCCGCGCCCGCGGACCCGGGTCTGCTGGTCACCGAACGCGCGGTGGAGACCTTTGTGGGCGCCGTGATCGGCATCGGCGTGGTGGTTGCCATCCGCGCACCGCGGCAGGCTACTGCTTCGGGCGCCGCGGCGGCCCGGAGGTAAGCCGCGCCGGCAGAACGCGCGAGATGGCAGCCACGAGTTTGTAGCGTTTCGTGGGGATCGAGACGCCCTTCCCGCGGGCGTTGTCGGCCAGTCCGTCCCGGACCACCCAGTCCGCCCGCAGCCACATCCAGTGCGGTGCGACCGATTTGTCCATGCCCATGCGGTCGTGGAACTCGGTGTGCGTGAACCCGGGGCACAGTGCCGTGACGTGCACGCCTCTGGGTCCATAGGCAAGGTTGGCCCAGCGGCTGAAGCTGACCTGCCAGGCTTTCGCAGCCGAGTAGCTGCCGCGGTTGGCAAAAGCCGCCACGCTGGCCACGTTGATGATCCGGCCGGAATGCCGTTCCAGCATCCCCTGCAGCGCGGCATGGCAAAGCTCCATGGGGGTCTGCACGTGCAGGCGGAGGTGCCTTTTCTCGTCCTCCAAGGAATTGTTTTCGAAGGAGTGCAGCAGGCCGATCCCCGCATTGTTCACCAGGACTTCAACCGGCCGCGCGGCGTCCGTGAGGCGCCCGACGACGGCAGCCACGCCGGCGTCGTCCGTCAGGTCGGCAGGCAGGACCTCAGCGGAAACGCTGTAATCACGCTCGAGTTCGTCAGCGATCTGCTGGAGCCGGGCGGCGTCGCGGGCCACCAGCACCATGTGGTGGCCTTCCTGTGCGAGCTGGCGGGCGAATTCCGCTCCCAGCCCTGCTGTCGCCCCTGTTACGAGCGCGGTGGTGGGTGTCTCCATGCGCCCAGACTAGCCGTGTTTGTCCTCACCGAGGTGGCATTTTGCGGCAATGTTGGGCGCCGCGGCTGCCGCGAAGTGCCATCTCGACGCACGCTGAGAAGTTCAGGAAGAATTCTTCGATTCATTGTCGATCCGGCCTCGCGCCGTTCGACCTATGGGTGAGAAGGTCGAAGGGCGACCTTCCACAACCAAGGAGAAGATTGAGATGGCCAAGTACATGCTGATCATGCGGGCAACCGACGAGTCCCTCGCGGAGTTCACGAACGTCGACTTCACAGAAGCCATGAACGCCATGGGCAAGTTCAACGACGAACTGATCCGTGCCGGTGTCCTGCTGGCGGCCGAGGGCCTGGAGGATGCGAAGGAGGGCGTTGTGGTCGACTTCACCGGCGAAACACCGGTGGTCACCGACGGCCCCTACGGGGAGACGAAGGAACTTTTCGGCGGCTTCTACATCCTCGACGTAGCGTCGAAGCAGGAAGCCATCGAGTGGGCGAAGCGGGCGCCGCTCACGGCCGGCAGCAAGACCGAGATCCGCCGGGTGCCCACCGTCGACGAGTTTCCGCAGGACAACGAATGGATCCAGAAGGAACGCGTCTGGCGCGAGCAAACCGGCCAGCTCTGACCCGGCAACTCTCTCGCGGTAGCTCTGACCGACAGTGAGCGGTACTGAGGCGCGGGGCGCCGTCGAGGCAGTGTGGCGGATGGAATCTGCCCGCATCGTCGGCGCCCTGGCCCGCTATACGGGCGACTTCCCGCTGGCCGAGGACCTCGCGCAGGAGGCACTCGCTGAGGCACTCGTCTCCTGGTCTGTCAACGGGGTACCCGCCGAACCCGCCGGCTGGCTGCTCACTGCCGGCCGCCGTCGTGCGATTGATACTTTCCGGCGGCGGGCGGCGCGGGACGAAAAGTACGCGTTGCTTGCCCGCGACCTCGCGGCGGAGGAACCGGGAGCGGACGCGCTGTTCGACCCCGCCGCGATCGACGACGACGTGCTTGCCTTGATGTTCATCTCGTGCCATCCGCTGTTGTCCAAGGAAGCCCGGATCGCCTTGACGTTGCGGGTGGTGGGCGGCCTGGGCAGCGAGGAGATCGCCAAGGCCTTCCTGGTGCCCGTGGCGACAATCCAGGCACGCATCACCCGCGCCAAGAAGACGCTGGCCGCGGCCCAGGTAGCGTTCGCGGTCCCCGAACCGCACGAGCGGGCTGAACGGCTCGGCTCGGTGCTTCACGTCATCTACCTGATCTTCACGGAGGGCTCCTTCGCATCGGGTGGCGAGGAGTGGATCCGCGCGGGCCTGGCCGGCGAAGCCCGCCGCCTGGCCCGCGTGCTGGTGCGGATCGCGCCCGAACCCGAGGTATTCGGGCTGCTCGCGCTGTTGGAACTCACCGCTGCGCGGTTCCCGGCCCGTCTCGACGCGTCCGGCCGCCCGGTGCTTCTGGAAGACCAGGACCGACGTCGGTGGGACCAGTCCGCGATCCGGCGCGGACGTGCAGCGCTGGCCCGGGCAGCGGGATTCGGACGCGGGCTGGGCGCCTACGGTCTCCAGGCATCCATCGCCGAGTGCCATGCCGTGGCTCAGTCGGTTGCCGAAACAGACTGGCAGCGGATCGTCATCCTCTACGAAGCCCTCGGACGGCTGGCCCCGTCCCCCGTCATCGAACTCAACCGTGCGGTGGCCGTCGCGATGGCATCCGGCCCGGCGCACGGACTGGAGCTGGTGGAGGCGATCGCCTCACGCGGCGAACTGGCGGGCTCGCACCTGCTCCCCGCGGTCCGTGGCGAGATGCTCACCCGGCTCGACCGCCGTGACGACGCACGGTCCGCACTCCTGCAGGCCGTTGCACTGTGCGGGAACGCCGCCGAGCGCGCGGTGCTTCAGCGCAAGGCGGACGAGCTCGCCTGACGCGTGCTGACCTTCGGTCCAGCAGCGCGAACGGACACTTGCGGCCCAGCTCCGGAGGGCCTCAAGGATCCGTTCGCGCCGTGTCAGAGGCGGATCAACTGCCCGCAGCAAACCTGGCGAGCGGGTTGGCGAGCCGGCCGGCCATCTGCAGCCCGCCGGACGGGTCCGTGAGGTCAAGCATCTGCTGGTTGTTCCGCAGCTGCAGCCGGTTCAGGCACGACAGTTCAAAGTCCGCCGCGAACAGGTCGTGGCGGGCGAACTGGTCCGCGAGCTCCGGGTTCTCAGCCTGGTAATCCTGGATAACGCGGGCGGCCGTGCCCCAGAACTCCTCCTCGCTAAGTTTCCCGTCCTCCACCAGCAGGGCACCGAGGAAGCGGAAAATGCAGTCGAACACATCCGTGAAGATAGCCAGCACCTTTTCGGCGTCGGGAATGTCCACCTGGATCCGTGATACCTCCGCGGGCAGGTCCAGCCGGCGTCCCATCACCACGATTTCTTCGGCGATGTCCTTCATGACCGCACGCACGGGCACGCCGTCCTCCAGCACCAGGATCACGTTCTCGCCATGCGGCATAAAAGCGAGTTCGTACCGGTAGAGGCAGTGGACCAACGGTACGAGGTAGGCCTCGAAGTAGCGGCGCAGCCATTCGACGGGCTCCAGTCCGGAGCGCTCGATCAGGGCAGACACCATCGGCTTGCCGGCCGCATCGACGTGCAGCAATGACGCCATGGTGGCAAGCTGCTGGCCGTCCTCCAGCAGCGGGAGCGGACTTTCCCTCCACAGCGCCGACAGCATCTTCTGGTAGGGCGAGCCCTTGGCGGCCGCGGCCTCGTAGTAGCTGTTGTGGTAGCCGATCGCCGCGATCTCGCTGATCATGGCCAGGCCGCGCTTCTGCAGGGCTGCGTCGGACCGGATCAGGTCCTGCAGCCAGTCATTGATGGCCGGGGTCGCCTTCATGTATTGCGGCGAGAGTCCCCGCATAAAGCCCATGTTCAGGACGGACATCGCCGTTTTGACGTAACTCTTTCCCGGGGCGCTGGTGTTGAAGAACGTGCGGATGGACTGCTGGGCCTGATGGCTGTCGGCACCGGTCCCCAGGTGAATGATGTGCTGCTGGGCGATTTCGGCCGCGAACGTGACGGTGAGTTTGTTCTCCCACTGCCAGGGATGCACGGGCATCAGGAAGTACTGCGCGGGGTCAACGCCCTGGGCTGCGAATTCGGCGTCAAACGACTGCAGCCCAGCGGCGCCGAGCTCGGCCTCCAGATGGGCGCGGTAGTCCAGCCCGGCGCTGGCAGTGAAGACAGCCTTGCTGCGGTGGACCCCGATCCACTCCAGGCGGACGGGAGCTCCGGTCTCCGGCGCGAACGCCCGGTAGTCGCTGATGCCGAAGCCCAGCCGGCCGTTGTTGGCCACAAAACACGGGTGGCCCTCCGTCATGCTGCGTTCGATGGCCTGGAAGTCGGCTGCGTGGTCGCTTCCGCCGGTGACGCCTGCCACGAGTTCTTCGGCGGACGGCTGCCCCAGCCATTGTTTGTAGGAGTGGCCGGCCAACGTGCTGCTGATCTCCTCGAGGTAGACCGGGAGCATCTCCTCGCGGATCCCCAAGGTGTCCTTGAACTCGGTGATAAAACGCAGGGCATCGGGGGCGGCGTCCTCGCCGCTGCGCGTGCAGCGGATGGAAGCGGCGTCCACCGACCAGTGCTCCAGCTCCAGGACGCGGGCGGTGAACGAGTACGCCGTTGATCCGTCGTCGCTGCGGACCACGTAGACCGCGGGCTCTTCCGGACCTGTGGCATCCCCGCCGGAGCCCAGGTGCTGCGGCTCCAGAATGCGTTCGTGCAGGAATTCGGCGAGCGCCTTGCGGACCAAGTGGCGGTTTGCCGTAGCCCAACGCTCGGGTGCGAGGTGGGGAACGGTGTTGGCGGTGCTGTCCGGCCGGTCGGTGCTGGTGTAAATGTCCGCGGTGTCAATGTCAGCGGAGTCGATGTCAGCGGCGGACTTTCGCACAACGGCGGGGTTCAGCTCGATGGTGGTCACAGTGATGCTCCCTGGTGGATCGGTGCGGAAAGGTCATGGGAAAGGTCTTGGGGGCGGCGCAGGGCTGCGCGGGCGGCGACGTAGTCCTGGCGGGTGCAGAAACTGAGCAGCGCTTCCTTGCCCGGCAGGTTGACCACCCCCGCCGGCTGGAAGCCCAGCCGCTCGTTGAGCACATGGATCTTGGAGTTCCTGGCGTCCGGTTCCACCACCACGCGTTCCACGCCGGGCTTTTCGAACAGCCGCTCCAGCACGGCGTCCATCACCGCGGCCGTGTACCCCGGTTGGGGATCTCCCGACGGCGGCGCCACCAGCAGGTGCATGCCAATGTCGCCCTCCTGCACGGCATAGACCGCGGCCAGCGGCGAGGCGGCCGGCAGGTACTCCTCCATCAGGAGGGCGGGGACGCCGTCGTCGTTGATCCCCAGTAAGGCATGGTGATGTCCCGTTGCCTGGATTTTCGAGTATTCCTCCACAACTTCATCAACGGTGGAGGACAACATCCCCCAGAACGACGCGTACGGCTGGGTTACCCAGCTGTGGAGGAGAGGTGCATCGGCAAAGGCTTCAACACAGCGGAACGTAAAGCTCATGCGGACACCTCCACTGCCTGGGTGGGAACCGGCCCGGCGCTGAGTCCTGCCGGACCCGCGACTGAACCGGAGACCGGGCCGGGCCGGCGCGCGTCAGCCCGCGGCGCGCCGAACTGCTGGAACGCGATGCTGCGCTCCACGGAATAGACCTCGCGGCCGGTGATCTCACGCAGGATGCACGAGTTGCGGTAGGCAGCCATGCCGAGGTCCGGGGTGACAAAGCCGTGCGTGTGCAGCTCGGCGTTCTGGACGAAAATTTCACCGGGTTCGACGCCGGTGCTGTAGTTGCGTGCCACGGCGAACCGGCCGGCGGTGTCCCTGGCAATCCGGTCCTGGATGCCGGCCAGGAAGTCCGGCTCCCGGTACGTGTAGCCGGTGGCGAGGACCACTGCTTCGCTGTCCAGTACGTAATCAGCGCCCTGTTCCTCGTGCCGGAGCTGCAGGGTGTGGGAACCGGCGGCGGGATCCCACACGGCGCCGGTGAGCGACGAATGCGTCAGCAGCTGGGTGTCCACCATGCCGGAGAGGCTCTTGGTGTACAGGAGGTCGTAGATGGCGTCGATCAGCTCGGAGTTGATGCCTTTGTACAGGTTCTTCTGGCTCTTGATCAGGCCGTCGCGCTGGTCCTCTGGCAGTCCATGGAAGTAATCCACGTACTCCGGCGAGGTCATCTCAAGCGTGAGCTTGGTGTACTCCAGCGGGAAGAAACGCCCGGACCGGGTGACCCAGTTCAGCTGGTAGCCATAGCTGTCCATGTCCTGCAGGAGCTCGTAGTAGATTTCCGCCGCGCTCTGGCCGCTGCCCACGATGGTGATGCTCCGCTTGGCCTGCAGCTCACTCTTCCTCGACAGGTAGTCCGCGTTGTGGAGGACAAGTCCCCCGCCGTCCGCGGCCGCCTCGACTATTCCGTCACAGGACGCCGGCACGTACGGCGAGGTACCGGTGCCCAGCACCAGCCGCCGCGCCAGCAGCACCTCGGGCCCGTCCGGGCCTTCCACCGAAAGGCGGTACACGCCGGCGTCGTACGTTACATCCAGCACAGCTGTGCTAAAACGTACGGAGCGCAGCTGGCCGGCCACCCACTGGCAGTACTGGTTGTACTCCGCGCGCAGCGGATAGAAGTTTTCGCGGATATAGAACCGGTAGAGGCGCCCGGTCTGCTTGAGGAAGTTCATGAAGGAATACGGCGAGGTGGGGTCGGCCAGCGTCACCAGATCCGCCATAAACGGCACCTGGAGATGGGCCGGCTCCAGCATCATGCCGGGGTGCCAGTCGAAAGATTCCCGTTGTTCCAGGAAGACGCCGTCCAGCCCGTCCACCGGTTCGCTGAGGGCAGCGAGCCCCAGGTTGAAGGGCCCGACGCCGATGCCGGCGAAGTCGAAAATGCGCGGTTCGGTGGAGGTGCTCATGCGGACACCTCGCTGGTGCTGGGGCTGGCACTGTCGCTGGCCAGCAGCTGCGCACCGGTGCGGCGCAGCAGCTCGATGATCGCGCTGATGTCCTCCAGAGTGGCTTCGGCGTTGAGGAGGGTGAACTTCAGGTAGTGCCTGCTGGCCACCTTGGTGCCGGCCACCACCGCCTGCCCGGATGCGAAGACCGCCGCGCGGATGGCCGGGTTGAGAGTATCGGCCGCATCCTCGGAAAGCCGTCCGTGAGCATCGGTGAGACCGGCGTCGGTGAGTTCCGCGCCCGACAAAGCGCCGGACACCCGTGGCCGGTACCGGAAGACCAGCGTGCTGAGCTGCGGAGCGGCGGCGAGCTCAAAGTCGTCGTCGGCGGCCAGCGCTGATCCCACACGGGCGGCGAGATCGATTGCTTCATCAAACAGGGCGCCAATGGCATCAGCGCCCATGATGCGCAGGGTCAGCCACAGCTTGAGCGCGTCAAAGCGTCGGGTGGTCTGGATGCTCTTGTCCACCTGGTTGGGGATCTCGGCCAGGGCGGCGCTTTCCGGGTTCAGGTAGTCCGCATAGTAGGTGACGTGCTGCAGCATGGCGCGGTCCCGGACCAGCAGGGCGCTGGAGCTGACGGGCTGGAAGAACGTTTTGTGGAAGTCCACGGTGACGGAATCGGCAAGGCGGGTTCCGTCCAGCAGGTGGCGGTAGCGGCCGGAAGCCATCAGCCCGCCGCCGTAGGCCGCGTCAACGTGGAACCAGGCACCGTAGGCGCGGGCCAGGGCGGCAAGGTCCGCGAGCGGATCCACGGACCCGAAGTCGGTGGTCCCGGCCGTGGCCACAACCGCCATCGGCACCAGCCCGGCGTCGTGCGTTTCCGCCATGGCCTCGGCTAGCGCGGCCGGGTCCATCTTGTGGTCCGCGGCGCAGGGGACGGAGATGACGGCGTCGAAGCCCATACCCAGCATGGACACGGACTTCTGGATGCTGAAGTGGCTGTCCGCTGACGTGAAAATCCGCAGCTTTTCCAGCAGTGCGGGCAGCCGGAGCCCTGCGTTGACCGGCTCCTGCCGCAGCCCGGCAACGGCGTGGTTGCGCGCGATCAGCAGTGCCTGAAGGTTGGACTGGCTGCCGCCGGAGGTGAACACTCCGTCGGCTGCAGCCCCCAGCTGCAGCCGTTCGGCGGTCCAGTCGATGAGCCGGCGCTCGATCATGGTGGCTCCGGCACTTTGGTCCCACGTGTCCATCGAGGAGTTCACCGCGGACAGGATGGCCTCCCCCACCAGAGCCGGGATCACCACCGGGCAGTTCAGATGGGCCGCGTACTTGGCATCGTGGAAGTAGATGGCGTCCCGGAGGTAGACGGTCTCCAGCTCTTCCAGCGCCGCGGCGGTGTCCGGGAGCGGCTGGTCCAGGTCAACAGCGCCGATGCGCGCCTTCATTTCGGCAGGCTCGACGCCGGTGAACGGCCGGGTGGTGCGGTCCATTTTGGTGGCCACGGCGTTGACGCCCTGCAGCACCTGCGCCACGTACCGGGTGGAGTTCCTGGTGTTGAACAGATGGTTGGTGGCAGCGAGGGCCAGCTCCACGCGGGAGCCGAAATCCTGCCCGGGCAGGATTTCGCTCACCCGATTTTCATCCACATACGTCTCATCAACACGGGGCAGCAGCGGCACAGTGGTCATCCTTAGTTCGACGTTGGGGGTTGTCTTTAGCAAGGTAAGCCTTACTTAGGTAAACCTTTTCGTCAAACTTTAGTGACTTATTTATCTTAAGCCGCGGGAATGCGGGCGTTCTTCGGGCGGGAGCGCGTCATTGACTGGCCCCGATCGCTAATCGGGTGCAAAATACTCCGCGCTAGTCGTCCGGCCAGTCGATGTGCTGTTCGTAGCCCTCGTGGGCGCGGAGGTAGCCGGCGGTGAAGGGGCAATGCGGGATGATCCGTTTACCCGAAGCCACCACGTCGTCGAGCGCGAAG
The DNA here is from genome assembly GCF_009911795.1 of Pseudarthrobacter psychrotolerans. NCBI lineage: Bacteria > Bacillati > Actinomycetota > Actinomycetes > Micrococcales > Micrococcaceae > Pseudarthrobacter > Pseudarthrobacter psychrotolerans. The sequence continues at coordinate 3,854,435 of NZ_CP047898.1, read as the reverse complement.
TGAGCCAGCACCTTGCCCAGGCCCTGGCCCTTGAAGTCTTCGGCGGTGTCGGTGTGGAGGAAATCCACGTGTCCGGGCAGGTCCCGGAAGAAGGACTGGACGGCGATCTTCCCGCCCACCCGCAGCTCGTAGCGGTGATGTTCGTCATCCCTGGACAGCGAGACGTCAGGGCTGAACTTGTCCTCTGTGGAAATCATGTTCTCAGTCATGGTTCGACATTGGCACTACTTGGCCCGGCTGGCAATGGCCCGTCAGGCTGCCGTCCGTTTGTGGGCGGCCCGTTCGGCACGGACATCGCCGGGGACGCGTTCCGGCATCCTGCCCAGCAGCAGCACGGCCAACGCAAAGCATGCTGCGCCGCCTCCGAGCAGTCCGAGCGTCAGGCCGTTGAGGGCAGCGTCCGCCACCGGGATGAAGACGACGACGGCGGCCGTCACCACAGCGGCGGCGGGCCGGCCGCGGGTGTGGACAGACGCCGTCGGACGTTCCTCAAGCTGACCGAACAAGGCCAGCACCGGGAGCAGGAGGCCCACAATCCCCAGGAGGACGAGCGGACGGGCCCACCACCATTCAGCGGTGCCCGCGGCAGGCTTGGGGAAGTCAGTGAGGAGCAGGAGCCCGGACATGGCCACGAGCAGCGGCAGGTGCCAGAGGTACACGGTCATGGAGCGGCGGCCGGCGACCATGACCACCGCGCGGACCCAGCGGACGCCGGAAACCCAGCCGAGCCCCGGGCGGAAAAGCTGGAGCGCGGCAGCCTGGGACACGCCCAGGAGCAGCAAACAGAGGTTGGGCGGGTTGAGGTTGACAAGCATGTTTCCCGAGTAGAGGCCCAGGCCGGTGACCAGCCCGAGCAGCAGGTTGGCCGCCAGGATTATCCCCACCAGGCCGGAACGCGTGAACCTGGCGAAGTGACCGTCAGCCATCAGGAAACCGAGCTGCTGCACGGCGCACCACAGGAAGACAAGATTTGCGTAGGCGAGCATCGGGAGGGCTCCGCGGAAGCAGTCGACGGCCACCACGAGGGCGGCCAGGACGGCCACGGTCAGCCAGGGCGCGCGGTGGTGGAACCGGGCCAGGAGCGGGATGTTGAGCTGGGCTGCAAGGTAGGCCGCTAGGAACCAGAGGGGCATGCCGGCCCCGGTGGCCATCAGCTGGACCACCTGGGTGTCCACGCCAAACAGGAGCGCGGCCGAGAGGCCCAGGAACATTATCGCCAGGAGTGCCGCCGCCGGGCGGGTCAGCCGCAATAGCCGTGCCTGCGCAAACTCGAAGCCGGTGCCGCCGCGGGCCTTCAGCCGATGCCAGGACTGCAACCCGGTGGTGCCGCCCGTCACGAAGAACAGCGGCATCACCATAAAGATCCAGATGACCGGCACGAACCAGGGCTGATCGCCGAGCGTATTTTCGGTGGTCACGGTGCCGTCCGCGTGCAGGACCGGGCTGACCATCATGCAGTGGCCCACTACCACCAGGGCCAGGCAGACGAACCGGACAACATCGATGGCCAGGTCGCGCGGGACCACCTGCTCACCCGGCAGAGCCGGCATGGGGCGTCTGGCCGGCCCGTGCCGTGGGGTTGAACCCTCTTCCTTCACACCACTCACGTGCGGTCCCTACAAGCGCCGATGCTGTTGTTGACTCAATTGTCCGCCCGCGATGCGCTTCCGGCGAGAAAAGCGTGCTCCCGGACGGAAACGGGCACGGTGCCGCCTCGGCAGTGGTGGACTCAGCGGGGTAAGTCAGCAGTGTCAGCCAGTGGGGTCAGTCAGCCAGTAACGGCCAGCAATCCAAGCACGACGGCGAGCAACGGCGTCGTGCCTTGCAGAACCGCGGCGCGGAGGTACTTTATCCCGCTGAGTGCCAGCACTGCGGCGGCCAGCAGCATCGAGCCGCAGCAGCTGAAGATCAGCGTCCAGCCGACCACGTGCTGCGCCGAGGCGTCCGGGCCAAGCGCCACGCAGCCCACTCCGATGAACGCGCCGATGGCAAGGAACAGGTTGTAGAAGCCCTGGTTGTAGGCGAGGGGTTTTGTGGTCGCGGCGTCGGCCTGGGAGGCGAGGCCGAAGCGCTTCCACGTGGCTGGTGTGGTCCAGGTGAGGGATTCCATCGTGAAGATGTACACGTGGAGCGCGGCGGCGAGGAAGGCAAAAAGCAGGGAGGCCAGGATCATGTGCTGATCCTAGCCTCCCCAAAACTCAAAAGAGCGTCAGCGGGTGAGCATGCCCAGCGCGGACGTGGCGAATTCCCTGGCCGAGGTGTTCCAGTGGCCCAGCAGGCCCTGGAGGTTCTCGCCGTCGGCCCGGTGCGCCGGCAACTGCTCCTGGAGCGTGGACAGCACTCCGGTGCGGAGCTCGGTATTGAAGTTCACCTTGCCCACGTTCATCGCGGCAGCCTTGACCAGCTCCCCCGCCGGAATACCGGACGCGCCGTGGAGCACCAGCGGGATATGTGTCCGCACGGCAATGTCCTGCAGGACATCCCAGCGCAGCTGCGGCTCACCCTTGTACTTGCCGTGGACATTGCCCACCGCAACAGCCAGCAGTTCCGCGCCGGTCCGGGCCACAAAGTCCTCCACCTGCGCCGAATCAGTCAGGCCAGCCACTGCGACCCCGGCCTCGTCCGCGCCGAAGGCCCGGTCCTCGTCGCCGGCCAGACCGCCCAGTTCCGCTTCAAGCACGACGCCGGCACCCAGCACGGCGCGCGCCTCACGGACCAGCGCAATGTTGTCCTCATACGGCAACGACGAGCCGTCCGCGAGGACCGAATCCGCCCCCGCGGCGACGGCGTCGGCCATCACCTTGAGGTCCGTCGCGTGGTCCAGCTGGACCGCCACCGGAACGGACGCGGCGTCTGCCAGGCCGCGGAGCGCGGCGATCAGCCGCAGGCCGTTGGACGTGGCGGCCGTTTTGGGGGCCACCAGCAGGATGACCCCGTGGCCCGCGTCCTCGGCCGCGCCCACAACGGCGAGCGCCGTGGTGAAGTCGTAGCAGGTGAAGGCGGGAACGGCCGAGCCCTGCTGGAGGGCTGTGGTGACGAGGTGATCGAGTCGGGTGCGCATCAGACGCTCAGGCCTCCCACGAGGATCCAGGCCACGTAGGTCAGGGCGAAGCCGGCCACGCCAAGGATGGTGGTGAGGACGGTCCAGGTCTTCAGGCCGTCGGAAACGGTGAGGCCGTAGTAGCGCACCACGGTCCAGAATCCGGCGTCGGTCACGTGGGACAGGCCGAGCGCGCCGAAGCCGATGGCGATCACGATGACGGCGATCTGTGCCGGCGAGTAGCCGCCTTCCATCACCGCGGAAGTCAGCAGGCCGGTGGTGGTGACGATGGCGACGGTTGCCGAACCCTGGGCTGCACGCAGTGCCAGGGAGATGACGAAGCCGAGCACAATCACCGGCAGGCCCAGGTGGTCCAGCGTCTGGGACAGGGCGGCACCGATGCCGGAGGTCCGCAGGACCTCGCCGAACACGCCGCCGGCGGCCACAACCATCAGGATGGACGCGATGGGAGGCAGCGCGCCTTCGAAGATCTCGCCGGTTTCCTTCAGGGACCAGTTGCGGCGGACCGCCAGCAGGAAGAAGGACAGCGCAACGGCCACCAGGAGGGCGAAGAACGGGTTGCCAATGAAGGCAGCGAGGCCGTACCAGGAGTTGTCCTTGGGGATGGTGAGCGTGCCCAGGGTGCCGATGAGGATCTGCACGATCGGCGCGGCGATCAGGAAGATGATCAGGGCCGGACGCGGCGGGGCGATGCCGACGGCACCGGGGCCTTCGTGGCCAACCTTGACCAGGGAGTCGGAGCCGAATTCGTCCACCTGGGCCTTGACGCCGGGGAGGAGCTCGTACTCTTTGCGGTTCATGATGCTGGCAACCCAGTAGGACAGGAAACCGAGCGGGATGCAGATGAGAAGCGAGATGAGCGTGATGAGCCCGATGTCGGCGCCGAACACGCCGGCGCCGGCTACGATGCCCGGGTGCGGCGGCACGGCGACGTGGATGGAGAGCATAATGCCGGCCATGGGCAGACCGAACTTGACCGGGTGCACGTTGGCGATCTTCGCAAAGGCGTAGACGATCGGGACGAGCACAATGATGCCCACCTCAAAGAACACGGGGATGGCCACCAGGAAGCCGACGGCGGTGAGCGCCACCGCGACGCGCTTGGCGCCGAGCTTCTCGGTGAAGTGCGCCGCGAGCGACTGGACGCCGCCGGAAACCTCGATCATCCGGCCCAGGACCGCGCCGAGCGCGATCAGCAGGGCTACCTTGCCCATGGTTCCGCCCACACCGTTGGCGACGACGGTGAAGACGTCCTTCAGCGGGATCTGCGAGGCCACGGCCACGGCGATGCTCACGGTCAGCAGGGCCACGAAGGCCTGGATCTTGAAGCGGATGATCATCACCAGCAGGACGGCGATGCCGATCGCCGCGATGGTGAGCAGCAGCGGAGTGCCAAGTTCTACTGCCGGTTTGATAGCCGGGGCGTCGGCCGCCCGCACTATCAGGGGGTTCATCAGGTGGTTCATGACGGTGTCTCCTTTGACGAGCCAGTCTTCCAGAAGACGGGCAATCAGGCGCTAGCTGTTTCTATTGGGGAACGCTGGAAGATACGACGACGGCGGAGGGGGGACCGCCGTCGTCGTACGTTTTTAGGGGGTGCCTTAGCCGTGGCGCTTAGGCGGTGCGCTTGGTGGGCGCAATAACCTTGATGACTGCGGAATCGTCGGCGGCGGCGAGGCCCTGGGCCTGGCCCAGGAGGTACAGCTGCTCGGCGGCGGCGGCAACGGGGGCTGCCAGGCCTGCGGCGCGGGTGGCCTTGCCGACGATGCCCATGTCCTTGACGAAGATGTCCAGGCGGGACAGGACCTCGGCGCCTTCCTCGGTGTAGGCCTCCAGGATGCGCGGGCCACGGTTGGAGAGCATGAACGAACCTGCCGCGCCGGCCTCGAGGGCTGCGAGGGTCTTGGCCTGGTCCAGGCCGAGGGCGTCGGCTAGGGCCATGGCCTCGGCGGCGGCGGCGATGTGGATGCCGCAGAGGAGCTGGTTGACGGTCTTGAGGGCCTGACCGTCGCCGGGCTTGTCGCCCACCACGGTGAGCGTGGAGGCCAGCAGTTCGAGGGCCGGGCGGGCCTTTTCCCGGGCTTCCGGGGAGGCGCCGACGACGATCAGCAGGTCGCCTTCGCCGGCGCGCTTGGGGCCGCCGGACAGCGGCGCGTCCACGAGCTCAACGCCGTATTCGGCCAGCTTCTCTACCGTCGCGGGGATGGCTTCGGTGCCCACGGTGCTGCCCAGGATGACGACGGCGCCCGGTTCCAGCACGGAGGCCACACCGTTCTCGCCGAAGAGGACATCGTTGAGCTGCTCGCCGTTGCGGACCGCCAGGAGCAGTGCGTCGGCGCCCTTGGAGGCTTCCCGGGCGGACGCGAAGGTGCGGATGCCGGCTTCTTCGGCGAGCTTGAGGCGCGGCTCGGCGATGTCGAAGCCGTGGACGGTGAGCTCGCTGGCCAGGCGGGTGGCCATGGGCAGGCCCATGGCACCGAGGCCCAGGACGGTGATGGTGTAGTTGCTGGTCATGGTGTTCTCCCTTTGAATACTGGCTAGAAGGTGTTGCTGAGCTTGCGGGTGACGTCGGCGAGGGACTGGTCATCGCCCACGTTGCCGGCGAACACGATGTACGGGATGCCCTTGGCGGGGCCGTCCACCGGCTCCCAGAGCGAGACAATGCCCGGCAGCATGGGGCCGCGGACAATGGCGTGGCGGATTTCCAGGCCGTGGGCGGCGACGTCGGAGGACGTAATGCCGCCCTTGGCGATGACAAACCGCGGCAGGAAGGTCTTGAGCGTCCGGTTCACCACGGCGACGACGGCGGCGGACACCGTGCGCGCGATCCGCAGGCTTTCGGCGGGGTTATCAGTCTTGATCAGCAGGCGGCTGGTGTGGACGATGACGTCTCCCCGTGGAGCGCCTCCACAACGGTGTCAACGGTCTGGTCCAGGTAGGCGTCCGCGGCGCCTGTTTCGGTTTCGGCGGCGAGTAGTGTCTCGGCGTCGATCTCCACAATCCGCGCGGCGCTGTGCTGCTCGGTGAGGGCCTTGAGTTGCCGCGTGGTGACGCCCACGTGGGAGCCCACCACGATCAGGCCGCCGGCCTCGGACGGGGTGTTGCCGGCGTAGGCTTCAGCGCCGGTGAGTTCGGTGCGGATTTCCTGGCCGATCCGGGCGCGGACAAACGGCGGTCCCACGCGGTAGAGGAGCTTCTTGCCGCGGCGTTCGGCTTCTTCCAGGCCCAGAGACAGGGCGCGGAGGTCGTTCTCGGTGACGATGTCCGCAACGATCGGCGTGGAGTTGGTGGCGGGCTCGATGGCGTCGGCGATGGCCTTGGCGGTGATCTGCGGATCGCCGTCGGTACCGTCACTGGAGGCTCCCGCGCGGATGATGTTCAGGTCAAGGACGATCACTGATTCCGCAGCGAAGCGGCCCTGCGACTTCTCCTCCACGTATTTGGTCATGTCCGAGTTTGCGAAGCCGAAGCTGGCGTCCTTGGCGAATTCGGTCTCGGCGACGGGGGTGAGCTTGCCTGCGTCGTCCCCGGTGCCGCGCATGTAGTGCACGCCGCCGATGGTCACACGGCCGGCGTCGGGGAATGCCGGCACCAGCACAACGCCGTCGGTGGCTTCTCCGCTGACTTCGGCCACGGTGGCGGCGATGACGTCGGGCTCCAACGGGTAGTGGCCGCGGAGGGTGGAATCGCTGCGGCTCACGAACCCCAGCCGCAGGCTCGAACCGGCACTGGCGTCTGCGGACCCCGCTGCGGCCAGCGCGTTGCGGACCACTTCCTCGTTGCGGGCTGCAGCTTCAGCGGGGTCCAGGCTGCGGGTGTTGGTGAGCACGTACACGGCGGGCTTCGCCTGGCCAAAGGCCCAGATGAAGTCCTCCACTTCCCAGCGGGTGAGCACGGGCAGGTCCGCGACGGACTGCGTTCCGGTGGGGTCGTCGTCGAGCACTACGAGCATCCGGGGGGTCTCCGCGCTGGACGCGGCGACGGCGTCGGCAACCAGGCGGGCGGGAATCCGGACTTCGGCCGGAAAGGCGGCCAGGATTTCTGCTTCAAGCGTCACAATGCACTCCGTTGTGTGGAAATCTAAAATTGAGGTAACTGTAAGATGTCTGACATCTAACATTTCAAATTAGTGTGGCATAGGACATAGAAACGCGCAAGTAGACTTGTCAGACATATCTGGCGACGGCGGCAAGGGGGACATATGGCACGGAAATCACTGGTGGGCGTTGTTGCAGACGAACTCCTGGACCGGATCATTGCCGGGGACTTTCCGCCCGGATCCAGCGTGCCCGGAGAGCTTGAACTCAGCGCCAGGCACGAGGTGAGCCGGATGACGGTGCGCGAGGCCATGAAGACCCTGGAAGCGCAGCGCATCCTCAGCGTGGAACGCGGCCGCGGCACGTTCGTTAACCCGTTGAACCGCTGGTCTTCGCTGGAAGCTGTCCTGCGTGCCGCGTCGGAGGGCCAGAACGAAGCCGCCGCCTCCGTGCAGCTCATTGAACTTCGCCGAATGCTGGAAGCCGGGGCGTGCGAACTCGCGGCGGCCCGGATCAGTGACGCCGACATCCAGGCGCTGTTCGGCTATGTAGCGTCGATGCGGGCCGCCCATAAGGTCAATGACGTTGCCGCCTTTGTGGAGGCTGACCTGGCATTCCATGACCTGATCCTGCGCGCCTCGGAGAACGTCTTTGTGGCGGTCCTTTTTGCGCCGCTGCACCGGGTGCTGGAAAAGCGCCGGGCCGAAACATCGGCCGTGCCCACCATCCAGGAGCACGCTATCGGGCACCACCAGAACATTGCCGAGGCGCTGGAATCACGCAACCCAAGCCGGTCGCGGGAAGCCATGGACCTGCACATGCAGCAGACCCTGGATGACCTCAAGAACCTGGTGCTCGAAGCGCCCTGACCAGCAGCCACTTCGAAGCATTGGGTCTGGCCACGCCTGAGAAGTGCCACTAGTGTTCAAGGACGGCCCGCAACCGGGAATCGAAGGCGATCACGAGGAGCGAAGTTGTCCAACCACACGTACAGCATTACTGAAATTGTCGGCACCTCCGAAGAGGGTGTGGACGCGGCCGTCCGGAACGGGATCGCCGAGGCCTCCAAGACCTTGCGCAACCTTGACTGGTTCGAAGTGAAGGAAATCCGCGGCCATCTCAAAGATGGCCAGGTTGCCGACTGGCAGGTGCGGGTCAAGCTCGGTTTCCGCCACGAAGGCTGACCTGCCTGGGTTTTCGGAGTGATGGCCGCGTCCTTTGGGCGCGGCCATCACTTTTTAGCTTCAGTTGGACGAGGCAACGCCTGCGGTGCGTCGGAGCCAGACGGTGGGTGCGCCGTCGAACGCGGGGAAAACATGGCCCTCGAAAAACGAAAGGACCGTGTGGGGGTCGCTTGCCGGGCTCCAGAGGCCGGAAACCGGGCAGTGCGAGCCGGTGGCGGCCTGGCTGCGGCTGGCGGCAGCGGCCTGGCGTTCGTTGAGCAGGGCGATGCGTTTCATCGTTGAGACCATCCTTCGTGGAGAAAAAGTTTGTTACTCCAGCCTAGGAACGATGCGATCCGATCCCAATGGGCTCCTGGCCAGAATCCTCCTGTTGCGCTGGCCAAATGTACAGCGCAGGCCATGGGTGGCTGCCGGTTACTCCCGGTTTTCGGGCACAGGGGGCGGCGCCCCGGCTGCAGCCCGCGGCGGCTGCGCCGACTCCGCATTGGCCTCCGCGCCAAGGCTCAGCAACGCCAGGGCGTCCGACGACGGCGAGCCTGGTTTTGCGGAATACATCCTCAGCGTCTGGTCGGGGTCGTCCGGAAGGACCAGGTTTTCAAAGTTCAGTTCCAGGTCTCCGACGGCGGGATGATGGAGCCGTACGTTGCCGGCGGACCGCGTGGCCACGCGGTGCCCTGCCCACCATTGGCGGAAATGCTCGCTGTGGACAGCGAGTTCGCCGACCAGCTGGTTGGCCTGCGGGTCGTTGGGATGCCGGCCGACATCCACGCGGAGGGCACCGGCCGCTTCCGCGGCCACCGTTTTCCAGTCTCGGAAGAGTTCCCGGGCACTGGGATCGAGGACCAGCCACCGGGTGAGGTTGCGTTCGTGCGCCGGCAGGTCCCGAAAATCCGTGAACAACAGATAGGCCATACGGTTCCCCGCCAGCACGTCGGTCCGGCGGCCCAGCACCACGGCCGGGATGTCCCCCACCGCTTCCAGGAGCTGCCGGAGGGCCGGCCGTACTGTCTGCACTGTCTGCGCCGGTCCGGGTGAACGTGGACTGGCGGCGCAGTTTTCCAGGAGATCCATCATGTGCGTGTGTTGGCCTGCGTCCAGCCGGAGGGCGCGGAACACGGAATCCAGTACAGAGCGCGAGGGGTGGATGTTCCTGCCCTGCTCCAGTCGGATGTAGTAGTCCGTGCTGACACCTGCAAGCCGTGCCACTTCCTCGCGCCGCAGGCCAGGAACCCGGCGGGCGCCGGAGGTGGCTTCCGCCCCCGCGTCGTCCGGGCTCAGCCGGGACCGCATGGCCTTCAGGAATTTTCCGAACTCGGCGCTCTGACCCATGCCCCTATTCTGAACGCCCTGGCAGGCACTTCCTACAAGGAAGGTAGGACTGCCGGTCCTAGGAAAAACAGGGACACGGTCAGGGACTGACTATCGGCGCGAAAGTACATAGGCTCGTATCGGAGCAATTCCCGAAAGCGGTTTCCGGCAGGCCATCCCGCGCCGGGAACCACCCCTTCAGCACTATGAGGAGTCCCCCATGTCAGAAATCCCGCTGAACAACGGCGTCACCATCCCCCAGCTCGGCTTCGGCGTTTTCCAGGTTCCGCCGGAAGACACCCAGCGGATTGTTGAGGATGCCCTGGCAGCCGGCTACCGCCACATTGACACCGCCGCCGGGTACCGCAACGAAGCAGGCGTGGGCGCGGCCATCGCTGCCTCGGGCATCCCGCGCGAGGAAATCTTCGTGACCACCAAGCTCCGCAACGGCGACCAGGACCGGGCCCGGGACGCGTTCCAGGACACCCGCACAGCGCTGGGTCTCGACTTCGTGGACCTCTACCTCATCCACTGGCCGGTTCCGTCGCAGGGGCTCTATGTCCAGGCATGGAAGGAGCTGGAGAACTTGTATGCCGCCAAGGAGATCCGCGCCATCGGCGTCTCGAACTTCCTCTCGGACCACCTGGACACCCTGCTCGAATCCACGGACGTGGTACCCGCCGTGAACCAGATCGAGCTGCACCCCAGCTACCAGCAGGCCGAACTTGCCGCCAAGAGCCGCGCCCTCGGGATTGCCGTGGAGGCCTACAGCCCGCTGGGCCAGGGCGGCGACCTCAACGGAAACGCCGTCACCGCTGTCGCGCAGGCGCACGACGCCACCACCGCCCAGGTGGTCCTTGCCTGGCACCTTGCCGCGGGCACCATCGTCATTCCCAAGTCGGTTAACCCGTCCCGTATCCGCGAAAACTTCGCGGCCGCGTCCCTGACACTGACCGACGACGAGCTCGCGTCGATCACGGCTCTCGAGCGGGGCGCGCGCATCGGTTCCGATCCCGCCGTCGCCGCTTTCACGCAGCTGTAGCCACCGCTGACCGGGCCTGCCGGCACCAACTCCGGCAGGCCGGGTCACCGGGTTCCGATAGGTCCAACCACCAACGAAGGATCCCTCGCCATGCAGTACACGCACCTGGGCCGCTCCGGCCTGAAAGTCTCCCGCCTGTGCCTGGGCACCATGAATTTTGGCCCTCACACCGACGAGGCTGACGCCCACCACATCATGGATTCGGCCCTGGACGCCGGCATCAACTTCTTCGACACAGCCAACGTCTATGGCGGCAGCGGGCACCGAGGCTGGACCGAGGAAATCATCGGCCGCTGGTTCGCCAAGGGCGGTGAGCGCCGCGAACGGACCGTCCTGGCCACCAAGTTGTACGGCACCATGACCGACCGCCCCAACGAGTCCAAGCTGTCCGCGCTGAACATCCGGCGTGCCCTGGACGCCAGCCTGAAGCGCCTGCAGACGGACTACATCGATGTGTACCAGTTCCATCACATCGACAGGGACACACCCTGGGACGAGATCTGGCAGGCCATCGAAGTGGCCGTCCAGCAGGGCAAGATCCTCTACTCGGGCAGCAGCAACTTCGCCGGCTGGCACATCGCCCAGGCACAGGAAGCGGCCCGCCGCCGGAACTACACCGGGTTGGTCAGCGAGCAGTCCATCTACAACCTGTTCCGCCGCGAAGTGGAACTCGAGGTCATCCCCGCGGCACAGCAGTACGGCCTGGGCCTGATCCCGTGGTCCCCGCTCCAGGGCGGGCTGCTGGGCGGCGTCCTGAAGAAGGAACGCATGGGCGTCCGGCGCATCGAAGGGCGCGCGGCGGAAACGCTCACGAAGCACCGGGACCAGATCCAGCAGTTTGAGGATTTCGCGGACATCCTGGGGAATGAACCCGGTGACATCGCGCTCGCCTGGCTGCTGCACCAGCCTGCCGTCACCGCACCGATCGTGGGGCCGCGCACGCAGGAACAACTCGACGCCGGCATCCGGGCGTTGGAGGTCACCCTCGACGCCGACGCGCTCAAGCGGCTCGACGACATCTTCCCAGGCCACCGCCCGGCACCGGAGGATTACGCATGGTGAATCTGTTGGATCCCGAGGCCGACACCGTGGCGCCACGAAGCATCCTCTTCCTGGGCGGCACCGGGGTGATCAGCGCCGCAGCGGCGGAACGCGCCGTCGTACTGGGACACCGGGTGACCATCCTCAACCGCGGCCAATCCGGCAAGCCTGTACCGGATGGCGCGGAGGTCCTGCACGCGGACATCCGCGACCAGGACGCTGTGCGGGCGGTGATGCAGGGCAGGGAGTTCGACGCCGTCGCGGACTTTATCGCCTTCACTCCGGACCAGGCGCGGTCCAGTATGGAACTGTTCCGGGGCCGGACCGGCCAGTACGTGTTCATCAGCACGGCGTCGGCCTACCAGAAGCCGCCCACCCGCCTCCCGATCCTGGAATCCACTCCGCTGAAAAACCCGTTCTGGCAGTACTCACGGGACAAGATCGCCTGCGAGGACCTGTTGTTCGAGGCTTACCGCTCGGACGATTTCCCCGTCACCGTGGTGCGCCCCTCCCATACCTACGACCGCACGAGGGTGGGCCTGGTGGGCGGCTGGACAGACATCCACCGGATGCGCGCCGGCCAGCCCGTCATGGTGCATGGTGACGGCACCTCCCTCTGGACGGTGACGCATGCCCGGGACTTCGCGAAGGCCTTGGTGGGACTGCTGGGCAGGCCGCAGGCAGTGGGCGAGAGCTACACCATTACCTCCGACGAGTACCTGCCCTGGAACCAGATTTACGGCCTGTTTGCGAGGGCGGCCGGGGTTGCAGAACCCGAATTGGTCCATGTGCCCTCGGAAACCATCGCCGCGCACGGCGCCGCGCACAGCCCCCACCTCGGGCCAAGCCTCCTCGGCGACCGCGCCCACTCCGTCGTTTTCGACAACGCCAAAATCAAAGCCCTGGTGCCCGGCTTTGCTGCCACCATCCCCTTCGCGGACGGGACCCGGGAGATCATTGACTGGCACGACAGCCACCCGAGCTGCAGGTGGTGGACCAATCGTTCATGGACCTGAGTGATCGGCTGATCAGGTGGGCGCGAAGGGCGGCTGACTGACGGTGTGATGACAGCGCGGCCGCGGCGCCTGCGGCAACCCGGTTGGGGAGCCTCCGGCGCCGCCGCGGCCTTAAGGCCTGTGGTGCCGCGGTGCTAGGCGTTTTCAACCCACTGGGCCCGCCATTCGGGTGCCTCGAAGGTTTCGCTCCAGTAAGCCGTCTCCCTGGCAATCCTGCCGTCCCGGAACTCGAAAATGAACACCGTCTCGTACTGCGGCCCGTTGTAGTCCAGCAGGGCTTCGGCCACCACCAGGTTTCCGCCGCTCAGCATGCGGCGTGGCGTAATAGTGGGCAGCTGCGGGAAGGCGTTGTAGATTCCCCGCCGGTTTTCCGCGCCGCGCACTAGCTCCCCGGATTGCGGCCAGTGCATCACCGCGTCATCGTGAAACAGCTCGTCCATGACCTCGATGTGACGGCTGTTAATGCACTCAATCAGCCGGTTGACCACGTTCTCATTAGCGTTTGCTTCAACCACGGTGTTGACCTGATTCCTCGACGATATTGGGGACGGCTAACCCTTGCATTGTGCTCCTGAAATCCAACATGCACCACGGCCGGCTGCCCCCCCCCCCCCCCCCCCCCCCCCCCGGCAGGCCTGCGCGCTCCTGCCCGGTTGCTGGCGGCCAGCCTGCCGATGCCGTGGCGCGGCGTGGCTTGCCCGCCTCGGACCGGAGCAACCGGGCTGGAGCGCACGCAGGTCCGCACACGTGACCCGGGTCTCCCCTGTTGATCTGCGGGGCGCCGCTGTTGATCGCGGGCGTGGCCCTGATCGTGCTCGTACTCCGGGTGCTGCTGGCCAGGCGAAAGATGCCCGTGGGAGAACTGGCGGACCGGATCGGGATCACGCCGGCCAACCTTGCAGTCCTCAAGACGGCCGCGCCAAAGCCGTGCGCTTCACCACGCTTGAGGCGCTGTGCGATGTCCTCGACTGCCAGCCCGGGGACCTGCTGCGCTGGGAGCCCGGGGCAGAGGACGACGCGACGGCCTGATTGGGGGCAGACTGTTGAAATGACACTCTCACCGCTCATCACGCTCAATGACGGCCACAGCATCCCGCAGCTGGGGCTCGGCACCTGGCCGCTGGACGACGAACAGGTGACTGCCGCCGTCGTACATGCCCTGGAAGCGGGGTACCGGCACATCGATACGGCAGTGAAATACGGCAATGAGGAAGGTGTTGGGAACGGCATCCGCGCAAGCGGGGTGAACCGAAGCGAAATCTTCGTCACCACCAAGCTGGACGGCCAGTTCCAAGGCGAGGACCGCGCGGTGGCGGGGCTGGAGGGGTCGCTGACCCGCCTGGGGCTGGACTACGTGGACCTGCTGCTGATCCACTGGCCGCTCCCTGCACGGGATGATTTCGTTTCGACGTGGAAAACGTTCGAGCGGCTGCAGGCGGAGGGCAAAGTCCGGTCCATCGGCGTCTCCAACTTCAAGCCGGCACACCTGGAACGGCTGCTGGCCGAAACCGACGTTGTGCCGGCGGTGAACCAGATCCAGCTGAGCCCGGCGATTACCCGCGAGGCGGAACGGGAGTTCAATGCGGGGCACGGAATTGTCACCGAATCGTACAGCCCGCTGGGCGGGGCGGGGGCCAGCGTGCTGACCGCTCCCCTCCTTCGGCAGCTGGGCGAAAAATACGACAAGACCCCGGCTCAACTCGTGCTGCGCTGGCACATTGAGAAGGGACTTGTAGTCATTCCAAAATCGGGAAATCCCGAGCGGATGCGGGAAAACCTGGACATCTTCGACTTCTCCCTGGATCGGCAGGATCTCGCGGAACTTGCCATCCTGGACGAGGGGCCCGGCGCCGGCAACGATTCGGACGCAACAGGGCACTGAGAGGGCCCCGAACATGCTTATTGCGCGGATATAGAGTGGCGAAAAGATAGTAAGCATGATTAGTATTGGGGCAGAGGGATGAAGCGTGCCCAGGATCCGGGCACCTCCCTGATGTAGGAAGAAGGAACAATAAAATGGGTTTCTTTGCATTTTTGATTCTTGGCCTTATTGCCGGCGCCATCGCTAAGGCAATCCTTCCAGGCAAGCAGGGTGGCGGCTGGATCATCACCCTCATCCTGGGCGTCGTCGGTGCATTCCTCGGCGGCTGGCTTGGCGGAATGATTTTCGGTACCGGCCTGCAGGAGTTCTTCTCGCTGCAGACCTGGCTACTCGCGATCGCAGGCTCGATCATCGTGCTGCTGGTTTACGGCATGGTCACGAAGCGCAGCGTCCGCAGCTAGCTTCGTCACCGGCATGAATACCGGTCCCGGGACAACCTCCCGGGGCCGGTTTTCTTTCCCCGGCCAAGCGGATCGGGGACTGACACCTTCTCAACGCGCAGGAGTTCACTATGAAATCAAAACTTCTTTTGGGTATTGGCATCGCGGCTGGTTACGTCCTGGGATCACGGTCCGGCCGGGCAGCGTACGACAAGCTCAAGGCCAGGGCGGCGAGCATCTGGGACAGCAAGCCGGTCCAGGACAAAGTCAGTGCCGCCACGGAGGCCATCAAGGAGAAGGCTCCCGACGTGGCGGACCAGCTGGGTGAGGCCGCGCGCCGGGCGGGCACAGTCATCAGCTCCGCCGTCCACCACGACGCTGCGTCGGGTAACAGCAAGTCCAAAACGTCCGACGCCGGTGCTTCGGCGGGTGCCTCCGGAACCGCTGCAGCTGGTACTGCTGCGGCCGGTACTGCTGCGTTTGGCGATCACGTTCCCGCCCCAGCACGCACCCGGAAACGGTAAACCTGGGGACATCGGACGTTGAATCGGACCCCGCCCTTAATGACGCCCAGGGCCAGGACTGGTCCGGCGAAGGCGGCGCCACTGCTGCCGGCGCAGCAACGAACGTGGACCCCCGGCGGGAATGATCCGGGATCGTTGCCGGGACGTTACACGGGATTCGCCGTGTGACACGGAAGCCACGTTGAAATTGTGCTAAAAATGGTCGTTGCTGGCCGCCGCGCTCCTTGGGGGACGCGGCGGCCAGCAACGTCTCAGCTCATGGCCACATGCCGCCTCAGCTGACCAGCTCGGCGGCACCGAACGACACGCTGAACTGAACGCACCACAGGTCTACCGACGGGTACTTCGACAGATCAACGTCGGCGGGAATCCGGTAAACCTGATTGCCCTGGTTTCCCTTGATCAGGCCGAGGTCGTAGTAATCAGCGGAGCCGGCGGTGAACCACCCGGCCGTCCCTTCCACCACATGCGCGGCACTTAACCAAACGTGCACATCCGGACCATTGGAAGTATCCAGGTTTTCGAGCGTGAGGAGCCTGACCCCGTCAGGCTGCTGGACGATCCGGACAGTTCCCGTGGTCGTGTGTTCATGGCTGATCAGAGTACCCACAGCGAGCTGCACGGGGCCTGCAGGCATGGGTGCCGGCGTCGGAGTCGGTGCAAAGGGTGTGGGCGTGACCGGTTGTGCTTGCGCGGGACCGCTGGCCACGATGGGGAGCTGTTCATCCACCTTCACGTCCACAAAGAGGAGCCAGGGCTTGAACAGCACAAGCCCAATCACCAGTCCCACAGCCGCAACGGCCGCCGCGATGATCCAGGTCCGGCGCCGGTTTGGAGTTTGCGTTCTGCTCATAGACTTTCCGCTCATGGACTCATCGTCCGCGTATCCGCAGTCCGGTGCAACGGACCAGCCGTAACCGAAGGAGCATGAAAATGGACGTATCAGCAGGAATCCTCATGGCCGTCATTGGAGCGGTCGTGGTGATCGCACTGTTCGCGATCCTTATTCCGCGATGGTCCAAAGCCAACAAGGCCAAGCCGGGTGCTCTGAAGCCAGATAAGTTCTTCGAGATCCGCAGGAAAAATCGCCCCTAACTAAGGCCGGGCCCGTCCGACTACAACGGTGCCGTCCAGTTCTTCCGAGCGGACGGTTCTGACCGCGAAGCCCGCCCTCGCCAGGATCGACGACGTCCGGGCGGCCTGCCGCTCGCTGGTTTCGATGATGAGGTTCCCGCCCGGCCGCAGCCATTCGTTGGCCTCGGCAGCGACGCGGCGGTGGAAGTCGAGTCCGTCCGGGCCGCCGTCGAGCGACCACAACGGTTCGTGGTCGCGTGCCTCGTGCGGCATGGAATCGATAGCACCGGTGGGGACATAGGGGGCGTTGACAGCCAGCACACGGATCCGCCCCTTGATGGCGGGCGGGAGTGCCTCGAACAGGTCGCCCCGGTGGACCTGACCACCCATGCGGCCAATGTTCCGGCGGGCGCAGTCCACCGCGACCGGGTCAATGTCCGCCGCATGGAGTTCCAGGCCTGCAATCCGGGAGGCGATGGCAGCACCCACGGCACCGGACCCGCAACAAAGGTCCACAACGACGGCGGGCTCCGAACCATCCCGGCACTCCCGCGTCGGGTCCGCCGAGAGCAGGGCTACGGCCTCATTCACCAAGAGACCGGTGCGGCGGCGCGGGACAAAAACCCCGGCAGCGAGCTCAATCCGGAGTCCGCAGAACTCTGCCCAGCCGAGGATGTGCTCCAGTGGATACCCGGCAACGCGCTTCTCCACCGCGGCAGCGATCTGGGCCGGACCGGACATTGCGGTCAGGAGAAGTTGGGCTTCCTCCTCCGCAAAGACGCACCCGGCCGAGCGAAGCCGCTCAGCGATCCCCAAAAGGGACTCAACATGAAATTCAGTGGCTGACATGGGCACACCTTCCGCGAACTGACAGGCTCCGAGCACCGTCGCCCGCCTCTGAATGTACGCGAAGCTAGCCCCTGACGGCATGTCTAAAAAGACTGGATTTATTCAGTGCAAGCGCTTACAGTGTGCCGTGGTTCACCTGGCGATCGTTCCGTGATTGCCAGCGTGAAACGCACATCTGACCGCCAACTGACGCCCACACTCACATCTCCCCAGCACCCTGCACAGCATCGCCGCTACCAGGAAGGTCTCCTGACGTGAACACACGCACCCGCAGAGGCTCCATCCAACGCCTCAACTACCCGACGACACCATGGCTGGGACTGCTCGCCGCTGCCATGCTCATGTCGACTTCCGTCCTCCCGGCGCACGCCGCGCCTGGCCCGAAGGACCCGGGGTCGCCGTCGGCCCTTCACTCACTGCGCGCCCCGGTGACGGACGAGAATTTCTACTTTGTGATGGCCGACCGCTTCAGCAACGGAAACGCAGCCAACGACGACGGCGGCCTGGGTCACGACCCCATGGTGTCCGGCTACGACCCCACGAAAAAGGGCTTCTACAACGGCGGCGACCTGGCCGGGCTGCTGGACAAGATCGACTACATCCAAGGCCTGGGCACCACGTCCATCTGGCTCACCCCCAGCTTCAAGAACAAGGCGGTGCAGCCCGAGGACAAGTCGGCCGGCTATCACGGCTACTGGATCACCGACTTCACCCAGATCGACCCCCATCTGGGCACCAACGACGAGTTGAAGGCCCTCATCGACGAGGCCCACTCGCGCGGCATGAAGGTGTATTTCGACATCATCACCAACCACACCGCGGACGTAATCGGCTACGAAGAGGGCGCCCGCAAGACTTACGTCTCCAAGGACGCCGAGCCGTACAGGTCGGCTGCCGGCGACGAGTTCGACGACCGCGACTTCGCAGGAGCGAATGACTTCCCGGAGCTTGATGCCAAGACGTCCTTCCCCTACGTTCCCGTGCTGGACCCGGCAGAACAAAACCTGAAAGTTCCCGCTTGGCTGAACGATCCCACGCTGTACCACAACCGCGGCGACACCACCTTTACCGGCGAGGACTCGTACTACGGCGACTTCTTCGGCCTGGATGACCTCTTCACCGAGAACCCCAAAGTGGTGGACGGCATGGCGGAGATCTACAAGTCCTGGATCGGCAATTTCGGGGTGGACGGCTTCCGGATAGACACCATGAAGCACGTCAACAACGAGTTTTGGCAGGACTTCGGCCCGGAGATGCTCAGCTACGCCAAAGCACAGGGCAAGGACGAGTTCTTTATGTTTGGCGAAGTCTTCGACACGTCCAAGTCCTTCACTTCCCAATTCACCACCCGCAACCAGATGCAGGCCGTGCTGGACTTCCCCTTCCAGGAGGCCGCCCGGAACTTCGCCTCCAAGAGTCAGGACCCCCGCTCGCTGGAGACCTTTTTCGCCGGCGACGACTGGTACACCGACGCCGACTCCAACGTCTACCAACTTCCCACCTTCCTGGGCAATCACGATATGGGGCGCATCGGCAGCTTCATCGCGGCCGACAACCCGGGTTCAGCCGACACGGAGCAGGTGGCCCGCGACCGGCTGGCCCACGAGCTGATGTACTTCTCCCGCGGCAACCCGGTGATCTACTACGGCGACGAGCAGGGCTTCACCGGCCCCGGCGGCGACCAGGACGCGCGGCAGACGCTGTTCGCCAGCCAGGTGCCGGAGTACCTCGACGACGACCTGCTGGGCACTAATGCCACGCACGCCACCGACAACTTCAACGCCGGCCACCCGCTGTACTCCAAGATCAGTGAACTCGCGGCTTTGACCAAGGACCACCCGGCCCTGCGCGACGGCGCCCACCAGCACCGCTACGCCTCCGAAGGGCCCGGGATCTACGCCTTCTCCCGCACCGACGCGGAGGACCAGCGTGAATATGTCGTAGCCCTGAACAACAGCGAAGAGCCCCAGACGGCCGACGTGCCAACCTACATCGGCAAGCGTAATTACACCAGGATCTATGGCAACGCCGCAGACGCAGTGAAAACCTCAGCGGATGGAAAGCTGACGGTCACCGTCCCGCCGCTGTCGGCCGTGGTCTACCAGTCATCGGGCCGCATTCCGCACTCCAAGGTGGCTCCCGCCGTCGCGCTTCAGGAACCCGCCGCAGCACCGGCGGATAACGGCCGGATCAACGTGACGGCCGACGTCGGCGGTGCTTCGTTCTACGAGGTCACGTTCGAGGCGAAAACGGCGGGCGGTAGCTGGGCGCCGATCGGCACCGACGACACCGCGCCGTACCAGGTGTTCCACGATGTCGCTGCCTTAGATGCAGGCACCGTTCTCGAATACCGCGCCACAGTGCTGGACAACGGGGGCCACAGAGCCACCAGCCAGCCCCGGGCAACCGCAGTTCCGGCGCCGGTCCTGACTCTGCAGAAGCCGCTCGAAGGAAGCAGCGTGAAGGGGGCCGTTGAACTCAGCGCAACGGCCGACCCGGAAAAGTCCCGCCACGTCGTGTCCTTCGAGCGCAGCGTGGCCGGCGGCGAATGGACGGCCGCAGGCTCCGATGACTCCTCACCGGTGTACTCGGTGGTTGATGACCTGGCAGCACTCGAGCTCGCGGACGGCACGAAGGTGCAGTACCGCGCGACCATGAGCGGCCCCGGCTTCAGCGTGGTCAGCGAGCCGCGGACAGTCTCCGTGGGTGAGGCCCCGCAGCCCGATTCGGTGACCGTGGCCGGGTCGCTGAACTCCGAAATGGGTTGCCCTGCGGATTGGGACCCGGCCTGCCCAGCGGCGTTCATGACCCTGGACCCGGCGGACAACATCTGGCGGCTGACGGCAGACCTGCCCGCCGGGCAGTACACGTACAAGGCAGCACTCAACGGCAACTGGGATGTGAACTATGGTGCCGGCGGAGTCCTTGGCGGCAGTGACATCGTCTTGGACCACCCCGGCGGAGCGGTCACGTTTCGCTACTACAACAGCACGCACATCCTCAACGCCGGGTACGCCTCACAACAGCCGGGTGCTGTTGCCATCGCGGGCAGCGTGGACAACGAACTCGGGTGCGCCGCCGACTGGGAGCCCACCTGCGGCCAGGCCCAGTTGACCCTGGACCCGGCAACGCTGGTGTGGAAGCTGTCCGTGCCGGACCTGCCGGCCGGCACGTACGAGTTCAAGGCGGCGCTGAACCGCAGCTGGGACGTGAACTATGGGGCTGACGGCGTGGCCAACGGGGCCAACATCTCCTACACGCACGACGGCGGCGCGGTCACCTTCCGGTACGACCACGCCACCCACCTGCTCACGACGGGCTAGGGCAGGTCGCCGGGCTACCAATGTCACGGGCTAGAGGGGCTTGTCGCGGAACTAGGGCTTGTCGCGGGCCTGGGTGCGTACCGTTTGCCCCAGGCCCGTGACGAACCGCCGGATGGCGAGCTCGGCCGTGGGCGGCTCGCCGAAGAACTGCCGCTGAAGGGTGGTGTCCGCGACGTACCGGCCGGTCTGGAACCACGCGATCATGGCAGCCAGGTCCTTGGCCGTGGGGTTGACCGGCGCCAGCAGCGTCCCCGCGGCCCGGACAATGCCGGTGGGTACGGACCGGACGCGAAGGGTCCGGCCGGTGAGCCGCCCCGCGATGTCCGCGACGTCCTGCATGCCCACTGGCCGGTCCCAGCCGATGTCGATGCGCCGGCCTTCCAAGCCAGGAAGGTCAACCGCTTCCGCAAGATAGCCGGCGAGGTCGGCGGTGAGCACAAACGTCAACGGGATCCGCGGGGATCCGATCCAGGTGAGCCGCCCCTTCCTGAACGGGTCGCCGCCGAACCGGGTGACCTGGTCCAGGAACGCGCCCGGCCGCAGCGCCACAAACGGAACGCCCAGCTCCTGAAGCCGGTCTTCGGTCAGCTTTTTATGCCAGAAGTGCGGAACCTGTGGGGTCTGGTCGCAGGTGAGGATGCTGGTGAGGACAAACCGCCGGACGCCCGAGCGGCTGGCCGCCTCCACGAGGTTGATGTTGCCCACCGTGTCGGTCTTGGGGGTGTCACCCTTGCGGTGCCTGGTATAGCCCGCCGCCGAGGTGATCACGGCGTCGATGCCCTCCATCGCCCGCAGCAGCGACCACGGATCCATCATGTCGCCCCGGGCGATCTCCACCCCGGAAGCTTCGAGCACGGAGGCATCCGAGCCTTGCCGCACCAGCGCCCGCACCTGCTTGCCGCGCTTGAGGAGCTCCGTGGCAACCTGGCTGCCCAGCATGCCGGTGCCTCCCACTACGAGAACGGGCCCGTCGGTCATTTGGGATCCTCCTTGAACGCCCGGACACCATGTCCGGCTGCCTGTTCACATTGTCACCCCGACGCGCTGCGGCCCACCAGCATTATTCCCCAGCGCCTCCGCCACTGCACCCAGCAAAGCGTTGAACCGCGGGTTGGCAGGAAGGTCATCGATGAACACCGGTTTGCCGTCCGGACCGCCGAGCGGGACCTGCCAGTTCGGGTACAGCGCCTCGGTGGTGCCGGGCTGGTTCTGCACCCGCCGCTCCCCCACCGCATCCACCAGTGCCACCCCCAGAAGGACCGACGGCGTCTGGGCCAGCAGGCGGTGCAGCGCCTCTATGGTGTGTACCTCGCTGCCGTGGCCGCCGTCGCCGTCGGGACCAGGTCCGCCAACGCCGCCGCCGTCCTCAGGCAGCAACCCGCGTTCCCGCAGCAGCCCCATCATCTTTTCCAGCGTGGCCGTGTGCTCCGCCCGCTCTTGGGCCTCGGAGCGTTCCAGCAGGCCCAGCCTGCTGCGGAGGGCCACATGGTCGCCCGCCAGGTAGCCGGCGGTGGGCGGCAGGTCGTGGGTGTTGACGCTGGCGAGGGCCTGCGTCCGGTACCGCTCCGGCGGCAGCGGGGAATCGCCGTCGTTCTCGAACCAGAGGATGGACGTGCCCAAGATGCCGCGGGCAGCGAGGTAGTCGCGCACCCACGGCTCGAAGGTTCCCAGGTCCTCGCCGATCACCACGGCGCCGGCGCGCTGCGCCTCCAGGGCGAGGATGCCGATCAGGGCTTCGTGGTCGTACGTGACGTAGGCGCCGTCGCGCGGGGAGTTGCCGGCCGGCACCCACCAGAGGCGGAACAGGCCCAGCACGTGGTCCACCCGGATGCCGCCGGCGTGCCGGAGCACCGTGGAAAGCATGTTGCGGAACGGTGCGTAGCCGGCCTCCGCGAGGCGGACGGGGTGCCACGGCGGCTGGTTCCACTCCTGGCCCAGCTGGTTGTACATGTCCGGCGGCGCCCCCACGCTGATCCCGGGCGCCAGGACGTCACGGAGGGTCCAGGCGTCCGCGCTGCTCAGGTCCACGCCCACGGCAAGATCGTGCACCACACCCAGCCGCATCCCGGCCCGGCGCGCCGCCTGCTGCGCGTTCTCAAGCTGCTCGTCGCAGATCCACTGCAGCCAGCGGTGGAACCCGATCCTGTCCGCAAGCTTCAGGCGCAGTGACTCCGCTTCAGGGGATCCCAGCGCGCAGTCCGGATCGGTCCACAGCGGATGGTCCGGCGCCAGGTCTTCCCGGATGGCGGACCACAGGGCGAAGTCATCCAGCCCGGAGCCGGAGATCCGGCAGAATTCGTCGAACGCTGCCTGCCGCGCCGGCGAGCGCCGGGCGTGATACAGCAGTTCCAGGGCCTGGAGCTTGTCTGTGTACACGGCGTTGCGGTCCAGCCGTTCGCCGTCCTTGTTCAGTCCCTGGACCTGCTCCTGGAGCCTGTCAACCGTTGCGCGTTTACGCGGCTTCAGGTAGGCGATTTCCGGGATGGCCTCCACCCGGATGTACAGCGGGTTGAAGAAGCGCCGCGTGGAGGGCGAGTACGGCGAGGGCTGGACCGGCGGGACAGGTTCCGCGGCGTGCAGCGGATTGACCAGGACATAGTCTGCGCCACGGGCGCCGCTGATCGTGGCGAGGTCCGCGAGGTCGGCGAAGTCGCCGATCCCCCAGGACCGTTTGGACCGCACGGAATAGAGCTGCGTGGCCAGGCCCACCCCCGACGCTCCACCAAGGAATCGGCGGTGGTGAGCCGCGCCGGAACCACCACCAGCGCGCCCTCGGCTGTGACGCCGTCGGACTCTGCCTGCAGCGTGTGCCAGCCCAGCGGCAGCCCCTCCGGCACGGCGAAGGTGGCCCGGCCGGTCGCCACGCCATCCACATCCTGCGGCGGTACCCAGACGTCCTGCTGGACGGCATCCACAGGCTCACCGGCGCCGGCCTCCAGCACAACTGTCAGGCGGGCCGTGGAACCGTCCCGGACGTGGACGGGAACCAGCGCGGTTTCGCCCTGTTGAACCACGACGGCGGGCGGCAGCATCCGCCGCCACGGCGCCACTTGCGCCTCGGCCAAGGCAGTCTCGATCAGGTGGTTCGTATCGGCCGGGACGCCCAGCGCTGCCAGGACCTTGATCAGTGTCTCCGCCGCGACGCTGTGCGGAAGCCCATCCCAGCCGTGGAACGACGTGCCCACACCGTGGGCGTCCGCCAAACTCTGGAGGAGATGATGGTCCACGGGCTCATGACCGGCGGCATCGCCGCCGCCCGGCGGTGCCGGAGTGCCGAAAATTTGAGCGTGCTGCTGGTCTGGAGTCTTCATGGAATGTCCGCCTCGCCTGGTGTGTTGGGCCCGAACTTACATTGCTTGTTGACGCACGGGAGCAACACGCCCCCGCGCACGACTGTTGCAGCCAACGATAGTCGGGCGGCAGCCCTCAGGGCGCCGAATCCCGGATTCCCCACGCGTGGACCCCGTATGCCCTCGCTTCCAGCCCGTCAATCCGGTCGATCAGCAGACCGATGGACCGTTCGGCAATCCCGTCCATGCGCGGTCAGCCCTTGGCAGCCTTGGCAGCCGCCTTTGCTGCCTGCTTGCTGGCCCGCACCTTGACGAGCGATTCAGGACTCACGATGTCGGCGACAGAAAGGAACGCATCCTCCTGGCCGTAGTGCCCCGCGGCCCCGCGCCAGCCGGGCGCCTCCAGCCCGCGCTGCTTCCCCAGGAGCGCAAGGAAGATTTTTGCCTTCTGCTCCCCGAATCCCGGCAGTGCCTGCAGGCGGCGCAGTACCTCCGGGCCGTCGGGAGCGCCCTTGGTCCAGATCTGCGTCGCGTCGCCGTCCCAGTCGTGCTGGACGGTTTCCGCCAGCGCCTGGACGCGCCCCGCCATCGAGCCGGGGAACCTGTGCACCGCGGGCCGTTCCTTGAACACCTCGATGAATGCCTGGGGTTCATACGCAGCAACCGCGGCCGGGTCGATGGACCCGATCCGGGCCCGGATTTTCTCCGGCCCGGCAAAGGCGGATTCCATGGTTACCTGCTGGTCCAGCAGCATGCCTGTCAGCAGCGCAAACGCGTCATCGGTCAGGAGTTGATCGGCGGCCGGGTCACCGGTGATGTGCAGTTCCATGGCCCTCATCATTCCACCTCCCGCAGCCTGCGTCATGACCCGGACACCGCCGGGAGTCCTGCGGTGGGCCGGCCGCCGTCGGCCTTGATGCTCACGTTGGCGGCGGGCAGGACCGACGTCGGATCCTCCACCGTTGCCCGCCGGCCGTTCCTGGCGCTGACGGCGCATAACCAAGTACTACCTAATCTGAAAAACAAGTACCGATTACGCGGTTGCCGGAGCCCACTCCAGAACTACCGTCGACTAAGAGTTAAAGACTCGCAAATCGTACTGGTTTGGATGTCTCACTAGGGGGTTGTGAGAAGGATGAATACACAACTTGGCAGCCGCGTTTTCCCGCTCCGTAGGGGCCGGGAAGTAAGCGGGGCCGGCGACGAGGAGGTCTTCGAGACCAAGGCCTCTCCCCCAGCCGTCGCCGGCCCTTTGTCTTCCACAGCTCAGATTCATCGAACGCCTCCAGTCAATTCCCGGCGGCCCCTGGCGGGACGGACATGAAGTCCCGTTCCGAGGCTTCCCAGGCACACACGTCCGCAGGCCGGCGGCCCGCGCCCGCTCATCCGACCCAACACGCCATCCAGCATGGAGTCCCCCATCCGGGACCGGCAGCAACCGCGGACCGCAGGCCCAACCCGGCACCGGGCGATCGTCCGGGCCCGAACGATCGCCTGGGCCCGGCGGCGGCAGCGGTCACCATCGGGCTGGCTGACGCCGAGGGACTCATTCCCGATTTTGCCACTGGAGCGAAGGACCTGCCTGACTCCCTGGAAATCCTCGTCCAGCTGGGAGCGGCCACGCTGAGCCGGATCGCGGGTGTCCCCATCGAATGCGCCCTGACCCTGAACCGGGTCAAACGCGTCAGGACCACCGCAGGAACCGGCACGATGCCCGAAAGGTTGGCCCGGGTGGAGCAGCAGACCGGCGAAGGACCCCTGACGGAAGCCCTCGCCGGCACCGGTACCGCGGCCATGAACCACGTGGCCACCGACTTCCGCTGGGCACGCTACAGGCCGTACCTGCAGGACGCCGGGTTCAACAGCGTGCTGGGCCTCCGGCTGTCCCTGGACGAAGGAACCGAGGCCGCCCTCGCATTCTTCGCAGCCAGCCCCCAGGCGTTCCCGCTGCAGGTGATCGCGGAGGCCCGCGGCTTCACGGACATCGCGGCCCGCGGCCTCAGGCTGGTTCTTGAGCTGCAGTCAGCCAGCACCAGGGCGTCGGATCTGCAGTCAGCCTTGGAAAGCCGGACGTCCATCGACATCGCCTGCGGCGTCATCATGGCGCAGAACAGGTGCTCGTACAACGATGCGATTGCCATCATCTCCAAGGCATCCAGCCACCGGAACATCAAGCTCCGCAAGGTGGCTGAGGGCATCCTGGCGAACTTGCCAGGCGGGGCGCCGGACACTCATTTCGAGCACTGACGCGGCTCAGGCCACCGCCGGCACCTCCGGAATCCCGTCGTGATACCTCACAGTGCTTCGCTTGAAAATCTCGGCATAGATGGAGGACTGGACTGCGGTGACGCCGTCCCGGCCCTGCAGATCGGCCAGCAGCGGCCGCAGGTCGTCCAGGGCGGCCACCGCCACCTGCGCCAGCACCTGCTCGCCGGACGCGGCGACCCACCGGGTGACCGGCAGGCTTGCCAGATACTCCGCGGGCCCTGCGGTCCCTGCCTGCGCACAGGTGATGCTGATCAGGGACTCGATGGGGAAGCCCAATGAGGCCAGGTCCACCACCGCCCTGATGAACAAAGTGCCGGAACTGGTCATCGCCTCCAACCTGCGGCTGACCGTTGCTTTGGAAACTGACAGCTCCGACGCGAGATCGTCCATTGTTGCCCGGCCGTTGCGGTGCAGGAGACCGGCCAGCATCCGGCTGGTGTCATCGAAAGGTGCCTGACGGGTCGCCGTCCCGGCCAGACGGCCATCCTCGTCGGGGTGCAATGCGGCATATTGTTCTTTGTCCAGGACGTCCGGCGTCCAGCCGGAGGGGGTCCGGAAGTACTCGAACAGCGGCATCGTGGTGAACGACTGCACGCCCTCCACCTTCGCGAGCCGGTGATACAACAACTCCGCAAGTTCATCGGGGGCGAGGAACATTTCCGCTACGCCCTCGCTCGATCCGGACAGCGCGCTGACCCACGAGGACTCTTCCTGGTCGGCGAGCCACGAACAGACCTGCCGCAGCTCCCTGGGAGCCGCCTGCACGCGCAACAGGAAGGCGGCGCGCGAACTTACTGCAGCCGGGTTAATGAAAGCGTTGATGCGCACGGAGCCGGATTCGAGCAGTTTATTGCCGCGGCGTGCCACGGTTCTTTCCTGCTGGCCCAGGACCTCGGCGATCAGCCTCCAGGGGGCGCGGCCATTTCGCACGAGCGCGGCCATGATCTGCCGATCGAGGGCGTCAAGCTGCTCCATCCCGGGTCCTTTCAGCCTCGCTGCCCACTGTCCGACGCCGGCCGGCGTCGGGCCCGGAACGAACCCGGGGCGGCAGTTCGTCTGCCGCCCCGGGGAAGATCAGTTCCGGCCCAGAAAGGCTAGCACTCCGGAGAGCGCGGCCCCTGTTCCACCAACGACGGCGGCGCGTGCGTCCGGCGCAAAGAACGGCGAGTGGTTTCCGGCCGGCGCTGCTCCGTCCTCGAAGAGTTCCGGATCGAAGGCGCCAAAGGCCCAGAAGACACCGGGAACACCAATCGCGTCGCTGAGCCAGCCGGCGTCTTCGGACCCCATTCCGAGCGGGGCATCAGTCAGTGCAGCCGCGCCGAAATCCGCAGTAAACGCGTCAACCACCCGGCGGGTGGCCGCCGGATCGTTGAAGCAGCGGGGGAAGTTGTTCAGTTCCTCGATGCTCGGTTCCGGCGCAGCCGAAGCAGCGGCCTCGGCGGAGACGATCCGTTTGATAGCGGCGAGAACGGTGGCGCGGGTGCCTTCATCCGGGGTCCGGACGTTGACCGTGAACTCCGCAGAGCCGGGGATGATGTTTTCCTTCAGGCCCGCATGGAAGGTGCCCACGGTGACGACGGCCGGCGTCGTTGGTGCCAGTTCGCGGGAGACGATGGTCTGGAGCCGCATGACCATGGCTGCCGCGGCAACGATCGGGTCGATCGACTTCTCCGGCTGCGATCCGTGGGCCTGCTGGCCGTGGACAGTAATCTTCCAGGAGTCAGCCAGGCTGGTCATGTGGCCGTCCCGGACGATGAGTTTGCCATGGCCCACCGGCATCACATGCTGCGCCAACACCACCTCGGGCTTCGGGGCCCGGTCCCACAGCCCGTCGTCGACCATGGCCCTGGCACCGTATGCAGTCTCCTCGCCGGGCTGGAAGATCAGGACCAGGGTTCCCTGCCACAGGTCCCGGCGTTCGGTGAGGAGAGACGCGAGTGCCAGCGCGGCGGTGATGTGCGTATCGTGACCGCAGCCGTGCATCACCGGGGCCGTGCCGCCGTCGGGCAGTGTGCCCGTGGCCTCGCTGGAGTAGTCCAGGCCTGTCTGCTCGGCGATGGGCAGGCCGTCAGTGTCGGCCCGGAAGCCGACGACGGGTCCCGCGCCGTTCTTCAGGACGCCCACCACGCCGGTGGTGCCGCAGCGGAAGGTTTCGATGCCCAACCCTGCAAGCCGGGATTCGATGTACGTTGCGGTCTCGAATTCCTGGGCTGAGAGCTCGGGGTGGGCATGCAGGTGTTTGTAAACGTCGACGTACTCGGCCACAAAAGATTCAGGAACGTCGACGGCGGCGGTCAGCCGGACGCCCGTGGTGGCGGTAGTAATGGTGGTCATTTTGTTTCCCTTTCAGCGGGTGGGTTCGGAGATCCGGGCGGCCGGGGCTGTTTCGCCGGGCGGGGTCTTGGTCCGGGCGAACCAGGACACGGCGATGGTGATGATGACGGCCAGAGCGGTGGCGTAGTAGGTCAGCGCGGGCGCCAACGGAACCACCACAAACACGATGACGGCCGCAACAATGACGGCCACGATGGTGGTGCGGCGGCTGCGCATAGCCATCACACTCTGCAGGACCACGGCGCCGAAAACTGCCGGCAGGATGTATCCGCGGGCAGCGGCGATGAGCGGCGCCGGGAGCATACCCACCAGCCAGGTTCCCAGGACGCCGACGAAGAGGATCAGTGTGGTGATGTGGATGAGCACCGCGCCGATAATGGCGCTGCCGGCGATGAGTTCCGCCCGGCGGGTGCCCGGCCGCTCGCCGAGATTGGCCTGGGCAACGACGGCGGCGGGAAGAAGCTTGTTGGCGATGTTGCCGATCAGGAACGCCTGGTACATGGCCGAGCGGCCCAGGATGGGGAAGTAGGAGATGGGCTCAATGATGGCGATGACGCCGAACGTGGCGAGCACGGCCACCACGGCGGTGATCAGTTCCACCGGGGTGATGCCCGTGCCCGAGCCGAAGGCGGCATACAGGGCGGCGGCCAGGGAGATGAGCAGCCCGAGCCCCAGGGTTATTGGCCCCCAGATGGAAGTGGTGCGGTCGAATGCTGCAAGTCCTGCGGTTGTGTCAGCGGAAGTCGTTGTGGACATCAGAATTGCTCCTTTCGGGGGTTTCAGGCTGCGGTCATGAAGTAGGCGGCCGCGAGGGCCACCACGATGGAGAATCCCAGGCCCCATTCGCGAAGCCACGGGCGTCGAAGCCTGTGTGACAGCAGGAGGCAGGCACCCATCGCCGCCGCTGAGGCGATCATGGTGACCAGGTGTGCCGGAGACTTGACCACCTCCGAGAAGGCGAGGGTGAAGAAGGCACCCAGCAGCGCCGCCGTCGGGACGATGGCCATAACCGCCGGGTTAACTTTGCGGAGTTTCGCATCGCCCTTGCTCAGGATGGGCGTGAGGATCAGTGCGGAGAGCATCCAGGCGAGGCCGCCGATTGTCATGGCGGCGAAGGCGAGGGCAAAAATCTTTTGGGTGTACGTGGGTCCGCCGAGCTGGGCGCCCTGCGTGCCGGCGGAGATGCCCGCGGCGGCGACGTCGAACGCGGCCGATCCGACCAGGCCAATGCGGGCAAGCACCGCCGGCGTGCCGAACAGCGGAAGGAGCGAAACGGCGATCAGGGCCACGGCCAGCGACGGCCCGATGGCCGCCACAGCTCCGGAGCGAACCGAGCTGTTGACCTGGGCGGGTGACAGCCCGACGGCCGGCGCCGCTTTCCGGATGGCCGTGAAATAGATGACCGACTGCAGGATGACTACCGCGAAGACGCCCGCGGCGGCCGCCCAAAGGACCGGGTGGTGGATCAGGGGGGTTATGTCGGTGGAACTTGGATCGACAGCTGTGAAAACCACGCTTGCTCCCTCGCAAAGTGACGAACACCGCAGGTACTTCGGTGTCGAAAAGATGGACTTTCAGGACATTTCATGCCGTTGTGTTTCATTTGTACAGCACTCAATGTCCATAAGTACATAGTTTTGTTGTTTCAGGCAGATGTCAGCCGCGGCTCGGGAGCGTAAATTCACGCCGGGGCGGTTAACGAAAGAAGACCAGAGACGGAGTGTCTCTGGTCTTCTGCGTGGGTGGGCCCTGTGGGGATCGAACCCACGACCCACGGATTAAAAGTCCGATGCTCTACCAACTGAGCTAAAGGCCCCAGCTGACGGTCAAGCGACCGATCAGCCCAGTCCATTTCTGGACGTAAAATACTTTACCCCACACACGGGGCGGGTTTGGCACGCAGGCGTGCGCCGCCGTCGTACGTTCCGGATTCCGCACAGCATCACCGGCGCTGGCAAGGCACATCCTGGCTGCGAACAGCACTCGATTTCCCGCGCGGCACAGGAGTAGCGTGGAGGGCATGAGCGAACAAGCAGGACCTAGTCACTACGGCGGCGCCAACCGGCATCACAAGCCCAAGCCGTTCGCCCCCATCGACTTTGAGCCGTTCGTAGGCGGTCCGGATCCTGCGCGCGTCTCCGAGGCCGCGCACCTCGCCGCCCAGGCGCTGGTGCGGCACGGACGCGACAGCGACGACCCCGTCATCACCGAACGCCTGGTCAAGCTGACGGACGAACAGGGCCTGGATGCCATCGCGGAAATGTGGGCCGAAAGCCCGGCGCGTTCGCTGCCCGGTGCCCTCTGGCGGCTGTACGCCCTCCGCGCCGCCACCGTCCAGGACCCCGAACGGATCTCCGTGTACTTCCGCGCAGGCAAGGACACCGCGCAGGTTTCCCACGTGGTGGCCGGCGCCGCTGAGCCGCCGGGAGCCGAGGAAATGCGGACCATGGCTGACGCCATTCTCTCCGGAGCGTTCGACGGCGAGTTCGACGTCGCGCTGGAACGTTCCGCTGCGTTCTGCCGCGTGGTGGCGCTCGGCCAGGCGACCATCGCCGATGGCGCCGAGCTCGGCAATGAAGCCCACGCGAGCAAGCTCACGCGCAACTCGCACCAGCTCGTAAAGACCGCTGAGGACCTTGAGCACGCGGCAAATGCCTGGCGCCTGGGTGAGCTCGACTGAACCACCGGCGCCCATCTGTCAATGTTGACTTGGGCCGGGCAACGTAGAACACTGAAACTGGTGTCGAGCCGCGAAACCCCCGGGCTTCAACAAATAGCCGCCTAGAGCGGCCTACCGCCGAGAGGCGTATCCGGTTCGGCACCATTTTTATGCCTGTTTACAGGCGTCAGGAACGGGCCGGTAGAATCTACACAGCTGCTGGCCTGCGTCAAGTCACATGTGGGCGGCCCCCGACCCCAGTACATCCCCGGAGACCGGTATCCCAACGTGAAGCTGCGCCTTTTTCCCCAGGAGCCCGCCGGGCTGACCCTGCTGTCCCAGATGGCCCAGCAAATTGTCCATGCCAGCGCCACCATGGCCGAGATCCTGGGCGTCCCCGCATCCGAGCACGCCAAGCTCGTGGACGACATGCACAACCACGAAGCCAAGTCCGCCGAACTGCACTTTGCGTTGCTCACCCACATGCGCACCAGCTTTGTGAACCCGCTCCCCCGCGAAGACATGTACGCGCTGTCCCGCTACCTCAACGAGGCCCTCGAAAAGCTGGATGGTGCCGCGGAACTTGTGTCCCTGTACCAGCTGGACCGCCTGCCGCGGCGGGCCGCAGACCAGCTCGAGATCATCAGTCGGCAGGCCGAGCTCACCGTGGACGCCATGCGCCGGCTCAACAACCTCGACGACCTCGAGGACTACTGGATCGAGATCCTCAGGCTCGCCAAACGCGCCGAACGGACCCACCGGGTATGGGTAGCGGACATGATCCGGGACATGAAGTGGGCGCAGTATTCCCGTAACCGCGACGTCGCCAACCAGCTGGTGGAAGTCACCAAGGACATGCGCCGCATCGCCACCCAGGTAGGCAGCATCATCGTCAAGGAATCCTGACGTGACAGAAGCGATTTTCGGCGTTGTGGTCCTGCTGACCGCAACGTTTGCCTTCCTCAACGGCTTCAGGGACGTCTCCACGTCCGTGGCGCTGGCTGTCCGCACAAGGGCACTGACGCCTAGTGTGGCCGTGCTGCTGGCCGCCTTTTTCAACTTCGTGGGCGCCCTGGTCAGCGCAACGGCCGTGGTCGCCATCAGCCACACCTGGATCCACCTGCCGGATGGCGCAAGCGGCCTCAGCATCCTGGTGGCCGCCTTGGCCAGTGCCTGCGCCTGGGGAGTGCTTATGTGGTGGCGCGGCATCCCTGCGTCCTCCACGCACGCCCTGGTAGGCGGGCTGGCAGGGGCCGGACTCGCCAGCCTCGCCGTGGGCGGCGTGGGGGTAGGCGGCGTTAACCAGTCCCTGCTGGTCCAGGTTCTCCTGCCGCTGCTGCTCTCGCCCGCCGTCGCCTATATCGGCGCGTACCTGCTGGTTTTCCCCGTGACCTGGGCGGCGCGCTACGCCCAGCCCAGCGTCGTCAACCAGCGCTTCCGCCGCAGCCAGGCCATTGCGGCCGGCGCCGTGGCGTTCGGCCACGGCCTGCAGGACGGCCAGCGCGTGGGTGCCGTACTGCTGCTTGCCCTGCTCGCGGCGGGCTATTCCGACGGCGGGAATATCCCCCTCTGGGTGGCGCTGGTATCCGCCGTGATGATCACAGTCGGAACCCTGTTTGGCGGCTGGCGGATCTCCCACACCATCGGCTACAAGATCACCAGGGTGGACCCGCTGCGTGGCTCCGTGGCGCAGACTTTCAGTGCCGCGATGCTGTTTGTCGGGGCGATCGCGCTTCAGTGGCCCCTCTCCACCACCCACACCGTGACGGCGTCCGTGTTGGGCGCCGGCGAGAACCAGCACTTCTCCGTCACCAACCGGAAGCTGGTCATGCGGATCCTGGCGCTGTGGGTCCTCACCCCCGCAGCAGCCGCGGCGGGCGCCTTCGTGCTGGCACTGGCACTGTCACCGTTGGCTGCCTGAGCGCGGCCTTCTTGGCTTAAACGCCGCATCGATTGCTCCGTGAGCGCCCTTTGGGCTGTCAAAAGGGCGCTGCCGGAGCAATCGATGCAAGGTGGGCGGCTCGGAGCCGGTGGGTGGGCCTTATCCGAAGCGGCCGGAGACGTAGTCCTCGGTGGCCTTCACAGAGGGGTTACTGAAGATGTTCTGGGTGTTCCCGTATTCGATCAGCTTGCCCGGCTTGCCGGTGCCGGCGATGTTGAAGAACGCGGTCTTGTCCGAAACGCGTGCCGCCTGCTGCATGTTGTGCGTCACGATCACCACGGTGTACTGGTCCTTGAGGTCGTTGATGAGGTCCTCGATGGCGAGCGTGGAGATCGGATCCAGCGCCGAGCACGGCTCGTCCATGAGGATCACCTGCGGCTCCACGGCAATGGCACGGGCGATGCAGAGGCGCTGCTGCTGGCCGCCGGACAGGCCGGACCCCGGCTTCTCCAGGCGGTCCTTGACCTCGTTCCAGAGGTTGGCGGCCCTGAGGGACCTTTCCACCAGGACGTCGGCCTCACCCTTGGAGATCTTCTTGTTGTTCAGCTTCACGCCGGCCAGCACGTTGTCGCGGATGGACATGGTGGGGAACGGGTTGGGCCGCTGGAAAACCATGCCGATCTGCGAGCGCACCGTCACCGGGTCCACCCCGGGTCCGTAGAGGTTGTCGCCGTCCAGCAGGACTTCGCCTTCAACACGGGCGCCTGGCAGTACTTCGTGCATGCGGTTCAGGGTGCGCAGGAACGTGGACTTGCCACAGCCTGAGGGACCGATGAAGGCCGTCACGGACTTGGCCTCGATATTGATGCTGACGTCCTCCACGGCCAGGAAATCGCCGTAGTACACGTTCAGGTCTTTGACGTCGATGCGCTTAGACATGATGTTCCTTCACTTGCTGGGGGTACGGATTGAAGTCTAGGGTTTGGCCGCGTGGACCGGAACGCCCTGCCGAAAAAAAGTTTTCAGCGGCCGGTCTTGGGGGCGAAGATCCTGGCGATCAGCCGGGCACCGAGGTTCAGGACCATCACCAGGATGATCAGCACCAGGGCTGCGCCCCAGGCCCGCTGCGAGGACGGGTCCGGGTTGGCCGGTGATGTGGGGTTCAGGATCTGGGTGTAGATAAACGTGGGCAAGGAGGCCATCCAGCCACCGAACACGTTGTTGTTGATGCTGGTGGCGAACCCTGCGGTGACCAGGATGGGCGCAGTCTCACCGATCACGCGGGCGATCGCCAGGGTGATGCCGGACGCAATACCGGAGATCGCCGTCGGGATCACCACCTTGAGGATGGTGCGCCACTTGCGCACACCCAGCGCGTAGGCCGCTTCGCGCAGTTCGTTGGGGACGATCTTGAGCATTTCCTCGCTGGAACGCACCACCACGGGGATCATCAGGACGGAAAGCGCGACGGCGGCGACGGCACCGGTTTTGGTGCCGGGCCCCACCACGGCGAAGAAGAACGCTGCGGCGAAAAGGCCGGCCACGATGGACGGGATGCCGGTCATAACGTCCACAAAGAACGTGATGGCGCGGGCAAGGCGGCCGTCGTTGCCGTACTCCACCAGGTAAATGGCGGTCAGCAGGCCCACAGGCACGGAGATCACGGTGGCTACCAGCGTGATCTGGATGGTGCCCATCAGGGCGTGGTAGATGCCACCCACCACCGGGGCGCCGTCTTCGACTGCCTTGTTGTCGTAGGCGCCCGTGACGCCGTTCATGGAGCTGGTGAGGAAGCCCGGGGCGATGAGCCCCGGCACGCCGTTGACGAGCACCGTCCAGATCACGGAGAACAGCGGGAGCAGCGCGATCAGGAACGAGCCCACCACCAGGCACGTGGCCAGTTTGTCCTTGGCTTTGCGGGAGCCTTCCACCGCGGCGCTCCAGCCGACCAGGCCGGCGGCGAAGAGGATGGCCGAAACGATGCCCCAGCCAAAGACGTTGAACCCGATCAGGGCCAGGATCGCGGCGCCCACGATGAGTGCGAGTGCCAGGACGACGTACGGCGCAAATGCGGGCAACTGGCCCTTGGTCAGGGCTGAACGCTTACTGCGCACGGGAGTGAGAGTGGAGGACATTTAGTTTGCTCCCGAGAATTCTTTGTGCCGGGTGATGATCCAGCGGGCGATCATGTTGACTCCCAGGGTGATCACAAAGAGGACCAGGCCGGCAGCGATCAGCGTACTGACCTTCAGTCCGCTGGCTTCGGGGAAGTTCAGGGCGATCTCCGCGGCGATGGTCTGGTTGCCGGAGGTGATCAGGCTGGCGGTCAGGGCGCCGGAGGAGAGGACCAGGGCAACAGCCATGGTCTCGCCCAGCGCGCGGCCCAGGCCCAGCATGACGGCGCTGATGATGCCCGGACGGGCGAACGGCAGGACCGACATTTTGATCATTTCCCAGCGCGTGGCGCCGAGGGCCAGAGCGGCTTCCTCGTGGAGCTTGGGCGTCTGCAGGAAGATTTCGCGGCTCAGGGACGTGATTATGGGCAGGACCATCACCGAGAGCACAATGCCCGCGGTGAGGATGGTTTTACCGGTGGCCGAGGCGGGACCCTGGAAGATGGGCAGCCAGCCCATGTTCCCTGCCAGCCAGTTGTAGGCCGGGGAGATTTCCTTGGCGAGGAACGCTGCGCCCCAGGCGCCATAAACCACTGACGGGATGGCGGCCAGGAGGTCCACCACGTAGCCAAGCCCGGAGGCGAGTCTGCGCGGCGCGAAGTGCGAGATGAACAGGGCAACGCCGATGGCGACGGGTGTTGCGATCACCAGTGCGATGACTGCGGCGATGAGCGTGCCGATGACGATCGGCCAGATGTAGGCGAAGAAGCCTGCTCCGCCCTGGATCTCGGCGGCCGGGGCAGTCAGTGCCGGAATGGCCTGGACAACAAGGAACAGGGCCACACCGAACAGGACGGCGAGGATGAGGCACCCGGCGGCCAGCGTGGCGCCGGAAAAGATCTTATCCCCGGCGCGGCCTGCGCCCTGGGAACTGCTCAGGGGGGTGGCGGTCATTCCAGACCCTTCGGTTGTTGGTGGTGCCAAAATCTAGCTTACAAAGCCAAGTTCCCCGCCCCGCCTTTCGGCGTGGCGGGGAACGTGGTTCAGGGACAGGTACTAGGACTTGACCTTGATGGACGCAATGGCCTTGACGGCCTTCTCGGTGAGGGCCGAGGTAAGCGGCGCGGACTTCGCGGAGTCAGCAGCTGCCTTCTGGCCGGCGTCGGAAACTACGTAGCTTTCGAAGGCCTTGACCAGGTCAACGGTTTCCTGCTTGTCGTAGGTGGTGCAGACAACGTGGTAGGAAACCAGGACCACCGGGTAGGCACCCTTAGCAGTGGTCTTACGGTCCAGCTTGATGGCGACGTCGGTGGCGGAGCGGCCATCGACGGGCTTGCCGGCTTCAACAGCCTTGGCAGCGGCATCGGCGGAGATCTTGACGAACTCCTCGCCCACCTTGATGGAGGCGGTACCCAGCTTGCCGCCCACGGCGGAGTCATCCGCGTAGGTCACGGCGCCCGGGGTGTCGGTGACGGTCTTGACGACGCCGGAGGTTCCCTTGGCGTTCTCGCCCTGCAGGGCTGCAGGCCAGATGCCGGCCGCCTTGTCGGTCCAGACATCGGCAGCAGCCGCGGCCAGGTACTCGGTGAAGTTGGTGGTGGTACCGGAATCGTCAGAGCGGTTCACCGGGGTGACCTTCAG
Source organism: Pseudarthrobacter psychrotolerans (assembly GCF_009911795.1). NCBI lineage: Bacteria > Bacillati > Actinomycetota > Actinomycetes > Micrococcales > Micrococcaceae > Pseudarthrobacter > Pseudarthrobacter psychrotolerans. The sequence continues at coordinate 3,817,526 of NZ_CP047898.1, read as the reverse complement.
GTCCGGCAGGGTGACGCCCGGGTTCAGGGCGGCGATGGCGGGGTCGTTCCAGGTGGCGACCTGGCCACGGAAGATCTTGGCCACGGTGGCGGCGTCAAGCTTCAGCTCGGTGATGCCGGGGAGGTTGAACGCCACAGCGATCGGGGAGATGTAGACCGGGATGTTGATGGCACCTTCGGGGCCGCACTTGGCCTTGGAGCTGGCCAGCTCTTCATCCTTGAGGTAGGCATCGGAGCCGGCGAACTGGGCCGAGCCGTCGATGATTGCCTTGCGGCCTGCGCCGGAACCGTCCGGGGAGTACTGCACGGTGGCGCCGGAGTTGGCGGCGGCGAAGCCGGCCTTCCAGGCGTCCATGGCTGCGCCGGTGGAGGATGCTCCGATGCCGGTCAGCGTGCCGGTGACCTTGGGGCCGGCAGAAGTCTGGTTGCCTGCAGGCGTGGTGCCCGTGGCGTTGTCTGAACCGCAGGCGGTGAGCGCGAGTGCGCCGGCTGCGATTACAGCAATAGCCGCGTGGCGGCCGAAACGGAGTGCCTTCACTAGATGTACCCCTTCCAGGGTTATTCAGTTGCGGGCAGGGCCCGGAGAAGCCCTGCAGCGCGATGCGTATGTTTTGTACCTTCATCGAAGTTAGGTCCCGCAGGTTAAGCGATGGGCGGCCACAGGTGAACAGAAGATTAACGACGGCGGCATATTGGCTTACAACTGCGGCGTCACCATTGCGCGCGTCACACTTTCGGTCTTAGGTGCCCGGGCGGCAAATAGACTGGAGGGCATGGCCGCAGCAGCAGGACTCTCAGCAAGTTGGCGTTTCCTGCGCGGACGCATCCGCACCGGCCTGGTCCGGAGCCGGAACTCACTTGTCCCCGCCGTCCAGATGACCGCATGCGCGGTGGGGGCGTACGCCTTCGCCGAATACGTCCTGGGGCACTCCGGGCCCCTCTTTGCCGCCACATCGTCACTGATCGCCCTGGGCTTCTCGCGTGACCCGCGGCTGCGCCGGGTGATGGAGGTGGGCCTGGGCTGCACCATCGGGATCGCCGTCGGTGATCTGCTGCTGCACTGGCTGGGCAGCGGAATCTGGCAGGCCGCCGTCGTACTTCTGTTCTCCATCCTGTTGGCCCGTTTCCTGGACAGCGGCAACATCTTCACCACGCAGCTGGGGCTGCAATCCTTGCTGGTGGTGCTGCTGCCGGCGCCCGATGGCGGGCCGTTCACGCGCAGCCTGGACGCCGTAGTGGGTGGCCTTTTCGCCCTGGTGGTGACGGTCCTGATTCCCAAGGATCCACGCCGGGAGCCCCGCAAGGATGTCCGCAAATTGCTGCACGAGCTTGCCGAGGTGCTGCGGGAATGTGCCACCGCCCTGAGCAACAGCGACTCCACGCAGGCCTGGCACGCACTGATCCGAGGCCGGAACTGCCAGCCGCTGGTGGACGCGATGCGCCATTCCCTGCGCGCTTCCGGCGAGGTGGCCATGCTGGCGCCGGCCCACCGCCGGCACCGCGACGAGCTGGACCGGCTGGAGAGTTCCCTTGACTTCATCGACCTGGCGCTCAGGAACAGCCGCGTCTTTGCGCGCCGGCTGACCAGCGCCATCAACCACGCCGCGCTGTCAGACAACGCCACCGAGAACATTGCCGACGTGCTCCAGGAAACCGCGGCCGCGATTGATGAACTCTCGCTCGGCCTGGCGGAGATGCACGACGGCGTGCGCCGCACCCATCTGCGCACGGCCCGGCAGGATTTCAGCGAGATCGCGCTGCGGCTCCACCCCAAGCTGCTGGAGGTCGAGCGGCTTGAGGGCGAGACTGTGGTGATGCTGTTCCGGCCCCTCATGGTGGACCTCCTGGAGGCCACCGGCATGGATGCGCGCGAGGCCCGGGACGTGCTGCCGGCGTTGTAGCGTTCGCCCAGGCGGCACTTCGCGCCAGTCCCGATGCCTGACATCGGCATGTGCTGTCATGTCGCGGGGTTAGAGCCCGTCCTTATAGTTCCAGTGCTCCTGCCAGCGCCAATCGATCGGCTCTCTAAGCCGCTGGTAACGGATATCAGTGGACAGCCGCATGGTTCCGTCGCGCTCCACGTTGTCGAGTGCCGCATGGACGATGTGCGCTGAGTGGACCACGACGTCACCAACCTCATAGTCGGTCACGAGCCACCGCGCATCGCGTTGTTCGGCCAGGCCGGGCAGGTCAGCAGTGATTGACGCCGCAGGCTTCTTGAGTGTTCCTGCGCGTTCCCCGGCCATCACCCAGCGGTGGCTGCCCTCCAAATAGGTCAACCCCCCGCGCTGCCTGGGACAGTCCCCCAACGGAATCCACATGGACAGGACACGATCACTGCCCTGCCGCAGGTAGACGAGATCATAGTGTGCCTGCGTGGCGGTTCCGATGCCTGCTTCCCCCGGCTTCGTGTGCCGGATGATCTTACGTCGGTGCAGGTGGACATCGTCCTCCAGGAACCAGGCAAACCAATCAGCAATCCCTTTAGCGGTGCAGAGAGCCTGGTACTCCGGTCCCGGAACCACGACGTCAAAAAGTCCCCGCCGCAACGCGGCCCGGTCCACATCGCCGGACGCTGCGATGCCCTGGCGCGGATCCGTACCCGGCTCGTATACACCGGCACCCTCCAGTGACCGGAAGTAGAACTCCCTGAAATCCATCAGCTCGCCTGCATTCAGCTGCCCCTTCAGATACAGGTAACCGTCTCGCCGGAGCCTCAACCACAGGGCCTCACGATCGGGGCGCTCGGAAGGCGGCACGGGTTCCAAGTCACCCAACCGGGCCGCAGATTCGTCCAAAACATATCCATTCGACGTCAACATGTTCCCCAGATTGGCATCCCCGGACAATGAAGTGAATGGATTCTTGTGCACCCCTGCTTGGACTTTTCTGCGGCTTGCCCTCCGGCTTGCGCTAAGACTCAGTCGGGAGCAGCATGGGAGGTCATGGACAATTGGTCAAGCTACCGGCTCCCGTCGCCGCGCCTGCGGGACATGGGTCTTGCGTGCCTGGGTGCCGGCGAACAAAGTGGCCAGTTGCCGTCATTCTCCGGCAGGACATTGAGCACTCATGGCATGGTGATCGTGTCTGAAGGATCGGGCACTTTTGGTGTCAGGGGGAAGGTCTTTGAGGTCACCGCCCCGTCCGTAATCTGGCTGTTCCCCGGGGTGAGCCATGGGTACGGGCCGGGGCCAAGGGGCTGGAAGGAACACTGGATTCTCTTTACCGGGCCCACTGCCAGGGCTTTTGAAGAAATGGGATGCTTCGCCCGAGAGCACCCCGTGGTGCAATTCGACACTGCGTCCTGGCCGGAGCTGCGGGCCACGCTTGGACTTTTCCCAGCCCTTAGGGCTGCGCTGTCCGGCACTGGAACCCGCGGCGAGCTGGAGGCCTCCGTGCTCACTCAAAGAGTCCTGGTGGACAGCCGAAAGCACCACCGGAAGAACCCGGACGAACCCAAAGCACCTCACGAACGCCTCTTGGCGGTGCTACGCGACAGCGCCTATGAACCGGTGCGCCTTTCTGACCTCGCAGCAACATTGAAGGTCTCGGACGCGGAATTGCGGCGCTGCATTCAGGCTGCCACTGGCCTTGGGCCGAAGGAGTTCGTCCTTCAGCTCCGGCTTTCGCGAGCTCAATCGCTGCTGGCGGATACGGACCTGCCAGTCCAACGTATCTCAACGCTGACCGGCTACGGCGATCCCGCGTACTTCAGCCGCCTCTTCGCCAGGAAGACCGGGTACTCGCCCAGCAGATTCCGCCAAGAGCACCGCCGGGAATGAACCCGCCGAGATGGCATTTTCATAGTCCCGAGGCCTGACATCGGTGCGCGCTGCCCTCGCACGGGCCAATACTGTCGGTCCCCGCGACTAACCTTGAACCCATGGCAACAAAGACTTCCCGCGCGTCCAAAGCGCCGGCTTACAAGTGCGCCGAATGCGGCTGGACCACGGTCAAGTGGGTGGGGCGCTGCGGTGAGTGCCAGGCGTGGGGCACAGTTGAGGAAACCGGCGCCGCTGTGGCGCGTACGACGGCGGCAACAACAGTTCTGGAGCCGGCCCGCCGGATTGCCGAGGTGGATGCCACCACGGCAGCTTTCCTGCCTACCGGCGTAGACGAACTGGACCGCGTGCTGGGCGGTGGCCTGGTCCCGGGTGCGGTCATCCTGCTGGCCGGGGAGCCTGGCGTGGGCAAGTCCACCCTGCTGCTGGACGTCGCGGCAAAGTTCGCCCGGACCGCTCAGGACGTCCTGTATGTCACAGGCGAGGAGTCCGCCGCTCAGGTGAAGCTGCGCGCCGAACGGATCGACGCCGTCGCGGATTCCCTGTATCTGTCCGCGGAAACGGATCTGGGGCAGGCACTGGGCCAGGTGGAGAAGATCGAGCCGCGGCTGCTGATTGTGGACTCCGTCCAGACGCTCAGCAGCGCTGACGTGGACGGCAGTGCCGGCGGCGTCTCGCAGGTGCGTGAGGTTGCGGCGTCCATCATCGCGGCGGCCAAGCGCCGGAACATGACCACTTTGCTGGTGGGACACGTGACGAAGGACGGATCCATCGCGGGGCCGCGGCTGCTCGAACACCTGGTGGATGTGGTGTGCCAGTTCGAAGGCGAGCGGCATTCCCGGCTCCGGATGCTGCGGGCGGTGAAGAACCGGTACGGGCCCACGGACGACGTCGGCTGTTTTGACCTGAATGAGAACGGCATCGAAGGGCTCACGGACCCCAGCGGGCTGTTCGTCAGCCGCACCAAAGAACCGGTTTCCGGCACGTGCATCACGGTGACCATGGAAGGGCGGCGGCCGTTGCTGGCCGAGGTGCAGTCGCTGCTTGCCGAGAGCGCCAACTCGCAGCCCCGGAGGGCTACGAGTGGCCTGGACAGTTCACGGGTGTCCATGCTCCTGGCCGTGCTGCAGCAGCGTGCCGGCTGTCTGCTGCACAAGGACGATTCATATGTGGCCACGGTGGGTGGCGTGAAGCTCAGCGAACCGGCCACTGACCTCGCTATTGCCTTGGCCGTCGCGTCCGCGAAGGCCCGCAAGCCCCTGCCGATCCGGCTGATCGCGTTCGGCGAAGTGGGCCTGGCCGGCGAAGTCCGGCCCGTGCCTGGCATCAACCAGCGCATCCAGGAAGCACACCGGCTGGGCTTCACGCACGCCGTGGTTCCGGCCAGCCACAACGGGCCGGGACCCGTGCCGGCAGGCTTCTCGGTCCGCGAAGTGGAGCACCTCACGGAGGCGTTGAGCCTCCTGATCGGGTAGGCCAGCTAGGCTTTCACAACGACCTTCAGGCAGCCGGAGGGTGATCACGGCTGTGCCTGGGGGACGGACTGATGCAACGAACGCAAGGAAATGGCTCGACGCCGGACCAGGAACCGCCAAACGACGGTCTCCTCGCAGGGAGGATCGACGTGCTTTTCGGGAGCCTTGGCGCCCGGGGCGGGTGGTGATGAGCCAGCTGCCGCTGACGGTCACGGTGGTGCTTATAGTGGCGGCCGCCGGGCTGTTCAGCCCTGAAACCCTCGTGGATGAGCGGTTCAGGCTGGCGCTGCTGGGCCATGCGGCCATCTTCGCCGCATGCGCGGCGATCCCCTGGGGCCGGTTGCCGGGCAGCGTGTTCGCCGTGATTCCGGTCCTGGATTGCCTTGCCATCGGCTTTACGAGGGAAGCCGGCGGGCCAAGCTTCAATGTTTTGAGCCCTGATGCTCGTCTTCCCCGTGATCTGGCTGTCCGTTGGCCGCCCACGCAGCCGGGTTCTGCTCGCCGTCCTGGGCACCCTGCTCAGTACCGTCATCCCGGCAGCGGCCCTTGGCTCCCCGCCCGCCCAGGGGTCGATGATCCGGACCATCTTCCTGCCCCTGGTGATGTCTGCGATAGCCGTCTCCGCGCACATTGTCTCGGGTACTCTCCACCGGCAGCGCAAGGCGATGGTGCGGAAAGACGAGGCGCTGGCGGAAACGCTTGCTGAGAGTGTGGACCGCCAGCGGCTCCTGGACGCCGTACTCGCGGCGGTGGGAGTGGGCGTCTGGGTGGTGGATAAGGACGGAAACAATGTACTGATCAACCGGGCCATGCGCGATGATCCGACGTTGGCCCGACTGACCGAAGCGGAGGGCACTGCCACCCTGCTACATAGCGACCGGGCCACGCCGGTGCCTTCCGGAGGGTTCCCCCCTGCCCGCGTCGCCCGGGGCGATGTGTTCACTAACGAGCTGATGTGGGCAGGCGATGAGAAGGACCAGCGCGCCTTTCCGTGAGCGCCCACGCCATTCGCTCAAAGGACGGCGCGCGCAGCGGCGGTGTCATAACGTTCGTGGACGTGACAGCGCTGATCACCGCGCTCGCCGCGAAGGACGACTTCGTTGGCACGGTCTCGCACGAGCTGCGAACGCCCCTGACGTCCATCCTCGGCTACCTCGAACTCGTTCTGGAGGAACCCGGGCATGAAGGGATCGAAGCCGAACTGCAGGTGGTGCACCGGAACGCGACGCATCTGCTGGGCCTCGTGAACGATCTGATTGCGGTGGCCTCGGAACGTGTGGACCTTTCGCTGCAGGAGGCCGACCTCGCCCGGCTCCTCGCCGACGTCGTCGATTTCACGCTCCCCCAGGCAGCCAACAGGGGCCTTGAGCTGGTCCTGGAGGTGGAGCCGTCGCTGACCGCCCGGATGGACATCCCGCGGATCCGCCAGGTGGTCAGCAACCTGCTCTCCAACGCGATCAAATACTCTCCCGACGGCGGCCGCATCACCGCCCGGGCGCACCGCACCGGCACTGACCTCGTCTGCTCGATCACCGATCCCGGCGTCGGCATGAGCACGGAAGACCAGGAGCAGGCGTTCACCAAATTTTTCCGCTCCGCGCGGTCCCGCGAAACGGCCATCCCCGGGGCGGGCCTGGGGCTCCCCCTCAGCAAGACCATCGTCGAGGGCCACGGCGGTTCCATGAGCCTGACCAGCGCTCCGGGCGCAGGCACCGCGGCGACATTCGTTCTGCCGGCGTCCTGAACGACAGCTCTCAGGGCTGGGGCACTGCGCCCGCGGGTTGGAAGTTGAGGAGGACTTTTCCTGATGCGGCGGAGTTCCTGGCGGTTTCGAAGGCCTCGAGTCCTTGGCTGAGGGGGTATTCGTGGGTGATGACGGGGCTGATGTGCAGGGTGCCGTCGGCGAGGGCGGTGATGACGTCGTCGATCTCGTTGTTGAAGCGGAAGGATCCGCGCAGGTCCAGTTCCCGGGTGATGGCCAGGGAAATCAGGACCGGCTGGGGTCCGGCGGGCAGCAGCCCGACCATGACCACGGTCCCGCCACGGGCCGCGCCCTGGATGGCTGAGGCCAGGCCGTGGTGGCTGCCCGAGGACTCAATGACCACGTCGGCCTGCACCGCCGCGATCGCGTCCGTGTCCCCGGCCTGCAGGGTCTGATCCGCGCCGACGGCGGCGGCGATCTCCAACGGTTTGGCATGGACGTCGACGGCGGTGATCCGTCCCGCGCCGGCCCGTTTGAGGACCGCGACGGCCAGCGCGCCGATCGGGCCGCACCCGATCACCAGCACACTCTTCCCCGCCACATCCCCGGCGCGGGACACGGCGTGCCAGGCCACGGCGGCCGGCTCGATCAGCGCCGCGGTCCGCAAGTCAACACCGGCAGGGAGCGCCCGCAGCATCCGGGCCGGCAGGTTCACGTAGCGGGCGAACGCGCCGTCGGTGTGCGGGAACCGGGCCGCGCTGCCCAGATACGTACATCCCGGGGACAGGTTGGGCCGGTCCGCCGGATACCGGACATCCCCGACACCCGGGCCCGGGGTGGCCGGGTGGACCGCGACCGGGGTGCCCGCGGCCGGGCCGGTCCCGTCCGCCGCGGCGCGGACCACGGTCCCGGAAATCTCATGCCCGAGCACCATCGGCGCCTTCAGGATCGATTCGCCCGCCGCGCCGTGCAGCCAGTAATGCAGATCCGACCCGCAGATCCCGCCATAGGAAACCTCCACCACAGCCTCGCCCGCGGCAGGTGCCGCCAGCGGGACGTCCTCGACCCGCAGATCCCCCGCCGCATACGCCACCACCGCCGCACCCGAAACCGGCACCGCTGTTGCTTCGGTTCCCTGAACCACTGCTGGCGTGCCCATCAGACCACCACCGTCATTCCGCCGTCGATAAAGATGGTCTGACCGTTCACAAAGTCCGACCCGTCCGAGGCCAGCCACACCGCCGGCCCGGCCAGGTCCTGGACCGTGCCCCACCGGTGCGCCGGGGTCCGGCCCAGGATCCAGGCGTTGAACTGCTCATCGTCCACCAGGTTCTGGGTCATCTCCGTGTGGATGTAGCCCGGCGCGATCCCGTTGATCTGCAGCCCGGAGCCCGCCCACTCCGCCGTCATGGCACGGGTCAGGTTCCGCAGCCCGCCCTTCGCTGCAACATACGGGGCGATCGTGGGCCGGGCCAGGTCCGTCTGCACCGAACAGATATTGATGATCTTGCCCTTGCCCCGCGGGATCATGTGCCGCGCAGCCTCACGCCCCACCAGGAACGCGCTCGTCAGATCCGTCCTGATCACCCGATCCCAGTCCGCCACGTCCAGCTCCAGCATCGGCACCCGGTGCTGGATCCCGGCATTATTCACCAGGATCTGCAACGGCCCCACCTGCTCCTCCACCCACGAAACACCCCGCGCAGCCTCGGCATCACTCGTAACATCAAACGCGACACTAAGCACCCGGCCCGGCGCGAAATCCGCAGCCATCGCCGCCTCCGCCGCCTTCAACCGCTCCGCATTAATCCCGTTCAACACCACCGTCGCCCCAGCCTCCGCCAACGCCCGCGCCAGCGCATTACCAATCCCCCGGCTCGAACCCGTCACCAAGGCAACCCGCCCCGTCAAATCAAAAAGTGTATTCATAGTTGAGCAGCTCCTTCGCCGCGGTTTGCGCTGTTCGGCGCCCTGCGCCCGTCAAGTTTTTGAGACAGTTTGATTGATTTTCTTCTTACGCTGCTATCTGGTGGATCTTGTTTTGGTATTCGGCCAGGGCGCGTGCCGGGGGCAGGCCCAGGTTGTTGGCATGGGGCCGGCGCCGGTTGTACCAGGATTCGATGTATTCCATCACAGCGGTCCTGGCTGCCATGTGATTGGGGAAATCGTGGTGGTGGTACATCTCGGTCTTCAGGTGCGAGAAGAACGACTCGGCCACCGCGTTGTCCCAGCACACACCGACCACGCCCATGGACTGGGTAACGCTGTTCGCCGCGCACCAGCCCTGGAACCCGGCAGAGGTGTACTGCGAGCCACGGTCGCTGTGAAAGACCGCCCCGCCGGAGTGAAGCCGGCCATGGTCACGTGCCATGGTCAGCGCGTCAATGATCAACGACGTACGCATATGGGAGGCCATCGACCAGCCCACAACCATCCGGGTCGCCAGATCGATCACGGTGGCCAGGTACAGCCATCCGGAACCCGTTTGCAGGTAGGTAATGTCCCCGACCATCCGGGTTCCCGGCACGGTGGCGGTGAAATCACGGTTGCCCTCACCGTCCTGCATATGGTTGCGGATATGCCCGGTCCTGGCCGCCGGGTCAACGACCGTGGTCTTCTTCCACGCACGCATCCGCACCGCCCGCAGCCCCTGCTTCTTCATGATGGAACCCACCGTGCCCGGCGCCACCGCGACGCCCTCATGGCCCAGGATCGTGGTGATCTGGTCCCGCCCGGCCATGCCCTTCTCGCGCCCAAACACGCGCTCCACCTCCACGGTCAGCTTGTTGTGGCGGACCTGTGTCGGGGTCGGGCCCTTCGGCAACGTCCATCGGTAATACGAGGACCTGGGGACCTTCAACTGCTGGCACATCCAGTCGATCTTGTAGTAGGCCTTCTCCTGCCAGATAAACGCGTAGTAGTCGTCTATCGTTGCTTCGCGGCGAAGAAGGCGCTGACTTTTCCCAGGAACTCGATTTCCCGTTTCAGCTCGGCGTTCTCGGCCTGCAGCGCCTTGTACTTCGCCCACTCCACAGGGCCCGGCTCATCGGCACCCACGTCGGGATGCTCTTCCTTCCAGACCCGCACCCAATTCCCCAACGTCCCTTCATTGACCCCAATATCGGCCGCGACCTGAATAACAGGACGACCCGAGGAAATCACCAACTCAATGGCCTCAGCCTTGAACTCCGAGCTGTATTTACGACGACTAGACATGAAACAGATTCTCCTAAACCCTGTCTCAAATCACCATACGGGCGCACCCCGTGGCTGGGGCGCGGTGGTCGTACCTTGCCGATCCCCTCGGGGCGGCCATACTTTTCGCGCGAACGGACACTTGGGGCCCTGCGGCGAGGGCCCCAAGTGTCCGTTCGCGCTGCTCCCTAGAAGGGGCCGTTCTGCACGAGGTTGGCCGGAAGGCGGCCGGCTGCCAGCGCCTCCAGCTGCTGCGACAGGAGCTTAACGATCCGTGGTTCAAAAGCGGACGCGTTACCCCCGATATGGGGCGTGATCAGGGCATTCGGCGACCCCCACAGCGGGTGGTCAGCCGGGAGCGGTTCCGGATCCACCACATCGATGGCGCACTGCAACCGCCCGGACGTGACTTCCTTCGTCAGCGCGGCGGTGTCCACCACGGCTCCCCTGCCCACGTTGACCACCAGCGCGCCGTCGGGCAATGCTGCCAGGACTTTCTCGCCGATCAGGTGGTGCGTCTGCTCGCTCAGTGGCAGGACGGAAATAAGGATGTCGTGGCCGGCCGCGAGTTCTGCCAGTTCGGAGGAGGCGTGCACGTGCCCGTGGTCGTCGTCGCGGGCGGTGCTCCCCACCCGGGTGACGGTCACCTCGAAGGGCTCCAGGCGCCGTGCTATTTCATGTCCGATACCGCCGACGCCGGCCAGAAGCACCTTGCGGTCCGCGAGGGATTGGCGGCGCTCCGGCCGCCAGGCCGCTTGCAGCTGGTCCCTGACCGCCTGGTCGATCCCCCGGAGCTTGGCCAGGATGAGTCCCAGGGCCAGCTCCGCGGTTGCCGCGGCGTGGACCCCAGCAGCGCTGGACACACCGGCCGCCGGACCGGCTGCTTCGCGGACACCGTCAAAGCCCGTGGACTGGGTCTGGACGAACTTAAGCCCTGGAACGTCGGCCAGCGCGGGAAGCACCGCCCCGGCGTCGATGTAGGGCAGGATCACGGCATCGATCTCAGCCAGGGTCCCGCCCTGGGGATCGGACCGGAGGTCCCAGACGACTCCCCGAAGCCGGCCCGGGAGCGGCTCCAGATCGGCGAGCAGCTGCTGGTCGGGGAAACTGACCGTACGGATGTTGTGCATCGGGGGACCTATCGTTTTCTGCTGTTGGCGGTGCGGGGACGGTTGCTGGCCTGGGGACGGTTTGCCGGCAAGCGGCGGTTGTCAGGTCAGCGGCGGTCGAAGGTGAGTCCGCCGGGGACCTGGAAGGTAGGCATCAGTTCCAGCATGCCGACGTTCACGTGCTGGGGCGTTTCGACGGCGTAATCCAGCGCATTGACGATGTCGTCAGTCGTGAGGGACTCATAACCCTCGTAGTAGGTCTTCCACGCTTCTTCCATGGCCTCGGGTGTGCCGCCCATGTTCCGGCCGAAGATTTCGGTCTCCACCCGGCCGGGGCAGATCTCCGTGACCCTGATGCGCTTGCCCACGGTATCGTTTCGCAGCTGCCGGGAGACCTGGTGCACTGCCGCCTTGGTGGCGTGATAGACGGTGTGACCATAGAAGTTGTAGACGCCGGCGATGGAGCTGATGTTGACGATATGGCCCTTGTCCCGCTCCACCATGCCCGGAAGGATCAGGCGGGTCAGCTGAAGAAGTGAGCGCAGGTTGACGTCCACCAGCTCGTCGATGTCATCTTCGGTGGAGTCCAGGATGTTTCCGGGGCGGGAGACGCCGGCGCAGTTGACGAGGACGTCCACCTTCAGGCCCTCCACCGCTGCGGTCAGCGCCGCAGTGTCCGTGAGGTCGACGGCGTGCGGGATGGCTCCGGTGCGGTCCGCCAGTTCCTGCAGGCGTTCTTCGTTGCGGGCGAAGGCATGTACTTGAAGTCCGCGCTTGGCCAGGCGTTCAGCGATGGCGGCGCCCATGCCGGTGGAGGCGCCGGTCACGAGGGCCGTTGAATAGTCTGAAAATGACATGGAAGTCTCCAATGAGTGGGGCTGGAAAAGAACTTGGCGGGCTTGGACGCGGGGGCCAAAGCCCCTGGATCGGTGAGTGGTTCAGGCGTCCCGGAGGGGCTGGTGCGCCCGGTCTTTGACCGTGCTGACGGCGGCAAGGGTGCCCAGGGCGGTGACCACGGCGTAGAACGCCGGCATGTAGATGTTTCCGGTGGAGGAGATCAGCCAGGTCATCAGCAGCGGCGCTGTGCCGCCGAAGAGTGCCGAGGAGACGTTGTATCCGAGGCCGTAGGCCGAGTACCGCACCCGGGTGCGGAACAGTTCGACGATCAGGATGTGGATCACTGCGGTGTGGCCGGCGAAGACGACGGCCATGATGCAGGCGCCCAGGATGGCCAGTGCCATCTCGCCGGTGGCGATGAGCGCGTACGACGGGATTCCGACCACGGCCATCGCGATCGCGGAGCCGGCGATGACCTTTTTACGGCCGATCCGGTCGGAGAGGGCGCCCATGAAGGGGATCGCGACGCAGATGACAACCAGGCTGCAGGCGGTGACGAGGAGTGCTTCGCCGATGGTGAAGTTAAGCTGCTTGCCCTTGAGGAACGTGGGCATGTAGGAGAAGAGGACGTAGTAGCCGGAACCGTTCATCAGCGGGATGAAGAGGGCCAGCAGCATGGCACGGCGGTGTTCGGCGGAGGCGAAGGCTTCCTTGAGCGGGTTCTTGGACAGCCCGCCTTCTTCCTTGAGCTTCTCAAAGTTGGGGGTATCGCTGATCGCCTTGCGGATGTACCAGCCGATGATGCCCATGGGGATCGCGACCAGGAACGGGATGCGCCAAGCGAAGGAACCAAACCCGCCGCCGTCGATCGCTGCCTGGGTGAGCCACGGGGACATGGAATAGGCAACCATCGTGCCGGTGAGCAGGGCTGCGAAAGAGGCGATCTGCGCGTAGGAGGTAATGATGCCGCGCTTGCCTTCCGGCGCGTGTTCGGCGAGGAACGTCATGGCGCCGGCGGATTCGCCGCCGACGGAGAAGCCCTGCAGCATGCGGAGCAGGACAAGGAGCGCCGGGGCGGCGACGCCGATTGCCGAGTAGGCGGGCAGCAGGCCAATGCCGGCCGTAGCCGCACTGATGAGCAGGATGACGAAGACCAGCAGTTTCTGCCGGCCGATGCGGTCACCCAGGTAACCGCAGACCACGGCACCCAGGGGGCGCACGAAGAAGGACACGGCGTAGCCTGCGAAAACAAACAGCAGTGCGTTGTCCGGGTTGCCGGGGGCGAGGAAGACCAAGGCAAGGGTTCCGGCCATAAAGGCGAAGATGCCGTTGTCGTAGAGTTCCACGAAGATGCCCACACAACCGGCGGTAACCACCTTCCGGGTTTGCCTGGCATCCAGGCGGTCGTTCTGCGGACCGGCCGCTCGCGTTGACGTTGACATCTTGATCCTTACTTGTTTCTGATGACTGAGGCGGGACATAACGGGGGTCTCAAGTTCCGGACGCCGGCAGGAGTTCCCGCCAGCTTGCCGGGGCCCCACACCCAGTAAGCCGAAGACTGTATTTACTGATGTGCGCAGCGCTTCAAGTTCACGCATTGCGGCGCGGTGACGCGCAGTGGCCTCGGCCACTGTGCTCTTGCGGAACCGGATGGTGTGCCCGGGCCTGGCCTGGGCAAGGACATCCAGCGAGCGGCTGGTGACAACGCCCAGCACCGGGTATCCGGCCGTCACGCCTCGTCCCCTGTGAAGTACCAGGAGCTCGTCCCGTGACGGGACCTCGATGGCCCCGACCGGAACGCCCCTGGAAAGGACTTCCGCCGTTGACTGCCGTTCCGGAAGTGCCCCGCCGAGGCGGAGGCCTATATGGTTGCTCCGTCCGCTCACGGTGTAGCTGGTGTTGAACAGGAGATCGGCGGTGTCGCCGAATTCGGCGATGTCCGGTCCGTCGGTGACGTCGATGACCGGGCTGGCGCTGGTTCCGGGGCGGGTCAGCCCCAGCCGGAACAGTGGAAGATCAAAGTACGGCTGCCTGATCGGCGGAACGCTTTTGCGGGCCCCCAGGACAGTGCCCTCGGCAAGTTTCAGGCCGAAGCCGACGACGGTGTCCGGCGCGCAGCTGCCCAGCAGCGTCGGAGCGTCCAGGGCACCGTGGACTGCGATGTAGGCGCGCAGCCCGGTGTTCATACCGCGCAGGCCAATGGTTTCCCCGGCCAGGACTGACACCGGCTCCCACTGCGGACATTCGCGGCCGCCCACGGTCAGGGTCAGTGGGGCACCCGTGACGGCAATGAGCAGGTCTGAGTCTGCCCGCATCCGGAAGTCCAGTGCTGTGACTTCGAGGAGGGGATCGTTGTCCAGGTTGCCGGCCAGGATGTTGGCTGCCCGTGCAGAGAACTGGTCCAAGGCCCCGTTCACGGGGAGGCCGTACCGCGGCCCCTTGAACCGGCCGAGGTCTGTCACGACAGAGTGGCCGGCCTGCTGGATGGTCAGGGTCCCGCTCATGCGGATGCCCCCAGTTCAAGGCCTGCAAAGCGCTGGAACTCGTCGGCCGGCAACTCATGGAACCGGAGCAGGTCTCCGGGCATGTACGGAACCAGGGGCTGCTTGTCCGGGTTCAGAACGGTCAGCGGCGTTTGGCCGATCACGCACCATCCGCCGGGAGCGGATGCCGGGGCGATGACTGCCTGCCGGCCGGCGACGGACACGGCGCCCGCGGGCACGGAAAGCCGGGGATCCTTCAGCCGGGGTACGGGCAGTGGGAAGTCCGGGCCGTCCATCATGGGCGAGCCGGCCGGAGCCCCCAGGCAACGGATAACGTAGGACTTGGCAGTGTGGAGGGCGATGATCTCGGCAACGGAAAGTCCCTCGTGGTCCGCAACCTTCTGGAGGTCGGGTCCGTACTCGCCGCCGTAGACCACGGGGACATCGAACTGCCGGGGCGTGCGGGCCGGGGCGCCGACATAATCCAGCTGGCGCATGCCCAGGAGGACAAAGGCCCTGATCTGGCGGGCGGATGTGACATAGGGGTCGAACTCCACCAGCACCGAATCGTAGGTGGGAACCGCGCCGTGTACACCGTCGACGTCGGCCGTCTCAAGCCAGGTCGCAAGGGCGTGGACCGCGGCCCAGTTCCGCTCCCGGTCAGCGGAAGTGGCGACGACGCGGAGGGCTGCGTCACCTGATTCGTATACCTCGACAGGGGTTGAAGCAGTCATCTCAGGCGGCTTCGACTTTGGCCGCGAGCGCCTGGGGCAGCGGGGCGATGGTCACGCCGGCTGCGGTGAGCTCCTTGCGGATGAGGCGGGCCAGGTCCACGGCGCCAGGGTTGTCCCCGTGCAGCAGGACGGTGTCCGCGACGACGGGGAGCTTCACGCCCGACGCCGATTCGATGATCCCTTCGCACACCATGCGGATGGTGCGGTCGACGATGGTTGCCGGGTCATGGATGACGGCGCTGGGCTGGCTGCGAGGCACGAGTGTTCCGTCGTCCTCGTAGGCCCGGTCCGCGATGCCCACGATGGCTACGGGCAAACCGCGGCCGGCCGCGGCCTGGGCAAGCTCGCCGTCCTGGGCCAGGACGATCAGGTCCGGGCGGAACCGGCTGGCGGCATCGGCGACCGCGGTGGCGTAATCCTGGCGGGTGGCGACGAGGTTGCCCAGCCGGCCGTGCGGGGCGATGTGGGAGACGCTGGTGCCGTGGTAGGCGGCGAAGGCGGACAGGGCTCCGAGCTGGTAGAGGACGTCGTTGCGGACTTCAGCCGCGGTGAGATCCATGGCGCGCCGTCCGAAGCCCCGCAGGTCCGGGAAACTGGGGTGCGCACCGATACTGACACCGCGCCGGACGCATTCGGCAACCGTGCGGTCCATGATGTCCGGGTCGCCGGCGTGGAATCCGCAGGCGATGTTCGCGCTGGAGACGATTTCAAGAAGTGCGCTGTCGTCACCCAGGGAGTAGGCACCGAAGCCTTCACCGAGATCTGCCACAAGATCAACTGTGCGATCCATAGTGTGTGCCTTCCTTCGTTGTGTTTCTGAGCTGTTGTGCCCCGGGTGGGGCTGAAAATCTTTGGGGGGAAGCGGCTGATGCGTGGTGAGTCATCGCCAGCGCTTATGGCTGGAAACCGCGTTGTTGGCCCTACCCAAAAGTCTGGCACCGTGCGCTGCCCCACACAAAGACGTAATCCGTGTCACGGGATAGGCCCCGGTTATGACCCGGGGCCTCTCCCGGGCGCCTAGCGCAGGGCTTTGCGCAGGCCCATCACACGCTCAACGACTACGACGACGGCGAGGGAGATCAGGATGAGGATGACGGACAGTGCCGCCACGGCTGCGTCGGCAGAGTTCTCCACGTACCGCAGGACCTGCACGGGCAGCGTCGGCAGCCCGGACTCGGCAACAAACAGCGAGATGACTGCTTCGTCGAAGGAGACGATGAACGCTATGACGCCGCCGGCGATCACCCCGGGCTGGATGATCGGAAGGGTAATTCGCCGGAAGACGGTCCAGGACCCTGCCCCGAGGATCCTCGCTGCCGCCTCGCAGGACGTGTCGGTGGTGGCCAGGCTCATCAGCGTTGTCCTGATTACGAACGGGATGGTGATGGCCACGTGGCCGATGATGATGCCGGTGTAGGTGTTGTTCAGGTTAAGCGGACCAAACAGCAGGACCATGCCCAGGGCCAGGACGATGCTGGGGATCAGCAGCGGCGAGAGGAAAAATGACTGCACCGCTGCCTTGGCCTTGAACTCAAACCTGTCCAGCGCCAAGGCCACCGGAACTCCGAGCGCCAAAACGATGACCGTGACGATCACGGCGACGATGAGGCTGACCCGCATGCCGTTCATGAAGGTGCTTTCCTCCGGCAGCATCTCGTACCACTTGAACGTCAGGCCCTCCGGAGGGAAGGACAGGTACTGGTTGGAGGCAAACGAGACAACAAAGACGATCAGCAGCGGCGCCAGGAGGAACAGATAGAGCAGGAATACCAGGATCCCGAAGGCAGGCTTGGCCGGGTTGAACCGCGGTTTGAAAAGGCGGGCCTCAGACATGGCTAGCCTCCGATCTTTTTGGTGAGGCGCTGGTAAACGGCGATGATCAGGCCGAACAGGACCAGCAGGATGACAGAGAGTGCTGCCGCGAACGGCCAGTTAAGCAATCCGGTGGTCTGATCGTAGATTTCCGTGGCGAGCACCTGGACGCTGCCGCCGCCGAGGAGGCGCGGGGTGATGAACGTACTGATCGACAACACAAAGACCAGCAGGAACGCCGTGAGGATGCCGGGCAGGCTCAATGGAAGAGTCACCCGGGTGAACACCTGCAGCTTGCTAGCGCCCAACGATCCGGCTGCTTCTTCCAGCTGCGGGCTGAGGCGCCCGAAGCCCGAGATCATGGCGAGGATGGCATAGGGCATAAATATCTCAACAAGCCCGATGATTACGCCGGTCATGTTGTTGGTCAGCTTGAGCGGCGTATCGATCAGGCCCATGCCTTCCAGCGTGGAGTTGACCAGGCCGTTGGTGCCCAGGATGACCATCCACCCATAGGTCCGCACAACCGCCGAGGTCAGCAGGGGTGCGATGGCGACGGCGATGAGCAGCCCGCGGTACTTGCTGGTGCTCCGGGCGAGGAACAGGGCCACCGGATAGGACACCAGGACACAGAGCAGTCCCACGGTGACGCCCATCTGGAAGGTGTCCAGGGTGACCCGCCAATAGTAAGGATCGGTCAGCGGCTGGATATACGTGTCCAGCGTGAAGGTTTCCTCGATGACGCCGTCCGGCGCACCCCTGTTGAAGGACATCCGGACCATGTAGGCCAGCGGGAAAACGAAGCTCACCACGAGTCCAAGGACGCCCGGTATCAGGAGCGCAAGGTAGGTCCGCCGGTTCCGGCGTCCGGTGGACTTCTCCAACTCGCCTTCAGCTGCGCCGGCCCGGCGGGCAGCGGGGGCCTCGGTCTGGGTGACGGTCACGCTGCCGTCTCTTTCACTGGGGTGGGCAGCAGGTATGCATCCTGCTCGTCCCACGAAAGGTAGGCTGCGTCGCCGGTACGGGGCAGGTCGCCGCTGGACGGGGGCATCTGGGCTTGCAGGACGCGGTCGCCGGCCTTGACCGCTACAGAGAGGGCATCGCCGGTGTAGTTGACCCGTTCAATGACGCCGGCAATGGTCTCGGTCCCGGCCGGCTGCAGGGACACCCTGAGCCGGTGGGGGCGGATGACCAGTTCATGCGTGGATCCGGTCAGGCCGGGCGCTCCCACCGCACCGAACTGGCCGAGCCCGTCGACGGCGACCCGGTAATGTGTTTCCCCCTTGGCGGCGGAACCCGTCTCGGACAGGACCCTGGCGTTGAGGAAGTTCGCCTGGCCGATGAAGTTCGCCACGAACCGCGTCCGCGGCCGTTCGTAGACTTCGGTGGGCGACCCAAACTGTTCGATCAGGCCCCCGTTCATCACGGCAATGCGGTCGGCCATGTCCAGCGCCTCGTCCTGGTCGTGGGTCACGAACAGCGTGGTGGCCCGCGTCCGCTGCTGAATGGAGCGGATCTCGGTCCGCATCGTCTCGCGGAGCTTGGCGTCGAGGTTGGACAGGGGCTCATCGAGGAGCAGGAGCGTGGGCTCCACCACGAGGGCGCGTGCCAGGGCGATGCGCTGCTGCTGCCCGCCGGACAGCTCCTTGACCTGCCGTTTGGACAGGTGGCCGAGCTGGACCATGTCCAGCGCCCCGGCCACCCGGCGTTTCTGGTCGGATTTGGAGGTCTGGCGCATCTGCAGCCCGAAGGCCACGTTCTGTTCCACGTTCATGTGCGGAAAGAGGGCGTAGGACTGGAAAACCATGCCCATGCCGCGCTTGTTCACCGGGGTGTGGGTGATTTCCTTGCCATCCACCACAATGGAGCCGGCGGTGGGGTCCATCAGGCCGGCCACCATCCGCAAGGTGGTGGTTTTGCCGCAGCCTGACGGGCCGAGGAGCGCCACCAGGTGCCCTCCTCCACCTCCATGTTCAGGCGGTCGACGGCCGGGTCAAGACCGGCTGCGTATCTCTTGGTCAGATCCACGATCGACAGTTTTGATTCAGTCACGATTTCAGTTCTCCTGAAGCAGGTGGGGGAGGGGCGCCGTGGGGACGGCTACTTGGTGATGATCTGGCGCTTCCAGGTGTCAGTCCACTTGTCCCGGGCGGAGGACAGGAACTCAACATCGAGGGGGACGATGTTCAGTGAGCCGTCAGTGGGAACCACGCGGTCCTTGACGTCCGCCGGAAGTTCGGCGTTGGTCACGGACGGGGCGTAGAAGAGAGCCTTGGCGAAGGCGGTCTGCGCTTCGGCGGAGAGCGCGTAGTCAACGAAAGTCTGGGCGGCAGCCTTGTTGGGCGCATTCTTGACGACGTTGACGGTGTTGATCTGGTAGACGGTGCCCTCCTTGGGGAAGGTCACGCCCATCTTCTTGTTGCTCTGGTCGCTGTAGAACTGGCCGCGGGCGTTCTGTCCCAGCCCCAGTACCGTCTGGCCGGTGATCACGTTCTGGTATTCGTCGGGGTTGGGGGCGAAAGTCTGGACGCCCGGCGCCATCTCCTTGAGGCGGGCAACCGCCTTGTCGATGCTCTGGGTGTAGTCCTCGCCCTCCATCTTGGATGTGATCGCGGTCAGGGACAGACCCAGCAGGGATGGCGGCGCGTTGACGTTGATCTTGCCGGCGTAGGCCGGATCCCAGAGCACATCCCAGCTCTCAGGCGCCTTGGGGAACGTTGCGGTGTCGTAGAGCAGACCAACCGCGTCGAGCATAACTACCGGGCCGAATCCGTCCTTGTTCTTGAATTTTTCGGGTACGTTCGCCAGGTTGGGAACCGCCGCGGCGTCGATCTTGTCGAAGAGGCCCTGGGTGTTGCCCGTGGTGGATACGGAGTTGTCCATGATGGCCACGTCAGTGGCCGGATTGTTCTTCTGGCCCTGGAGTGCGCTCAGCATTTCGGCGGAGGAACGCTTGGAGGCGTAGTTGATCTTGATGTCCGGGTACTTGGCCTTGAACAGTTCAATCACGGCTGCCGTGTACTGGTCCTGCCAGACTCCGGAGTAGGCAATCAGGTTCAGCTCACCGGACGTTGCGCTGGAATTTCCGCCGGCGCCGGACCCTGCGCTGGCCCCGCAGCCGGTGAGCACCAGGGCTGCAGCTGTCGCGGCAGCAGCTAATGCGATTTTGCCGTTGGTGATAACTCTCATTTGTGTCTCTTCCTTAGTCAGGAGGAATCCGTCGGATTCTGGAGGATGCTTCTAAAAGGTATGGATCGTATATTTCGAGGACGTAAAAGAAAGCGACGTTTTCTGTAAACGAAGCGATTATGCAAAAGCCATATAGGGGCACCATCGCCGCTTATGGATGGAGGGGTATAATCTGTTTGTCACAGAAATTGTGTTCTGAAGATCAACCTAGTGTCCGAGATGTGGATCACACAAAGACCTATTGCGTATCCCTCCATAGAATCCGGATATGACCCGTCGGCGCTTCAGGGCGCCGCAGACGAAAGAAAAGCCGGTATGGACACTCGAAAACTCGCCTACTTCGTGAAGATCGTTGACTCAGGGAGCATCACGAAGGCTGCCGCAGCCCTGCACGTAGCCCAGCCGGCGCTGAGCCAGCAGGTCTCCGCGCTTGAAACCGACCTGAAGCAGCGCCTGCTGATCCGCAGCAAGCAGGGCGTTCAGCCCACAGCCGCCGGCCACACGCTCTACCGGCATGCACAGACGATCCTTCGGCTGGTCGAACAGGCCCGCCAGGATGTGGCAAGTTCGGGGGCCGCGCCGGCGGGCCGGGTATCGATTGCAATCGCGCCCTACAGCATGGCTTCGAGCCTCACGCCGCGCATTATCAGCGAGGTCGCCCGCCGCTACCCTGACATCGTGCTCCACCTGACGGAGATCTACGGGGGCGTGCTCAGTGAGGCGATCAAGAACGGCAGGCTGGATATGGCCCTGATTTACGAGCCTGGGCCAATCCGCGGCGTGCAGTTCACCACCATGATTGTGGAGGACCTTCACCTGGTGGTGAACGGGAAGAGCGCAGCCGCAGCCGAGTCGGGCGAGATCACCCTCGAGGAGGCGGCGGAATATGGCCTGTTCCTTCCGGAGCAGATCCACACGCTCCGCCAGATTGTCGAGACCGGCATGCGGGACAAGGGACTCAGCCTTCGTTTGGTGGGCGAGGTGGAATCCGTGCCTTCCCTGACCCGGCTCCTGCGGGCGGACATGGGCGCCACCATCTTGCCGAAGTCAGCAGCCGACGCGCTTTTCCATGAGGAAGACTTCCGGGTCCTGCGGATTGTTGATCCCGGGCTGCAGTGCAAAATAGCCCTCTGCACGCCGGACCACGAACCGCTGTCAGAGGCGGCATCGGCTGTCCTGATGGTGTTGAAGGAAATGCTCCAGGAAATGCTTAGCGCTAAATACGCAAGGTAGCTGGAGACCCACAGTTTTTCCTTATCATGGCACGTTGTTTTGGTCTTAGTAAACGCGCTTCCGCGAAACTAATCTTGAAATATGAAAACCGGATGAACCGGCAATCATTTCTTCACTGAAATTAGTTGATTGGGAGCACATCGTGAAAAAGATCAGCAGTGCGCACCGGGCCCCTTCCAGCGGCAGCCGCTTGGCGGCAAGAACTGGATCCCACTGCCCCGCGAACGGGTTCTGGCTTCCCGAAGGACAGCCAGGTCAGGCGGTGTTTGTCTTTGAAGGCAGCATCATGCCCAGGGGCGCGTCGGGGGCGACGCTCTGGCTCCTGGACGAAACCGCCACCGGCCCTGCCGCCTATCCCCTGCCCGGACCACAGCTTGCCGTTTCCAGGGCCGGCGCGCTGGTTGGCTGAAATAAGCAGGACACCAGGCGTAACAGGACAACTCTGGCGTCGACGACGGCGAAGGCGCGCCAGTGTGACCTTCGACGCCATTTGGCGGTTCTCCGTGATCGAGACGGAACACTTTCGAGACACGAGTTGGATGGGGAAGCCCTACCGGGACGCTGTGTTCGATCCCCGCTGTCCTCTGGCGGAATCACAGCAACAGTGCTTTCGTTGATTTACACAGCTTCAGCTGGGGAGTCATATGAAACGTCATCTGGATTCTAAGAATGTTCGCCAGGTCGTCGCCGTCTCACTCGCGGCAGTCGCTTCCTTGGTTCTATTAGTGGTTCCCATGTACACCCAGGTAAATGTAACGTCTGGTGGGCCACAGCAGGTTAGCCATCCGACCCTGCTTCAAGCAGTGGGGCCATCCATCTTCGTGCCATTGCTCATCCCCGTCGCCCTGATCGCGATACCTCTCCTGATACGTGGACGTGTCCGGACTCCAGTGTCGGTCGCCACTGCTGTCGCTCTTGTTGTCTTCGTGGTCATCGGCTCCGCAAGCATCGGCTGGTTCTACGTCCCAGCTCTGGCCGCCGCCGTAACAGCCGTTGTTTTCTCGACGGAAAGCCACCCAAGACTCCAAGCCCGCCGTAACTGATCGCCCCTGAGGATTCTGCAGGTCAGAGGCGGAACCTCAACCGGACACTCACTTTCGCTGCCGTATCTTCGGACTGGGGTGCTCCGAGAGCGCACTCCTATGGAAAGCTGCAGGAGGCCTATATGCTCCGATCAGCATCCACCTTATGAGGAGCACAGTGAAGCGCATTCGGTTTTGGCAATGCCTGGTGTCCTCCATATTTCTCACCGTGTTACTGACTTCCTGCGGTGACACAATGCCGGGCGGACAGGGAGCTGTGGAACCCGCGTCGACTTCCATTGGCTCCGCTTCCTCCACGCCCACGTCACAACCACAGGAAACATGCGCGGCGTTTTTGGCGTCGGCACCATGCACGACGTACACCAGCGTTTCCGGGACGGCCAGCGACAAGGATTTGCCTTGGGTGGCATCGGGCAGCGTTAAAGCTTCCCTGAGTTCCGTCAACGGACAACTGATGCTCGGCGTAAGAACTGAATGCGCACCATTGAGTGGGCTGGCTACGATCACGGGGAACACACTCACGGCCAAGGACATCGTGACGGGCGCATCCGGCTGTACTAATGGCAATTCTGGCGAGCAGCACTTGTGGGTAACGGATTTCCTGAAGCGGCCCATCCAAATGACATTCAGCCAAGGCACCCTTATTTGGAAGAGCGGAGCAGACTCACTGAGCTTCCAGATTGACTGACCTGCCAGATCCGAAGCCTTTTAGAACAACTTCGAATATTGGCGTGAGGCCCCCTTCCAGGAATCTTCAACGGGGCAGTCCCACGAGTTTGCTTAGGTCTCCGGCTGAATAGTTGAGATCTTTTGTGGCACCTTCGTTGGGACGCGAACAACGACCCGTTGTGTGCCCGTTCGTCGAATCAGCTTCGTGGGCTTGTGACGGTTACTTCGCTGCTGCCTACCCTCGGCCGGAGGCAGCCAGCAATCCGTTCAGCTTCTTCCTGTGTCGCTGTTTCGAGCAGCTTGATGCTCAGGTGTGTGGAAGGCAAGTCTGCGGATTGGATTGACTCCTCGATGAGCGGGTCGTCCAAACAGTTCTCTATTGAGGTGCCGTCCCTCGATCCGAGGACCGATACATGCCAACGGTCCGACGTGCCAGGGGTGATGCTCGTTGCTCCTGGTGCAGTAGAGCTCATAGGGCCCGGGCGGTCACCGAAACTTGCCCAAGCCACTATTACGGCAACCACGATGACCACCAGCAGAAGTGCAGCAATAAGAATTCCGCGAGTTTTCATTACCGCAGACTAATCGGCGTCGCAGCTTTTGTGGCGCAATCCGTCTCTCACAGCGTCCTGTATGGGTCGAGTCTCGAAGGCGTCCCGTAACGGGTCGACGGAAGTGGCGCACCACTCGCGAAGCGGCAGACCTGAGCCAGTCGCGGAAAATGTCAGACCCTCGCTGGATGATGAAGTTATGGGAAACCCGGCAGTGGCGAAGGCATTCAAGGACATCAATGCCGCCATCGCTGTGCTTACTGCCGTTGTAGCTGAACCAGGCCGCGATTCAGGCCCCGATGCGTTTTCCGGGGGATCCGTTGCATGGGTTGGCCGAAGATTGCCTGGACGTTCTGGCCGGGGCGGCGGGGTCGGATGCGCGAATGGCCGCCCTGAAGGCCCAGGCCGCCGCGAAATTCGCCAATACGGCGGAATCTTTGGCGCCTCCCGGAGCCTCGCCCTCGGAAGGTTCGGCGCAGGAGGCCGCGGTGACCGCCGAGGTTGGATGCGCGCTGACCATCGGTGAACGGGCCGCAAGTGCCCTGCTGAACCAGTCACAAATGCTCACGACTGCTTTGCCGCTGACGCTGTCCGCGCTGCAGGCGGGGACCATTTCGTGGCAGCACGCGCGGGCCATGGTGGATGAAGCCGCCACCCTTGACCCGGCCGGTGCCGCGGCCTTGGAGGCCCACTTTCTGGACCCGGATGCGCTGAACCCGGCCCGCGGTTGTCCCGCAGGGGAAATGCCGGCGTCCCGGTTCCGTCACAAGGCGCGTACCTGGCGCGAACGCCACCACACCGAGAGTATCGAGAAGCGCCACGCCCAAGGCGTCCTGGACCGCCGGGTCGAGTACGCCCCGGATCAGGACGGGATGGCCTGGCTTTCGGCCTACCTCCGCGCGGACCAGGCAGCCGGGATCTGGAACCGGACCACCGCGATCGCCCGGGGTTTGCAGGGCCCGAACGAGCCCCTGACCCTCACACAGCTCCGCGCTGACGTCTTCGCAGCCGCCCTCCTCAGCAGCGGGAACCCGGCAGAACATGATCCCGGGCACGTCCCGCCGCCCCGGGCCCAGGTTATGGTGACGGTCCCGGTGTTTTCTCTGCTCGGCGCCACCGAGGAACCGGCGATGCTTGACGGCTTCGGTCCGGTCCCGGCGTCGATGGCAAGGGATCTCGTGGCGAACGGGGCGGACTCGTTCTACCGGGTCCTGGTTGACCCGCGGGACGGGGCACCCCTGGAGATCGGCCGTACCAACTACCGTCTCACCAAGGCCATGCGGCACTGGCTCCGGCTACGTGACGGCAAGTGCCCCTTTCCGGGCTGCAGCAACCATTCCCTGGACAACGAAGTGGACCACATCCTCGCCTGGCATAAAGGCGGAACCACCGGGGTGTCGAATTTGGGACAGCCTTGCCGCCGGCATCATCGCTTGAGACACACGAGCGCCTGGAAACCCACAACAGCTACCAAGAACGAACCACCTGGCTGGATATCGCCCACTGGCCGACACTACAAGAGTGAACACCAGGACTGGGAACCACCACACTGGCCAAAAGAACCAGAACCCGAGCTGACACCAAACAGGCATCCGACACACTCCGCCACGCGTGATGTCGCCGGCTGCCAGCCGGACATTGTGCACCTCGGGATATCCCTGGGTGAGGGCCACTTGGAACGGTTCCTCCACGCCCGCGCCTGACTGGCTGGACTGCGCCATGAAGAATCCACCCGGAGATCCACTCTGCGCGGCACTGTCAGGTCCAGGGTGGCACTGTCCGGTCTGCGGTGGCGCTGTCAGTTGCGCAGACGCCGCCGCTAGGCCTCTTCGACCAGCAGGCCCTTGGCCTTGAGCACCTCGGTCAGGTTGCACAGCTCGATGGTGGTGCCGCCCTCGTGGTACCGGCGGATGAGGTCACGCTCGGCGTCGTCGCGCTCCTGGGAGAGCCGGATGACCTCTTCCACTTCGTCCTTGCGCACCACAACCACACCGTCGGCGTCGCCGCGCAGGATGTCACCGGGGTAGATGATCTCGTCGCCGAAAATGATCGGATGGTTGATGGGGCCGATGGTTTCCTTGACCGTTCCCTTGATGCTGACGCTGCCGGAGAACACCGGCAGGCCCAACTCGATCAGGTCCTGGGTGTCGCGGACACCTGAATCGGTCACCATGGCCGCAATGCCCTTGGCCTTCATGGCGTTGCCCAGGACGTCGCCGAACGTCCCGGCCTCCTCGAATTCACCGGCGGCAACCAGCACAACGTCGCCCGGCTCTGCGTAGTGGATGGCCACTTGCAGCATCAGGTTGTCGCGGGGTGCGCAACTGACCGTCAGCGCGGGTCCACAGAAGGACATGCTGCGTTCGATCGGCTTGATCCTCGAACTGAACGCACCCTTCCTCCCCTGGGCTTCGTGGATGGTGGCAGAGGAGAACTTGGACAGCCTGAGGACGGCGTCCGCGGTCGGCCGTTCAACGTTTGTCTTGACGTGGATCATGTCTTGTCCTTCGGTTTGGGGATTGATCAGCTGAGGGCGTGGACGGCTTTGTCGATCGCGGCGACAGCCTCCTCGATGACGGCCATGCTGGTTGCATACGAGATCCGGAAGTACGGCCCGAGCCCGTACGCGGAGCCCGGAATGGCAGCCACGGATGCCTGGTCGAGCAGGTAGAGAACAAAGTCCTGGTCATCGCGGATGACGCTGCCGTCCGGCGTCGTCTTCCCAAGAACCCCGCCGCAGTTTACGTAGGCGTAGAAGGCCCCCTCCGGCGTCGAGCATGACAGCCCTGAGATCGCGTTCAGGCCTGCGACGGCGGCGTCCCGGCGGCTGCGGTACACCTCGCCGCTGGTGCGGATGAAGGACTGGTCGCCGGTGAGGGCGGCCGCGGCCGCCGCCTGGCTGACCGACGAGGGGCACGAGGAAATCTGTGACTGCAGCTTGTTGATGGCCCCGATCAGGCCGGCCGGACCCGCGCCGTAACCTAGCCTCCACCCCGTCATCGCGTAGGCCTTGGAGACGCCGTTGATCACCAGGACCCGGTCCTTCAGT
Source organism: Pseudarthrobacter psychrotolerans (assembly GCF_009911795.1). Lineage (NCBI taxonomy): Bacteria > Bacillati > Actinomycetota > Actinomycetes > Micrococcales > Micrococcaceae > Pseudarthrobacter > Pseudarthrobacter psychrotolerans. Next base: position 3,790,664 of record NZ_CP047898.1, on the reverse strand, counting down.
TCCGGCGCCGCTTCCACCAGGCTCGTCAGCTTGCCTGCACCGAAGTAGATCTGATCGTAAATTTCGTCGGTCAGGACAAAAACGTGCGGGAAGCCGGCCAGGACGTCTGCGAGCGCGCGCAGTTCGGTGCGGGAGTAGACGGCCCCGGTGGGGTTGGAGGGCGTGTTCAGGATCAGCCACTTGGTCCGGTCCGTGATGGCGGCGCGCAGGGCGTCGGGGGTGAGTTTGAACCCCGAGTCCTCGCCGCAGGGGACGATCACGGGCCGGCCGTCATTGGCCAGGACCATGTCCGGGTAGGATACCCAGTACGGCGCGGGAATGATGACCTCGTCGCCTTCGCCCAGGGAAGCCATAAACGCGGTGAAGATCACCGGTTTGGCCCCGCCGCCGATGGTTATTTCGTTGGCAGCGTAGTGCAGGCCGGTGTTCAGCTCCAGGGTCTGCAGGATGGCCTTCTGCAGTGCAGGCGTCCCGGTCACGGAGGTGTACTTGGTTTCGCCGGCGGCTATTGCCTGCACGGCTGCGGCCTTGATGTGCTCCGGCGTATCGAAGTCCGGCTCCCCACGGTGAGGTCAAGAATGCTGCGGCCCTCTGCTTTGAGCTCCCGGACGCGGGCAGCAGCGGCCACGCTTGGAGACGATTTGATGCGTGAAACACGCGATGCAGGCACGAATTCAGACATGTTCTCTTCCAATGGTTCATCAGTGAGGGGACTTGCGTCATTCGAGCCTATGGACTGCAGGCGGCTGTGGATAAGACGTATTCTGCGTGGACGGATAAGGAAGCCTTATGGCCCTGACACCACACGATTCACTTATTGCCACACCGGATTTAGGTATTTCCCGGGAGCCGCGGACGCGCCTAGCGTTGTGCGTACTGTTCAAGGGAGAGGAACCGATGGCCCGCCACCAACCAGCAGCGGCAAGGGACGGCGGGGCCCTCCGGCGTCCGGTGCGGTCCTCGGCCCGGGGAGGCTACCGCTATCGAGGCGGTCAGCGCCGGCAGGCAGCGGATCAGCAACGGGAAGATCTCAGCCGGCTGCTCACGGACAAACAGGGCGCCATCCGCTTCCGGTCGAGCCGGATCCGGGCTCTCGGGGCAAGCCTCAACCAGTTGGTTGCACAGGCCCTCCGGGACGGCGCTCCGGTGGCCGATCTGGCCCGCATCACGCACCTGTCCGCATTGGCCGTGCGGCGAACCGGCCGCGCGTTCGACGATCTGCAGCCGACGGGACTGGCGACGGCCGATCACCTCAGGGCGATCTCACGATTGCTGCGGGAACTGACCGTCTTGGAAGACTCGAAGGCAGCAGTTGAAGTGGAGCGCCTTCACCTGCTTGCCGAGGCCAGCAAACAGCAGATCCTGGACGAATTCGAGCTGGCTTCCCTCACAGGACTCAGGCCCGAGCAGATCAAGAAAATGACCCGCGGCGTCGCGGCGCAGCCCCGAAGGAACGTCGCGGAGCACAGCGCCACGGGCTAGCTGGCCGTGATCACCAGCGCAACGCTGTGTCCGCCGAAGCCAAAGGCGTTCACCAGGCCGGCGGGGGCGGAGCCGGGCGCCAGCGTGTGGGCCTTCTCCGTCACGACGTTCAGGTTCACTTCCGGGTCCAGCGCCTCGATGTTCGCCGTCCCGGGGAGCTGCCCGGTCTGCAGCGCCTGAACCACCACCACGGCTGCAAGGGCACCTGCGCCGCCCAGCAGGTGGCCGGTGTGGCCTTTGGTGGACGTCACGGGCACGTCGGCACCGAAAATGGCGTTGATGGCCTGCGCTTCCAGCCGGTCTCCTACCGGGGTGGAGGTGGCGTGCGCATGGATGAATCCGATCTCCGACGCCTGCATTCCGGCCGAGGCCAGGGCCTTCTGCATGACCCGCCGCTGCATGGCCGGGTCGGCGGCGACGATGTCGTTGGCATCGGAGGTTACCGCCCCGCCGGCCACTGCGCCGAGGATGGCGGCGCCGCGCGCCCTGGCGTGGGCTTCACTCTCAAGCACCACAATGCCGGCGCCTTCCGCGAGGACAAAGCCGTCGCGGCCGCCGTCGAACGGGCGCGAGGCGCGCTGCGGTTCGCCGTTGCGTGTGGAGAGTGCCCGGATCTGGGAAAACCCGGTGATGACCAGGTCGAGAACGGACGCGTCCACGCCGCCGGCGATTACGACGTCCGCAGCTCCGGAGCGGATCATTTCGGCACCCTGGACAATTGCTTCCGCGCCGGACGCGCAGGCGCTGACCGGGGTCCTGGCTCCGCCGCGGGCGCCGAGGTCAATGGAGACCCAGGCCGCGGGGCCGTTGACCATAAGCCGGGTGAGGGTGTGCGGCGAGACCCGGCGCGGGCCGCCGCTGGCGAGCGCACGGTCCTGTTCGAGGGTGGAGCCGAGGCCGCCATAGGCGGAGCCGATCACTACGGCGAACCGTTCGGGGTCGACGTCGGGAGCCCCTGCGTGCTGCCAGGCTTCGCGGGCAGCCACCAGCGCCAGTTGCCCGCACCGGTCCATCCGCTTCAGCTCGCGCGTAGTGAGGTGCGCCGAAAGATCCGCGGTGACCTGCCCGGCGATGCGCACGGGCAGCTGCTCCGCCCAGTCCTGATCCAGCGCTGCGATGCCGGACTGTCCTGCCAGCAGGCCGGTCCAGGTCTCCGCCACCGTGGATCCGAGCGGGTTGATGGTGCCGACGCCTGTGATCAGGGCGCGGGGGTGGTCTGCAGACATGGGACGCTACTTTGCGGGGTTGTGGGTGCCGATGGGCACCAGGGTCAGATCGGGGTGGTTCTTCTCGATCCGGCGCAGGGCCCAGACGTCGTTGAACAAGGCGAGGTACTCGCCGTCGGACCGCAACAGCACCTCAGCGCCGACCACGTTGGCCAGCGCGGGCATGGCGTCCGCGGTCGAAATCCTGGCGATGGAGTACGGCAGTCGCTCCAGCCGCATGGGCGCGCTGAAGTCATGCGCCATGCGGTCCTCCACCACTTCGAACTGCATGGGGCCGACGGCGGCAAGCACCGGCGCCTGGTCGCCGCGGAGGTCGGAGCGGAGCACCTGGATGACGCCCTCGTGTTCGAGCTGCTCGATGCCGCGGCGGAACTGCTTGAACTTGCTGGGGTCCTTGGACCGGGCCACCTGGAAGTGTTCCGGGGCGAACAGCGGGATGGCCGGGTATTCCACCGGGCCTTCGAGGAAGAGGCTGTCGCCGACGCGCAGCGTGGAGGCGTTAACCAGGCCCACCACATCGCCGGGGTAGGCCTCGTCAATGACCTCGCGTTCGCGGCCGAAGACCTGCTGGGCGTACTTGGTGGCGAAGGACTTTCCCGTGCGGGTCTGGGTGACCACCATGCCGCGTTCAAAAACTCCGGAACAGACGCGGATGAAGGCGACGTGGTCGCGGTGGGCCTTGTTCATGCCGGCCTGGACCTTGAAGACAAAGCCGGAGAAAGACGATTCAACAGGGCGCGGGCTGCCCTCAACGTCGGGGCGCGGTGCGGCATGCGGTGCGAAGTCGACCAGCGCATCCAGCAGTTCCTTCACGCCGAAGTTCAGGGCGGCGGAGCTGAACAGGATGGGAGTGGCGGTGCCTGCATGGAAGGCTTCGACGTCGAATTCGAGGTTGGACTCGATGACCAGGCCGGCCTCGTCCACGGCGTCTGTCCAGTTGCTGCCCTGCGTCTCCGCGGCCTCTTCAGGCGTGAAGTACTCGGTCAGCGCGATGTTGGCGCCGGAATTGTTGCGCTGGAAGCGGGCGAAGCGGTCCTGGCGGAGGTCCCAGACACCGCGGAAGTCGCCGGAGATGCCCACGGCCCAGGTCAGCGGCATGGGCTGCAGGCCGGTGCGCTCCGTGAGCTCGTCCATCAGCGCCAGCGCGTCCAGGCCTGGCCGGTCCCACTTGTTGATCACGGTGATGATGGGCAGGTTGCGCTGCTTGCAGACCTCAAACAGCTTCATGGTCTGCGTTTCCAGGCCCTTGGCGGCGTCCACGAGCATCACTGCGCAGTCGACGGCGGCCAGGACCCGGTAGGTGTCCTCGGAAAAGTCAGCGTGGCCGGGGGTGTCCAGCAGGTTGATGACGGTGTCCCGGTAAGAGAACTGCAGGGCGGCGGAACTGATGGAGATGCCGCGGTCCTTCTCCATCTGCATCCAGTCCGAGACCGTTTCCTTGCGGTTGGCCTTGCCGCTGGAGGCGCCGGCGGTCCCGATCACCTTCGCGTGCAGGGCCAGGGCCTCGGTGAGGGTGGACTTGCCGGCGTCGGGGTGCGAAATGACAGCAAAGGTCCGACGCCGGGCCGCCTGTTTGTGAATCTCGTTGACCCGGGCGGGGCTAAGGACATCTTGGGACACGGTGCTACTTTCGCTGCGGTGGGGTTACCCCAAGGCGCTCGGCAGGCCTCAAGGGGAAGCATGGCTCTGGGACAGCCAAGTTCCAAGTTTATCGCAGCGCGCGAAACAGCCGCTCTGGATCGCCTGCCTGCCATCTGGACGGTGCGCGAAACGCCTCCCGGACAGCCGCCGTCGTACGCGTTCCCGAGGCACTTCGCGGCACCCCCTAACGAGGCACTTTGGGGCTTGTCCGTGCGGTTATTGCCGCTTGTTACCTCTATCATTGAGCTTGCGGGAAACTGAGTACTTTTGATCCTGCCGGCTGAGTGTAAAACCGGCATACCTGCGGGCGGTAGCCTGCACCTTTGAAGGGAACACCTATGGCTCGGAGCCCCGAAGAATCGCTCAAGGCGACTCTGGGCAGAGTGGCTCCAGGCACGCCGTTGCGCGATGGCCTGGAACGCATCCTCCGGGGCGGACCGGTGCGCTGATCGTGCTGGGCTCGGACCGGACCATCGATTCCATCTGCTCCGGCGGCTTCGACATCGGCATCGACTTCTCCCCCACAAGGCTCCGCGAACTGGCCAAGATGGACGGCGCCATCATCTGCGACAAGGACGCCGGCAACATTCTCCGGGCCGCGGTCCAGCTGGTTCCGGACTCAAGCATCGAAACCCAGGAATCCGGCACCCGGCACCGCACGGCGGAACGCGTGGCCATTCAGACCGGTGTTCCCGTGATTTCCGTCAGCCAGTCCATGCAGATCATCGCGCTGTACGTGAACGGGCTCCGGCACGTGCTGGAGGGATCCGAAAAGGTCCTGGCCCGCGCGAACCAGGCCCTCGCCACGCTGGAACGGTACCGTTCGCGGCTGGACCAGGTGACCAGCTCCCTGTCCGCACTTGAGATCGAGGCCATGGTGACCGTTCGCGACGTCGCAGTCACCCTCCAGCGTCAGGAAATGGTCCGCCGGATCTCCGAGGAAATCTCGCAGTATGTCCTTGAACTTGGCGAGGACGGCCGCCTGCTTTCCCTGCAGCTCGATGAGCTCACTGTGGGCCGTGGCCCGGGCAGCGACGTGATCATCCGCGACTACGCCGGACCGGACGCGTCCGCCGAGGACATCGAACGGGCCGTCAGCGCGCTGGTGAACCTCGGCCCCACGGAGCTGATCGACCTGGGCAAGATCTCCGGGATCGTCGGTTTCGCCGGCGGCGAGGCCAACCTCGATGCCGTGGTTCAGCCGCGGGGCTACCGGCTGCTGTCCGGCCTCAAGGCAGTCCCCAAGGCTGTAGCCGACCGCCTCGTGGACCACTTCGGCGGCCTGCAGTTCCTGATGGCGGCCACCATCGACGACCTCATGACCGTTGACGGCATCGGCGACCAGCGCGCCCGCACCGTCCGCGAAGGCCTGAGCCGCATGGCCGAAGCCAGCCTGCTGGACCGCTTCCTCTAGCCCCCTACCGACAATCCCATCGACTGCTCCACACGGGCCCTTTTGAGCCCTCAAAAGGGCGAGGGCCCACGCCGGCAGGGTTCCCTGGCCGAGCTTGCGAGGCGAGGGGGCCGGTGGGGATCACTGGATGGAGCGTGGGGGTCAGTTGAGCTGGAACACAGCCTTGGGGCTGGCCCTCGAGCCGAGCTTGGCCGTGAAAATGTAGTACGCCCCGCCTGCTCCTGGCTTGGCCTCAAGAGGGCTGCAGCCTTCCAGCGTGCGGTTACGGGCCCACGGGAAGTTCGCCGTCTCGCTGGCGCCCGGGGCAATCGTCTTCACCAGGTCTTCGCTTTTCGCCTGGCAGTCCTTGGACGAGAAGATTCTGTCCGCGCCGCTGGTCACCAGGAACTCCATCTGGGACGTCCCGATGTTGACCTCGCACGGCATGGTTCCGCCATTGGTCACCTTCAGGGTGAGCAGCGGGTTCTCATCGGGGCCGTAGGCGGCTTTGTCGGTCGAGGCGGACACCGTCACCAGGTTTTGGCTGCAGGACGGCGTGGGCGCGGGCGTGGGTTCGCTGCCCGCCGTTTCCGACGGCGAGGCGCCCGGCGCGGGTGCCGATTCGGTGGCGCCGACGGTGGAGGATGCCGGCTCGGTACCGTTGAAGGCACCGGCCACCGCAAAGCCACCGAACGTGAGCGCAACCGCCATCAGAAGGGCTGTTCCCACAAAAAGCCGACGGCGGCGGTAGACGGCTGCGCTCGGCTGCCGGGTAGCACCGGAACCGCCCCGGGAACCGGATGCGGATGCCGCCTTGCGCGGTGATGAATTGCCTTGCCTGCCCATCCTTCTAGGCTAGAGAACCCGCCGGACTCTGCCGTCCCACCACGCCGGTCCCCCGGCCAACGCTAAGGTCACAGTTTGTCCGCGGGAATCTTCGCACGGGCTCCCGGGAATCCACTACAGTGTTGGGATCGACGCCATGACCCTTTCCCCAGCCATGCCCGCGGACGGCGTCCCCTTTACGGCCCAGTCCGGCCCGGATGAACTCCGCCCCGACCAGCTCGCCGCGCTGCACCGCAGGATCAACGGCTGGTTCGCGGAGACGGCGAGGGACCTGCCCTGGCGCGAACCCCGCTGCTCACCGTGGGGAGTCCTGGTCAGCGAGATCATGCTGCAGCAGACCCCCGTGGTGCGGGTTCTGCCGGTCTGGCGGGAATGGCTTGAGCGCTGGCCCACCCCCGCCGGGCTCGCCGGCGAGCCTGCAGGGGAAGCCGTCCGCTCCTGGGGCAGGCTCGGTTACCCCCGCCGGGCCCTCCGCCTGCACGCGGCAGCCGCTGCCATCGTCCGCGACCACGGGGGCAAGGTCCCCGGCGACTACACGGAGCTGCTGGCCCTGCCCGGCGTGGGCAGTTACACGGCCGCGGCCGTTGCCGCCTTTGCCTTCGGACGCCGGGAGACTGTGGTGGACACCAACATCCGGCGTGTGCACGCGCGCCTGGTTTCCGGCGTCGCGCTCCCCTCGCCGTCGCTGAACGCGGCGGAGATGCGGCTCGCGGCGGAACTGCTGCCGGACGACGTCGGGACCTCCGTGCGCTGGAACGCTGCGGTTATGGAACTGGGGGCGCTGGTCTGCACCGCGCGTGCCCCCAAGTGCACGGACTGCCCGGTGCGGGACGCCTGTGCGTGGCTGGCCGCCGGCGAGCCGCCGCCGTCGTACGTTCCCAAAGGACAGGCGTGGCACGGCACTGACCGGCAGGTCCGGGGTGCCGTGATGGCTGTTCTGCGGCTTGCGGACGCCCCGGTGCCGGCGGAAATGTTCCAGCGGGAGCCTGCTGACCTGGGCTTCGCGGCGGACGGAATCGGCGTACCCCTGTCCGCACTGCACCGACTGAACTGCGCGCCGGAACAGCTGGAACGTGCGGTTACCGGCCTTCTTAGCGACGGCCTGGCCGAGCTGCACCAGGGCGGTTACCGGCTGCCTGCCTGAGGCGCCTTTAGGGCGGCCAGTGCCTGGATGGCATACTTTCTGGTGACTTGAACCGGGGGAAATTCATGAGAATCGTGTTGTACGTTATCTGGGCGCTGTTTGTTGCGGGTGTCATTTTTGCGCTGGTCCGTTCAGTGCGCAAAACCAAGCGGCAGGAAAAACTGATCGCCGGCTGGCCAAAGGTGCAGGCGACCGTCACTGGAAACGTTGCGGGCTGGACACATGGCGGAGGCGGTTCAACGCGGAGCCGGCGCTTCTACCCCACCTACCAGTTCGCCGACCCCCACGGGACCCTGTATGCGGGCGAATCCGAGGTTTCGTACGCCAACCAGCAGGCACCGGGATCGCTCCTGGCGGTGGCCTACAACTCGGCGAATCCCAACCAGTCGTTCCAGGTTGCGTCAGAATCCAAGATGGTGATCGGGTGCCTGATGCCGGTCTTCGCATTTTTCGCGCTGTTGCTGTTCTGGGTCGCCGGCGCCTTCCCGCTGGGCTGACCCGTGGACTCCCTGAAACTGCTTTTCATCGTGCTGCCGGGGCTTTTCCTTGCCGCGGGCCTGATCCTGATAGGGCTGTCCCTGGCCGCGTCGTTCGGCCGAAAACGTTCCACGGCGCGGTGGCAGAAGGCTTCGGCCGCCGTCACCGGAAACCTGCACGGCACGGACGGACCCGCGAGCAACGGCCGGAACCGGTTTGCGCCGTCGTATGAATTCGTGGACGCCGGGGGCAAGCGCTGGCTGGGGCAGTCCGATATCTACCGCCAGGACCAGGCGATCATCGGCACCCGCATCCCAGTGGTCTACAACCCGGCCAATCCCGCCGAATCCACGCTGCCGGTCTTCGTTGTTGCCAAGGGCCGGCTGGCCACGGGTCTCATTATGGTGATCTTCGGAGCAGCAGCCATAACAATGTTTGCATCACTTTCCTGGTAGCAATGCCGGCTTCCGGCTCCGGATTTACGCTGAAGTATGGGCAAGCCCGGGGTACTTCTGGCACTGATGACGACGGCGGTTCTCACCTCCGGCTGCTACTACTACCCCGTCCCGGCCCCGTGCCCGATGATTGCCCAGGCGTCAGTGGTCTCGGTGACCGTGGCCCGGGAATACGTGCCGCAGGTGGCATCATTGCGCCTCAAGGCCTGCCAGGACGGCACCTGCAAAGCAGCCGCCGTCGAGCTTTTCCCCGGCACTGCATCCATAGACCAAGGCTGCACACCGGACAGGGTCTGCTCCGCCACGGCTTCCCCGGACGGGACCATGACCGGCATGCTGATGCTGGAGTCCCTCACGGAGGCCCCGATGGCACTGACCGCGTCCGGTATTTCTCCAGGCGGATCGGCACTCCCAGTGCGCACCCTGAATTTCCGGCCCCGCGGTGCCTACCCCTACGGGGAGCAGTGCGGGAGGTTCGTTACCGCTTCGGTGATTCTCGATGCCAAAGGCCTGCGACAGGCTGCGTGACTGCCCTTGCAGGAGGGCCAACCAGGCCCCGCCAGTCCCGGCCTTGACTTCCGCTCAGGACACTTCTACGGTCTGTATTACTAGCATCGGCAACGTTGGATTACAACAGGTTTTGCCGCCGGGAAGGGGTTTTGATGCCACTTTCAGATCGAGAGCGGAAACAGCTCGAGGAACTGGAGTCGGGCCTGGCGGCAGACGATCCGCGGCTCGCCGAGGAACTCTCGTCCGGCTCCGTTGGCCTCAGGTTTGGGCGCCGCACCTACTTCGGTGCCATCGCATGCCTGGTGGGGATTGTTTCACTCATTGCCGGCGTCAGCACCCAGATCATTGCGATCGGCGTCGGCGGCTTCCTTCTGATGGGAGTCGGCACGTATCTTCTCCTGGACAAGCACACGTTCAACCCCGGCCGGGGCCGTCAGGTCAAGTAGGCGGCTGATCAGGCAGGCGTTCGCGCCTGGCCGGAACCAGGCCAGCCACACTCGCATCCACCCACGGCCTACGGCTCGCCGAACCCGGCCTGCACCAGGCCGCCGACGTAGTTCAGGGCACGCTCGGCATCCGGTCCCCACGCCTCGATGTGGAGCATGGATCCCTTGCCCGCCGCGAGCGTCATCAGGGAAGTCATGGAGGCGCCATCCACACCGTTGACCGTGACTTCGGCGTTGAGGGACGCGAGTCCGCCCGCGATCTTGGCGGCCGGACGGGCGTGCATGCCGGCCTCATTCACCAGCTCGAAGTCGCCGGTGAAGTCCGGCCCCGGACCGGTGACGGACCCTTCGGTTAAGGTGCTCGCGGCGAGCGTGGGCGATGCGTCCGCCACTTCCGGCCCCAGTCCGTAGACCGCTTCGGCGGCACGTTTGACTGCTTTTGCATCGGCGCCGCCCTGTGCGGCCACAGCGGCAGCCACCAGGCCTTCCACCAGGGGCGCGTCCGCCAGGAGCACACCGGCGGGCTCCTCCACGAGCTCCAGGGCCGATTCCGCCGTCATCACCGCAGATCCCAGGTCCGTCAGGACCACCACGCCATCACCCCCGGCCGCCTGGTCCAGGGCCGACATGACTTTTTCCAGGCTCGTTCCGATCCTGCCGTCGGCGGTGCCCCGGCGGCGAGGATTACGACGTCGGGCGCCATCTGGGCGGCAAGCTCCACGGCGCCGTCGGCAATTTTTTCGCTATGGGACACCACCACCAGGCGAACTGTCACGCTGCAGCCCCAACAGCTGCCCGGAGAATAAGGGCGCTGGACGCGGCACCCGGATCGCGGTGGCCCGCGCTCCGCTCCCCCAGGTAACTGGCGCGTCCCTTGCGGGCCACGAGCGGGTCGGTGGCCACGGCGCCGGCCTCGGCCGCCTCGGCTGCCGCCACCAGCACTCCAAGGACGGTGCCCGCACCATCCGCCGCTGCGGCCTTCGCTGCCTCAACCGCGGGGGTCCAGGCGTCAACCATAGTCTTGTCGCCCGACTCGGCCTTACCCCGGGCCACGATCCCGTCGCGGGCAGCCGCCAGCGCATCGGCAAGGCGCCCCGGATCAATCTCGGCGGCGTCTCCCAAAGCGGTGGAGGCGCGCAGGAACGCGGTTCCGTACAAGGGTCCCGCGGCTCCGCCCACCTTGGACATCAGGGTCATGGCAGTCAGTTTCAGGGCCGCGCCGGGTGTCTCCGGACGCGCTTCGGCCAGTTTATCCAGTACAGCCTGGAAGCCGCGGTCCATGTTCTCGCCGTGGTCAGAATCACCGATGGCACGGTCAAGTTCGATGAGCCACACCCGGTTTTCCGCCATGGCCTGGGCACAGAGAGTCAGCCACCTGACGGCCCAGTTCACGTCCAGGACCACGGCTACACGCCCCAGCGCAGGGCTGCGGTGTGCACGGGGGCATCCCACAGCTGCGTCAGTTCATCGTCGAGCCGCAGCACGGAGATGGAGCAGCCCTGCATTTCCAGCGCGGTGATGTAGTTCCCCACCAGCGAGCGTTCGACGACGGCTCCACGTTCTGCGATCACCTGGGCAGCGCGGCGGTAGACGATGTACAGCTCACTCAAGGGCGTGCCGCCCATGCCGTTGACGAACAGCAGGACTTTCTCGCCGGCGGTGATGCCCAGGTCGCTGAGGACCGGGTCCAGCAGGCGGTCGGTGATGCCGTCCGCGTTCTCCATCGGGATTTTGTGCCGGCCGGGCTCGCCGTGGATGCCGATGCCGATCTCGATTTCATCATCCGCCAGGTCGAAACTCGGCTTTCCCGCATGCGGCACTGTGCACGCCGAAAGCGCCACACCCATGGTGCGGACGTTGCTGTTGACGCGGTCACCGATCGCGGCCACGGCATCGAGGTTGTCGCCCCGTTCAGCCGCGGCGCCGGCGATTTTCTCCACCAGCACGGTCCCGCCCACTCCGCGGCGACCTGCGGTATACAGGGAGTCCTCCACCGCGACGTCGTCATTGACCAGGACTGTCCGGATGTCCACGCCTTCGGCCTGCGCCAGCTCCGCTGCGGTCTCAAAGTTCAGGACGTCGCCGGTGTAGTTTTTCACGATATGGACGACGCCGGCGCCCGAGTTGACCGCTAGCGTCGCCGGAAGGATCTGGTCCGGCGTCGGTGAGGTGAACACCGCCCCGGCACGGCGGCGTCGAGCATTCCCAGCCCGACAAAACCGGCGTGAAGCGGCTCGTGGCCGCTGCCTCCGCCGGAAACGAGTCCGACCTTCCCGGCCACTGGCGCATCTTTGCGCGTGACGTATTTCGGATCGGCGGTGACGGTCACTAGTCCCGCGTGGGCCAGACCGAATCCCTCGACAGATTCGTCAACCACGGAACGGGGATCATTGATGAGCTTTTTCATGGCAGAACTCCTGGGGTGTGGGTGCTTCCTGGAGGATGCACTTTGACCCTACTACCGCCGCATGAAGTCCGGTAGCCTGCGACGATTCGGTGGAAGCGGTAAGGGACAGCCCCCAATGACTGTCCCTTACGGCAGGCCCCACACTGCAACCCTGTCAGTTTATCCATCAATTCGACATAAAGCTATTTATGTCACAGGGTGACTTCGTGCCGCGGTCGCCCGGGCCTGCTGATTCGAGTGTCTAGAGGGTCTTGATCATGCGGGTATTGCCCAGGGTGTTGGGCTTGACCCGCGCCAGGTCCAGGAACTCGGCAACGCCTTCGTCATGGGAGCGCAGCAGCTCGGAGTAGACCACCGGGTCCACTGCCGTTTGGTCGGCCATGACCTCGAAGCCATGACGCTTGAAGAAATCCACCTCGAACGTGAGACAAAAGACCCGCGCGACGCCCAGCGCACGGGCCTCTGCCAGCAGGCTTTCCACCAGAACATGCCCTACGCCCTTGCCGCGCCAGGCATCCGATGCGGCCAGCGTGCGGACTTCAGCGAGGTCCTCCCACATCACGTGCAGTGCCCCGCAGCCGATGACTTCGCCGTCGTCGGCTTCGGCGATCCGGAACTCCTGGAGGCTCTCGTAATAGGCAACCGTCTCTTTCGCCATCAGGATCCGTTGCTCAGCCAGCGGCGCCACCAGGCCCTTGATGGCGGCCACGTCACTGGTGCGTGCGGAACGGATGCGGAAGGAGTCAGAGTCGGTCACCCCACAATCCTACGGTGACTGCTCGAGTGGGTAGGGCGCTCCCGCACCGGCGCCATTTGCCGCTTGCTGCTCCTTCGTCGCTCTGACGCGAGCTACACAAATGCCCCCGGCACGTTCGCTTCGCTGGCCGCTCGCCTACGCTCGGCGCGGCGAGCCTGGGGGCCGACGGTCCACGGTCGCGCTGCTGGCACTGCTCGGACTGCCGAGTGCGGCTACATCTACCAAGGCAGGAACCCGGGCTGCCCGAGGGGACGTCCCCCTCGACACCCAGGTAGACCCATGAGGGCCCGCGTCCCGCTGCCTTGGACCGAGGCTCAGCCTTGCTTGGAGGCCCAGTCGGCGACGCGCTGCGTACTTTCCTCTTCGGAGAGGTCCTCGACGCGAGTCATGATGGACCAGCGCACACCGTAGGGGTCCCGGATGCTGGCGAATCGGTCTCCGGACACAAATGTGGACAGCGGCTCCCGAACGGTAGCCCCTGACCGCTCGGCGCGCGCAACGAGAGCGTCCGCATCGGCGCAGTAGAAGCCGATGGAGTAGCAATCATCGTCGCCGTTCGGCGCCGGAACGAGGTGGTAGTCCGGGTTGGGCTCTCCAATTTGGAGTCGCCCCTGACCGAAGTCAAGTTCGGCGTGGACGACGATTCCGCCGATCTCGGTGACATTTACTGTCCGCGCGCCGAAAACGTCCTGGTAGAAGGTGATTGCCTCCTTGGCAGAAGGGATCGCAAGGAACGGCGTGAGGCTCGTGAAGCCGTGCGGGATACCGAATTTCGTGTGCTTGCCATCGGCGGCCTTGGTCAGTTCGGGGCTTGTAGTATCAGTCATAGATCTCACGGTACGCACAGGTCCGCTCAGCGGCTTGGAGAATTGCGACAGCCTGGATAAGGAGTGTCCTCCCATGATGGGTTCGTTCAAGGGAATCCTCTACCCGGCCCGGCTTCCCACGTTTCACCGCGTGCCCGCGCCTGAGGCCGTCACGAAGCTGGTGCAGTGGTTTTGGATCCCGAGTGGGACATTGAGCCAGGGCACACGTCACGACAGCACCTGATCGCGTTCCCGGCGTCCAACCTTGCGGTCCAGAAGGATCTCGTTGAGTTCGCAGGCCCAACAACCCGTCGATCGCATCGCGATCTCACGGGCCGGGGCTGGGCGGTTGGGGCCCTCCTACGTCCCGCGCTGGTTCCACGTTTCACGGATGATCCGGGGAGCCTGCGGGATTCCCAGCTGCCACTACCGCTCGCGGATCTGCATGCCTCAGTGTCGGAGGCGATGAGGGGGACCGATCCAAGGGAACGTCGACAACGCGCGGTGGAGGCTTTCACTGACTGGCTAGTAACGCAGAGTCCAGAGGTATCCGAGGAAGGCATTCTTGCCAACGCGATGATGGACATTATCGGAACATGCGCCGACGTGACCCGCATTGAAGACGTTTCGGCGCGTCTATTTATTTCGCCGAGAACCCTTCAACGGGTAGCGCGGAAGTACATCGGACTGAGCCCGTCCGTGCTCATCCGAAGGCGCCGCCTGCAAGAGGCCGCTGACCGGTCACGTACCGACCCGGCAACAGACCTCGCGGCGATAGCCACCGAACTCGGCTACACCGATCATGCCCATCTGACGAACGACTTCCAAAAGTTCCTAGGATTCACGCCAAGCACGTATCGACGATCGGTCCTCCAGGACCAGGCCGAGAATCATGACGCCGATGGATAGCTGAGGGCCCAGTGTCTTGCGCCTGAAATTCGGCCCTTCGTAATTACGGAATGGGATATGACGAACGTTGGGCGGATCTGGAAGGCCTTTGAGCTCAAACCCCACCGCGCAGACGGCTTCAAGCTCAAAGGCCCCGCCCGCTCCTGGTGGGAGCCGGCGGGGCCTTCGCTTTTGGTGGTTAGACGCTGGGGGCGATCTCCGGGATGCGCGGTTTGGCGTTGCCGGCGAAGGTGAACTTGGCGTCGTCGCCTTCGCCGTCCACATCCACCATTACGATGTCGCCGGCATGGATCTCGCCGAACAGGATCTTCTCGGAGAGCTGGTCCTCGATCTCGCGCTGGATGGTGCGGCGCAGCGGCCGGGCACCCATGGCCGGGTCGTAACCGCGTGTTGCCAGGAGAACCTTGGCCGCGGTGGTGAGCTCGATGCCCATGTCCTTGTCCGCCAGGCGCTTCTCCAGCCGGCCCATCATGAGATCCACGATCTCAATGATCTCGTCCTGCGTGAGCTGCGGGAACACCACAACGTCATCCACGCGGTTGAGGAACTCGGGGCGGAAGTGCTGCTTCAGTTCCTCCGTGACCCGGGCACGCATCCGGTTGTAGCCGGTCTGCGTATCCGTGCCGGACTGGAAGCCGGTGGCAACGCTCTTGGAGATGTCCCGCGTGCCCAGGTTGGTGGTCATGATGATCACGGTGTTCTTGAAGTCCACCACCCGGCCTGCGGAGTCGGTCAGGCGGCCGTCTTCCAGGATCTGCAGCAGCGAGTTGAAGAGGTCCGCGTGCGCCTTCTCCACTTCGTCGAACAGGACCACGGAGAACGGACGACGGCGGACCTTCTCGGTGAGCTGGCCACCCTCCTCGTAGCCGACGTAGCCCGGAGGGGCACCGAAGAGCCGTGACACCGTGTGCTTTTCGGAGTACTCGGACATGTCCAGCGTGATGAGGGCATCCTCGTCACCGAACAGGAACTCGGCCAATGCCTTGGCGAGTTCGGTCTTGCCGACGCCCGTGGGACCGGCGAAGATGAACGAACCTCCCGGGCGCTTGGGGTCCTTCAAACCTGCACGGGTACGGCGGATTGCCTGAGAGAGAGCCTTGATGGCCTCGTTCTGGCCCACCACACGCTTGTGCAGCTCGTCTTCCATCTTCAGCAGGCGCGAGGACTCTTCCTCGGTCAGCTTGAAGACCGGGATGCCGGTGGAGTTGGCCAATACCTCGGCGATGAGATCCTCATCCACCTCGGAGATATCGTCCATGCCGCCGGATTTCCAGTGGCGTTCCTTCTCCGAGCGCTCGGTGATGAGCTTCTGTTCCTTGTCGCGGAGCGCAGCGGCGCCTTCGAAGTCCTGGGCGTCGATGGCGGATTCCTTCTCCATCTTCAGCTTTGCGATCCGCTCGTCCATGGCCTTCAGCTCCGGCGGAGCGGTCATCCGGCGGATACGCAGCCGGGCGCCGGCCTCGTCGATCAGGTCGATGGCCTTGTCCGGCAGGAAGCGGTCCGAGATGTAGCGTTCGGAGAGGTGAGCCGCCGAGGCGAGGGCACCGTCGGTGATGGTGACGCGGTGGTGTGCCTCGTAGCGGTCACGCAGGCCCTTGAGGATCTCGATCGCGTGCGCGACGGAGGGCTCTTTGACCTGGATGGGCTGGAAGCGGCGCTCCAGCGCGGCGTCCTTCTCGATGTGCTTGCGGTACTCGTCCAGGGTGGTGGCACCGATGGTCTGCAGTTCACCGCGGGCCAGCATGGGCTTGAGGATGGACGCAGCGTCGATGGCACCTTCGGCAGCGCCAGCACCCACAAGCGTGTGGATCTCGTCGATGAACAGGATGATGTCGCCGCGGGTGCGGATTTCCTTGAGGACCTTCTTCAGGCGCTCTTCGAAGTCACCGCGGTACCGGGAGCCGGCCACCAGCGAACCGAGGTCCAGGGTGTACAGCTGCTTGTCCTTGATGGTTTCCGGGACGTCGCCGCGGACAATCGCCTGGGCGAGGCCCTCGACGACGGCGGTCTTGCCGACGCCGGGCTCACCGATCAGGACCGGGTTGTTCTTGGTGCGGCGCGAGAGAACCTGCATAACGCGTTCCATTTCGGCTTCGCGCCCGATCACCGGGTCCAGTTTGTTCTCGCGCGCAGCCTGGGTCAGGTTGCGGCCGAACTGGTCCAGGACCACGGAACCGGCAGGAGTGCCTTCGGGCTGGCCGGGACCGACGCCGGCGCCGGTGGTCTCCTTGCCCTGGTAGCCGGAAAGGAGCTGGATGACCTGCTGGCGGACCCGGTTGAGGTCTGCGCCCAGCTTGACCAGCACCTGGGCGGCAACGCCTTCACCCTCGCGGATGAGGCCCAGCAGGATGTGCTCCGTGCCGATGTAGTTGTGGCCCAGCTGCAGGGCTTCCCGCAGGGAAAGTTCCAGCACTTTCTTGGCGCGTGGGGTGAAGGGGATGTGGCCGGACGGGGCCTGTTGGCCTTGCCCGATGATCTCCTGCACCTGCTCGCGCACGCCGTCGAGCGAAATGCTCAAGGACTCAAGAGCTTTGGCGGCAACGCCCTCACCTTCATGGATCAGACCCAAGAGGATGTGTTCGGTACCAATGTAATTGTGGTTCAGCATGCGTGCCTCTTCTTGGGCAAGCACAACTACGCGACGGGCACGGTCCGTAAATCGCTCAAACATTTCGCCACACTCCTAGCTACGACGTACTTTGATGCTACGTGGCAGACCCCCACTTGGGGAGCGTGTTCGCCACAGGGGAAACATGGGCGATCGGGAATAACCTGCAGCTGCTTCCGGGCGGCCTACTTGCGGAAGTCGAACAGGGCACCATGGACGGTTCCGTCGTTCAGCCGCAGCGAGAACTGGCGGCACGTTCCTGCCCAGGCCTTCTGGGTTTTCCACACGTAGGTGTAGGTATCGGAGCCGGCGGCGTAGCTCAGCGAACTGCTTCCCGCGGCGACAGTCTGTTCGATGTCGTCCAGTGCCGCGCCGCCGGGGCCGGCGATAGCGGACGACGACGGCGCTCCCGCAGCCAGGATGCCCAGCCCCGGTTCCCGCCGAGCCCGAACTTAACGGGAACCGCGGCACCTGCCTTCATCGAGTTCAGGGCGCCGCCGTTATCCACCGGCTGCAGGAATCCGCGGAACGGCCACTTCGGCTGGCCGACGGCAAGGGTGAGAAGGACGTCGTCAGGCCGCACACTTTGCCCGTTCCACTGAGTGCGGTATCAGTGATGTCAGCCCAGATCCCACCCACGTAGTGGTACAGGCGCTGGCCTGAGGCCTGCACTTCTGTCATGACTGAGGTGTCGAACGTGATGCACACCAGGGCCCGAGCGCGGAGCTGAAGACCGCGGTGGTTTCGACGTCGTAATACAGCGGAGGGTTCGTGAGCGAGGAGAATCCGCCGTCGGGGAAGCCGGCCCCGGACTCAAGCCGGGTCACTGAGGTGATACCGGGCGTCCCCACGTCGGCGAACGTCAGTGCCACATCGGTCCTTCCGGCGTTGTCCACGGGCGCTACCACAACGTTCGGTCCGACGATGGTGAGGCCTGGATCCACCGGCCCACCGCATTGCTCTCCATCGTCGTGTAGGTACAGCCGGCCCCGGCGATGTCCAAGCGCGCGGTCACGGACATCCCGGCCGCGGCCAGGGGCACCGCAAATGTGGGTCCGAACATGTCTCCGACCAGCACGCCGCCGACGTACCAGCTGTACCGTTGCAGGCAATCCTCATTGGCCCAACCAACGCCGACGCCATCTGTCGACGCTGTCAGGGTGGCGCCGACGGCAGGCTCACCGCCGAGGGTCAGGTATGTTCCGGATCAACTACAGCCGGAGTGGCGAGGAAGACCGCGTAAGCGAGGTTGAAGTTATTCGCGCCGGTTAGGTTGATGGGTTCGGCCTCGGCCCGGTTAGGCGTTTCGGGCCACCAGCGTTCCACGGCACCGTGTTGGAAGCGAACCTTGTACGCCCCCGGCGCCTGGTCCGGGAAGGTGTAGTAACCGTTACGGGTGCAGCACCGTCCAGCCTTTGGAGTTCCAGCTGGAGTTGGCTGGCGTGACGGAGTCCACCACAATCTCATCCGCCGTCGCGAACGTGTCCCTGTCCTGATAGCCGAGCAGTTGCACGAACGCGTTCCCATCGCGACCTGACGGTATCGTGTACCAGTTCTCCAGGAACCCGGCGGCCGTTGCCCTGATCTTGTAACGGCCGTCCGCCAGATTGAACCCCGTGCTTGCCACACCCGCGTTCGCCGTTTGCGGGATCGCAAGCACAAGGTCGCCATCAATGGCGTTAAAGACCTCAAAGGTGACGTCGATGGCAATTGCGGGGCCCGGACTCGCGTTGATGCTGGCCAGGAGTTCCGTAGAATCCAAGACCGCGTATAAGCGCACGTCATCATTTGCAAACGCCGGAGCGCCGAGGGGCGCAGCCAGCAGCAGGAGCACTGCCGCCAGGACTGCCGTAAATCGCTGAGACCCGCTAATTACTGACATTCAAGGCTCCCGCGCCACGCAAAGATTCGAGTGGGCGAATTCGAGCGGGCGTCCCAGACCGAAGGCTGAAACCGAATCGCCGGCTCATCCCAAGGAATTTGCGCGACGATTAGCCCAACGGTACGCCCGGAGGCGGTTAGCCAGCATGGGTTTTGCGCATACCCAAGCCTGTCTTGCGCATTCACAATTGGGCATCAAAAAACCCTGCCCCCACCCGAAGGTGAAGACAGGGCCTAATTTGCAGCCGGAGAAGCGGCAGGTCAGGAATTTGCCTTTTGGTAGGCTTCCTGGATTTCAGCCTGAATTCGGCCCCGACTGTTAACCGTGTAGCCGTTATCCCGTGCCCATTGGCGGATCTGCGCGGAGTCGTTGACGCGGGCGCCTGCAGTCGGTTTGGTGCGGGTGGCCCTGCCGGCCGAGGTCTTGCGCCCGGCGGCAACAAAGCGCTCCAAGGCAGAACGGAGCTCGGCCGCGTTGGCCGAGGACAGATCGATTTCGTAGCTGACCCCATCAAGGCCAAAACGGACGTTCTCGTCCGCAGATCCGTCATCCAGATCATCTACGAGGATGATGTTTACTTTCTGTGCCATTAAATATGTCTTCCTCTTGGAAAGGTTCGGTTGTCAGAAAATGAGGATGTTCCTGTAAAAAGTATGAACCTCTTTATGGCAACGCGTCAAAGCGTCGAATCGTTCCTGTGGATATCCACAGAGCCCACAGAAAGTTCTTTCGGTCTATTTGTCCGATTCCGGGTTCTGCTCGTTCAATGGCACGCCGGAACGCGATTCCGCCTCGGCCTGGGCCTGCGCTTCGGCCTTACGTTCGGACTTATCCGCATTGAAGATGGATTTCATGGCGAACCAAAAAAGCAGGCCAACCACCAGCGAGGGCAGGAGTACGGCTACATATTCCATGTTCAGTGGCCTTCGGGCTTCAGAAGCGGGAAAAGGATGGTTTCGCGGATGCCGGCGCCGGTGAACAACATCACGAGCCGGTCAATACCCAAGCCGATGCCGCCCATGGGTGGTGCACCGTATTCGAGGGCCCGCAGGAAGTCCTCGTCCAGCTGCATGGCCTCGGCATCGCCCGCGGCAGCGTGCCGCGACTGTTCGGTCAGCCGCTCACGCTGGATGACGGGGTCGATCAGCTCGGAGAAGGCCGTGCCGCGTTCCATACCGCCGATGATGAGGTCCCAGGCTTCGATCAGCCGGCCGTCCTCCCGGTGCGGGCGGGCCAGCGGCTGGGCAGACGGCGGGTAGTCGTACACAAAGGTGGGGTTCAGCAGCGTGGGTTCCACAATTTCACCAAATAGCTCCACGGCCAGTTTCTCGGCGTCCCACTTCGGGTCCACCTTGACCTCGTGCTTTTGTGCGATTTCGCGCAGCACCTCAAGCGACGTGTCAGGCGTGACTTCCTGGCCAACGGCGTCGGACAGTCCCGGGTAGACCGAAACCCAGGCCCAGTCGCCATCGAGGTTGATCTCGCCGGCTTCGGTCTGGAGGGTGCGGCCCACGCCCACGGCGTCGGCGGCATCGAGGATGATCTCCTTGATGCGCTCGGCCATGACGAACTGGTCCGCCCAGGCTTCGTAGCACTCGAGGGTGGTGAATTCGGGGCTGTGGGTGGAGTCCACACCCTCGTTGCGGAAGACGCGGCCCATGTCGTAGACGCGGTCGATCCCGCCCACTACGGCGCGCTTGAGGTAAAGCTCGGTGGCAATGCGGAGGGTCATTTTCTGGTCGAACGCGTTCATGTGCGTCTCGAACGGGCGGGCCAGGGCGCCGCCGTGGACCAGCTGCAGGATGGGGGTTTCCACCTCAACGTAGCTGTGCCGGTGCAGGCTCTCTCGGATGGAACGGGTGATCGCGGCGCGGGTGTAGACCATTTCGCGGGCTTCATCGCGCACCATCAGGTCCACGTAGCGCTGGCGGACGCGGGTTTCCTCGTTGAGTTCCGCGTGCAGCACCGGCAACGGGCGGAGTGCCTTGGAGGCCATGGACCAGGACTCGGCCATGACGGACAGCTCGCCGCGGCGAGAGGAAATCACCTCGCCCTTAATGAACACGTGGTCGCCGAGGTCGGCCAGGGCCTTCCAGTCCGCGAGCGCTTCTTCGCCCACATTGGCGAGGCTCAGCATGGCCTGGAGCCGGGTGCCCTTGCCGTCAAGGCCGCCTTCCTGCAGCGTGGCGAAACAGAGCTTGCCGGTATTGCGCACAAAAACGACCCGGCCGGTGACGCCCACAACGTCACCGGTGGTGTCGTCAGCCTCAAGGTGCGCGTACTTTTCGCGGATCTCCGTGAGGGAATGCGTGCGTTCCACACCCACCGGATACGCCTCTGTGCCGCGCTCGATCAGCTTGGCGCGCTTGTCCATGCGGATGCGCATCTGCTCGCTGGCGTCGAGCGGCTCTGCGGCATTTTTGGGGGCGGGGGTGTTTTGGGAAGTCACAATCCCCAAGTTTACCGGGAGTTCGCGCCACCGGCTCCCGGCGGACGCCCAGGCATAGACTCGGGCTGTGGAGACGTGGAAAGTTGACGCGGAGGACGGCGGGCGCCTCGACGTGCACTCGTTCCGCACCCCCGCTGGACTGGACCCGACGACGACGACGGGACCTCCCGGCGTCGTACTCATCCACGGCACTTTGGTCACCGACGCCCTCTACCGGCCTTTCGCCCGGAAGCTCAGCGTCCTCCTGGGCCGGCCGGTGCACTGCTACAACCGGCGCGGCCGGGCGGGGTCAGCCCCGCAGCCGGCGGACTATTCGGTGAAGACCGAGGTAAGTGACCTTGCGGCGGTCATGCGCGAGACCGGTTCCACGGACGTGGTGGCCCACAGCTACGGCGGTTTCGTGGCGCTGCAGGCCGCCCGGACACTGCCGATCGGCCGCCTGGTGACCTATGACGCCGCCGTGTCGGTGTCCGGAAACCTGAGCCACCGCTGGCGGCCGGAGCTTGAGGAAGCCGTTACCGCCGGTCAGCTCAACCACGCCTGGGCGCACCTGGTCCAGGGCCTGGCCACGGCCGGACCGCTGTCCTACCTTCCACTCGGCGCGCTGCGGATGCTGAGCATCCTCTCGGCCAGGACCAACCTGGGCGCGGAGATGCGCCAGCTGCTGCCCACGGCCGTCACCGAAATGCGGGCCGTGCTCGACGCCGACGCCGAACTGGACAATTTCACCGCCCTCACCACCCCCATCCTGATGCTCAGCGGCGGCTGGAGTCCGGCGTATTTTGCCGAGACGGGCCGGCAACTGGCGGCCGCCGTGCCGTCCATCAACTTCCAGGTGGTCCCCGGCCAACTGCATGAGGGTCCCATCCGTCCCGGCAAGGGGCTCGCCGTGCGGATTGCCCGGTTCATCAACGGCAGTGATGGCCAGGTCCGCCCGCTGGGGAGGCGCCGGTAGGTCGCTTTGCCGGCGGGCCGCTTCGCCGCGCCTAGGATGGGGAGCGTGAAAGAACAGGAAGTCCCCACGCACGACGGCGGCAGGCTGGCTTTGTACAGCTACGGAACCGAAGATGCGCCGGGAGACCGCCGGGTGGTGGTGATCGGCGGGGCGTTCCTCACCGCACTGATCTACCGGCCGTTCTCGATGGCCTTGGCCGACGGGCTGGGCGACGGGTGGGCAGTGGATGTCTATGACCGGCGCGGGAGGGGCAACTCCAGCGAGCAGCCGGCGGACTATTCCATGGCTACGGAGATCGCCGATGTCCGCACGGTCATGGATGCCACCGGCGCCCGCAACCTCCTGGGCCACAGCCTGGGCGGGTCGGTGGCGCTGAACGCCGTCCAGGAGTTCGTGGGCACGTCCTACGAGCCGGACAAGCTGGCGGTCTACGATGCTGCGGTCAACATCGACGGCAGCATCGACATGTCGTGGCTGGACGAGTTCGAGGCCGCGGTCAACGCCGGCAAAGTGGGACATGCCATGGCCCGGATGAAAAGAGGCATGCAGCCGGGCACAGCGCTTTCAAGGGTCCCCGAGCCGGTACTTGCAGGCCTGATGGCCGTGGTGTCCCGCACGAAGGTGAACAAGATGCTCCGGGAGCTGATGCCCACCGGCGTCGGTGAACTGCGGGCCGCGTACGACGAGGCCGAACAGGCCAGGAACTTCGCCGTCCTGCCCGCCAACACACATTTTATGGTGGGCGGCAAAAGCCCGAGCTACTACAAGGTCACGGCCCAGCGCCTTCATGCGGCCGTCCCCGGGAGCACATTCGAGCTCTCACCCAAGGGCTTCCACGGCTCCATTCCGGCCGCCGTGAAGGAACTTGTCACCGACATCGCTGAATACTTCAAGGGCTAAGGCATTCCGCAGGTTGCTCGGCTAGGCTCGGATCATGACGAGCGAGAACATCAATACCCCCGACGGCGGCACGCTGGAGCTCTTCTCCACGGGTGCTGAACTGGCGTCCGCCGGCTCCGGCGTGGTTGTGGTGCCGGCCTCCATGGTGACCGCGGCCGACTACACAAAGTTCGCCCAGAAACTCAGCGCCGCGCTGGGCCGCCCGGTCCACACCTTCAACCGCCGTGGGCGCGGTTCATCGTCGCCGCAGGCCGAGGATTACACGCTGGACGCGGACATCCGGGACCTGGACGCCGTTATGAAACACACCTCCAGCACCGACGTCTTTGGACACAGCTTCGGCGGAGCGGTGGCCCTGCACGCGGCCCGGACCCTTCCAGTGGAGCGGCTGGCAGTGTATGACCCCGCAGTGTCCGTCAACCACAGCGTAAAGGCCGACTGGACTGCTGAATACGAACGCGCCACGGCCGCCGGGGACGATGACCGCGCCCTGGCCGTGCTCACGAAGGGCCTGAAGACCGGGGCCTTCTCCCGGATGCCGCTGTCCATGCTCACCATCGCCAACAAGCTCACCGCCGGCACCCACGTAGGCAAGCAGATGCGCGAGCTGATGCGCACCGGGGTCCGGGAAGTCAAGGCGATCATCGCCGCCGACATGCCGGCTGAGCCGTTCCAGGAACTGCCCCTGGAAACACTGATTATTGTCGGCGAGAAGAGCCCCGCCTACTTTGGTGTGGCGTGCGGCCAGATCCACGATGTCCTGTCCGGCTCCAGCTACACCATCCTGCACGGGGCCGGCCACGACGGCGTCCTCCGTGCCCCGGACAAGCTCATCACCGAGCTGAGCGACTTCTTCGCCGGCTAACGGCTCCTCGCCCCGCCACCCAGCGCGAACGTACAGTTGAGGCCCTGCTTTCTTGAGCGCGAACAGGCAGCTAATGACCTCAAATCCGGGATTTGACGTCATTAGCTGCCTGTTCGAACCGTTGCGAGGGTGGGGCGCGCCTAACGGATGGGGTTAGTGAGCGCCGTGGCCGGGAGCCGCGCCTTCTGTTTTGCGCATCATGGCGGAAAGTACGACGGCGGCGAGGGCTATGACGGTCGCCGTCAGGAATGCTGCGCTCATGCCCGCAACGAGCCCTGACGAGGCCGACACCACGGCGAAAATGGACACGAGCAGCGCCGTGCCGGCGGCACCGGCTACCTGCTGGGCGGTGCTCATGATTGCCGAGCCGTGCGAGTAGAGATGCGGCGGCAGCGGGTTCAGGCCGGTGGTAAATGCCGGGGTGAACAGCAGCGCCAGGCCGAAGCTCAGCCCCACGTGGAGGGTGACGATCCACCAGACCGGAGTGCCGGCGTCGAGCATTGAGAACTGCCACAGCGCCAGCACCATAAGCACGGAACCGGTAACGGTGAGCGGCAGCGGACCCACCTTGTCGAACAGCCGGCCGATGAACGGGCCCAGCAGGCCCATCGCCAGCCCGCCCGGCAGCAGCGTAAGCCCGGTCTCCAGCGAACCCAGTCCGCGGATTTCCTGCAGGTAGAGCGGCAGCAGGATCACGCCGCCGAAGAGCGCCATCATGGCCACCACCATCAGCAGCACGGAGACCGTGAACATCCGGAAGTTGAAGGCGCGGAGGTCCAGCAGCGGAGCTTCAACCTTCTGCAGCCGGAGCTGGCGGAGCACAAAGAACGTCAGGCTGGCTACGCCGATGACCAGCGCGGCGATGGCCACGGTGCTCGGACCGCTTTGGCCGCCGTGCCCGCCGCCGATCTGGCTGAGACCGTACACCAGGCCGCCGAAGGCAGGAACCGTTAGAAGTACGGAGAGGAAGTCGAGCTTGGTCTTCTCGGTTTCGCCCACGTTCGTCAGGTACTTGGCGCCGATGGCCAGGGCAGCCAGGGCTACCGGCAGGACAAAGACAAACATAAAGCGCCAGGTGAAGTGCTCCAGGATCAGCCCGGAGACAGTGGGCCCCATTGCCGGTGCCACGGAGATGGCGATACTGACGTTGCCCATGACCGCGCCGCGCTTAGCCAGCGGGACGAGGGTGAGGATGGTGGTCATCAGCAGCGGAAGCATAATGGCCGTGCCGCCGGCCTGGACGATGCGGGCCAGGAGCAGGACCTCAAAACCCGGGGCAACTGCCGCCAGGGCGGTGCCGCCTGCGAACAAGCCCATGGCAAGCAAAAAGACCGCTCGCGTGGACAGGCTTTGGAGGATGAACCCTGTGGTCGGGATGACCACGGCCATGGTGAGCATAAAGCCGGTGGAGAGCCACTGCACGGTGGGCGCATCCACTCCAAGGTCAACCATCAGCCGCTGCAGGGCAACGTTCATGATGGTCT
Source organism: Pseudarthrobacter psychrotolerans (assembly GCF_009911795.1). Lineage (NCBI taxonomy): Bacteria > Bacillati > Actinomycetota > Actinomycetes > Micrococcales > Micrococcaceae > Pseudarthrobacter > Pseudarthrobacter psychrotolerans. The sequence goes on along the minus strand of NZ_CP047898.1, from coordinate 3,765,022 downwards.
CGTTCAGGATCACCACAAAAGTCGCCACGAGCAGGGTGGCGATGATGGTCACCGATTCGCGGGACATTTTCTCCGGCGCGGAGGACTTCGACGCAGCCGCACGCGCGGACGGCCCGGACTGTCCGGAGGCGTTCGAAGAGACTTCTGTAGACATGGGTGTTCCCCAGGGAGTAAGTATGAAGTGTTGCGCGAGCTTCGTCGCTGCAGATTTCAACACTCTACCGTCCGGAGTAATTCCTGCGCACCGGTTTTTTCTGGCCCCCGGTGTGGGCTGTTTGGCGTGGACACCCGCAAACTGAAGTATTTCCCGGCCGTTGTTGAGCCGGGCGTGCCGCATCCACCGTATCGGCCGCCGCGTGGTCCTCAGCGAGGCCGGCAAGGAACTGGTGGGACCCGTTCGCGGACGCGGCTGCGCTGCCCGCCGCCGCCCGCCGGTCCGGAAGCCTGCCGATCATCGCCGTGGCCGGCCGTTCACTCCTCGCTTACTGATCAAAACGACTGAACCCCAGGCAGCACGGGCCATTGAGGCCATTGCCCTCGTGCGGGCTAATTCTGGGCCTTGCCTCGTCCGAGCTAGACGTCACCGTGGTGATCGGAACGCGGGTGATTGGAGCACCTGTGGTGGAAAAACCGGTAGTCGGGACCTTGGATCCCAGCCGACTGTCTCACTCATTGACACACCCGAAGCCCATTGACACCAAAACTTGGCCGGCGTAGAAGTGAACTGCACGGGTCGCCCGCGGGTCGATGCATATAGGCCCCTACAATTTTGAGGAGCATGTCATGGCAGTTGCAATAATCGGTGACTTCACTGGCGGCACCTTGGAGCAATACGACCAGATCCTGGCAAAGATGAACCTCACTTCGGGCGAACAGGCTCCACCGGGTGCGTTGTTCCACTGGGCCGCCGCCACCGAAAGTGGCATCCGCTTCACGGATGTCTGGCAAACCCGGGAGCAGTTCGACGCCTTTGCACAAAGCCAAATCGGTCCGTTTGCCGCCGAAGTCGGCCTGACCGAGCCGCCCGAGCTGACGTACTACGAGCTGCACAGCTATCTAACCCAAGGGCCAAATGCCTGAGCCCTGGTGATCCGCGGGAGTTGTTATCGGCTATGGTTGCCGGAAGCGTATCCGCTCCAGGGTGATCCGGCTTTTGCTGGATCCTGGTGGTGCTCGTGGGGCGGTATCCGTGGGGCTGGGCCACACCTGTCTTCGAGGTATGCCGGCCGTAGCCCGGCCGGCGGCTCTGGACCCGGGGTCGGCGGTTCACCGAGGCGCAGAAGGGTGTGGTCCCCGTCGTGAAGGATGCCGCCTAAGGTGAGCAGTTGCGGCCGCGCTGCATGAGTATGTCGCGCAGGTAGACCGCGGTCCGCCAGTTCGGTAGTTGCTGGAACGCTTCGTCGGTCAGGGCGAGCCGGCCTGAGGCGAGGTCCTGCAGGATGACCTCGGCCCGGATCCCGCGCCCCAGGCCCAGGCTCGCGCGAATGACGGCAGTGGTTCTGCCCGACAAGTCACTCATGAGCGTCGTCCTTTGCGTGTCCATGCTTCTCGTTACTGGCTGTCGTATTCGTCGTGGCGGCGGAACCACAAGCCGGTCTCGTTGCGGCCGAGTGGAGCACGGTCGAGCCACTGATACATGCCCCAGAGGCCGTCCACTCCACGCTCGTACGCGGAGCAGGTGTGGTAGACAACGCCATCCTCGAGCCCGAAGGCGCTCACGCCGGGCCCTTCTCGCCTGTACGTCTCCCAGTCCGTTCCGACGCTCGACGCGAACGCGGCGGGCATTGGATTCTCATGGCCGACCGGCGGCCGAAAGTCCGAGCCGGGTCGCCACACCCATGTCCATCCCGTTCATCTGCCGGACCGCAACGACCCAGGATGCGCCGGCGAGACCGAGCGCCGCCGTCAGCGCGGCTGCCGTCGCGGCTGTCCTGGCGCTCGTCATCCGACGAGAGAAAGCCGGCGGGTGCACACCAACGCGAGGGTGAGGCTGCCGCTGCGAGCCGACGAAAAGATGATTGAACGGTTACTGCGGGCATGACAAGACCTCCAGTGTTCAGCCGATAGCTATCGGGTCGCAGGCGGGCGGCCGGGCTTCCGTCTACCGTTCAGCTCACGGGATCGAGGCAAGCGGTCACGCGGAGGGTGTCCAGCAACGAGGTCCAGCCGGCGAGATGATCCGGTCGCAGGTCAGCGGGGAGGTCGCTGTGGATCAAATCGACAACTGTGCCGTCGCCGTCGGCGGTCAGGAGAATTTCGACGGTCGACGCGCCCGGTAGCAGCGCGTCGTTGCCCGGCAATCCCCAGGTGAACACGACACGATGCGGCGGCTCGACCGCGACGTAGGTGCCCCGGATGGGTTGGTCGCCGATATTGACAGCGAAGTTCCCTCCAGGCTCGGGGTTCACGTCCACCCAGGCGCCCATCCACTTGATGAGCATCGACGCCTCGGTGAGGTAGGGAAACACATCGGTTGGGGCGGCGGCGATTCGGACGGACGCTGTTACGGGCTCTGATTTGTTCATGGCTGTCCTACTTTCGGTTGTTGGCGAGGTCTTGTTCGACGACGTCCTTGAGTCGCGCGAGCGCGTCGGGCCAGAGATCGTCGAGAAGGGTGCGAATCACGTCCAAAGGCTCAGGACGCAAGGCGTAGAGCCGTTTGGTGCCTTGTCGTCGCTCGGTGAGCAGGCCTGCACCTCGGAGCACCTTGAGGTGCAGGCTGACGGCCTGCTGAGTCATCTCGAAATGCTTGGCGACCTCACCTGCGGCGAGGCCCTCGTTGCGGACCAGCCGCAGGATGCGCCGCCGATTGGGGTCGGCGAGTGCTCGAAGGACCGCATCCGGTCCCGACGCACGATCATCGGCCACTGTGACAGTCATCGTCGTGTCTCTTTCTGTGTTGGCGGGATCCGCCGGACTCGTCGTTCCAAGCAATCCCTTGTACAAGGATTACCTTGTAATCTAGAAGGCATCCCGGCCGAAGTCAACCCTGCGAATCGCGGGGTCCCTTGGCAAGGGAGCGAACCTGGTCCCACCGGATGGCCGGCTCATCCAATCTGGGAACGAGAGCGAGCAGCCCGTGGACATGCTGCACGGCCCTTCTTGAACATGGCGGGACAACGTATGCACTGGTGATCTTCACGGAAGGCGCCGATAGCACCGACGAAGCCGAGCGCACCGAAATGATCCACGATCTGACGCGGTCGGTTGTAGAGACGCTCTTTCCGGCGGGCTGACCCAGCCCCGCCTGGCTGCTTGCCGTCCAGGGTTCGGGGCTTAAATGACCGTTGGCGCCAAGGACGGTGACTTAAGTGACCCTTCGCGCTCGGGTTTAGCTGCGGTGGTGCTCGATCAGCCAGGCGGCCATCTGCTGGGCCCGCTTCGCCGCCAGGGTGTCCCCTTCAGTGGCTGAGACGATGGACCCCTTCATAAGGATGTGCCACGACCGGGCAAAATCCTCCGGGCGGTCCAATCCGGCCTGCTCCGCGAGGGCCTGCACATGTCCCCTGATCCTTGCCAGGTAGTCGATGCTGGCCTGGCCAAGCGGATGGGCCGGCCCCATTTCCAGCAGGATATTGATGAAGGAACAGGCCTCGAAGTCGTCGCGCAGGAACCAGTCGCCGAAGACGTCAAAGATGGCCAGCAGTTGTTCAACGGGGGTGGTGCCGCGGAGTTTGGCCTGGCCCACGATGGAATCAACTGTCCACAACTGGTCCCGCTGCTCCAGGAACGCCAGGACCAGCGCGTTCTTGGACGGGAAATGCCGGTAAAACGTTGCCTTGGCCACCCCGGAGCGCTCGATCAGTTCATTAACACCCACGTCCCGCACACCCCGGCGGGAAAACAGTTCGTAGGCCACAGCCAGAATCCGGCCCCGGGAATCGGCAGGAAAAATTGCCGCCTCGGCGGGTAGATCCGCAGGAGACAGCGCGGGTTCTGCAGTGTGGTCTGCATCGGAAATCATCGTAAGAATAGTTTACTCCCAGGTGCAGACAGACCGGTCTTACTCGCTGTAGTGTTTTTCCAGACGCAGTGCTATGACGCTGACAGGACGCTCTGGAGTGCCCCGTCGGCTTGGTGCAAGGAGGCCCCGATGTCAGCAGAGCGAACGTTTGATTTTATCCCGCGTGATGAGCCAGACCCGTGGATAGAAAGTACTGCAGCGTCCGCCGAGATCCGGCACTTCGCCCGGGAATCGCTGAGGTGGCAGGCGCAGGAAATCATTGATGAAGTGCTCCGCGGCACCGCTCCTGGCGAGGAGTTGGCCAGGGCCAGGTTGCGCCGCTGCGTCGCCCAGAACCCGGGCAAGCCCGAACGGGCACTCTTGCAGCAGCTGATGGTCAACCGCGACCCTCAAGGCGAATCAACGCAGTAGAAAATCACGTGCCTGCGACTTCTGTGACCGCAACGTGCGCCCGCCCGCCAGTGAACGTGAGGCTTAGAGCGGTAGGCCTTACAACGTGAGGCTACGGTCCACAATTCGCCCGGCTGTCACATGAAGGCTCTGGCTGTTAGCCCGCGCATGGCTGCGCAACAGGTTGAATGCTGCGTCCATGTCCAGTCCGGCGGTGTGGGCAATAACGCCCTTGGCCTGCTCAATCAGCACCCGGGTGTTCAAGGCCAGCTGCAGCTGCTCATTGACCAGTACCGCTTCCCGGATGGTGCGTTCCTGCATAAGACTGATGGTGGCGACGTCGGCCAGGGCCTGGCCGATCGCGGCATCCTCTGCAGTCAGGAAACCCTCACGGGCGCCGAACAGACCCATAGCTCCGATAATCCTGCCGTGAACGCGCATGGGCACTGCATGCACGGAGCGGAAGCCCTGCGAGAGCGCGGCTTGGCGGAAGCCCAGCCACTTGGTAAGCCCGGCAATGTCGTCCACTGCAACTGCCGCCCCGGTGAGGTAGCACTCAACGCAGGGACCGGCTCCGGCTTGAAGCTGGAGCACCTCGACGAGCTGGCTCTGCTCGCTGGTGGATGCGACAACCTGCAGTTCTCCGCTGGGATCGGCAAGCAACAGACCCGCGGCTGCGACGTCAAGGAGACCCACGGACTCCTCCACCAGGATATGGAGGAGGTCCACGACGTCGTAGTCGGCCACCAGCGTGTCAGTGAGCTTCACGAACGCCGCACTGGCGCGCTCGGCGCGGGTACTGGTTACCATGGCCCCATTTTACTGCAGGGCAGGTCCGCCGGCCCCACTTTTGTCGGAATCGAAGCTGAGCCTTCGTTCGAGCACAGCGGCGGCGGTCTCCCCCAACGTGAGGTCATTGGCAAAAGCGTAGGCACGCAACATCAGCAGGGATTCTGCAGCCGTGGCGCCGGACTGCGCCAGGACCATCCCGGTGGCCTGGTGGATCTCGCGGCGCGACATAAGCGCCGGCTCCAGGGCTGGATCCGTATCCGGTGAGCTGAGGCTCAGGATCTTGCGCAGGAGATGCCAGGAAGTCTGCCCGGCAAGTACGGCCGCCATCGACTGGTCTGATCGGTTCAGGTTTCCACGAACGACGTGATACAGCTCAACGACACCGAGGTCCATCGCGCCCACTGTCAGCGGAAAAACGAACAGTGCCGCGGCGTCCGTCCCGGCGATGGCCTGCTGGAACATGGGCCATTCGTGGCCCGCGGCGGACTGGGCGTCGGGGACCAGCACGGGCAGGCGGGTCTTGTGGGCCCGCCACCGGGGACCCTCGCCGAGGTTGAACTGCAGTGCGTCCAGACGGGCGGCGAGTTCGTCGCTCGCGGAGACCATGGTCTCGGCGGCTGCTCCGCCGAAGAGCGACACCGCGGCACCCGTTATGGGCAGCTTCGCCAGGTACGGGGCACACACGTCCTCTTCACCCGCAGCCATGTCGGGAGCAATGTCCATGGTGAGCCTCTGATCCCTGAATCATCCCGCGGTGAAAGATCCGCTGCAGGCTGAACCGGAACTGCGGAGTTGTCACCTCAAGGATACATATTGCCGCAGGCCCGGCGATCGTGGATGACCGGGCCTCAGGCCGGCCTTTCCCGGCCGTGGGCATTAACCACTACTGACATGGCCATCAGGTGGGCCTGCAACGCCCGTTCCGGGGAGCCCGGGTGGGCGGCCACACACCTGCGGAGGCGCCATTTGACCTGGTCCAGATCCGGCGACGGGTCCGCAAGGATGGACGTGATAATTTCGTAGGCCTGCCATCCGATCGGCGTGATTCCGTCACCGGCGAGATGGTGCGAGATCACAGCCTTCCCCTAGGGATCTTGCCGCTCACGGGTCTCTCCGAAGGGTACGGCCTCGCTGACCGCAACAGTGTACGTGTCATGTCCGTGGCGGGTTACCAGAATCCCGCACAGGCCGGTCCTGGAGGCATACTGGCGGGCCAGGTCAACAGCCGAATTCAAATAGTCGTCCAGGACGGACGCGTCATTCACTTTGACGAGATAGGACAGCCCGTCATCTACTGTGCGGATCATTGGATTCGCTCCTGATTATGTGTGGCCGGTCGGCCACCGGGGATAGGAAATGCAGGCGAGCGTCCCGCTTGCCGTGCATGCGGCTGCGCCGGGCAGACAAGCGCCGGACAGCACAAAAGCCTGAGGGGAACTGCAGCGAAAGTGTGGGGTGCCCTGAGTGAAATTAGTCCTCCTGGAACACGCCGGTGTCAGGCGATGCCAGGGTCTGGGGCAACAAGTTCAGCATAGCCCATGCACAGATCAACGAACAGGGATCCGAGGCCCTGCGCGCCCCGAACCGGACGCTGCAGATCAGCTGCTCAGCGGCACGTTATCGATCAGCCGGACCGGCCCCACCTTGGCCGCGATGATAGCCAGGCCTTCGCCGCGGAACGGGACTTTCCGGCAGTTTTCGGCCAGCGGTTCAAGGGTGCGGGGATCCACCACGTCGAAGTAATCCAGTCCCACCAATGGCTGGGACTCCACCAGGGCCTGGGCCGATTCGAGGTCCAGCGGCCGGTGGGCGTTCGCCCGCTCCGCCAGGAGCCGCAACGCCCGTGACAACACCAGGGCGGCTTCCCGTTCCTCTGCGGACAGGAACCTGTTGCGGCTGGACAGGGCCAGCCCGTCCTCAGACCGGACCGTGGGAACGGCAACAATTTCGACGGGGAAGTTCAGGTCCGCCACCATCCTGCGCACCAGCGCCAGCTGCTGGGCGTCCTTTTGCCCGAAATAAGCCCGGTAGGCCGGCAGTCCACCGCCACTGCCGGAGACGAAGGCCCCGGTGGCCGGCAGCCCTGCGCCGGGAATGCCGTAGTGCAGCAGCTTGGCAACCACGGTGAGGGCGCCGTCGAAATGGCCTGGCCGTGAGGCGCCTTCCCACTTCTCCCCCAGGGAGCCGGCGGTCACGCGCACCAGCGGCTCGCCGCCGGGATAGACCTCCTCCACCGGAGGCGCAAACACGAGGTCCACCCCCTGTTCTTCCAGCAGGGCAAGATCGGCGTCGAGCGTGCGCGGGTACCGGTCCAGGTCCACTGCATCGCCGAACTGCAGCGGGTTCACAAAGATGGACGCCACCACTACGTCGTTCTGTTCAACAGCGGTCCGTGCCAGCCGGGCGTGCCCTTCGTGCAGCGCGCCCATGGTGGGCACCAGCCCCTGGGACCTGCCCGCATTCTGTGCGAGCAGCCGGGCACTCGCTTCACGGAGTTCCGCGGCAGTTGTCACCAGTTGTGTGGCCATGTCAGTTTTCCTCTTCCAGGGCCGCGCGGAGGGCCCCCACTTGATCCGCTTTGAGCAGCCCCCGGCTGCTTGCCCGCTGCGCCGTGGCGCGGGCCATGGCCAGGTAAGCCTCCAGCACATCGCCGTGCGCACCGGCGTCGTACTCCCGCAGCGCCTCAGCGTGGGCCGCCACCGTCCCCACGTCACCGCGGGCCACCGGCCCGGTCAGCGCCGATTCGCCGGAGGCGAGCGCGTTCTCCAGCGTGGCCCGCAGCAAAGGCCCCAGCATCCGTTCCGGCGCGTCCACCCCAACGTCGCGGAGAAGCTGGGAAGCCTGCGCCACCAGGGTGACCATATGGTTCGAGCCATGGGCAAGGGCTGTGTGGTACAGGGTCCGGTCCCCCTCGGCGATGGCCACGGGTTCCGCGCCCATCTCCACCACCAGCGCCTGAGCGATCGGCAGCATCGCGGCATCTGCCGTGACACCGAAGGTGCAGTCCAGCAGGCGCGTCAAATCCAGGCTCATGCCCGTGAACGTCATGGCGGGGTGCAGCGCAAGGGGGATGGCTCCGGCGGCGCGCACCGGACGGAGCACCCCCACGCCGAACCTTCCTGAAGTGTGCGCCACGATCTGTCCGGGCTGCCATGCCCCGAGTTTGGCGAGTCCGTCCACCAGCCCTGCGAGGGCGTCGTCGGGCACTGCGAGGAGCACCAGTTCGGACCGTTCCACAATCTCCTGGATCTCCAGGATGGGCACGCCCGGCAGCAGCGTCTCCGCCCGTTCACGGCTGGCCTCGGAGACCGCAGAAACCCCGACGACGGCGTGCTCGGCCGAGCGCAACGCCGCACCAAGGACGGCGCCCACCTTCCCGGCACCGATGATTCCGACGCCAAGGCGCCCGGGCTTAGCCACGTTGCGGGCCTTCCTGTTGGGTTTCGACAAGCTCAACCACCGGGCTGGGCGGGGTTTCGGCGGGCTCAACCACCGGGGCGGGCTCAACCGCCGGAGCCACCTGCGCCAGCCATTGTTCACTGGTCTGCCGCCTGCGGGCGAGCCGGGCGCGGGCGGACTGGGCATCAAAAAGGGCCCGGGCCTCGTCAAGTCCGGCCTGGGTGAGCCGCGGCGAGACCGGTCCCGCCGTTGTGTGCAGGACGAGGTCCGCCACACGGAACCGCCGCGCGAGCGGACCCTGGTGCAGTGCCATTGACTGGGTGCGCTGGTGCGGGACCACCACCAGTTCCCGCCACCACCGGCCCGAGCGGAGCAGCAGGGCGGTGTCCGTGGTGGCGAAGCCGTTGCGGCGCCAGGCCAGCGGCGCGAGGAACCGGCCGCGGTGCGGGGTGGTGACGAAACCGCCGTCGGAATCCAGGCCTGAAAGCCCGGCCTCGAAGACGCGTCCGGGCTCCGGCGTTCCGGGATCCGGCAGCACGAGTGCCAGCATGCTCATCACGTCGGGCAGCTTGCCCACGGGCAGCAGGGTGGTCCGGGACGCAGTCTCGCCGTTGCTTCCGGCCGCCCCGTAACCGGCCACGTTGACCTGGATCCGGTACCAGCCGAAGATCCGCCACAGCGGGGACTGGGCAACTTTCAGCGCCTGGACCCTGCCCGGGGGCAGCGTCTGCGCCTGCGTGTCCAAGAGCCCGTAGCGGAGCCGGATCCCGTCCGGCGAAATGGCCGCGGTGAAGTTGTAGCCCTTGTTAAAGGAGCCCCAGTAGCTGGCGGCTAGGCCCAGCACCGCGGGGATCAGGTAGAAGAAGAAGCCGCGGTTTTCGGTCACCGCGGACAGGATCACCGAGGCGATGCCGCCCACCACCACAAAGAAGCTCTGCTCGCTGAGCAACAGCGAACCGATAAGGCGCGACGGCGGCACGGACAGTACCGGGTATTCGGGCGCCTCGGGTGCGGCCTCCTGCGGCCGGGCCGGGTCCGGGACCACGCCTGCGGCCCGTGCCAGGATGGTGGCCCGGAGCTGGCGGGCGTCGTCCATCCGCAGGTAGGCCAGCTTGACGGCCGATTCGCCGGCGTCGGCCACCTCGAACTTGAGTTCGGCCAGGCCGAAGATCCTGGCCAGGAGGGGCTGCACGATGTCTATGGCCTGGACGCGGTCCAGCCGGGCCTGCCGCTGCTGGCGGAAGAGGAATCCGGAGTTGACCCGGACGTACCCTTCGGAGACCTGGTACTTGGTGAAGTACCAGGTCAGGATGAAGCCGAGCACGGTCACCACCAGGACGATGCCGCCGCCGGCCACCAGCCAGGGTGCCCGGCCGGCGAAGTCCTCCTCGAAGAGCGGACGGCCCTGCAGCAACCGCTCGAAAAAGTCCCGGCCGAAGAAAAACCCGATGGCTGCCAGGGCCAGCCAGCCGCGCACAAAGGGGGACGCCGGGTGCACACGCAGCCACTCGCCGTCGGGCGCTACCGGAACCGCACTCCGCGCGCCTGTCCCGGGAACGTCTGCCGTCACAGCCCTGCCAGCCTGGCTTCGCCGCGGGCGGCGAGCTGCTCGCGCAGGCGTGTCCCCTCCCCAGCGGGCAGGCCGGCGATGGTGGCGTTGGTTCCGGGTGAGGCGGTGTGGAGTTTGAGCGTGCAGAGTCCCAGCCCGCGTTCCACCGGGCCCACGCCGATGTCCACGTACTGCATGCGGCCGTAGGGAACCGTCATGGTCCGTTGGAAGAAAATGCCGCCGCGGATCAGCAGGTCATCGTCCCGCTCGGCGTAACCGATGGCGCGCACCTGGCGCGGGATCAGCAGCAGCCGCCAGATGGCCAGCACCAGGGTCACCGCCGGGACGGTGATGGCCAGCCACAGCGGCGGCCACCGCCACCAGCCGAGCAGGACAAAGATGAGTGGCAGGGTCAGGACAATGACCGTGATCAGGTTGCCGATCGCCCACTCCACCAGCCGCACCGTGACGTATTTCGGGGATACCCGCTGCCAGGTGATGCCCGGCGGATCAATCGCCTCTGTACGCATATTCGCCTTCCCCTGCGGCTTCGCCACGTACCCCGCGGCCCGGTTTCCCGTCACCGGGCGCTGCATCGGTATCTTCGGGCGGGATCTTGCAGAACCGTTCCACCAGCAGACCGACGACGATCATCACCAGGCCGCCGGCAGCGACTGCGATTGCCACCCAGGTGATGTCCTGGTCGCTGCGCAGGTTCCAGATCCGCAGCTGGTCCAGGAAGATCCCCGCGTGCCAGCCCAGCAGGACAGTGCCGGCGTAGGCGCACGCCTGGGCGAGCACCAGGGTCCTGGCGGCAAGGATCGGGTCCAGCGCCTTCTTGCGTTTGGTGCTGTTGCGCCACCGGAGCACGCGGATGCCAAGAACCAGGGTGATGGCAACAATCACGCCCATGGTGGCCAGCGCGGTTGCCGGAAGAACGGGCGTGGCCATGCTGTAGCGGGTGGTCACCACGGTGGCAGACCAGCCGGCCACGGTCAGGACCACGCCGATCAGCAGCAGGCGGACGGGGTTGATGGGCTTCACGGGTTACTCGACCGTCCCGGCTGTGGGGACGCCGTCGTAGTCGTCGAAACCGTCGAACGGGGTGAGGTCGCCAAAGTCGGGGGCGCGGGCAGCCAGCTCGCTGATGCGTTCCCCGCCGAGGGTGGCCGCCGGCTCGATGAGCGACCACGGATACAGCACAAAGGCGCGTTCGGCGGCGCGCGGGTGCGGCAGTGTCAGGAGCGGGTCGTCACTGGTGAGGTCGCCGTAGGTGATGATGTCGACGTCGAGCGTCCGGGGTCCCCAGCGCACTTCACGAACACGGAGGTGCTTGTTTTCCACAGCCTGGCAGTGCTTCAGCAGCTCCGCCGGGGACAGCGTGGTTTCCACGGTGATGATCATGTTCAGGAAATCGGGCTGGCCGGCCGGGCCGCCCACGGCTTTGGTCTGCACCACCGGGGAAACGGCCTGCAGGCGAACCTCCGGCGGGTCCACCAGGTCAGCAACGGCCTCGGACAGGGTGTCGTTCCGCTCGCCCAGGTTGCTGCCGAGGGCCAGGACGGCTTTGGTGTACCCGCCGCTCATGGCCGCTCCCGGTGCACGCTGACGGCCACATCGCCGAAGGGCACCTCGATGGGTGCCTTGGGCTTGTGGACGGTTATGTCCACGGCCTGGATGGTGAATTCGGCGAGCAGGCCATCGGCGATCCGGACCGCCAGGGCTTCGATCAGGTTCAGCGGCTCCCCCGTGATCCAGTCCTTGATCCGCTCAGCCACCTCGCCGTAGTGGGCGGTGTCCCGGACGTCGTCGGACACTGCCGCTTTGGCGAAGTCCAGATGCAGCACGGCGTCCACCACAAACGGCTGGCCCTCACGGCGCTCGAAATCGAAGACTCCGTGATGGCCGACGGCGGTGACACCGCTCAGCGTGATCCTGTCCATGGTTGCCCGGCCTAGGTGGTGGTAGGGGCGGCGGCCATCCGCGCGGCCACCTTGACGGCGTCAAGGCTTGGGCCGACGTCGTGCACACGGACGGCCCAGGCCCCCCGGAACGCGCTGATCGCGGTGATGGCGGCCGTGGCGTCGTCACGTTCCTCCGGGGCGGCGGACTTGCCGGCGACGGTGAGGAGCGTACCCAGGAAACGCTTGCGGGAGGCGGCCACCAGGACCTTGTGACCCAGGCTGTCCAGCTGGTCCAGGTGCTGCAGGAGCTCCCAGTTCTGGGCGTCGTTCTTGGCGAAGCCCAGGCCCGGGTCCACAATGATCTGCTCTTTGCCTACCCCGGCGGCGTAGAGCTTGTCGCGGACGCCGGCCAGTTCAGCCACCACTTCGACGGCCACGTCCTGGTATTCAGCCAGTGAATCCATGGTGCGGGCATCGCCGCGGCGGTGCGTGAGGACGTACGGCACTTTGGACGCGGCGACGAGCTCGGCCATCTCCGGCTCGATGGTCAGCCCGGAAACGTCGTTGATGATGGCGGCGCCGGCCTTCAGTGCAGCGGCGGCCGTGGACGCGTGGGTGGTGTCGATGCTGACCAGGGCGCCTGCCTTGACCAGGGCTTCGATGACGGGGATCACCCGGCGCTGCTCTTCCTCCGGGGTCACGTCCTCCGCGCCGGGGCGGGTCGATTCGCCGCCGACGTCGATGATGTCCGCTCCGGCGTAGAACATCCGCAGGCCAGCTGCGATGGCAGTGTCAGCTGTGGCGTGCTTTCCGCCGTCGCTGAAGGAGTCCGGGGTGACGTTCAGGATGCCCATGACCAGGGTGCGGCCGGTAGGCAGGTCCGCGAATTTCGCGGCCGGGCGCGGTTTGCGCAGGACGGGCAGCGGAGATGTTGCGGGCCCGGTTCCCGGGGCTGCAGCGAGTGAATCCATGGTCTGTTACTTACCTTCCGAGGATGAGGCTCATGGCTTCGGCACGGGTGGCCGGGTCATGAAGCTGCCCGCGGACCGCACTGGTGACGGTCTTTGCTCCGGGCTTGCGGACACCGCGCATGGACATGCACATGTGTTCGCATTCGACAACGACAATCGCGCCACGCGGCTTGAGGTGGCTGACCATTGCTTCGACGATCTGGGTGGTGAGCCGCTCCTGCACCTGGGGACGCAGAGCGTAGATGTCCACGAGGCGCGCCAGCTTGCTGAGCCCGGTCACTTTGCCCTCGTGGGAGGGAATATAGCCGACATGGGCAACCCCGTGGAACGGCACCAGGTGGTGCTCGCAGGTTGAGTAGAACGGGATGTCCTTGACCAGGACCAGTTCTTCGTGGTCCAGGTCGAAGGTGGTGGAAAGGACGTCCGCCGGATCAAGGTGCAATCCTGAGAACACCTCGGCGTAGGCCTTGGCTACCCGTTTGGGGGTGTCCAGGAGGCCGCCGCGGTCCGGGTCCTCACCGATGGCCAGGAGGATTTCACGGACGGCCGCCTCAATCCGGGGCCGGTCCACCTTCTCGTGCTTTTTGTGGTGGGAGCCGTCCTCCGCCGGGTGTCCGGCGGAGGCGGGAGCGTCGTCGTCGTCGAAGTGAGTCACAGAAGAAAGCTTAGCCGTGCGTGGCGTCTGGCCCCGAGTCGGGGATGCCGCCCTGGAACGCTGCGTCATCCGGGACACCCTGCGGGTGCAGCGGCTGAGCGTCCAGCGGTTCCTCGAGGCGGGCCCGCTTGGCTTCCTCCTGGGCTTCGCGCTCGGATTTCTCCAGGCGGGATTCCACGGGACCGGCCTGCTGGACCGGGCGGGTCTCCTTGGAGAGCCACACCTCGCGGAAGTCATGCTTGCGGATGTCCGTGAAGATGTGCGCGATCTCGGCCTGGTTGAGGGTCTCCCGTTCCAGGAGTTCCAGGGCCAGCTGGTCCAGGACGTCCCGGTTTTCAGTAAGGATGGCGTAGGCCTCGTCATGCGCCTGGTCGATCAGGCGGCGCACTTCCTCATCCACCACGTAGGCGATCTGGTCCGAGTAGTTGCGCTCGTGGCCGGCGTCGCGGCCCAGGAAGGGTTCGCCGCCGCCCTGGCCCAGGCGTACGGCGCCGACGCGTTCGCTCATGCCGTACTCGGTGACCATCTTGCGGGCCGTGGACGTGGCCTTTTCGATGTCGTTGGAGGCTCCCGTGGAGGGATCGTGGAAGACGATCTCTTCCGCCACGCGGCCGCCCATCGCGTAGGCCATCTGGTCCAGCAGTTCGTTGCGGGTGATGGAGTACTTGTCGTCCTCCGGGACCACCATGGTGTAACCCAGGGCGCGGCCGCGGGGCAGGATGGTGATCTTGGTAACCGGGGCCGAGTTCCGCAGGGCGGCCGCCACCAGGGCGTGTCCGCCCTCGTGGTACGCGGTGATTTTGCGCTCGTGTTCCTTCATCACGCGGCTGCGCTTCTGCGGGCCTGCCATGACGCGGTCGATGGCCTCGTCCAGGGCGCGGTCATCGATGAGGTTGGCGTTGGAGCGCGCGGTCAGCAGGGCGGCCTCGTTCAGGACGTTGGCGAGGTCTGCACCGGTGTAGCCCGGCGTCTTCTTCGCCACGGCCTTGAGGTCAACGCCCGGGGCCATCGGCTTGCCTTTGGCGTGCACCTGCAGGATCTGGTCGCGGCCGATCAGGTCAGGGGCGTCCACCGAGATCTGGCGGTCAAAACGGCCCGGACGCAGCAGGGCCGGGTCCAGGACGTCGGGGCGGTTGGTGGCCGCGATCAGGATGACGTTGGTTTTGACGTCGAAGCCGTCCATTTCAACCAGCAACTGGTTGAGGGTCTGCTCGCGTTCGTCATTGCCGCCGCCGATTCCGGCGCCACGGTGACGGCCGACGGCGTCGATCTCGTCAACGAAGATGATGGCCGGAGAGTTGGCCTTGGCCTGCTCGAAGAGGTCGCGGACACGGGACGCGCCCACGCCGACAAACATTTCCACAAAGTCCGAGCCGGAGATGGAGAAGAACGGCACGCCGGCCTCGCCGGCGACTGCACGGGCCAGAAGGGTCTTGCCGGTTCCAGGAGCGCCGTAGAGCAGCACGCCCTTGGGGATCTTGGCGCCGACGGCCTGGAACTTGGCCGGTTCCTGCAGGAACTCCTTGATTTCCTGGAGCTCCTCCACGGCCTCGTCCGCACCGGCAACGTCAACGAAGGTCACCTGCGGCATGTCCTTGTTGACCATCTTGGCCTTGGACTTGCCGAACTGCATGATCTTCGAGCCGCCGCCCTGCATCCGGGTCATCAGGAACCAGAACAGCGCACCGAGCAGGATGACAGGGATAAGCAGCGAAAGCAGGCCGGAGAACCAGTTGCTTTCGATGGGCTGGTCGGTGAAGCCGTTGGCGGGCTCGGCAGCGGTAACGGCCTTGACGACGTCGGCGGCGCGGGCGTCGACGTAGAAGAACTGGACGCTCTTGCCCTTGTCCTGCCCGTTGACGTCCAGGTTGTCTTTAAGGGTCAGGTCAACGCGGTTTTCGCCGTCGTAGATCTTTGCCTGTTCAACCTTGCCGCTGTCGGCAAGGAGCTCAAGGCCCTTGTCCGTGTCGATACGTGCCGCACCACCGGGAGCCAGTGTTGCAAAAGCCACGAGAAGCATGGCGATCACAACAACGATCCAGATGCCCGGGCCCTTGAAGAAACTCTTAGCTTTCATCTGTTCGGGGGCTGGCCCCGTCCCTCCTGGTAGTGCTGCACGGCGAGTGGATCTGCGCGCGTGTGGTGCTGCATCAGCTACTAGCTATACACCGTTCGGAGTAATTCACGCACGGTGCCACTCAAAAGTTCCCTCTGGGCGTAGCGGGATGTGGAAGGCAAAGTGGAAGTCCCCAGGTCAGCGGACGGCGGCGACAGCCAGTTTCCGGAGGATGGCCGTGCCGCCTTCGGCGAACACGGACGAACCCTTGTTTCCAACACGCGGGAAGATCAGGTCAGTCAGGACCACTTTCCGGCCCTATCCGCGATCACTTGGGCGTCACCTGACTTGGGGTGAACGTCCATCGCCACCACGCTCTCACCGACCTGGTACCTGCCGACCCGCGCATCAACCAGGAATCACGGCTGTTGTTGTGGCCCAGGCTCGAGGAAGAGGACGGGAACTTCGTGGTTCCCGACCTGGACGGCTACCTGGCCTGGCTGGACGAAAAGGCGGCCGCCGGCGAAGGCGGGTTCGGCACCAGGACCGAGGCGTCGTAGGTTCGCAACGCTCGCGGCAAGCACCACCTGAGCCTCATCCACACCGTTATCCATCAGGAAGAGGCCCGGCCAGACACTCTCGTGCTGATTCCGCCGGCCACCTCCACGGTATCGATGTCTACTCCAGCCGGTTCTTGGACGTCGACGGAACCGAACTGAACGCCAACCGAACGGTTCATTCTTCTCGCACGGGACGGCATGCCCGATGACGAGCTGGACTCCATCGCCTCCAGGATCAGCCCCCTGGATCGCAATGACGGCCGGCGGCCCTACGCGACCGCCGTGGAAGCCAGCGCCCGAATCGTCAGCCCGCGCCCTGGCCCTCGCGGGCGACTTCCTCCAGGATCCTGGCTGTGGGCGCTGCCGACATAAGCTGCCCGATCACCTCGGGCTTGTCCCACACCTCACTGCGGAGCCGTTCCAGAAAGGCGGTCGCCGCATCTTTGGTGTCGAAATCAAGGAGTACGGCCACGCTGTTCTGATCGTCCGTATCACGGAACAGACGGACAGCACGGGCACCCGAGGCGGCGCGGCCTGCCGGATCGGTGTCGAATACCTTCTTGAAAGCCTCGTAGTCCCGGACCGGATAGCTGATCTGCAAAGTGAACATCGTTGTTCCTTCCGTTGGTCTGTGTCAGACCAAGATAGGCCGTCCAGCGTCATCCCGGTAGTGCCGGCGGGCGACCCTGATCAAGCACCGCTACCTGTCACCCGGACGGACATCTGGAAGTCGCTGGGCCCGGTGCTCTACACGTTCTGGGCCTGAGCTCACCCCGTAGAGCGGCGAGCAGTCCTCCGCTCGTAGGTTCGGCAGCTTAAATGCCGGCGGCGGCCTCCGAAGCGGCCGCCGCCGGCATTACCGTGCGTAAATCTTTACTCGTAAACGTGCGGGGCGAGGGTGCCCACGAAGTCCAGGTTGCGGTACCTCTCGGCGTAGTCCAGGCCGTAGCCCACCACGAACTCGTTGGGGATGTCGTAGCCGACGTACTTGACGTCGATCTGCACCTTGGCAGCCGTGGGCTTACGGAAGGCAGTGCAGATCTCCACGGATGCGGTGCCGCGGGATTCCAGGTTGGTCTTGAGCCAGGACAGGGTCAGGCCGGAATCGATGATGTCTTCGACGATCAGGACATCCTTGCCCATCAGGTCCGTGTCCAGGTCCTTGAGGATCCGGACAACACCCGAGGACTGGGTCCCGGAGCCGTAGGAGGACACCGCCATCCAGTCCATCGAAACGTGGCTGTGGAGCGCGCGGGCGAGGTCGGCCATGACCATCACAGCACCCTTGAGCACACCGACCAGAAGGATTTCGCGGCCTTCGTAGTCCTTGTCGATCTGCGCAGCGAGCTCGCCGATCCGCTGTTGGATTTGTTCCTTGGTGTAGAGAACGTGCTTGAGGTCTGCCTGGACGTCGTTTGAATCCACCAATGGCTCCTGTGTAGATGCGGGGGTGCGACTATTCTTGGGGCGGTTTTTGAGGCCGGAATACTAGCTTCCCACAGCGGGCCGCTTCGCGGGGAACGGGGGCCCCGCCGTCGGGCCCGTCCGGGGTCCCTGGATGCCCTGCCGCAGCGTCCCTGTGGGCCAGCTCGGCGAGGGAGAGCCGGTACACGCTGACCCCGCCGGGCAGCTCCACGGGACCGGCCGAACCCTGCCGCCGCAGCAGCGCTTCCGCCGCCAGAAGGCGCTGATAGCTGGGCTGCTGACCCCCGACGTCGGCCGCTGCCTTGGCTATGACCCGGAACCTGATGGCCGGGGAAAGTTCCCCCAGGGCCCCCTCCGGGAGGCTGATCTCCAGCCCGGACCGCTCGGCCAGAGCGGCAAATGTGCGATCTGCCACGTCCTCCAGATAGTCGGCGTCCAGCTGCAGGATGGACGCTGTCCGGGCCAGCGATTCAGCCACGCCGGGCCCGAGTTTTTCCTCCAGCAGCGGTAGCACCTCCACCCGGGTCCGGGAGCGGGCAAACGACGGGTCGGAATTGCTGGGATCATGCCAGGGCTCGACATCCTCGACGTCGCAGATCTCCAGGGTATCCGCGCGGCGCAGGCCCAGGAACGGCCGGAGCAACAGGCCACGGGCAGGCCGCATTCCAGCCAGTGAACGCGTGCCTGAGCCGCGGGCAAGGCCCAGCAGGACCTGTTCGGCTTGGTCGTCCAGGGTGTGGCCGAGCAGGATCGCGGCGGCTCCGTGCTCCCGGGCCGCGGCCTCCAACGCTGCGTGGCGGGCATCCCGGGCGGCAGCCTCCGGGCCCATCCCGGTGCTGGCGACGGTAACGGTCCGGAGATCCACCGGAGAGAGGCCCAGTTCCTCGAGTGCCTGGACGGCGGCGGCAGCCACCCGGGCCGAGCCCTCCTGCAGCTGGTGGTCAACCACCACGGCGCCGACCGTCAGCGGGCGCCCGTCAACGTGGCCGCGTCGGGCGAAATAGGCTGCCACCGCCGCGAGGGCCATCGAATCCGGGCCACCGCTGCAGGCCACCAGCACATGCGCCGGATAGCCGGCATCCGCCAGGGCGTTCTGGACCATTTTGCGCGCCTTGCCGACGACGGGCGCGAGCCGGCCTGGCCGTCGTCGTCCGCTTGAAGCCGTGCGGGTGTCCGGAAGGTTTGGAGCGTGCGGCACCTCTGGGGCGTGCGGCACCTAGAGGCCCATCCGGTCAACCCACAGCTTGGGATCGTGGATTTCGGGCTCGGTGGGGAGGTTGTCCGCAGACTCCCATACCCGGTTGAAGCCCTCCATGCCGACAACAGCCACGACCGCGCGGACAAACTTGGCGCCGTCGGAATACTGGCGCATCTTGGCGTCCAGGCCCAGGAGATTGCGGATGAATTTCTCGATCACGCCGCGGTCCTTGCCACGGTCGGTGAAGCGCTGCCGGATGGTCCTGACGGAGGGGACGATGCTGGCGTCGACGGCGTCCATCACCACGTTGGCGTGCCCCTCCAACAGGCTCATCACTGCCGTCAGGTGGGACAGCGACGCCTTTTCCTCGGGGTTCTGCAGCAGGTCCAGGATGGCGCCGCGGCCTGGCGTGTTGCCCGTGGCGGTCCGGTCCTTGAGGGAACGCGCTGCGGCGGACGCACGCTCCATCAGCGAATCAACGTTGCCCAGCAGGTGCCCGCTGAGGTTGTCGATCTCGGAAAGCATGTGGTGGCGAAGCCACGGCGCGGCCGCGAACTGCACGCGGTGCGTCTGTTCGTGCAGGCAGACCCAGAGCCTGAAATCCTCCGGCGCGACGTTGAGCTCGCGTTCCACGGCCACGATGTTGGGCGCCACAAGCAGCAGCCGGCCGGCCGCGGGCGCTTTGGAGCCTTCGGCGAGAGCGGCGAACGGATCGTACTGGCCCAGGACTTTGCTGGACAGGAACGCCAGGACAGCGCCGAGTTGGCTGCCCGTGATGGCGCCGCTGACGCTGGCCGCCGCCGGGCTGACGTTGCCGCGGCGGCTTTCGAGCATTTTTTCCATGGCGGGTTTGAGCATCACTGCGAAGCTCTGCGTGTTGGCCTTGGCCCAGCTGGCCCGGTCAACAACCAGAACCTCGGAGTCGCGGAGATCCCGTGCGGCTTCGAGGCCCGTGATTTCGTGGACGTGCGGGACGGAGGCGTCCGCCAAGCGGCGCAAGCTGTCCACGGCTTCGCCGATTTCCGCCGAGTTGAGGGTGGGCCCTGCAGAGGCCAGCCGGGCCGCGGTGGACGCGGCCAGGTCCCAGTTGATCAGGGCCTGGGCCGGGCTGGATGATGCCGGGGCTGACGAATCACGCGCAGTGGACTCCATAGCCCCATCACATCACAGCGGACAGCGGATGGTCCTTAAGTTCGCTGACCGGCGAAAGGCCGCCAGGCACAATAGCCGCAGGCACAGCCAGCGCACAGGATGCCGAATGCGCCCTGCTAACACGCGCGGGCACAGTAGTGACAGCAGAACCGCCCCGCATCCAGGAGAACCCCATGATCCCGCACCGCCCCATCCCTCCCCTGTCCCCCGGACCCCGCAGTGGGTGGAAGTCGGTGGTCGCCGCCGTCGTGATGGCCGCACTTCTGGGCACCACCGCAACGTCCGCCGTGGCTGCGGTTCCGGAGTCCGGGGAGTCCTCGGTTTCAGCGCCGAGACAAGCAACTCCTGCCGCCAGTTCCGGCGATGTCCCTATTTTCTAGCGGGTTGCCAGCGTTACCGGCAGCCGCAGGCGGCGAGCGCCGTGGCGGCCCGGTCCAGGGCGTCCCGGTTCCCGGCCACGCCAGGCTTCAGACCGTTGCCGATAAAGGAGAAGACCAGGAGCCGGCCGTCGGCGTCAACCACGTACCCGCTGAGTGCGATCACTGAGTTCAGGGTCCCGGTCTTGGCCCGAACCAGGCCGGCACCGCGGGCCGTGGCGTTATTCACATACCGGGCGTCCAGTGTTCCGGTCAGCCCCGCGACCGGAAATCCATCCAGCGCAGCCCGCAAACGGGTATCGGCCCCGGTGGTGATGGCACGCACCACTTCCACGAACTGGCGCGCGGAGACCTGGTTGTCCAGCGCCAGCCCGGACACGTCCGCCAGCCTCATCGCGGCCGTGGGGATCCCCAGGGCCGCGAGTTGGGCACGGACTGCCGCGGTGGCGCCGTCGTTGCCGGCGGGCTCCCCCGCCGCCGACGCAGCCATCCGGCCCAGGACCTCCGCCAGGTAGTTGTCCGAGGTCTGCAGCATAAGGTCCACCTGCTGGCCCACCGTGGCGGACTGGACCTCGGCCAGGACCGCCGGCTCTTCTGCGGGGGGCGCATCGCCTGAAGGCGCGGTGTAACGTTCGACGACGGCCGCTACCGTGATTCCGGCAGCAGCACCTGCCGCCTTGAGCCGCGCGGAAAACGCCTCCGCGGCGGTGATTGCTGAGTCCTGTGGGCGCGTGCCAGTGGTCACGGCCGGGTCAAAGCGCGCCGAGTTCAGCGCCAGAGGGTACAGCGGGCCACTTCGCCCGCCGCAACGTCCCCGTCAGCCCACGCGGGGTTCAGCGTTGGGCCGCTGAATAGGGAGTCGTCCACCAGGACCTTCAGCTCGCCGGTTGTTCCATTGGCCTGGAGCGCGTTCACGGTGGCGGTGGCCAGCGTGGCCAGGCCGGCGTGGCCCATGACCTGGTTAGGCGCTGATTCTCCGACGCTCAAGAGGACATCGCCGCCGCCGGTCAGCACCACCTGGTTGGCATCTGATCCGGCCAGAACCCTGGTGCTGAAACGGCGGTCCGGCCCGATTGCCCGGAGGGCGGCCACCGCGGTGAGCAGCTTCATATTGGAGGCGGGGATCCGGCTCTCCGAACCGCCCCGGTCAAACAGGACCTGGCCAGTGAGCGCATCCTGGACCAGCCCCGTGAAGCTGCCATCGCCGTCGGGCTTTAACAAGGTGTCCAACTGCGCGGCCACGGCGGAGGGCAGCGGCACGGGCGCCGACTCCGTGAGCGGAGCCAGGCCCTGCCGGACGGAAAGCGCGGTGGGGCCTGTTGCCAGGCGGGCACCACAGGCGCCGAAACTGGCGGCGGGACGACGAAAGCAGGGGCAACCAGCCATACGGCGGGGAGTGCCAGGATGACGATCACGGCCAAGAGCAGCGCGGTGGGCCAGGCCTGCAGCCCGCGCTGAACCGTGCGCCGGAACGCGCCGGCGCCGGATGTTTCCTTCATGTTGGTGCTGGTCCTCAAGTCCTGAAATTTCCCCGCAAGTTCCTGAAACCTGGGCCTCTCGCTATATCCTCAATAGTAGTCGGCGGCACCGACACTCCTTTTTGTTGTTCGTCTCCTGTGCCGCGAACCCCCTGCAATTGCCGAGGAGCATTCCATGAAGCACGACGTGACCATCGAGATCCCCAAGGGATCACGAGTCAAGTACGAAGTTGACCACGAGACCGGCCGCGTCCGCCTGGACCGCGTCCTCTTCACCTCCATGCAGTACCCCACGCACTACGGGTTCTTCGAGAACACCCTGGGCGAAGACGGCGATCCGCTGGATGCACTGGTGCTCCTGCAGGACTTCGACCTGCACCCCGGCGTCATTGTTGAGTCCCGCCCATCGGCGTTTTCAACATGACCGACGACGGCGGCGGCGACGCCAAGGTCCTGTGCGTCCCGGTTGACGCCCGCTTTGACCACATTCAGGAAATCAGCGATGTCAGCGAATTCCTGATCAAGGAAATCGAGCACTTCTTCACCCGTTACAAGGACCTGGAGCCGGGCAAGTGGGTCAAGGCTGAGGGCTGGGGCGACCGCGCCGCCGCCGAGGCAGAGCTGGAAGCTTCCATCAAGCGTTACGTGCCGGCAGCGCACTAGCCACCGCTCCGCAACTGCAACGCGGGGTCACTTAACGCCCATCCGGACGGCGGACAAGGGCCGTAAGTGACCCCGCGTTGCCCGTTAACCGGCCGCGGCGTTTCTGTGGAATCGTTGCCCTGTGAGTTCCGAGCCTTCGTTTAATCCTCCGTGCGGACCAATCACCGGGTGGCAGGACGGTGCAGTGCTTCGCGCCACCGGCATCCCCTACGCCACCGCGGGCCGTTTTCAACCTCCGGTGACCGCGTCCGATTGGACTGCCGGCTTTGCCGCCACCACCCTCGCACCGGCCTGCCCGCAGGGCCCCGTTCCGTTCCTGGACGACGTCCTGGGTACCCGGTATGGCGAACTCCCCGGAAGTGAGGACTGCCAGCGCCTGTCGATCACCGTTCCGGCCGGGCTTGCCGACGGCGAGCAGGTCCCGGTCATGGTGTGGCTGCACGGCGGTTCCTACACGTCGGGATCCGGCGACCTCGCGATCTTTGATGCCAAGTCCCTGGTGTCCGAGAACCGGGTCATTGTGGTCTCCGTGACTTACCGGCTGGGCCTGTTCGGATACCTGGCCACCGGCACCGGCCGGCCGGCGAACCTCGGCCTCCTGGACCAGCTGGAGGCGTTCCGGTGGGTGCAGCGCAACATCGCGGCCTTTGGCGGCGACCCGGGGCGGGTCACCGCGTTCGGGCAGTCGGCAGGCGGCGATTCCGTGGCCCACCTCATGGCGACGCCCGAGGCGCCGGCCCTGTTCCAGCGGGCCATCATCCAGAGTGCACCGTTGGGGATCACCCGCGGCCGGCACAAGATGAGCCGTGCCATGGGCATCGCAGCCGAAGCCGTCACGGAAGACACCCCGATGCTGGACGTGGTGGACATCGAAGACCACGTGTCGCAGGTGGCCCGGAAATACGGCCTGATGGCGGCCATGCCGTTCGGCACCCAGTACGGGCACGCCCCGCTGCCACCGGAATCACGCATTGAGGCCGCCTGGAACGCCACGGCCCCGGGCATCGAAGTGCTGATCGGGCACACTTCCGACGAGGCCCGCCTCTTCCTTCCCCGTAGTCCCGTGGTCAGCCTTCTGGGCAAAGTCCCGGTGCTGGGTGCGGCCGCCGTGCGGGCCATTAACTGGGCGGTGACGGAGGCGGTCTACGGCCGGGCAGCCCGGAAGTTTGCCCGCCGCCACGCCCGCGCCGGCGGCAAGGCCCACAGCTACGTCCTCTCCTGGGGTGCACCCGGGAACTTCTACCGCGCCGCACACACCGTAGACCTGCCGCTGCTCTTCGGAAACCAACAGACCTGGGCCGCCGCCGGGCTCCTCAAGGGCGCAACCTGGGACGAGATCGACGCCGTGGGCCGTCAGATGCGCTGGCTGTGGGCTGACTTTGCCCGCGGCGACGGATTGGGTGAGACGGGCGGGATTCCCGGCGCGCTCGAGTACCGCTCGATGTGAGGCGCCATGACTGCAACGCGGGGTCACTTCGCGCCCATCCTGGGCTACCGGACCGGCCGTAAGTGACCCCGCGTTGCCTTTATTCAGGCGTTGAGCACCCAGTTCCGGATCTCCTCCGGGTCCTCGCCGTGCGTGCGGGTGTGTTCGCGGGCCTGGATCCGCCGGTCCTGAAGGTCCTGCCGCAGCAGCGAGTGCTTTTCTGCCAGGCCGGGGACGCGGTCAATGGCGTCGATGGCCAGCTGGAAGCGGTCGATCCCGTTGAGCATGGCCATGTCGAACGGGGTTGTGGTGGTTCCCTCCTCCTTGTAGCCACGCACGTGCAGGCCCTCCTGGTTGGTGCGGCGGTAGGCCAGCCGGTGGATCAACGCCGGATAGCCGTGGTAGGCGAAGATGATCGGTTTGTCCGGGGTAAAGATGCCGTCAAAGTCCGACGCCGGAAGGCCGTGCGGGTGCTCACTCACGTCCTGGAGCCGCATCAGGTCAACCACGTTGACCACCCGAACCTTCAGCCCCGGGACACCCCGCTTCAACAGTTCGGCCGCAGCCACCGTTTCCACCGTGGGCACATCCCCGGCACACGCCAGAACAACGTCCGGGTCCTCCCCCGGCACCTCCGAACCCGCGAACTCCCAAATGCCCAGCCCCCGCCGGCAGTGGTTCGCCGCGTCCGCCGGGCCCAGCCATGTGGGCGATGGCTGCTTGCCGCTGACCACAATGTTCACGTAATCGGTGGACGCCAGGCAGTGCTCCATGACCGAGAGCAGCGTGTTCACGTCCGGCGGCAGGTACACGCGGATGACCTCGGCTTTTTTGTTCACCGCGTGGTCGATGAAGCCAGGATCCTGGTGTGAAAAACCATTGTGATCCTGCTGCCACACATGGGACGACAGCAGATAGTTCAGCGACGCCACGGGCTGGCGCCACCGTAGCTTGCGGTGGACCTTGAGCCACTTGGCGTGCTGGTTGAACATGGAATCCACGATGTGGATGAAGGCCTCGTAACAGCTGAACACCCCGTGCCGGCCGGTCAGGAGGTACCCTTCCAACCAGCCCTGGCACAGGTGCTCGCTGAGGACTTCCAAAACCCGGCCGGACCGCGCGAGGTGCTCGTCGACGTCGTCAATCCGGTACTGCCAGACCTTGTCGGTCACTTCGTAGACGGCCTGAAGCCGGTTGGATGCCGTCTCATCCGGCCCGAAAAGGCGGAAGTTCTCCATGTTCAGCGAAATGACGTCCCGCATCCACGAGCCCAGCGTGATCATGGGGCTGATCCGTTCGGTGCCCGGCTCCGCGACGTCGACGGCGTGGGCGGCGTAGGCGGGCAGCTTCAGCGGTGTGCGAAGGAGCCCGCCGTTGGCGTGCGGGGTGGCGCTCATCCGGAGGTTCCCGGCTGGGGTATTGGTCGCGACGTCGGGCCGGAGCCGGCCGTCGCCGTCGAACAGTTCCTCCGGGCGGTACGATTTCAGCCACTCTTCCAGCTGCTTGAGGTGGGCGCCGTTGGTGCGGACTTCGGCCAGCGGGACCTGGTGGCTGCGCCAGGTGCCCTCCACCTGCAGCCCGTCCACTATCCGCGGCCCCGTCCAGCCCTTGGGCGAGCGCAGCACGATTATGGGCCAGTGCGGCGCAGCGCCGTTTCCGGGGGCACCGGCTGTAGTGCCGCCGTCGTGCGCTTCCCCGTCCGCCCCGCCAGTCTTGCCCGCCTTGCCCCGGCGGGAGTCCTGGATAGCGCGGATCCCGGCCAGGCAGGCGTCGACGGCGGCAGCGAAGTCCCGGTGCGCCTGCTCCGTATTGTCCGGGTCATGGACGGTCACGAAATACGGTTCGTGGCCGTAACCGCGCAGCAGCTGCTCCAGCTGTTCCTGCGGCATGCGCGCCAGGATGGTGGGGTTGGCGATCTTGTAGCCGTTCAGGTGCAGGATGGGCAGGACGGCACCGTCCGCGGCCGGATCCAGGAAGTTGTGCGAGTGCCAGCTCGCCGCGAGCGGCCCCGTTTCGGCCTCGCCGTCGCCGATCACGACGGCGGTGATCAGCTGGGGGTTGTCGAACACGGACCCGTAGGCGTGAGCCAGCGCGTACCCGAGTTCGCCGCCTTCGCTGATGGACCCCGGGGTCTCCGGCGCCGCGTGGCTGGGAATGCCGCCGGGGTAGGAAAACTGGCGGAAGAGTTCGGCCATTCCTGCCTCGTCAGGGCCCACCTGGCCGTAGATTTCGGAGTACGTGCCCTCGAGCCAGGCGTTCGCCACTACAGCAGGACCGCCATGGCCCGGGCCGGCAACGAAGAGCATTTCCTGCGAGTCGCGGCGGATCACGCGGTTCAGGTGTGCGTAGACAAAGTTCAGCCCGGGAGTGGTGCCCCAGTGGCCCAGGAGCCTGGATTTGGTGTGGTCCGCGGCGAGGGGTTCCCGCAGCAGCGGATTTGAGCGCAGGTAGATCTGTCCCACGGAAAGGTAGTTCGCGGCCCGCCACCAACGGTCCACAAGGTCCAGTGTTTCCTGCCCCAAGTTGTCCTGCCCCATGCTGCCGGCCATGACCATCCTCACGTAGCTGCGCGCCGCCGTCGGCAGCTGAGCCTCCATCGCAACACCTATCGGTGCGCTGCACAACCCTGCTCCTGGGGACTCCTTTCCGACTTGCCTTGGGCCAACTGCTAACCGGTAGTCTGTGTTTCACATGTTCACGTTGACCATCAACCAGACCGATAGCCGGCGCGACGGCGACCGCGTCCCTCAGTTGCTGAAGGACCTGCGGCACATACCCGCGCGCCTGGATTTCGACCGGTCTGTGGAGGATGAAGTCCAGGGCATTGTGGACTGCCCGCACCAGGCCGTGGAGGCCGCCCTGATCGCCTTGCGCTGCGGCTCCTGGTACGTGGGACTCGGCGTCGGGCCGGTTAACGAGCCGCTTCCCAACCAGATCAAGGATGCCTCCGGCCACGGCCTGATCTATGCCCGGCGCGCGGTGGACCGGCTCCGGAACAGCAAAGAACGCATCCCGGTTGCCGTGGAAGGACCGCTGGCGGACGTCGCCCACGAAGCCGAGGCAGTGCTGCGGCTTTTGGGCCACATTGTGCGGGACAGATCCGGGGCTGAATGGCGCGTCCTGGACCTCATGACGCCGGGCGTGCGCGGGCAGCAGAAGGCCGTGGCGCAGGAACTCGGCATCACCACGCAGGCCGTCAGCAAAGCAGTGGCCAGGGCCCAATGGACCGAGGAACACGCTGCCCGTCCCGCCGCCGCACGGTTGCTGGGTCTCATCCTTGAGGTGCGCTGAACGCAGTCAGCTCACGCCGCCTGCCACTGAAACGGGCCTGTTGCTGAAAGGGGCCGCTTGCAGGGCGCCGTTACTGCATGGCGCCGATGACCGCCCCCATGGCCGTGAAGGTCACGATGTCGTAGCTGGACGCCCCCGGTCCGATTCGTTTCGGCTGGCGGCGTCCTCGCGGATCATGGTCGGCGCCCTCGTGCGGCTATGCTGAGGAAAAACCGGCCGCAGCACGGCACGGCATGGCAGCAAGGACCAGCGGCACTGGTCGCGGAAGGACAACCGAATGGCGCGAGCGACAGTCCAGGACGTCGCTAGGACAGCAGGAGTGTCAGTCGGAACCGTGTCCCGCGTCCTGAACAA
The DNA here is from genome assembly GCF_009911795.1 of Pseudarthrobacter psychrotolerans. NCBI lineage: Bacteria > Bacillati > Actinomycetota > Actinomycetes > Micrococcales > Micrococcaceae > Pseudarthrobacter > Pseudarthrobacter psychrotolerans. Next base: position 3,737,418 of record NZ_CP047898.1, on the reverse strand, counting down.
GAGTCCGGCCGTCAGCGAGTCGAGCAAGGAAAAGGTCACAGCGGCCATCCGCCAGCTCAATTATCGGCCTCTCGCTTCTGCCCGCGACCTGCGCCGGGACCGGACCATGCGCATCCTGGCCCTCGCCAAGAACCTGAACTCGCCCATCATCAGTGAAGCCTTCCGAGGCGTCGGCGACGCCGCGGCATCGGCGGGCTATGTCAGCCTCATCGCTCCGACGTCCGGGGACCCGGAACGGGAGCAGCAGTTGGTGGACATGCTGCGAAACGGGTCCGTGGACGGGCTGATTATGTTTTCGCCAACGATGCCGGATGAGGACGTTGACGAAATGGCTGAGCAGCTGAGCGTTGTCCAGGTCTGCGAGATCGCCGACTCCGAGGCGGCGTTCGGCGTATCCATCGATGACCGGCAGGCCGCCTTCGACATCACGCGGCACCTCATTGAAACCGGCGGCCGCCGCTTGGCGATGATTGGCAACAGAGCCGCCCGCTCTGGCCGGTTGCGCGAGGAAGGCTTTCGCCAGGCGGCCGCCGAAGCTGGTTTGTCGCCGGACCAGACGCTGTTCGTGGAAGGTGAGTTCGACTTCCACACCGGACGTCGCCTGACCAGGAAATTGCTGAAGATAGACCCCCTTCCCGACGCCGTGTTCTGCGGCAGCGATACTGTCGCCGCCGGCTGCGTCCGGGAAATCACCGACGCCGGGCTGCGTGTGCCCGACGACATCGCTGTGGCAGGTTTTGACGACTCAGTACAGGCGGAAATGTGCGTCCCGGAACTGACCACAATCAGGCAGCCGGCGTATGACATGGGCCGTCTGGCCTTCGAAGAGCTCTTCGCGCGGATGACAGTGCCGGGAGTACATCGCCGCGGCCGGACCTTCCTCCCCCATGAACTCGTGGTTCGGGACTCGACAAGGAACTAACACGAGGGGTTGACAGTCTCGCGTGGCGCCTGTCACACTACTTTGGAATCGATTCCAAACGTTGTCCGCCAGATGCTTGTCATGAATTTGGAATCGATTCCAAATAGAAAACTGAAATGGAAGCCAGCCCGGCAAAGGAGCCACTTGTGGACTTGATTCGACCATCTTCTCCGCTCCAGGAGGACACCGCACCATCCAAGGCTGTTGCGCGCACGACCGCCCTGCAGGGCAATTCCCGGCGGGGCGTGCGCCTCACGGCCGCAGCCGCCGCGGCCATGGCTGCGGGCCTGCTGATGAGCGGATGCGGTGGCGGCGCGGCCACCCCGGGTGCGGCAAACGCGGCGGCTGCCGATCCGGCGTCGGCGGCTGGTGCCAGCGGCAGCATCAACATCTGCGGCGGCAAGGATGCCTCCGGCATCTACAAGGGCACGGCGGAAGCCTTTACGACGGCGAACGGCAAGGTCACCGCCAAATACACCGAGATCGGCGCGACCACTGACGAGGCCCGCACGCAGGCCGTGCAGCGGCTCGAGGGCAAGTCCAGCGAATGCGATATTTTCCTCACGGACGTCATCTGGACCTCCGAGTTCGCCTCCCAGGGCTGGCTTCTGGACCAGACCAAGCTGGTCGAGGCCAATATGGACCGGCTCATCCCCTCCACCGTGGAGACCGCAAAGTACGAGGACAAGTACTGGGCTTCGCCGTTCTTCACCAATGCTGGACTCGTGTACTACCAGAAGGACAAGGTGGCCAGGCCGGAGACCTGGCAGCAGCTCTACGCTGAGGCTGCGAAGAGCCCTGGTAACAGCTTCGTCTACCAGGGCAAGCAGTACGAGGGCCTCACGGTCAACTTCCTGGAGATGCTCTACAGCGCCGGCGGAGAGGTGCTGGACGACAAGGGCGTGGTCACCATCGACTCGCCGGAGACGCGTGAGGTGCTCGACTTCATGGCCAAGGGGCTCAAGGACGGTTCGGCGGAGCGGGCGGTTCTGACCTACAACGAGGACCCGGCCCGGCTGGCCTACGAGTCCGGCAACTTCGGGTATCAGCGCAACTGGCCGCACGTTTACCGCCTGCTCAACGCCACCCCGCTGGCCGGCACCTTCGGCGTGGCTCCGCTTCCGGCATGGGAAGGCGGCAAGGCCTCCGGCGTCCTGGGCGGCTGGAACCTGGCCATCTCGGCCCACTCCACAAACCCGGCCGGGGCTGTGGCCTTCATCGACTTCGCCACCACCCCGGACTGGCAGAAGCACGTGGCCATGGAGTTCTCGCAGGCCCCGGTCAATGAGGCTGCCTACTCCGATGCGGCAGTCCTGGCGAAGATGCCGTTCGCCACCGAACTGCTCGCCTCCGTCAAAGGCTCCAAACCTCGCCCGATCTCCCCGGTCTACCCGCAGATCTCCCAAGCGATCTACAAGAACGTCTACGCCGTCCTCTCCGGCACTGCATCCGCCGAGGACGCCGTGAAGACGATGGCCGAAGAGATCAAGACCGCAAAGGCGAGCTTCTGATCATGGCAACCAAGTCCCTTTCCCCCGGCCGCGGGGTGAACAGTCGCGGGGTGAACAGTCGCGGCGTGAACGGCCGCGACCGGGCGGAGCGGCGGGTCGCGGTCCGGATGACCGCTCCGTCCCTGGTCCTGATGGCCCTGGTGGCGGCGGTCCCCATCGGCTACGCGCTCTGGCTGTCCCTGAACCAGTACAGCGTCCGCACCGCCGGCTTGTCCCGCTTCGTCGGGCTGGAAAACTACATCACGGCGCTCAGCGGGCCGCACTGGTGGGCGGCCTTCGGCCAGACTTTCCTCTTCGCAGGACTATCGGTCTCCCTCGAGCTGGTGCTCGGCACTGCCATGGCGCTGCTGCTCAACCTCGCGTTCAAGGGCCGCGCACTCCTGCGCACCGTGGTCCTGCTGCCCTACGCGGTGGTGACGGTGGTCAGCGCCATCACCTGGCAAACGATGTTCGCGCCCAACCTCGGCCTGGTCACCAACGTCCTCTCCACGCTGGGCCTGCCGGGCGGCGACGTCGTCTGGCTCGGCGAGCACGGCTACGCGATGGCCGTGATCGTCCTGGCAGACGTCTGGAAAACGACGCCGTTCGCGGCCCTCCTCATCCTGGCCGGCCTGCAGGTCATCTCGGCCGAGACCTACGAGGCGGCAGAACTCGACGGCGCCACCAAGTGGCAGGCCTTCGTCCACATCACCCTGCCACTGCTGCGTCCTGCGATTGTGCTCGCGGCGATCTTCCGCACCATGGATGCCCTGCGCGTCTTCGACCTGCCGTTTGTGCTCACCCGCGGCGCCAACGGCACCGAGTCCATGTCGATGCTGGCCTACACCCAGCTGCGCGAAAACCGGCTGGTGGGCGAAGGATCGGCGCTGTCCATCCTGACCTTCCTCACCGTCATGGCCGTTTCCGTGGTGTACATCCGCTTCGCCGGGGGCAACATCCGCGAAGTCGCTAAGGAGGAACAATGAGCACCCTGACTGCAAAGCGCACGACGGCGGCACCCGCCGCCCCCGGTCAGTCACCGAAGCGCCGGTCACCGAAGCGCAGGCTCCGCGGCGAGGAGAAGCTGCACCCGCTCGTATGGGTCTTCGTCTTTGCCGTTATGGGCTTCTCGCTCATACCGTTCTACTGGCTGGTCAACACCTCCCTCAAGAAGGGCGTGAGCCTGTCCAAGGGCGAACTCTTCCCGAGCCAGCCCACGTTCGAGAACTACCTGGTGGTGTTCCAGAACCCGGAGTTCCTCCTGGCCCTGCGCAACTCGGTGATCATCGCCGTCGTCACCACAACGGTGGCGCTGGTGTTCGCTTCCTTCGCCGCCTACGCCCTGGCCAGGCTGAAGATGCGCCGCAAAGCCATGATCCTGACCCTCATCCTCTCAGTCACCACTTTCCCTGCCATCGCCATTGCGGCCCCGATGTTCGCGATCTGGCGCGAAATCGGCCTTTATGACACGCTCCTGGGCCTGATTATCCCGAAACTGACGTTCGCGTTGCCGCTGGCGATCTACACGCTGACCTCCTTCTTCAAGGAGATCCCGCGTGAGCTCGAGGAATCGGCGTACATGGACGGTGCCACACCGTTCACCGCCTTCCGCAAGGTCATCCTGCCCCTGGCGGTCCCCGGCCTTGCGACGACGGCCATCCTGGTGTTCATCTCCGTGTGGAACGAATTCCTGCTCGCCGTCACGCTGACCACCTCGCCGGAGGCCCGTCCGGTCCCGGTTGCGATCGCGTTCTTCAGCGGAACCAGCGAGTTTGACCAGCCTTTGGGCACCATCAGTGCCGCGTCGGTGATCATCACGGTCCCGCTCGTCATCCTCGTGCTGGTGTGTCAGAAGCGCATCGTGTCCGGCATGACCGCCGGCGCCGTCAAGGGCTAATACCCAACCACTCAAGTTCCAAACAACACAAGAAAAGGAAACATCCGTGAGCAACGAGCAGTCTCCCGGCCAGCAGGCTTCTGCCCTGGAAGAACCACGAGTCGAAGAACTGAGGGTGGGCGTCGTCGGCATTGGCTGGGCGGGACAGCAGCACCTCAAGGCCTACGATTCCCTGGCAGGCGTCCGCATCGTGTCGCTGGCAGGGATGGAACAGGACCTCCGCGACTCACTGCAGGCCGAATACTCCATACCGAACGCCTTCGCCGGCTGGGAAGAGATGCTGGAACACGGCGGCCTGGACGCGATCAGCGTGGCAGTGCCTACCTTCCTGCACGCACCCATCGCCATCGCCGCCCTGGAACGGGGCCTGCACGTGCTGAGCGAAAAGCCGATCGGGCGCAACGCCGTCGAAGGCCAGGCCATGGTGGACGCCGCCCGCAAGGCAGGGCGCGTCCTGGATGTTGCCTTCAACCACCGCCGCCGTGGTGACATCCAGGCGCTCAAGGAAGTGATAGACGACGGCGGCCTGGGCCGCCCGTACTACGCCAAGGCATCCTGGCTGCGGCGCTCCGGGATCCCGATGCTGGGGAGCTGGTTCACCAACTCCGAGCTCGCAGGCGGCGGGCCACTTGCCGACATCGGCGTTCATGCTCTCGACTATGCCCTACACCTGCTCGGCGAACCGAAAGTCGTGGCAGTGTCCGCCACCACCCATTCAGAGCTGGGCCCCCGCGGCCGGGGCGGCAACGACCGCTACACCGCGATGGGCAGCAGCCACGCGTTCGAGGTGGAAGACTTCGCGTCCGCGTTCCTGCGGCTGGAAGGCGGCGCGACGCTGCTGATAGAGGCCGGCTGGGCCAGCTACCGGGAGACGGATGACGTCCTGGACTTTATGGTCTACGGGACCGACGGCGGAGCGGAGCTCAAGGTGCAGGGCACCCCGCTGGCACCTGTGGGTACGCTGAGGGTCTTTACGGAAAAGGACGGCGAAAACGCCGACTACGTACCGCAGGCCCTGCCCGGCAAGGCGCACCAGGCCGTGGTGGACGACTTCGTGGCGGCAGTGCGCGGCAGTGCGGACGGATGGGCCCGGCACGACGGATCCCAGGCGCTCTACCGGGCCCAAATCATCGACGCCTGCTACCAGTCGGCGCAGGAGCAGAGGGAGGTTCGTCTCTAATGAACGACAAACTGAGAATCCGGGTCTGGAACGAGGGCGTCCACGAGGCCCTCAACGAGCCGTCCCACATCGGGGAGATCTACCCTGACGGCATCCACGGCGCCATCGCGGCCGGGCTGCGCTCCTACTACCCGGACGCCGAGATCACGACGGCGGTCCTGGCCACCGACGATGAGCACGGCCTCGACGAGGACATCCTGGCCGACACCGACGTCCTGCTGTGGTGGGGCCACATGGCGCACGCCGAGGTGAGTGAGGCCGTCGTCGAACGCGTCCACCGTCACGTCCTTGGCGGGATGGGGCTCATCGTGCTCCATTCGGGGCACTTCGCCAAAGTTTTCACGCGGCTGCTGGGCACCAGCTGCTCCCTGGCGTGGCGGAACGAGGGCGAACGCGAGCTGGTATGGACCGTCAAGCCGTCGCATCCCATCGCCGAGGGTGTGGACAGCCCCATCGTCATCCCCGAGCAGGAGATGTACGGCGAGCTGTTCGACATCCCGGACCCCGACGACCTGATCTTCATCAGCTCGTTCGCCGGCGGCGAGGTGTTCCGGTCCGGTGTCACGTTCACCCGCGGCAAGGGCCGGATCTTCTACTTCAGCCCCGGCGACCAGGAATACCCGGTGTACCACCACCCGCAGATCCAGCGGGTCCTCGCCAACGGCGTGCGCTGGGCGGCCCAGCCCGAGCTGCACCGTTCGGTCCCGGCCGTGAGCAACCCCGCCCGCGGCTGGTTCGACGAGGCCTAAGGGTTGGCAAGCCCCACGAGTTTTTGTCCAGATAATGCCCGTTTGGGAGTGATTTGGCGGCACTATCTGGACAAAAACTCCGGGCAATGCTGCGGCGGAAGCAGCCCTACGCCAGGAGGCTGCGCAGCACGTGCGCGGCGCCGTCGTCGAACACTGAATGCGTGACCTCGTCCGCGGCGGCGATGACTTCCTCCGGGGCCTGGCCCATGGCGACCCCACGTCCGGCCCAGCCCAGCATTTCGATGTCGTTGCGGCCGTCGCCAATGGCCACGGTGCTGTGGGGTTCAGTCCCCAAGTGGCCGCGGAGACGTTCCAGCGCGCTGGCCTTGGTGACGCCCGCCGCGGCGATGTCCAGCCACGCGGTCCAGCCAACAGAGTAGGTAACGCCGGCCAGGCCGATCTCCTTGATGGTTGCGGAGAATTCCTCAGGCGTGTTTTCGGTGCTGAACACCACCAGCCGGACGGCGGTGGCTTCCAGCAGTGTCTGGAAGTCAACGCCGATCGCCTCGACGCCGAAGCTGGCATCCTGGAATCGTTCCGTGGACAGGAAGTTGCCGTCCTCGTCTTCCAGCGCATACTTGGCGGTGGGCAGCTTCTCCCGCAACGCCCGCAGCGCCGGGGCAGGATCGAAGGTGGCCTTGTGGATGATTTCGTAGCCGTCAGCCAGGTCCCGATCCAGCCGGAGGGTCACACCGCCGTTGCAGCAGACGGCGTAACCGCTGTCGATGCCGATCTGCTCGATGATGGGCAGCGTGGCGTTCAGCGAGCGGCCGGTGGCGATCAGAACGTCATGCCCTGCCGCGACCACGGCCTGGGCGGCCTCCCGGACGGGAACGGACATGTGGCCGTCGTGGTCCACCAGGGTTCCGTCCACGTCCAGGGCAACCATGAACTTGGTGGTGCTGTTTTCGCTTGCGATCCGCTGGTCGTCGATGCCAGCGACTGTGGTTTCAGTCAATGTAGTCATACATCCAGTAGACCAGAGACCCCCGATACCGGCTAGGACGCAGGCCACAGGGCCCATGAACAGCCGGTTAATACTCACAGGTTATCCCCGGTGTGAGTATTAACCTTCGGCACGCTGTCCGCCCGCCTGGCAGCCGTACATTCCCCGCCCCGCGGTCAATTCCCCGCCGCATGGCACGGGGAGAAGCTCACCCGGTGGGGAATTACTGAGACTTATCCACATCCGAGTAGGCGGGTCTGGCCGAGCTGTGGCGGTCAGTTGAGCATTAGACCATGGAATCCGCCCCTCCAGCCCTGATCCTCGCCAGCCGCAGACGCGCCCTCACGGGAAGTAGCCGTGGCTTGAGCCGCGCCTACGGCAGGGGCGAGCTCATCCGGGTCAGAACGGGCGTCTACTACAGCAAGCCTGCCTGGCTCGCCCTCAAGGCCTGGGAACGTTATGCAGCCACAGTGGCAGCCGTGGCGGCCTCTGATCCCGCGGTAGATTTCTGCTACTTGACCGCCCTGCGTGCCTGGCGATTGCCCAGCCCGAAGGTCCCTGACTACATCCACATCCTCACTCCATCACCCCACAAGGCGGGTAAACTCCCGCCGACTACCCGGGCCGCAAGGGATCCGAAGACAGGCCGCACCGGATTGGAAGACGTGCGCGGTTACGGGCTCTCCCGTCATCACTGGCAATCCGACGTCGTTGGCACACGTGGGTTCGGTGTGACATCACTGGTTCAGACAGTCATGGATTGTGTTGGCCGGCTGGAACTTCCTGAGTCCGTGGCCATCATGGACGCTGCGCTGGGGAACCGGCGCAAGGAAGGCGAAGGCCTCACCCGGACCGATGTGCAGCATGCGGCGGCCGGTCTCGCTTCAGCTGCCAAACGCCGTCGGATCCTGGAGGTGCTCGAACTGGCTGACGCGGCGTCGGAATCCGTCGGGGAGTCCCGGAGCCGGGCACTCATCCACGTTTTGGGGCTCCCGGCTCCGGTCCTGCAACATTCCTTCTATGACCATGAAGGTTTCATTGCGCGGACAGACTTTTTCTGGCCGGATTACGGCGTCATTGGGGAGTTCGACGGCGACTCCAAGTATCTCGACGACGAACTCCTCGGCGGCCGCAGCGCGCGGGAAACGGTTCTGGCGGAGAAAAAGCGCGAGGATCGGCTGCGGGCGCTCGGCTACACCGTCGTTCGTTGGGACTGGAAAGCCGTTACCGACCCGGAGGTGTTGCGGCGGAAACTCGAAGCTGCCGGAGTCAGGACGCAAAAATCCCCGCCGCGTGGCCTAATCCGCCGCGCGTTACCGGGGGAATGGACCACGTGACGGGGATTTTCCGCGAATCCTCGAAAGCTAGAGGACCGGGAAGACTTCCATCCCACCCAGGTACTTCTGCAGCGCGGCCGGGACGTTGACCGAGCCGTCGGCGTTCTGGTGGTGCTCCAGGATGGCCACGATCCAGCGGGTGGTGGCCAGCGTGCCGTTCAGCGTGGCCACGGCACGGGTGCCCTTGGCTACACCTTCGTCGTTGACTACACGCTCGCGGATGTTCAGGCGGCGGGCCTGGAACGTGGTGCAGTTCGAGGTGGACGTGAGCTCACGGTAGGCGCCCTGGGTGGGGACCCAGGCTTCACAGTCGAACTTGCGGGCCGCGGACATGCCGAGGTCACCGGCGGCAGTGTCAATGACGCGGTAGGGAAGCTCGCACTTGGCCAGCATCTCCTCTTCCCAGGCCAGGAGCCGTTCGTGTTCGGCTGCGGCCTTTTCCACCGTGGTGTAGACGAACATCTCCACCTTGTTGAACTGGTGCACGCGGATGATGCCGCGGGTGTCCTTGCCGTGCGAGCCTGCCTCGCGGCGGTAGCAGGAGCTCTGCCCGGCGAACCGGATGGGGCCGCCCGTCAGGTCCAGGATCTCGTCCGCATGGTAGCCGGCCAGGGCAACCTCAGAGGTGCCCACCAGGTAAAGGTCGTCCTCGGCGAGACGGTAGATCTCGGCGTCGTGCTTTACGTCAAAACCGGTGCCCTGCATGGTTTCGGGGCGCACCAGGGTGGGCGTGATCATGGGAACAAAGCCGGCCTCGATGGCCTGGTCCATGGCCATCTGCAGCAAGGCCATCTCCAGGCGTGCTCCCACACCGCGCAGGAAGTAGAAGCGAGAGCCGGACACCTTGGCGCCGCGCTCCATGTCGATCGCGCCGATCAGCTCACCGATTTCCAGGTGGTCCTTCGGCTCGAAATCGGGGAACTCGCGGGGGGTGCCAACGGTTTTGACCACCACGTAGTCGTCCTCGCCGCCCTCGGGGACGCCGTCCTCAATAAGGTTCGGGATGGTTCGCAGCAGTTCGTCCTGCTTGGCCTGGGCAGCGTCCGCTTCCGCCGATGCGGCCTTCACAGTGTTGGCCAGTTCCTTGACCTCGGCGAGCAGGGCCTTCTTCTCGTCGCCCTTGGCCTGCGCCACCTTCTTGCCGAAGACGTTCTGTTCGGCGCGGAGGTTTTCAAACCTGATCAGCGCGGCCCGCCTGGCGGAGTCTGCGGCGATGATCGCGTCCACCACTGATTCGTCTGCGCCGCGGGCGCGCTGGCTGGCACGGAACTTGTCCGGGTTTTCGCTGAGGTCTTTTACGTCGATCACCAGACAAGAGTATCGAATCCGGCGGAACCAACGCTGCCCGGCCGGACAGGGGAATCGCAGCGCCGCGACCGGGATACTGTTGAAGCACCATGAACGACTGGCTTCTTTACGTCCTGAGCGCGGCGGCGCTGGCTTTCGCCGTCTCCAGCTGGTGGGGCGTGCGGAAGCTCAAAGCCCTGCACATCCGCAGCGCCGTCAACGAAGAAGCACACGAGACCGGCCTCACCCAGCAGCGCGTTGCCGTCATCCTCAACCCTGTCAAGGCGCGCGCCCCCGAAGCGAAGGAAGCCATCCGGCGCGCCTGCCTGACGGCTGGCTGGGACGAGCCCCTTTTCCTCGAGACGACCGCCGATGACCCCGGATACTCCCAGGCCCGGTCGGCGCTGGACTACAAGGCCGACGTCGTTCTGGTGGGCGGTGGCGACGGTACTGTGCGGGTGGTGGCTGAGTCCCTCGCGCGTACGGATGTGGCCATGGGCCTGATTCCGCTGGGGACGGGAAACCTCCTGGCGCGGAACGTCGATCTGGATGTCAATGACCTCCACGCCAACGTGCAGACAGCGCTCTTCGGCCGCCAACGCTACATCGACACCGCGCGGATGGGCATCGAAAATTCCCGCACAGGACACTCCTCCGAGCACGCGTTCCTGGTGATCGCCGGGATCGGCATGGACGCCGAAATTCTCGCCGACACCAATGACGGCCTCAAGAAAGCCGTGGGCTGGCTGGCTTATACCGAGGCCGGAATGCGCCACCTGCCCGGGCGGCGCAGGAAGGTATCAGTCGCGCTGGATGACAAGCCGGAGCAGGTCCGGAACATCCGCAGCGTGCTCTTTGCCAACTGCGGACTGGTCCCGGGCGGGATCGATTTCATCCCGGAAGCCATGATCGACGACGGCATGCTGGACGTGGTGGTCATGAGCCCCCGCAGCGCCATCGGCTGGCTGGCCATGTACGCGAAAATCCTCTTCAAACACAAGGGCAACCTGCCCTTTATGACGATGTACCGGGCCGGCCGAATCGTCGTCAAGTGCCCGGAGCCCATGCCCACACAAATCGACGGCGACACGTCAGGGCTGGCCACCAAGCTCACCGTCCGGGTGGAGCCGCGGTCCCTCCTGATAAGGGTGAAAGGCCAGCAGGCCTAAGCAGGCCTGCTCTCAGGCGGTTGCCTTCTTGACCGATTCAGCCTCTGCGGCGGCCTTCGCGGCACGCGCCTCGGACTGCTCGCGGATCATGGCCTGTTCCTCTTCGAAGCGCAGGCGGTCAGCGCGGTCTGCGTCGTCGCCGTCCCAGTCCTGATTGTCGACTGCGGGCTTAGGGTTAACGATCATGCCCTGGCCGTCATTGTCTGTGCTGCTGGTACTCATGACCTGCTCCCTTCGTTAGGGGCCATCCCCCAAGTGGATCAAGCAAGCATACGCACAGTAACTACCCCGCGGAAGTACCTTGACCTACGCTGTGGGCGAAGCCTAGGGCATGGTCAAGCCGCGTTCATTCCCCTGCAGAATCTGCCCGACCCATTCATGCGCGGCCCGGAATGCCTCGTCAGAGGTATGTTGCGCGACGCTGGAGCTTTGGGCGTCTGCCCGCCCATAGGAGCCCAGGAAGCGGGTGGCCGGGCTAATGCGGTGAAGCCCTGCCAAGGCGTCAGCCACACGGGCATCCGCGATATGCCCGTCGGCGTCGATGCTGAAAAAGTAGTGGCCAAGGTACTGACCCGTAGGCCGGGATTCGATCCGGCTGAGGTTCACGCCGCGCGTTGCGAACTGGTCCAGGATTTCCATCAGCGCACCCGGGCGGTCTTCCGGAAGCGGGACGACGACGGTGGTCTTGTCCGCACCGGTCCGTTCGGGCAGGGTTCCCGGCCTGCTCACCAGGATGAACCGGGTCACCGCACCCGGGTTGTCGCCGATATTCTCCGCCAGGACGGACAGCCCCGGCTGCTCCTGTGCCACTATGGGCGCGCAGATCGCGGCGTCGTAGTGGGCGTCGCCGCCCAGGAGCCCCATTGCGGCCGCCGCGGTGGACGAGCCTGCAACATATTCTGCACCTGGAATATTCGCTTCCACCCAGAGCCGGCACTGCGCCCAGGCATGGCCGTGCGTGGAGATCCGGCGGATGTCCTCCAGCTCCACGCCAGACCGGGCCACCAGCACAAAGCTGATGGGCACCAGGACTTCGCGGATGATCCGGAGTTCCTGCCCGCCGGCGATAGCGTCCAAGGTGGCGGTTACCCCGCCTTCCACCGAATTCTCAATGGGGACCATCGCTGCGTCCGCAAAGCCGTCGCGGACCATGTCCAGCGCCGCGTTAACGTTGGAGGCCGGGATGCGGGTGGCTTGCGCGGCATCCGGAACCTGCATCAGTGCCGCCTCGGTGAATGTGCCCTCAGGCCCGAGGAAGGTGTACGTAACGGGCGTCGCGGGCATGGATTCCTCTTGGGTGATGGACACAGGTTGGGGTTGAACTACAGAACGAGGGGCTTGAGGCCGTTATCGGACACGAGCGGCTTGCCGGACTCGAGCCACTGGTCCATTCCGCCTGCCACATTGATGGCGGTATAGCCCTGCCCGGTGAGCCATTGCGCAGCACGGAAGGACCGTCCGCCCGTGCGGCAGATGACGTAAACGTCCTGGTCCGGGTCCAGTTCGCCAAGCCGCGCCGGAAGCTGATCAAGAGGGATATGCAGAGCGTCCTCGGCATGTCCGGCTACCCATTCGTAGTCTTCGCGGACGTCCAGAATCAAGGCGTCGGCCGGGACGTCGTTGACAGGCACAGAATCGAAATCGCTCATGGGAGTCCTTTTTCGGAGAATCACGGGTCTCCTTCCAGCCTAGCGCCAGCCGTCCTGCCTCGCCTGCCGAAGGCCGACGCAGGCTACGCTTCTAAATGATCCTGAGGAGGAGCTTTGCCAGCTGCGCAGGCCACCGGTTCCACCGCTGACATCCACGAACTGACCGCCGTCCAACTGCGGGATGCGCTCCGCGCAGGCGAGCTTTCAGCGCGGGACGCTACTAGACATTTCCTGGCCCGGATTGCAGACCAGAATCCGTTGCTGGGCGCCTTTGTCACGGTCACGGCAGAGCTGGCGATGGCCGATGCAGCCGCCGCCGATGCCCGGTACGTCCGGTTCCGCAAAGACGTCGGAACCGACTCCGTGGGGGTCTCCGGGGCCAGCACGGACGGACTGCCGCTCCTGCATGGCATGCCGGTGGCGTTCAAGGACCTGACCGACGTCGCCGGCGTGGTGACCACTCACGGCAGCGCTGCCCTTGACCACAAACCGGCACCCGCCGACGGCACCCTGGCCGCAGTCCTCAAGGCCGCTGGCGTTGTCTCATTGGGTAAGACGCAGGTTCCGGAGTTTGGACTCACGGCATACAGCGAGAACCGCATCGCACCGCCGTCGCGCAATCCGCATGCCCCGAGCCGGAGTTCCGGCGGTTCCTCCGGGGGCAGCGCTGCCGCGGTGGCGGCGGGCCTGCTTCCGTTCGCGCCAGGGACCGACGGCGGAGGTTCGGTCCGTATCCCGGCCGCCGCCTGCGGCCTGGTGGGTCTCAAACCCGGCCGTGGTGTGGTGCCGTCCGGCGAAAGTTCCGGCGATCCCGCCCGTCTGGTGGTGGCGGGGCCCCTGGCCCGCAGCGCAGCCGACGCGGCCCTGCTGATGGATGCCCTGGTGCCGTCTCGTGACAACAGTTATCTCGACGCTGCGGGACACGAACCGCGCCCGCTGCGCATCGGCATGTCCCTGGACAGCCCCTGGTCCACCACCTTCCCGTTCACGACGGAGACGGAAGCCCTGGCGGCATTGCAGACGGGCAGCGACATGCTGGAACATGCCGGGCACGCCGTCAGCGAAGCCGCCATCCGCTACGACAACCGCTACCCGGACGCGTTCACCACAGCGTGGACGGCCGCCATCGGAACCGCCCGGATCAGTCCGCACCGCGAAGCGCTTCTGGCCCCGCTGACCCGCACTTTCAGGCGCCGGGCCCAACAGCGCAGCGCAGCAAAGCTCAACGAATCACTGGCGTTCCTCCGGCAATTCGAACGTGACACCATCACGCAGTACGGTGGCTGGGACCTGATGCTGATGCCGGCCCTGGCGCAGACGCCCCGCCCGGTGGGCTGGTTTACCGGCGCCACGCACGGCGACGAACCGTGGCCGGCCGCAGAATGGCCCTGGGACGCCGACGGCGACTACCGCAGGCAGTGCGAATTCGCGCCGTGGTCCTCCATGGTGAACGTCTGCGGCCTGCCGGCCATCACGATTCCCGTGTACTGGACCGGCGGGCAACCCGCACATGGCCTGCCGATGGGAATCCAGCTCGTGGGGCCAGCGGGATCGGAACTGCTCCTGCTCCAGGTGGCGGCCCAGCTCGGCTTCTGAGGCTGGATTGAGGGCCCCGGGGTGTCGACTCCGGGGCCGATCCGGAGGACGATTAAGGGGCAGTCACTATAAGGAGGTTTGTGATGTGCTATTCATCAATGGAGGAATACGGGTGGCGTAACAAGAGAGAAGCCGACCGGAAACCCGAAGCGCGCCAGGAAACACCGCCGGACCGTCCGGAGCCGCACTACACGGCCCAGGACTTCACCTTCTGGGCCTTCCCGCGTCGCCGGAAGACCCACGAAGCCCAGGAACCGGCCGCTGAGAGCACGCGCGAGAGAGTCTGATTTTGTGATTCATGCCCACCTGAAGAAAGGCCCCCTGCCGGGGGCCTTTCCGCTGCCTGGCAGTCTGCGGCGCGAAGGGCCAGCCTGCCCCGCCTTCTGACTCCGAGCGGGCCAGCTACGACCGGGGTCAGTACCCGTAGGTGGACCTGTACGTCATCAGCCCGATAATGAGGACCAGCCAGAACGCTCCGTACCCCAGCAGGCAAAGGTAGCCCAGGACCAGCCCGGTGATGGACATGCCCTTGCCCGACGGTTCGCGGCGGAGGGCCAGATGGCCGGTGATGATTGCGGCTATCTGCGGAATCATGAACCAGCCAAGGATGACCGAGGAAATGCCGAGGACCATGCTGGCGATGCTCAGGCCCTTGGGCTGCTGCGGCATGCCGTAATAAGAGGGCTGGCCGTAGGCGGGTTGCCCGTACGCCGGCTGGCCATAAGGGCTGGCGCCTTGGCCGTAAGGGCTCGCTGGCTGGGCATATGCCGCGCCGTACGGATCGCCCGGCTGGCCGTACTGGTTCTGGCCATACTGATTCTGGTCGTACAGAGGTGGAGCCGGGATGCTGGGACCCTGCGGCGGCACAAACTGCGGCGGCTCGTATCCTGCCGGCGAATCGCCTGGTTCCTGGGCGCCGGACCCTGGCGAATCACGGCGTGGAGTGGGCTGGTCAGTCATGGTTTGTCCCCATTCGAAGTCTTCGCTTCCCAGCCTACCGCCGCCTGCAATACGGGCCGATCGCCGCGCCCACCAGTCCTACCGCCCCCAATACGGCAGCACGTAAACGGCAAAGACCACAAAAGCGGCCAGGAACATCAACCGGGTCATTCCACCGGCGGCATGTTGCTGTGCCCTCGAATTCCTGCTGCGTGCCGCACCGCCGCTTCCGGCCCCACTACGCGCCCCTCGGCCGGGACCGTGGGTGAGTTGCCGGGGCCCCTGCCGGCCTCCAGCCTGCCCGGACCGCGCCGGCCCGGCGACCGCCGGCCCAGCCGCCGGCGTCCGTCCAGCCACCGGCTTCGCGGTC